>CAWJER010000004.1:0-22979 GCA_963841925.1 uncultured Acidimicrobiales bacterium
GTGAGTCGCCGTGGGCCACCAGCGACCCGTGTTCAACTGGGTCACCATGCCGAGCCCTGTGGCGAGATGCTCGAGTGACTCCAGTTGTCCGAGCAATTTCAGGGGTGGCGCGGAGCAGTGGCTGGGTCCGGTTCATGAGATCGCCAATATGTCCTTGGAAGACCATGCGCCCAGAGCTGATGACAACCAGGTGTTTGCAAATCTGGGCAATCTCAAAAGCAGGTGGCTGAGACAAAGATGGTGATGCCGTCATCAGCGAGAGAACGAAACAGCACACGCATCTCGGCGATGCCCGCCGGATCGAGCCCGTTGGTCGGCTCGTCGAGGATAAGCAGGTCTGGATCGGGAAGCAGTGCAGCGGCGATGCCCAATCGCTGCTTCATCCCGAGTGAATAGGAGCGAAACGTATCGGTTGCCCAATCGGCGAGTCCGACTCTGTGCAGTGCACGATCAGTGTTCACCTGGGGAATCCCACCAAGACGAGCGAGGACGCCGAGATTTTTCTGACCCGACGATGTTCGGGTAGAACGCCGGACTCTCGATCATTGCCCCAACTCTGTGGAGGAAGTGTTGGGGCTGGCCGAGATCGGCTCCGAGGACTTGGCCGGAGCCTGCGGTGGGAGCGATCAAGCCGAGCAGCATCCGAATGGTGGTTGTCTTGCCAGCCCCATTGGGTCCCACGAATCCCGAGATCACTCCCCGGGGAATCGCCAGATTGAGATCGCTCACGGCGGTTCGAGTGCCGTATGACTTTGTCAGCCCTGATGTGGACAGAGCGAGGGGAGGCGTAGCATCGAGGGGCACGGTCAGCTTCTGCCCATTCCGCTCGAAAGGTCGTCGGCTCATCGGGACCATGGTGCGATACGAATCTGGCTAATACCTGAGTGCTTGATGAAACTTGTCTGTGGTGCACGGGGGACCCCCTCCGGTCGGGCTCTTTCCCTAGCCGGCCGGAGGGGGCGAGAGCCACTGAACCAAAGGAATCTAAAGGTTGCCAATCGATCTCTTGTGGAGTTCCTGAGTGGTGATCCGAGATCACGCAGGAAGGAAGCTCAGCCAGTACAAGGTCGTCGTCACGCCTGCGGACCTGACAGCCCGACGCCGACCTCTGCGCCCGTGCTGTCGTTTGTCGTCCGGAGGAGTATCTCGAAGTGACCAGGCTTAGGGTTCTAGGACCCCTAGGCGACCGCTGGGGACTTACCGATGGTTCAGCTGCCAATGTCCGTATTGATCCGGTGGGACGGGAGTCACGAGTAGAGAGAGTTCTGTCGGACCGCCGCCTGTACGAGCACCCTCGCCTGTGGTTTGGAGATCGGTGTCGCCGTCGCCGAACTCGACGTTGCGGCAATGTTGGTATCGACCGCAAGCAGTGCCACCCCGGATCCGACCCGCCAGGCCAGAAGGTACTCAGGCGCGTTACTCGCCGTAGCGAACGCCGATGGCCCCAATTGACTGGGAATCCCGATAGCACTGTCCGTGCGAACCTGCTTCCGGAATGCCGTCAGCACCGCTGATGCGGCTGCTGCCGATTTGCAGTTGAGGAGATCCGAGATCAGCCCTGTCTTGCCGGCTGAGTCCTCGTAGACGGCTTCGACCGAGGTCGGGCAGCCCTTCTCGTTAGACACCGGTACCTTCTTGGCCGGACTGGTGGTCCTTGAGAATCCGACACTCCTGGCGTAGGTGGGACTCAGGACCGACGCCGAGGGTGAGAGAACGGTGTTCGAGGTGGTGTGGGAGCCGTCGGCAACCACTCCACCAACAATCGCCGCAACAACGACGACAGTGGCGATCAGCCACACGACCCTTCGGCGAGTCAGGCGTCGTACTCTCTCCATATCACTGAGGCTATGACCACCAGATAAGAGTTCACTGAGTCGATCCTGCGAATTGCCTGAGGACGATTGTGATTCGGACTGGGCGTGCCCGAAGATTCTGACATTGGATCGCCACGTCCCTTTCGTCGTAGTCCTCCATGGATTCGGCGACGTCCCGGGCAGCTTGGGTGACGGCATGCTGAACCTGGCACCGGGATCCACGATCTCCGCCGTCTGACGGCGACATCGCTCGTCCTGGGCGGGGTCGACATCGAGACGGCCCAAGTCCGGCTGGGCCACAGCGATCCACGTTTGACGCTCACCATCTACGCCGCCGCACCCCTAGAGGCGGAAAGATCGGCGGCAGATCGGCTGGAGAGCCGCTTCTTCGGCGAGACGACGTCCGGGGTCGAATCGCGGATCCGATCGCGCCAAGATCGCGCCAAATCGCGCCAAACTCGACAATCCGACAGTCAGGCGGGTTGGGTCGCAACCCCGTGAACTGGATGAATAGTGGTCGGGCTGCCCGGATTTGAACCGAGGACCTCTGCGTCCCGAACGCAGCGCGCTACCAAACTGCGCCACAGCCCGTGCATCGGGAGCGGTCGAGACCGCTCCCGGTGAACCTGGAAACTCTACCCGACGGCGGTGCGGTCGGTCCCCGGACCCTCCGGGTCGGTCCCCACGGCCCCGACGGGGCCTTCGCCGGTCCGTTTCACGACCACCTTGGCGATGCGCCGCTTGTCCATCTCGGATATCCGGAGCTGCCAGTCGCCGATGTCGAGGGTCTCGCCCTCCTCCGGAATGTGCCCGAAGGCGTCGAACAGGTAGCCGCCGAGCGTCACGTACTCACCCTCGGGCAGGTCGATGCCGAGCTGGTCGGTGAGATCGTCGACACTGGTCCGGCCGTCCACCAGCCACCGCCTCCCGTCGACCCGCACGACCTCGGGCTCCTCGTCGGGGTCGAACTCGTCGGGAAGGTCGCCCACCAGCGCCCCCAGCAGGTCCTTGACGGTGATGACGCCCTCGACCCCTCCGTGCTCGTCCACGACCACGGCGAACGCCCGCCGCTGGCGGCGCATCTCGGCCAGCACGTCGAGCACCAGTCGGGACTCGGGGACGAGGAACGGCTGACGCAGGCGCCGCGAGATGTCGATGGGGTCGGGCGGGCTGCCCCCCTCGTCGGAACCGGCGACCGTCCACCCGGCCCGGAAGAGGTCGTTGACGAACAGGATCCCGATCAGGTCGTCGAGGTCCTCGCCGCAGACCGGAAAGCAGCTGTGGCCCGACGAGCGGACCGCCTTCGACACGCTCTCGACGGTGAGAGGGATCGTCAGCGCGACCACGTCGACTCGCGGGGTCATCACCTCGCGGACGACGGTGTCCCGCAGGTCGTGCAGCGCGTCGATGATGAACTGCTCCTGGGCGTCGGCTCCCCCGTCGACGGGCAGGCCCGCCGCATCGGCCCCGGCCGGGGGCTGGGCGGGATCGCGTCGACGGGACCGGCGTCCCGGGGATCCCTCGGTCTGGTCTTCGTGGCGACGGAACACGGACAAGGCGGTGACCCGGTCTGTAGGGGGTGGGGCCGTCAGGCGCCCGGGGCGAGGGGTGCGGCGACGACCGACAGCGGGGCGTAGGACTCGTCGTAGTAGGTGCCACCGTCGAGCAGGGCGGTCACCGCCCGCCGTAGGCGGATCGGGTCGAGCGGCTTCACCAGCCAACCCTCCGCCCCGGACCGGCGGGCGAGGAAGACGTCCGGGCGCCGGTCGAGCAGCATCAGTACCGGGACGTGGTCGAGGCTGTCGTACGAGGCCTCGAGGTGGAGCTCGAGCGTGGTGGCCATGCCGCCCATGTTGCCCATCTGCATGTCGACGATCACCAGGTCGGGCATCGACTCCGCCACCAGGGCCATGACCTCGGGGCCGGACCGGGCCTCGATGACGGTGGTGTCGGGGTTCCCTGCCGTCGCGGCGATCTCGGCCCGCACGGTGGGTGCGTCACTGGCCACGAGGATGGTCGGCATGGGCCAGAGGTTAGCGCCCCCTGGCCGGTCGACCACAAGGCCCGGGACGGGTGCTGTCCCGGTCGGCGGCCCTGCCGTGGTGCCGCCCGGACAGGTGCCGCCCTCGGCCGTCAGGGCCCGTCCTGTCCGAACAGCAGGTCGGCCACGGTGGCCAGGCCCTCCAGGTCGTGGACGTCCGAGTTGAGCAGGGGCACCCGGTAGACCGGCGCGGGATCGACCTCGGCCACCAGCCCGGCGTACGTCGCCTCCTCGCGGTCGGAGGCGAGCGTGTAGCCGGTCAGGTTGTCCACCAGGTCGGCGAGGTCGGCGGCGGCGCCACCGTGGCGGCGCCCGGCCGGCGAGCCGTAGGGCGCCAGCGCGGCCAGCTGCTCGTCGGAGGCGAACCGGGGCTGGACGCGGTTGACGATCAGTGCCGTCGCCGACATCCGGGACTCGGCCAGCTTTCCGGCGAAGTGGACGGCCTCGTCGACCGAGTCCGGCCGGGGCGAGGCCACGATGACGAAGGCGGTGCCCGGCTGGGTGAGCAGTTCCCGTACCCGGGCGGCACGGAGCCGGAAGCCCTCCTCCATGCCCTCGAAGGCCTGGAAGAAGGCCACGGCGTCGTGCACGATGTCGGCGCCCGCCACCTTGGCGATGGTACGGAGCAGGGCGTTGGCGGCCACGCCCATGAACCGGAGGCCGACCCGGGTGGGGGCCATGAGTGCCTGGAAGACCCGGTTCTCCAGGAAGTGGGTGAGGCGGCGGGGGGCGTCCAGGAAGTCGAGGGCGTTGCGCGACGGCGGCGTGTCGACCACCACGACGTCGAATCCACCCTCCTCCACCAGTTCGTAGAGCTTCTCCATGGCCATGTACTCCTGGGTGCCGGACAGGGTCCCGGTCAGGTTCCGGTAGATGCGGTTCACCCGGATGTCCTCCGCCTGCGCCTCCGAATCGGAGTAACGCGTGATCAGGTCGTCGAACGTCCCCTTGGGGTCGAGCATCAGGGCGTGCAGCTCCCCCGGCCAGTCCCCGTCGATCCGCGTCGGACTGTTGGTCAGCGCGTCGACCCCGAGGGAGTTGGCCAGCCGCCGGGCCGGGTCGATGGTGACGACGCACGCCGTCCGGCCGAGCCGGGCGGCGTGGAGGGCGATGGCCGCCGCCGTGGTGGTCTTCCCCACCCCACCGGAGCCGCAGCAGATGACGATGGACCGCAGCCGGATCACGTCGGTGATCGTGGCCGGTGCGACGCCCGCACGGCCGGTGACGGGCGGACCGGTCACGAGCCCACCCCGGCCGGGTCGTGCAGCGCGTCGATCCCCGCGCTCAGCGCCGCGCTCAGCGCATCGAGCTCCCGTGGCCCGATGGCGTCGGTGAACAGGTACGGCACCCGCAGCTGTGGCAGCGGGAGCTCCTCGGCCAGGCGCCGGACCTGCTCCTCCTGCAGTTCGTGGCGCCGCTGGCGGAACCGCCGTGCCTCCTCGAGGGCGGTGGCCGACGCCGGGTCGAGCTCCACGTCGGCGGCCTCGAACGTCTCGGGGGCGGGTGCCTCCAGGCCGGGCACCGCCGGGTAGGCGGCGTTCACGATCACGGGCCCGAGGGCGATGCCCACCCGGTCCTCGAGCTGGTACGCCGCCTCGACCACCTCGTTGACCGGCATCTCCTCGGGCAGGGTGACCAGCGCCACCTGGCAGCGCCTGGGGTCGGCCAGCAGGGCCACGACGTCGGCCGCCTGGGTCCGGATGGGCCCGCCGCGGGCGGCGTCGAGCAGCCCGCCCGCCGAGGACAGGAACGTCATGGTGTGCCCGGTGGCGGGGGCGTCGACCAGGACCAGGTCGGCGATCCGCTGCTGCTCGATCTGCTTGATCTTGCCCAGAACCAGGATGTCCCGGATCCCCGGAATGGCCCCGGCCACGATGTCGATGATCCCCGACGACAGGAGCCGTTTGGAGATGCGCTTCATGCCGTGGTCGTCCAGGTACTCGAGGAGCGCGTCGTCCGGCGTGATCGTGCGGGCGTGCACGGTGCCCGGCGGGATCACGGCCGATTCGTCGACGTCCCCGTCGCCCAGGTCGGTCGCCCCTGCGGCGTGGAGCACCTCACCGGCGTAGCCGAGACCCCCGCTCCCCCCGAAGGCGGTGGTCACCCCGGTCCGCCCCTCGAGCTCGATGACCAGCACGGAGAGCCCGGCACCGGCGGCCAGATGGGCCAGTGCCGCCACCATCGTCGTCTTGCCGACCCCACCCTTGCCGGCCACGATCATGACCCGGCTCTGACTGCAGAAGGCGCGGACGTCCATGACGCCCCGAGCGTAGTGTCCGGCCCCCGTCGCACCGGTCCGCCCGCCCGTCCGGTCGTCCGGCCACACCGACGCCGCCCGGGCGGGCCAGGATTGCCACGCTCGGCGCGAATGCGGCGGAAAATGGTCGGAAACCTGGATCGACCTCTTGTTTCCCCAGGGGTCGGCGAGTACGTTCCGAGGCGACAGGTCACACCGAAGGGGGAGTCGGGAAGTGGAGCAGTTGACGGATTCATGGCAGCTGAAGGCGGCGTGCCGTGGGCCACAGGCGGAGATCTTCTTCCCCCCGGCCCATGCCGAGCGCAAAGAGGAGAAGCTGCAGCGCGAGGAGCGGGCCAAGGCCATCTGCAAGACCTGTTCGGTGCGTGCGGAGTGCCTGGAGTACGCCGTACGCATCAGGGAGCCGCACGGCATCTGGGGCGGACTGAACGAGATGGAGCGGCGGCAGCACGCGGAGCGCCGCGTCGGCTGAACCGGCGGCGACCGCCTGCGAGTCGGGCGCCGATCCAAGTTCGCCGAGAATTCCCTCAAGTCCGGGTCCCGGCGCGCCGATGAGCGCGACATGGCCCGACGTTGCCCCTCCCGACGGAGGTCGTGGCCCTGAGCCGGGGTGGGGGCCGGGTGCAGCGAACCTATGTGGCGGTGCTGCTCGTCGTGGTCGTCGGCGCCGGCACGCTGGCGGCGGTGGAGACAGTCCCGTCGGGCCGTCCGAGCGCGCGTCCCGTGCCCACGCCGGCACTGGCCGCTCCCGGCGCGCCGCCCGTCGTCGGCATCCTGGGGGTCACCGGCCACTACCTGGCCCGCGAGCGGGCATCCGGCGCCACCGCCGTCACCATCAGCGTCGGCTGGGCCGAGGCCGAGCCCGGGGCCGGCTCGTTCTCCTCCGCCTACCTCGCCTCGATCCGCCAGCGGATCGGCGCGGCGACCTCGGCCGGTCTCGAGGTGGTGCTCGACCCGGGGCTCCAGTATCCGCCCGACTGGGTGTTCTCCCTTCCGGGAGGGACGCGATTCGTCGACCAGTACGGGGACGCCTTCACCGGCCCGCCTCCCTCGGGCGACGAGGTGGCCAACGCCGTCACCGATCCGTCGGTGCGTCGCGCCCAGGGCATCTACCTGGCCTGGCTGGGTGCGCACCTGCCGGCACACACCCTGGCCGCCGTCCGCGAGGGGGAGGACCCCTGGGCGAGCTCCGGTACCCCGACCCCGACTACGGCGGCCACACCGACGCCTACTGGGCCTACGACCCGAGCACACAGGCCGACCTGCCCGCCTCGGTCCGGGGCTGGGTGCCCGGCAGCGGCACGACGGCCCAGGCCCAGACGTTCCTCGACGCCTACAACGCCCAGCTGGTCGGATACGGCCGGTGGCTGAACGCGGAGCTGAAGGCCGACTTCTCCACCGAGGAGCTCGTGCTCCTCCCGGGATGGGGCGAACGGCCCGGAGGAGGTTCGGCCGAGGTCACCAACCGGCTGACACTGCCCATGGACGAGTTCAACGAGGGCCTCGACTGGGTGGACCTGCTCGGCTCACTGCCCGACCCCGCCCACTCCGTGGCCTACACCACCTACCTCGACGCACCGTCCCTCGCCCCGACCCTGGCGCTCGAGGACCCGGCCGACTTCCTCGCCTACCTGACCGCCGGCACCCCGATCCGGCTCGGGGGGGAGAACACCGGCAACGGCACCATGGCCGCACTCCAGCTGTCCCTGCACCGTGCCCGCCTGCTCGGCTTCACCATCATCCAATGGATGGACGAGGCCCAGCTGGTCGCCTCCACGTCCGGACGGGATCCGTCCGGTCCGACGTTCAACCTGCTGAAAGGGGCCATCTCATCGTGAGACGGCAGTCGACCTCCTACGCCGGCGCCGTCCAGCACCGCTGGCCGACCGACCCACGCCCGTTCCCGACCCACGGTCGTCCCCGGTGACCCGGCGGCCCGCGCCCGGTTCCGAGCGCGTCCTGCTCATCGGCAACTACGGGAACGGCAACATCGGCGACGACGCCATCCTCATCCAGATGGCACCCGAGGCCCTGGCCCACGGTCCGGTCACCGCGCTGAGCCGTCACCCGCGACGGGTGGCCGTGCTCGTGCCCGACGTGGAAGCCGCGTCCATGGTGTCCCTGGCCGCGTTGCGGGCGTTCGTCGCCTCCGACACGGTGGTCATCGGCGGTGGAGGCATGTTCGGGCGCGGGCTGCCCCCGCTGGTGGCGTGCCTGCCCTTCGTCCTCCTGGCCGCCTCCCATCTGGGGAAGCAGGTCGAGCTCCGTTCGGTGGGCGCCTACCCGGACATGCCCGCGCCGGTCGGTTGGGCCCTCCGCAAGGTGGTGCTCCGCGCCCGGCACGCGTCGGCCGCGGGACGCCGCGTCGGTGCTCGCCCTCGGTGGACCCCACCACGTCACCCTGGTCCGGGACCCGGCATGGGATCTCCCGACCGGCGACCCCGAGGAGGTCCGCTCGGTGCTCACCGGCGCCGGAGTCGGGGACGGGCACGCACTGATCGCCGTCTCGCTCAAGCCCGGCGCCGGCGAGCCGACGGTCGGGCGCTGCGTGGCCACCGTGGCCGCCGGTCTCGATCGCTGGGCCGCCGACCACGAGGCGACGATCCTCTTCCTGTCCTTTTCGGACAAGGGTGACTACCAGCTCGGTGCCGACCTCACCGACGATCATCTCGGGCGGCAGCTGATGGAGGCAATGGTCCACCGGGACCGCGTCCGACTGGTGCGGCCCGGCCTGCACCCGTCGGTCATGCGTGGGATCGTCGAACGGTGCGACGCCGTGGTCGCCATGCGCCTGCACGCCCAGATCTTCGCGGCGGCGGCCGGGCGTCCCGTCTTCGGACTCTCGTTCGAACCCAAGTGCGACGAGTTCCTGGCCAGCATCGGCGTCGCTCCCGTCCGGCCCGACCGGTTCTCGGCGGACGAGCTGGTGAGGTGGTTGGACGGCTCGGTGCCGCAGATCTCCAGCCGGTAACCCTGAAGCCGGTAATCCTCCAGCCTGTGGCCTGCGACCGGCGGGCGCTCCGTGGCGGGCGCTCCGCGGTGGGGGGTCGTGCCGTCCGCGGGGGAATGGCTCAACTTCGGGGCGGTCGGTGCCGATAGCCCCTCCAGGTGGCGCCCTATCTACGCGCCCCTTGGGGCGGATCGGCAACCGGGGAGTGGGGCAGTGAACCGGACAGTTCCAACGTGAGCCACTCGGGTGGACCCGTCGGGGCCGCGCGCCGTCGACTCGTCGGGGTGCTGGTGGCGGCGGCGCTGGCCGGCGTCGTCTCGGTCGGCGCCCCGCCGGGGGAGTCCGGCCCGCTCGCCTCCGCCGCCACCACCGCCCCGATCCTCGGCCTGCTCCAGGCCACGGTGCCCAACTTCGTCGCGGAGCGCGCCGCCGGCGTCCAATCCGTCACCCTCGGCGCCGTGTGGAGCCTCGCCCAGCCCACCTCGGCGACAGCGTTCTCCGCCACCTACGCCGGGCAGCTCCGGGCCGAGATCACCTCGGCCCGGGCCTCCGACCTGTCGGTGGTGCTCGATCCCGGGCTGCAGTACCCCCCGAGCTGGGCCTTCTACCTCAACGCCGAGACCCACTTCGTGAACCAGTACGGCGACGTCTACTCGGGCGCCGGTTCGTCCGGCAACAACGCCATCAACGCGGTGACCGACGCCGCCGTACGCACCGCCGAGGGGGCCTACCTCAGCTGGCTGGGGTCGGTGGTGCCCGCGGGGTCGATCATCGCCGTCCGGCAGGGTGGCGGACCCCTGGGGGAGCTCCACTACCCGCTGGCCGACTACAACGGGCACACGGACAGCTACTGGGCCTACGACGACGCCACGCAGGCGGGCCTGCCCGCCTCGGTCCAGGGCTGGCGACCCGGTACCGGAACGGTCGCCCAGGCCACCACCTTCCTCGACGCCTACAACCAGAACCTGGACCAGTACTCGATCTGGTTGAACGGGCAGCTGCACACCGACTTCGGCGTCAGGGAGCTGGTCATGCTGCCCGGGTGGGGCGAGCGCCCCAACATCACGCCCACCGACGGGCCGTTCTACACGGTGGAGAGCGACCTGCTCGTGCCGCCGGACCAGACGTACCCCGAGTTCAACGAAGGGCTCGACTGGACGGCGATCCTGCCGTCGCTTCCCGATGCCGCCGACTCCGTGGCCTACACCACGTACCTCGACGCACCGACCAACCCACCGGGACTGCCCCCCACGGTGCAGCTGGAGGATCCCGCCGACTACCTGGCCACGCTGGTGCGGGGCACGCCGATCCTGCTCGGCGGGGAGAACTCCCTGTCCGACCAGTCGTTGGCGGCGCTGACCCTCTGCATGCAGCGGGCGGAGGACCTCGGGCTCTACATCGTGAACTGGATGGGGGAGGACCAGCTCCTGGCCACCGCAGCGGGGACCGAGCCCGGGGACCCGACGCTCGGCGACCTGGTGCAGGCCTACGACGCCGCCACCAACGCCCCGCCGGCGAGGCTGGCGCTGACCACGTCGTCGGTGCCCGACGCCGTCGAGGGCCGTGCCTACGGCGCCGGGCTGTCGGCCTCGGGGGGGACCCCGGCTACCGGTGGTCCGTGAGCGCCGGCGCGCTGCCGGCCGGGCTCGGCCTCGACTCCGCCAACGGGGTGATCAGTGGTGTACCGACCGCCAGCGCGCGCTCGGCGTTCACCGTCCAGGTGACCGACCAGGCCGGTGCCGCCGCCCAGGCGTCACTGGTCATCACGGTCTCCGCCGGCAGCGGACCGGGGTCGCTGGCCGGCCCGGTGGTGGGCCTGGCCGCCACCTCCGACGGCGCCGGGTACTGGATGGCGAACGCGGCGGGGAGCGTGATGGCGTTCGGTGACGCCCTCTTCTTCGGCTCGATGGCCGGCCACCCGCTCAACTCGCCCATCAACCACATCGTGGCCACCCCGGACGATGGTGGCTACTGGCTCGTCGCCGCCGACGGGGGCATCTTCACGTTCGGGGACGCCGCGTTCTTCGGCTCGATGGGTGCCAGCCGGCTCGATGCGCCGGTCGTCGACCTGGCCCCGACCCCGTCGGGGCTGGGCTACTGGCTGGTGGCCTCCGACGGCGGGATCTTCGCCTTCGGCGACGCCCGGTTCGACGGCTCGATGGGGGGCCGGCCGCTCAACCGGCCGGTGGTCGGGATCAGCGCCGACGCGGCCACGGGCGGCTACTGGCTGGTGGCCTCCGACGGCGGGATCTTCGCCTTCGGCGCGCCGTTCCTGGGTTCGACCGGTGCCATCGCACTGAACCGTCCGATCAACGGGATGACGGCGGGCCCCGATGGGTCCGGGTACTGGTTCGTCGGGTCCGACGGCGGGATCTTCGCCTTCGGAGACGCCCGCTTCGCCGGTTCGACCGGTGCCATCCACCTCAACCAGCCCGTTGTGGGGATGGCCACCGACGCGGCCACGGGAGGCTACTGGCTGGTGGCCTCCGACGGCGGGGTCTTCTCCTTCGGCGCGCCGTTCTACGGGGCCGCCTGATCGACGAGGGGGTGGACCTGGGCGGCGGCGCGGGCTCGCCGGACCCGGTCGGCCCGGCCCACATCACGTGCGCCCGGGCGCTGATTCCACTGACCGCGGACCGGGCCCGACTCCCGCGACCAGGGATTTCTCCGGTATTCGAAAATACCACGGAGCGCGGTTGCATAACTACTCCAAGTGGTGTCACTATCGAACCGATCGAGGAGCGAGTGCCGAGATCGACCCACGCATGCTGACCCTGCACATTCAACAGCCAGCACCCGTCACCGTTGCCCGCTCCGAGCGGAGGCGCGTCCACGGGAGCCGCCCGTGACGTCCCCCCTGGTGGCCGTGCCCCCGCCGTTCCCGTACGAGCCGGGGTCGTTGGAGCGAGGGGGGATCCCCGACGAGGACCTCGAGTCGGTGCGGATCGCCGTGGACTGGGTCCGTGCGTTCCTGACCGCTCCCCACGAGGACCTGGGCCGCCGGGGCCCGGTGTGCCCCTACATCCGACAGTCGTTCGACGAGCGACTCCTCCACGTCACCAGCCGGCCCGAGACCTCGTGCGCCGACCCGGGGCTCCACGAGGCCGTGTGCGCGGCGAGGCTCACCTTCGCCGACCTGCAGCGGATGGCGCCGACCGGACGTGGACACCTCGTCACCATCCTGGTGGTCCTGCCCCGCATCGACCGGAGCACGTCGTCTGAGCTCGACGAGCTGCACCGGGCGCTGAAGGACGAGTTCGTCGCCGAGGGCCTGATGATCGGGCAGTTCCACCCGACCTGCCAGGCCCGTGGGCTGTGGAACGCACAGTTCCGCCCGTTGCAGTCGCCCGTCCCCCTGTTGGCCATCCGGGAGATGACCTCGTCGGACCTGCCTTTCCTGGTCGGCAGCACCGACCATGCCGAGGTGTACTTCGAGCGCTACGCCGAGTCCATCCCGGCACACACGCGACGGTTCCTGGTCGAGCAGCTGGTCCCGGTGCACGGACCCCCGTCGTGACCGGACCCACGCCGTCCCTCCGTCCGGCACCGACCGAGGGGGTGCTCCGCGCTCTGGCGGGGCTGGAGGTGCCGTGGGCGCTCGTCCGTCACGCCGACCTGGCCGAGCCCGTCCGGTCGCCCGCCGACGTGGCCCGTCAGCTCTCCATCGATCTCGGGTCCATCACCAAGACGCTGCTCGTCACCGGCCGGCCCATCCGCGCAGGCTTCGCGCTGGCCGTGCTGCCGGTCGACGCCCGGCTGGACGCGGCCGCCCTCGGCGCCGTCCTGGACTGGGGACAGGTCGTGCTGGCCTCCCCCGAGGAGCTGGCCGCGCAGATGGCCCAACCCGCGGGCGGGGTGTCACCCCTCGGTTCCCCGTTGGACGTGGTCGTCGAGGAGACGCTCCTGGCCCGTCCGCACGTCCTGGTCGGTGCGGGTCGGCCCGGCTTCGAGATCGAGATCGATCCACGCGCGCTGGTGGAGGCCACCGGTGGCCGTGTCGCCCCCATCGTCGAGTCCGGGTCGCGGGCCGGGGTCGGCCGGGCGGACACCTCGCGCGGTGCATGAGAACACGTTCAGGCGACGGCGACGCAATCCAGGAGGAACCATGACCACACGATCTGTCCACGCCCGGGAGAACCGGGCGTCGCTGCCCCCCGCCGAGTTGGACCTGGTCATCCCGGCCTTCAACGAGGAGCGCAGGATCGGGGCCACGCTGGCGGCGATCAGCAGGGAGGCCGCCGAGTCCAACCTGTCCCTCAACCTGCTGGTGGTGGACAACGGTTGCGTCGACTCCACCGCGGAGGTCGTCGCCCTGGCCAGCGAGGTCACCGTGGGGGTGGAGATCATCAGCTGCCGCACGCGGGGCAAGGGCGCCGCCGTCCGGGCCGGGATCCAGCACGCCACGGCGCCGTTCGTCGGGTACTGCGATGCCGACCAGTCGACCCCGCCGTCGGCCATCCGGCCGGGGATCGACCTCCTCCGGTCCGGCTTCGAGGTGGTGATCGGCTCGCGTCGGTGCACCGGGGCCGGCTACGAGGTGCCGCAGGGGACGATGCGCCGACTGGGCGGCTTCGCCTTCCGCACCATGGCCTCGAACCTGAGCGGGCCCATCACCGACACGCAGTGCGGGTTCAAGCTGTTCCACTCGGCGGTGGCCAAGGACCTCTTCTCGACCAGTCGGCTCACCGGCTTCGCCTTCGACGTCGAGGTGCTGGCCAAGGCCCGCGAGCGCGGGTTCCGCATGATCGAGCTGCCCATCCAGTGGACCGACAGCCCCGAGTCGTCGTTCCGGCCGCTGGTCGACGGGGTCCGGTCGTTCCGGGAGCTGCGCGAGGTGCGCCGGTCGCTGGTCGGCACCGGTGACCCGTCGGGCGCCGACCTGAAGGGCTTCGAGTGAAGGCCTCGAGGCGCCATCGGCGCCACCTCATCGTCATCACCAACTGGCGCGACCGGACACATCCGAGTGCCGGCGGTGCCGAGCTGGTGTGCGAACGCCTCGCCGCGGGGTTCGTGCAGCGCGGCCACGACGTGGTGCTCCTGACGGCCTCGGTGGCCGGTCAGCCCCGCAAGGAGAAGGTCGCCGCCGGGTACTGGATCGTGCGCCGGGGTGGTCGTTTCACCGTGTACCCGTGGGCACTGCTGTGGATGCTGGCCTACCGCAAGTACATCCGGGGGGTCATCGACTCCCAGAACGGGATCCCGTTCTTCACGCCACTGGTCGTGCGCCCCAGGATCCCGGTGCTGATGCTGCTGCACCACGTGCACACCGACCAGTTCGGCCTCTACTTCCCACCGTTGGTGGCCAAGGCCGGTGCCTGGCTGGAACGCCGGGGCTCGGGCCTGGTGTACCGCGACCGGACCATCGTGGCGGTCTCGCCCTCCAGCCGGAAGGGCGTCCGCCTCCGCCTGGGACTGAAGGGCGACATCGTGGTGATACCGCCCGGGTCGGACGCCACCGTCTCCGACCTGCCCTCCATCAGCGGCCGCGCCGCCACCCCCCGGATCGTGTGCGTGGGACGCCTGGTGGGGCACAAGGACGTCGCCACCCTGGTCCGTGCGGTGCCCGGCATCGTGGCGGACGTTCCCGGCCTCGAGGTGCACCTGGTCGGTGACGGCCCCGAGCGCCCGGCGCTGGAGCAGCTGGTGTCGGACCTGGGTCTGGATGACACCGTGCGCATCCATGGCGCGCTGAGCGCCGAGGAGCGGGACCGCCTCCTGCGCACGGCGTGGCTGTCGGTGTCCGCCTCGAGGGGCGAGGGCTGGGGGGTGTCGGTCATCGAGGCCAACAGCTTCGGCGTCCCGGTCCTGGCCTATCGCCGGCCGGGACTCCAGGACTCGATCCGGCACGAGGAGACGGGCTGGCTGCTCGAGGAGGGCCAGCCACTCGACGGGGCGATCGTCGACACCCTCCGCCTCCTCGCCGACGAGGGGACCGCCGCCGACGTGGCCAAGGCCGCCCGGCAGTGGGCGTCCCAGTTCACCTGGGAGGGCATGACCGACCAGGTGCGGGCGCTGCTGAGGGCCGAGGCCGGGCGCCTGGCCCACTCCCCCAACAACCGTAGGGTCATCACCGACCTGGCCACCGTGGTCCGCATCCCCGTCGACGTCTTCCCCAACGGGGAGCTGCCCCGGTTCCGCGAGACCGATCGGTGCGTCCTCGTGCCCGACGAGCTGGTGGCCCTCCTCCGCAACACCGACACGGAGTCGGCCCGGATGGCCCTGCGCCGCGCCGGGCTGTCGCCTGCGGCCATCGAGGACGATCGGGTGACGATCTCGGTGGCCCGTCCGATCGACCTCGTGTCACCGGTCTCCTCGGGCCGACAGGTGGTACGGGTGCCGGCTGTCCGCGAGCACGACACCCGGGCCGGGTGATGGGCGCCACACTCGACCACGGCGGCACCGCCACCCTCGTCCGGCCGGTTCGCCCGTCCGACGCATCGGAGGAGGCGCCGGCGCCGGCGCCCACGCCGGGCCGGTGGGCCGGACTGCTCCGGTTCGCCGGACACCGGTGGACCTCGGTGGTCTTCGTCGCCGCAGTGGCGCTGGCGGCCCGGCTCGTGGCCCTGCCGACGGCCTACGACATCTTCATCGACGAGACCAGCTACGCCAGCATCTCCAGGAACGTGGCCTCCGGGCGTGGCGCCACGCTGTACGGGCTCCCCTTCGTCCTCCACCCGCCGGCCGCCTTCGGCATGTGGGGCCTGGCCCTCCTGGCCGCCGGCAGGCACGGCTCGCTCGTGAGCACGGTCTACTACCTGCGCGTCGTCACCGCCGTGCTCGGGGCCGCCACCTGCGTGGTCACCTTCTACCTGGTCGATGCCATGGCCCGGCGCCGGGTCGCCGTCGTCGCCGCGCTCCTGGTGGCCCTCGATCCGCTGGCCATCAGCTTCGACAGCCGGGTCATGCTCGAGGCCCCGGCCCAGCTGGCCACGGTGTCGATGATCCTGTTCGTGGTCCTGGCCGACCGGTTCCGACACAGCAGGCTCCGGCGCCGCACGCTGCTGGTGGCCGCCGGGGTCACCGGGGGCGCCGCCCTGGCCACCAAGGAGACGTTCGGGCTGGTGGTGCTGGTCACCCTGGTCCTGATGGTGGTCACCGGATGGGTCGTCACCCGGCGTGAAGCGCTCCGGGTCACCGTCGTCGCCGTGCTGGTCTACCTGGTGTCGGTGGGGGCCGACGGCGCCTCGTTCGGCATCAAGATCTGGTGGAACGCCAAGGTCGTGGGGATGCTCCGTCTGATCGGCGCCCATCAGATCACGGGGTTCAACGCACCGCAGACCCACGTGTCGCTGCTCTCCCGGGTCCTGGCCAACGGCCAGGTGTTCGCCGTGACCTACGTGGTGCTGGCCACCGGGGTGTTCTGCGCGCTCGGCACGATCTGGCGGCTGGAGCCGTGGTACCCGAAGCGCCGGCTGCGGGACCCGAGCCGCCGGGCCTCGGCCCTGGTGGCGCTGTGGACCCTGTCGGCCGCCGGCTACCTGGGCTACGCGACGGTCTTCGGCACCATCGAGGAGCAGATGTACTACATCCTCCTCCTCCCCTCCATCGTCTCGGTGTGCGTGTGGTGGGCCGGCTGTTCGGCGGTCCGCACCCACAGGTGGAGGATGGTCGCCACGGCGGTGGTCGTGGCCGCACTGTGCGTCAACGCCGCCGTATGGGCGTCGATCCACCTCGGTCACGACGACGAGTACCGCCGACTGGTGGCCTGGGAGGCGACCCACGTCCCGGTCTCGGCGGTGGTCGCCTCCACCGACGGCACGTCGCAGTTCCTCCTGACCCGCGGGGTCATCGGCCAGTGGGACACCGTCGCCGGCCTCCGGAAGAACCACGTCGACTTCGTGGTGCTGTCCACGCTCCTGGTGGAGCAGGGCTACGGGCTGGCCTCGCCGGCCTTCGTGCGGTCCGTCGAGCGCGGCGGTCGGCTGGTCTTCTCCGCCGACGGGGTCTCCGACGGGAGCCTGCGGGTCTACGACGTCCAGGCCATCACCGGAGCACCTCTGTGACGGTACTGGAGCCGACCCGCTCCAGCCCCGGTCCACCCGGCACGGTCGGACCGGGTCGCCGGGTGCGGTTCGGCGACGAGGCCGTCGTCGTCTCGGCCACCGGTGCCGTCTCCCTGCTCAACTACGCCTACACCCTCATCCTCCTGTGGATGCTGCCCACGAGGGAGTTCGCCGAGGCCGGCTCGATCTCCGCCCTCCTGCTCATCTGCGGGACGATCGCCGGTGCCGCGCTCCCCTGGGTCCTGGCCCAGGAGGTGCTCCGTGCGGGCCCGGACCGCACCCGCCGGCGGCTGGCCGTGTCCTTCTGCCTGTTCGCCACCGTGCTCCAGGGTGCGGGCGCCGGTGTCGCCACCTGCCTCATCGTCGTGCACTACGCCCACGGCTGGGTGCTGCCGGCGTCGTTCGCCGCCGCGTTCATGATCTTCATGGGGGCCACCGCCACCGGGTTCTTCCAGGGACAGCAGCGGTTCCGCCTCATCGCCGTCCTCAAGGTGTCCGAGGTCGTCGTCAAGATCGCCACCGGTGTGGCGCTGATCGCCCTCGGGGCCGGGGCCAGCGGTGCCATCGTCGGCTTCGCCCTCGGCGCCACCGTGGTGGTGGTGGTGGGCGTGGCCTCCATGGCCAGGGACTTCCAGTGGTCCTGGTGGGCGGTGGCCGGCCGCCATCTGTGGGCCGCCACCCAGGGACTGATGGCCATCCAGGTGGGGGTGGCTCTGCTGGCCAGCATGGACGTGGTCATCGGGAGCCTGGTCCTCGGTACGACGCCGGCTCTGGCCACCTACCAGGCGGCCAACATCCTCGGCCGGATCCCCGTGTTCATCGGCTCGGCGCTCTCGATCGTGGTCTTCCCGCGCCTGATCGCGGCGCGTCGCCATCCTCGTGCGATGGTCCGCGAGAGCCTGGTCCTCTACGCGATGTTGTGTGTGCCGATCACGCTGGGGATCGCCAGCATGCCCGCCACACTCGTCGACGGCCTCTTCCCCAGCCGGTACGGCGACGTGGGCGCCATCCTGCCGTGGTCGGCACTCGGTGGCCTGATGATGGGGGCGGTCAACCTCACCACCACCTACTTCCAGGCGACCGGACACTTCCGCCGGACCACGACCCTGCTGACCTTCGGGGTGGCCCTCTGTGCCGGCCTGGAGGTGTCCGGGCTCCGACTCGGTGGCGTGGTCGGTCTGGCCGTCGCCGTCGCCGTCGGGGGCGCCGTGGTCACCGCGGTGCTCCTCCGCGAGGCGGCCCGGGTGTGGCCGGGGGTGCTGCACGGCACCTGGCGGCCCTGCCTGATCGCGGTGGCGGGGTGCCTGCCCCTGCTGCTGCTCCGGCACCACCTCGTGGTCTGGTGCGTATGGGTGGTCGGCTGCGGACTCCACTTCTGCCTGCGGTCCCTGCTGCGACTGACGTCGGGAGGGACGCCGGACGGATCGGGGCGACCGCGGGTGCTCCACCTCGGCTACGAGGACCCCCGGCGCCCGGGTGCCGGGGGCGGGTCGGTCCGGACCCACGAGATCAACCGGCGCCTGGCCGCCGACTTCGACATCACCGTCGTCTGCGCCCGCTACCGTGGCGCCCGCCCCCGTGTCGAGGACGGTGTGCGCTACGTGCACGCCGGTGTGCCCGGCGCCGACTTCCCCGAGCGCCTCACCTACTTCGCCGCACTACCGCTCGTGCTCCTGCGGTACCCGTCCGACGTGGTCGTCGAGGACTTCGGCGCCCCCTTCTCGTCGGTGGCGGTTCCCTGGATGACCGGGCGTCCGGTGGTCGGTGTCGTCCAGTGGCTGTTCGCCAGGGAGAAGAGCCTGCAGTACCACCTGCCGTTCCACTGGGTGGAGGCGCTGGGCGTCCGGTCGCACGAGCGATGATCGCCGTGTCCGACGATCTCGGGGCCGCACTGTCGGATCGCAATCCCTCGGCGGGGGTGACCGTGGTCGCCAACGGCCTGGACGCCGCCGCCTTCGAGCATACGACCGCGAGCGCGGCATCTCCTACCTCGGGCGCCTCGAGATCGCCCAGAAAGGGCTCGACCTCCTCCTCGAGGCGTACGCCGCATCGTCGGCGATATCGATCAGGAGCTGTTCATTGCCGGGGACGGCCCCGATGACCGGCCCTGGGGATCGGCCGGGTCCCTCGGCATCGGGGACCGGGTCGAGTTCTCGGGCGGGTGGCCGCCGACCACAGGTTCGCGCGGCTGGCCTGCCGATCTGGTGGCCATGCCCAGCCGGTACGAGACGTTCGGGATGGTGGCGGCGGAGTCGTTGGCCGTGGGCACGCCGGTGGTGGCCTTCGACATCCCCTGCCTGCGCGCCCTCGTCGACGCAGAGGTCGGCGCATTGTCCCCGCGTTCGATGTGGGCGAGTTCTCGGACGCCCTGCGGGCCCTGGCCGTGGACGCCGGGCTCCGGCGGCGACTGGGCGACCGTGGTCCCGAACGTGTCGGCGACCTCCGTTGGGACGAGCTGGCCCGCCAGCAGGCCGACGTGTACCGCCGCCACCTGACCGCCGGCCCGTGGACGACCGACGCCGACGGCCCGCACCACCTCGACGGGGGGCGTTCGTGCTCGGTCGTCGAATCGTTCACCGACCAGCTGGCGGCCACACCGGATCGGGTGGCGGTGGTCGACGGCGACGTGCGCTGGACCTACGAGCAGCTGGACCAGGCGGCCGCCACGGTGGCCCGCATGCTGGTGGGCGCGGGCTTCGGTCCCGGCGACACCATCGGTGTGCGCCTCCCGCGGTCGAGGCAGGCCATCGCCGCCATGTTCGGCGTCTGGATGGCGGGCGGGACCTACCTCCCCCTCGACCCGGACCACCCGCCGGCCCGGCGGGCCGGCCTGTGCCGGCGCGCCGGCGTCCCCCTGGTGATCGGGCGGTCACCCGGCCTGGTCGACGCGGCGCCGGCGCTGCGGTATGCGGACGTCACGATCGTGGCGCCGACGGCGCGGTGGCGTGGGGGCCGGTCCGTCACCCACCCATCGCCCGCCCCCGAGACCCTGGCCTACATCCTGTTACCATCCGGCCTGTCGGGTCGGCCCAAGGGCGTGCAGGTGACCCACCGGAGCCTGGCCACCGTCCTCGACTGGCTCCACGACACGGTGGGTCCCGAGGAGCTCGCCGTTACCACCACCAGCGTCCCGTTCGGCTTCGACCCGTTCATCATCGAGGTGCTCGGACCCCTCCTCGCCGGGGGCCGGGTGCACGTCATCCCGACGGCGCTCGCCCTTGGCGACGTCGGGCGTGGCGTCACCGGGGTGGCCAACACGCCGTCGGTGCTCGCCGAACTCCTCCGGGCGGGGCGCCTGCCGTCCACGCTCCGGACGATCGTCGTGGGTGGGGAGGTGCTGTCGGCGGCGCTGGCCGGCGAACTGCTGGCCCGGGAGGGGTCACCGCGGCTGGTGAACACCTACGGGCCGACCGAGGCGACCGTGCTGGCCACCGCCGTCGACGTGACCCTCCCGGTGGCGGGGCCGGTGCCCATCGGGCGGGAGCTCCCCGGAGCACGGGTGCTCCTGCTCGACGACGACCTGCACCGGGTCGGCCCGGGGGGCAGGGGGAGATCTGCCTCCACGGGCCCCAGCTGTCGGAGGGCTACCTGGGGGACCCGGACGAGACGGCGGCGAGGTTCGGGCTGTGGAGTGACGACGGTGGCGCCCCCATGCGGATCTACCGCACCGGTGACATCGGCCGCTACGGGGACGACGGGCTGCTCTACTTCTGCGGTCGTGTGGACCGGCAGCTGAAGCTGCGCGGCTTCCGGATCGAGCCGGCGGAGGTCGAGGCCGCCCTGGCCTGCCATCCGGACGTGGGGCAGGCGGTGGTGTCCGGGGTCGGCACCGGTCCCCGCGCCCATCTGGTGGCCCACGTGACCACCCGATCGCCCGGGGTCACCCCCGCCGACCTCAAGGCATGGCTGGCCTCACGACTTCCCGGGCACCTGGTGCCCGACCGGTTCGTCCTCATGGAGACGCTGCCCACCACCGCCAACGGAAAGGTGGCGGTGGAGCTCCTACCCGAGTGGCGGCCGACCCCCACCGGCCGTCGGACGGTGTCGGGGCCGTGGAACCGCGGGGCGAACGGACCGTCGCCGGGGCCGATGAGCAGCCGGGGGTCCGGCCGCAGGGGCTGTCGGGGAGCAGTCGGGGGACCGGGCCGGGGATGCCGTCGCCACGGTGGCCCGGCTGGCCCGCGCTGTCCTCGACATCGACGGTGCCATCACCGGTGACGACGACGTGCTGGAGGACCTCGGCGGCACGTCGCTGGCGCTCTTCCAGCTGCTGACCGCCATCGAGCAGGAGTTCTCCTGCCGTATCGAGATCGGGCGGATCCTCTCCGACACCACCATCGCCGGACTGGCGGCGCTGGTGGCCGCCGGGGCCGGTGAGCGGGCGCTCCCACCCCCGGCGGATGCGCCGTCCGGCCAGCCGGTCTACATGATCCACGCCTACCTCGGCACGGCGCTGAACTACCGGCGCCTGGGTCCCTTCCTGGGCCGGGACCGGTCGTTGGTGGGGATCCAGGTGCAGCGGTTCGACGGGGGCACCGGAACCATCCGCACCTCCATCGAGGAGATGGCGGACGACGCCATCGACCAGATCCTCGCCCGTCAGGCCGTCGGTCCCTACGTGCTCGGAGGGCACTCGGCCGGCGGGCTGGTCGCCTACGAGGCATCCCGCAGGCTCGCCGCCGCCGGCCACCGCGTATCCCTGGTCATACTGCTCGACACCCCGGTGCCGCGCTCGTCGCTGCACTACCTGTGGGCCGAGGCGGTGTTGAACTGGCCGGACGTCCGGGCCGCGGACACCGCCGAACGCATCCAGCAGGTGCGGGGAGCGCTGTTCCGACGGTTCGGACATCTGGGCCGCGGCCCGGACCCCGACCGGGTGCGGGGTGCCATCACCCGCTCCTATCGCGCCATCAACCTGGCGGTCAAGCACTACCACCCGCGTCCGTATGCGGGCGACGTGGCCGTGATGCGCACCAGACAGGGCGCGACCATGGCCCTCGGTCAGCCCGATCTGGGGTGGGGCGATCTGGTGCAGGGCAGCGTGCTCGTCTCGGAGATCCCCGGACTGCACAACACCATCCTCGAGGGACCGCAGCTCGAGGTGGTCGGCCACCGCATCGACGAGTTGGTGGCCGCCGTCGGGTGGCCGTCGCCCCCGGGCGAGGTGAGGCGCCCGCCCCGGCTCAGGTCGCGTCCTGCGACGGCCGGTCGTCGACGGACCGCCTGACCACCGCCGCGCCCCACCCGTCGGCCACGGCCACGACGGCCTGGTCGGCGACCGACGGGTCCAGCGCCGGGTGCCGGACGACCCACTGCCGCCCGCCGCACCCCACCTCCACCGACGACGTGGTCAACAGGCCGGCGACGTCGATGCGGGACGGATCGTCCCCCAGGTCCCGCCCGGCGGCCTTCAGCACGGCCTCCTTCGCCGTCCAGAGACGGAGGAGTGCCCCGTCCCGCCGGTGCCCGTCCAGCCCGACCAGGGCGTCCTGCTCCCGTGGCGAGAGCGCGGCGTCCAACGGGGCCACACCGGTGCGGGCCAATCTCGACGTCCACCCCGACCGGTCGGTCCGCTACGGCGACGGCTGCCAGCCGCCCGCTCGAGGACACGCTGAACTCGATCCCGCCACCCCTCACGGTGGGCCGACCGTGATCGGCGGCGCCGCAGCGCGGGCAGTGCCGGTCGATCACGAGGTCGGCGGGGTCGAGGCCGAGCTGCGCCGGCGACCAACGACCGTGTGAGCGAGCGGCGGGCCGTGAGGCGACGGGTGGCGACGGGGTCCGGTGGGCGGACGCCCCCCTCCCCACGCCGGCCGCTCCTCGACGTCGGACGGTCAGCCGTCCCCATCCACCGGTCGAGGTCGACGACCCAGAGGTCGATCCTCTCGACGGGCACGGGCACCGGAGGAGAGCA
>CAWJER010000005.1:0-218069 GCA_963841925.1 uncultured Acidimicrobiales bacterium
TCCGCCTCCTCGCCGACGAGGGGACCGCCGCCGACGTGGCCAAGGCCGCCCGGCAGTGGGCGTCCCAGTTCACCTGGGAGGGCATGACCGACCAGGTGCGGGCGCCGCCGAGGGCCGAGGCCGGGCGCCTGGCCCACTCCCCCAACAACCGTAGGGTCATCACCGACCTGGCCACCGTGGTCCGCATCCCCGTCTACGTCTTCCCCAACGGGGAAGCGCGCTCGGTTCCGGCGAGACCGATCGGTGCGTCCTCGTGCCCGACGTGCTGGTGGCCCTCCTCCGCAACACCGACACGGAGTCCGCCCGGATGGCCCTGCGCCGCGCCGGGCTGTCGCCTGCGGCCATCGAGGACGATCGGGTGACGATCTCGGTGGCCCGTCCAATCGACGCGTGTCACCGGTCTCCTCGGGCCGACAGGTGGTACGGGTGCCGGCTGTCCGCGAGCACGACACCGGGCCGGGGTGATGGGCGCCACACTCGACCACGGCGGCACCGCCACCCTCGTCCGGCCGGTTCGCCCGTCCGACGCATCGGAGGAGGCGCCGGCGCCGGCGCCCACGCCGGGCCGGTGGGCCGGACTGCTCCGGTTCGCCGGACACCGGTGGACCTCGGTGGTCTTCGTCGCCGCAGTGGCGCTGGCGGCCCGGCTCGTGGCCCTGCCGACGGCCTACGACATCTTCATCGACGAGACCAGCTACGCCAGCATCTCCAGGAACGTGGCCTCCGGGCGTGGCGCCACGCTGTACGGGCTCCCCTTCGTCCTCCACCCGCCGGCCGCCTTCGGCATGTGGGGCCTGGCCCTCCTGGCCGCCGGCAGGCACGGCTCGCTCGTGAGCACGGTCTACTACCTGCGCGTCGTCACCGCCGTGCTCGGGGCCGCCACCTGCGTGGTCACCTTCTACCTGGTCGATGCCATGGCCCGGCGCCGGGTCGCCGTCGTCGCCGCGCTCCTGGTGGCCCTCGATCCGCTGGCCATCAGCTTCGACAGCCGGGTCATGCTCGAGGCCCCGGCCCAGCTGGCCACGGTGTCGATGATCCTGTTCGTGGTCCTGGCCGACCGGTTCCGACACAGCAGGCTCCGGCGCCGCACGCTGCTGGTGGCCGCCGGGGTCACCGGGGGCGCCGCCCTGGCCACCAAGGAGACGTTCGGGCTGGTGGTGCTGGTCACCCTGGTCCTGATGGTGGTCACCGGATGGGTCGTCACCCGGCGTGAAGCGCTCCGGGTCACCGTCGTCGCCGTGCTGGTCTACCTGGTGTCGGTGGGGGCCGACGGCGCCTCGTTCGGCATCAAGATCTGGTGGAACGCCAAGGTCGTGGGGATGCTCCGTCTGATCGGCGCCCATCAGATCACGGGGTTCAACGCACCGCAGACCCACGTGTCGCTGCTCTCCCGGGTCCTGGCCAACGGCCAGGTGTTCGCCGTGACCTACGTGGTGCTGGCCACCGGGGTGTTCTGCGCGCTCGGCACGATCTGGCGGCTGGAGCCGTGGTACCCGAAGCGCCGGCTGCGGGACCCGAGCCGCCGGGCCTCGGCCCTGGTGGCGCTGTGGACCCTGTCGGCCGCCGGCTACCTGGGCTACGCGACGGTCTTCGGCACCATCGAGGAGCAGATGTACTACATCCTCCTCCTCCCCTCCATCGTCTCGGTGTGCGTGTGGTGGGCCGGCTGTTCGGCGGTCCGCACCCACAGGTGGAGGTTGGTCGCCACGGCGGTGGTCGTGGCCGCACTGTGCGTCAACGCCGCCGTATGGGCGTCGATCCACCTCGGGCACGACGACGAGTACCGCCGACTGGTCGCCTGGGAGGCGACCCACGTCCCGGTCTCGGCGGTGATCGCCTCCACCGACGGCACGTCGCAGTTCCTCCTGACCCGCGGGGTCATCGGCCAGTGGGACACCGTCGCCGGCCTCCGGAAGAACCACGTCGACTTCGTGGTGCTGTCCACGCTCCTGGTGGAGCAGGGCTACGGGCTGGCCTCGCCGGCCTTCGTGCGGTCCGTCGAGCGCGGCGGTCGGCTGGTCTTCTCCGCCGACGGGGTCTCCGACGGGAGCCTGCGGGTCTATGACGTCCAGGCCATCACCGGAGCACCTCTGTGACGGTACTGGAGCCGACCCGCTCCAGCCCCGGTCCACCCGGCACGGTCGGACCGGGACGCCGGGTGCGGTTCGGCGACGAGGCCGTCGTCGTCTCGGCCACCGGTGCCGTCTCCCTGCTCAACTACGCCTACACGCTCATCCTCCTGTGGATGCTGCCCACGAGGGAGTTCGCCGAGGCCGGCTCGATCTCGGCCCTCCTGCTCATCTGCGGGACGATCGCCGGTGCCGCGCTCCCCTGGGTCCTGGCCCAGGAGGTGCTCCGTGCGGGCCCGGACCGCACCCGCCGACGGCTGGCCGTGTCCTTCTGCCTCTTCGCCACCGTGCTCCAGGGTGCGGGCGCCGGTGTCGCCACCTGCCTCATCGTCGTGCACTACGCCCACGGCTGGGTGCTGCCCGCGTCGTTCGCCGCCGCGTTCATGATCTTCATGGGGGCCACCGCCACCGGGTTCTTCCAGGGACAGCAGCGGTTCCGCCTCATCGCCGTCCTCAAGGTGTCCGAGGTCGTCGTCAAGATCGCCACCGGTGTGGCGCTGATCGCCCTCGGGGCCGGGGCGAGCGGTGCCGTCGTCGGCTTCGCCCTCGGCGCCACCGTGGTGGTGGTGGTGGGCGTGGCCTCCATGGCCAGGGACTTCCAGTGGTCCTGGCGGGCGGTGGCCGGGCGCCATCTGTGGGCCGCCACCCAGGGACTCATGGCCATCCAGGTGGGGGTGGCTCTGCTGGCCAGCATGGACGTGGTCATCGGGAGCCTGGTCCTCGGTACGACGCCGGCTCTGGCCACGTACCAGGCGGCCAACATCCTCGGCCGGATCCCCGTGTTCATCGGCTCGGCGCTCTCCATCGTGGTCTTCCCGCGCCTGATCGCGGCGCGTCGCCATCCTCGTGCGATGGTCCGCGAGAGCCTGGTCCTCTACGCGATGTTGTGTGTGCCGATCGCGCTGGGGATCGCCAGCATGCCCGCCACACTCGTCGACGGCCTCTTCCCCAGCCGGTACGGCGACGTGGGCGCCATCCTGCCGTGGTCGGCACTCGGTGGCCTGATGATGGGGGCGGTCAACCTCACCACCACCTACTTCCAGGCGACCGGACACTTCCGCCGGACCACGACCCTGCTGACCTTCGGGGTGGCCCTCTGTGCCGGCCTGGAGGTGTCCGGGCTCCGACTCGGTGGCGTGGTCGGTCTGGCCGTCGCCGTCGCCGTCGGGGGCGCCGTGGTCACCGCGGTGCTCCTCCGCGAGGCGGCCCGGGTGTGGCCGGGGGTGCTGCACGGCACCTGGCGGCCCTGCCTGATCGCGGTGGCGGGGTGCCTGCCCCTGCTGCTGCTCCGGCACCACCTCGTGGTCTGGTGCGTATGGGTGGTCGGCTGCGGACTCCACTTCTGCCTGCGGTCCCTGCTGCGACTGACGTCGGGAGGGACGCCGGACGGATCGGGGCGACCGCGGGTGCTCCACCTCGGCTACGAGGACCCCCGGCGCCCGGGTGCCGGGGGCGGGTCGGTCCGGACCCACGAGATCAACCGGCGCCTGGCCGCCGACTTCGACATCACCGTCGTCTGCGCCCGCTACCGTGGCGCCCGCCCCCGTGTCGAGGACGGTGTGCGCTACGTGCACGCCGGTGTGCCCGGCGCCGACTTCCCCGAGCGCCTCACCTACTTCGCCGCACTACCGCTCGTGCTCCTGCGGTACCCGTCCGACGTGGTCGTCGAGGACTTCGGCGCCCCCTTCTCGTCGGTGGCGGTGCCCTGGATGACCGGGCGTCCGGTGGTCGGTGTCGTCCAGTGGCTGTTCGCCCGGGAGAAGAGCCTGCAGTACCACCTCCCGTTCCACTGGGTGGAGGCGCTGGGCGTCCGGTCGCACCGGGCGATGATCGCCGTGTCCGACGATCTCGGGGCCGCACTGGCGGCCCGCAACCCCTCGGCGGAGGTGACGGTGGTCGCCAACGGCCTCGACGCCGCCGCCTTCGAGCACTACGACCGCGAGCGCACCGGCATCGCCTACCTGGGACGGCTCGAGATCGCCCAGAAGGGGCTGGACCTCCTGATCGAGGCCTATGCACGCATCGCCGGTGCGGTCGACCAGGACCTGTTCCTGGCCGGGGACGGTCCCGACCGACCGGCCCTGGTGGAGCTGGCCGGAGAGCTCGGGGTCGGCGACCGCGTCCATTTCGTGGGCCGGGTGGACGCGGCGGACCGCTTCGCCTGGCTGGCCGGTGCCGACCTCGTCGCCATGCCCAGCCGGTACGAGACCTTCGGGATGGTGGCGGCCGAGGCGTTGGCCGTCGGCACACCCGTGGTGGCCTTCGACATCCCGTGCCTGCGGGCGCTGGTCGATGCAGACGTCGGCGCACGGGTTCCCGCGTTCGACGTGGGCGCGTTCGCCGAGGCCGTGCGGGCCCTGGCCGTGGACGCCGGGCTCCGGCGGCGACTGGGCGACCGTGGTCCCGAACGCGTCGGCGACCTCCGTTGGGACGAGCTGGCCCGCCAGCAGGCCGACGTGTACCGCCGCCACCTGACCGCCGGCCCGTGGACGACCGACGCCGACGGCCCGCACCACCTCGACGGGGGGCGTTCGCGCTCGGTCGTCGAGCGGTTCACCGACCAGCTGGCGGCCACACCGGATCGGGTGGCGGTGGTCGACGGCGACGTGCGCTGGACCTACGAGCAGCTGGACCAGGCGGCCGCCACGGTGGCCCGCATGCTGGTGGGCGCGGGCTTCGGTCCCGGCGACACCATCGGTGTGTGCCTCCCGCGGTCGAAGGAGGCCATTGCCGCCATGTTCGGCGTCTGGATGGCGGGCGGGACCTACCTCCCCCTCGACCCGGACCACCCGCCGGCCCGGCTGGCCGGCCTGTGCCGGCGCGCCGGCGTCCCCCTGGTGATCGGGCGGTCACCCGGCCTGGTCGATGCGGCGCCGGCGCTGCGGTATGCGGACGTCACGATCGTGGCGCCGACGGCGCGCGGGCGCGGGGGCCGGTCCGTCACCCACCGATCGCCCGCCCCCGAGACCCTGGCCTACATCCTGTTCACATCCGGCTCGTCGGGTCGGCCCAAGGGCGTGCAGGTGACCCACCGGAGCCTGGCCACCGTCCTCGACTGGCTCCACGACACGGTGGGTCCCGAGGAGCTCGCCGTTACCACCACCAGCGTCCCGTTCGGCTTCGACCCGTTCATCATCGAGGTGCTCGGACCCCTCCTCGCCGGGGGCCGGGTGCACGTCATCCCGACGGCGCTCGCCCTCGGCGACGTCGGGGGTGGCGTCACCCTGGTGGCCAACACGCCGTCGGTGCTCGCCGAACTCCTCCGGGCGGGGCGCCTGCCGTCCACGCTCCGGACGATCGTCGTGGGTGGGGAGGTGCTGTCGGCGGCGCTGGCCGGCGAACTGCTGGCCCGGGAGGGGTCACCGCGGCTGGTGAACACCTACGGGCCGACCGAGGCGACCGTGCTGGCCACCGCCGTCGACGTGACCCTCCCGGTGGCGGGGCCGGTGCCCATCGGGCGGGAGCTCCCCGGAGCACGGGTGCTCCTGCTCGACGACGACCTGCACCGGGTCGGCCCGGGGGGGCAGGGGGAGATCTGCCTCCACGGGCCCCAGCTGTCGGAGGGCTACCTGGGGGACCCGGACGAGACGGCGGCGAGGTTCGGGCTGTGGAGTGACGACGGTGGCGCCCCCATGCGGATCTACCGCACCGGTGACATCGGCCGCTACGGGGACGACGGGCTGCTCTACTTCTGCGGTCGTGTGGACCGGCAGCTGAAGCTGCGCGGCTTCCGGATCGAGCCGGCGGAGGTCGAGGCCGCCCTGGCCTGCCATCCGGACGTGGGGCAGGCGGTGGTGTCCGGGGTCGGCACCGGTCCCCGCGCCCATCTGGTGGCCCACGTGACCACCCGATCGCCCGGGGTCACCCCCGCCGACCTCAAGGCATGGCTGGCCTCACGACTTCCCGGGCACCTGGTGCCCGACCGGTTCGTCCTCATGGAGACGCTGCCCACCACCGCCAACGGAAAGGTGGCGGTGGAGCTCCTACCCGAGTGGCGGCCGACCCCCCACCGGCCGTCGGACGGTGTCGGGGCCGTGGAACCGCGGGGCGAACGGACCGTCGCCGGGGCCGATGAGCAGCCGGGGGTCCGGCCGCAGGGGCTGTCGGGGGAGCAGTCGGGGGACCGGGCCGGGGATGCCGTCGCCACGGTGGCCCGGCTGGCCCGCGCTGTCCTCGACATCGACGGTGCCATCACCGGTGACGACGACGTGCTGGAGGACCTCGGCGGCACGTCGCTGGCGCTCTTCCAGCTGCTGACCGCCATCGAGCAGGAGTTCTCCTGCCGTATCGAGATCGGGCGGATCCTCTCCGACACCACCATCGCCGGACTGGCGGCGCTGGTGGCCGCCGGGGCCGGTGAGCGGGCGCTCCCACCCCCGGCGGATGCGCCGTCCGGCCAGCCGGTCTACATGATCCACGCCTACCTCGGCACGGCGCTGAACTACCGGCGCCTGGGTCCCTTCCTGGGCCGGGACCGGTCGTTGGTGGGGATCCAGGTGCAGCGGTTCGACGGGGGCACCGGAACCATCCGCACCTCCATCGAGGAGATGGCGGACGACGCCATCGACCAGATCCTCGCCCGTCAGGCCGTCGGTCCCTACGTGCTCGGAGGGCACTCGGCCGGCGGGCTGGTCGCCTACGAGGCATCCCGCAGGCTCGCCGCCGCCGGCCACCGCGTATCCCTGGTCATACTGCTCGACACCCCGGTGCCGCGCTCGTCGCTGCACTACCTGTGGGCCGAGGCGGTGTTGAACTGGCCGGACGTCCGGGCCGCGGACACCGCCGAACGCATCCAGCAGGTGCGGGGAGCGCTGTTCCGACGGTTCGGACATCTGGGCCGCGGCCCGGACCCCGACCGGGTGCGGGGTGCCATCACCCGCTCCTATCGCGCCATCAACCTGGCGGTCAAGCACTACCACCCGCGTCCGTATGCGGGCGACGTGGCCGTGATGCGCACCAGACAGGGCGCGACCATGGCCCTCGGTCAGCCCGATCTGGGGTGGGGCGATCTGGTGCAGGGCAGCGTGCTCGTCTCGGAGATCCCCGGACTGCACAACACCATCCTCGAGGGACCGCAGCTCGAGGTGGTCGGCCACCGCATCGACGAGTTGGTGGCCGCCGTCGGGTGGCCGTCGCCCCCGGGCGAGGTGAGGCGCCCGCCCCGGCTCAGGTCGCGTCCTGCGACGGCCGGTCGTCGACGGACCGCCTGACCACCGCCGCGCCCCACCCGTCGGCCACGGCCACGACGGCCTGGTCGGCGACCGACGGGTCCAGCGCCGGGTGCCGGACGACCCACTGCCGCCCGCCGCACCCCACCTCCACCGACGACGTGGTCAACAGGCCGGCGACGTCGATGCGGGACGGATCGTCCCCCAGGTCCCGCCCGGCGGCCTTCAGCACGGCCTCCTTCGCCGTCCAGAGACGGAGGAGTGCCCCGTCCCGCCGGTGCCCGTCCAGCCCGACCAGGGCGTCCTGCTCCCGTGGCGAGAGCGCGGCGTCCAACGGGGCCACACCGGTGCGGGCCAATTCGACGTCCACCCCGACCGGTCGGTCCGCTACGGCGACGGCTGCCAGCCGCCCGCTCGAGGACACGCTGAACTCGATCCCGCCACCCCTCACGGTGGGCCGACCGTGATCGGCGGCGCCGCAGCGCGGGCAGTGCCGGTCGATCACGAGGTCGGCGGGGTCGAGGCCGAGTGCGCCGGCGACCAACGACCGTGTGAGCGAGCGGCGGGCCGTGAGGCGACGGGTGGCGACGGGGTCCGGTGGGCGGACGCCCCCCTCCCCACGCCGGCCGCTCCTCGACGTCGGACGGTCAGCCGTCCCCATCCACCGGTCGAGGTCGACGACCCAGAGGTCGATCCTCTCGACGGGCACGGGCACCGGAGGAGAGCATACCGGGGTGGGTGCCGGTGGTCCGGTGTCGGGCACCCGCCGCACGGGCAGCGGGTGATCCCACCCTCAGTCGCCGGAGATCGGGGGTGGAGGGGCCAGTCCCAGCGCCTGGTCGGCTGTGCGCACGCCCCGGGAGCGGCAGACGGCGGCGGGCTGCTGTGCGGTGGCCGCGGACATGCCGGCCGTCAGCTGATTGGCGGCGGCGAGGATCGCCTGGCCGACCGGCAGCGCCGGGCCCGTGCCCGAGGGCGCCGTCCCGGACGTCGCCGTCGGCTTGGCCACGTCGTCGGCGACCTGGGACTGCGACAGGCCGGCCAGCAGCGCGGGGCTGAATGCGGAGGTCGTGGCCACCATCCGGCCGGCCACGTCGACGAACGGGGCCGACCCCGAACCCGATCCCGGATCGCCGGTGAAGCTGGCGACCAGTGCGGACTCGGCCGGGCTCAACCTGGCGATCCGGATGAAGGTCCCGTCCGGCCCGATCTGGTCGGAGAACAGCTCGATGCCGGTGAGGGCCAGGTACCTGCTGGTGTAGCGGACACCGTCGAAGCTGAATGTCGGCGTCCCGGGGAACACCGACTGGGCCGACGAGGTGGCGTCGTGGAGGACGGTGAAGTGGCCGAACCGGGCCAGGGCCACGACGAGCGGCCAGCGCTCGGCTGCGCAGAACGGGCAGTACTCGGCACCGACGGCGAGGACCTCGGGCAGGCCGCCCGACGTGAGCTGGCGCTGGCCCGCCACCACTCTCGGCGCGGTGAGGTCGACCCCGGACACCGACACCCCGACCGCGTCGAACGTCGCCGGTGGCACGGTCGAGACGGCGGCGAGGACGGCCGGCGAGGTGAGTGCCGTCTGGGTCACCGTCGCCGGGGTCGAGACGTGGGTCAGCGCATAGGTCACGAGGCCGACGACGCCGAGGATGATCACGACGATGGCGCCCCAGGCAAATACCGCCGTGCGGCTCCGCCGGCTGTCGCTCACGTGGGCACCGGTGCGTCCGGGATCAGGCCGGCGTACCGTCCGCCGTGGTGGCGTCCACGGCATCGGGCTCGTGGGTGCCGTACCCCGGCGAGAGCACGACCGGGGACGTGGTGGCGATGACCACGAAGAGGAGGAAGGTCGTCACGTGGACGCTGGAGCACCACAGGCAGATCGACTTGATGACGAAGAGCTCGGCGCTGATCAGGTAGAGGATCATCCCGACCCCGGTCACTGACAGCACCAGGCGGGCCAGGTGGATGCGACGGTCGGCGGAGCGCCACGCCGCGGGCAGGCACAGCAGGATCATGGGCACGAAGAAGGCCAGGCCGAGCATGGCGACCGGGATCCCGAAGATCTCGGACTGGGGGCTCTGGGTGACCTTCTCGCAGTTGAACGTGGCGTTCGACACACAGGCCAGCGCCTTGGGCTCGAAGTGGGTGATGGTCAGGTAGATCGACGCGCCGAGGCCGTAGACGGCCAGCAGGAGGCTGGCGATGGGCTGCCACCGGAGGGTGGGCACGGCTGCCGAGGATCCCGACTCAGCCGATGGTGATGCCGAGGGCCTTGGCCGCGGCCTGGACGCCCGAGCTCTGGCAGACGCTGCCCGGCTGTCCCTTGCTGGCCTGGCAGATCCCGGCACTCATGTAGTTCGCCGTGGTGAGGATGGCCTGGGTCACCGGGTTGGTGGGGTCGGACAGGCCGCCGGAGATCTCCGTCCAGCTGAGGCCGGCCAGAATCTGCGGGTCGTAGCTCGCACCCGAGAACAGCATCGCGTTGTTGATGTCGACGAACGGGAAGGAGATGCCACCGGAGCTGCTCGCGTTGGGGAGGTACTTGGAGGAGCTGTACTTGGCCAGGATGACCCCCTCCTCCTTGCTGGGGTTCTGGAGGGTGGTGTACTGACCCGGGGTGCTCGCCACCGGGATGTTGGTGTACTGCTCGACCCCTCGGAAGGTGATGTAGGGGCTGTCAAGCGTGGCGCCGTGGAAGCTCAGCGTGTGGGTGCCGGCGTCGACGTCGGACAGCGAGGAGGCCGTGATCTGGAGGTTGCTCCAGGTGCCGAACCGGGAGAGCGCGGTGGCCATGGCCCAGCGTTCGGCGGCGCAGTAGGGGCAGTACTCGGCGCCGTAGTACAGCATCGCCGGCGACTTGCCGTCGAGGACCATCGCCGGATTGCCGCGGATGATGGTCGGCTGCGCGACCTGCACCGACGAGGTCACTCCGACCTTGTCCCACGTGGATGCCGGGATCGACGAGATGTCCTGGACGACCTGGGCCGGGGCGGGGGTCGTGGCGATGTACGAGGTGTTCGTGGAGTTCCCCTTGGTCACGAACACGATGACCAGGACGGCCACGATCACCACCACGAGGCCGACGGCACCCCAGGCGATGAGCGTGCCCTGGCGGGAGCTGCTCGGTCCGGCCGCCGCACCCGGCTTGCCGCCCGGCTTCGGCTGGTTGCCGCCCTTACCCGGGGACTTCGCCGCCACCGGCCGGCTGGCGGCCCGACTCTTGTCCTTGGCGCTCTGGCTGCTTCCGGACGCGGTCGGCTTCGGCTTGTTGCCGCCCGTCCCGGGAGTCTTCACGTTGTCGGCCATGGTTACGCGGTCCTCGCTTCGTGCGAATGTCGAAAGGAGCGTAACTGGTCTGCCGCCGTCCAGGGGATCGCGGAGCCCCACGGGCCACCGCCCACGGCCAGGTGGCGTACCGCTGCCTAGAGTGGGGGGATGTCCACAGATGGGTCGGCCCCCCTCGACCCGGTGACCGCCGGGTCCGGAGGCACCCCGCCGGGGACGCCCGCACCGGGGCGCGCCGGTGGGACCGGAGCGGGCCGTGCCACCGCCCGCATCACGTGGACCTCGACCACGGTGGACGGCCACCGGGTCCGCTACGGAAGTGTCGGCTCGGGACCGCCCGCCCTGTTCCTGCACGGCTGGGGTCTGCGGCCGAACGCCTACACCGGCCCCATCGAGGCCATGGCCGCCGCCGGGTGCCGGGTCGTCGCACCGGCCCTACCGGGGTTCGGGGGGACACCCGAGCTCCCGGTGGACGACCGCACCTTCTCCGGCTACGGCGCCTGGGTGGGCCGGTTCCTCGATGCCGTCGGTGTCGGCCACCTGGCCCTGGTGGCCGGGCACTCGTTCGGGGGCGGGGTGTCGACGGCGTTCGTGCACCACCAGCCCGACCGGGTCAGCTCGCTCCTGCTGGCCAACGCCATCGGCAGTCCGACGTGGGCACTGCTGCCCAACGAGGTGCGGACGATGGTCCAGCGGCCGTTCTGGGACTGGGGCCGGCACTTCGGCGGCGAGCTGATCCATTCGCCGCGGGCACTGCAGGTGGTGCCCACGCTGCTCGGGGACTTCGTCCCGAACCTCCTGCACAACCCGCTCGGCATGTTCCGCACCGGCGAGGTGATCCGGCGGGCCGACCTCGTGGCCGAGGTGCGGACCATCGCCGCCCGCGGCATCCCCGTCTCGGTGGCCTGGTCCGACCGCGACGGCCTCGTCCCCCGTTCGGCCTTCGACGAATTGCGCCGCGCCGCCGGCGTCGAGGGGGTGGTGGTGGAAGGTGCCCATGCCTGGCTGATCGCCCAACCCGCCGTCTTCGGCGAGCTGGCCATCAGCGCCCTGGTCGACGGCCGGTCGGGGCCCGAGGGCAGGGTGGGCGAGCCGATCCCGTTGGCATAGGGGCCGCGGTCGGCCCGATGCGCTCCGGCCGGTGACCGCCCGGGGGCGGACTGGCGTCGGGGCACGGGGGTAGCCTGACGCGATGACCGTGCCCATCCGTGACGCCGCCACGGTGATGCTCGTACGGGACGGTGTCGACGGGCACGGTCGTCCCGCCGTCGAGGTGTGCATGCTGAAGCGCAACCTGGCCAGCGAGTTCGTGGCCGGCGCCTATGTCTTCCCGGGTGGCTCGGTCGACCCCGGGGACCGGGGGGAGGCGGCCGAGGAGCTGTGTCGGGGGTTGGACGACGTCACCGCCAGCGCCCTGCTGGGCGTCGACTCCGGCGGCCTGGCCTTCTGGGTGGCGGCACTGCGGGAGTGCTTCGAGGAGGCCGGCGTGCTGCTCGCCCAGCCGCGTGACGCAGCTGCCGGCTCCGCCGTGCTCGACACCTCCGACCCGGCTGTCGGGGCCCGCTTCGAGGCGCATCGAGAGGACATCAACGAGGGCCGCACGGGCCTGCTCGCCGTCTGCCGCCAGGAGGGCCTGGTGCTGGCGGCCGACACCGTCCACTACGTGAGCCACTGGATCACGCCCGAGCTCGCCCCCCGGCGGTATGACACGCGGTTCTTCGTGACGACGGCCCCCCCGGGCCAGGTCGCCCATCACGACGAGGGTGAGACCATCGCCACGATCTGGGTCCGCCCCAACGACGCACTGGCCCGGTTCGAGGCGGGTGAGATCGAACTGTTGCCGCCGACGATCGACTGCCTGGAGAAGCTGGGCGTCCACTCCTCGACCGGGGAGGTCATGGCGTGGGCACGCGAGGTCACCGACATCCCGACGATCCTCCCCATCGTGCTCATCGAGGACGGCAGGCTCCTGGTACTGCGGCCCGGTGACGACGGCTACGAGGAGGCGCTCGAGGACCGGATGGCGTCGTCCGAGCCGGTCTCGCCCGAGCTGGCCGCCGCCGCCCGTGACGCCTGGGGGCCGAAGGCCGGTTCGGCCTGACCGGGCCGGTCGGGCCTAGACCGCGCCGCCTGCGGCCGCCGCCGTCTCGCCTGCCGCCACGGCTGCCTCCACCCGCTCCATCATCCGGGCGCTGCACCCGTCCATCGGCACCACCTCCGGTGGGTTGTCGACGAGTGCCGCGGCGATCCGGGCGAACTCCGCCGCCAACGGCTGGTCGTCGTCGAGCGCCACCGGCTCGCCGACGTCGCCCCCGGCCGCCACCGACGGGTGGAGTGGCACCTGTCCGAGCAGCGGCACGCCGATGTCGGCGGCCAGGCGGGACCCGCCGCCGCTTCCGAAGAGGGCGTAGGTCTCGCCGTGCTCACACGTGAAGTCGCTCATGTTCTCCACCACCCCGGTGACGCGGAGGTAGCCCTTGCGGGCCATGTCGGCGGTGCGGGCAGCCACCTTCTGGGCGGCCAGCGGCGGTGTGGTCACCACCACGACCTCGGCGCGGGGCATCATCCGGGCCAGTCCCATCTGGATGTCACCCGTCCCGGGGGGCATGTCGACCAGCAGGAGGTCGAGGTCGCCCCAGTGCACGTCCTCCAGGAACTGCTGCACGGCGCGGTTGAGGATCAGTCCGCGCCACATGATCGCCTGGTCCTCGTCGGCCAGGAACCCCATGGACAGGACGCGCAGGACACCGTCGCCGACCGGGAGCTCGAGCGGGACCATCTTCTTGTCCCGCGCCTCCACGTCACCCTGCATGCCGAGCAGGCGAGGGACCGAGAAGCCCCAGATGTCGGCGTCGAGCACCCCCACGGTCAGGCCGCGGCGGGCCAGGGCGACGGCGAGGTTCACCGTGACCGAGCTCTTGCCGACCCCGCCCTTGCCCGAGGCGATGGCGACGACCCGCGCCTTGTCGGGGACGGCGGTCGCCGGGGCGTCCTCCCGGGCGCGGAGACGGGCCCGCTCCATGACGGCGCGCTTGGCGGCGGCATCCATGACCCCGGTGGTCACGGTCACCCGTTCGACCCCCGGGAGTGCGCCGACGTGGAAGTCGACGTCGCGCTGGATCTGGGCGCGCAGTGGGCATCCGGCGATGGTCAGGGCGACCTCGACGTCGACGGTCCCGCCGTCCACCCGCACCGAGGTGACCATGCCCAGGTCGACGATGTCGGCGCCCAGTTCGGGGTCCATCACGTTGGACAGCGCGGCGCGCACGGCGTCCTCGGTGGGTGTGGGCCCGTCGGCCCCGAGCATGTCTGTCCTGGTCACTGCTCCAATCGTAGTGGCGGGTGATGACCGGCCCACCGGTCCCGTGTACCACCACGGCGCCGTCCCGGGTACGATCGGTGGAGGTTCCCCGGTCTCGACGGGCCCGGGGCCCGGTACCAGGATCTCGACAGGACGGCGACGCCGCCCCGCGACCATTGAGGAGCAGCGATGAGCTCGACCATGCAGACCGTTTCCATCGGGAAGAAGCCGAATCCCGTGACCCTGACCGACGCCGCTGCCGCCAAGGTCGCCGACCTGCTGGCGGAGGAGGGCACCGACGAGCTGGCCCTGCGTGTCGCCGTCCGACCCGGGGGCTGCTCGGGCTTCAGCTACGAGATGTTCTTCGATGCCGACGTGGCCGAGGACGACGTGGTGCGGGAGTTCGGTTCCGTGCGGGTGGTGGTGGACCAGACCAGTGCGGACCTGCTCAAGGGCTCGACCCTCGACTACAGCGACGGGCTGCAGGGCGCCGGCTTCCACGTGACCAACCCCAACGCCACCCGCACGTGTGGCTGCGGCTCCTCCTTCAGCTGATCCCCTGAAGCGCTGATCCCCTGATCCGGCTCCGCGTCAACGGCGCCGACGTCGAGGTCCCCGACGACGGCGCCACGCTGCTCGAGGTGCTGCGGGAGCGCCTCGGGCTCCACTCCCTCAAGGACGGCTGCAGTCCCCAGGGGCAGTGCGGCTGCTGCACGGTCTGGGTGGACGGCGCTCCCCGGGTGGCGTGCGTCACGCCGGCCCGCAGGCTGGACGGACGGGAGGTCACCACCCTCGACGGTCTGGCGGAGTCGACGCGGCACGCCTGGGCGGACGCACTCGTCGCCACCGGAGGGAGCCAGTGCGGCTTCTGTACCCCGGGCATCGTCATGAGGCTGGCCGCCCTGGCGGGTGACGGGCCCGTGGGCCGTGGGGACGTCGACCGGGCGCTGCTCGCCCACCTGTGCCGATGCACCGGCTGGCTGACCGTCGTCGAGGCCGCCGACCGCGTCCTGGGCGGTACCGCCGGCGAGGGTGACGGGTCGACAGCGGCCGCTCCTCGGCACCTGGACGCGGCGTCGGCCAGGGCCCGGATCGAAGGCGGCGTCCCCCAGCGTGTCGGACCGGAGGTGGTGCTCGGCGACGCCGGGTTCGCCGACGACGGGTGCCCGGCCGACGCCCTCGTGGCGGTGGTGGACGGCGACGGCTACGCGGTGGCCGAGTCGCTGCCCGCGGCACGCGCCCTGTCCGGCAAGGTCCAGGGCCGGAGCACGACCGTCGGGCTCACCCACCCGGTGGCGGTCCCCGAGGGGGAGTGGGCGGTGACCCTGGTCACGACGTGGGTGGAGCCGGCCTACGTGGAGCCGGACGCCTCGTGGTGCGAGCCCGGGGGCACCCCTGCCTCGCCGTACGGCAACGGCGGGTCGTTCGGCGGCAAGCTCCACTCGCCGGTGGCCCGGGACGCCCGGCGGCTGGCCGATGTGCACGGCAGGGCCGTGCGCGTGCTCTGGTCGCGTGAGGACGTGGTGCGCCGGGGCCCGAAGCGCCCGCCGGTCGCGGGCGGCGTCCGTGCCGACGGATCCGGGGTCCTGCGGGTGGGTGTGGCCGGCGATGCACTCGACGGCCCCTCGTGGGACGCCGTGGTGATGACCGTGGCGGGCGTGGCCCCGGGCCTGGTGGTGGAGCGCGTCGATGTCGTCGGCCCCACGACGTCGTCCGACCTGCGGGCGGCGGTGTGGGCCGAGGCGGCCGTGCTGGGCGCCGCCGCCCGACTGGGTCGTCCGGGGATCCCGGTCCACGACGTTCCCGTCGAGGTCGTCGCGCCGGCGGGGGGCCGAGCGGTGGTCCGCTGCGCCGCCGACGGATCGCTCGACATCGAGGTGCACGCCGGTGCCCAGCTCGACGCCGTCGTGCTCCGCTCGTACGCCATCGGCGCCGCGCACCAGGCGCTCGGGTGGGTGCGCTCCGAGGGGATCGCCGTGTCGCCCGAGGGTGCCGTCGAGGACCTGACCGTGCGGTCGTTCGGGATCCTGCAGGCCCGGGCCGTGCCCGCGGTCACCCTCCGGGTCGTCGACGACCCGCAGGGCCCGCCGGTCAACGCGTCCGACGCCGTGTTCGCCGCCGTGGCCGCGGCGCGGTCGGCTGGGTGACGGTCTGCCGCCGGCGTGGCCCTCCGACCGCGCCGGTGCCGGGCGCCGCTGAGCGACGGCACCACGACCGGGTGCGTAGGCTGGGCCGACGACCCGCAGCCCCCTCGCGCCAGGAGCCACCATGAGCACGCCCGTCGGTCCCTACTCGCCCGTCGTCCGGGCCGGTTCCTGGCTGATCTGCTCGGGCCAGCTCGGGCTGGCCCCGGGAGCGGACGGCACGCCTGTCCTGGTCGGGGGTGGCCCGGGGCCCCAGCTGGCTCGGGCCGTGGCCAACGCGCTGGAACTGCTCGAGTCGGAGGGTGCCACCGTGGCCGACGTGGTGAAGACGACGGTGTTCGCCACCGACCCGGCCGACTTCCCGGTGGTCAACGAGGCCTACGTCGCCGCGTTCGACGGTCACCGGCCCGCCCGGTCGATGGTGGCCGTGTCGGCGCTGCCGATGGGTGCGGCCGTCGAGATCGAGGTCTGGGCCCACGTGGGACCGTCCTAGGGGAACGCCGCGGCGCCCGGGCCGGGGGAGCGGGCCTCAGGGGGTCCAGCTGGTCTGGCCGAACCGGTAGCCGACCGAGCGCACCGTCTGGATCAGGTGGGCGTGCTCCTCGCCGAGCTTGGCCCGCAGTCGGCGTACGTGCACGTCCACGGTGCGGGCGCCGCCGTAGTACTCGTAGCCCCACACCCGGCTCAGCAGGGTCTCCCGGGTGAAGACCTTGCCCGGCCTGGCGGCCAGGAACCGCAGCAGCTCGTACTCCATGTAGGTGAGGTCGAGGACGCGCCCGGACACGGCGGCCTGGTACGTCTCGAGGTTGAGCACCAGGGGACCGTGTTCCAGGAGGTCCGGTCGCAGGCCGCGTCCGGTGCGCCAGAAGAGGTGGGCCAGTCGGGCGGCCAGCTCGTCGGGGTTGACCGGTTCGAGGCACAGGTCGTCGAACAGGTCCTCGCGGAGCTCGAGTTCGCCGAGCTGGTCCCCGGGCACGACGACCAGGACGGGCGCCAGCGGCACCTCCCGGTTGCGCAGGTGGCGGCAGATGGAGAAGGCCGCCACCGGGTCCCCGCCGCTGCAGATGACGGCGCCGGACCAGCCGTCCTCGGGCTCGTCGGCGTCGACCCCCTCCGACCGGTCGATGCCGATCCACGGGTAGCCGGCCCGCTCGAGCACGGTGGTCACCGCCGCCGGCGGGTCCTTGGGGAAGCACAGCAGTGGTTCCATGGCGGCGCTCCCCCTTTCCTCGGGTCGTCGGCCGGTTTCTGCCGGAAGGTGGTCGGGTCGGGCTAGAGCAGCGGCAGGTAGCGGTCGAGCTCGAACTGGGTCACGTGGGCCTTGTACGCCGCCCACTCCGCCCGCTTGTTCCGGATGAACCACTCGAAGACGTGATCCCCCAGCGTCGAGGCGAGCAGCTCCGACGACTCCATGAGCCCGAGCGCCTCGTGGAGGCTCCCCGGCAGGTGCTGGATGCCCTTGGCGTCGAGTTCGTCGGGGCTGAGGGCGAACAGGTTGGCGTCGGCCTCGGGCGGCAGCTCGTAGCCCGCCTCGATGCCCTGGAGGCCGGCGGCCAGGATGACGGCGAAGGCCAGGTACGGGTTGCAGGCGCTGTCCGGTGAGCGGTACTCGATCCGGGTCGACTCGGACTTGCCGGGCTTGACGACCGGCACCCGCACCAGTGCCGAGCGGTTGTTGCGCGCCCACGAGACGTGGATGGGTGCCTCGTACCCGGACACCAGCCGCTTGTAGGAGTTGACCCACTGGTTGGTGACGGCCGTGATCTCCCCGGCGTGGCGGAGCAGCCCGGCGATGAACCCCTCGGCCACCTCGGACAGGCCACCCGGCCGGTCGAGGTCGACGAAGGCGTTCTCGTCGCCGCGGAACAGGGACATGTGGGTGTGCATACCCGACCCCTGCACGCCGACCAGCGGCTTGGGCATGAAGCTGGCGAACACCCCCTGCTGGCGGGCCATCTCCTTGACGACGAGGCGCACGGTCATCACCGTGTCGGCCATGGTCAGGGCGTCGGTGTAGCGGAGGTCGATCTCGTGCTGGCTGGGAGCGTCCTCGTGCTGGGCGTGCTCGACGGGGATCCCCATCTCCTCGAGGGTGAGCACGGTGCGCTGCCGGATGTCGCTGGCCCGGTCGGCCACCGTCAGCTCGAAGTACGACCCGGTGTCGAGGGTGGCCGGCGGGTGGGTGGGGTCCCCGTCGGCGAAGTAGAAGAACTCCATCTCGGGGGCGGCGTAGTAGGTGAATCCCTGGGCCCGGGCCCGTTCGAGGGTCCGCTTCAGGACGTGGCGGGGGTCCCCCTGGAAGGGTGATCCGTCGAGGTCGACGATGTCGCAGAAGACCCGGGCGACCTGGGCGCCGCCGACGTCACCGTGGAAGTCGCCGTGGAAGTCGCCGTGGCCCTGCGCGTGGCCGTGCCACGGCAGCAGCTGGAACGTGTTGGCGTCCGGCCGGGCGAGCACGTCGCTCTCCTGGACACGGCTGAAGCCGTCGATGGCCGAACCGTCGAAGGTCATGCCCTCGTCGAGGGCGTTCTCGAGCTCGGCGGGGGTGATGCTGAACGTCTTGGGGGTGCCCAGCACGTCGGTGAACCAGAGTTGGACGAACCGGATCCCGCGCTCCTCCACCGTCCGGAGGACGTACTCCTCTTGACTCCTCATGGGGTCGTGCACCTCCGGTGGCGTGGTGCGAGCGGTGGAGGGGTCGGGTTCGATCCCCCCAGTGTCGCAGGTGGCGGGCGGTCCGGTCGACGGAGGCCGTCCGGAGCGCACCGAGCCGGGCCCCGCGGGACCCGGCTCGGTGGACGTCCAGTCGTCGTGCGGGCCGGTGCGGCCCGTGACCTCTCAGGCCTTGGCGGCGGCGCCGCAGACGGTCTCGACCATGACGGCGGTGACCTCGTAGGGGTCCATGTTGGCGTTGGGACGCCGGTCCTCCAGCCAGCCCTTCTTGTCGATGGCCACCTTCCACGGGATGCGGATGGAGGCGCCGCGGTCCGAGGTCCCGTAGCTGAACTTCGTGTAGTGGGCGGTCTCGTGGGCGCCGGTCAGGCGGCTCTCGATCCCGACGCCGTACACGGCGATGTGCTCGTCGACGCGCTTCCCGATGGCCTCGCAACCGGCGATGATGGCGTCCCATCCACCGTCCTCGCGCATGGCCTTGGTCGAGAAGTTGGTGTGTGCTCCGGCGCCGTTCCAGTCACCGAGGATCGGCTTGGGCTCGAGGGTGGCGAACACCCCGAAGTCCTCGGCGATGCGGAAGAGCAGCCAGCGGGCCACCCACAGCTGGTCGCCCATGTCGATCGGGGGCAGGACCCCGAGCTGGAACTCCCACTGGCCCATCATCACTTCGGCGTTGGTCCCCTCGATGCCGATGCCGGCGTCGATGCACGCCTGGGTGTGGAGCTCCACGATCTCACGGCCGGGCATCTTGTCGCCGCCGACGCCGCAGTAGTACGGGCCCTGCGGGGCCGGGTAGCCGACGGCGGGCCAGCCCAGCGGGCGGCCGTCCTTGAAGAAGGTGTACTCCTGCTCGATGCCGAACATCGGCTCCTGGTCGCCGTACTCGTCGACGACGGCGCGCAGCTTGGCCCGGGTGTTGGTCGGGTGGGGGGTGAAGTCGGTCAGCTCCACCTCGCACATGACCAGCTTGTCGTCCGGTCCGCGGCAGCGGGTCCGGGCAGGTCCAGACCGGCCGCAGGACGCAGTCGGAGTCGTGGCCGACGGCCTGGTTGGTGCTCGAACCGTCGAAGCCCCAGATGCCCGGCTCCTCGCCGTCGGGGACGATCCGGGTCTTGCTCCGCAGGAGCGGGGACGGCTCGGTCCCGTCGATCCAGATGTACTCAGCTTGATACGGCACGTGCACTCCTCTTGTTGCTCGGTTGCTCCACTCCACGGCTGCCCTGCGGCGGAAAATACCACCGGCGCCCGCACGGGGGCCGGCCACGGACCTGCCTCCGCAACGGACTCCGCACTATTGCAGGGGGGCGTTTCCGACCCGTTACCCGATTGTGAACGGCGCATGAACAGCCGGTCCGGGGCCCTCGACCGGCCGGGACAGCGGCGGAAAGGCCCCTCGGGCACCCCGATAGGCTGGGGCGATGCCTCGGATCCGGGTGGCCGCCTGCCAGATCAACACGGTCGTGGGCGACCTCGACGGCAACGTCGGACGGGTGCTCGGGGCCCTGGCCGAGGCGGACGGTGCCGGTGCCGACCTGGCCGTCTTCCCCGAGCTGACGGTCACGGGCTACCCACCCGAGGACCTCCTCGGGCGCCCCGGCCTTCGTCGAGGACAACCTGGCCGCCTTCGCCGCGGTGGCGGCCGCCACCGGACAGTGCGCCGCCGTCGTCGGCTACGTCGACGTCGCCCCGTCGGGACGCCTGGTGAACGCCGCCGCGCTGTGCCACGGCGGTGAGTGTGCTCGGACGGTACGTGAAGCGGATCCTCCCCAACTACGGCGTGTTCGACGAGCAGCGCTGGTTCGCCGCCGGCGAGGGTGCCGCCTCCCTCGTCGAGGTGGCCGGGGTGCCGGTGGGCATGACCATCTGCGAGGACATGTGGTTCCCCGGCGGCCCGATGGCCGAGCAGGCGGCCTCCGGTGCCCGCCTGCTGGTCAACCTCAACGCCTCGCCCGTACTCCCGGGGCCGGCGCGAGGAGCGTCTGGCGGTCCTGGCCGAGCGCACCGCCGAGACCGGCTGCGCCATCGTGTACGTGAACCAGGTGGGTGGCCAGGACGAGCTCGTGTTCGACGGGGCGTCGGTCGTCGTGGACGCCTCGGGGCGCGGTGGTGGGCGCTGCCCGGCAGTTCGCCGAGGAGGTGCTCGTCGTCGACGTCGACGTCGACGTCGAGCGGCCCGCGACCGGCCGCTGCGGTCCCGGTAGTGCTGTCGGGCGCCTCCCGAGCCAGGGGACGGCGGCCCGCTGCGGCCGGTGGCCGACGTGCTCGACCCGGTGGCCGAGGTCTACGAGGCGCTGGTGCTGGGCACCCGGGACTACCTGTCGAAGAACGGGTTCTCCGACGCCGTGATCGGGCTGTCGGGCGGCATCGACTCCTCGCTGGTGGCGGCCGTGGCCGTGGACGCCGTCGGCGCCGGCCACGTCCACGGGGTGGCCATGCCGTCGCGCGTACTCGAGCCCCGGCTCGGTCACCGATGCCGAGGCACTGGCCGCCAACCTCGGGATCGATCTCGCCAGCGCCCCGATCGAGCCGGCCCATCGGGCGTTCACGGACATGCTGCGCGCCGCTGCTCGGTGCGGAGCCGGTCGGCCTCACCGACGAGAACCTCCAGAGCCGCATCCGCGGGGTGCTGCTCATGGCCCTGTCCAACGCCAACGGATGGATCGTGCTGACCACGGGGAACAAGAGCGAGATGGCCACCGGCTACTCGACCCTCTACGGCGACTCGGCCGGGGGGTTCGCCGTCATCAAGGACGTGTCCAAGACGCTGGTCTACGAGTTGTGCCGGTACCGCAACGCCCGGGCCGGCTCCGACCTCATCCCGGTGGCCGTCCTCGACAAGGCCCCCTCCGCCGAGCTCCGGCCCGATCAGCGCGACGACGAGTCGCTCCCTCCCTATTCGGTGCTGGACCCCGTGATGGTCGGCTACGTGGAGGCGGACCGCTCGGCCGACGACCTCGTGGCCGCGGGGTTCGACCCCGACGCGGTGGCGCGGGTCGTCGGACTGGTCGACCGGGCGGAGTACAAGCGCCGCCAGATGCCGCCGGGGGTCCGGATCTCGGGTAAGGCGTTCGGCAAGGATCGTCGGATGCCCATCACCAACCACTACCGGTCGGTCCACCGCCCGAACGCCCAGCCGCCGACCGCCGACCAGGCCTCCACCGTTGTCTGAGCCCGTGGCCGAGTTCGGCGGTGCCGACGATCCAGGGGACGCGGTCCGGGGCCTCGGGTGAGGGTCCCTATCCGGCACTGCCGCTCGGACGGACCGCCGAGCTCGTGGGCGAGTACCGGTGGATCGAGGCGACGCTGCACCGGCTGCTCGGATCCTGGGTGAGCGACATGCCGGTGGCGGCGGTCCAGGTCCACCTCGACGGGCAGAGCATGCGCCACGCGTGGCACGCCGAGCTGTTCGGCGACCGGCTACCGGTGCTGGCCGGGGTCGATCCGGACGGGCTGACCCGTCCCTCCCCGGCCACGGCGGCGCTGTTGGCGGCGCTCGACGGTGTCGAGACGGTGCCCGTGGGTCCCGGGTCGACATGGCCGGCGGCGGACGCCGGGTCCGTCCCCCGGCCGGGGGCACTGCCGCGGCTGGCGGGGCTGTACCGGGTCGTGCTCCCGAGGCTCGTCACCTCCTACACCCGGCACCTGCGGGTGGCGGTTCCCGTGGCCGACGGCCCGTTGCGGCGCGCGCTGCGGCTCGTCGTGCGCGACGAGGTCGAGGACTGGCTGGCCGGTGAGCGGTTGGTGCAGAGGCTGGTCAACCGTCCCCACGACGTCGCCGCCGTCTACGGGTTCCTGGAGCACCTGGAGTCGGTGGCGGTGGGCGCCGGGGCGCACTCGGGGCTCGTCGACCTGCCGGACTGGGTCCCCGACGACTGACGGACACGACGGGACGGCGACGGGCCGGCGACGTCCCTGGCCAGGGTGACGATCGGGGGACTTGACGCGTCCGGTAAACTGGACCGGCAGCGATCGTTGCGCCCGATCTCGCTCGACCGGCACTGTCGTACCCCGTCACACGTGGGGACCCGTCCGCCCGGTCATGCGTCCCCACGCAGGTGGGATAACGAAGGACCTGGTGAAGTTGGCAAAGGAGCGGCTGGAGCGAGACGACGAGGACCTTGTCCGCCTGTACCTGACCGATATCGGGCAGTACCCCCTGTTGACCAAGGACGACGAGGTGCGCCTCGCCCAGGCCATCGAGGCGGGGCGTGAGGCCGACGCACAGATGCAGTCGGCGCCCAAGGGCCTGACGCCGGCGAAGAAGCGCGAGCTGCGCCGCACGGTGCTCCAGGGCGAGTCCGCACAGCAGACGTTCGTCCAGTCGAACCTCCGCCTGGTCGTCTCGATCGCCAAGAAGTACCAGGCCTCGGGTCTGCCCGCTGCTGGACCTCATCCAGGAGGGCAACCTCGGCCTGATGCACGCCGTCGAGAAGTTCGACTGGCGCAAGGGCTTCAAGTTCTCGACGTACGCCACGTGGTGGATCCGCCAGGCGATCACCCGTGGCATCGCCAACACCGGTCGCACCATCCGGCTCCCCGTGCACGCCGGCGACACCCTGGCCCGGGTGCAGAAGGCCCAGGCCCGCCTGGAGCTCAAGTACGGCCGTCCGGCCACGCTGGCCGAGCTGGGCGCCGAGGTCGAGATGCCCGAGGACAAGCTGGTCGAGGCGCTCCGCTTCCGCGCCGAGCCCCTGTCACTGTCCGAGCCCCTCCGCGAGGACGGGGACGCCGAGCTGGGCGACGTGGTCGAGGACCGCTCGGCCGAGTCCCCCTTCGAGGTGGCCGCCGTGTCGCTGCTGCCCGAGGAGATCGGCCGCCTGCTGTCGCCCCTCGACGAGCGCGAGCGGGAGATCCTCCGGCTGCGCTTCGGCCTCGACCGCGGCGAGCCCCGCACGCTCGAGGAGGTCGGTGAGCACTTCAACCTGACCCGTGAGCGGATCCGCCAGATCGAGGCCCGGGCCATGTCGAAGCTGCGCCATCCGTCCTCGGACACCGGCGCGCGCGACCTGCTGACCGTCTAGGGGAGCAGCCCGTCGGGGACCGCTCGACAGGTCCCGACCGACCGGGTCCCCCCGGACGTGGGCTCCGACGGGGAGTCGCGGCAGACGCCCGGGCCAGGATCACGCCCCCTCCGGAATGGGTATGCTCTTCGCCCATGAAGAAGCTCGTGATCCTGATCGTCATCATCGCCCTCGGTGCCGTCGCCGCCCAGCGGCTGCGTTCCGCCTGAGCGCAGTACCCACCACCGTCGGGTAGGTCCGGCCCGCTCGACGCGGCCGGACGTGTCACGCGGCCTCGCGCTCCTCGGAAGCGGTGCCGCCCGCGTACGTTGCCGCTCCGCTCGGTGCCGCTCAGGTACGAGGTCGCCGGGCCAGCCGCCACGCCAAGCAGGGCTCCCGCCGTCGCTACGGCGGTGACGCCGGCCGCGGTGGCGGTGACCGGCAGGCTCGGCACGCTCACCCGGTCGCGTAGGCGCACCGGCTTGGTGAACTGCATCACCTCCCATTCGCGCTCGCGCGCCACTTTGGCCAGCACCCGGTCCGGGTTGACGGCGACCGGGTGGCCGACCGCCTCGAGCATGGGCAGGTCGGTGTAGGAGTCCGAGTAGGCGGAGGACTCGGCCAGGTCGAGGCCCTCTGCCTCGGCCAGGGTCCGCATCGCCTCGGCCTTGAAGGGGCCGTAGGCGTAGAACTCCATCTCGCCCGCGTACCGGCCCTCGTCGTCGACGACCGCCCGGGTGGCGATGCACCCGTCGACCCCGAGGTGTTCGGCGAGAGGCTCGACGATCTCCTCGGGCGACGCCGACACCAGGTAGACCTTGTACCCGGCCGCCCGGTGCGCCTCGATCAGGTCGAGTGCCTCGGCGTAGATGATCGGCTCCACGGTCTCCTCGAGCGCCTCGCGGACGATCTCGCGGATCTGCTCCCGGTCCCACCCCTTGGTCAGTGCCAGCATCGACTCGCGCACGCGGGCCAGCTTCTGCTCGCTGGCGCCCAGATGAAGATAGATGATCTGGGAGACGATCGCCCGGGCGATGAGCCGGCGGTTGATGAGTCCGCCCCGGTAGAAGGGGCGCCCGAACGCGGCAATGGACGCCTTGGCGATGACCGTCTTGTCGAGATCGAAGAAGGCCGCCCGCATCGTGGTCAGTGCCCGACCAGCAGTCGCTGCACCTCGTCCTCGGCATCGGCCGTGATGAGCACGAGCACCTCGTCACCGACGGCCAGACGGGTGTCGCCCCGGGGCACGAGGAGATGGTCGGCGCGCACGACGGCGACGATGGTGGCGTCGCGGGGCACGCCCAGGTCGGCCACGGAGACGCCGTCGGCCGGCGAGTCCTCGGCCAGCGTCACCTCGACCAGGTGGGCGTTCCCACCCTCGAAGCGGAGGAGGCGGACCAGGCTGCCCACCGAGACGGCCTCCTCGACCAGGGCGGTGAGCAGCTGGGGGGTCGACACCGATACGTCGACACCCCACGTCTCGGTGAACAGCCACTGGTTCTTCGGATGGTTCACCCGCGCCACGACGCGGGGGACGGCGAACTCCTGCTTGGCCAGGAGGGACACGACGAGGTTGTCCTCGTCGTCGCCCGTGGCGGCCACCACCACGTCGACGGTGGACAGGCCGGCCGCGTCGAGCGAGGCCACCTCGCAGGCGTCGGCCACCACCCAGGTGACGTCGAGGTCGTTGCGCTGGCGGGCGACCACGTCGGGGTCCTGCTCGATGAGCAGCACATCGTGGCCGGCGGCGTGGAGGTCGCCGGCGATGGCGGTCCCGACGCTTCCCGCACCGGCGATGGCGACCCTCATGCGGGGACCGCGCCCGTGGCCGCCACCCCGATGAGGCGCTCCTGGAAACGGGCCAGCGCCTGGTCGGTCACCATGAGGTGGAGGACGTCGCCCTCCTGGCCCACCAGGTCGGTGAAGTCCAGGCGGACGGCGCCGGCCCGGGTGACCGACACCAGGGAGACCTCGCCGGGAACCGACAGGTCCGCCAGCCGCTTGCCGGCCCACCGCTCGGGCAGGTGGCGCTCGATGAGCGAGATGCCCCCGGTCGGGTCCGACCACTCGCTCTCCAGCTCGTTCGGCAGGAGCCGGTGGCGGACCTGGTCGATCGTCCAGGAGACGGTGGCGACGGTGGAGATGCCCAGGCGCAGATAGATCTGGGCCCGGCGGGGGTCGTAGATGCGGGCCACGACGTTGGGGATGGCGTAGGTCTCGCGGGCGATCCGGGCGGTGAGGATGTTGGAGTTGTCGCCGCTGGTCACGGCGGCGAGGGCGCTGGCGGTATGGGCCCGTGCGGCGTCGAGGTCGTCGCGGTCGAACCCGGACCCGACGATGGTCGTCCCGCTCCAGTCGTCCGGCAGGCGTCGGAATGCCTTGGGATTGCGGTCGATCACGGCCACCGAGTGGCCCTTCCCCGCGAGTTCGATGCCGAGCCCGGAGCCGACCCGGCCGCAGCCGACGATCACGATGTGCACGGGCACCATGCAACACGTATCGGCACCCAGGCACAACTCATGAAGTCGGGAGTCGGGTGACGGGCCCCGGGGGGCTCCCGTGTCCCATCGGGGCGCGAGCCGCTCGCCGGCCCGCTCCGGCGGTTCCGGAGCGGTCGGCCACGCATGCTCTAATGAGGGCATGGAGCCCCAGGCCACAGCCGACGGTCCTGCGGTCGAGGGCGGGGACGCCGGTGCGGTCTCCGGTGATGGATCCCCACCCCGCCGCTCCACCGCACCGCCGCCCCGGCCCACGGCGGCCCCCGCGGTCAAGGTCGACCTGCCCGAGTCGCTCCGGTATCGCCTGAAGAACGTCCTGCTCGGCCCCCCGTTGGTCAACGAGAAGCTGGGCGACGAGCGCCTGGGGCGCCCGTCGGCGCTGGGCGTCCTCGCCCCGGACTGCATCTCGTCCTCGGCCTACGGCTCCGAGGAGATGCTCAACCAGCTCATCCCCTTCGTCGGGCTGGCCGCCTTCGCCCTCCTGGTGCCGATCACCATGGCCATCCTCGGGGTCCTCTTCTTCGTCACCCTTTCGTACCTCGACGTCATCAAGCTCTACACCCAGGCCGGAGGGGCCTACGTGGTCGCCAGGGAGAACTTCGGCCCGAAGATCGCCCAGATCGCCGCCGTCGCCCTCCTGATCGACTACACGGTGACGGTGGCCGTCCAGACGGCCGCCGGCACCGACGGCCTCACCAGCGCCTTCCCGGCGCTGACCCCGTGGACGGTGGAGATCACCGTGGGCGTCGTCCTCCTCCTGCTCTACGGCAACCTGCGGGGCATCAGGGAGGCGGGCAAGTTCTTCGCCTTCCCGACGTACTTCTTCATCGCGATGTTGGGCTTCGTGGTCGTCTCCGGCTACATCCGCGAGGCGCTCGGCCAGCTGCACGCCCAGGTCATCACCACCACCTGCGTCGCCACGGCCACCCACGGATGCCCGCTCGTACAGACCCATGCCGCCACGGGTCCGTCCTGGCTGTACGGCGCCACGTTCATCGTGATCCTTCGTTCGTTCGCCAACGGCGGCTCGTCGCTGACCGGCCTCGAGGCCATCTCCAACGGCGTGGCCACGTTCCGCGAGCCGGCCTCGCGGCACGCCCGGCAGACGCTGGTCGTGATGAGTTCCGTCCTGGCCTTCCTGGTGCTCGGCGTCACCCTCATCGCCCACTGGACCCACGCCGTGCCCTACACGAACGGAACGCCGACGGTGGTGTCCCAGGAGGTGAAGCTGGTCCTCGGCCACGGACCCTTCGGGTCCACCGTCTTCTACATCGTCCAGGCGGCGACCGTCCTGATCCTCTACACCGGGGGAAACACCAGCTTCAACGGCTTCCCGTTCCTGGCCAGCTACGTGGCATCCGACTCCTACCTGCCCAAACAGCTCACGCGCCGGGGCCACCGGCTGGCCTTCTCCAACGGCATCATCGTCCTGACGGTGGTGGCCCTGGCCCTGATCATCGCCACCAAGGCCAACCTGTCGGCGCTGGTGGCCCTCTACGCCATCGGGGTCTTCACGGGCTTCACGATGGCCGGTTCGGGGATGGTGAAGCACTACCTCGACGACAAGAGAGGGAACTGGAAGCGCCACGTCTTCGTCAACGGGCTCTCCGCGGTGCTCTCGGCGATCGTCGTCCTCATCTTCGCCACGGTGAAGTTCAAGGAGGGGGCGTGGGTCGTGGTAGTCGTCGGCCCGGCCATGTACTTCGGCCTCATCCGGCTCCACCGCCAGTACATGGTGGAAGAGGAGCAGCTCGAGGAGGGCGCCTCCGAGGCGGCCGAGGCACCGGTGCTGACCAGGCACGCGGTGGTGGTGCTGGTCGACCGGTTGGACATGGCCACGGCCCGGGCGCTCCAGTACGCCGCGGACCCTCCACCCCGACGAGATCCGGGCCATCCACTTCGCCCTCGACCCGCTGGCCTCGGCCCAGCTCGAGGAGGAGTGGCGCCGCCTCGGCCTTTCCGACCTGCCGCTCGACATCCAGGAGTGCGAGGACCGGCGCCTCACCCGAGCGGCGCTGGAGCTGGCCGCGGAAACCGTCGCCGACCGCCAGACCGAGCTCACCATCCTGCTACCCCGGCGCATCTTCGCCTCGGCGTGGCAGCGGGTGCTCCACGACAATACCGCCGAGCACATCGCCACCGCCGTGGGCCACCTGGAGCACGTGAACGCCACCGTCGTCCCCTATCAATTGGAGGGCGGCTGGTGGTCCAACCGGCGGCACTGGGGCCGCAAAGGGGACGACGGTGACTCCGTGGCCCCTGTCAGCCACTCCCGCCACGGGGCGCGGGCGGCGGACAAGGCCGCCGACCGGGACCTGGCGGCCCGTGCGCTGTCCCATCGCCAGGCGTTCGGCGAGCGGGCGCGCGGGACCGTCCCGATCGGTGATGTCCAGTGGCGGACCCGGGTCCGGGTGGCCGGCCGGGTGCGGTCGGTGCGGGTCCAGCCCCGGGCGGGCACGTCCAACCTCGAGTGCCTGCTGGCCGACGACAGCGGTATGCTCCTCCTGGTGTTCCAGGGGCGCCGCCGGATCCCCGGCATCCAGCCCGGCGCCCGCCTGGTGGTCGAGGGGATGGTGGGGGACTGGGCCCGCCGGCAGGCCATCCTCAACCCCGACTACGAACTCATCGCCGGGCCCGAGGCGACGGTCGAGCCCACCTGACCCAGCCTGGGTCAGGCCGTTTCTTGCCCCTGACCCCCGCTTGTCGCTATCTTCTCCCCGATTGCCGGGAATGGCGCGTCCAATGGCGGGCCCCGGCACTCGGCCGTTCTGCCGTGACTTCGCTTGGGGGGGACCCGGGTCCCTCGATGCCACGCGAGACGACGCGGACGCGTGTGCCGGGTAGCGATCGCCCGTAACCGTGCAGTACACCGAAGGGAGCCACACCGATGACCCACCTCCTGGCTGAAGGGGGTTACCAGATCTTCACGCTGAACAGCTCCGAGAAGACCTGGCTGTACTTCGCTCTCGCCTGTTCCGTGGCCGCCATCGTGGTCGCACTGCTGCTCGTCCGGGGCGTACTCGCCGCCGACCAGGGCACGGCCTCCATGAAGGACATCGCCAAGGCGATCCAGGAGGGGGCCGAGGCGTTCCTCGCCCGGCAGTTCAAGACCATCGGCATCATCGTGATCCCGCTGGCCGTCCTGATCTTCTTCACGGCGACCAAGGTGACCCACACGGCGACCAGCGCCGTGCTGGTGGGTGGGGCCCTCGTGGTCATCCGCCACCAGGTGGTCGACCTGACCTTCGTGCAGGCCGGCATCTTCCGGGTCATCTGCTTCCTGGCCGGCGCCCTCTGCTCCGGCCTCACCGGGTTCATCGGGATGAGCCTCGCCGTGCGGGGCAACGTACGCACGGCCGCCGCCGCCCGTGAGGGCAAGATGGCCCCCGCCCTCAAGGTCGCCTACCGGACGGGCGCCATCACCGGCCTCCTGTGTGTGGGCCTCGGCCTGCTGGGCACGACGGTCATCGTCCTGATCTTCCAGAACACGGCCACGGCGGTGCTGATCGGGTTTGCCTTCGGTGCCTCCCTGCTGGCCCTGTTCATGCGGGTCGGCGGCGGAATCTTCACCAAGGCCGCCGACGTGGGCGCCGACCTGGTCGGCAAGGTCGAGGCCGGGATCCCCGAGGACGACCCCCGCAACGCCGCCACCATCGCCGACAACGTGGGCGACAACGTGGGCGACTGCGCCGGCATGGCCGCCGACCTGTTCGAGTCCTACGTCATCACCATCATCGCCGCGGTGATCCTGGGTGTGACCGCGTTCAGCTCGATCCACCGGGGCGGCGACGCCGCCAAGACGGTCATCTTCCCGATCGCCATCCCGGCCATCGGGATCCTGGCCACCATCGTCGGCGTGTTCGTCGTCCGGGCGGGCAAGAACGACAAGAACGCCATGGCCCCGATCAACAGGGGAGTGTGGACGGCGGCGGTCCTGACCATCGCCGGCTCCGCCGTCGTGGCCGGTGCCTACCTCCACTACTGGAAGGCCTTCTACGCCGTCCTGACCGGCGTGGTCCTCATGCTGGTGGCCAGCCAGATCACCGAGCACTTCACCTCCACCGAGCGCGGCCCGGTCAAGGAGGTCGCCGAGACGGCGAGGACCGGCCCCGCCACCTTGACGCTGGCCGGACTGGCACTCGGGCTCGAGTCGTCGGTGTGGGCCATCATCGCCATCGTGCTCGCCATCGCCGTGTCCATCGGCCTCGGAGGCGGCAACATCCAGCTCACCCTCTACCTGGTGGCGCTCACCGGCATCGGCCTCCTGTCGACCGCCGGCATGATCGTCTCGGAGGACAGCTTCGGCCCCGTGTCGGACAATGCCGCCGGCGTGGCCGAGATGTCCGGTGAGTTCACCGGTGAGGCGGAGCGGGTCATGGTCAGCCTGGACGCCGTGGGCAACACCACCAAGGCCGTCACCAAGGGTGTGGCCATCGGTTCGGCCGTCATCGCCTCGGTCGCCCTGTTCGCCTCGTTCATCGAGACGATCGGCAGCCAGCTCAACCTGCACGCGCCGCCCTTCGCCCCCACCAACTGGCTGTTCGATCTGCCCCAGACGTCCATCAACGTCTCGCACCCGACCGTGTTCATCGGCGTGCTCATCGGCGGCTCGATCGCCTTCTTGTTCAGCGCCCTGGCCATCCGGGCCGTCGGCCGTTCGGCCGGGACCGTGGTCCAGGAGGTGCGCCGCCAGTTCCGCGAGCACCCGGGGATCATGGACTACACCGAGAAGCCCGAGTACGGCAAGGTCATCGCCATCTGCACCGCGGCCAGCCAGCGGGAGCTGGCGACGCCCGCCCTCCTGGCGATCCTCTCCCCGGTCATCGTCGGGTTCGGTATCAACTACTTCGCCCTGGGGGCGTTTCTGGTGGGCGCCATCCTCACCGGCCAGCTCATGGCCAACTTCCTGTCGAACTCCGGTGGAGCCTGGGACAACGCCAAGAAGTTCATCGAGGACGGTCACGAAGGCGGCAAGGGCTCGGAGGCCCACAAGGCGGCCGTCATCGGCGACACCATCGGCGATCCGTTCAAGGACACCGCCGGCCCGGCGCTCAATCCGCTGATCAAGGTCATGAACCTGGTGTCGCTGCTCATCCTGCCCGCGGTCATCACCCTGTCCCACCACACCGCGGCCCGGCTGTCCATCGCCGGCGTCTCCCTTGTCGTCCTGGCCATCGGCATCGCCTTCTCCAAGCGCAAGACGGACAGCATGGACAGCGAGCCCGGCCTACCCAGCGAGCTGCAGCCCGTCCCCAACCTCTGACGTCCGCCGGACCCCGGGCGGACCGACCGCCCAAGGGCTCGTGACCAGGAACTACAGAAGTTCCCACCGGGGCCCTGGGGCCCCGGTGGCGCCTGGGCGGGGTTGACAATGCCCCGGGGGACCGTTAACCCTTGCCCACAGCGATGCCACCCACCGACCTGACAGAGACGACCACCGACAGCGACACCGACGACGGTGCACCCCCGCCACGGCGCAGCGGCCGGGGCGGCCGCAAGCTGGTGATCGTCGAGTCGCCGGCCAAGGCCAAGACCATCGGCGGCCTGCTGGGCCCCGACTTCGTCGTCGAGTCCTCCATCGGCCACATCCGGGACCTCGCCACCCGCAAGGAGCTCCCGGCCGCCTTCAAGCACGAGTCGTGGGCGGACCTGGCCGTCGACGTCGACAACGGCTTCAAGCCCGTGTACATCGTGTCCCCCGAGAAGAAGGCCCAGGTGACCAAGCTCAAGAAGCTGGCACGTGAGGCGGGCGAGGTCTACCTGGCGACGGACGAGGACCGCGAAGGCGAGTCGATCGCGTGGCACCTGAGCCAGGTCTTGGGCCTCCCCGAGGACACGCCCCGGATGGTGTTCCACGAGATCACACCGCAGGCCATCCAGAGGGCGGTGGAGGAGTGCCGCACCATCGACCCCCACCTGGTCGAGGCCCAGGAGGCCCGCCGCATCTTCGACCGAATCTACGGGTTCAAGCTCTCCGATGTGATGCGCCGCAAGACCAACGGACGCTCGGCGGGCCGGGTCCAGAGCGTCGCCACCCGGATGGTGGTCGACCGGGAGCGCGAGCGCATGGCGTTCCGATCGGCGGACTGGTGGGGGATCGACGCCACGGTGACGGCGGACGGCGATGCCGCCCGTGCCGCCGGGGCCGACGTGCCGCGCTCGTTCACGGCCAGCCTGCTGACCGTCGACGGCATGACCCTGGCCACCGGCAAGGACTTCGATGCCACCGGCCGCCTGGGCGACCCCGACGCGGTGGTCGTCCTCGACGAGGCAGGGGCCCGGGCCTTGGCCGCGGGCCTCGACGGCGGGTCGCTGACGGTGTCGTCGATGACCCACAGGCCGTACCGGCGCTCACCCCGGGCGCCGTTCATCACCTCGACCCTGCAGCAGGAGGCGGGCCGGAAGCTCCGGTTCAGCTCCAAGCGCACGATGCAGGTCGCCCAGCACCTCTACGAAGAGGGCTGGATCACCTACATGCGGACGGACTCGACCACGCTGTCCGACCAGGCCCTGGCCGCGGCCCGGGCCCAGGCCACCTCGATGTACGGGCCGGCCTACGTGCCGCCGAGTCCCCGGCACTACAACAAGAAGGTCAAGAACGCCCAGGAGGCACACGAGGCCATCCGGCCCGCCGGAGAGACCTTCCGGACGCCGGACGAGGCCTCCCGGTCGCTGAGGGGCGACGAGTTCAGGCTCTACGACCTCATCTGGAAGCGCACGATCGCCTCGCAGATGGCCGACGCCACCGGCACCAGCGCCCAGGTCCGCCTGACCGGCTCGGCCGCCGTCGACGACGGGGCACGCGCCGTCGAGTTCGGCGCCTCGGGCACGGTCATCGAATTCCCGGGCTTCCAGCGCGCCTACGTCGAGGGGGAGGACGACCCCGAGGCCGAGCTGGCCGACCGGGAGGTCCACCTGCCGCCGATGGCCGAGGGCGACCCGACCTCGCTGTCCGAAGTCGAGCCCGGCGGGCACGCCACCCAGCCGCCCGCCCGCTACACCGAGGCGTCCCTGGTCAAGGCCATGGAGGACATCGGGGTGGGCCGTCCCTCGACCTACGCCAGCATCGTCTCGACCATCCTCGACCGCGGCTACGTGTGGAAGAAGGGCTCCGCCATGGTGCCGTCACTGACGGCGTTCGGGGTCGTCGGGCTGCTCGAGCAGCACTTCGCCGACCTGGTCGACTACGGGCTCACGGCCTCGATGGAGGACGACCTCGACGAGATCGCCGGCGGCGACCAGGACATGGCCCGGTGGCTGGGCGACTTCTACTTCGGGCCCGGCGGCTCCGGCGGCCTGCGGGACCAGCTGGCGCAGAACCTCGACGCCATCGACGCCGGCGCCGTCAATGCCGTCCCCATCGGGACGGCCAGCGACGGACAGGAGATCGTGGCCCGCTCGGGCAAGTACGGCCCGTACCTGAAGAAGGGCGAGGAGACCGTTTCGATCCCCGAGGACCTGGCGCCCGACGAGCTGACCGTGGAGCGGGCCGAGGAGCTCCTGGCCGCGCCGTCTTCGGACCGGGTGCTCGGCACCGACCCCGGGACCGGCCTCGAGGTGCAGGTCAAGGCCGGCCGGTTCGGGCCCTACGTCCAGCTGGGAGAGCTGGTCGACGGGGGACCCAAGCCGCGCACATCGTCCCTGTTCGCCTCGATGACCCCGGCGACGGTCACCCTGGAGCAGGCCCTGGAGCTCCTGGAGATCCCGCGGCTCGTGGGCACCGACCCGGGGTCGGGCGAGGAGATCGTTGCCCACAACGGCAAGTTCGGCCCCTACCTGAAGCGGGGGACCGACAGCCGGAGCCTGCAGTCGGAGGACCAGCTGCTGAGCGTCACCGTCGACGAGGCCGTGGCCCTCTTCGCCCAGCCCAAGACCCGGGGCCGCAACGCACGGGGACCGCTGCGTGAGCTCGGGCCCGACCCCGACACGGGTCTGGCCATGGTGGTCAAGGACGGGCGGTTCGGCCCCTACGTGACCGACGGCACCACCAACGCCTCGCTCCGGGTGGGCGACGACGTGGAGGGACTCACCGTCGAGCGGGCGGCGGAGCTTCTGGCGGAGCGTCGGGCTGCGGGTCCGGCCAAGAAGAAGGCGACCAAGAAGAAGGCGCCGGCCAAGAAGAAGGCGGCGAAGAAGCGGGCGCCGGCCAAGAAGGCGGCCGGTACGAAGAAGGCCGCCACGCCGGCGTCCGCCGGGGCCGCGAAGGCGGCGGCGGTGAAGGCGGCGGCATCGCCGATCGTGCCCGCGGTGCCGATCGCCGGTAACGACGGGTGACCACGACCCGGGGCCGGCTGATCGCCCTCGAGGGGATCGACGGGTGCGGCAAGTCCACCCAGGTCCGGATCCTGGCCGAACGGCTCGGCGCCGTGTCCACCTTCGAGCCGGGGGCGACCCCCTGGGTGCCGCGCTCCGTGCCCTCCTCCTCGACGGGGGTCAGGCGCCCGTGACCACGCGGGCCGAGGCACTGCTCATGGCCGCCGATCGGGCCCAGCACGTGGCCGAGGTGATCGAGCCCGCTCTCGTCGCCGGCCGGTGGGTGGTCACCGACCGGTACTCGGCGTCGACCCTCGCCTACCAGGGCTTCGGCCGCGGACTCGACCGTGGTGAGCTCGAGTTCCTGGTCACCTGGGCGACGGCCGGCCTCCGACCCGACCTGACCGTGCTGTTGGACCTGCCTGTGGCGGTCGCCGCCGGTCGTCGCCACGGAGGGGTATCCGACCGGATGGAGTCCGAGACCGGCGATTTCCACCGGCGGGTGGCCGGCGGGTTCCGTGCCCTCGCCGCCGACGGTGCGGACCCGTGGCTGGTCGTGGACGCCACCGGGGGGATCGAGTCCGTCGCCGGATCGATCTGGGACGCCGTCGTGCTGCTGGACGGGCCGGACGGTCCCCCCGAGGGATCACGGTGACCGTCGCCACCGGTCCGTCGCCGACCCTGTTCGACGGGGTCGTGGGGCAGGAGCGGGCCGTGTCCCGACTGATGGACGCGGCCCGCCATCCGGTCCACGCCTACCTCTTGTGGGGACCACCGGGAAGCGGCAAACGGGCGGCGGCGCGGGGTCTGGCCGCAGCGCTGCTCTGCCCCGACGGTGGCTGCGGGGTGTGCAACTCGTGTCGGCGGGCTCTGGCGGGCACCCATCCCGATCTCGTCACGGTGGAGCGGACGGGCGCCGCCCTCGACGTCGACGACGCCCGGGAGATCACCGCCCGCGCCCAACGCCGCCCGCTGGAGTCGTCTCGGCAGGTGCTTCTCGTGCCCGACATCCACCTGGCCTCCAGGGCGGCGCCCGCCCTGCTGAAGACCGTCGAGGAACCGCCGCCTTCGACCGTGTTCGTGCTCCTGGCCGATGACCTGCCGCCGGGACTCGCCACCATCGTGAGCCGTTGCGTCCAGGTCCCCTTCGTGGCCGTGGCGCCACGGGTGGTGGAGGAGTGGCTCGTGGGCCGGGGGGTGGCGGGTGACGTGGCCGCCACCGTGGCCGCGGCATCGGGCGGGAACCTCGATCGGGCGCGGCTGCTGGCCGACGACCCCGGGTTCGACGAGCGCCGCCGGCAGTGGCGTTCGGCCCCGGCGCGCCTCGACGGCACCGGTGCGACGGCCGTCACGGTGGCCGACGGCCTGCTGGCGCTGGCCGACGGTGCCCTCGCCCCGCTGCGCGAGCGCTATGTCCGGGAGCTGGCCGGACTGGAGGAGCAGGCCGAGGCGGTCGGGGCACGCGGCGTCCCCGGTCGCAAGGCCGTCGAGGACCGCCACAAGCGTGAGGAGCGCAGGTGGCGGACCGACGACCTGCGGATGGGGCTGGCCGCGCTGGCCGACGCCTACCGGGACCGCCTGGTGGCCACGGTGGAAGGTGACGCCCGGCCGGGAACGCCGGGGGTCGATGCCGACCGGCGGGCGGCGGCCGGGCACGTGGACGCCGTCGGGCGGGCCTCGGCCGCACTGACTCGCAATGTGCGGGAGGACCTCCTGGTGGAGTCCCTCATGGTGGAGCTGTCGGGATTGCTCGAGTGAGCCCCGCAGCGGGTGAGCCCCGCCGCGGGTGAGCCCCGCCGCGTCGGATAGTTTGGTGACTTCGCCTGGGTAGCTCAGTCGGTAGAGCAACGCACTCGTAATGCGTAGGTCAGGAGTTCGATTCTCCTCCCAGGCTCCACACGTTCCACGCTCCCGTGCCGGGAGCGTCCACCGGCGGAACTCATGGAGCCCGTGCCCGTACGTTTCAGACCGCGCCGACCCGGCTTCCGGTCGATCGTTGTGTGGTAAGAGAGTGCGGTGTCGTGGCGGGTTGCTCATCGAGGCTGTGGCTCCGGGCGCGACCTGAGCGTGCGTGGGGCTCCCAAACGGAGGTGGTCCCACCGGGCGCGGCTGGCGGCCGTCGTCGTGCCCCTGGCCGTGGCGGCGGGCTGCTCGAGCAGCCCCCAGGTGACGGCGTCGCCGACTCGGGGCGTCACCGGCGAGCAGGTCACCATCGGCGCCACCGCGCCGCTCACCGGGCCGTTGTCGGGCGGGACGTCCGAGGTGGTCCACGCCGTCGGTGCCTATGTCGCCTATGTGGACGCCAAGGGCGGAGTGCACGGCCGGAAGATCGACTACGACGCCAAGGACGACGGAGGTGATCCGTCGCGTGCGGCCGCCCTGACGACACAACTGGTGAACCAGCAGGGGATCTTCGCCGACGTCGGCCCTACCGGTCCGACCTCACTGGGTGCCGTGGCGTCCGTGCTGAACAAGGCCGGGGTCCCGGCGGTCTTCATGGGGAGCGGGTGCAGCTGCTGGAGCTCCCCGTCGCTGCCCTTGACGTTCGGGTGGCAGACCCCGGCGGTCGACGAGGGGAAGATCCTCGGCCAGTACCTGGTCCAGCACGACCCGGGTGCCCCGTTCGCCTACGTGTCCGGTACGGACCCGGCCGGCCAGGACGGCCTCGTCGGCCTGACGAGCGAACTCCCGCGCTCGCGGCTCGTGGTGCGACGGACGACACCGGCAGATCAGTTCGGTACTGCGCCCGAGGTGGTCGACGCCGTCCGCTCCCTGGAGTCGGCGGGTGCCCGGGTGGTCGTGCTGCACACGTCACCCACGGCCACCGCCCAGCTGATCATGGGTGCCGCCGCCCAGGGGTATCACCCGCAGTGGGCGCTGTTCTCCGACGCCGGCGATCCGACGTTGCTGAGCTCGCTGATGGCGTCGGATCCCCAGGGCCCGCAGCTGCTCGGCGGCATCGTGGCGACGGGGTTCCTGCCACCGGCCACCGATACGACGGACGCCTGGGTCTCGGCGTTCCGGTCCATCCTGGCCAAGGAGGACCCCGGCGCGCCATGGGACGGCGCCGCCGAGTACGGCATGGCCCTGGGCTACACGTTTGTCGAGGCGCTCGGGTCCGCCGGGCGCGACCTGACCCGGTCGGGCCTCGTCCAGGCCATCGAGCACCGGGGGGCCGGGTTCGCCGGACCGGGACTCGTCCCGCTCGACGTACACCGCCGTCGACCATCACGGGTACCAGGGAGCCCAGGTGGTCGTCTTCGATCCGGGCGGTGCATCGGTCACGCCGGCCACACCCGCACTGGCGATCACTACCGATGGCGCGATCGTGCCGATCCGGTCCAGCCCCGCGTCTGCCGCCCGCAGGGCTGGGGGAGTGACACGGATGGACGGGCCGGCTCCGTGACGGCGGGTGATGACGGGGACCCACCGGGAGCGGGGCTCCCCGCCGATGCACCCGAGTGGTTGACCTGGTCCTCGCTACTGGCCGCGCTGGCTGCCGGCCTGACGGTCGCCGCGGCGTACCGTCGTGGTGCGTTCTACCCGGGCGACGCGTTGCCCGTGGCGGTCGCCTCGCTCGTGCTGATCGGCGCACGGCTGGTGGCCGGTGCCGACCGTCGGGCGGTGCTGACGGCGGTGTCGGTGGGCGCACTCGCCGGATGGTGGATGGCGACCGCCCTGATCCACCACCGCCCCGGCGCCTTCCTCCCCATGGGTGCCGGCATGCTCGGGTTCCTCGCCACGTTCCTGTCGTTTCGCGGCCTCGACCACCGCTACCGGCGGTCGGCCGCGGTCGGCCTCGCCCTACTGGGAGCCGTCGGCGCCGCGGTAGGGCTGGTGGCCGTGGCACTCCGCATCTATCCACAGTCCATCCCCGACCAGGGACTGTGGCGGGCAGCCACCACGCTCACCTACTCCAACGCGGCCGGCTGCATGTTCGCCATCTCGATCCTCGTGGCGTTCGGCCTCGACCTCACGCCGCGTCCGCCGCGCGCCATGGTGTGCCTGCTGGCCGCAGCGCTGGTGGCCTCGGAGAGCAGGGGCGCGGTCCTCGCCTTCCTGGTGGTCCTCCCCATCGTCCCGCTGGTGAGCCTGAAGGCCGCCGTCCGTCCCGTGCTCCTCGGGACCGTCGCCGGGCTGCTCGAGGTGGCCACGTCCCGCGGCATGGCGCATCAGCCGCTCGTCCTGGCCCTCGTCGTCGTCCTGGTGGCCGTGGCCGCCGCCCTCCCACCGCGTTCCACCCCGCTCCGCCTCGACGGTTGGCGGGTGGCGGCCATCGCCGTGGCCGTGGCCGCCGCCGGCACCATCGTCGGCATCACCCTCCACGCACAGATCGCCCTGCGCCTCCAGCCGGGCAGCAGTCTGGTGCGTACGCGCGAATGGACTGCGGCACTGGACCAGTGGCGGACGTCCCCGGTGACCGGCGTAGGACCGGACGTGCTCCTCCATCTGCAGGGGCTCGGTCATGCCGTCGACCACTTCGCCCACGACGAGTACCTCCAGGTACTGGCCGGTGCCGGACTGGTCGGCCTCCTGTTCCTGGCCGCGTCCGGACTGTCGGTGGTCAACGCCATCCGGAGGGTCGACGTCGCCACGTCCTGCGCCGCGGCCGCAGTGGCCGCCTTCGCCGTGGCGTCCGGGCTCGACTTCGACTGGCACCTGCCGGCGCTGGCGCTGATGGCCGGGTGGGCGGCCGGTCTGGGGGGCGAGGGCCGCCGCGCCGAGGCGGCCGCGGGGCGCGGCGCAGTGGTCGCCGCGCAACGCTGACACTCGCCGGGCGTACGGAAGTCGTCACGCGTCGACGTCGCGCGCGTCGGCGCCACGTGGCGCGTCGTCACGCTCGGTGAGGGCTCCGCTGCGTCGCGAAATCTCCCGGGCAGCATCCGGAACTCTGTGCTAAAACCTGCGATCGGCGGGATCAGCGGAAGGCGGAAGTCCAGTCCGAACTGACCCCGGATGCGGCAGTCAGTCAATCGGTACTCGAACACAGGCGGTGCGACGGTGCGGTTCAATTCTTCCTCGGGTTCGTTCGTCGGCAAGAGGCTGTTCCTCGTGGTGGCCCTCGGTGCGGCGGTAGCATTCACCCTGCTGCTGACGTTCCTCAGCCAGGCGTTCGGAACCGCCGGTACGGCCGCAGGTGATGCGGTGGGCAACTACAGCCCGGTCGGGAACTGCCAGGCGGTCGGGACCTACAGCTCGATCAACGGATGCGTCACACCCCTGTCCAAGGCCGGCTCCATCTCGGGGACGGTGACCAACAGCTCGGCAGCGGCGGTTCCGGGCATCTGCGTCTACCTCTACCAGGGCGGCGGCCCCCAGCAGTACTCGGTGGAGGCCACCACCGCCCAGGACGGCACCTACGCCATCAACGGCCTTCCGGCGGGGAGCTTCAACGTCGAGTTCGTGCCCGGGTGCGGGAGCTCCGGGTCGTATGCGCCCCAGTGGTACTCCGGAGCGCCTTCCGGAGCGCCGTCCGAGGCGTTGTCGACACCCGTGGTGGTGACGGTGGGCAGGACCGATCGCGGCATCGGCACCCAGCTGCAGGCGGGTGGAGGGATCAGCGGAACGGTCACCGATGGGTCCAGCAACCTGCTGTCGGGGATCTGCGTCTCGGTGTACACGGCCGGCACCACGAACCTGGTGACGACGGCGACGACCGCGTCCGACGGCACCTACGTGGCGGACAACCTGGGCGCCGGCTCCTACGACGTGGAGTTCGCCCCGGGCTGCGGCTCCGCCCCCGGATTCGCCACCCAGTGGTACGACAACGTGACGACCCAGTCGGCCTCCACCGCCGTGAGCGTCACCGCCGGCAGTACCCATACCGGCGTCAACGATGCCTTGGCGCCTCCCGGCCGGATCTCCGGGAAGGTGACCGACGCCAAGTCGAACCCGCTGCAGGGCGTGTACGTGTACGCCTACCCGAAGGTGCAGGGGTCGGGCGGGGTGGAGTCGGCCTACACGGCGGCGGACGGGACCTACACCGTCCCCGACGTGTCGCCCGGCAGCTACGTGGTCGAGTTCTACTACTACTCCACCGCTGGCTACGACACCCAGTGGTACGACAACGTCGCCACGGAGGCGGCCGCAACGGCCGTGACCGTGACGTCCAACGCCACCACCACCGGCATCAATGACGCCATGTCCGGGGCGTCGGGGACCTCCACGGTCTCGGGCACCGTCACCGGACCCGGGTCTACCCCGCTGAGCCAGGTCTGCGTGTTCGCGTACCCGACCGGGTCCACCGTCGTGTCGGGTTCCACCTCCACCGCCAGCGACGGGACCTACACGCTGTACCTGTCGGCGGGCTCGTACGACGTCGAGTTCAGCACCACCCTCGATACGAACGAAGGTTGCGGCATTACCTCGGGGAACTACGCCTCCCAGTGGTACCAGAACGCGTCGAGCCAGTCGACGGCGACCGCCGTCACGGTGACCGGCGGCACGCCGGTCACCGGGGTCAACGACCAGCTCGCGTCCGGTGGCACGATCACCGGGACGGTGACCGCCTCGGGCGCGCCGCTCGGCGGGGTCTGTGTCAACGCCTACCTCGGGGCATCGTCGGTGCAGTCGGCGAGCACGACCACGGCTCCCAACGGCACCTACTCGCTGGTAGGCCTGGCGGCCGGGAGCTACGACGTCCAGTTCGTGGGGAGCTGCTCGGTCTCCGGCAGCTATGCCACGCAGTGGTACGACAACGTGACCGCCCGTGCGTCCGCCACTGCGGTGACGGTCACGGCAGGGGGAACGTCGCCCGGCGTCAACGACGCCCTGGCCGCGGTGGCCTCGGGTTCGGTGAGCGGTACCGTGACCGACCCGTCGGGCAACCCCGTCCCCGGCATCTGCGTCGACGCCTACCCCCAGGGGAGCACCAGCCCCGTCACCTCGACCACCACGGGCTCGGACGGCACGTACGTGCTGGCCCACCTGGCCCCCAGGGCCTACAACCTGTACTTCGACACCTCGTGCGACTTCTCCAACCTCTTCGTGTCGCAGTGGGGAGGCGGCGGCTCGACCCAGGCCGGTGCCACCGTCGTCACCGTCACCTCGGGCGGCTCGGTGACCGGGCAGAACGCCACCCTCGTGCCCCTGACCACGGGGGGGATCTCCGGCACCGTCACCAGTACGTCCGATGTCGGCGTGGGCAACGTGTGCGCCGAGGTGTTCGCAGCCGGGACGAGCAACTTCGTGAGCTCGACACCCACCGCATCTGACGGGTGGTACTCGGTCATCAACCTCCCCGCGGGGAGCTACGACGTCGAGTTCGCCAGCTGCACCTCGCTCTCGCCATATCTGGTGCAGTGGTACTCAGGTGCCACCACGCAGGGGGCCAGTACGGCCGTCACCGTCCTGTCGGGCCGGACAACCACCGGCATCAACGCCACCCTCACCCCCACCACGGGCTCGATCTCGGGGACGGTGACCGACGCCTCCTCGAGTCCGCTGGGTGACGTGTGCGTCGACGCATTCGCCCACGGATCGCAGTCCCTGGTGGCCGAGGCCACGTCGGACCCGACGACCGGCGCGTACACGCTGGCGGGGCTGCCCGTCGGCAGCTACGACATCGAGTTCTCGGGCACCTACTGCGGTGCCTACGGCTATGCCACCCAGTGGTACAACGGTGTGGCGTCCCAGACGTCGGCGACGGCGGTGGCGGTGACCCTCAACGGGACGACCACGGGCATCAACGCCAAGTTGGCCAGCACCGTGGGCACCATCTCCGGAACTGTGCTCAACGGGTCCGCGGAGGGTGTCTCGTACGTCTGCGTCTCCGCCAACCAGGGGAGCACCCAGGTGTCCTCCACCTACACGGGGACGGACGGGTCCTACTCGCTCGAGGACCTGGCGCCCGGCAGCTACACGGTGGAGTTCGTCTACGGCTGCGGGTCCGCATCCACGGTCCCCGTCCAGTGGTACAAGGGCGCTTCCACCCAGTCGGCGGCGACGCCGGTCGCCGTGACCGTAGGTCACACGACCTCGGGGATCGGGGCCACCCTGACCGGTGCCCCCGGGAACCCGTTGGGGGCGATCTCCGGTACGGTCACCGACGCCTCGAGCCAGCCGATCGCCGGCATCTGCGTCGAGGCCGACGGGCCCGCCGGCACGTTCGAGGCCACGACCCAGTCGGACGGTACCTACGACATCACGGGTCTCGACGCCGGTGCGTACAGCGTGTCGTTCTCCAGCGGGTGCGGGAGCACGGTGACCTACCTGGAGCAGTGGTACGCGGACGCCACGACCCAGGCGGCGGCCACGCTGGTGACCGTCCCGGCCAACACACCCGTCCCCGGGATCAACGCCACCCTGCAGCAGGCCGGAGCCATCACGGGGGTGGTCACCGACACCACGACGCTCCCGATCGCCGGCATCTGCGTGACCGCGTACGGCGGCGGGCAGTCGGCGGACGCGGTGACGGCCGCCGACGGGACGTACACCATCACCGGGCTGAACCCCGGCTCGTACAAGGTGAGCTTCTCGGCGGGCTGCGGGAGCCTGGCCAGCTACCAGCCCATCTGGTTCGGCGGGGCGGCGACGGAGTCGGCGTCGACCTCGGTGACGGTCACTGGCGGTGTCACGACGCCGGCCATCGAGCGCGGCCCTGGCGGCGTCGTCGTCGACGGCCACCGTCTCCGGCACCGTGAAGGACACGACGTCCGCCGCCGTGTCCGGGTTCTGTGTCGACGCCTATACCGGCGCCAGCCTCGTGGCCTCCACCAGCACAGCGTCCGACGGCACGTACTCGTTCACCGGCCTCGCTCCGGGGGTCTACCAGCTGGACTTCTCCTCGGGCTGCAGTGCCCCGGGCGTCGACGTCGGGCAGTGGTACCAGGGGGCCGCCACCCAGAGCGCGGCCACGCCGGTGACGGCGGGGGGCGGCGCCACGGTGACCGGCATTAACGCCACCCTGCAGATCACCGGGACCATCTCGGGGACCGTGAAGGACTCGACGTCGGCCCCGATCTCGGGGGTCTGCGTCGACGCCTACTCGGCCGGCACCTACGTGGACGGCACGTCCACGCTGTCCGACGGCACGTACTCGATCCCTGGTCTCACCCCCGGCACCTACACGGTGGACTTCACCGCCGACTGCGGCACCACGACCAGCTACCTCGAACAGTGGTACAACGGCGCGTCGACGGCCTCCTCGGCGACCCCGGTGGTCCTGGCGTCGGGCGGGACGGCGGCGGCGATCAACGCCACCATGTCGACCGGCGGCAGCATCTCGGGGACCGTGAAGGACTCGACCTCGGCGCCGATCTCGGGGATCTCCGCGGATGCCTACGACGGCTACAGCTACGTGGGGTCGGCGGTCACGCAGTCGAATGGCACCTACACCATCACCGGGCTCGCTGCCGGGAGCTACACCGTGGAGTTCTACGGCTGCGGCACCACGGGCAGCTACGTGTTGCAGTGGTACCAGGGGGCGGCGGGCCAGAGCACGGCCACCTCGGTGGCGGTCGCCAACAACCAGGCGGTGACCGGGATCAACGCCACCATGCAGGGCGCGGGCACCATCTCGGGCACCGTCACCAACCAGCCGGCCACGGGCTCGATCGTGTCCGTGTACCAGGGTGGCACCTACGTCACGGAAGTCGAACCTCTGGCGGCCGGCACCTACTCCATCACCGGCCTCATGCCCGGCTCGTACACCGTCGAGTTCTCCGCCTCGGGCTCCGTGACGCAGTGGTACAACGGCGTCTCCACCGAGGCAGCGGCAACGCCCCTGACCGTCGGGGCGGGCCAGACCGTGTCCGGCATCAACGCCACCCTGCAGAACGACGGTCAGATCTCGGGGACGGTGACCGACGTGTCGTCCGACCCGGTCAACGGGGCGTGCGTGTACGTCTACCAGGCCGGGACGTTCGTCACGTCGACGACCTCGGGCGTGGGCGGCACCTACGACGCCACCGTCCCCCCCGGTGCCTACACGGTGGAGTTTGCCAGCGGCTGCGGCAACGGCACGAACTTGGCGTCGCAGTGGTACAACGGCGCCCAGTCGGAGGCGTCGGCGACCCCGGTGACGGTCACCGCCGGTCAGACATCGACGGGGATCAACGGGCAGCTGCTGCCCTTCGGCTCGATCACGGGCACGGCCCGATCGGTCTCGGGCACCCCATTGCCGGATATCTGCGTCCTGGCCCAGCCCGTCTCCAGCGGGACTCCCGGGTACTACGACACGACGACCGCCGCCGACGGCACCTATTCGCTGACCGATGTGCCCGCCGGCAGCTACTACGTCGAGTTCGAGTGGTGCGGCTACACGACGCAGGGCTATCTGACCCAGTACTACGGGGACTCGCCGACCGCCCAGGCGTCGACGCCGGTCGTCGTGACACCGGGTGCCGCCACCCCGTCGATCAACGCGTCCATGCTGACCGGGGGCTCGGTGTCGGGCACGGTCACGACGGGCACGACCCCGCTGCCCGACGTGTGCGTGTACGTCTTCAACGGCTCCACGCTCGTGACCTCGGCCTACACCGGTGACGACGGGACGTACACGACCTACGAGCAGCTGGCACCCGGCCAGTACCAGGTCGAGTTCGACCCGACGTGCTCCGCCTACGGTACCGGTGGGGCCCAGAGCCTCGTGCCCCAGTGGTACGGCGGGAGTGCGACCCAGTCCGCCTCGACGCCGATCACGGTGACGAACGGTCAGACGACCACCAGTGTCAACGCCCAGCTCGCCGTCCAGGCGGGTGACGGCGTGATCGCCGGCACGGTCACGAACGCCCTCGGCACCGGCAGCAGCGGTGTGTGCGTGGACGCCTACCCGTTGGGCCAGGGTCCGCCGGCCAAGCCGGTGGCCACCGGCGTAACCGGGAGCAACGGTGCCTACGCGCTGACGGACACGACGAACGGAACGACCAGTGCGGCGTTGCCGGCGGGGAGCTACCAGGTGGCCTTCGACCCGACGTGTGGTGGGAGCTTCGCCAACGGGTTCCTCGAGCAGTGGTACAACGGCGCCACGTCCGAGTCGGGTGCGACCACCGTGGTGGTCGCCAGCGCCTCCACCGTGGGCAACATCAACGACGTGCTCCAGTCGGGCTCGACCGCACCGGTCATCTCGTCGGTCACGCCGGCCGGTGGCCCGGTCGGCGGCGGCACGGCCGTCACGATCAACGGGTTCAACCTGTCGGGTGCCACCGTCACCGTGGGTGGTTCGGCGCTGACCATCACCTCGGACACCGCCACCTCGATCACCGGCACCACGCCGGCCGGGGCCAGCGGCGCCGCGGACGTGGTGGTCCACACGGCCAACGGGTCGGCCACCGACTTCGGCGGGTTCACCTACGCGCCGGTGCCCACCGTCACCGGCATCAGCCCGAACAGCGGCTCGACCGCCGGCGGCACGGCGGTCACGATCACCGGGACCAACCTGGCCAATGCCACGGCGGTCACGGTCGGGGGCAACCCGCTGGTCGTGGCCACCGACGCCGCCACCTCGATCACCGGAACCACGCCGGCCGGGACGTCCGGGCCGGCAGCCGTGGCCGTGACGACCTTCGGCGGGACGGCCACCGATGCCGGGGCGTTCACGTATGTCACGAGCCCGACCATCACCGGCGTGGCCCCGGCAGCGGGGCCGACGGCCGGCGGGACCCCGATCGTGATCTCGGGGGCCAACCTGGCCGGAGCGACGTCTGTCACGGTCGGAGGGATCACGGTGGTCCCGACCTCGGACACCGCCACATCCATCCAGGTGACGACACCGCTCCATGCCGCTGGGTCGGTCGACGTGGTGGTCACCACGGCGCTCGGCACGGCGACGGACACGGGTGGGTACACGTACCAGGCGGCCCCCACCGTCAGCGGCATCGTTCCCACCAGCGGTCCCGCGTCCGGCGGCACGGCAGTCGCGATCACCGGGACCAACCTGGTCGGGGTGACCGGCGTGAGCTTCGGATCGACCGCCGCCGCCAGCTTCACCGTCAACTCGTCCACGTCGGTGACGGCCACCTCACCCTCCGGCGGTTCGGGCACCGTCGACATCACGGTGACCACACCGGGCGGGACGTCGGCCCCGGGCACGCCGGACAAGTTCACCTTCATCCCGGCCCCGGTGGTGTCGGGCGTCACTCCTTCGAGTGGACCGGCCGCCGGCGGCACGACCGTGACCGTCAGCGGTACCAATTTCACCGGAGCCACCGCCGTCAAGTTCGGGACGACGACCGTGCTGCCGCAGAGCGTCACGGCCACGAGCCTCACGGCCGTCTCGCCGGGTGGGTCCGGCAAGGTGGACGTCACCGTCACCACGCCGGGAGGGACCTCGGCCACCGTCCTGGCGGATGAATTCAACTACCTCACCGCCCCGGTGATCACCTCTGCGGCACCGCCGACCTCGACGGTGACGGGGACCGCGTACGGCTTCACCTTCACGGCCTCGGGCAACCCGGCACCCACCTTCGCCCTCGCCACCGGGGCACCGGCGTGGCTGTCGATCAACTCGACGACCGGGGTGCTGTCCGGCACCGTGCCCGCGGGCATCACCACCTTCACCTACTCGGTGGTGGCCTCCAACGGGGTCACGCCCACCGCCACGGCCGGACCCTTCACGGTGGCCGTGTCGTCACCTCCGACGTTCACCACCGACTCCCCGCCGACCACCTCGGTGACCGGGCAGTCCTACAGCTACACGTTCGTCGCCTCGGGCAACCCGGCACCCACCTTCGCCCTGGCCACCGGGGCACCGGTGTGGCTGTCGATCAACTCGACCAGCGGCGCGCTGTCTGGCACGGTGCCGGCGGGCATCACCACCTTCACCTACTCGGTGGTGGCCTCCAACGGGACGGCGCCCAACGCCACGGCCGGGCCCTTCACGGTCTCGGCGACGACCCCGCCGGCGTTCACCACCGACTCGCCGCCGACCACCTCGGTGACCGGACACGCCTACAGCTACACGTTCGCCGCCTCGGGCAACCCGGCGCCCACCTTCGCACTGGCCACCGGAGCGCCCGTGTGGCTGTCGGTCAACACGACGACGGGTGCCGTGTCGGGCACCGTGCCGGCGGGCATCACCACCTTCACCTACTCGCTGGTGGCCTCCAACGGGACGGCGCCCAGCGCCACGGCCGGGCCCTTCGTCGTGGCCGTGTCGTCACCGCCGGCGTTCACCAGTGCGTCACCCCCGACGGTGGAGACGGCCGGGCAGTCCTACGGCTACACGTTCGCCGCCTCGGGCAACCCCGCTCCCACCTTCGCCTTGGCCACCGGGGCACCGGCCTGGCTGTCGATCAACCCGACGTCCGGCGCGCTGTCGGGCACGGTGCCGGCGGGCACGACCACCTTCACCTACTCGGTGGTGGCCGCCAACGGGGTCACACCCAACGCCACGGCCGGGCCCTTCGTCGTGGCCGTGTCGTCTCCTCCCCTGTTCACCACCGACTCGCCGCCGACCACCTCGGTGACCGGACACGCCTACAGCTACACGTTCGCCGCCTCGGGCAACCCGGCGCCCACCTTCGCCCTGGCCACCGGGGCACCGGCCTGGCTGTCGGTCAACGCGACGACGGGGGCCGTCTCGGGCACGGTGCCGGCGGGCATCACCACCTTCACCTACTCGGTGGTGGCCTCCAACGGCATCACGCCCAGCGCCACGGCCGGGCCCTTCGTCGTGGCCGTGTCGACACCGCCGGCGTTCACCACCGACTCCCCGCCGATGTCGGGGACGGCCGGGCAGTCCTACAGCTACACGTTCGCCGCCTCGGGCAACCCCGCTCCCACCTTCGCCCTGGCCACCGGGGCACCGGCCTGGCTGTCGATCAACCCGACGTCCGGCGCGCTGTCGGGCACGGTGCCGGCGGGCACGACCACCTTCACCTACTCGGTGGTGGCCGCCAACGGGACGGCGCCCAACGCCACGGCCGGGCCCTTCACGGTGAACGTGCCCGAGGCACCCCTGTTCACCACCGACTCGCCGCCGACCACCTCGGTGACCGGACACGCCTACAACTACACGTTCGCCGCCTCGGGCAACCCGGCGCCCACCTTCGCACTGGCCACCGGAGCGCCCGTGTGGCTGTCGGTCAACGCGACGACGGGGGCCGTCTCGGGCACGGTGCCGGCGGGCATCACCACCTTCACCTACTCGGTGGTGGCCTCCAACGGCATCACGCCCAGCGCCACGGCCGGGCCCTTCGTCGTGGCCGTGTCGACACCGCCGGCGTTCACCACCGACTCCCCGCCGCTGTCGGGGACGGCCGGGCAGTCCTACAGCTACACGTTCGCCGCCTCGGGCAACCCCGCTCCCACCTTCGCCCTGGCCACCGGGGCACCGGCCTGGCTGTCGATCAACCCGACGTCCGGCGCGCTGTCGGGCACGGTGCCGGCGGGCACGACCACCTTCACCTACTCGGTGGTGGCCGCCAACGGGACGGCGCCCAACGCCACGGCCGGGCCCTTCACGGTGAACGTGCCCGAGGCACCCCTGTTCACCACCGACTCGCCGCCGACCACCTCGGTGACCGGACACGCCTACAGCTACACGTTCGCCGCCTCGGGCAACCCGGCGCCCACCTTCGCACTGGCCACCGGAGCGCCCGTGTGGCTGTCGGTCAACGCGACGACGGGGGCCGTCTCGGGCACGGTGCCGGCGGGCATCACCACCTTCACCTACTCGGTGGTGGCCTCCAACGGCATCACGCCCAGCGCCACGGCCGGGCCCTTCGTCGTGGCCGCCTACACCCTCCCCGACGCGCCGACAGGCGTCACGGCAACGGCCGGCGTCGGTTCGGCCCAGGTCTCCTGGACGGAGCCCAGCGGGGGAGGCGCAGCGTCGTCCTTCACCATCGCCTCGAATCCGGCGACCTCGACGACCTCGGTCGGTGGCGCGGCGACGACGGCGACGGTCTCGGGACTCCAGCCCGGTGTCTCCTACACCTTCACCGTCACAGCGGTGAACGCCGGTGGCCCGTCGGCGTCGTCGGCGGCCTCCAACGCCGTGGTCCCGACGGCGGTGGCGCCGCAGGGGAGCACCAGCGGGTCCGGGACGAACCCGACGGCCTCCACGGCGTCCGGATCCACGACCGTGACCGCCGCGGCCACGGGCTCCGGTACGGTCACCGTCGCCACCTACCCGTCCGATCCGGTGGCGGCGTTCTCCACGGGCACGGCCTACTTCGACGTGTCGGCCGGACCCGGCGCCGACTTCACCGCCCTGAGCTTCCAGGTGTGCGGACTGGACTCGGGACAGAGCGTGTCCTGGTGGGATCCGGCGGCCCAGGCGTGGGAGGCGGTTTCTGACGTCACCCCGGTGGATGCCTCCGGATGCGCGACCGTGAGCCTCAGTGCCAGCACCAGCCCGAGCATCGGGCAGCTCACGGGGACGGTCTTCGCCGCCACGCTGGCGACGGGCCACGGCTACTGGCTGGTGGCCTCCGACGGCGGCATCTTCGCCTACGGCGACGCCGGCTTCTACGGCTCCACCGGAGCGATGACGCTCAACAAGCCGATCGTGGGCATGGCACCGACGCCGTCGGGCCACGGCTACTGGCTGGTGGCCTCCGACGGCGGCATCTTCGCCTACGGCGACGCCGGCTTCTACGGCTCCACCGGAGCGATGACGCTCAACAAGCCGATCGTGGGCATGGCGGCGACGCCGTCGGGCCACGGCTACTGGCTGGTGGCCTCCGACGGCGGCATCTTCGCCTACGGCGACGCCGGCTTCTACGGCTCCACCGGAGCGATGACGCTCAACAAGCCGATCGTGGGCATGGCACCGACGCCGTCGGGCCACGGCTACTGGCTGGTGGCCTCCGACGGCGGCATCTTCGCCTACGGCGACGCCGGCTTCTACGGCTCCACCGGAGCGATGACGCTCAACAAGCCGATCGTGGGCATGGCGCCGACGCCGTCGGGCCACGGCTACTGGCTGGTGGCCTCCGACGGCGGCATCTTCGCCTACGGCGACGCCGGCTTCTACGGCTCCACCGGAGCGATGACGCTCAACAAGCCGATCGTGGGCATGGCGCCGACGCCGTCGGGCCACGGCTACTGGCTGGTGGCCTCCGACGGCGGCATCTTCGCCTACGGCGACGCCGGCTTCTACGGCTCCACCGGAGCGATGACGCTCAACAAGCCGATCGTGGGCATGGCCACCTGACGGGATCGGCCCGGTCAGCTCGGGCGTTCGCGGACGGCGTGGTCGGGGCCCTGTAATTGGCGAGGTCCACCCGGGCCGGCCGGGGAACCGTAGCAGGTGGACCGGCCGCTCAGGCGGGGACGGGAAGGTCCGGGGCCAGCCGGGGCCGTCCGGCGCCGTGGTCGGCCCGACGGGTGCCGACGCCGGACCTCGTCTGTCCGAGCACGGACAGGAACCGACCGTCGCCGGCCCGGGCCACCCGCAGCCACTCGGTCGACAGGAGGTGGTGGAATGCGCCGGCGGGCAGGCCCATGAACGACGGTGCCTCCATGACCTGGCTCGAGTGGGCGGCGACCGCCAGCAGCTTGCGGTCGAGCTGACCGGAGACGTCGACCCCGACGAGGTCCGGGCCGGGCTCCACGCCCAGCTGTTCGGCGAGCGCCGTCGGCCAGAGGTCGGGCACCAGCCCCCGACCGAGGAGACGGTGCCGGAGCTGGCGCAGCGCGCTGCGGTCGAGCGTGGCCTCGTAGAGCCCGCAGGCACCGCCCTCGACGCTGCGGGCGGCGATCTCGTGCACCAGCACGTGGTCGACGTGCCCGTAGATCCCGTTGTCGTCGTAGCTGGTCAGGGCGCTGGCGCCCTCCTCGGCCAGGATGTGCCGGAAAGCGGCGACGGCGCCGTCCAGGTGGGCCGCGGCCAGTGTGCCCGGACCGAGGCTGCGCCCGGCGGCCACCCCCGGGGGGAGCTCGGGGTCCGGGTCGGCGTAGCCGGAGTCGCCGTAGCCGAGGAAGGCGACGCGACCGATGCCGAGCACCGAGGCGGCGTCGCGGGTCTCCGCCCGTCGGCGTGCGGCCAGCTCCTGGCGGGTCGCCCCGGCGCTGGTGCCGCGGTCGCCGTCCGTGGCCACGACGAGGACGACTCGCCACCCGGCCTCGACGGCCCGGACGATGGTTCCACCCGTGAAGATCGCCTCGTCGTCGGGGTGGGCGTGGAGGGCCACCAGGACAGGACTCACAGCCGGACCACCTTGCGCTCGTTCCAGGCCCGCCACGCCAGGAAGCCACCCTCGAGGTCGGCGGCCGCGGTGAACCCGAGGTCGGCGAGCGACGCCGCCGCCAGGCTCGATGCATAGCCCTCCGAACACACGACCACGACGCGCTGTCGATGGCCGCGGACCTGCGGGATGCGGTGCTCGCCCGCGGGGTCGAGCCGCCACTCCAGCACGTTGCGCTCGACCACCACGGCACCGTCGAGGTCGCCCTCCTCGACCCGCTGGGTGAGGGGCCGGATGTCCACGACCAGCGCGCCCTGGGCCACCACCTCGTCGAGCTCCTCCGGCCGGATCCGGTCGATGCGCCGTCGGGCCTGGGCGACGAGGTCGTCGGGGGTGCGCGTCATCCGACCAGGAGCCCGTCGCGATAGTGCTCGGTCCGCACGGCTACCAGACCGGCGTCGTCGATGCTGTCGAAGAAGGTCATGCTCCGGAGCGCGGGCGTGTAGACGTGCACGCTCAGAGCCGGTCCGGGCCCGTCGTTGACCATGTCGTGCACGTGGCCGGGTCCGAAGACGACGTGCCCACCCTCGCCGACCGGGGTGGAACGGGTGGCGAGCCGCCCGTCGGCCCCCGCGTGCAGCGACGTCTCGACGAGCAGTCCCGAGGCGACTACCACGGCGCCACCCGAGTCACCGTGGTCGTGGAGCTCGATGGCGCCACCCACGGGCCAGGCCACCACCCACGCCTCGAGGCGGTCGGTGATGGCGATGGTCCGCCAGCACCGCTCCACCGGGTCGTCGAGGCCGGGCCACGAGTCGGCCGAGTGGGCGAGACCCTCGGCCACCTCCAGGAGTTCCGCCGGCCCGAGCGGGCGACGACGGGCGTGGCGTGCGGCGGAATCGGCGTTCCGCCAGGGGGCGATGGTCACGACAGCTCCTCGGGCTCGGGTCGGGTGTCGGCGGCACCGGTCGGACGGGACATCGGGATCAGACCGGCTCGTCGCCGCGGAGGGTCACGCGCTCGGATGACGCGGTGCTGGGTGCCGAAGTCACCCACGACCGAGTGCTGTGTGGCCCGGTTGTCCCAGAACCCGATGTCACCGGGCGACCAGTGGTAGCGGACGGTGAACTCGGGGCGGACCGAGTGGCGGTAGAGGAAGGCCAGCAGGGCATCGCTCTCGGCGCGTTCGAGCTCGACGATGTGGGAGGTGAAGCCCGGATTGACGAAGAGGGCACGGGCGCCGGTCTCGGGATGGGTCCGCACGACCGGGTGGACGACGGGCTCGAGCGCTGGGACCGGAACGCCCTCCCACCGCCCCTCGCCGACGCGGTCGAGCGCCGCCTGGAACTTCGTGCGACCGTCGTGGACGGCGGTGAGCGTCAGGAGGAAGGACTGGAGGGTGGGGCTGAGGTCCTCGAAGGCGGCGACCTGGTCGCTGAAGACGGTGTCACCGCCCGAGGGCGGGACGACCACGGCCCGCAGGATCGACCCGAGCGGTGGGCGGCGGACGAAGGTGACGTCGGTGTGCCAGTCCAGACCTTGGCGTCGCGTGGACACATCGCCGTAGTTGGCGTACACCTCGCGGGCCCGGGAGTAGTCGATCTCGAAGACGTTGGGGGAGCCCGGCAGGCCGGGGATAACCGGGTGGCCCTCGGTGGGCTCACCGAACCGGGAGGCGAAGGCCTGATGGCTCCCGGCGTCGAGCTGCTGGCCCGGGAAGAAGACGACCCGTCGGTCGAGCCAGACGCTGCGGATGGCGGCGACGGTGGCGTCGTCGAGGTCCCGGAGGTCGAGGCCGTGGATGACGGCACCGATCGTGCCGGACAGCGGGGTGACGTCGAGCGCCACGCGTGCGGTGGCGTCGGGGCGGGCGATGGTCATGACGGCGATTCCTCGACGGTCGGCGACAGGTGGTGACGGGCCGGACGGGACGTCCGCAGGAGGTCGGGGCGGCCGGACACGGCGCCGTCGGACCCGTCGACGCCGAGGAGTCCATTGCCGAGCGGGTTGTTGTCCATCCGTCCAATCTATAGAAATACGATGGACTTAGTCAAGAATAGATCTGCCGGTGAGCACCGGGCCGGGCGGCCACCGACCGGCTCTGCTTGACTGGCCCGGTGCCCGACACCTACCGCCGCATCCTGCTCGCCGCCCGTCCCCGCGGGCTGGTCGACGACTCCACCCTCCGGACCGACGACACCGCCACGGTGCCAGAGCCGGGGGACGGTCAGGCCCTCGTCAAGGTGCAGCACCTCTCGATCGACCCCACCATCCGGACCTGGATGGACGACGCTCCGGGGTACCTTCCCCCCATCGGCATCGGCGACGTGGTCCGCAGCGGCGGCACCGGTGAGGTCGTGGCCAGCCGCACCGGTGCCCTGCCGGTGGGTGCCACGGTCTTCGGCATGCTGGGATGGCAGGAGTACGCACTCGTCGACGGGGCCGACGGGTCGACGACCGTGGTCCCGCCGGGGATCGACCCGGCCGTCGTCCTCGGCGTCCTCGGCGTCACCGGGATGACCGCCTACTTCGGGCTGAAGGACATCGGGCGGCCCGAGCCCGGGGACACCGTGGTGGTGTCCGGGGCGGCGGGCGCCACCGGCTCGGTCGTGGGGCAGCTGGCCCGGATCGCCGGCGCGGGCTCCGTGGTGGGCATCGCCGGGTCCGCCGAGAAGTGCGCGTGGCTCGTCGACGAGCTCGGCTTCGACCACGCCGTCGACTACCACGCCGAGGACGTGGCCGCCCGACTGCGCGCCGTATGCCCCGGGGGATCGACGTCTACTTCGACAACGTCGGCGGCGAGATCCTCGACGCGTGCCTGGCCAACCTCGCCATGCACGCCCGTGTCGTCCTGTGCGGTGCGATCTCCCAGTACAACGAGGTCCGGCCCGTGGGACCCCGCAATTACCTCCAGCTGATCGTGAAGAGGTCACGGATGGAGGGGTTCCTGATCCTCGACTACCTGGACCGGTTCCCCGCCGCCCAACTCGAGATGGCGGGCTGGGTGATGGAGGGCAGGATCCAGCACCGCGAGCACGTGGTTGACGGGCTGGAGCACGCGGGTGAAGCGCTCAACCTGCTCTTCAGTGGCGGCAACACCGGCAAGGTGGTCGTCGCCGTCCGACCCCGGTAGGCCCCCCGTCCGGGCCGGTACCGGACCCTTCGGGACGCGTAGTCCCTGCTCCGCAGGGGGTACTGCGACGGTGTCGCGATTCGCGTCATGCTTGTGGCGCGATGGACTCCCGCGCCCCACACCGATTGGCCCGCGGCACCGTGCCGCCAGTGAACGTCCTCGTGGCGGTCGCCGTGGTCGTGCTGGCCGTGCTCGGCACCCTGACGGCCGTGGTGTGGAGCGGTGCGGGCACCGCGGCCCCGACCCCCCAGATCCCCGGAAGCCCGGCGGCACCGACCGCCGCCGACGTCAGCCCGATGTGCACCACCACGGATCCGGCCGCCGTCCTCGGCCCGTCCACCAGCCTGCCGTCGACCACCACCTCGACCGTCGTGACACCCTCGGGCGGGGTGGTGACCTTCGTGGCCACGTCCTCGGACCTCTACGTGAACACGGGGACCCAGCTGGCCACCTACACCCTCGCCGGCTCCGAGGTGGGCTCGTTCGCCCTGCCCTATGGCTTCACCTCGTCCGAGGGGCCCACCGCGCCGGTGATCGACTCCTCGGGGAACATCTACATCGCCAGCAGGGACGGCCAGGTGGTCGACAAGTACTCGCCCACCGGGACGCTCGACTGGTCGGTCGACCCCGAGTCGGGCAGCCCGACCGGGCTCTTCTCGGTCACCAACGGCGGCACCTTCGAGCTGATGGTCTCCGTGTCCCAGGACACGGCCCACAGCGACGTCCTGAACACGGCCACCGGGGCGGTCACCGGCACCTTCCCGCTGGTCGACAGCGGCTACGTGACCCAGGCGCCGGGCGGCGACCTGCTGTACTCGGCCAACGGCTACGTGACCACGTTCAGCCCGACGGGCACCGTGCTGTCCCGGTTCGGGGACTCCCAGACCGAGCAGAACGGGGCCCACACCGGGGGCGGGGTCGAGTTCGCCGACGGCGGCCAGGCCCTCCAGGCCACCTCGGGCGGGACGATCTACACCGTCGACCCGAACCACACCATCGAGGCCACCAGCCCCCAGGGGTTCTTCCAGGCCAGCACCTCGTTCAACTCCACCCTGGCCGTGGGCTCCGGCTACGCCTCCCTGATCGGGTCGACCGTCTACTTCGTGGGCGGTCCGACGTTCAACACCCCGGCCGACGACATCTCCTCGGTCCCCCTCGCCACCCTCCAGGCCTACCTCGGGGCCATCCAGGCCCCGGACGACTCCCTGGGCTGGGGCGCGGGCCTGGCCACCCCGGCGACGGGCAACTACTTCGCCCCCGGCACCACCCCGTCGCTCGAGGCCACCTTCGACCCGTGGTGGACCTCGGTGGCCTCGGGCCTCCAGCTGTCCTACTCGGTGGAGAACGTGGCCTCCCTCGACGCCTACAGCGTCCCCGCCCCCACGGTGGTCACGCTGCCGACCACGGCCGCCGGGCTCGCCTCGGTCCCCCTGGCCCTCCCGTCCGCCGACACGGTGGCCGGGCCCTACCAGGTCCAGGCCTCCCTGATCGACACGGCCACCAACCCGCCGACCACCCTCGGCACCACGTGCATGCCCTACACGGTGGGGGCCACCGGTGACGGCCTGGACTTCGCCACCCTGCCCGCCGGGGTCGACACCGGCGGCCCGGCCGACCCCCGGGGCGTGGCCCTGGCCGCCCAGCTCGGACTGTCGGGCCTGCGCAGCCAGAGCGTCATCAACTGGGGGACCTTCCTCCCCAACTGCAACTCGTCGTCCCCGACGGCGGCCACCTGCGGCCCGTCGGCCATGACCTTCGCCTCGGCCAGCACCGACCCCTACCGGGCCGCCTACCTCGCCGACCAGGACGGGGTCGCCTACTGGATCCAGGTCTCGGGGGGCGACGCCACCTCGATGGCGCTGGTGACCAGCGGCCTGTGGCAGGCCGACGTGGCCTCCCTCGTGTCCCACTACGCCACCGTGCCCGCCGGGTGCGGGGCGTGCGCCCCGGTCACCAAGTGGGAGCCCTGGAACGAGTCGAACAACACCGGCTGGGGGAACGCCGCGGCCTACACCACCCAGGTGCTCGCCCCGTTCTACGCCGCCGTGAAGTCGGTGCTCCCGGGCACCTCGTCCACCGTCATCGGGGGCACGACCATCGAGCCCTCCATCGGGTGGTGGCAGCAACTGGTGGCCGCCGGCGGCCTGGCCGACATGGACGTCGCCGCCATCCACCCCTACACGGGCTCCAACGACGCCTACGAGGAGGACGGGATCCCGGCCCAGGTCCGCCAGCTGGAGGCCGTCCTCGGGACCAAGCCGCTGTGGTTCACCGAGATCGGCTGGTGGAGCGACGGCGACTACAACTTCCTCGGCCAGGCCAACGACGTGAGCCGCTCGCTCATCTGGCAGAAGGCCCTGGGCGTGCCCGTCCAGAACTACTTCTTCGACGAGGGCGGCTACGGCAGCCAGGGGGTGTCCTACTCCCTCATCGAGGCCAGCCAGGGCGTCGACTACGTGAAGCCCTCGGCACTGGCCGCCATGACCACGTCGGGCCTGCTGGCCGGCCGGCCGGCCCTGGCCACGCCGTCCATCGGCATCCCCCAGGGCTACGAGGCCGACTTCGGCGCCACCGCCGGGGGCACCACCCGGGTCTCGGCGGTGTGGACCGACGGCCTCCCGGTCACGGCGTCGGTGACCCTCACCAGCCCGACCGGCTCCACCGACCCGATCACCGTCACCTCCGAGTACGGCAACGCCACCACCGTCTCGGCCGACTCGGGCACGGCCTACAGCCTCCCCCTCTCGGACCAGGTCTCCTTCCTCACCTACCCGGCCGGTGACACCCTCACCGTCGGCCCCACCGAGGCCTTCGGGACCAACCTGGCCTCGGCCGCCGCCGGGGCCACGGCCACCGCCTCGAGCGGCACCGCCGCCAACGCCATCAACGGGCTCCCCCTCGGCTACGGGCAGGGCTGGACCTCGGGGACGGGGGACACCACGCCGTCGCTGACGGTGACCCTGGCCGCCGCCTCCACCCTGGACCGGGTCATCGTGGACACCCAGTCCCAGGGCTCGGTGGCCGGCGGACTGCGCGACTACACGGTGTCGGCCGACGAGCCGGGCACCGGGTGGGTCACGGTCGGCACCGAGCAGAACCAGCTCCGGAACCACGAGGCGCTGCTCACCTTCGCCCCGCTGGTGGCCACCGCCCTCAAGGTCTCGATCAGCGAGATCGACTTCGGCGGCTACTTCGGAGGCGGCATCCCACCGTTCTGGCCCGTCACCTGGAACAACACAGCGTTCATCCACACCGTCGAGGCCTACGGCGGCTCGGGCGGCCCCTCGGTGGTCGACGGGACCGGGCTGCCGGCGCTGGTCGCCCAGACGCCGGTGGGCGGAGGGGGCGGTTCCAGTCCCCCCTCCCCGGGCCCGAGCCCGTCGTCCGGCGGGAGTGACGGCTACCGGCTGGTGACGTCCACCGGCGAGGTGTCGACGTTCGGCTCCGACCGGTTCTTCGGCCCGGACCAGGTGCACGCTCTCAGCAAGCCCATCGTGGCCATGGCCGGCACCCCGGACGGCAACGGCTACTGGCTGGTCGGCGCCGACGGCGGGATCTTCAACTTCGGCGACGCCGGGTTCCACGGCTCCACCGGATCTCTGGACCTGAACGCCCCGATCGTCGGGATCGCATCCTCGGTGGACGGGGGCGGCTACTGGATGGTCGGCGCCGACGGGGGCATCTTCGCCACCGGGGACGCCCCCTTCCTCGGCTCGACCGGCGCGCTCCGGCTCAACAAACCCATCGTGGGCATGGCCGCCACCGGCAACGGCAAGGGCTACTGGCTGGTGGCCTCCGACGGCGGGGTCTTCGCCTTCGGCGACGCCGGCTTCTACGGCTCCACCGGTGCCCTCACGCTCAACAAGCCCATCGTGGGCATGGCGGTGACGCCCTCGGGCCACGGCTACTGGCTGGTGGCCTCCGACGGTGGGGTCTTCGCCTTCGGCGACGCCGGCTTCTACGGCTCCACCGGTTCGCTCGCCCTGAACAAGCCGATCGTGGGTGCCGCCACCACCCCCGACGGCAAGGGCTACTGGCTGATGGCCTCCGACGGCGGGGTCTTCGCCTTCGGTGACGCCCCGTTCCTCGGGGCGGGCGAGACGTCGGCCAGCGCCCCCTTCGTGGGTGCCGAAGGCGGCTGAGGCCGGAGGGCCCCACGGCACCACCCGTCCTGGGGGCGGTCGGGGCTGTGTAGGGTGGCCCCATGGCCGACCAGGCGCAGTTCGCGGACCTCGCCATGGAGTACATGTCGGCCCTGTACACGGCGGCCCTGCGCATGACCCGGAACCCGGCCGACGCCGAGGACCTGGTCCAGGAGACGTACCTGAAGGCCTACCGGGCCTTCGGGTCGTTCCAGGCCGGAACCAACCTGAAGGCCTGGCTCTACCGGATCCTGACCAACACGTACATCAACACGTACCGTGCGAAGAAGCGCCGGCCGGAGATCGCCGACGTGGAGGACGTGGAGGACCTGTACCTCTACCACCACCTGGCCGGTGATCCCTCGGCCGGACTCGGGCGCAGTGCCGAGGACGAGGCACTGGACCGGTTCACCGACACCGACGTCAAGGCGGCGATCGAGTCCCTTCCGGACACCTTCCGCATCGCCGTCCTGCTGGCCGATGTCGAGGGGTTCTCGTACAAGGAGATCGCGGAGATCACCGACGTGCCGATCGGCACCGTCATGAGCAGGATCCACCGCGGAAGAAAAGCCCTGCAGAAGGCGTTGGTCGATGTTGGAAGAGCACGCGGCCTCGTCGGGGCCTCCGACGAGGCGAGGTAGGGGAGACGCACGATGGCACGACAGGGAGACGGGGTACCCGACGCCGCGGCCACCGCTCGGATGCCCGAGGCGCCGGCCGGGTTCGTCGGCTGTGACGAGACCATCGAGAAGCTCTACTTCTACCTCGACGGCGAGCTGACCGAGCAGCGGCGCGTCGAGATCGCCCGCCACCTCGACCTGTGCGGGCCGTGTGTCGGGGCCTACGGGTTCGAGTCCGAGCTCCGCAGGCTGATCGCCAGCCGGTGCCAGGACCACGTGCCGGAGGCGTTGCGGGCACGGGTGGCCGAGGCGCTCCGCGAGGAGAGCGCAGCGGCGGCGGACTGACCGTCGGGACGTTCGAACCCCTCGCGGTGGCCGGCGCTCCCTACACTGGTCGCCGTGACCCTGTCCGAAGCCGAGACGCCTCCAGTGGACCACTCACCCGGAGGCGACGGCCGTGGTGGTGCGGGCGCGGTGAGCTGGGACACGGCCGAGCGCGTCGCCGGCTGGGTCGGGAGCCGCACCCGGGTCCCGGCTCCCTACCGACCCGACCTCCTCCAGGCGGAATTCGCCGAGCTGACGGCCCAGGCCGAGGAGCTGGTGGCCGTGTCGACCGGGCTGCGCTCCGCCGCCGGCCCGGCACGGGCCCGGGTGACCGACCGCGCCGGCTGGGTGGCGGCCAACGTGTCCAGCTTCCAGCGGCTGCTCGGCCCCCACCTCGACCGGCTCGACCCGAGCCGGCTGGGTGGGTCCAACGCCGCGCTGTCCCTGCTGGCCGGACCCTTGGCCACCGCCGGCCGCGCCGCCACGGGCGCCCAGATGGGTGTCGTCCTGGGCTGGCTCTCGACCCGTGTGCTCGGTCAGTACGACCTGCTGCTCACCGAGGAGGCCGCCGACGAGCAGGACCTCGTCTACTTCGTGGGCCCGAACGTGGTCGCCCTCGAGCGCCAGCACGGGTTCGAGCCCCGGGAGTTCCGGCTGTGGCTGGCCCTGCACGAGGTCACGCACCGCTGCCAGTTCACGGCGATCCCGTGGATGCGGGACTACTTCGTGTCGCTGGTCGAGGAGGGCATCGGCACGCTCGAACCCGACCCCGCCCGGCTGGCGGCGGCGCTGCGGCGGATGACCGACCAGATCCGGGCCGGGCGCAACCCGCTCGAGGACAACGGTGCACTCGGCCTGGTGGCCACTCCCGAGCAGCTCGAGGGACTCCACCGGATCCAGGCGCTGATGAGCCTGCTCGAGGGCCATGGAGACGTCACCATGGACCGGGCCGGCGCCGCCGACATCCCGAGCGCCCCCCACTTCGCCGCAGTCCTGCGCCAGCGCCGCAAGCAGGCCCACGGGCTGTCGCGGATCCTCCAGCAGCTCATCGGGATCGAGGCGAAGCTCCGCCAGTACGAGGAGGGCGAGCGGTTCATCGCCGCCGTCGAGGAGGTGGGCGGGACCGGACTACTCGACAACGCGTGGCGGGGCCCCGAGTGGCTGCCCTCGCTCGAGGAGATCCGGGACCCTTCGGGCTGGATCTCGCGGGTCGCCGCCGCCGCCACGCTCGTCCCGTGAGCCGGTGACCCGATCCCGGCCGCGGGAGACGGGCGGGGGGCCCGCCCACGCGCCAGGCGACACTCCCGCAGACGCCGGTGGGCGGCTGACGAACCGGATCCTGGCCGACGAACCCGGGGTCGCCGTCCTGCTGGCCCGGTGCACGTTCCCCCCGGCGGGGGAGTCGCTGGTGTGCGGGGTGTCCGGCGGACCCGATTCGACGGCGCTGCTCGCCCTGGCCGTGGCCGCCGGGTGCCGGCCCATCGCCGTGCACGTCGACCACGGGCTGCGGCCAGGGTCCGACGCCGAGGCCCACGTGGTGGCCACCTCCGCCGACCGGCTCGGGGCGGCGTTCCGGTCCGTCCGGGTCGAGGTCCCCGACGGCCCCAATCTCGAGGCCCGTGCCCGGGAGGCCCGGCACCGGGCCCTCGGCACCGGCGCCGCCACGGGCCACACCATGGACGACCAGGCAGAGACGGTCCTGGGCAACCTGCTCCGGGGGGCCGGGGCCCACGGCCTGGCGGGCATGCGCGCCGGGTGGACCCACCCGCTCCTGGCCGTCCGGCGCCGCGAGACGGTGGCCCTGTGCGCTCGGTGGGGGCTCCCCACGGTCGAGGACCCGTCCAACGGTGACCCCAGGTTCGTCCGCAACCGGGTGCGCGCCGAACTGCTCCCGCTGTGCGCCCACATCGCCGGTCGCGACGTCGTGCCCGTACTGGCCCGCCAGGCCGTGCTCCTGGCCGGCGACGCCGACCTGCTCGACGCCGTCGGTGACCTGCTCGACCCCACCGACGCCGCCGCCCTGGCCGCCGCTCCCCCGGCGCAGGCCCGGCGTGCGCTCCGGCGGTGGTTGGCGTCCGGGGGGCCGTACCCGCCCCCGGCCGACGCCGTCGACCGGGTGCTCCAGGTGGCCCGGCTCGAGCGCCGGGCCACCGAGGTCCCCGGCGGGGTCCGGGTGTCCCGGTCCGCCGGGCGGCTCGTCCGGGTTCCGTCGGTGGGCCCCGGGCCGGGAGGGGTCGCCGGCGCTCCGGTACAGTCGTGACGTGACCAGTCCCGGCGACCACCGCCCCATCGACGGCTCGCGCCTCGAGGACGGTGACGAGGTCGGCGACGTGATCGTCTCCGAGGTGGACCTGCAGCGCCGCATCGCCGAGCTCGGGGCGGCAATCACCGGCGACTACGCGGGCCGGCCCCCACTCCTGGTCGGCGTGCTGAAGGGCGCGTTCATGTTCATGAGCGACCTGTCGAGGGCCATCGCCCTGCCCTCCGAGGTCGACTTCATGGCCGTCTCGTCCTATGGGACCGCCACCCGGACCTCGGGCGTGGTGCGGATCGTCAAGGACCTCGATGTGGACCTCGTCGACCGGCACGTCCTGGTGGTCGAGGACATCGTCGACAGCGGACTCACCCTCAGCTATCTCCAGCGCTACCTCCTTGCCCGTGAGCCGGCGAGCCTCGAGGTCTGCGCCCTCCTCGTCAAGGAGGGCCAGCAGCGCACCGCGGTCGACCTGCGCTACGTCGGGTTCACCATCCCGGCCGACTTCGTGATCGGGTACGGCCTCGACGTCGCCGAGCGCTACCGGAACCTGCCGGCCATCCACGCCTACCTCGGACCGAAGCCGTAGGCACCGACGGCCGGGATCGGGATGCCCGTGCGGTGCGGGACGGGTGCACCCGACACGGTGGGCGCCGACGCCGGGTAGAACGGGGCACCGGGCCCACGCAGCGGGCCGACCGACGACTGGAGAGGTGACCGGACGATGAGCGTGGACACGAAGCGGATCGAGGCGGCCGTGCTCGAGATCCTCGCCGCCGTGGGCGAGGACCCGGGACGTGACGGCCTCCTGAGGACGCCCGAGCGCGTCGCCCGGATGTACGAGGAGCTCTTCGCCGGCTTCGACCAGAACCCGGCCGATCATCTCGAGGTGACCTTCGCCGCCGACCACGACGAGATGGTCATGGTGCGGGACATCCCCTTCGCATCGCTGTGCGAGCACCACATGGTCCCGTTCATGGGCCGGGCCCACGTGGCCTACATCCCGGGCTCGGACGGCCGGATCACCGGCCTGTCCAAGCTGGCCCGGCTCGTGGACGGCTTCGCCCGGCGCCTCCAGGTCCAAGAGCGCATGACCAGTCAGATCGCCGACGCCATCGAAGAGGCGCTCGACCCCAAGGGCGTGCTGGTGGTGGTCGACGCCGAGCACCTGTGCATGTCCATGCGGGGGGTCAAGAAGTCGGGCACGTCCACCGTCACCTCGGCCGTGCGCGGCCTCTTCCGGACCGATACCTCGACCCGGTTCGAGGCGATGCAGTTCGTCCGGGGCCGCTGAGCGGCCACCAGCCCCGGGACCCCACCCGCGGGCCCGGCGGGCGGTCGCGGCACCTCCCGCCCTGGTTTACGCTGGGCGGATGCCCCAAGCCTCCACCGAGGAACGCGCCCTGGTCATGGGGATCCTGAACGTGACCCCGGACTCGTTCTCCGACGGCGGGCGCTGGTTCGAGCCGGAGCTGGCGATCCGTCGGGGCCACGAGATGGTCGACGAGGGTGCTGACATCGTCGACGTGGGAGGCGAGTCCTCCCGCCCGGGCGCCGTCGAGGTGCCGGTGGAGGAGGAGCTCAGGCGGGTGCTCCCGGTGGTGGAGGCGCTCTGCCCCCACGTGCGGGTATCCGTGGACACGGTGAAGGAGCCTGTCGCCGAGGCCGCAGTGGCCGCCGGGGCGACCCTGGTCAACGACGTGTCCGCCTCCCTGTGGCCGGTGGCCGCCCGGCACGGCGTCGGCTGGGTCGCCATGCACCGGAAAGGGACCCCGACCACCATGCAGGACGATCCGCGCTACGACGACGTGGTGGCCGAGGTGCGCGACCTGCTCGCCGAGCGGGCCACCGCGGCACTCGAGGCAGGGGTGCCCGAGATCTGGATCGATCCGGGGATCGGCTTCGGGAAGACGATCGACCACAACTTCGAGCTCCTGGCCCGGCTGGACGTGCTGGTGGCCACCGGCCACCCGGTCCTGGTCGGGACCAGCAGGAAGGCCTTCCTGGGGAGGCTCGCCGCCGGTCCCGACGGCGGGCCCGTGCCCCCCGCGGACCGGTTGCCGGGCTCCCTCGCCACGGCCACGTGGGCACTCCAGCAGGGGGCGGGTATGGTCCGGGTCCACGACGTGGCCGCCACGGTGCAGGCCGCGCTCCTGGTGGGCGTGCCGGGCCGGGTCGGTCGCGACGTCGGGACGAGGACGGATACGGAGGTCACATCGTGAAGGGCAAGTGGGCGGCGGGCATCCCGCCGCGGAACTTCACCTGGGTGATCAAGGATCGCCTGGCCATGAGCGAGCGTCCGGGCGGGTTCGCCCCGAACCACCGCAAGGTCCGGCGCCAGGAGGAGATCATCTGGCTCCAGGTCCAGGGATTCAACCGGGTGGTGTCGCTGCTCCCGTCGTCGCACAACCTGCAGGCGTACGAGGAGAAGTCACTGGCCAGCGTCCACTACCCCCTGCCGGCCTCGGGTGACGTCCGCGGCGTCCTGGGCGAGGTCTACCGCGACGTCCACGCCCGACTCGCCACCGGCGAGCGGATCCTGGTGCACCAGGAGGAGCTGGGCGACCGGGTGTCGGGGGTCATTGCCGGCTACCTGCTGTGGTCGGACCGGCTGCCCACCGGCCCCCAGTCCATCACTGCGCTCGAGCACCTGACCGGGCACCCGATGGGGCCCTCGGGCCGCGAGCTCGTGGCCTATGCCGGCCAACTGGCCCCACCGGCCACCCCCCACGACGCGGGTACCGGCCGCCGGGCGTGATGGCCGGCGCACCGGACGACCGCATCGAGCTGCGCGGGCTCCGCAGCGTAGGCACCCACGGCGTCCTGGCCGAGGAACAGGAGCGGGCCCAGCCCTTCGAGGTCGACCTGGACCTGTCCGTCGACCTGCGCCCCGCCGGTGGGTCGGACGCCCTGGCCGACACGGTCGACTACGGGGAGGTGGCGGCCGTCGTGGCGGCGGTCGTGTCGGGCCCCCGGTCGTTCGCCCTCCTCGAGGCCCTGGCCTGGCACGTGGCCGACGCCGTGCTCGACGTCGACCGCAGGATCGACGGGGTCGCCGTGACCCTCCGGAAGCTGCGGCCGCCCCTGGCCGTGGACATCGACACCGTCGGTGTGCGGGTGGTCCGCCACCGGTGACCGCACCGTCGCCGGCGGTGCCCACCGTGCGGGCGTTCCTGTCGATGGGGTCGAACCTCGGTGACCGCACGACCCACCTCCGTCGGGCCGTGGACCAGCTCCGGGCGGGGAGCGACCCGGCGGTCACCGCCGTCTCCCGGGTCTACGAGACCGAGCCGATGGGCGGGCCAGACGACCAGGGTGCCTACTTGAACCTGGTGGTGGAGCTGGCCGTGGCGGCCGTCGACGATCCGTTCCGGCTGCTGGAGCAGTGCCACCGACTGGAGGCCGCCGCCGGCCGGGTGCGCACGGTGCGCTGGGGACCGCGCACGCTCGACGTCGACGTGATCTGGATCGACGGGGTCGTCGTCGACGACCCCGAGCTGACCGTGCCCCATCCGCGGTGGCGCGAGCGGCGCTTCGTGCTGGCCCCCCTGGCGGAGCTGGCCCCGGACCTGGTCGGGCCGGACGACCTCGAGTCCGCTGGCGGCGAGGTGCGCGTCGTGGGTAGTGTCTAACCAGCAGTTCCTGGATTTCCTGATGCGAACGGCACCCTGCGGGGGCTGGAACGTCGAAAGGGGTCTCGTGACCACATTCCGTGTACTCGGACCGGGCCGTGCCGGCCGGTCGTTGATGGCAGCCCTGGTCGCTGTCGGTGGCTATCGCCCTGCGGGCGCCTGGGGGCGCGACCGGTCCCCGGTCGATGCCGCCCTGGGGGTGGACCTGCTGTTCATCGCCACCCCTGACGACGTGGTCGCCGACGTCGCCGCCGCCGTGCGCCCGCTCGACAGCACCGCCGTGATCCACCTGTCGGGCTCCCTCGGCCTCGACGTCCTGGCCGGTCACCCGAGGTGCGGGTCTCTCCATCCGCTGGTGCCGCTCCCCACGCCCGCCATCGGGGCGGAGCGCCTGCGCTCCGGCATCACGTTCGCCGTCGCCGGCGACCCGGCGGCCCGCGCTGTGGCCGGGGACCTGGGCGGCAACGTGGTGGAGGTGGCCGACACGGACCGCGCCGCCTACCACGCCGCGGCGGTGATCGCCGCCAACCACCTGGTGGCCCTCATGGGCCAGGTCGAACGTGTGGCTGCAACCACCGGACTCCCACTCGACGCCTTCGCCGGCCTGATGCGGGCGGCAACCGAGGACGCCCTGGCCCTCGGCCCGCGGTCGGCGCTCACCGGACCGGCGGTCCGGGGCGACTGGGAGACGGTGGAGCGACACCGGGCGGCGATCGCCGCCATGCCCGCCCACCGGACCGAGCTCGCCGGTTACGACGCCATGGTGGCCATGGCCCGGCGACTCTCACTCGACACGGCGGACGACCTCGACCCCGCCGGTGCGGACGCACTGGGCGGGCCCGCGGTGCCCACCGAGGTGACGGGGGCCGTCACCGAGCAGGTGGCGTGACCGTCGCCACGGCCCGGGTGGGTGCGGCCGCCACCGGTGCGGCAGTCGTCGACACCATGGCCGGGCTCTCGGCCCGGCTCGACGACGAGCGGCGCCAGGGTCGCTCCGTGGGCGTGGTGCTCACCATGGGCGCGCTCCACCGCGGGCACACCGCACTGGTGGGGCAGGCTGCGTCGGAGTGCGACACGGTGGCCGTCAGCATCTTCGTCAACCCCACCCAGTTCGCCGAGACCGCCGACCTGACCAACTACCCCCGCACGCTGGGTGCCGACGTCGACGCCGCCGGTGCGGCTGGGGCAGCGCTGGTGTTCGCGCCGACGGTCGACGAGATGTACCCGGGTTGGCCCTCTCCACCGGCGACCACGGTGTCGGTGCGGGGCCTGGCCGCACGGTGGGAGGGGGCGTCCCGTCCCGGCCACTTCGACGGTGTGGCCACCGTGGTGGTCAAGCTCCTGTCCGGTGCCGGGCGGTGCCGGACCTACTTCGGCGAGAAGGACTTCCAACAGCTCGCCGTCGTCCGCCGCGCCACCGCGGACCTGTCGCTCCCGGTCACGGTGGTCGGCTGTCCCACCGTCCGCGAGGCCGACGGCCTGGCCCTGTCGAGCCGGAACGTGCGCCTGGGCCCGGACGAGCGCGCCGCCGCACCGGTGCTGCACCGCGCCCTGTGCGTCGGTTCGGCGGTCCTGGCGGCCGGCGGTGACCGGGCCGCCGTCGAGCGGGCCATGGCGGCCGAGGTGGCCGCCGAGCCCCTCGTCGCCCTCGACTACGCCGCCCTGGTCGATGCCCGGGACCTCGAGCCGGCAGCCGACCTGGGGGACGACCGTCCCCTGCGTCTCCTGATCGCCGCCACCGTCGGACCCGTGCGGTTGATCGACAACCTCGACCCCCGGCGACCGTCATGAGCACGGTGCCCCCGGGGACGCTCGACGTCCTGGTCCTGGGCAGCGGGGTGGCCGGCCTGTCCGCCGCCGTCCGCCTGGCGGCACCGCTTCCGCCGGCGGGCGGAACCGCCGAGGGTGGGGACGGCCTGCGGGTCGGCGTCCTGACCAAGGCCGAGCTCTCCCAGTCCGCCACCCGCTGGGCCCAGGGCGGCGTGGCCGCCGTCCTCGGCGGCGACGAGGACTCGACCGACCTCCACCTGGCCGACACGTTGGCCGCCGGCGCCGGTCTGTGCGACGCCGACGCCGTCCGGGTGCTGGTCGACGAGGGGCCGACCCGGGTCCACGGGCTCATCGCCATGGGTGCGGTGTTCGACCGCCAGCCCGGTGGGGCACTGGCCCTCGCCCGGGAGGGTGGGCACTCCACGGCGCGGGTGGTCCATGCCGGTGGCGCCGCCACCGGTGCCGAGGTGGAACGGGCACTGGTGGACGCCACCCGTGCTTCGGCGGCGGCAGTCCTCGAGGAGTGGTTCGCCCTCGACCTGGTGGTGGAGGGCGGACGGTGCCGTGGCGTCGTCGCCCTCAGCACCACCGGAAGGTCGGTCGAGGTCCGTGCCACCCACACCGTGCTGGCCACCGGTGGTGCCGGCCAGGTGTTCTCGGTGACCACCAATCCGGCGGAGGCCACCGGCGACGGCCTGGCCATGGCCCTGCGGGCCGGCGTCGCCGTCGCCGACGTCGAGTTCATGCAGTTCCACCCGACCGCCCTCCACCACCCGGCCATGCCGAGGCCTCTGCTGTCCGAGGCCCTGCGGGGCCACGGGGCGCTGCTGCGCGACGCCCGGGGGGACCGGTTCGTGGACGAGCTCGCCCCGCGGGACGTGGTGAGCCGGGCCATGGCCGAGCGCATGCACGACCAGGGCGTCGACAGCCTGTGGCTGGACGCCACGGCGCTCGACTCGTTCGATGCCCGATTCCCGACCATCCGGGCGTCGCTGGCGGCGATCGGCCTGGACCCGTCGACCGACTGGCTGCCGATCGCCCCGGCCGCCCACTACCTGTCGGGGGGCGTGCTGACCGACCTGTGGGGGGCGACCGCACTGCCCGGGTTGTGGGCGGCGGGCGAGGTGGCCTGCACCGGCGTCCACGGGGCCAACCGCCTCGCCTCCAACTCGTTGCTCGAGGGCATGGTCTTCGGCGCCCGCCTGGCGGAGGCGATCCTCGGCGGCACCGACGGCCCGACCCCGACCGGCGTGCTGGCCCCGCTCCTCGACGGGCGTCTGGAGCCGGTCCCCCCGGGTGCGACCCACCGGACCGACGCCGCCGCGGCACCGCCGGACGACGGGGCGGCGTCGTGGCCCGACGTGACCAAGACCCGGGACCGGCTGCAGCGGGCGATGACCGACGGTGCGGGCGTGGTGCGCAGCGCCGACTCCCTCGCCCGTGCCGGGCGCACCGTGGCGACGGTGGCCGCCGCCGTCGGGTCGTCCCCGCCGGTCGACCGTGCCCACGGCGAGCTGGCCAACCTGGTGACCGCGGCGCGGGCCATCCTCGAGTCCGCCAACCTGCGAACCGAGACCCGGGGCGCCCACGCACGCAGCGACTTCCCGCTCACATCGGACGACTGGCGGTGCCGCATCGTGCACGGCCACGGGTCGGGCACCGTCCCCGTCCACACCGGGCCCCGGTCCGGCACCTCCGGGCGGGGTCCCGGCGGCGTCGGCGGGGCACGGGCGTGACCGCGTCCACCGGGGACGGCTGGGAACCGGTCCTCGACCCGCCACGGGCCGCCGTGGTCGACGCCGTCACCCGGGCGATCGCCGAGGACGTCCTCCCGCTCGGGGACCTCACCGCCGGGCTGGTCGACGCAGGCCGCCGGGCGGTGGTGGACGTGGTGAGCCGGGGCACGGTGTCGTGGCCGGTCGGGCCTGCGCCGTCGAGGCGCTCGCCCAGATCGATCCGGGGCTCTCGGTCACGTGGTCGCTGGCCGACGGCGCCGAGGTGTGGCCGGGCTCGGTGGTGGCCACGATCGAGGGACCGCTGCGCTCGATCCTGACGGCCGAGCGGACGGTGCTGAACTTCCTCGGCCACCTGTCGGGGGTGGCGACGCTGACCCGCGCCTACGTGGACGTGGTCCGGGCGGCCAATCCGGCGACCCGGGTCCTCGACACCCGCAAGACGACGCCGGGCCTGCGGTGCCCTGGAGAAGGCCGCGGTGCGGGCGGGCGGCGGCGTGAACCACCGCGGCAGCCTGTCCGAGGCGGTCCTGGTCAAGGACAACCACCTGGGCGGGGCGACGATCGCCGAGGCGGTGGCCCGGGCGCGCCGGATCGTGGCCGGGCCGGATGGTCGAGGTCGAGTGCGACCGCCTGGACCAGGTGCGCGAGGCGGTGGCGGCGGGCGCCACCGTGGTCATGCTCGACAACATGGGTCCCGAACAGGTGGGCGAGGCCGTCGCCGTCGTGCGGGGCGCCGGTTCGGACGCCCTGATCGAGGTGTCCGGCGGCGTGACCCTCGCCACGGCGCCCGCGCTGGCTGCCGCCGGCGCCGACCTGCTGTCGGCCGGGGCCCTCACCCACTCCGCGCCGGCGCTCGACCTCGGGCTCGACCTCCGGGTCTGATCCCGCGGCTCCGCCGACGCCCGCACGACCGCCGCCAGGAAAGGAACCCCATGCTGCTAGCCATCGACGTGGGGAACACCGATACCGTCGTCGGGCTGTTCGCCGACGACCCGGGTGCGCCGGTAGACGAGTCGGTACCCCGGGACGGGACCGAGCCGGTCGGCCTCGCCCACCACTGGCGCCTGTCGACGGTCGACGTGCGCACGGCCGACGAGCACGCGCTGCTCCTGACCCAGCTCCTCGACCTGAACGGGCTGGACATCGACGACACCATCACCGGGATCGCCGTCACGTCGTCGGTGCCCCTGGTGACGGCCAACCTTCGCCAGATGGCCAGCCCGGTGGTTCGACGTGCCCGCCGTGGTGCTCGAGCCCGGCGTCCGGAGCGGCATGCCGATCCTCTACGACAATCCGAAGGAGGTCGGTGCGGACCGGATCGCCAACGCCGTGGGTGCCTATGACCTGTTCGGCGGCCCGTGCGTCGTCGTCGACCTCGGGACGGCGACCACCTTCGACGCCATTTCGGCAGCGGGCGAGTACATCGGCGGGGCGATCACCCCGGGGGTCGCCATCAGCCTGGACGCCCTTTTCGCTCACGCCGCCGCCCTGCGACGGGTGGAGCTGGTCGAGCCGCGCAGCGTCATCGGCAAGTCGACCGTCGAGTCGATCCAGTCGGGTGCCCTCTACGGGTTCGCCGGACAGGTCGACGGGCTGTGCCGCCGGTTCACCGCCGTACTGGGCGAGTGCACCGTGGTGGCCACGGGCGGCCTGTCGAGCTGATCTCGCCCTACGCCGAGGAGATCGAGTACGTGGAGCCGTGGCTCACCCTCCACGGTCTCCGCATCATCTTCGAGCGCAACGTGGTGACGACCTGAGCCCCGACGGCCCGGCCCATGTGCGCCCGTCGGACGGCCGCCCTCAGCCGAAGCGGACCCGACTGACCGACGACATCGAGCACCAGTAGACGGTGCCGTCGTGCCCCACGGAAGGAAACACGGTCGACTGCAGCGGACCCTCCGTGTCGGCCCGGACCAGCTCCTCGCCGGTGGCGATGTCGAGGGCGACGACCTGCTCGACGGGACCGCCCCCGGTCGTGGTCGCCGGTGACGACGACTCCCGGACCGGGAAGCAGCACCAGGTGGGAGGCGTGGTTCTGCCGCCGCCGCCATTTCGGGGCCAGCGACCCGTCGGCGGCGACGTCGAAGGCCGCCATGACCCCGTTGCCGCTGTCGTAGGCGACGGCGACGACCGTTCGACGTCGATGAGCGGCGGGTTGGCGATCAGCCCGCCGGGGAGGCCACAGACCTCGGTGAGGGTGACCGCAGCGGTGGTGAGATCCACGCGGACCAGGTGCAGGGGGGCGGTGGCGACCCCCCTGCCCTCGAACGACCCGTCGAAGCCGATCGTGCCGTCGCCGTCATCGAGGAACCAGGCCGCCCCCAGGGCCAGCACGCAGTCCCAGCCGTAGGACTGTCCCTCCATGGTCCGATATGTGGCCCGGAACCCGTCGTCGGGGACGAACCGGCCGCCCTGCCAGGACACCCGGAGCAGGCTGGTGTCGCCGACGACGTAGACCTCGTCCCCCTGTGCCGAGATCCGGGCGATCGACGGCTCGGGCAGGACACAGGAGTCGAGCACCGTCAGGGTCGCCGGGTCGAGGGCCACGAGCTCGCACGGGCGCGATCCTCGGGGGCGACCGGAGCGGTGGGACGGGAGCCGGCGAAGTCCTTGGTGACCAGGGTGCCGTCGGGCAGGACCACGAAGCCGTTGTAGGGGCGCCTTCGGGGGAGCTCGGCCGAGGCAAGCACCTCGAGGTCGGCCCCGAGCCGGTGGGCGTGGTGGCCGAACACGACGTGCAGCGATCCGTTCCCGTGGGCGGCGATGCTCCCGGGCCACATGGCGCCACCGGGGAGGTCGACCGACCGGGCGAGGGGCTCCAGCGTGTCGGGGTCGATGCGCTCGACGAACGAGACGGCGTCGTCGCCCAGGGTGTGGCGCAGGAGGAAGACCTCCCCGGGCCGCGGGTCACGGCCATGGTGACCAGGGGGTCGGTCCGGGTGCGGACGTCGACCGGGGTGCCGGCCACCACGGTGGGCAGCGTCCCCCCGCCCCCGGGTTCTGCAGGCGCCGGGGCCCGCCGTCCTCGGCCGGCCAGGGGCCGGGCCAGTAGGGGGCGAGCCCGGGTCGGGGCTCACACCGGCGCCTCGAGGGCCAGTCGCTCGGACCTGACCTCGGGCTGGGAGTCCCACAGATCGGCGACGAGGTCGTCGCGCAGGGGCCGGGCGGAGGGGTCGTCCCAGCGGTTGACCCGCTGGAGCGGGTCGTCGGTCAGGTCGTAGAGCTCGCCCTCGGTCCCGTCGTGGCTGGTTCCGGGCAGGTACGTCGTGACGACCCACCGGTCCCGCATCATGGTGCGCAGGTGGACGTCGGTCCCGAACAGCTCGCTGTCCCACTCGGTGAGCACCTTCTCGAAGCCCCGGGCGTCGGCATCGGCGTCGTCGACCGGGAGCGGCTCGCCCTGCATCCACCCGGGGGGCTCGATGCCGGCGATGGCGCAGAACGTGGGCGCCAGGTCGACGAGGCCGACCGGACGGCTCACGACCGAGGCGGCGGGCGGGTCACCCGCCCGGGTCGAGGGCGCCGGGCGCCACACCAGCGGGAGCCGCATCAGGGCGTCCACGTGGTACGGGCCCTTGAACAGGAGGCCGAAGTCGCCCTGGAGCTCGCCGTGGTCGGTGGTGAACACGACGTCGACGTCGTCGGCCCAGCCCCGCTCGGCGATGCGGTCGAGCACCCGGCCCAACGCCTCGTCGATGAGCTCGACCTCCACCGCATTGCGGGCGTTCACCTCGCGGACCTGGTCGGCGGTCAATGTGGCCGGGACCCAGTCGGCCGGCGCCTCGTAGTTGGAGACCAGCGTGCCGTCGTACCAGGCCCGCCAGTGGCGCGGCTTGCCGTCGATGACGCCCTCACGGGTGGCCCGGTCCTCGGGGTAGCCGGCAGGCAGGGGCACGTCGCGCCAGTCGACCCGTCCGACCTCGGACTCCGGTGGGTCCCACGGATGGTGGGGGTCAGGGAAGCTCATCCAGCAGAACCAGTCCTCGTCGGCCGCCACGGAGTCGAGCCAGGCGATCGTCCGGTCGGCGACCCAGTCGGTGTGGTAGATCCCGCGGTCGATGGGGTTGACCTTCACCTGGGGGGCGCCGGTGTCACCGCCCGCGGCCGCGCTGACCTGCAGCGAGTCGTCGATGGCGCGGCAGTACATGCCGAGCGCCTCGGGGTGCTCCCTCAGCAGCCACTGGCAGTAGTGCAGCGGGCCCATGGCCCCGTGGGACGCGGTCTCGAGGTGCTCGAACCCACGCCGGGAGCCGCCGTGGGGCGTGGTCCCCTCGGTGGAGAGCAGGTTCTCCTCGAAGCGGAGGAACGGATCGAAGTAGGGCTCGAAGTGGGCCTTCCCGACGAGTGCCGTGCGGTACCCGGCCTGGCGCAGGACCTCGGCCACCGACGGTGCGTCGCCCGGCAGCGGGACGCCGTTCATCCACACGCCGTGGGTACTCGGATGCTGGCCGGTCAGGATGGTCGAGCGCGACGGCATGCACACCACCGACTGGGGATGTGCCCGGTCGTACCGGACGCCCTCGGCCGCCAGCCCGTCGATGACCGGTGTGCGCGACAGGGCGCCACCGTTGCAGGCGAGCGTGTCGTAGCGCTGCTGGTCGGTGGTGACCAAGAGGATCTTGCGGCCCATCAGCGGGCTCCTTTCGGGCGGCCCGACAGGTGCGGGGCGACGGGGACAGGGGGTCGGTGTTCGCCGGGGGAGCGGCGTGGGCTGGGGAGCGGGTCGGGGAGCATGGATGCGGGAGGGGTGCCGGTGGGGGGCCCGCTCATGGGATCCGGTCGACGCCGAGCAGCCCCGGCAGGTGGCCGAGCGCGGCGCGCGCCGCCCCGCTGATGACGAGGGCCAGTACGGCGGGCTCGGCGTCGACGCTGTAGACGGTCAGGCACGTCCCGTCGTGCAGGTCATGCACGTCGATCGTGCTCAGGTGCTCGACGAACAGCGGTGCGGTGATCCGGTACTGGAACCGACGGAGGTTGTTGTCGATGGTGAGCATCCGCTCGGGCATGGGCAGGCCCGAGCGGGTCTGGACGGTGCGCTCGTCGCCGACGATGACGCAGGAGTCGATGCCCTCCCACCACTCGGTGAGCCGTTCGGGGGCGCCGACCACGTCCCAGACGGTGTCGGGCGGGCAGTCGAGGTGGATGGCGTGGCGCATGCTGCCGCGTCGGGCGGTCATCGGGTTCCTCCGGGGGAGAGCAGGACGGACAGGGCCCGGGCGACCACGGACCTCGCCCCGGGGACGGTGAACCCCTGGTCGTCGATGAGCAGCTGGTAGGACTCGAAGGTGGTGAGGATGTCGGCCGAGGCGAGGGCCCACTCCGCCCGCCCGTCGCCCATGGCTTCGAGCTCGCCGCCGAACAGCGAGCGGAGCTGTCCGCGCAGGAAGCGTCGGTTGTCGGCCAGGGACTCGGCCAACCGGGGCTGGAACGGGGCTCGCAGGCGGGACACGTGGGCGGCCTGCCCGACGGCCGCGAACAGTCGAAAGCGCTGGTCGACCAGGGCCGCCACCCGGTCCTCGAAGGGGGCCGTCGGGTCGGCGTCCACCTGCACAAGGGGCAGGGCCCGGGCCAGTTGGCGGCTGACGGCCTCGCCGGCCAGGTCGTCGGTGTCCTCGAAGTACCGGAAGAGCGAACGCGGTGAGATCCCGGCCCGTTCGGCGATCTCGTCGGTCCCTGGACGGAGGTTCCCCTCCTGGTAGAGGTCGAGGAGTGCGTCGACGACGGCCTCGCGGTTGATGGCTCTGCGCAGGCGGCGGCCGTCGGTCTCGGTCGTCGCGCCGTCGGCCCTGTCCGGACGCGACCGGCCGGCGACTTCGGTCATCGACCGCCGTCCCCGGTGGCGGCCAGGCAGCGGGTTCCCACGGTTCGCGGACCCGCCCGGTGCCCGGGGACGACCGGTGCCGACGGCTGGCTCGGGACGGGTACCCCCCAGGAGTGGATGAGGTGGGCCACGTCGACGTCGGGCTGCACGGGACCTCACTTCGGTGGGGAGTTGACCGCCGGGCCGCTCCCGGAGCCGGCCGCTGCGCCCGCCCCGGCCGGCGCTGGCGCTGGCGCTGGCAGGTCAGGATAACAGTTGACAGTAATTGTGACAAGTGTTTACATGACCGGACGGGCCCGGTCGTCGGGATCCCGGAAGGGAGCCGTCGTGGGAGAGGATCCAGGTCCGGGCGTGCCGGGTGCGGACGGGAGTGCCCCCCTGGTGCTCGACTCGCTGCAGCGCCGGATGCGCGCGCTGTTCTCGCTCTACGAGGACGCGGTCGCCACCATGGACCTCGACCAGGTGAACCACTTCGAGCGCGAAGGCGTGCTCCCGATCGCGTTCAGCCTGTTCCACATCGTCAACATGATCGACGCCTCGTTCCTGCTCATGACCGGGACCCCGCCGGTGTGGGACGGAGCGTGGGAGGCGCGGGTGCGTCCCGCCATCGCCGATCACGGCAAGCACCGGACCGTCGCCGAGATGGTCCACCAGCGCATCGGGGACTACGACGAGTTCCAGAAGTACATGCGCACGGTGTTCGCCCGGGTAGAGGCGTGGCTCGCCGGTCTGGACCCGGCCGAGCTGGCCAGGGTCGTGATCACCCGGCCCTTCCCCGAGCAGATCGCCAGTACCTACAGTGCCCGGGTGGCGGGCCCCGAGGGGATCACCCTGCTCGACGCCTCTGAGTGCTGGATCTACCAGCACGGCTTGCGCCACATGGGCGAGATCGAGCTCGCCCGCGGCCTGGTCGGCCTGGGCGGCCTGACCTCCTAGTGTCCTGTCCGGCTGAAGCGGTTGGAAAGTCGTGATGTCATGCGTCCGCCCCCTCGTTGATGGCGCTGCAGTATCCGGCGAGGCGCTCGAGGATCGGCTCGGCCGTCTTGTGCCATACGAAGGGCTGGGGGTCCTCGTTCCAGTTGTCGACCCACGCCTGGATGTCGACGGCGAGTTCCTTGGCACTGCAGTGGGCCGACCGGTGCAGCTTCTTGGTGGTGAGCGCGGAGAACCACCGCTCGACGAGGTTCGTCCACGACCCATACGTCGGGGTGAAGTGGAGATGGAACCGGCGGTGACGCAGCAGCCAACGATGGACTTTGGGCGTCTTGTGGGTGGCGAGGTTGTCCAGGATCACATGGACGTCGAGGTCAGCGGGCACCTCGCGGTTGATCTTGTTCAAGAAGGCGATGAAGTCGTTCTGGTTGTGACTGGTCCGGATGTCCGAGATGACGGTGCCACGGGCGATGTCAAGGGCGGCGAACAGATCGACCGTTCCGTTGCGCACGTAGTCGTGGGTGGCCCGCTGCGGCGTGGTGGGCAACAACGGCAGAGTCGGTGCGGTGCGGTTGAGCGCTTGGATCTGCGGCTTCTCGTCGACGGCGAAGACCGCCGCGGCTTCGGGCGGATTCATGTACAGGCCGACGAGATCACGGACCTTCTCGATCAGGTCGGGGTCCGGGGACACCTTGAAGCTGCCCTGCTGCCACGGCTTCAGTCCGAAGGCTCGCCAGATCTCCGCCACGGTGGTCTTGGAGATGCCGTGCTTGGCCGCCAGTCCCCGAGTGGACCAGTGGGTGTCCTCGCCCGGTGTGGACTCCAACGTGTCGACCACCACCGCTTCGATGGTCGCATCGGCGATGGTGCGAACCGCCCCGGGTCGGGGAGCGTCTCCAAGACCCTCCAGTCGGTCCACCGCGAACCGGCGTCGCCACTTCGACACGGTCGCCGGATGCACCCGCTCGGCGGTGGCGACCTCTTGGTTGGTCATCCCCTCGGCGCACGCGAGCACGATCCTGGATCGCAGCGCGAGTGCCTGGGCCGAGCTGTGTCGCCGCACCCAACGCTGCAAGGTCTCGCGTTCGGCGTCGGTCAGTTCGATGACAGCTGTCGGACGTCCTCGGGTGGACATGGCACCTCCAATGTTGGCTCACATCGGAGAGCGCGACCGGACGAGGGAAATTCCCGAATCAGCGATACTTCGCGGCTAATCAGCAGGACAGGACACTAGTTCGCCGGGCTGGTCGAATCCGGGACGGTCGAACCCGGGACGGCCCCCTCGGGGCCGGGTGGACGGCCCTTTCGGGTGGACGGCCGAGGGTCGGGTGGACGGGGCCCTGGGGCGGGACGTGGCGACGACTCCGGGCGTGCCGACGGAAATGATTCAAGTGCTGGTCGGTCGGGCCGATGAACACTCCAGCGGCCGCAAGGCGTGCAGAGGGGCTTCGTCAGCACGATTCCAGAAGGAGCACGATCGACATGTTGAACCCGCAGAAGACGGTGGCCAAGGTGGTGATCTCCTGTCTCGTCCTAAGTCCCCTCGCATTCGGCGGGGCCGGCGTGGCCGGAGCGACGACGAAGCCGGCGGACACGGTCCCGACGGTGCGACTCCTGTCGGAGGCCCAGCGTCTGGACATCTGTAGCCGGCAACGGGCCGCCCTCGAGCAGATGTCCCACCGGATCCATGACTTCGACCTGGTGACGGACACCGACAAGGCACTGTTGACCGCAGCCGTGGCCGACAAGAACATCTCCAGGCAGCGCTTCTTGAGGTCCTACCTGGCCCACCGCCATGCGGTCCGGCTCATCCGCGCCGCTCGTCTGCTGGCCCTGCGGACCCACATCAGTCAGGCCCGGCAGTCCTTCGGCGGCTGCTGACGCCGCGCCGGCACCGGTCGGGGGTCGGAAAGGCTCCTCGTCCGGTGTCGGGGTCAGGCCGAGGGTAGGCCGTCCACCAGCGAGTGGGCCAGCCGGGCCAACGCCGCCGCGAGCTCCGGCGACGGTCCCGCCAGCGCTGCAGCCGCCGCCTGGTCGGCGTAGTCCCGGGCTACGCCGACCGACTCGGCGATCGCCCCCGATCCCGCCACGATGGCCCGCGCCTTCTCCTGTTCGGGCAGGCCCAGCGGCTGGCCCAGCAGGTCGCGGAGCTCGGGCCCGTGCACAGGGTCGGCCAGGGTGAGGAGCACGGGAAGCGTGTAGATGCCCTCGGCCAGGTCCTGGCCGGCCGGCTTGCCCAGCTCCACCTCGGACCCGACGACGTCGAGGATGTCGTCGCGTACCTGGAAGATCATGCCGAAACACCGTCCGAAATCGGTAAAGGCGTCGACCTCGGGCCGGGAGAGGCCGCCCGTGAGGGCACCGATCCGGCACGAGGTAGCCATGAGGGAGGCGGTCTTTCCGGCGATGGCGGTCGAGTAGTCCTCGCGGCTCCGGTCCACCTGGAAGGCGGCCCGCACCTCCGCCACCTGACCCTGGCACAGCTCGCCCAGCGTGGCGGCCAGGAGGGCGGCGATCTCCACGCCCAGGCCGGCTGCGATCTCGGCCGACCGGGCCAGGAGGAAGTCGCCGGCCACGATCGCCACGAGATTGCCGAACCGGGAGTTCACGCTCTCCACGTTGCGCCGCATGGTGGCCTCGTCCATCACGTCGTCGTGGTACAGCGAGGCGAGGTGCACCAGCTCGACGGCGACGGCCCCCATCAGGTCCTCCCGGCTGGCGTCCTTGGCGCCGGATGTGGCCGTGGCCAGGGCCAGGACCGGCCGGAGCCGCTTCCCACCGGCGGCCAGCAGGTGCGTCGTGACCTCGTCGAGGAAGGCGTCGCCGGTGACGACGGACTCCACGAGCAGCGGCTCGAGTCGGGTCAGCTGTGCTTCGAGTGCGGGGAGTCCCAGGATGTCGACGACGTTCACTGGCTACAGACGATAGGGCAGACTGCCGATGGGTGGTACATGGACCCCGGCTCCGGGGCGTGCGGGTGCGGGTCAACCCTTCACCTGTAGACTCAGGTTCCAGTTACGGACCGCGGATGGAGGCGGTGGAGTGTTCGAACGATTTACAGACCGAGCTCGACGAGTCCTGGTGTTGGCGCAGGAGGAGGCGCGCCTGCTCAACCACAGCTTCATCGGTACCGAGCACATCCTCCTGGGCTTGATCCACGAAGGTGAGGGTGTCGCCGCCAAGGCACTCGAGTCACTCGGGGTGTCGCTCGAGGCCGTGCGTGAGAAGGTCGAGGAGACCATCGGCCTGGCCGGTACCGCCCCGACTGGGTCCCCGCCCTTCACCCCCCGGGCCAAGAAGGTCCTCGAGCTCTCGCTGCGCGAGGCGCTGCAGCTCGGCCACAGCTACATCGGCACCGAGCACATGCTGCTCGGCCTGGTGCGCGAGGGCGAGGGTGTCGCCGCCCAGGTGCTGCAGAGCCTCGGCGCCGATCTGCCGCGCGTGCGCCAGCAGGTCATCCAGCTGCTCTCGGGCTACCAGGGCAAGGAGGCCGTCGGGGGTGGCCAGCCCGGCAACCAGCAGGCGGACGCCCCGACCGGTTCCGCCGTGCTCGACCAGTTCGGCCGAAACCTCACCGCGCTGGCCCGCGACCACAAGCTCGACCCGGTCATCGGGCGCGAGAAGGAGATCGAACGGGTCATGCAGGTGCTGTCCCGGCGCACCAAGAACAACCCCGTCCTGATCGGTGAGCCTGGTGTCGGCAAGACGGCGATCGTCGAGGGCCTCGCCCAGCGGATCGTGGCCGACGAGGTCCCCGAAACCCTCACGGGCAAGCAGCTGTACACCCTCGACCTCGGTGCGTTGGTGGCCGGCAGCCGCTACCGCGGCGACTTCGAGGAGCGCCTGAAGAAGGTCCTGAAGGAGATCCGGACCCGGGGCGACATCGTCCTGTTCATCGACGAGCTGCACACGCTGGTGGGTGCGGGCGCCGCCGAGGGCGCCATCGACGCCGCCTCGATCCTGAAGCCGATGCTGGCCCGGGGTGAGCTGCAGACGATCGGCGCCACGACGATCGACGAGTACCGCAAGCACCTGGAGAAGGACGCCGCGCTCGAGCGGCGGTTCCAGCCGATCAAGGTGGAGCAGCCGAACGTCGCCCTCACCATCGAGATCCTGAAGGGACTGCGCGACCGCTACGAGTCCCACCACGCCGTCACCATCACCGACCAGGCCCTGGTGGCCGCGGCCAACCTGGCCGACCGCTACCTGGCCGACCGTTACCTCCCGGACAAGGCCATCGACCTCATCGACGAGGCCGGCAGCCGCCTGCGCATCCGTCGGATGACGACCCCCCCTGCCTACAAGAAGCTGGAGGAGGAGATCACCCGGCTGCGTGCCGACAAGGAGGCCGCCATCGAGAAGCAGGCCTTCGACCAGGCGAAGAAGCTCGCCGAGCAGGAGAAGGACCGCCTCGACGCCAAGGAGGCCATGGAGGCCGAGTGGCGGGCCGAGGGCGTCGACCTGTTCGACGTCGTCGATGAGGAGGTCATCGCCGAGGTGCTGGCCAACTGGACGGGCATTCCCGTGTACCGCCTCACCGAGGAGGAGACAGCCAAGCTGCTGCGCATGGAGGACGAGCTCCACAAGCGGGTCATCGGCCAGGAGCCGGCCATCGCCGCCCTCGCCCGATCCATCCGGCGCACCCGTGCCGGTCTCAAGGACCCGAAGCGCCCGAGCGGCTCGTTCATCTTCCTCGGTCCGACCGGCGTGGGGAAGACCGAGCTGGCCAAGACGCTCGCCGAGTTCCTCTTCGACGACGAGGACGCACTGATCCAGCTCGACATGTCCGAGTACATGGAGAAGCACACGGTGAGCCGCCTCGTGGGTTCGCCTCCCGGTTACGTGGGGTACGAGGAGGGCGGACAGCTCACCGAGGCCGTGCGGCGCAAGCCGTTCTCGGTGGTCCTGTTCGACGAGGTCGAGAAGGCCCACGCCGACGTGTTCAACACGCTGCTCCAGATCCTGGAGGACGGTCGCCTGACCGACGCCCAGGGCCGGTCGGTCGACTTCAAGAACACCGTGCTGATCATGACGTCCAATCTCGGAACCGCCGACCTGCGCAAGTCCTCGGTGGGCTTCGCCCAGAATTCGGGTGCTGTGACCTACGAGCGGATGAAGACGAAGGTCAACGAAGCGCTCAAGGCCCACTTCCGTCCCGAGTTCCTCAACCGCATCGACGAGGTCGTGGTGTTCCACGAGCTGTCGAAGGTGGAGGTCATCGAGATCGTCGACCTGATGATCCGGCGGGTCGCCACCCAGCTCGAGCTGCAAGGCCTGAGCCTGGAACTGACGCCGGAGGCGAAGACGCTGCTCGCCGACAGGGGCTACGACCCGCAGCTGGGTGCCCGCCCGCTCCGGCGTGCGATCCAGCAGATGATCGAGGACCCGCTGTCCGAGCGCATCCTGTGGAAGGAGTTCCGCGTCGGCCAGACCATCATCGTGGATGTCGAGACCATCACCCCGGAGGCCGCCGAGGCCTACGACGTGAAGGGCGCACCGCCGCTCGTCGCCGGTGAGAAGCAGCTGACGTTCACCGCCATCGAGGGTCTGGAGCCTCCGCCGGTGGCGTTGGCCGGGGCCGACTCCTCGGCGGATTGACCACGGCGGCGCGGCGGCTGCCGCGTCCCGACCAGAACGGACCGACGCCCCACCAGACCGGTGGGGCGTCGCCGCGTCCGGACGAGGTCCGTGCACGGCACCACTTGGTTCGTTAGGGTCCTTGGTGCGCCACCGGCGGAAGGCGGTGGCGCCACGGAGTGCAGTGTGGACCGGACGGCCTGCTGCACCGGATGGGCAGCCGGTGGAAGTCGGGTCGTCTCAAGCGAGAGCGGAGACCGACATGACGACACAGAACCGGATCGGGCGAGCGCTCCGGTCCATCACCCGATCGCTGCTCGCGGTCCTCATCGGGGCAGGAGTGCTCCTGGCCGCCGCCGCAGCGGACTCGCCTCCGACCGGTGCCGCCGAGACGGGCACCGTCGTCTACACGGCACAGCTGAACATCCCCGCCCCGCCCTCGTCGAACTTCGCCGGCTCAGCCGGCGGAGACGGCTGGGGTCTGGCCTTCACGCCGACCGCCGTCTACAACGTCTTCCACCATCAGTCGACGCTCCAGGTGGCGTGTCACCTCCAGACGGACGCCACGCCGTGCTGGACGGGCCCCAAGACCATCACCGACGGCAGCAGTGACAACTTCGCCACCGCCGCCCAGCCCGGCCTATGGATGGACCAGAGCACGGGACACCTGTTCGTCTTCGCCACCCGCACCTCGGACGGCACCGCCGGCGTCGTCTGCATCGACACGACGCAGCCAGCGAGCACCGCCGATCCCTTCTGCGGGTTCACGGCGCTGTCGGCCGTGGGCGGGGCCCCGACGAACGGGGGGATCAGCGGTGTGAGCGATCCCGTCATCGTGGGCACCAACTGGTACGCGTTCAACGCCGTCGACGGCCTCCAGACCGGCACGGAGAACACCCTCCTGTGCTTCAGCCTCACGTCGCTGTCCGCCTGCCCGAACCAGCCGTTCGCCGTCGACCTCGGCTCGAGCGTGACGGTCGCCGACACCTCGGAGCCGAATGCGTCGATCGACGCACTGGGGAGCCAGATCGTCGTTCCCGTGATGCTGTCCTCCTCGAGTGAGCTGGCCTGCTACGACGTCTCCACCGGCGGCAATTGTGCCGGTTCGTGGCCGATCAGCACCACCGGCCTCAGCTACCCGGTCAACTCCGACGGGGGCGCACCGTTCCCGATCCTCGACGGGACGGGTACGGCGACCGGATTCTGCCTGCCGCTCGCCTCGCTCCCGTGCTACGGACTCAACGGCGCCACAGTGTCAACGCCTCCGGGAATGTCCGCGGCCATCCCGCGCACCACCAGCGCCTGGAACGGGCCGGCCCTGGCCATCGGGGCCCGCATCTACATCCCCGACGGGAACACCAACGCCGTTGACTGCTACGACTACACGGCCGGTGCCAGCTGTTCCGGGTTCCCGAAGGCCATCCCCAACCTCGAACTTCTCTACACGGTGAATGCGGACCCGCAGCGACCCACGTGCATCTGGGTGAACTCGGACGGTGGCACCTCGCAGATCCAGAACTTCGACGCCTACACCGGTGGGGCCTGTGGTCAGGGCCCGGTCCGCGTGCTGGCGGCGAGCATCGTGGCGCCCAGTGACGTGTGTATCCCGGCCAACTACACGTCCCTCCAGGTGACGGTTCCGGCCCGCAGCCAGTACACGTCGGGATCGGTGCAGTTCGAGGACTTCAACGGGGACCCCATCCCGAGCATCCCCGATCAGCCGCTCGACAACACCGGTTCGGTGAACCTCACGCCGCTGAACCTGGCCACGGCCAGCCCGCTCCCCCAGTTCCTGATCACCCTCAACGGGGCCGGCTCACCACCGGAGGTCGACGTCAAACTCACCTGGATCGGCACCTACTCGGCGGCGTGCACGACGGGTGGCCAGAAGGTGGCCAACGGGCAGGGATACCGCCTCGGAGCCCGGGACGGTGGGGTGTTCGACTTCGGTACGGCGGCGTTCTACGGCTCGATGACCGGCAAACACCTGAACGGTCCCGAAGTGGGGATCGCGTCGACCGCGGACGGGGGCGGCTACTGGCTCGCCGCCTCCGACGGCGGCGTGTTCGCCTTCGGTGACGCCGTCTACCTGGGAGGGCTCGGTGCCAACGCACACCTGAACTCACCGATCGTGGGTATCGCCGCCGATCCCACGGGTAGCGGCTACTGGCTGACCGCGTCCGACGGCGGCGTCTTCGCCTACGGCAGTGCCCAGTTCCACGGGTCGTCCGGGCAGACCGATCCGACCAAGCCGCCCGGCGGTGCCAACTCCTTCACTCCGTCCGCGCCCATCGTCGGCATCGCCGCCACGCCGTCCGGTGACGGCTACTGGCTGGTCGGATCCGACGGCAGTGTCTACGCCTTCGGTGACGCCGTCGACCTCGGGGGGATGAACGGCTCGCCGCTGACGGGCGCCATCGTCGGGATCACCCCGGCGCCGTCCGGCCAGGGGTACTGGCTCGTCGGGTCGGACGGTGGCGTGTTCGCCTTCGGGGACGCACCGTTCGAAGGCTCGATGTCGGGGAAGCACATGGACGGTCCCGCGGTGGGGATCCAGGCCACGACCACCGGTGCCGGCTACTGGCTCGACGCCGCCGACGGTGGTGTGTTCGCCTTCGGGGACGCACCCTTCCTAGGCTGCATGGTCGGCTCCCCGCTCAACGCGTCGTTGGACAGCCTCACGAGCTGACCGATCCGACCGGACAGGCGCATCGGGACCATCCCTCCGGCTCGCCGGAGGGATGGTCCGCGTCCGGACGGTGTGCACCCGGTAGTGGAGGCCTCGCACACCGCACACCGCACACCGCACTCCACCGCGCCATCTCGCCACGGGTGGTGCGTCGGAGCGCCACCCGTGGCGCCGATCCCGGTCGTGCCCGGGACGGACGAAGTTCGGGCCGTTCGGCCCTGACCCACGGACCACCGACCGGGGTCTACTGGAGGAGGCGGGGATCTCGTGACTGCCCAGGGCCCTGCCCCTGGGCCGGCGGCCCTGCGCCCGACCGACCTACCCCCCGAGGCGGTGCGGGCATCGCCACCGTCCCCCCGGCTCCCCGCCGGGGGGCGGTGAGCGTGAGGGGCAGGGGCCTCCGGTGGCAGCGTCACCGCGGATGGCACACCCGGTCCCTACCATCGGGGCATGGCAAAGACGGCCAAGCGGCACCGATGCATCGACTGTGGCTCGACGACCGCACGATGGGCCGGGCGCTGCCCGACCTGCGGGGAGTGGAACACCCTCGTCGAGGAGTCGGCGCTGGGTCCGCTGGTGCGGGCCGTCGACGAACTCGACCTCTCCGGCATGCCGGTCCCGCTGTCCACGGTGGACCTGTCCGAGGCGTCGGCGGTGCCGACCGGTGTCGAGGAGTTCGACCGGGTGCTGTCCGGTGGACTGGTCCCGGGGTCGGTGACGCTCCTCGGGGGTGAGCCCGGCATCGGCAAGTCCACGCTCCTGCTGCAGGTGCTGGCGGCCCGTGCCGCCGCGGGGCACCGGGTCCTCCTGGTCTCGGCCGAGGAATCCGCACACCAGGTGCGCCTGCGGGCCGAGCGGCTCGGCCCCGTCCCGCCCGGACTGCTCGTCCTGTCGGCCACCGACGTCGGCCAGGTGATCGATGCCGTGGTCGAGTCCGATCCCGACCTCCTGGTGATCGACTCGATCCAGGCCGTGGCCGTCGGGCCGGCCACCCCGGGGGAGCGGCGTGCCACCGGCGTCCCCGGCTCGATCGGCCAGGTCCGTGAGTGCGCCGACCAGCTGGTCGGGCTGGCCAAGGCCCGCCAGGTGGCCACGGTCCTGGTCGGCCACGTCACCAAGGACGGGTCCCTGGCGGGCCCCCGGGCGCTCGAGCACATGGTCGACACCGTGCTGAGCTTCGAGGGTGACCGGCACCACGCCCTGCGGCTCCTCCTCGCAGTCAAGCACCGGTTCGGCCCCACTGGTGAGCTCGGACTGTTCGAGATGGGGGACCAGGGCCTGAACCGGGTCGACGACCCGGGACGCCTGCTCCTCGGCGACCGCCTCACGGGCGTGCCCGGCGGTGTCGTCCTCCCGGCGTTGCAGGGCCGGCGGACCCTGATGGTGGAGCTCCAGGCCCTGGTCGCCCCGATGGGCCAGGCACAGCCCAAGCGCTCCGTCGTCGGCCTCGACGGCGGCCGGCTGGTCATGACGCTCGCCGTGCTGGCCCGCCACGCCGGGCTCGCCATGCACACCGTCGACGTCTTCGCCTCGGTCGCCGGCGGCATCCGGGTAACCGAGCCCGCAGCCGATCTGGCGGTGGCACTCGCCGTCGCCTCGGCGTCGACCGGAGTCGCCCTCCCGGCCGACCTGGCCGCCGTGGGCGAGGTCGGGCTCGCCGGTGAGATCCGTCAGGTCACCAACCTGCCCCGCCGACTCGAGGAGGCGGCACGGCTCGGGTTCGGCCGGGTCGCGGTGCCGGCGTCGGCGCCGGACGGTCCGACCGGCGTGGACCTGATCCGGGTCGACACGGTCGCCGAGGCGGTCGGGCGTTTCGGCTGCCTCGACGTCCTCGGCGGCTGACGCCACCGCAGGTGCGCCGTAGCGGTGCCGAGTACGATCCGTACGTGACCACGCGCCAGCATGCGGCCATGAGTGACGCCCTGGCGATGGTGGCCCCGGGAACGGGCCTGCGCGACGGGCTCGACCGGATCCTGCGGGCCAAGCGGGGTGGCCTGGTGGTGGTCGGTGACGGTCCCGACGTCCTCTCCATCTGCTCGGGTGGCTTCCTGCTCGACTCCGAGTTCAGCCCCCAGCGCCTGTCGGAGCTGGCCAAGATGGACGGGGCGATCATCATCGCGTCGGACGCGTCGAGGATCGCCCGGGCCAACGTGCACCTGATGCCCGATGCGACGATACCGACCACGGAGACGGGCACCCGGCACCGGACGGCGGAGCGTGTCGCCCGCTCCATCGACGTCCCCGTCCTGTCGGTGTCGGCGGCCATGTCGGTCATCGCCGTGTACCGCAGCGACGTCAAGCACACCATCCAGCCCACCGGCTGGCTCCACGACCGGACCGACCAGGCGCTCGCCACCATGCAGCGGTTCCGCAGCCGGTTCGACGTCACCCTCGGGAACCTCTCGATCCTCGAGCTCGAGGACACCGTGTCGGTCGGGGACGTGGTGGCTGTCATCCAGGCCGCCGAGATGGTCCTGCGGATCGCCGAGGAGGTCGACGGCTACCTGGTCGAGCTGGGCGAGGACGGGCGTCTCGTGGGCCTCCAGTCGTCCGAGCTGGCGGACGGTGTGGGCAGGGCCCTCCACCTCGTCGTCCGCGACTACTGCGTCATGACCGCCGAGGAGTCCGTCGACTGGGCCGCCATCGTGGGCTCGGTCATCGATCAGCTGGCCAACCTGCCGTCCGACGAGCTGCGCGATCCCACCCGGGTGGCCGGGATCCTGCGGCTCCCCGGGCCATACCACGACGCCGAATCCGGGGTCGAGCCACGCGGCTACCGGCTCCTGCACCACCTGCCGAGGTTCTCCGACACGATCATCGAGCGGATCGTCGACCGGTTCGTGAACCTCCAGCAGATCATGCGTGCCTCGATCGTCGAGCTCGAGCAGGTCGAGGGCGTGGGCCAGATGCGCGCCCATTCGGTGAAGGACGGCCTCGCCCGACTGGCCGAGGCCAGTATCTTCGAGCGCTACCAGTAGGGGCTGCCCGCACGGGTGGGGCGTCCGGCACCGGCCGTGGGGATCGTGCGGGCCCGCCGGAGTGCGGTGGGCCCGTCGGGGGAGGTACCCGGCAGCTGGTAGAATGGGATGCTTTCCCACGCAGACCGGATGTCGCTCACCAGCCCCGGTTCCGCAGCGCAACGCCAGGAGGAACGGTGTTCGACATCGGTGACAAGGTCGTCTACCCGCACCACGGCGCGGCAGTAGTCGAACGACGAGAGACCAAAGAGGCGTTCGGCAAGAAGCAGGAGTACCTCGTGCTCCGTCTCGCCTACGGCGACCTCACCCTGATGGTGCCGGCGGACAACACCGACGGTGTCGGCCTGCGCGAGGTCATCAACGACGAGGAGGTCGAGGAGGTCTTCGCCGTGCTCCGCAAGAAGGAGGCACGGATGCCGACCAACTGGTCCCGCCGCTACAAGAACCACTCCGAGAAGCTGCGTTCCGGAGACATCTACCAGGTGGCCGAAGTGGTCCGGAACCTCTCGATCCGCGACAAGGACAAGGGACTGTCGGCCGGTGAGAAGCGCATGCTCAGCCGGGCGCGCCAGATCCTGGTGTCCGAGCTGACCTTCGCCCTCGGCGTCGACGAGGAGACCGCCGAGGTCCGCCTCAACGAGGCGCTGCCCTGAGCCGAACGGGGCCCGTCTGGGCCATCGTGGTCGCCGGCGGCACGGGCCGCCGGTTCGGCGGGCCCAAGCAGTTCCTCCCCCTGGCCGGGATGCCGGTCGTCGCCTGGTCGGTCCGCGCCGCACGCTCGGTGGCCGACGGCGTGGTCCTGGTGGTGCCGTCCGGTACCGCGGCGGGTGTCGGTGCCGGTCTGCCGGCACCCGGTGCGACCGGCGTCGCGGCGTTCGGGGCGACCTCGCGGTCGCCGGGGGCGCCACCCGGGCGGACTCCGTGCGGGCCGGGCTCGCCGCCGTGCCGGCGGATGCGGTGATCATCGTGGTCCACGACGCGGCCCGGCCGCTGGCCGCCGGACGGACTCTTCGCCGCGGTGGTCGATGCCGTCCGGAGTGGGGGAGTGGACGGGGCCGTGCCCGCCGTCGCGGTGGCCGACACCCTGAAGCGCGTGACCGGCACCCGGGTCGTCGGCACCGTCGACCGTGCCGAACTCGTCGCCATCCAGACCCCCCAGGCCTTCGTCGCCGACGCCCTGCGGGCCGCCCATGCCGACGGAGGCGAGGCCACCGACGATGCCGCGCTGCTCGAGGCGTCGGGCCGGACGGTGGTGACCGTCCCCGGGGACCCGCGCAACCTCAAGCTGACGCGTCCCGAGGACCTGTCCGTGGCCGAGGCCCTGCTCAGTGGGGCGGCCCGGTGAGCGGCGGGCCCGGCGCGGCTCCCGCACTGCGGGTGGGCCAGGGGATCGACGTGCACCCGTTCAGCGACGACCCGGAGCGTCCCCTCGTCCTGGGGGGCGTGGTGATCGCCGGGGACGGTGTGCGCGGCCTGGACGGCCACAGTGACGCCGACGCCGTGGCCCACGCCGTCGCCGACGCCGTCCTCGGGGCGGCCGGGCTCGGAGACCTCGGGCCGGCACATGCCCGACACGGACCCCCGGTGGGCGGGGGCCGACTCCCTCGACATCCTCCGTCGTGTGGTGGCCCTGGCGGCCGAAGCCGGGTGGGTCCCGGTGAACGCCGACTGCACGGTGGTGGCCGAACGACCCCGGCTGGCTCCGCACGTGCCGGCGATGACCGAGCGGCTGGCCGGGGCACTGGGCGCTCCGGTCAACGTGAAGGCCACCCGGGCCGAGGGCCTGGGCGCCCTGGGCCGGTCCGAGGGGATCGCCTGCTCCGCCGTGGTCCTCCTCGTCGGGTCGACGGTCCTCCCGGGGTCAGGGAGTACGGCGGCCGGGGACGACGACGGGGACGTCCGATGAGTCCGGCACCGTCCGGCCGGGGACGGGGCAAGTCGTCACGCACGCCGGCCAAGAAGGGTGGTGCCCGGGGTGGCCCCTCCCCGAAGGGGACCGAGGCCAAGAGTGCGTGGATGAAGTCCAAGGACGCCAAGGCCGGACGTGGCACGGCCCGGGGCGCGGGCACCGTGCGGGCCGGGAGTGCCGGGCGGTCCCCGGTGAACGACCGGGGGCGCGGGCCCGGCGGGCGGGACGTCCAGGTCCGACGGGGCCCCAAGCACGAGGGCCTCGGGGGGGACCAGGTCGAGGGGCGTCAGGCCGTGCGGGAGCTCCTGAGCGCCGGGCGCCGCCCGGTGACCACCCTGCTCATGGCCGAGGGGATGGATGCCGCCGAGATCCTGGACGACATCGAGGCCCTGGCGGTCAAGCGGCGGGTCAAGGTCGAGTACGTGTCCCGCAAGCGGATCGACGCGGCCGCCCGTACCGACGGGTCCCAGGGGGTGGTCGCCCTGGCGAGGCCGATCGGGGACACCCCGCTCGACGACCTGTGCCAGCCGACCAAGCGGGGCCGGCTCCCGTTCCTGCTCGTGCTGGACGGGATCACCGACCCCCACAACCTGGGAGCCGTGCTCCGCAGCGCCGAGTGCGCCGGCGTGACCGGTGTCGTCCTGCCCCGGCACCGCTCCGCCCACCTGTCCCCCACGGTGGCCAAGGTGGCGGCGGGGGCCATCGAGTACCTGCCGATGGCGCTGGTGGCCGGCGTGCCGACGGCGCTGCAGCAGCTGTCCTCACTGGGCACGGTGACGGTCGGACTCGTGGGGGAGGCACCGACATCGCTCTACCAGCTCCCCCTGGGCGACCAGCCGGTGGCGCTGGTCCTGGGTTCGGAGGGCTCGGGTCTCGCCGCACTGACCCGTCGCCGGTGCGACGAGTTGGCCTCCATCCCCCAACACGGGACGCTGTCCTCGCTCAACGTGGCCACCGCCGGCGCCATCGCCTGCTTCGACGTGGCCCGCCAGCGCACCGCCGCGGGCAACTGAGGCCGACCGGAAGCGGTCGCAGGGTCCACGAGACGCTCCACGACCGGGTCCACTCCAGGATGGAGCCCGCGGCCTCGTAACCGGGCGGGGTCGGTCGTTCGGAGTGTCCGGCACCCGTGGTCACCGGGGCCGAGAGCTACGTCCCGGACCGGCGTCCCGGGGAGCGGCGACGACAGGGGTCGGAGTCCCCGGGGGTGGGGGCACCAGCGTGACTGGACGCCCAAGGGGCTGGTCACCGGGATCGGCGGCCTGCTCGCCCCCGGCACTGTCGGGGACACGAATCCGGCGCGTCAGCTCGTGTAGTCCACCGGGCCCGCCCCGTCGATCCCGACGGCGAACGCCAGTCCGCGCAGTCCCGAGTTGACCGTCAGCGGCCAGATGCTGTGCACGGTGTCCGGCGGAATCCTGATCAGGTCGCCCTGACCCACTTCCCGTTCCTCGTCGGCGATCTTCATGATTCCGCGTCCGGAAATGATGTAATAGAACTCGTGGGTGGGATGGGAGTGCGGGTCGACGAGACCGCCGCCGGCCACCTCCCACTCGCTCACCAGCTCGAGGAAACCACCACTGGTGGCGTCCTGCAGCTCACCGGGTTGGATGAGCCACCAGACCGGCACGGTCCCGGCGTGTTCGATGACCGGGGCAACATCTCTGGCCGAGCGGACGTCCATCTGCCTCCTCCCTCGATCCGTCCGAGCAGCGGACGGACATCAACCGTCGAGTGTACGGCCGGACGTCCAGGGGTGCTCGCCGGCCGCAGCATGGCGGTGCTGATCAGGCTGGATGGATGACGCCGGTCGGTGGCCTCGCTTGCGGTGCGCCGTCGGCAGTCGCCGCTCGGCCTCGATGCGATCGATGTGCGGTCCCCGACGTGCCCGGCGGTGGGTGAGTCGATCGTCGCCCCCGCACGCCTCCACGGCCACACCCCAGCCGTCGAACCACGGGGTCCGACGCACCGCCTGCCGAGAGCTCAGACCTCGTCGACGGTGACGCCCTTCCAGAAGGCCACCCGGTCGGTGATCTCGCGGGCGGCATCCTCGGGCTCGGGGTAGTACCAGGCGGCATCCGGATTGCGGGTCCCGTCCACCACGACCGTGCGATAGCTGGCCGTGCCCTTCCACGGGCACACCGTCTGCGTGTCGCTCGACTCGAAGAACTCGTCGTTCACGTCCTCCGCCGGAAAGTAGTGGTTACCCTCCACCACCACGGTGGTGTCGCTCTGGGCCAGGACGGCCCCGTTCCATGTCGCTCGGATGGTCATGACGGGTGCAACACCGACATCGTGCCTCCTGTTCCTGCGGGCGTCCCCACCCGTCCGGGCCCGCCCGTCATCGACGCACGGCCATGGTCATCAGGAACTCGTCGCCCGGCGACGCCCAGCTGGCCTCCACCTCCAGACCGCTGGCCTCGAGCTCGTGCCGGAGCGAGTCCGGCGAGAACTTGGTGCTGATCTCCGTGAGCATCTCCTCGCCGGCGGCGAAGTCGACCTCGAGGTCCAGGTCGACGACCCGGACGCGGCACGCGTCGGCGGAGCGGAGCCACATCTCGATCCGGTGGTCCGGCTCGTTCCACCGGGCCACGTGGGTGAACCGGTCGACGGCGAAGTCGGCCCCCAGGTCACGGTTGAGCACGTGGAGGACGTTCCGGTTGAACTCGGCGGTGACGCCCGCCGAGTCGTCGTAGGCGGCGACCAGTCGCTCCCGGTCCTTGATCAGGTCCGTCCCGAGCAGGAACCGGTCCCCCGGTCGCATGGCGCCGGCGAGCTCGGCCAGGAACCCGGCCCGTTGCGCCGGGTAGAAGTTGCCGATGGTCCCGCCCAGGAAGGCGATGAGCCGACGGCCGTCGGCAGCGAGCTCGTCCATGTGGAGGTGGAAGTCGCCCACCACGGCCCGCACGGCCAGTCCGGGATACTCCTCGGACAGCGCCGTCGCCGCCTCCCACAGGGTGGAGTCGCTGACGTCCAGCGGCTGGTAGGTGCCGAGCCGACCGCAGGACCGCATGGCGTCCAGCAGGACCCGCGACTTGTCGCAGGTCCCCGCGCCCAGTTCGACCAGCACGTCGGCCCCTGCCGACTCCACCATGTCCTTGGCGTGGGCCTCGAGGATGGCCCGCTCGGCCCGGGTCGGGTAGTACTCGGGCAGCCGGGTGATCTCGTCGAACAGGCGGCTGCCCCGGTCGTCGTAGAAGTAGACGGGGGGAAGCTGCTTGGGTATCGAGGTCAGCCCGGTGCGGACGTCGGCCTCCATGGCGGCCCGCAGGTCGCCCGGTGCGAGGTGCACCTCGATGGTCGGTGGGATGACGGTGTCCATTGGCTCCAGGTCGTCCGGTGTCACGCGGTCAGGTGGTCGTGTGGCATGGCGTGCTGTCGTGCTGTCGTGGGCTCGTACCCCAGGTGACGTCCCGCCATGGCGGTCAGGCGTTACGGGCCAACCGCAGTCCGGAAACGGCCCAGCGTGCCGAAGGGGGGAAGAAGTTCCGGTAGGTGGCACGGACGTGGTCGGCCGGGGTCAGGCACGAGCCGCCCCGCAGCACGTACTGGTTGACCATGAACTTGCCGTTGTACTCGCCGACGGCGCCGGCGGCAGGGGCGAACCCCGGATACGCGCTGTAGGCCGAGGACGTCCACTGCCACACGTCACCGAACGGTGCCGACGCGCCGCCCCGCACCGGACCGGGGTGGAGTTCGGTCGGGTCGAGCAGGTTGCCCACCGGGCCGCTGTCGGCGGCCCGCTCCCGGGTGGCCACCTCCCACTCGGATTCGGTGGGCAGGCGTGCCCCGGACCACCGGGCGTAGGCGTCGGCCTCGTAGTAGCTCACGTGGCTCACGGGACGGGACGGGTCGATGCGGTCGTCGCCGGCCAGGGTGAACTCGTGCCACCCGTCGTCGCCCGGTGACCAGTAGAGCGGTGCGGTCCAACCCTCGGCGGTCACCGTCGCCCAGCCGTCGGACAGCCACAGCTCGGGCCGGCGGTAGCCGCCGTCCTCGATGAACTCGAGCCACTCGCCGCACGTCACCGTCCGATCGGCCAGCGCGAAGGCCTCCAGGTGGACGAGGTGCCGGGGGAACTCGTTGTCGAATCCGAAGCACCCGCCGCCGTGACCCACCGGGACGGTCCCCCCAGGATGGGAGGTCCAGGTCGGCGCCTCGGGCCGGCTCGGTGCCTCCGTCGCCCGGGGACGGTAGGCCGGAAGCATCGGGTTGAGCGACAGCACGTGCTTGATGTCCATGAGCAGCAGCTCCTGGTGCTGCTGCTCGTGCTGGATGCCCAGCTCGACCAGCGCCGCCACGGCAGGTCCCGGGCCACGTTCGAGGAGGTCGGCCATCCCGGCGTCGACGTGGCTCCGGTAGTCGGCGATCTCCATGATGCCGGGCCTCGACACGAGGCCCGCTGGGGCCGCGGGTACCGGGCGCCCACACCCTCGTAGTACGAGTTGAAGAGGTAGCCGAACTCGGGGTGGAAGGTCCGGTACCCGGGAAGCGACGGCACCAGCAGGAAGGTCTCGAAGAACCACGACGTGTGGGCCCGGTGCCACTTCGTCGGGCTGACGTCGGGCATCGACTGGACCGTCTGGTCCTCGGCCGACAGCGGGGCGGCGAGCTCCTCGGTCAGGCACCGGGTGGCGCCGAACCGTTCGACCAGCAGCTGGTCGTCCACGGTCGTCAGGAGGTCGGCCATCCCCGCTCCTTCCGGTTCGCCTGGGGATCGTCCGGCGTGGCACCGGAGGACCGGTGCGTAGCCACGACTAGAACATACCCGGACGGTGCCCGGAACACGCCGGGGCCGGACTTTCTCCGCAGAGGACCCCGCCCGGCGAACCCGCCGCCGAACCCGCCATGGACGGCCGGTGACCCACCGGGGTCCGTCTCGGCACGTCAGGGCTCGATGCTCAGGGCTGGATGCTGTACCCGATCCCCGGTGCGGTCCGGATCAGCGTCCCCGACTCGTCGTGGAGCTTCTGGCGCAGCCGGTGCACGTAGGTGCGTACGTACTGCCCCTCGTGCCCGTAGCCGGGGCCCCACACGGCGGACAGGATCATCTGGTGGGTGCACGTCTTGCCCGCGTGGCGGGCCAGGTAGGCCAGGAGGTCGAACTCCCGGGCCGTCAGCTCGACCCGGTCGCCGCCGACCCGGGTCTCGTGGTGCACGAGGTCGAGCTCGAGAGGGCCGACGGCGATGGACGAGGGGGCCGACTCACCGGAATCGAGGGACCGGTGGCGGATGGCGGTGCGGATCCTGGCCTCGAGCTCGGCGATGCCGAACGGCTTCGTCACGTAGTCGTCGGCGCCCCCGTCGAGGGCGGCGACCTTGCGGTCCTCGGTGTCGCTGGCCGAGAGGATGATGATCGGCACGTCGCTCCACTGGCGGATCCGCTTGCACACGGTGAGGCCGTCGATGTCGGGGAGCCCGAGGTCCAGCACGATGACGTCCGGGGAGGTCAGTGCCGCCTGCGAGATCCCCTGCTCGCCGTTGACCGCGCCCGCCACCTCGTGCCCGCCGTTGCGCAGGCTGACGCGGAGCGCGCGCAGGAGCGAGGGGTCGTCGTCGATCACGAGCACCTTGGCCATCGCCGTTACCGGTGCTCGCCGCCGTCGGCCACGACCGGGAGCGTGAAGACGAACCGGGCGCCCCCGCCGGGAGCGTCCTCGGCCCAGATGTGCTCGCCGTGGGCCTCGACGAAGGTCTTGGCGATGGTGAGCCCCAGACCGGCCCGGCCACCGGTGTCGAAGCGCACGAACCGGTCGAACACGGCGTCACGCTCTGCTTCGGGAACGCCCTTACCCTGGTCGGCGACGCTGACGGCCACCCGGCCATCGTGGCGGGCCCCTTCCACCGTGATCACGCTCTGCGGCGGCGAGTGGCGGGTGGCATTGTCCAGCAGGTTAGCCAGTACCTGTCCGATCAGGAGGGGGTCGACGTCGACATCGGGCAGATCGTCGGGGACGATCACGTCGACCCGGTGCTCGCCCAGGGCGGTGCGCAGCGCGGTGACCGTCTCGTCCAGGAGGTCGGCCACGGCGACCGGGACGGGACGGACCTTCAGCTCGCCGGCGTCGATGCGGGTCATGTCGAGCAGGCTGGTGACCAGTCGCGGTGAGACGGTCGGTCTCCAGGTCGATGAGGTCGTAGAGCTCACGGGTGTCCGCATCCGACAACGGGGCCGGCGGGTCCAGCAGCATGGAGGAGGCCACCTTCATGGTGGCGAGCGGCGTACGCAGGTCGTGCGAGACCGCCCCCATGAGGGCGTGGCGCAGCCGGTCGACCTCCTCCAGCAGGTCCGAGCGCAGGGCCTGCTCCCTCAGCTGGGCCCGCTCCAGAGCCAGGGCGGCATGGTTGGCGAACGTACCGAGCAGGGCCCGGTCGGCCTCGGAGCGTGGTAGCCCGCGCAGCGCCAGGATTCCGACCGGGCGCCCGGCGGCCGTCAGAGCCACGGTACGCATCCCGCCGGGGGAGTTGCCGACGGTGCCCAGGCTGACCGGGAGCCCCGACTGCGGGTCCAGCAGGCGCAGCTCGTCCCGGGACAGCGCCTCGCCGGCGGAGGCGGCGATCCTCAGCCGGTCCCCCTCGGGGACGAGGAGCGTCACCCCCGGAACCTCGAAGACACTGGCCACGATCCGGACGATGGTCTTGAGCAGGTCCTCGACCGAGCGGTCCTCGACCAGCAGCTCGGACAGCTCGAACAGCCGGCGGGCGTCGACGGCCCGCCGGGCGGACTCGGCGCGCGCCGACTGGAGGTCGGCCACCACCCGGGCCACCAGCAGCATCACCACGACGTAGACGATCAGTGTCTCCCAGTTCCGGGGACTGGCCACGCTGAGCCGGTAGTAGGGGGGGAGGAACAGGAAGTCGTAGACGAGGAACCCGGCGGCCACGCTCACCACTCCGGCGGCGAACCCCCCGACGATGACCCCGGCCACGACGGGGAGGACGAGCGTCGTGGCGGCGGCGGCCACGCTCAGGTGGGAGCGGAACGGCACCATGGCGGCGCCCAGGGCGACCGCCAGGACGATGCCCGTGACCGATCCGACCAGACTCCTGCGCACTACGTGATTGTCCCACCGAAACGGCCGGGTGGCGCCGGTGGACGAGTCCGTTCACAACTTATTGATCCGTAGCGGCCGATGTTCACAACCTGTTGACGCCGGCTGCCGGATACTCGATCCATGGCAGATTTCATCGTAGTTCTCGGAATCCTCGGATTCGCCGCAGCGATGCTCGGCCTGATCTGGGCCCTGGACCGGGTATGACACTCACCCAGGGGATCCTCCTCGGCGTCGCCGTCCTGATGTTCATCTATCTGGGCGTAGCCATGTTCAAGCCCGAGAAGTTCTGACATGGGTCTGACAATCACCATCGTCACCCTCGTCATCGCTCTGGGTCTGACTTGGCGCTACCTGGGGTCGTACATGGCCGCTGTCTTCGACGGACGTGTGCACTTCCTCGGATGGGCCGAGCGCCCGGTCTACCGGGCCCTCGGGACCAACCCCGAGCAGGAGCAGAACTGGAAGCGTTACGCCACCTCCATGGTGATCTTCTCGACCGTGGCCATGGGCGTGACCTACCTGCTCCTCCGCATCCAGGGGTCGCTGCCGTTGAATCCGCAACACCTGGGCCACGTGGGGCAGGCGCTCAGTTTCAACACCGCAGCATCGTTTATGACCAACACCAACTGGCAGAACTACGGCGGCGAGTCGACCATGTCGTACTTCTCGCAGATCGGCGCCCTCACCCTCGAGCAGTTCCTCAGCCCCGTGATCGGCATCGCCGTGGCCATCGCCATGGTTCGTGGATTCTCCCGACGCAATTCCCCGACGATCGGCAATTTCTGGGTCGACATGACCAGGGGGCTCCTCTACATCGTGTTCCCGATCGCCTTCGTGGCCGGGTTGATCTTCGTGGGCGAAGGTGCGGTGCAGACGCTGGCCGGCACCATCTCCATCCACGACGCCATCAACGGGGTGTCCCAGACCATCGCCCGAGGCCCGATCGGGTTCATGGAGGCGATCAAGCAGCTCGGGAACAACGGAGGTGGATTCTTGAACGCCAACTCGGCGACCCCCTTCGAGAATCCCACCGGACTGACCAATTGGCTGTCGATCTACCTGCTGCTGGCCATTCCATTCTCCTTGACCTACACCTTCGGCAAGATGGTGGGCAGCATCCGACATGGTGCCGCCCTGCTGGGCGCCATGGTCATCATCTTCGCCGTGTGGGTGGGCTACACCAGCTACGCCGAGCACCAGCCGAACCCGGCCGTCGCCGCAGCTGGCGTGCACTCGACCGTCGGGAACACCGAGGGCAAGGAGGTCCGCTTCGGCGATACCTCCACGGCGCTGTTCGGTGTGGCCTCGACCAACACGTCGACCGGCTCGGCCGATGCCTCCTATGACTCGTTCACGCCGATCGGCGGGCTGGGCCTGATGAGCGGCATGATGCTCGGGGAGGTGACACCCGGTGGCGCGGGAAGCGGCCTCTACACCATCCTCATCTACGCCATCATCGCCGTGTTCATCGGCGGGCTCATGATCGGGCGAACGCCGGAGTACCTCGGGAAGAAGATTCAGGCCCGGGAGGTGAAACTTGCTGGCCTAGGCGCACTGGTCATGCCGATCATCGTGCTGGTCTTCACCGCCATCGCCGTGTCCATCCACGCCGGACGGGCGGGCCCTCTCAACGCCGGACCTCACGGGTTCTCCGAAATCCTCTACGCCCTCACCTCGCAGGGGAACAACAACGGGTCGGCCTTCGGAGGACTCACCGGCAACACCGGGTTCTACAACATCATCGGCGGCATCGACATGCTCCTCGGCCGGGTCGGGATCATGATCCCGGCTCTGGCACTCGCGGGAACGCTCGCTGCCAAGAACGTGGTGCCCGAGTCGCTCGGGACCTTCCGCACAGACAACGGCATGTTCGTCGGACTCACCATCGGCGTCATCGTGATCATCGGTGGCCTGACCTTCTTCCCCGCCCTCGCGCTCGGCCCGATCGTCGAGCAGCTCAGCCACGGAAAGTTCTTCTGATGACGATGACCACCGCCCAACCCGAGCACCCGTCGCCCGGCGCCGAGGCCCATGGTGTGGCCCAGGCCAAGGGACTGTTCGACGGACCCATCCTCCGCCAGGCACTCGTCGAGTCGTTCAAGAAGCTGAACCCGGCCCAGCAAATCCGGAACCCGGTGATGTTCGTGGTCCTTGTGGGCACGGTGATCACCTTTATCGAGGCCATCGCCCACCCGAGCACGTTCACCTGGTCGATCACCGTCTGGCTGTTCCTCACCGTGATCTTCGCGAACTTCGCCGAGGGCATGGCCGAGGGCCGGGGTAAGGCCCAGGCCGACACCCTGCGTCGCATGCGTTCGGAGACCGAGGCCCGTCGCCTACTGCCCGACGGGACCGAGGAGTTGGTGCCGGCCGCATCGCTCGCCCGCGGCGATCGTGTGGTGTGCGAGGCGGGCGACGCCATCCCGTCCGACGGAGACATCGTCGAAGGCATCGCCTCGGTTGACGAGTCCGCCATCACCGGTGAGTCGGCCCCGGTCATCCGGGAGTCCGGAGGCGACCGGTCGGCGGTCACCGGTGGCACCAAGGTCCTGTCCGACCGTATCGTCGTGCAGATCACAGCGGAGCGGGGCCAGACCTTCCTCGACCGGATGATCACGCTGGTCGAGGGGGCCAACCGGCAGAAGACGCCGAACGAGATCGCCCTGACCATCCTGCTGGCCGTCCTCACCATCGTCTTCCTGCCCGTAGTGGTGACCCTCCAGGCGTTCGGCCACTTCGCCGGTGCGACGGTCTCCGTCGTGGTGCTGATCGCTCTGTTGGTCTGCCTCATCCCTACCACCATCGGGGCCCTGCTGTCAGCTATCGGCATCGCCGGCATGGACCGACTGGTTCAGCGCAACGTGCTGGCCATGAGCGGCCGAGCCGTGGAGGCGGCTGGCGACGTCCAGACCCTCCTGCTCGACAAGACCGGCACCATCACCCTCGGCAATCGCATGGCGTCGGACTTCTTTCCCGTGAGCGGCCACGGCGAACAGGACGTGGCTGATGTGGCCCAGCTGGCCTCGCTGGCCGACGAGACGCCCGAGGGCCGCTCCATCGTCGTCCTGGCCAAGGAGCGCTTCAACATCCGCGAGCGCGAGCTCGAGGGCGACCACGAGTTCGTACCCTTCACGGCCCAGACCCGCATGTCCGGCCTCGACATCGGCCCCCGCCAGATCCGCAAGGGTGCGGCCGACTCGGTCAAGCGTTGGGTAACCGAGAACGGTGGAACGGTCCCCACCGACCTCGACGGCATCGTCGAGCGGGTGTCGCGTGCGGGCTCCACCCCGTTGGCCGTGGCCGACGGGACCGACATCCTCGGGGTCATCGAGCTGAAGGACGTGGTGAAGCAGGGCATCAAGGAGAAGTTCGACGAGATGCGCCAGATGGGCATCCGCACGGTCATGATCACTGGGGACAACCCGCTGACGGCAGCCGCCATCGCCCAGGAGGCTGGGGTCGACGACTTCCTGGCCGAGGCCACACCTGAGGCCAAGATGGCCCTCATCAAGGCCGAGCAGGAGGGCGGCAAGCTGGTCGCCATGACCGGGGACGGCACCAACGACGCACCGGCGCTGGCCCAGGCCGACGTCGGGGTCGCCATGAACACAGGGACCACGGCGGCCAAGGAGGCCGGCAACATGGTCGATCTCGACTCCAACCCGACCAAGCTCATCGACGTCGTCGAGATCGGCAAGCAGCTCCTCATCACCCGGGGGTCGCTGACTACGTTCTCGATCGCCAACGACGTTGCCAAGTACTTCGCCATCGTCCCGGCGCTGTTCATCGCCACCTACCCGCAGCTGGCGCCACTCAACGTCATGAAGCTGCACAGCCCGCAGAGCGCGGTGCTGTCGGCCGTCATCTTCAACGCCCTGGTGATCGTGGCCCTCATCCCACTCGCCCTCCGAGGCGTCAAGTTCCGACCGGCCAGCTCCCAGGCCATCCTGCGGCGCAACGTGTTCATCTACGGCGTCGGCGGGATCGTCGCCCCCTTCATTTTCATCAAGCTCATCGATCTCGTGCTCGTCGCGCTGCACGCCTACTGATGGAGTCCGTCTGATGCTCGTCCACATCCGCCGAGCGGTCGTCCTCACCGTGGTCGCCCTGGCACTCACGTTCGCCTATGCGTATCTCGGGACCGGTGTGTCCCAGGTGCTCTTCAAGCACCAGGCCAACGGATCGATCACCGCCAACGGTTCGACTCTCATCGGCCAGGACTGGTCGCAGACCAGGTGTCCGGGCCACCCGCTGGGCAGCTGTGTCTTCCAGGGGCGTCCTGACAACCTCGGCCCCTACGCCGGTTCCGCCAATCCGGTCGCCGCCGGCGGGGACAACCCCCTGCAGGCCAACAACATCCCCGGCAAGCCCGGAGTCTTGAACAGTGGCGAGTCCGGCGCATCAAATCTCGGGCCCCGGTCCAAGGTCCTCCTCAGCAACACGCAGGCGCTCGTCGCCTACTGGCACAGCCGTGGCGTGAATCCGACCCCCGACCTGGTCACCACGTCGGGCAGCGGGTACGACCCGGACATCAGTGCCGCCGACGCCATCGCCGAGATCCCCATGGTCTCCCGGGCCACCGGCCTGGCGCCGGCGACCCTGCGTGCGCTCGTCGCCAGCCAGAACAACAGCGCCCAGCTCGGTTTCCTCGGTAGCAGCTACGTCAACGTGCTCCAGCTCAACGAGGCACTGATCAAGCTGCGATGAGCGGGCGCCGGACGCAGACGGCACCCTCGGAGAGGTTCCACCTGCCTCCCACCGCCGACCGCTGAGGTCCCGGGGGCCGTCCATGCGTGACCCGCAGAATCGACCCGACCGGGCAGGTGGGACACGGGGTGCCGTTCCGGACCCGGGGGAACAGGGGACCCGCGGCCGACTGTGCGTCTTCCTGGGCGCGGCCCCCGGGGTCGGCAAGACCTACGCCATGCTCGAGGACGGTCGATCCCGGAGATCGGCCGGTGCGGACGTCGTCGTCGGCTTCGTCGAGTGCCACGGGCGCCAGGCGACCGAGGACCTGCTCGGGGACTTCGAGGTGATCCGCCGCCGGGAGGTGGTCTACCGGGGCTCGCACTTCGAGGAGATGGATCTCGACGCCGTACTGGCGCGCCGGCCGCAGGTCGTGCTCGTCGACGAGCTGGCCCACACCAATGTGCCCGGCTCGGGTCGTCACGACAAGCGCTGGCAGGACGTGGTCGAGCTGCTCGATGCCGGCATCGAGGTGGTCACCACGGTCAACATCCAGCACCTGGCCTCGCTGGCCGACGCGGTGGAACCGATCATCGAGGTCCCCGTCCGTGAGCGGGTCCCGGACTGGGTCGTGCGCCGTGCCGATCGGATCGAGCTGATCGATGCGTCACCCGAGCAGCTCCGCCGGCGGATGACCCATGGCACCATCTACCCCTCCGACCAGGTCCCCGACGCGCTCTCCCACTACTTCCGCGCCGACCACCTCGCCGCGCTGCGGGAGCTGACCCGCCGGTTCGTCGCCGAGCAGCCCGAGGACCAGCTGCTCGGGTTCCTGCGCAGCCGGCAGCTCGCCGTCGCCGGCGGGCCCCATGAACGCCTCCTCGTCGGGGTCACGACGTCCGCTGCCGCCGATGCCGTGGTCCACCGGGCGTCCCGGATGGCGGCCCGGTACGCGGCCGATCTCGACGCGCTCCATGTGCTGAGCGGGCGGGATGCCGGGCGACCCCCGGACGAGCGGATGCTCGCCCTGCGCCGGGCGGTGACCGACGCCGGAGCCGAGTGGAACCAGGTCCGGGGCGACGACCCGGCGCAGGCCATCGTCGACTTCGCCGCATTGCGGCACGTCACCCAGATCGTGGTCGGCTCGAGTGCCCGCAGCCGCCTCCGCGAACTGCTGGGCGGAGGATCCACCGTGTGGAGGATCACGCGGCTGGCCGCCCCGGCCGCCATCGATGTCCACATCGTGGCGCCGGGCGACCTCGTGGCGCCGAGTGACTCCGGTCTCCGGCACCGGTCCGCGCCGGTGGACGGGCGCACGTAGCGGCGACCCGTCCACCGGCGCGGACCGGAACCGGCCACGGCGGCTCGGGACGCGGCACCGCAACGAGCCGGCGGTGGGAATTGAACCCACGACCTGACGATTACAAATCGTCTGCTCTGCCAACTGAGCTACACCGGCGACGTCCCCGACCTGGGGGAACCCGGCCCAGTGTACGGTGCCCGGCCCGCCGGTCCGGAGTGCTTGCTAATCCCCCCTGCGGTTGGCAGGCTGGCGGGAGTGGACGATCCCTCGGCGCCCGACGCACAGCTCCCCCCGCGTCCGGGCCGCCGGATGCCCGTCGACCGGGCGGTGATCCTCATCGGACTCTTCCTCCTGGTCACCGTGCTGCTGTTGGGCCGGATCCACACCTCGTCGTCGGGCGCCGCCGGTTCCACCAGCACCACGACGCCGTCGGCCGCCGCCGGACCCACGACCACCACCGCCCCCCACACCCCGACCACCACGACCACCGCCCCCCACACCCCGACCACCGCCCCCAAGGCCAAGCCGAGCAACGTGCCGGTTCTGGTGGCCAACGCCTCGGGGGTGTCCGGTGCCGCCGCCGCCATCACGTCCCAGCTCCAGGTGGCGGGCTGGAACATGCAGGCGCCGATCAACGCCACGGCCCACGTGTCGACCTCGAGCGTCTACTACGTGGTCGGCCAGAAGTCGGCCGCCACCGGGGTCGCCGCCGACCTCCACCTGCCGGCCTCGGTGGTCCTGCCGTACACGACGGCGGCGCCGGTGACCACCATCGGTACCGCCGAGGTCCTGGTCGTCGTCGGCCCCGACCTGGCCTCGACCGTCGCCTCCACCACGACGTCGACGGTCAGCTGACGGCGTCCGGAGTTCCGCCCGGTCCCGAGGCCCGTGCACGCCTCGCCCCGCTCCTCGTCGATCCGCGCCGCACCGCCCTGCTGACCGACTTCGACGGGACGCTGGCCCCGATCGTGGACGTTCCGTCAGCAGCACGCCCGCTCGACGCCGTTCCCGGGGTGCTGGCCAGCCTGGCCCGGCGGTTCGCCTCGGTGACCGTCGTGTCCGGTCGGCCGGTCGGCTTCCTGTGGGCGCACCTGGGCCGTGAGGCCGCCGATGCGCGCTCCCCTGTCCGTCTCGTCGGCCTCTACGGCATGGAGTCCGCGGCGCCGGACGGCACGTTGGTCCTCGACGGCACCGCCGCCGCGTGGATGCCCACCGTGGTCGAGGTGGCCGATCGCCTCCGCACCTCCGCCCCGGCCGGAGTCCTCGTCGAGGTCACGGGTCCGTCGGCCACCGTCCACTACCGCCGTGCGCCGGCGGCGGCCGACTGGGTGGCGTCCCGGACGGCGGCCGAGGCGGCGACGTCCGGGTTGGTGGCCCATCGGGGGCGGATGTCCGTGGAGCTGCGGCCGCCGCTCGAGGTCGACAAGGGCGCGGTGGTGCGCCGGGCGGCCGAAGGGTGCCGGGCGGCAGCCTTCTTCGGTGACGACCTGGGCGACCTTCCCGCCTTCGCCGAGCTGGCGCGGCTCCGGGCCGGTGGCAGCGTGGACACGGTGGGGGTCGCCGTCATCGACGAGGAGACGGCACCTGAGGTGGAGGACGCCGCCGACCTGTCCGTGGCCGGTCCCGCCGGTGCGCTGTCGGTGCTGCGGTGGCTGGCCGAGTCACCCCCGGCGACACCCGGGGCCTGAACGGTCACTCCGGTCAGCGGGCGGCGGCCCGTTGGTCGTCGAGCCAGTCCGAGGGCCGGCGGGCGAGGATGGCCCCGCGGACCGCCGCCGCCCGTGCCGCCCGCTCGTCGGGGTCGAGGGCGAGTGCCCGCGCCAGGACGGTGGCCGTGCCCGTCACGTCGAACGGATTGACCTCGAGGGCCCCGACGGCGAGCTGGTCGAACGCCCCGGCCTCCCGCGACAGGGCCAGCACGCCGTCGCGCCCGTTGATGAGCGGGCCCTCCATGGCCACGAGGTTGAGCCCGTCGCGCACGGGGTTGACCAGGAGCACGTCGTAGCGGGTGAGGGCGGCCAGCGACCGCGGGTAGTCGTCCTCGACCTCGAGCACGATCGGCGTCCACCCGGCGGTGGACCACCGTTCGTTGATCCGGGCCACCGTGGACTCGACCTCGTCCTGGTAGGCGAGGTACTCCGGCAGTCCCTGGCGGGTGGGGTAGGCGAGCGCCACGAAGACCACCCGCTCGCGGTGGGAGGGCTCCTGTTCCAGTAGCTCCTCGAACGCCCAGAACCCGCGCAGGAGGTTCTTGGACAGCTCCATGCGGTCGACGCGCACGATGACCCGGCGGTCGGCACCGCCCACCGACTCCTCGATCCGCGTGTGGGCGGTGGCGACGGCGGGTTCCGCCGCCGACGACCGCAGCCGGGCGGCGTCGCTGGAGAGCGGCGCCACGAAGGTCCCGGTGGCCCCGCCTCCGAGGCCGGCGCCGACCAGCCCGGCCCGGAACGCCCCGGCCCACCGCTCGGAGTGGAAGCCGCAGGCGCCGAATCCCGCCAGTGCGGCCAGCAGCTCGTCGCCCACGGCCGAGGGCAACATGCGCAGCACCGACGGGTCGGCGAACGGGGTGTGCGTGAAGTGGACGGTTCGCAGGTCGGGGCGGAGGGCGTGGAGCGCGGGCGCCATCAGGGCCAGGTGGTAGTCCTGCACCAGCACCTGCCCGCCGTCCGGGGCCACCTCGGCGACCCGTTCGGCCATGAGGGTGTTGAAGGCCCGGTAGGCGTCCCACGCCTCCATCCACCGTCGGTCGGTCCGCGGTCGACGGGCCGCGTCGAACAGGTGGTGGTGACAGAACCACAGTGTGGAGTTGGACACCACGTTGTAGGCCAGGTTGTACAGGTGGCTGTCGGGCTCGACCAGCTCGATCCGCAGTCCCGGCGACGTCATCAGGCCGAGGGCGACGGCCCGGCGGTCGGCCTCGCCCAGCGTGGAGGCGACCCAGGTGGCCCCCGTCCCCTCGACCAGCGGATGGAGCGAGCCGGCGAGCCCCCCGCCGCTGGCCGCCGGGACCGGCTCGTCGTCGACCATCCGGAACGTCAGGGGCCCCCTGTTGGAGACGAGGACGGTGTCGGCCAGCGATCCGTCCCCTGTGGCCCGGGGGTGGTCCCCGAGGCGGGAGGACGGGTCGGGAGGCATGCCGGGACGCTACCCCGTGGCCCTCCTCCGGCCCCGCCATTCGTCGGGTGGGGACGAGAGGAGGGGGAAAGGGCTTGACAAGGTAGTGAGTGAGCACTCACAATGGCTGGATGATGGTCTCGTCCCGCATGACCGCCTCCGAGCGCCGAACCGCCGTGCTCGCCGCCGCCATCACCGAGTTCGCCCGCTCGGGGTACGCCGGCACCTCGACCGAGGCCATCGCCAGCCGGGCCGGGATCTCCCAGCCCTACCTGTTCCGGCTCTTCGGCACCAAGAAGGACCTGTTCGTCGCCACCTACGAGCTGGTCTCCGACCGGATCATCGCCGCGATGACCAGGGCCGGCACCGGACTCGAGGGCGAGGAGGCCATGGCCGCCATGGGCGAGGCCTACGCCGAGCTGCTGCAGGACCCGGAGTTGCTCCAGGTCGAACTGCACGGGTTCGCCGCCGCTCCCTCCGACCCGGAGATCGCCGGCGCCTGCCGGCGCACCTTCGAGGTGCTCTGGCACCTGGTGCACGAGCGCACCCACGTCTCCGACGAGGAGCTCCTCCGGTTCTTCGCCATGGGGATGATGATGAACGTCATGTCCGCCGTCGACCTGCTGTCCGTCAACGAGCAGTGGGCCCAGAGCTTCTGCCCCGTGCCCGACAAGATCACCGCAATCCGAGCCGCAAGCCAAGCAGTCAAGGACCAGCGAGATGCCGAGCTGGCCACGAACACGGAGGTCCCCGCATGATCCAGCCCGTCGTCCCCCTTTTTTTGCCCCGCAGAGTTAGTGATCACTCACAACTGAACGAATGGCCGTGGGTGCCGTTCCGCCGGCCGACGCTGCAACCCGTCCGCCGGCGTCGTCGTGGTTCCGGCCACGGGGCGTCGGACGCGCCCGGGGCCGTGGACGCGTCCCGCGCCACCGCGTCCAGCGCCACCGCGTCCCGCTCCACCGCGTCCCGGTCCGAGGCCGCGGTGTCCGCCACCGCCCCGGTGCCGGCCACCACGACCATCCCGGCGGTGGACACGCCGGCCCGTGGCGGCGTCCCGTCGGCTGCCTCCCGCTCCCGCGCCGTCTGGGCCGTCGTCATCACCGGCCTGGCGCTGTTCATGGCCTCGCTCGACAACCTGGTCGTCTCGACGGCACTGCCGGTCATCCGGGTGCACCTCCACGCCGGTCTGTCCGGCCTGGAGTGGACCGTGAACGCGTACACGCTCACCTTCGCCGTGCTGCTGCTCTCGGCGGCGGCGCTGGGCGAGCGGTTCGGCCGCCGTCGGATCTTCGTGATGGGCATCGGCCTCTTCACGGCGTCGTCGGCCGCAGCCGCACTGGCGCCGAGCATCGGGTTCCTGATCGCCGCCCGTGCCCTGCAGGGTGCGGGCGGGGCCATGATCATGCCCCTGTCGCTGACCCTGCTGAGCGCGGCCGTGCGGCCCGAGCGGCGCAACGCCGCCCTCGGGATCTGGGGCGCCATCGGGGGCACGGCCATCGCCATCGGCCCCCTGGTGGGTGGCGCCGTCACCAGTGGCTGGGCCTGGCAGTACATCTTCTGGCTCAACGTGCCGGTCGGCCTGGTGCTGCTGCCCCTGGCCCGTTGGCGCCTCGTCGAGTCGAGGGGCTCCGCCGCACCCCTGGACCTGGCCGGCGTCGGACTGGTGAGCGTCGGGCTGTTCGGCGTGGTGCTCGGCCTGGTGCGCGGCAACGCCCACGGCTGGACCTCGCCTTCGGTCCTGGCCTCCTTCGCGGTCGGCGTGCTCACCCTGTCCGCCTTCGTGGCCTGGGAGCTCCGTTCGGACCATCCGATGCTGGACATCCGCCTCTTCGCCCGGCGGGGATTCGCCTCGGTGAACGTGACCGCCCTCCTGTTCAGCTTCGGGATGTTCGGCGCCATCTTCTTCCTGACCCAGTTCCTGCAGACCGTCCAGGGCTACTCACCGCTGTCGGCCGGGATCAGGATCCTCCCCTGGACGGCGATCACCATGGTGCTGGCCCCGTTCGTCGGCCAGCTGGCCGAGCGCTGGGGCGGCAAGCCGCTCGTCGTCACCGGGCTGGGCCTCCAGGCCGTCGGCCTGCTGTGGCTGTCCACGATCCTCGCCCCGGGCACCCCCTACGGGGACATGATCGCCCCGTTCGCCCTGTGCGGCGTGGGGATGACGCTGTTCTTCGTGCCCCTGGCCTCGGTCGTGCTCGGCACCGTCCCCACCTCGCTCGAGGGCGTCGCCTCGGGGACCAATGCCGCATTCCGAGAGCTGGGCGGGGTCCTGGGCATCGCCGCCCTCGGCGCCGTCTTCAGCTCCCGGGGGGGCTATGCCTCACCCCAGGACTACGTGTCCGGTCTCGTGCCCACCGTCACCGTCGGGGCGGCGGTGGTCGGCGTCGGGGCGCTGGTGGCCCTGGCCCTGCCGTCACGGCGACGGCTCCGTGTGGACGTCGACCCGGCGCAGGTGCCGATCCTGTGCCACGAGGTCGAGCCCGCCTTCTCCTGAGTCGGGCCCGCCGTCTCCTGAGACGAGCAGGCCTACGAGTCGAGCAGGCCCACGGCACCCGGGGACGGTCACGGCGCGCCACCGGCCGCCAGCGGTCGGGGCCCATCGCCGGGGCTCAGCCGCCAGGGACGAACGGCGACCGGGCCAGGGCCGCGGCGAGGATGTCGGTCGACTGGGGCCGGAGCTCGGACAGCGGCCGGTTCCTGTGCACCCGGACGCCCAGGTCGACCTGGGCGATGGTCTCGACACCGAAGTGGGAGGCCACGTCGATCAGGAGGGCGAGCTCGACGGCGTAACCGTCGGCCAGCGTGCACTTCTCGAAGACCCACCGGGGGGCCGCCGTCTCGCCGGCCAGGGGCTGGCGCACCACGGAAAGTGCGGGGAACAGCAGATCGATGACCGGTCGGGCCATGAGCTCGGTCACCCGGCCGCCACCGTCGGGCTCACCGTGGAGCGGCCGCTCGTAGTAGCCCTTCACCACCGTGACGCTGTCGTCGGTGAGGAGCGGGCCGAGCAGCCCGATGACGAATTGGGGTCCGAAGTTGGTCACGTCACCGTCGACGAAGGCGATCAGATCGCCCTCCGCCTCACGCAGCGCCACCCTCATAGCCTGGCCCTTGCCGCCGCTCGCCGTGTCGCCGGCGACCACCCGGGCGCCGGCCCGGGCGGCGATGGCTCCCGTGTCGTCGTCCGAGCCGTCGTCGACGACCACCACCTCGTCGACCAGGGGGATCCCACCTCCCGGACCGGTCAGCTGGCTGACGATCGTGTGGACGATGGGGCCGATGGTGACCGCCTCGTTGCGTGCCGGGATGCACACGGAGATGGCGCGGCCGGACCTGGCGGCGGCGAGCCCGACGGCGTCGAAGTCGGTGGAGGCGTAGGAGGGCCCGTCGTCTCCGTCCCCGACCGTCGTTGGCATGCCACCATCATTCCTCACCACCGGAAGGTTAGTGACGGCCACCTCCGGTCATGCCGGGCCGTCCCGGGGTGGCGGGTCGGGCGCGGGTGCCGGGTCGGGCGCGGGGGACCCGGCATTGTCCGTGCCGCGTGCGCAGAGGGCCGGGGGGTGGCCCACCCGGGAAGCAGGCCGCGTTGACGGCCCGCCTCGGGTTCGGCCTACAATGGTGGCCATCATCCAGAGCAGCTGAGGGACCGGGCCCGACGACGCTGCGGCAACCAGAGCGCATCCGACGGGGACGACCGGTCGGATGCGTGCCAGGTGCCAATGCCCGAGCGATGAGGAGACTGCTGTGGACTTCGTTTCAGGCTTGAGCTGTCGTGAATGCGGCCGTACCTATCCTGCGGAGGCGCTCCATGTGTGCGACTTCTGCTTCGGGCCCCTCGAGGTCACCTACGACTACGAGCACGTCGCCGACATCATCTCGCGGGAGCGGATCGAGGCCGGTCCGCGCTCCATCTGGCGCTACGGCGACCTGCTGCCCGTGGCCGACGCCCACCCCGTCGACCTCGGCGCCGGGTTCACGCCCCTGGTCCGGGCGGACCGCCTGGCCGCCGAGCTCGGCCTCGGCGAGCTGTGGATCAAGGACGACACCGCCAATCCGACCGGCTCGTTCAAGGACCGGGTCGTCTCGGTGGCGTTGACCAAGGCCCGACAGCTCGGGTTCAAGGTGGCGGCCTGCGCCTCCACGGGCAACCTGGCCAACTCCGTGGCCGCCCATGCCGCCCGGGCGGGGATGGACTCGGTGGTGCTGATCCCCCATGACCTCGAGCGGGCCAAGGTCACCATGACCTCCGTCTACGGTGGCCGGGTCTTCGCCGTCCAGGGCAGCTACGACGACGTGAACCGCCTGTGTGCCGAGCTGACCAGCGAGCAGCCCGAGTGGGCGTTCGTCAACGTCAACGTCCGGACCTACTACGCCGAAGGGTCCAAGACCCTGGCGTTCGAGGTCGCCGAGCAGCTCGGCTGGCGGGCACCCGACCACGTGGTCGTGCCGATCGGGTCGGGCAGCCAGCTCACCAAGGTGGCCAAGGGCTTCCAGGAGCTGTGGAAGGTCGGCCTGCTCGACGAGGAACCGGCCGTGCGTATCTCGGGAGCGCAGGCCGAGGGGTGCTCCCCGGTGGCGACCGCCTTTGCCGAGGGGACCGACGCCATCCGGCCGGTCAAGCCGAACACCATCGCCAAGTCGCTGGCCATCGGAAACCCGGCCGACGGGTGGTACGCGCTCGATGCGATCCGCTCGTCGGGGGGCTCCTGCGCCTCGGTCACGGACGCAGAGATCCTCGACGGCATCCGCCTCCTGGCGCGGACCGAGGGGATCTTCGCCGAGACGGCGGGCGGCGTCACCATCGCCACCCTGGCCAAGCTGGCGGCCCAGGGGGTCATCCGTTCCGACGAGCGGGTGGTCGCCATGGTCACCGGCCACGGACTGAAGACGGTGGAGGCGCTGACCGACGTGGTCGGCCCGACCGCCACCATCGCACCGACACTCGAATCGTTCGACGGGGCGATGGCCGCCGACACCGACCACGAACCCACCACGAGGAGTTCACGATGAGCAAGGTCCGCATCCCCGCACAGCTGCGCACACTGACCGGAGGAGCGGGTGAGCTCGTCATCGACGGGTCCACCGTCGGCGAGGTCCTGAAGGGGCTAGACGCCGCCCATGCCGGATTTGCCGAGCGGATCTTCGACGAGGAGGGCGGCCTGCGTCGCTTCGTCAACGTCTTCCTCGACGAGGAGGACGTGCGGTTCCTCGACGGACTGGCCACGCCGGTCACCGATGGCCAGACGATCTCGATCGTGCCCGCCGTCGCCGGGGGCTGAGCCCGGCCCCTGCCGCGGCGGTCCGCCTCCGGACCACCGGTACACTGGCCGTACACATCGGACCAGCACAGGAGCGACGATGACCTCGACGCAAGGACCCAATCCGGGGACGCCTTCGGGCACGAGCCCGGGAGGCGGGACTGCCACCAGGACCGGGCGGACCGGCGCGTCGTTCGGCACGGCGTCGAACTACAACCGGATGCTGACCACGTTTCCGGCCGCCCCGGCGACCGCACCGACGAACTGGAAGCAGCAGCCCGACGGCAACTGGTGGTCGTGGGACGGTGCCACCTGGCACCTCCAGCCCCAGGGCCCGCCCCCGGCCCCGCCGGCCGCAGGGGGGACGCGGACCTTCACGGCGGACGGCGCACTGAACAAGACCGGCCTCCTCGGCCTCCTCGCCCTGGTGGTCGGGGCCGTGGCCTACCTGGGCAATCTCCCGATGGGAGTGGCCGTGGTCGCCATGATCGCCGGTCTCGGCGTGGCGCTGTGGTGCATCTTCCGGCCGCGGCTCGCCCCGGTGCTCGCCCCGATCTACGCCGTGGCCGAGGGTGCGGTCCTCGGCATCATCTCCCGCTTCTACGCCGACCAGGGCGCCCATGTGGTCACCCTGGCGGTCGTCGGGACCGTCGCCATCGTGGCCGGCGTGTGGGGCGTGTACCGGACCGGTCTGGTCAAGGTCGGGCACCGGTTCTTCATGACCACGCTCGTGGTCACGCTCGGGCTGCTCGTGGTGATGATGGCCGCCTGGCTGACGGGATGGGGCATGTCGGGGATGTCCGGCCTGCTCATCTTCGGCGTGCTGTACCTGATCATCGCCGTCATGAACCTGTTCGTGGACTTCAGCTTCGTGGATCGGGCCGAGGCGGCCCACCTCGACGCCGATGCCGAGTGGTTCTCGGCCTTCACCATCCTCATCTCGTCGGTGATGGTCTACCTGGCGCTGCTGCGCATCTTCGGCGGCTCCCGCTAGGCGGACGATCCGCCGGGCAGGCGTGGCTCAGGCCGCCGGGCCGGGCGTGGCTCAGGCCGCCGGGCCGGGCGTGGCTCAGGCCGACAGGTCGGGTGTGGCTCAGGCCGACAGGCCGTGCAGGATGAACTGGACCGTGTCGGCCGCCGCCGCTGAGGGGTCGCGGGGCGTGGGCTCGGCGGCCCGTACCGCCATGGCGCCGTAGATCTGCTGGCCGATCAGGCCGATGGCCAGGTCGAGGTCGAGTGGGCGGAAGTCGCCACGGACCACACCCTCCTCGACCAGGTCGTGGAGGAGCCGGGCGATGTCGAGCCCGATGAGTGCCAACTCGGTCCCGAGGGCCTCGCCGTCCCTCGCCTGCGTGCCCTGGGTGACCAGGGCCACGCGGAAGAACGCCGGGCTGTCGTCCACGATGGCGAGCATCTCCTCGATGAGGCGTTCCAGGCGACGCCCGGGAGCGTCCTCCTGCTCCCATGTGGTGGCGATGGCCTCGAGGAGCTGCGAGTACATCCCCTGGAGACACGCCCGCAGAAGCTCGCCCCGGTTGGCGAAGTAGACGTAGACGGTCGACCGGGCCACTCCCGCCTCCGAGGCGATCTCGTCCATCGACACGTCCGTCGTCCCGCGCTCGCCGAAGAGGCGGCGTGCCACGTCGATCACCTGGTCGCGACGGAAGTCGCGGATGACCTCCTTCAGCTGGTCGGAGGTCCGGCGGCTGGACATCTAGCCGGCGGTGATGCGCGGCCCGGTGGGGAAGGTGATCGGGATGTGCTTGACCCCGCTGATGAACGCCGACTGGAGGCGCTGCACCGGTCCGTCGAGCTCCATGTCGGGCATCCGGTCGAGGAGGTGCTCGAACATCACCCGGATCTCCATTCGGGCGAGGTTGGCCCCCAGGCAGAAGTGCGGGCCTCCCCCCCCGAACGCCATGTGCGGGTTGGGATTGCGGCTGATGTCGAACGTCTGCGGGTCGGTGAAGACCCGCTCGTCGCGGTTGGCCGAGATGTGGAAGAAGACGACCTTGGAGTCGGCCTCGATCATCTGGCCACCGAGCTCGAAGTCGGTCGTCGACTGACGTCGGAAGTTCATCACCGGGGTGACGAAGCGGAGCATCTCCTCCACGGCGTCGGGCAGGAGCGACCGGTCCTTGCGGAGCAGCTCCCACTGGTCGGGGTTCTCGAAGAACGTGGCCATGGCGCCGGAGATGAGGTTGCGGGTCGTCTCGTTGCCGGCCACGGTGAGCAGCAGGAAGAACAGTTCGAGCTCGAACGGGGACAGCTGCTCACCGTCGATGTCCACCTGGGTGAGCACGCTCATCAGGTCGTCGTGGGGGTCGACGCGCTTCTTGGCGAAGAGCTCCGACGCATAGGCGTAGAGCTCCATCGACGCCATCTGGGCAACCTCTCCCGCCGACTGGTACTCGGGGTCGTCGCTGCCGATCATCCGGTTCGACCAGTCGAACATCCGGTGCCGGTCCTCGTTGGGCACGCCGAGGAGCTCGGCGATCACCACGAGCGGCAGCTCGGCGGCGATGTCGGTCACGAAGTCCGCTGAACCCCGCTCGATGACCTGGTCGATGATGCCGTCGGTGGCGGCGTGGATGCGCTCGTGCAGCTGGTTGACCATGCGTGGGGTGAACCCCTTGTTCACCAGCCGGCGGTAGCGGGTGTGCAGCGGCGGGTCCATGTTGAGCATGACCAGCTGCTGCTGGGCCAGGTCGTCCTCGGCCAGCTCCCACAGGTAGGTGGCCTTGGCCGCCGAGGAGAAGTGCTCGTAGTCACGGTTGACCTGCGTCGCCTCGGCCAGGGTGGTCACGGCCCAGAACCCGGGGCCGTCCTCCTCCTCCTGCCACCAGACGGGGGCGTTCTGGCGCAGGAAGGCGAACCACTCGTGCGGGACCCGTTCGGCGAACACCGTCGAATCCAACAGGTTGATGTCGTCGAAGCTGACCCCGCTGATGTCCAGTTCCGTCTGACCCGTGTCACTCATGCCGGACGCACCTTCCCAAGTATCGGACACCGTGTCCGAAGGTCTGGATCCTACGTCCGACACCTGGTGGTGTCAATGGAACGCGGCGCCGACGGTCAGCGCGACCAGTCTGCCTCACCGTCGATGATGACCCGCGGCTCCTCGGTGAGCACGACCTCGAGCCGGTCCGTGTCGAGGAACTTGGCGATGTCCTCCATCATGGCGGGGAAGTCGTCCTCGCCCATGTGGGCGTAGTACGCGTCCATCGACTCGAACCACTGGACGGTCACCCCGTCGTAGCCGGAACGATCGTCGTCGTCCCGGTAGTCGTCGAGCGGACGGGGGTTCTGTTCGTAGCGGATCACGTACTTGGCGGCGCTCGAGTTGGCGATGAGCGGGCCGTGGTGGTCCCGCCAGTACGCGTGGAACTCGGCGGGGGTGGTCCCCTCCTTGCGCCGGAGCAGACAGGTGAGCTTGATCATGGTCGGTGGCTTCCCCCCGGTCCGGGTCCGCGGCGCCGCCTCTGCGTGGCGGTGCCGACCCTCGGGGGAGAGGCTGCACCGCGCGGGCGGTCGGAGGCAAGCCGGTGGTCGGTCGGCCGCGCCGGCCCCTCAGCGGGCGTGGGCGCAGAACAGATCGACCAGGTAGGGGAGTTCGATCGGCTCCTCGAGGCGATCGGCCAGTGCGGCGACACCGTCGAGGATGGCGCGTCGCCGGTCCTCGGGAAGCACGACGATGTAGCTGCGCGAGGCGACCTGTTCCACGAAGGCGGTGCGGTCGAGGGGCTGGGTGAACCGGAACCGGGTGCGGGTCACCGGGCCGAAGCACCCGGACTCGTCGACGACCGTCCCGAAGTCCCGGCCCACCGGGTAGGGCTGGTGGACGTCCCACTTGCTGATCCGGGCGAGCTCGGCGACGACCGGGTCGGACTCGTCGCGCTCGTTCCAGATCAGGGCGAGGCCCCCACCGGGGCGCAGCGCCCGGGCGAACTCGGCCAGCGCCTCGGTGGTGGCGAACCAGTGGAACGCCTGGGCCACCGTGACTGCGTCGAAGGAGTCCTCCCGGAACGGCAGAAGGAGGGCGTCGGCACCCACCTGGGCCACACCGGGCACGGCCTGGGCGAACGAGGCGCGCATGGACGCCGAGGGCTCGGCGGCCACGCAGGTGGCGCCGGCGGCCACGAGGGACCGCGTGAGCTTGCCCGTCCCGGACGCCACGTCCAGGACACGACTGCCCGGACCGATGCCGAGCGAGCCCGTCAGATGGGCCACCGACTCGTCGGAGTAGCCCGGCCGGGCACGCTCGTAGACGTCGGATCCCGAAGAGAACCCGGACCGACCGAGGAGCGACTTGTCGGCCAGGACGCGGTCCACGTCCTCTGTGGATGGATCCGCCCCTGTAGTCGGGTCCGCCTCTGAAGTTGGGTCCGCGGGCACGGACCCATCGTAGGGAAGGAGGGAGTGTCCCGTCCGGTGCCCACGGCGGAGTCGGGACGCCGGGGTCCCTGGATCGGTGCGGCCGCCCGGCCCGCCCGGGGATCACCCGACCGCGACATGTCGTATACCGTCGCGGGGTGAGCGCAGCCAGCCCCGACGCCGTCCACGGCGCAGACCCGTCCGGCACGCCGTCCGGTGGCTCCGGACCGGTGCCGCTCGGGGTCACGCCACGCGCCGCCGCCGCTCCCCCGCGGGACTTCAGACGGCTGCGCCACCGCGTCCTCCACGCCGCCGTCCACGGGGGCTGGGACTGGCTGGTGCGGCATGGTGCCACCGGCCCCGGGGACAGGCTGGCCGACCGCTTCGGCGCCTTCGGCCGGGGCAGCTGTCTGGCCTTCCCGACCGGCGCCGTCTTCGGTGAGCGGTGGATCCACATCGGCGAGGACACCCTGGTCGGTCCCTACGTGAGCCTGTCGGCCGGCATGGTGCCCGGCCAGAAGATGGTGACCGACCCGGTGGTCCGCATCGGGGACCGCACCATGATCGGCCGGGGCAGCCACATCGTGGGCCACTTCCAGATCGACATCGGCAGCGACGTGCAGACCGGGCCGTACGTGTACATCACCGACCAGAACCACGGCTACGAGAACCCGGACGAGGTCGTCCACGTGCAGTGGCCCCATGACGTGCCGGTACTCATTGGCGACGGCAGCTGGCTCGGGACCGGCGTGGTCATCCTGCCGGGCACCGAGCTCGGGAAGAACGTGGTGGTGGGCGCCGGAGCGGTGGTGCGCGGCGTGTTCCCCGACCACTGCGTGATCGCCGGGGTGCCGGCGAAGATCGTGCGGCGCTACGTGCCCGGGTCGGGCTGGGTCACCGGCCCGGCAGCGGCCGTGGAGCCGGTGCCTCCGGCCTCGACGACCGAGGGACCGACGGCCTGAGTCCCCGGTTCCCCGTCCGGCCCCCCGTCTCGCGTGCTGTCCGGTGCGCTCTCCGCCGTGACATCCGCCCTGCGGTCCCCCTCCCGGCGGTCCCCGGCCCGGCGCTCGACAACGGGCCCGTCCCCTCCGTCGCGGACCGCCGGCACGGGCATCGCCGGAGCCGGGTAGGCGATCGTCCCGAGGGCGTAGCGCCGGACCACCTCGGAGGCCTCGGCGCGGCCCAGCGCGATCAGGTGCTCAGTGGTGGAGAAATCGTCGAAGTCACGCGTGGTGCCCTCGGGGCCGGTGCACAGGATGACCTCGACCCCTCCGGGTAGGTGGGCCATGTCCCGGACGAAGCGTGCGTGGATGGCGATGAACAGCGCGTTGACCATGCCCTCGACCGGCCTCTTCGCCACCGGCGGCTGAAACACCGGCGGCGAGCACAGCAGGACCACGATCCGGGTGGCACCGGCATCGATGGCCCGCTGGATGGGCACGTTGTCGACCACGCCGCCGTCGATGTACTTCTCGTCGTCGATCTCGACCGGTGGGAAGATGGCCGGCATCGCCGACGACGCCAGGACCGCGTCGACCGCCGGGCCGTAGGTGAACCACCGTTCACCGCCGTCGGTCAGGGATGTCGCCACGATCTCGACCGGAACCACGGCGTCCTCGAGTCGCTCGTGGGGGAACCCCTCCTCCACGATGGACCGCAGTCCCGAGTTGGAGTACACGGCGTCACGTTGCTGGACGTAGAGCCAGGGCCCGTGGAGCCTCCCCTGGGGGTAGACGTCCTCGCGGCGGATGCGCAACCACACCTCGGTCATCCGCTCCACGCCCTCGCGGGTCGGGTCGGCGGCGAAGCCCACGCCGTTGATGGCGCCGACCGACGATCCGAAGATCCGGTCCGGAACGAACCCGTGCTCGGCGAGCACCTGGAGCATCCCGATCTGGATCGCCCCGCGCGTGCTGCCGCCGGCGAGCACCAGCGCGGTCATCTCGTCTCCTCGTCCTCCCCCTCGTCCTCCTCCCCCTCGTCCTCGTCGGGTTCCCCGTCCTGTTGCACGCCCAGCCAACGGTTCCGGGACGCCGACGCCTGGCGGACGAGGAACCGGAGGGTGAGGACGATCAGCACCAGTGCGGCGACGACGAACATGGTGAACACGACGGTGAAGGTGGTCGTGGCCGCGGGGAGCATCGGGGGAGAGGCTACCGGCCGCCCCGACGTCGACACCGGCCACTCGGCCGCGCCCTGTCCCGTCCCCGCCGCCCTGTCCCGTACCGGGCCGACCCTCGGCCATCGATGAGACACCCTGGGGTCACACTGTCGTCATGACGACGAGGGAGTCCCCGGTGGGGGAGCGGCACGTGGAGGAGCCGGACCGGTGTGGGTCGAGCGGGGTCGGGTCGATCGGTGGGGAACGACGGGGGCGAGTCAGGACGGCTCCGACGGACTCGGGCGCCGTGCACGGATGGTCGTCGGCATGGCGGCCGCTGGCCGGGCTCGCACTCCTGGACCGCCTGAGGGTGACCGGTCTGGCCCGTCCGCCGGCGGACCCGGACCTGGTGGCCGATCTCCGGTGTCATCTGGACCATGGCATCGGCGCCTGCGACCCGCCGACCACCGGAGACGGGTCGGTGCTCGTGGTCACGAAGGACCGGTTGACCCGCTCACTGGCCTGCCCCGAGCATGCGACGTCGGAGCGGTCCGGCGGCCGGGAGTTCTCGCTGGCGCTGGCATGCGGCGCACTCGTCGGGGCCCTCTTCCGGCAGCTGGTGACCACCGGAACGATCGACGAGCCGATGGTCGACGGGATGGACGCGCTCGGTGTCGACGAGCATCAGGCACCGCTCGTCGACTGGATCGAACAGCGTTCCCCGAGCGAGTGCTCCGAACTCCGGGCCGAGGTGGACCGGCAGGTCGACGGGCTGCGCCGTCGCTGGCCGGTCCTCGACCCGGCCTGGCTGCCACGGACCCAGGAGTGCCTGCGCGTTCCGCTGGCCGGCGGCCGGGTCGAGTTGGTCACACGGGTCGACCTGGCTGTCGGTCGCCCCGGTGGTGACACGTCCTCGGTGGCGCTCGTCGACGTGACCTCGGGGACCCGTCGGTCCGCCCATCGTGACGACCGCCACTTCCACGCACTGGCCGAGACCCTGCGGGGCTCCGCCCCTCCGTTCGCCGTGGCGACGTACTACACACGAACGGGCGAACTCGACGTGGACCCGGTGACGACCGAGCTCCTCGTGGGCGCCGCCCGACGGTGCCGCGCCGGGATCGAGGTGCTGTCCGGCCCGGACGCCCTCGGGTCCACGACGGTGCCGGCCGCCATGGGACACCTGTGGTGCGCGGCCTGCGCCGAGGCACCGCTCGGGTCGGCCAGGCCGTCCGTGGCGGCGGCCGACGGTTCGGCGACCCTGGTGCGTACCGCCCTGGCGTCGGAAGCACCGCCGTCCGTACCATCGGCCCCCACCGTGCGGGTGGTGGGCACCGACGGCCCCCTCCCATTTCCTGCCGAGCGTGCAGCATGACCCACCGGCTCGACGGCATCGACGGCCGGACGCCGGGACCTGCCTCCACGCCGCCGTTGGGGGACGCCGCACGAGAGCGCGTGCGGGCCGGACTTGTCGGGGACGTGGCCTCGGTGGTGGGCGGAATGTCACCCGGTGGGCCGGTCGAGGTGAACCTGCCGGCCCTGCGTCGCGCCCGCTCCCACCCGGGGACGGTGGGACTACCGGACCCCGCGTTCGCCTGGAAGCCGGCCTTCGCCCGTCGGTCCCTCGGGCTCGCCGCCGTCCGGGCCTGTGCCGGCGGTCACTTCCGCGGGCCCGCCGAGGCAGTGGCCCCGTTGGCTGCGGAGGCGGTCGACGAGTGGCGACGGACGGGCCGGCGTACCTTCCACTGGGAGCCCTGGTTCGCCGGACTCGGCGCCGGCGCCCGATCGGTGGTCCTTGCCGAGGCGGTCACCTGGGCCACACCGCTGTGGGCGTCGGCCGATTGGACGGCACTCGGCGAGCGGGCCGTCATCGGCCCCGCCGACGACCGGTGGTCGTGCCCGGGGCCGCGGACCGTCTGGCTGAAGGCCCGCTGTGAGGCGCGGGTCGACCCGCTTCCTACCCCCGTCCGTGGGACCGGCGACGGACCGGCAGCGCCTGCGGCGGGGTCGGCACTGGTGGTGGTGTCCGGTGGTGCCCCGTGCGGGGGATGGGCCGACGATCTCGGATTCCTGGGGCTCGTCGCCGCGGTGCGGCCCTCGGACCGGTCGGTGCCGGCCCGTGTCGTGGGGCTGTGGCCCGAGGCGGGACTTCGCCGGACCATCGAGATCGACGAGGCGAGGCTGGTTTCCGCTGCCGACCGGGTTGTGACCACCCTGGCCCTGGTGGTGCGCGACGGGTCACCCGACCGCGTGGCCGTCCCGGCCTGAACCCCCGCCCGCCGGACGGCCGCGCGACGGGCGCCTTCCGATTGGCGGTCAGAAGAGCGCCCTGGCCGCCTTGGAGTCCGGCTTCCCTGTTGCGGTCAGTGGGATCTCGTCGACGACGAGGAGCTGCCGGGGGATCTTGTAGCCCGGCGATGTGCGCCGCGGCAGTGCTCCTGGAGCGCGTCGAGCGTCAGCGGGGACGCGCCGTCCGTCGCGTGGCCGCACCACGGCGGCCACCCGCTCGCCGAAGCGCTCGTCGGGCAACCCGACGACGATGGCGTCGTAGACGTCCGGGTGCTCCTTGACCGCTGCCTCGACCTCCTCGGGGAAGACCTTCTCGCCGCCGGAGTTGATCGACGCCGAACCGCGCCCGTGCACGGTGATGAGCCCGTCGGGCCCGATGGACGCGAGGTCGCCCGGCACCGACCACCGGACCCCGTCCGGGTCGGTCGGGAACGTCGCGGCCGTCTTGGCCTCGTCCTTGTAGTAGCCGAGGGGATCCGGCCCGACCGGGCCAGCCGTCCGATCCGACCGTCACCCGGTGCCAGTGGACGGAGCTCGTCGTCGAGCACCGCCGTGTCGTCGCTCATCACGAACTTCGGCCCGCTGGCGCCGACCTCGACCGCGCCCTGCGCCCCGGACTCGCTCGAGCCGAACCGGTCCATGATCATCGCCCCGGGTAGCTGCGAGGCCAGGTCCGCCTTGACCGCGGCCGACAGCATGGCCCCACCGGAACCGATGACGGCGAGCGTCGACGTGTCGTAGGTGCCGTCGGGTGCAGCGGCGAGGGCCTCGGACAACGGCCGGGCCATGGCGTCGCCGACCAGGGCGGTGGACACCACGCGCTCCTCGCCGATGATGCGCAGGAGCCGGTCGGCGTCGAAGCAGTTCTCCGTGTACAGCACGGTGGTCCCCGCCATCATGAATGCGTTCCACATGGCCCACTGGGCGTTGCCGTGCATGAGCGGGGCCACCACCAGCATGGGAATGCGGGCGGCCTCGTCGGTGCCGATGCGACCGGCCAGCTCCACCGCGGTGGCGATCGGCGCCGCTCCCCAGCCGCCTCCGCCCATGGCGGCGAAGAAGATGTCCTCCTGGCGCCACATGACGCCCTTGGGCATGCCTGTCGTTCCGCCGGTGTAGAGGATGTAGAGGTCGTCCGGGGAGCGCGGCGTGCCCACGCGCGTCCGGCCGTGACCGCCGCCACCACGTCCTCGTAGCCGGCCGGAGGGCTCCCGGTGGCGGTCACCACCGGGTCGGGGTGACCGGCGACCCGTCCTCCAACACCACGAGGTGGAGCGTCCGGTCGAGGACCAGGCCGTCGAGCGCGTCGGCCACCAGCTGGCCGAGCTCGCGCTCGTACACCAGGACTTCGAGGTCGGCGTTGTCGACCACGTAGCGGAGCTCGGGTGCCGACGTAGCGGTAGTTGAGGTTGACCGGCACGCAGCGAGCCTTGTAGCAGCCGATCATGGCCTCGACCCACTCGGCCCGGTTGTGGGCCAGGATCCCCACTGGGTCCCGGGGGCGAGTCCGAGGTCGGTGAGGTGGTGGGCGAACCCATCGGCCCGGGCGTCCAGGTCGGCGTAGGTCAGACGGGCAGCGCCGGCCACCAGCGCCAGCCGGTCGGGGACCGTGTCCACCACGATCTCGAAGAGGTCGGCCAGGTTGAATTGCCGGTCGCTCACTGCGTGACTCTCCTCGTGTCGCCGGTCCGGTCCCGCCGGCGGCGGATCCTCCGGATTGCCGCGCTCGGCGGTCCGTAGCATGCTGCTCCGGAACCCGGAACGGTAGCCACTCCGGCCGCCGCACCGGAACACCTCGACCGGACCGAAGCGAGCAGGGAGCAGACCCGTGACCGACAGCCCGACAGGACCGACCGCCATCGCCGGGTACACCGCCCTCGTGACCGGGGGTGGCAGCGGCATCGGCCTCGGCACGGCCACCCGCCTGGTGCACGACGGCGCCCACGTGACCATCTGTGGCCGGACCGAGGAGAAGCTGGTCGCAGCCGTGGCGCAGCTCGAGGCGTCGGCCGCCGGGTCCGGGCCCGCCGGAGGCCCGGTCGGGACCGCCCGCTATGTGGTGGCCGATGTGACGGTCGAGGACCAGGTCGCCGCGGCCGTGGCCGAGGCGGCCCGACCCCGTGGCCACCTCGACGTCCTCTTCGCCAATGCCGGTGGCTCGTTCACCATGGGCCCCATCGTCTCGGCCGACGTCGATGCCGTGCGGTCGACGGTCGACCTGAACCTGATCGGCACGTTCCTCTGCCTGAAGCACGGGCCCCGCTGATGGCGGCGGGTGTGGGCGACGGGATCGACGGCGGGAGCCGACGGGGGGCTCGTTCATCGGGATGTCGTCGGGGGCGGGCGGGTTCCCCCACCGCTACCTGTGGGCCTACGGGACCGCCAAGGCCGGAATCGACATGCTCTGCAGGTGCGCCGCCGAGGAATTCGGGGCACACGGGGCTGCGGGTCAACTCGGTCCAGCCCGGGATCATCGACGACGAGCTGATGTCGTTCATCACGGCCGGCGGACCGCTCCTGGACGACTACCTCGAGGGGATGCCCATCAGCCGGGTCGGCACGGTCGAGGACGTCGCCGCCGCCGTCCGCTACCTGGCCGGGCCGGAGTCGTCGTGGATCACCGGTGTGGCGTTCCCGATCGACGGCGGCCACCACCTCCGCCGCGGTGCCAACTACGGGTTGCTGCTCGGGGAGTAGCGCCGACCGACGGTGGCCGGCCGGCGTGCCGGCTGTGGCCGGTCCATCGCGCTGCCGGTGGCCGCCCGGCGACCGGGCGTGGTCTTCCGTGTTCCCGGTGCTGCCGGCCCTTCCCAAGGGGCGGGCCCATCGGGTAGCCTGGCTGGGTCAGCGCCGTCCGGGAGCCGCATCCGGCCGGGGTCACGCCCGTTGCATGGACCGGGTTCCACCATCCGGGTCGCACGGGTGTGAGGGGGGTCCACGCCGAGCCGGAGGTAGACATGTTCCGTACCCGTTGCACCACCGGTGGCCGCGGCCGTGCCCGGTCGTGTGCGGCCGTGGTCGCCGGCGCCACCCTCCTGGCCTCCACCGCCGCAGGTGTCGTGGGGACGGCCGCGGTGGCCGGAGCCGCCCCGGTGACGTCGGGCGCCGCGCCGGTCACCCTCACGGTGCCGACCGCCCACGGGCACGGGGCCCGGCACGGTGCGGTGCCCCGGTGGACAGCGTGACGTGGGCGGGGTGGACGCACTCGGCCACATGACGACGCCGGCGGCGGCGGCCCGCAGGTCCGCCTCCTCCTCCACGAAGCTCGTGACCTACGGCGGTGGCCTGACGGTGGCGGGACCGGCACCCTGGTGGCCGCCGGGGTGACCACCGGCCAGCCCAAGGTCTACCTGGTGTTCATGGGTGACCAGTGGGGTGACGAGTCCACGAATGGTGCCGGCCAGGACGTCTTCTCCCAGGACCCGGACGGCCTGGCCCCCGCCCTCCAGACGCTCTACGCGGGGATGGGCACCGACAGCGAGACGTGGAGTGGCGTGCTGACCCAGTACTGCGACGGGGCCCCTGTCGGCGCGACCTCGTGTCTGCAGGGTGACTCGATGATCCCCTACCCGTCACCGGGGGTGCTCGCCGGTGTCTGGTACGACAGTTCGCCGGCGTCCTCGGCCCAGGAGTCCGCCGGGCTCACCGAACAGCAGATCGCCCTGGAGGCGGAGGCGGCGACCACCTACTTCGGGAACACGGACCAGGCCTCGAACCGCGACGCCCAGTACGTGATCGTGTCGCCCACCGGTACCGACCCGGACGGCTGGAACAACCCGGTCAACGGCTACTGCGCCTATCACGACGACACCCACGACCCCTCGATCGGCGGAGGTGGACCGGTGACCGGCCCGATCGTGGCGTTCACCAACCTCCCCTACGTACCCGATGTGGGGCCGTACTGCGGTGCGGGCACGGTGAACAGTCCGGGGACGCTCGACGGCGCCACCGAGGCGGCCAGCCACGAATTCGCCGAAACGGTCACCGACCAGTTCCCCGAGACCAATCCCGTCCCGGGCTGGATCAACTCGGCCGGCAGCGAGATCGGTGATCTGTGCGCCTACGTCGCCACGGGCCCGGGCCAGATGTTCGACCTGACCATGGCTACCGGGGTGGTGGCGGTGCAGGGCCTGTGGTCGAACCGCGCCGACGGCGGCAGGGGAGCGTGCGAGGACGGAGAGCCGGACTTCACCTTCACCTCCTCGGTGACCTCGGTGTCCCCGGCCAAGGGGCCGGCCGGGTCGACGGTGACCATCACCGGGAAGAACCTCGCCGGCGCCACCGCGGTGTTCTTCGCCGGGACGGCCGCCCAGGTGGTGACGGACGCCGCCACGTCGATCACGGCCATCGTGCCCGCGGGGGCCGCCGACGGGGTCCTGTCGGTGACCTCCTCCTCCGGCACCGCGGTCAGCCCCAAGGTGTTCCACCTGACCCCGACGATCGCTTCCTTCGGACCGATCTCGGCCGCCCGGGGCGAGTCGGTCACCGTCACCGGGTCGGGCCTGGGGTCGGTGAAGAAGGTCGTCGTCGGGGGCAAGCGGGCCACTGTGACCACGTCCACGGCGTCCCAGATCGAGGTCGTGGTGCCGGCCAAGGCGTCCACCGGTCCGATCGTGGTCACCACCCCGTACGGCGTCGCCTCGAGCGCCACGACGTTGACCGTGAGCTGACCTCCGCTCGGCTCCGGTTCCGGGCGCGGGCAGCGGGCGCCGGTTGCCGGCAGCGGCTGCCGGCCGGGCAGCGGGGCGACTACCGGGCCGGGAGGGGTGGACGGTAGCGTGGCGCCGATGCCCGTGCCTGCCGACTTCCGATGACCGGCATGGGCGGCCCGCCGGGGCCGGGCAATTCGTCGATCGTCGCGGAGTTCCACCACGCGCTCCTCACGCAGTCCGCAATCGTGCTGGTGATCGTGGCCGTGCTGTTCATGGGCTGGAACCAGCTCCGGGCGATGCAGTACCGGCGGGCGGTGGCCCGTGGGGAGCCCTATCCGCATCTGGCGGCCCCTCGTGCGCCCGAGCCCGCGGCCCGACGATTCCTGCGCATCGCCTTCGGGCTGCTGTGGATCCTCGACGGTCTGTTGCAGCTCCAGCCCGGTATGCCGACCGGCCTGGTCGACGGGGTCATCAAGCCGGCGGCGGCCACCTCACCGGGGTGGGTGCAGCACCTGGTCGATTCCGGCGTGACCGTGTGGGCGAACCATCCGGCGGCGGCGGCCGCCTCGACGGTCTGGATCCAGCTGGGGATCGGCCTCCTCCTCCTGGTGGGTCCGAGGGGCTGGTGGAGCCGGGGCGCGGGGCTGGCGAGCGTCGGCTGGGGCCTCGTCGTGTGGTCGGTGGGGAACGCGTTCGGAGGGATCTTCGCCCCGGGGTCGACGATCCTGTTCGGTGCCCCCGGGGCCGTGCTCTTCTATGCGGTGGCCGGCGCCCTGGTGGCACTGCCCGACCGGGCATGGGAGGGGACGCAGCTCGGCCGGCTCATGATCCGGGCGATGGGCGTGCTGCTCCTCGGGGCCGCCGTGCTCCAGGCCTGGCCCGGGCGCGGGTTCTGGCAAGGGACCGTCCGGGGCTCGCCCGGAACCCTGGCCGGCATGATCGGACAGATGTCGCAGACGTCGCAGCCGGGCCAGTTCCGCTCGCTCCTCACCTCGTTCGCCTCGTTCGACCGGGCCCACGGCTGGGGGGTCAACCTCGTCGCCGTGGTGGCGCTGGTCGGACTGGGTATCGCCCTGCTCGTCGGTGCCCGAGCAGGCAGGCGCGTGCTCCGCCCGACGATGATCGCCCTGGGCGTCCTGTGCATCGCCGACTGGGTGCTCATCGAGGATTTCGGGTTCTGGGGGGGAGTGGGGACGGATCCCAACTCGATGCTTCCGCTGCTGTTCGTGGCGATCGGTGGCTACCTCGCCGTCACGATCCCGGCCGAGGCGACGGTCGCCGTCGACGGGGACGGCACTCCCGTCGTGGCCCAGATCCGCTCACCGGAGGTGCCCCCGACACCCGTGGGTGTGGGGGTGGCCGCCGCCTCCGGGGTCGAGGACGGGCCCGAGGCGACGGACGCCACCACGTCGGCGGGTCCCGAAGCGACATCGCCGGTGACCTCCGGTGCCCCGGCGAAGCGCTCGTGGTGGGAGGAGATCGACACCCGTCGCGCCGGGCGGCTGACAGCCGCCATCGGCGCCCTCGGGATCCTCCTGGTCGGCGTCGCACCCATGGCCGCCGCCGCCGTCGACCGGACTGCCGACCCGCAGATCGCCGAGGCCGTCGACGGTCCCCCCAACGTCACGGCCGGCCCGGCTCCGGCATTCACCCTCTCCGACGTCCACGGCGGCCCCGTGTCGCTCGCCGATCTGCGGGGGTCGACCGTGGTCCTCACCTTCCTCGACCCGGTGTGCACCACGGACTGCCCGATCATCGCCCAGGAGCTGAAGGCGACCGACGCGCTGTTGGGCTCCGACGCCGCCCGTGTGCGCTTCGTCGCCGTCGTGGCCAACCCCGTGTACCGCTCGGCGGCGAACATGGCCGAATTCGACGCCCAGGAGGGGCTCGGGACCATGGGCAACTGGACCTACCTGACGGGATCCCTGGCCGAGCTCCAGTCGGTCTGGGACGCCTACGGCATCACCGTCCTGACGGCGCCGGGGGGAGGCATGGTGTCGCATCCCGACATCGTCTACGTGATCGACGCCCACGGCACGCTGCGGCGCATCCTGAACTCGGACCCCGGGTCGACCACGTCGGCACTGCAGTCCTCCTTCAGCGGCCTGCTCGCCTCCCAGATCACCCAAGTCCAGCGCAGGGCCGGGGAGGCGTGAGCCGCCGCACCTGGCTCGTGGTGGGCGCCGTCCTGGCGGTGCTGACCGTCGCCGTCGTGGTGGTCGCCCTCGCCTCGACGTCCTCGTCCACATCGTCGTCGAATGCGTCCTCGGGAGCCTCGTCGTCGGCCGGCTCGTCGTCGGCCGGCGGTGCCGCGGTCCTGCCGGCGGCCTCCGCCACCGTGCCCACGGGGTCCCAGGTCGTGGTGGCCATGGGTCACCTCGACGACCCGGCCAACACCTTCTACGAGCTCTTCGACCGCAGCGCAGGCTCGCCGTCGTGGGTGCTCGCCACTCCGCCGGGTGTCGCCGACAACGGCGGCCTGGTGGTCGGGGCCGCCACCACGGGGTCGCTGACGGCCGGCTTCCTGCCCTCGGCGGACCTGACGTTCTCGGTGCTGGCCCAGCGGGCAGCGGGCACCTCGGCCTGGACGCCGGGGAACCTGCCGGGCACCCTCGCCCGCCGGCCGGACGGGCTCGCCACCGGGGCGGACGGCGAGGTGGCCGCCGTCCTCGCCCGACCCACGCCCTCGGTCGTGGATGCCGGCCCCGGTCTCACTTCCTGGGAGCGGCGGACGACGGTCGCCGGGCTCGCCGCCGTTTCGCCCCGCTGTCCCGTGGACGGCATCACCGCGGTGGCCCTGACCTCGTCGGGCTCCACCGTCGTGGGGACGGCCTGCGCCCGTTCGTCTGCGGCCGGGCTCTTCACCGCCGCCCCGTCCGGGCGGATGGACCCTGCTCGGTCCGCTGGTCCTGCCTGGCGCGCCGACGGCGACGCAGGTGCTCCGCCTGCAGGCGGGAGCCGGCGGACTGGTGGCCCTGCTCGAGGGCTCCGGCGGCGGTGGCGCCACCCTCGCGGTGGCCTGGGGCGGCAGCGGCGCCGACCTCTCGGCCTCGGCCCCGCTGACGGTGCCGGTCGGGCTGGTCGGTGCGCGGCACGGCCATCGGCGGTGGGAGCGGGCAGAAGGTGACCGTGCTGCTGGGTTCCGACAGTGGGTCGGGGCTGCGGCTCGAGTCCGTCGACGGCCCGGCATCGGGTACCGCGCCGTCCCCTGGGTCGCGCTGCCCGCGCCGCCGGACGGCACCGCGGCGGTGGCTGCCGTCGGCACGGACACGGATGCATTCGTCCCGTCCGGTAGTCAGCTGACGGTGTGGTCGACGTCTCCCGGCGCCCCGTCGTGGACACGGGTGTCCCGACAGAGCGTGCCCATCCAGTACGGCTCGTCGGATTGAGCCCCGGCAGCCGTGACCCTGCCCCACCGGTAGCATCGGTCCCGTCACGGAAGGACGGACCGATGGTTCTCCCCCAGTAGTGGTTCTCCCCCAGTATTGGCAGCTCACCCCCCTGGCCGTCTTCGCCGTGGTGGTCGGGGTCGCCCACGAGGTGGGCCGCCGGCGCCTGGCCGTGCGCCAGACCGAGGCCCACCGTCGCCAGCGGTGGCACCGGTCCCTGGCCTTCTACACCGGTCTCGTGCTGCTGGCGCTCGTAGCCTCGGGCCCCCTCCAGCGCTGGTCGATGAAGTGGCTGAGCATCCACATGGTCTCCCACGTGTTCGAGATGTTCTACCTCCCTCCTCTGCTCATCCTGGGGGCGCCGTGGGTGCCGCTCCTGTACGCCGTCCCGGTCGAGCGGCGCCGCCGGTGGCTCCGCGCCTACCACCTGTCGGCGGCCGGCGCGCTGGTGCGCGGGCCGGTGCGCGTGATCACGCACCCGGTGACCGCCATCGTGGCGTTCAACGGCACGATGGTCCTCTGGCACCTGCCCGCCGTCTACAACTGGGGCTCCTGGCACGACTGGGCGATGAACTGGCTGATGGCGCCCATGTTCGTGGCCAGCGGGTACCTGTTCTGGCGGATCATCCTCCCGTCGCCCCCGGGCCCGCCGCGGGGGACGCCCAAGATCCAGGTGGCCGCCGTGGTCATCACCGCCTTCGAGATGCTGGTGGTGGCCATGTCCCTGGGCATCTTCTCCCGCGCCCCGGTCTACTCGATGCACGTCGTGATGGACGGTCCGGTGGCGGCTCTGCGTGACCAGCGTTGGGCAGCGGGCATCCTGTGGATCTGCGGCGACTTCTGGGCCGTCCCGGCCCTTGTCCTGATCGCCTACCGGGTGTTCGGCCAGGAGGGTGGTGTGTCCGCCTCGTTCGAGCGGGCACTGGGCCGGGTCTGACCGTCGGCGGGCCGGGCCTGCTCCCCCGGTGGGGGACCGTCCGGGCAGGGGAGGGCCGATGGGCACCAGCTTCGGGTGCCGGGTCCGACCGGGTCGTCCCCGGTCATCCCCGGTCCCGATGGGTCCGGCGCGGTCAGCCCGTGTCCGACCCGGTCAGCCGGCGTCCGGCCCGTGTTCCTCGGTCTGACGGGCCTCCTCGGCCTCCATGCCCCGCAGGTACTCCTGCCAGGCGAGGAGGTCGGCGTCGTCGGGCGTAGCCCCTGGTCCCGGTGACGGGGTCGATCCGTCGCCTGGCGAGTCACGGAGCTCCTTCGGTCGGGCGCCGTCCCGGTCGTGGAGAAGGTGCCACCACATGTAGACGGCGAACACGGCGAAGATCGGCCACTCGAACACATAGGCCCAGCTCAGCGAGTTTCCGCCCAGGGCCCGACCGACCTCGATCACGAAGGCGGCTACGCAGACCACCAATCCCACCACGAGGGTCAGGTGGAGCCGGAAGGCGTCGGCTCCCCGCAGCCGGCCGGAGGGCCCGGGCCTGTGCGGGGGGCGCTCGTCGGGCCGGGAGGATGCCACCCGGCCACCCTACCGACCGGTCGACGGCGCCCGTGGGTCGAAGGCGTCCGTGGGTCGAAGGCGTCCGTGGACCGTGGGGTGGGGACCCCAGGTTGTCGACGTTCCGTCCGACCTGCCCGAGTGGCCGAACCGTGACGGTCGGTGACAGCTTCCTGGGAATTTGCTAAGAAGAGACCTGCAGTCGGTTACTGGGCAATTCCCGCGAGCCGATCAGGAGCAGTGAACCCGTCGGCAGTGGGCAACCTCGTCCCGAGAGGGACGTCAGCCCGTGGAGAGTGAGGGCCGTGACAGTCAACGAACCTACGGCAGGCACGCCGGACGCCGAACCGGCCCCCGCACCCAAGGCCAGGCCGGTGGGTGTGATCGTCACGTTCGTGGTGGCGCTCGTCGCCATCGGCGGCGTGGCCGCCTTCTTCATGTCCCAGACGTACACGTCGCCCAACTACCCGAGCGGGGTGCAGGTGGCGACGTCCCTCGGCACCGCCGTCGTCAACGGGCAGTCACTGCCCCACGTGGCACTGCAGTTCCAGACCTACCCCGACTCGACGGGCACGGTCGACGGCAAGCAGATCCACCCGAGCGGCAACCCGAGCTGGCCCGCCTACGGCTTCACCAACCAGTTCCAGGTCCCGGCCCACGCACTCGTCACGGTGACGGTCCGCCAGTACGACTCGGGCGGAGCGCTGAACAACCCCTACTTCGCCAAGGTGGCGGGCACGGTCGGCGGGACCGCCTCGATCACCAGCCCGGACGGAACGACCCAGACGGTGACCCAGTGGGACCCCAACAACATCGGCCACACCTTCACCATGCGGGGTGCTCCCGGCGTCGATCCCAACTTCTTCCTGAACGTGCCGCTGCCCACCAACGCCAACCTGCCGACCGGGTCGGCGAACGACGACGCCGGGCAGCACTACACGGTCACGTTCAGCTTCATCTCGGGCAGCAAGGGCACGTACGCGTGGAACTGCGAGTTTCCCTGCGGATCGATGGTGGCCAGCTTCGGAGGCGTAATGGGTGCATACGGGTTCATGTCGGGGTTCGTCCATGTCGTTTGAGGACGAAGTCGACGAGATCGAGGCCGAGACCATCCTCGGGGGCGAGCCGTTCTTCTCCCGGGCCGGCGGGAAGATCTTCATCATCTGGGTGGTCTTCACGGCCGTCGGGGTGCTTCTCGGGGTCTACGCCCCGCACCACCTCCTGCCGAACCTCCTCTCGCCCGAGGGCGGGGACGTGTGGGCGACGATCGTGTTCTTCACGGTGCTCGCCGCACCGGTGGCGGCGTTCGTCTACGCGCTCGCCTTCTACAGCCTGATCGCCTGGCGTCACAAGGGAAACCAGGACGAGCCGCCGCCCGACGCCATGCCACAGCGCGGCAACGGGCCGATCACCGTGCTGTGGCTCGGACTGTCCACCGTGCTCGTGGTCGTCCTCCTGTTCTGGGGGATCACGGTGTGGGCCTCCCAGCAGGTGACGCATCCGAACACCCTGCAGGTCAACGTGACCGGACAGCAGTGGATCTGGTCGTACTCCTACCCGGGCGCCGGGGTCGAGACGCACACCCTCGACCTGCCGATCAACCGCCCGGTCCAGTTCAACATCACCTCGGAGGATGTGACCCACGGCTTCTGGCCCGCGGCGCTCGGTGTCCAGGTCGACGCCAACCCGGGGGTGACGACGGTCATCCGAACCACGCCGAACAAGCTCGGCAGCTTCACCGTGCAGTGCAGCCAGCTCTGTGGCCTGTACCACGCCTTCATGAACACCAAGGCAGCCGTCGTCACGTCCACGCAGTTCGCCGCCTGGCTCCAGACCCAGGGCGCATCGCCGTCGGCGGCGAACATCACGGCGGGCACGAGGACGAGCTCCGTCACGACGACGGCGATGTCGTCGTAACCGAAGGCGAACGGGGGAGCAGGACGTGAACACACGCCGGCACAGCACTTCAGGATGCAGCACCGAAAGGGTACGAACGTGACGACAGCCGTGGCACCACCACTCCTCGAGGACACGGAGCTCGGGCCGAGGGCCGGCGGCCTCTACCGCCACCAGAGCATCTGGACGGGCCTCGGGTTCGGCATCTTCCTGGCCTTCGTCGCCTGGCTCATCTCCCACGCCATCCTCCAGGGCTCCAACTGGGGCTCCGACATGGTCGTCACCTGCACCATGACGGCGTGGGTGATCGGATTCAACGTCGGGATGGGGACGTTCAACGCGCCGATCCGCTGGATGCTGGGCCACGACCAGAGCCACGAGGACGAGCTGTACGCCGCGGGTGTCGGCCAGGGAAGGTACCGCTACCTGAAGTTCTGTACCGACCACAAGGTGGTCGGTACCCAGTACCTGGTCCTGGTCATGGTGCTCTTCGGGGTGGGCGGGACCCTGGCCATGATGATCCGCACCCAGCTCATCACCCCGCACTCGAGCTTCCTCGACCCCCAGACCTACAACGCCGTGGTCACCATCCACGGCATGGTGATGATCATCGCCACCATCATCATGGTGTCGGGCCCCTTCGCCAACTTCGTCATGCCGATCATGATCGGGGCCAAGGACATGGCCTTCCCGAGGCTCAACGCCATGAGCTTCTGGGTGGTCGTCTCCGCCGTCCCGTGCCTGCTGTCGACGTTCTTCCTCGGCGGGGTCAACGCCGGGTGGACCACCTACGCCCCGCTGTCGGTGCAGGCCCCGCCCGCCATGGACGCATTCGCCATCACCATCATCACGTTCGTGGTCTCGGTGACCGTCGCCGGCATCAACGTCATCGTCACGGTCGTCACCATGCGGGCCAAGGGCATGACCATGGCCCGGCTTCCGATCTTCACCTGGGGCACGGTCGTCGGCAGTGCCCTCGGCCTCTATGCCATGCCCGCCTTCCTCCTGGTCATGACCATGATGATCACGGACCGCGCCACCGGGACGTCGTTCTTCGTTCCTGAGCTCGGCGGCTCCCAGTGGCTCTACGAGAACATCTTCTGGATCATGGGGCACCCCGAGGTCTACGTGATCCTCCTGCCCGGTGTCGCCGCCGTCCTCGAGGTCACCAGCACGTTCTCCCGGAAACCGATGTTCGCCTACAAGGTGGCGGTCGCCGGGTTCGTGGCCATCGGCGCCCTGTCGATCATGGTGTGGGCCCACCACATGTTCACCACCGGGTGGGCACCCAACCTGGCGGCGCCGTTCATGCTCACGACCGAGCTGATCTCGATACCGACGGGGATCATCTTCCTGTGCGTGATCGGGACGATGTGGAAGGGCAGCATCTGGACGCGCCTTCCGATGTACTTCGTCTACCTCTTCCTGTGGAACTTCATCATCGGCGGCGTCACCGGCATCTACCTGTCCGACGTGCCGGCCGACCAGTTCTTCCACGGCGACATGTTCGTGACCGCCCACTTCCACTACACGTTGCTCGGCGGCGCCATGATCGGCGCCACGGCGGGGCTCTGCTACTGGTTTCCCAAGATGACGGGCCGGATGCTCAACGAGCGGATCGGGAAGGTGGCGTTCTGGGTCATCGCTGCCGGCATCCAGATCACCTACTTCGGCCAGTTCTGGGAGGGATTCCAGGGCATGGCCCGACGGGTCGCCTACTACGACCCGAAGTTCCTGGACGCCAACGTGATGTCCACCGTCGGTGCCTACATCCTGATGACCGGATGGATCATCCTCCTCTACATGATGCTTCACGCCTGGCGGCACGGGTCCAAGGCCCCCGCCAATCCCTGGCACGCCAAGACGCTCGAGTGGAAGGTGCCCACACCGGTCCCGCTCGAGAACTTCCTGGTGGACCCCGTGGTCACGTCGGACCCGTACACGTACGGTGAGGGTGTCCCCGACGGACAGCAGGTGCCGGACTTCGCTCCGGTGGAGGAACCCGAGCTCGTGCCCGCCGGCGCCCCGGGCGCCAGCGACCTGGACGAGTCGGGAGGGGCCAGCTGATGTCGATCACCGTGACGGACCATGACGACCACGCCCATGGGGACGACGACCACGGCCACGGCCCCGCCGTCGAGGGGGCCGAGAACCCGGGTGGTGAGCACGAGACCGCGTTCAAGCGTGACCAGAAGGAACGCCTGCTGATCTGGCTGCTGATCGGGGGCGACGCGCTGTTCCTCGTCCTCGAGGTGTTCACCTGGTTCTACCTCCGGACTCTCAATACGAGCGGCCTGTGGAACGGTGCGCTGTGCACCAAGGCGAATCCGTGCACCGACGGGCTGGGGAATCCCATCACCGCCCCCATCACCCGGGCGGACCCGAAGCACGCCATCATCATCGCCGTGCTCACGGTGATCGCCGCCGCCTTCGTCTGGGTGGCCGAGTCCAACGCCAAGAAGGGGAGCGGAAAGCGCGCCGTCGCCGGCGCCGCCGGGGTCGCGGTGATCTTCATGCTGGCGGCCGTCGCCTGGCAGATCTACCAGTTCCAGGTCATCCCGTTCACGACCATCGACGGCGCCTACGCCTCGACCTACGAGTTCTTCATGGGCTCGACGCTCGCCCACCTGATCCTCCTGACCTTCCTGGGTCTGGGGCTGTGGGTCCGGGCCGGGAAGGGACGCTACGAGGGCCAGACCTGGTACCGGGTCCGGATCATCCGGTTCTTCGCGGTGTGGATCGCCATCTCGACGGTGATCCTCGTGACCGTGGCCGCCATCTTCTACTGAGCCCGGTCCACGCCACCCCCGGGGTGGCCCACTGAGCGACCGAGGCGACCGTGTCGGTTCGGGCGCCCGGCCCGGCGCGGACGGGGTGTCCCGCGTGGTCCGTCGGAGTTCGATCCGGTCCGTCAGGGCTCGAACCGGTAGCCCATCCCGGGCTCGGTGATGAAGTGGCGGGGCCGCGAATGATCGGCTTCGAGCTTGCGTCGGACCCGGGCCATGAGGACCCGCAGGTACTCGGTCTCCGTACCGTATTCGGGGCCCCACACCTCCTGGAGGAGTTGGCGCTGGGACACGAGCCGGCCGGGGTTGCGGACGAGGACCTCGACGATCTCCCACTCCTTGGGGGTGAGGTGGACCTCGACGCCGTCGCGGACGACCCGCTTGGCGGCCAGATCGAGCGAGAACCCCTCGGCCTCGACGTGTGGATCCTGTTCGGCGCCCGGAGCGCGGCGCAGTGCGGCCCGCAGCCGGGCCAGGAGTTCGTCCATCCCGAAGGGCTTGGTGACGTAGTCGTCGGCCCCGAGGTCGAGCGCCTCGACCTTGCTCATGGACTGGTGGCGGGCCGACAGCACGAGGATCGGCACGTCGCTCCAGCCCCGGATGCCCCGGATCACCTCGACGCCGTCGATGCCGGGCAACCCGAGGTCGAGCAGGACCGCGTCGGGGTGCCAGTGCGCCACCTTGTCCAGACCCTCCTCGCCGGAGCGGGCGGCGGCGATGTCGTAGCCGCGTGCGCCGAGACTGATGGTGAGGGCGCGCAGCAGCGACGGGTCGTCATCGATGACGAGGACGCGGGACCCCTGCTCGTCGCCGCCCCGGTTGCTCCCGTCGGTTCCGCTCCCGCCGGCGCCATCATGGCCGCCGGAGCGAGGGGTGCTCACGGAGCCACATCCACTCCGTCGGGCTCGGTCTCCGTCGGTTCACTGTCGTCGCCGACCACGTCCCGGTCCAGGTCGGCGTCGATGATCGATGACGTGTTCTCCACGGATGCGGGTAGCCGGAGCACCATGGTGCACCCGCCCCCCGGGGTGTCCTCCAGGTCCAGCTCGCCTCCCACCGCCTCGGCGAACCCGCGGGAGACGGCCAGGCCCAGTCCGACGCCCGTGCCGTTGTCGGTGTCACCCAGGCGTTGGAACGGTTGGAAGACACGGTCCCGGTCGACTACCCGGATCCCCGGCCCGTGGTCGACCACCCGGATGTCCACCCGCCCGGCCACGGTCCCGGCCTCGATCCGCACCGGACGTTCCGCTCCGTGCAGGAGGGCGTTGTCGACGAGGTTGGCCAGCACCCGTTCGACCAGGACCGGGTCGGTGTCCACCGTGGGCACGTCGTCGTCGACGGCGACGGTGATGCCCTGACCCCGGGGACCGAGGCTGGCCAGGGCGCTGTTGATGAGCTCCCCCATGTCGGTGGGTCGGTGCAGCACGTCCATCGCCCCCGTCTCGAGGCGGCTCATGTCGAGCAGGTTCTCGACCAGGGCGCTCAGGCGGTCCGCCTCGTCGTCGATGGTCCGGACCAGGATCCCCGTCTCGTCGGGCCCGAAGTCGAGCTGGTCGGACAGCAGGCTGGACGAGGCCGCCTTGATCGAGGCGAGCGGGGTGCGGAGATCGTGACTGACGGCGGCCAGCAGCGCCGAGCGCAGCTGGTTGGCGCGGGCCAGCGAGTCGGCCTCGGCCGCCTCGGCATGGAGCCGGTCGCTCTCCAGCGCGGTGGCCAGTTGGGCGGCGAAGGCGGCCAGGACGTCCCGGTCCTCCGCCGTCAGGCCGGGTCCGCGCAGTACGAGCACGTCCAGCCCGGTGAGCGGGATGGCCAGTGAGCCGTCGTCCGGAGATTCCGGAGGGGAAGTCCCGGCGGAGGCGACCGACGTCCACGGAGCTCCGGTGGTGCCGTCGTCCGCTGGAGACCGGACGATGGCGGCGGACTCCTGGTGGAAGGCGACGACCAACTCGTCCAGGAGGGCGGGGAGGGGATTGCCCTCCGGGGACACGAGTCGGCCGGCCACGCGGGCCAGCATGTGCGCATCGGATCGCGCCTGGACCGCCGCCGCCGTGCGTCGGGCGGACAGGTCGACGAGCACGCTCACCACCCCGGCCGTCACCAGGAACATGAGCAGCGCCAGCACGTCCCGGGTGTCGGCGATCGTGAAGGTGTGGACAGGGGGAGCGAAGTAGAAGTTCGACAGCAGGAACCCGGCCAGACCGGCCAGGATCCCCGGCCACAGGCCCCCGGTGGCGGCCACCACGACGACGAGGACGAGATAGGAGCTGAGTGCGGTCGACAGGTCGGTGTGGGAGCGGACCGACGTCAGCACGACGGTCAGGAGCGGAAACCCGATGATCCCGATGATGACGGCGATCAGGCGTCGCCGGCTCGAGAGTGGCGAGTGCAGTCGGCTCCCGCGTCGGCCCCGGTCTCGGGACGGGGCGGGAGCCGGTGTCCGTGCGCCGTCCCCCGTGTCACCGAGCGCGTCGTCCGGGTCCAGGGTGTTGGTGGCGATGACGTGGATGTCGAGGGCGCCCTCGGCCGCCCGGATGACCGAGTTGATGACCGAGCCCCGGACGAACTCCGCCACCCGGCTCCGGTGGGTGGCACCCAGAACCAGCTGGGTGGCGTTCTCGGCCCGGGCCACCTGCACCAGGGCGGGGGCGACATCGGCGCCCACCACCTCCACATAGCGGCCACCCAGGTCGTCGAGGAGAGCCCGGTTGCGCCGGAGGCCCTCGGCCCCTGCGTCCGCCAGCCCGTCGTCGGTCTGCACGTGGACGCCGACCAGCTCGGCCTTGGTCCGCATGGCCATCCGCGCCGCCCGTCGCACCAGGACAGCGCTTCCGGGCGAACCGGTGATCGACACGACGACCCGTTCCTTCGTCTCCCACGACCCGGCGATGTCGTGGCGCTCGCGGTAGTCGTGGAGCTCCTCGTCGACCCGGTCGGCCACCCACAGGAGCGCCAGCTCGCGGAGTGCCGTGAGGTTCCCGGTGCGGAAGTAGTTGCCCAGGGCGGCGTCGATCCGTTCCGGGGGGTAGACGTTGCCGTGGGCGAGGCGTCGTCGGAGCGCCTCGGGAGCCATGTCGACGAGTTCGATCTGGTCGGCGGCCCGGACGAAGGGGTCCGGCACCGTCTCCTTCTGGACGACACCTGTGATCCGCTCCACCACGTCGTTGAGGGACTCGAGGTGCTGGAGGTTGACGGTCGAGATGACGTTGATGCCGGCATCCAGCAGGTCGCGGACGTCCTCGTAGCGCTTGGCGTTCCCGGATCCGGGGACGTTGGTATGGGCGAGCTCGTCGACCAGGACGAGCTCGGGCTTGCGGGCCAGCAGGCCAGCGAGGTCCATCTCCTCGAACGTCTGCCCGCGGTACTCCACCGTGCGGCGGGGGAAGATCGGTAGGTCACGGATCTGGGCGTCGGTCTGCGGGCGACCGTGGTCCTGGACCCAGCCGATGACCACGTCGGTGCCACGCTCCCGACGACGCCAGCCCTCGTTCAGCATGGCGTAGGTCTTGCCGACCCCCGGGGCCGCACCCAGATACAGGCGGAGCTTCCCTCGTGCCAACTGTTCCCCTACCGGCCGGGTCGACGCCGCACGGCCATCGGCGCCCCCGGGTCGTCGAGCACGAAGCTCAGGTTCACCACGTTCACTCCCGCGTCGGCCAAGAGCTCCAGGCTACTCCGCGTGCTGATCGCCGGATCAACTCGCGCCGCAGGACAGGGGGTGCGACGGACATCGTCGCAGGCAGGCGCAACGGGGGACGCAACCGGCGGGGCGGAGAGGGCGGGACGCAACCGGCGGGGCGCAACCGGCGGGGCGGAGAGGGCGGCGGGTGGCCCCGCCGGGGCTCGCAGCTCAGGTGGGCGAGGCCGTCATGGTTGTCGCCGGGCCGTCACCCCGGCGACGGGGGCCGTGGAGTCGGTCGCCACGTCGACGGTGGTGCCGCGGTCGACCCCGGCATCGACGAGTCGCATCCCCATGCGGGCGAGCTGGACCATCAGCGCCAGGAAGCCGATGACCACGAGGGCGTAGAGCAGGTCAGCCACGGTGGCCTCCAGTCCGTTCGCCGGCGGGGGCGCCCCGTCGGCGTGCGTCACTCATGGACCCACCGTCGCGCCGACCGGTACGGCGCAGAAGAGCCGTTCACGCCGCTGTAACGCCTCTCCCTCCGATTGTTGCGGCCCTGTCACGGAGCTCGCCCGGGAACGGACCCCGTGACTGCCGTCGGGAGGTGGGGAGTTCCCGTGCCGGTAGGGTTTCGCGGGGACGCCGGCGGATGCCCGCGACCAGGAGGACCGATGACCGAGACGATGCAGGCGTATCGCCTGGTGGCATGGGCCAGTCCGCCCGAGTTGGTGGATGTGCCGGTACCCCGCCCGGGTCCCGGGCAGGTCCTGGTCCGGGTGGCCGGCAACGGCCTGTGCCACTCCGACTTCACCATGGGGGAGCTGCCCGCCGAGATCGGCGAGGCGCTCGGGTGGTCGATGCCGTTCACCCTCGGGCACGAGGTCGGAGGATGGGTCGCCGAGCTCGGCGCGGGGGTCGACGGACCGGCCGTGGGCCAGGCGGTCGCACTGCGCTCGCCCTCCTCGTGCGGGGCGTGCTGGTACTGCATCCGGGGGCTGGACAGCGCCTGCGCCGGTGGCCTCGTCGGACGGGGCTACGGCCGTGACGGCGGGCTGGCCGACTACGTTCTGGCCGAGTCGGCCGGGGACGTGCTGCCGCTACGGTCGGTGGATCCCGTCCTGGCCGGCCCGCTGACCGACGCCGGCGCCACCTCGTACCACGCCGTGCGTCGCGTCCTGGGGAGGCTGACCCCGGGGTCGACCGCCGTGGTGGTCGGGGCCGGGGGTCTCGGGGCGTTCGCCATCCAATTCCTGAAGGCGCTGTCGCCAGCGCGGGTGGTGGCCGTCGACACCGACCCCGCCCGTCTGGAGGTGGCGTCCGCCCGGGGGGCCGACGACGTGGTGGCGGGCGTCGACCGGCGGACCGTGGCCACGCTGCTCGAACTGTCGGGCGGGGGCGCAGCCGCCGTGCTCGACTTCGTCGGCGTCGACGAGACGATCGCCGCCGGCCTGGCCGCCGTGCGCCCGGCTGGGGCCTACGGTCTGGTCGGGGCGGGTATGGGCGGCTTCCGGCGCCCGTGGTACGGGGGACTGCCCCGCGAAGCCGAGATCTTCACGTTCCAGGGGTCCTCACGCTCGGACGTCGAGGACGTGCTGGCGCTCGCCGACTCCGGACACCTGGTGATCGACACCGAGCAGTTCCCGTTGGCCGATGTGGCCGTGGCCTACGAGGCGCTCGACCGGGGTGGCCTGCGGGGTCGGGTGGTCGTGGTCCCGGGGGTCTGAGCCGACCCGGGCCCGAGGGACGGGGGGCGTTCACCTCATCGCAGGAGGTGCCGGGGCTATGTTGGGATTCCGCCGACCACTGCCACGGTGCGGTCGGCAACGGCAGCCACCCGATGCTGGTCGGACGATGACGGCGACAGGTGACAGGGACCCTCGGGGATGGGAAGGGCATCGGGCGCAATGTCGAGATCGCGGGACGGCCACCTATGGGCGCTGGCGCACGTCGAACGGGCTGCGCTGGCGGAGGACCTGTCGGGCCTCGACGCCGGGCAGTGGCGGCACGGCACCCTGTGCGGGGAGTGGGACGTCGAGGATGTCGTCGCCCACCTGACCGCAGCGGCGAGCCTGAATCAGTGGCGGTGGGTCCGGAGCATGCTCGGCGCCCGGTTCCGGGTCGACGTGCACAACCGGCGCCTGCTGGCCGAGTACCGGGGCAGCACCCCCGCCGAGACGTTGGACCGCTTCCGCGCCGTCATCGGCAGCACCACGGCCCCATCGGGACACACCCCGGCCTACCTCGGCGAGGTCGTCGTGCACGCCCAGGACATCCGTCAACCGCTGGGGCTGCCCCGGACACCGGACGTCGACGCGCTGACGCCGGTGGCCGAGTTCTTCGCCCGCCGGAACTTCGCCGTCGCCAGTCGGACCACCGCTTCCGGTCTACAGCTGCGCGCCGACGATGGGCCGTTCACCGCCGGCAGCGGACCGCTGGTCACCGGATCGACCCTCGCGCTGGTGATGAGCATGGCCGGCCGCGCCCCGTACGTCGACCAACTGGTCGGTCCGGGCGCAACGACCCTGCGGGCACGCGTCCACGGCTCTGACGCATGATCCGCGGCGCTGTTGGGAGTCGACCCGCCCGGGAGCGCGCGGTGGGCTACCCGGGAATCGAACATCGTCCCCTGCCCGAGGGCCGCCGTTGTCGACCATCCCGGACGCAGGTCGGTGACGATCGGCGGGGCCGTGCGGGGTGAACGTCGATGTCACCGGGCTGGAAGTGCGAACCCGTCCGATGTTGCGCTGCGAACGGGGGAGACGGGCAGGTCGGTCGTCCGGGTGAGCAGTTCGGTGGCCGGCGTGCCTGAGCGGAGGTCAGCGAGCCAGACGTCGGGGTCGTACTCGACTCCGATGGGGTTGACGGCGAAGGAGCGGTACATGAAGGCATTGGCATCGTCGTTGTCGGCGAAGCAGTCGACCTGGAACTCCATCTGATTGCCGTCGGGGTCGCCGAAGTACATCGACACGGTGATGCCGTGGTGGATGCACCAGTAGGGGGTGATCCCCTTGCCCTTCAGTTCGGCATGCTGGCCGAAGAGATCAGACAGCGAGGCATAGGTGTAGGCGACATGGTCGACACCGATGGGCCCGCGGTCGTCGGGTCCGCCGCCGGTCGGGTCGAGCAGGGCCATGTTGATGAATGCGAAGCGGTGGTGCTCGTCGTCGTAGGTGAGGAACGCCAGGCCGGGGTCCTGGTACTGCACGCGGGCGCCGAACACGGTCATGTGCCACCCGATCATCTCGTCGAAGCGGCGGGTGCGGTACACCACGTGCACGAACTTTGTCGGGGCGATGGTCATGGCGGTCTCTCCTCAGGGCCGATGTGAGGTGATCAGGCGAGCACGACGTTGACGATAGGCCGGAACGTCACGTTCGGGGGTGGGGCATCGGCCGGCATCGTGGGTGCCACGTGGGCCGTGAACCATGCGTCGTGCGCGGCCTCGGACTCCCACACCTCGGTCACGCGGAATCCTCCGTCGACCGGGCCGGCAGCGTGGGCGATGAACCCGTCGGTCGACCGCAGGATCGGGAGCAGTGCAGCCGCCAGGTGGTCGTAGGTCTCCTGGGTGGTTCCGGGCATCTCGCTGGTCATCAAGACGGTCATCGTGTCGCTCCTGGGATCGAGAGGTTCGGTCGGCCCTGCCTCGTCACGGTAAGGCGATGTACTCATCGCCACAAACAATCTGTTCTGATGGATCTGATTGAGGAGATCAATGGGATCTAGGCTGTGGCGATGGAACTCCACGATGTGGACCTCAATCTGCTGGTCGCCTTCGACGCCCTGATGGCCGAACGTAGTGTCACCCGCGCTGCCCACAGGCTCTGCATCGGTCAGTCAGCCATGAGCTCGACGCTGGCCCGACTCCGCAAGTTGTTCGACGATCCCCTCCTCATCCGGGATGGTCGGGAGCTGATGGCAACTCCCTACGCCGAGGCGCTGGTGAAGCCGGTCAGCGAGGTGCTGGACGGGGTCGCCGCCATCCTGGCCGGGCGGTCGGAATTCGACCCGACCCGGGCGGAGCGAACCTTTGCCGTTACCGCCAGCGACTACGCCATGATCACGTTCCTCACGCCGCTGCTGGCGCAGTTGGAACAAGAAGCCCCAGGTGTCCGGCTGTGGGTCTCCCCACCAGGCGACGACTACGAAGAGCGGCTGCGGCGCGGGCAGCTCGACCTCCTCCTCATCCCTCGGGAGGTACTCGTCAGATATCGGGACTTCCCCCACCGACTCCTCTTCCAGGACCGCTTCGTCTGCGCAGTCGACGCCGACAACGACTCGGTGGGAGCATCGATCTCACTCGAGGAGTTCAGCTCGCTTCCCTACCTTGCGACGTCGTGCGGCCACGAGGTCTCACCGGCCGAAGCGCAACTCGACGTGCTCGGGATCGCCCGCAGCACCGAGATCACCACTGCGTTCGGCCTCGCCCCGCTCCTGCTGCGGGGGACCCGGAGGATCGCCCTCATCCACGAGCGTCTGGCATGGCTCCTGTCCGACCAGACCTCACTCCGGCTCCTCGAGCCGCCTATGCCCCTGCAGCCGATCAACCAACTGATGCTCTGGACGACCCGTGCGGAGCACGACCCCGGTCTTCAGTGGCTACGCAGCCGGATCGTCGCCTTCGCCGAGGAGCGCGACGCCACCGGGTACGAGCCCGTCCCACCTGACGACCCGGCGCGCTCCGGTCAACGTCCTGGTTCCGGGGGTCGGACCGGGTGAGAATCCGGGTTCCCGGGGTTTCCGGTGGGTCGGGCGTCCCCCGGGGTCCGAACTTCGACAGAGGCAGCAAGTGGTGAATCGGGTATCACGACCCACGATCCTCAAGGGAAGACGTCGTAGCCCCTCCCACACCGGATGACGTCACGGGACGATGCTCGAACCCCCGTCGGCGCCGTAGTGGTCCTGTCGAGCAACCGCTCCCGATGGGTCATCTGCCTCCGAGGGGAATCAAGGAGCGGCGGTGTTGCCTGCGAGCGTCCATCCGACGAGCGCGTTGGCGTGACCGTGGCCCATCTCGTACTCGGACTTGAGGTGGCCGACGATCGCCATGTGCTTCTCGAGGCCGCAGTCGGCGATGATCCCCTGCCACTCGGCGATCGAGCGACCGCACTTCTTCTCGATCGAGAGGAAGTACGACGCTGGTCCTTGCTTCGGCCACGGTGCGGCTCGGTCAGCCACGTTGTGCCCCTCCTCGGGTCGGGTCGGTGGTCGCCCCATCGTGCGTGTAGTCGAACATCCTCAGCTGGCCGTGATGTTGACCTGCCAGCCGATTCCGAACTTGTCGATGAGGCCACCGAAGATGTCACCCCAGAACATCTTCTCCAGCGGGGCCTTCACGGTCCCACCCTCACTCAGGCCGTCGAAGATCCTGCGCAGGTCGCCCTCGTCGGCCCCGACGATGGTCAGCTCGATCCTGGTCTGGACCTCGTTCGTCGCGTCGGCCCGGTCGCTCGCTCGCAGTATGAAGGTCCCGGTGTCCAGTGCTGCGTTGATGACGAGGTGCTTCTCGCCCTGGGGTGCCGTCGGGTCGACATCGCCTCGACGGGTGATCGACAGGTCGCCACCGAGGACGCCCTGGTAACAGGTCATCGCTTCCTCGGTGTTCCCGGGGAAGAACAGGTATGCCTCGAGATTCACGGCTGACCTCCTACGGTCGTCGGTGGTGGAACTAGACCGTATAGTACTACATCGGAACTGGTCCGTCTAGTACCCTCATGGTGATGGCGGCAATGAACCCTCAGGAACCGACAGAGCGCAGTTCGGACAGGCGCCACCGCGAGATCCGCGAAGCGGCCATCGGCGCCTTCCTCGCCAGTGGATACGAAGGCACCACGATGGAGGAGATCGCAGCGCGTGCCGGGGTCTCCAAACAGACCGTCTACAAGCACTTCACCGACAAACAGCACCTCTTCGCCGACATCGTGCTGTCGACGACCGACGACATGAGCGCACTCATCGGCATCATCGCCGAGAACCTGCCGGCGACCACCGACCTCTCCAGGGACCTGGAGCACCTGGCCGAGACCTTCCTCGTGGCATTGATGCAGCCACGCGTGCTGCGACTCCGGCGCCTGGTGATCTCTTCCGCGGACCGCTTCCCCGAGATCTCGAGCGCCTGGTACGAGAAGGGCTTCGAACGAGTCCTCGCAGCGCTCGCCAGCAGTTTCCGAGCCCTTGCCGATCGCCATGTGCTCGCAGTCGACGACGCCACTGCGGCAGCGGAGCACTTCGTCGGCATGTTGTTCTGGATCCCGGTCAACAAGGCCATGTTCACCGGTGACGACGACTACGCGGCCACGCACGATCTCGCTCCTGTGGCCAGGAGTGCGGCGGCGGCGTTCATCAACGCCTACGGGACTGGTTGATTCGAAGGTCGGGGCACACCATGACGGGATGGTGGAGGATCGACGGCAGCGTCGGTTCCCTCACCGGTCGCGGCGCGCCGGTCACTGTCGGCCCCTGGGCCGCCAGCGAATGTCCAGGGGTTGGAACACCATCCTTGCGCCGGCGGGAGCGATGGAGGACCGGGACCCACATCTACCCGGGACACCGTGGTGGTCCCTACCACCCCGGCGCAGGCGGTGGGACTGTGTTCGAACCCGTTCTCGTCCCCTGACCAGGGGTGATGCGGCAGATCCGGCTGACCGGTGGGGCGCACCGGCCGCGAGGCCGACGTCGCGGGATCGCCCCTTGTGCACCGGGACCATGTGCAAATCCGGCCGACGGTGTGAGCACTCCGAGCCGGGCTCGCCGTGCGCTGCCCGGCCGGATCGCCGGGTTCGATGTCCACCCCACTCGTCACGGGACCGATGGTGACTCCGGGTGCGGGTGCCACCCGGCGTCCGGGTGGCACGCGGGCCGTGTCCTGTCCGCGCTTGGCAACCCGTGTGGGCCGGACGTACCATCCGGCAGTCGTGCGCCGCCCAGGCGCCCAGGGGGAACCATGACCTCAGTCCTTTCCGTGGAGCCGTACACGCCCGCCGTCCCGGTGTCCTGAGGTGTCCGACCCGGGCAGGGGACGGGTGGCGGGCAAGGTGGCCGTGGTCACGGGAGGTGCCGGAGGCATCGGGGCCGCCACGGCGCTGGCCCTCGCCCGGGAAGGAGCCGGAGTGGCCGTGGTCGACATCGACCGTGCCGGAGCCGAGCGGGTAGCTGCCGAGATCGCAGTCGGCGGGGGCGACGCCACGGCCGTCGGGGTCGACCTGTCCGACGAACCGGGCGTGGTCCGGGCCATCCGCAGCGTCGTCGACCGGTTCGGTCGGCTCGATGTGCTGCACAACAATGCCGCGCTCACCGACTCCGACTTCCTGGACCGCGACACCTCGGTGACCGACCTGGATCTCGAGGTGTGGGAGCGCACGCTGGCCGTCAACCTGACCAGCCAGATGCTGATGTGCAAGCACGCCATTCCCGAGATGGTGCGTGGCGGAGGAGGCTCCATCATCAACATGTCGTCGGGAGCGTCGCTGAAGGGCGACCGGACGCGCACCGCCTACGGGGTGTCCAAGGCGGGTGTGAACACCCTGACGATGTACGTCGCCACGTCCCACGGGAAGCAGAACATCCGGGTCAACGCCATCGTTCCCGGACTGATCGTCACCGATGCCGTCCGGGCCCACCTCACCGAGGAGATCCTGACCGGACTGAGCCGGGCCGTCCTGACCACCCATCTGGGTGAGCCCGACGACATCGCCAACACGGTGGTGTTCCTGGCCTCGGACGAATCCCGCTACATCACCGGGCAGCTGCTGTCGGTCGACGGGGGAATGTCCGCCCACGTCGGGAGCGGCGGCCGCGACGGGTGAGCCGGGCCGATGCCGGTCAGGCCGAGCCGAGGATGTACTCCCCGGTCTGCGGGTGGTGGGTCCACCCGCTGGAGGCCTGGGTGCCGCCGTCCACATGCAGGGTCTGGCCGGTCACGTAGCTGGACAGCGCACCGGCCAGGAAGACGGCGGCCCCGGCCATCTCGTCCACGTGGCCGGCGCGGCCCATCGGTATGGTCAGGCCGAAGTGCTCCTCGGCCCCGGGCGGTGCCACCGCTCGCATGCCCTCGGTGAGGGTGATGTCCGGTGCCAGTGCGTTGACCCGGATTCCCATAGGTGCCAGCTCGAGGGCGGCGGTCTTGGTGAAGTTGATCACCCCGGCCTTGGCCGCCGCGTAGGCGGCGTACCCGGGGGCGGCCCGCACCCCCTCGATGGAGGTCACGTTGATGACGCTCCCGCCGATGTCGGCGGCCACCATGGAGCGGGCCACCCGCTGCGTGCACATGATGACGTGCTTGAGGTTGGCCCGGTACAGGGCGTCGAAGCCGTTCTCCGACGTCTCGAGCAGGGGGGAGAGGAACACGCCACCGGCGTTGTTGACCAGGATCGACACCGTGCCGAGCTCGGCGGCGGTGCGGGCCAGAGCCTCGTCGATGGCGCCGGCGTCCCGTACGTCGGTGGGGATCCCCAGGCCCCCGACCTCGTCGGCGGCCGAGGCCGCAGTGTCGGGATCACGCTCCCAGATGGCCACCTTCGCCCCGAAGGCGGCCAACCCACGGGCGATACCCCGACCGATCCCGGCACCGCCGCCGGTGACGACGGCCACCCGGTCGGTCAGGAGTACGGAGGAAGGATTCATGGACACGGGTACCTCGGTCCTTCTAGGTTCGGGGTCGGAACGACCGCCAGCCCGAGGGGAGCACGACAGGGCCCTCCGGTCGAAGGGGAGTGTATGCCACGGATCGAACCTATTCCCATGGACCAGCTGGACGAGGAGCCGCGCCGAATCATCGAGGACGGTGTGGCCGACGGCACGTACGCCACGCCCGTCCCCCTCCAGATCTTCGCCTACCGGACGGCCCAGATCATCCAGACCAACATGGCCCGCAACGCCTGGGGCCGCAACAGCCTCCTCGGAGGAAGGATCCTCGAGCTCATCCGGATCCGGAGTGCCCAGTTGGGCGAGTGCCAGCCGTGCATGCAGTCCCGCAAGCACGACTCCATCACCGACGAGGACGTGGCCTGCCTGGTCTCGCCCGGTGCATCCGGTCTCACCGAACAGGAGCGGCTGGCCGTCGAATTCCTCGATCTCCTGTCGGCCGACCACCACGCCATCGACGACGAGACCTACCGTCGCCTCGGCGAGGTCTTCACCGCCGCGCAGATCATCGAGTTGGGCTTCACCTGTGCCACCTCCATGGGCACCCACCGGTTCATCCACACGCTCGACCCCTTCGGCACCGCCCCTCCGGTCATCAGCTTCGACCCCGACCAGGTGGACACGGCCTACTCCGACACCGGTGCCGAGCAGTCCGGGGGATGAGCGAGACCGTCTTCGTCACCGGGGCCACCGGTCTGGCCGGGGCCAACATCAGCAGGCTCCTGCTCCAACGGGGGGACGCGGTCCGGGCCCTAGCCCGGGACGGTGCCGACATCGGTCCGCTGGTCGATCTGGGTGTCGACGTCGTGACCGGGGACATCACCGACGCCGACGACGTGCTGCGTGCCGCCACCGGATGCGACTCGGCCATCCACTGCGCCGCCCTGTTGGGTGGGGCCAGTCAGGATCTCGAGTTGTTCAGGGCGGTCAACGTCGACGGGACCTCGCACGTGCTGGAAGCCGGTCGGGCCCTGGGGATGCGCCGTGTGGTCGCCGTCAGCACCGGAACCTTCTTCGACACCTCGGGCGGCCGGGAGCGGGAGGACGCACCCGTGTCCACGAAGCCCAGTTCCGATCCGTACACGGTCACGAAGATGGCCGCATTCGAGGACGCCATGGCCCGGGCCACGGCCGGCCAGGACGTGGTCACGACCCACCCGGGCGCCATCTTCGGCCCCTCCCCGGTGGTCAGCAACGCACTGGGTCGGACCAGCTTCAACCGGGTGCTGCTGGCGGGCCTCCGCCAGCGGATCCAGTCCTACCTGTGGTTCCCGGTGAGCTGGGTGTTCGCCGACGACGTCGCCCGGGGTTGCCTCCTGGCCCTCGACCGCGGGGTGTCCGGGGAGCGGTACATGCTCGACGGCCGTCCCGAGGACGTGGTCAGCACGGCCGAGGCCTGCAGCCGGATCTGCGAGTTGGCCGGCATGGACCACCGGGTCGCCGACGTCGAGCCGTCCGACGACCCCGAGCTGGCCAAGGTGTTCGGTGCCACACTGGTGGCCATCGCCGCCAAGGCGGCCAAGGGCTCACCTGCACGGCGGGCGCTCACCGATTCGAAGACCTACCTGCGGCTCGGCTATGAGCCGATCGGTCTGGACGACGGGCTGGTGGCCACCACGACGTGGCTCCGGGAACTGGGCAAGTTCTAGGGGCCGGCTGAACGCGGGTCGTCCTCTGCCCACCCCGGCAGATGGGGCGGGCCTGGTGCGGATGCGGCGCCGTCACCGGTGTCGCGGCACGCACCTGCGGGGCGACCTCGGTGCCGAGGAGCTCGAGAGCCTCCAACCACTCCGCCTGGGTGATCTGACCGAGATCCGTCTGGAGGATGTGCCGGCTGTGCCCGAGGTGCCGGTGGAAGTCGACCAACCGGTCGGCAACTTCGTCGGGACCCCCGCGAAGATCATCCCCCCCGGTCCGGCATCGGCATCGAATGCCTCGCGGCTGCGACCGCGTATCGAGAAGCTCCCGTGTTCGGATGCGTAGGCGGCGAACGCCTCGCTCTCGTAGCCGAAGTAGCGGCGCTTGGCCTCGGTGCCGTCGGCGGCGACGAATCCGTGGCTGGCCACGACGATGTCGAGTCGCCCCGGGCGGTGCCCGGACGGGTCCGCCGCCTCCCGGTACAGGTCGCCCCACCTGACCCAGTCCTCGGTCGATCCGCTCAGGATCCCCAAGGACAGCGGGATGCCGAGCACGCCGGCCCGGACGCACGACCCGGGGTTGCCCCCGGTGTCCAGCCGGATCTTGCGACCCCCGTCGACCCGAGGAACCACAAGCGCGTCATCCAGCGACGGACGGGTGGCCCCCGACCAGGTGACCCGTTCGCTCGCGCTGACCGCCAACAGCAGGTCGAGCTTCTCGGCGAACAGCCGGTCGTAGCCGGCGGCGTCGTAGCCGAACAGCGGGAAGGAATCGACCGAGGAGCCGCGTCCGACCGTGAGGTCGACCTTTCCACCTGAGACGGCAAATGACGTGGCCGACTGTTGGTAGACGCGCACCGGATCATCGGTGCCGAGCACGCTGACCGCACTGCCGAGCCGGATCTGGGAGGTGGCTGCACCTGCAGCCGCGAGCACGGTGACCGGTGCCGACACCGGCATCGAGAGGGTGTGGTGCTCGCCGAAGCCGAAGGAATCCAGGCCCACCTGGTCAGCGAGTCGGACACCCTCCATCAGGTCGGCGATCGACTGCGATGTCGATGCCAACGAGCCATCGGGTCGCCTGGCCCGGTGACCGAAGCTGGAGACGCCTATCTCCACCTACCGTTCCTCTCGTTCGCGTGCGGTGTGGCTTCGCCGACCCCTACCGGACGGGACTTCGCCGATGCGGTGGAGGCGCATCCCCGGGTGGCCCACATCCGGCTCATGGCCCGGTGCATCTGTGCCGACGTCGGGGGATCGGGAAGCCTCGTCATCGGACCCGCTGCCCGCACGGCATCGAGGAAGAGGGCCACGACCCGCCTCGATGCGGCCGGTGCGTCCTGGCGGGTGACCGTGAGCACGGCGGCGTTCGACACCAGCAGGAGCAACAGGTCCTCGCCGACCACCTCCGGTCGTAGGACGCCCGCCGCCTTGGCGCGGTCCATCAGGTCGTTGGCCAAGGTGTTGGCCTGGTCACGCAGTTCCTCCACGGCGGCGTCGGCGGGGAGGACGGTGGCGAGCAGGTCGCTGAAGCCGGCGTCACCCTCTTGCATGGCGCAGATGTCCGCGACGAACGTGGCGAACCCCTCCCAAGGGTCGACGATGGCGAGCGCCCGCTGCGCCGCCTCGACGTAGCGGGTCACCTGCTCGACGAGTGCCTCGGCGACGAGTTGCTCCTTGCCCCGGGGGAAGTTCCGGTACAGGGTGCCGATGCCCACGCCGGCGGAGCGTGCGATCTCCTCGAGCGACACGTCGATGCCGCGTTCTGCGTACAGCGTCTGGGCGGCCGCCAGCAGGGCAGCTCGGTTCCGCGCCGCGTCCGACCGGGGTCGTCGTCGTGCTGCCGGTGTGGATGCACCGGTGGATCCGACCTCCATGAGGCCAGTGTAGGGGCAAAGTGGAGGACCTCCTCCGGATAGTGGCTACAGTGGAGGTGCCCCTCAGGATCCGACGGCGGATCCGCCGACGACAAGGACCTACGACCATGACTGATGCCGACCCCACCTCCATCGACCTCGACTCCCTCGTCGGTCCCGGCGCCAGCGAGTGGACGCTCGATCCGTCCGGCTCGAGCGTCGAATTCCACGTGAAGCACTTCTGGGGCGTCATGACGGTCCACGGCCACTTCGACACCGTCTCCGGCGACGGGAAGGTGGCCGATGACGGCACCGTCTCCGGTGAGATCCGGATCGCCGCTGCGTCGGTGAACACCAAGAACAAGCAGCGGGACAAGCACCTGCGCTCCGACGACTTCTTCGCCGCGGAGGCCCAACCCACCGTCACCATCAGTGCTGCCGGGCTGAGGTCGGCCGGCGGCACCGAACTCAGCGGTCCGATCACGCTGTCCGCTGCTGGGCATCAGCAGGCAGTGGACACCGTCGTGCAGGTCGTGTCGGCCACGGCAGAGGGCGTCACCCTTCGTGCCGAGGCCACGGTCGACCGGACCGCCTTCGACATGACCTGGAGCCCGCTCAACATGACCCGTCCCGACGTCCGCGCCGTCGTCACCGCCCGCTTCGTCCGCCACTGATCCAACTCGTCACCCCACACCCGAACGCGTCTGCTGCGCTATCCGGCGACCTCGTGACCTGTGGCGCGGCGAGGTATCGCAGCAAGGACTCGGGGCGCCAGGACCCTCGGCGCGACACACGTCAGCGGATCAGGTCGGGTCGATGAGACGGGCGACGGTCTCGATGCGCGGGATCACCTCGAGGAAGTCCCGAGTGCCCGTGCCCACGAGCATCATTGCGCCGCTGTAGGCGAGGAAGAGCGTGCTGACCAACTCCGGATCGTCGAAGGGACCCAGTGCAGTCCGCAACCGGCCCACCAACTCTGCACCGACCGCGCTGCGAAGGCGGCGCACCTCGGGCTCGTCGGCGATGATGGCCATGAAGACGGCACGTGCGAGCACCGGGTCCGCTGCGAGCGCACCAGCAGGTCCCTCGAAGGCAGCGCGAACACGCCCGACGAAGGACTCGCCGGCAGACACCTCGGGCGTTGGCATGGCCCGCGTCTGTCGCATGTGGAGCTCGGAGATGAGGTGTGCCTTCGAGGTGAAGTAGCTGTACGCGGTGGTGTGGGTCACGCCGGCCCGCTCCGCGACGGATCGGATGGTCAGCTTCTCGAATCCCACCTCGCGGACTTCGTCCAGACCGGCCTCGAGGAGCGAGGCCACCGTTGCCGACTGCCGTTCGGACAGCCACTGGCGAGGACTTGCCTCGGGATTCGAGACGTCCTCGAGGCTCGTCACCTGGATCCACCGACATGGCGGGTCGAGGTCGAGCCGGGTTCCTTGGTCATGTCGGGTCGGTCCCCTCGGTCTTGGTGGACACCACTCGCGGCTTCCTCACACCTTAAGGTTGACAAGTGTAAACCCATCTGGCAAGGTGGCGCACCGCGACCGCGTGTCGGGCACTCGGCAGCCAACCGGCCGACTGGACCGGTAGGGGAGGAACAGATGAGCGTGGACCGCGAAGAGATCCTAGCCCTGTTGATCCGCTATGCCCTGGCGATCGACACCAAGGACTGGAAGCTGCTCCGGTCCTGCTTCACCGACGAGGCGTCGAGCGACTACGGGGACATCGGGTCGTGGAGGGGGGCCGGCGACCTCGTCATGTTCATGGAGGACGCCCATGCCGGGATGGGCCCCACCCAGCACCTGCTCTCGAACTTCCAGATCGAGGTGAACGGTGATGAAGCGTCGTCCCTCAGCTACGTCCACGCCGTCACCGTCCTCGCCAGCCGCCCCGACGATTGGATCGACACCATCGGGACCTACGAGGACCGCTTGCACCGCGGAGCCGGTGGCTGGCGGATCGCCCACCGCACGTTCCGCACCACTAGGACACTCCTCAGTCCGTCGTTGACGCCCAGACCGCGCCACACCGACCCTCCGGAGGCCACACCATGAGTACCCGCATCGGCTTCATCGGGATCGGACTCATCGGCCGGCCACTGGTCGAGAGCATGTTGCGAGCTGGGCTCGAGCCCACGGTGTTCGATCTGGATCCCGAACCCCTCCGGGCCGTCGTGGCTCAGGGGGCGGTGGGCGCAGGATCCGTGGCTGAGGTCGCCCGCTCGTCGGACGTCGTGGGTGTCTGCGTACCCGCCGATGCCCATGTGCGAGCGGTGCTCGACGGGCCCGAGGGCCTGCTGGAGAACCTTGCCGGCGGTGCCGTGGTGGCCATCCACAGCACGGTGCTTCCCGAGACCGTCCGGTGGGCAGCCGACGTGGCTGCCCCGCATGGGGTCCGGATCGTCGAGGCGTGCCTGACCGGTGGGCACGTAGCCGCGGCGGAGGGGCGCACCACCTTTCTCCTGGGTGGGGATCCCGTGGACATCGCTGCTCTGGATCCGGTGCTGTCGGCGTGCGGGGAGACACTCGTCCAGGCGGGCGCCTTGGGCAACGCCAACCTTCTGAAGCTCTGCCTGAACCTCCAGACGTACGTGTCCCACCTCGGTGTCGCCGAAGCGGTGCGCCTGGCCAAGGACCTCGATCTGCCGGTCGGCGGATTGAAGGAGGCCATGCGGGCCAACGGTCAGCTCGGACGGATGGGCGAGATGTTCTTCGGCCTCCACGAGCTGCCGGACAGCGTCATCGAGGATCGCAACATCCTCCCGATGCGCCGCACCTCGGGTGCGATCATCCAGAAGGACCTCGAGCTCATGCGGCTCGTAGGGGAACAGCACGGCGCGGACCTACCCGGGCGTGACCTCGCCGAGGCCCAGTTCTTCCGGACGTACCTCCTGCCGGACGAGTCCGACACGACAGCCCAGGACTCCTGATCGGTGCCGACCCGGCACGCCTACGAAGGGACAACGCCATGACCGACGATTCCCAAGCTCCCTACGCCCGCGGCCTCGAGGTCCTGCGGGACGTCTACGCCGGCGACGTGGTCACCCTGCCCGAGGGCACCATGGCCTTCAACGACGTCATGGTCCAGACCCTCTTCGACCAGGTGTGGCGGCGCGGGGTGCTCGACGTCCGGTCGCGACGGCTGCTCCTCATGGGGGTCATCGCGGCCAACGGCCAGGTCGACACCTGGAAGATCCAGGCCCGGGCCGCGCTCAAACGGGGGGAACTCACCCCGGACGAGCTCCGGGAGACGTTGGTCATGCTCGCTCCGTACGCGGGCTACCCCAACATCGCCGGCCTCGTCGTACCGTGCGAGGAGGTCATCGGCACCTGGATCGCGGACGGCTCACCGACCTGGGACGCCGAGGACGGGTCTGAATAGGACCGACAGGGATCCCTGCCACATGTTCACCCTGCGGTTCGACATGCGTTCACCTTCGGGCGGGGCCCCGACGGCGGAGCTCTACGCTGCGGCACTCGAGATGACCAGCTGGGCCGAGGCCCGCGGCGGGTTGGCGACGATCGTCTGTGAGCACCATGGACAGGAAGACGGGTACCTACCGTCACCGATGATCCTGGCCACCGCCCTGGCCGCCCGGACGTCGTCGATTCAGATCGCGCTGGCCGTCGTCGTGCTCCCGTTGTACGAGCCCATCCGGTTGGCCGAGGAGATGGTGGTCCTGGACATCATCAGCAACGGACGGGTCAGGTACGTCTGTGGCGTCGGGTACCGGGAAGACGAGTACGGCATGCTGGGCGTGGACTTCCGCCGCCGGGGCCGCATCGCCGATGACTGGCTCTCGGTCCTCCTCCGAGCCAAGTCGGGCGAGCCGTTCGACCACGACGGCCGGACCGTCCAGGTCACACCCATGCCGGTGACTGCCGGAGGGCCGTCGGTCTCCTGGGGCGGGGGCAGCGAGGCGGCTGCCCGGCGGGCCGGCCGGAACGGCCTCGGGTTCTTCGCCCAGACCGACGACGAGTCGCTGCGGTCCGCCTACGAGGATGCATCCCGTGGCGCCGGTCATGCGCCGGGCTGGTGCTATCTGCCTCCACGGAACCTGCCGACGAGCCTGTTCGTCGCCGACGATGTGGATCGAGCCTGGGCCGAGCTCGGTCCCTACCTGATGCACGACGCCCGAAGCTACGCGGCAATGAACCCTGGTGACCGCCGAACGACCAGCCTCTCGTCCGCCGGATCAGTCGACGAGCTCCGAGCGGAGCACGGGAGCCACCGGATCGTCAGTGTCGACGAGGCGGTCGCGCTGGCCAGGTCGGGCCTAGCCCTGCCGCTGCACCCGCTCGTTGGAGGACTTCCGCCGGACATTGCGTGGCGGTACCTCAGGACGGTCACCGACGAGGTCATGCCTGCGCTCTGAATTCGTCGTGCGATGTCGCCACCATCGGCGCGACTGCCGACCTGTCCGAGGAGCGCCCATTGATACATGTTCTTACACATATCAGGCTTCATGGCAGCGACAGCATCGGGTCGACCCGTCCTACGGAGGCGGCATGCTCCGCGGCCGAGGCTGGAGCGAGGCATCGTACTCCGTGTCGGGGACGTTGGTGGTCATCTGGGCAGCAGTGGCCGAGAACGCCGTGTCGGTGTTGGTGGTGTCGGATCTCACTCAACGTCACGGTTCGATGTCGTCGACCCCACAACCCGCGACGCACCTTGGACCGACCCGCCCAGGATGACAAGGTCCACGCGCCGACCCTACCCACTCCACTCAAGATGGTGACCACGTAGGCAAGATCGCACCCTTCGCGGTCGGCAGACTTCCCGCGCCGGGTGATGCTCGATCTCCGGCACACTGACATCCCACTGTCCTCCTCGGCACGCACGCCGCCATCGGATCTCCCTCGGAGCGGTGTGCCGCAGCGAAGTCACGGACGTCGCGGCCGGCCACGGTCCGGCGACCGGGAAGCCTGACAGAGGGTGGCGCAATCGGGACCCGAGCCTTCCGGCACCCGCACGGTGCACACGTCAGCGCACCGACATCCGGGCCAAAGGGCCTCAAGCCCCCTCAAATCTGGAGCGCCACTCATCTTGCATGTTGGCTATCCGGAGCGAGGTTCCCAGCTAAAGAACCGGATCGCGAGCACGAGCCCGGCCACGCCCCAGGCCGCCACCACGATCACGTCGGTCCAGTCGAACGGTGTGCCGATGAAGCCGGCCTGCATGCCGGAGGCGAAGTGCCGAACCGGGAAGATCCGGGCAATCCACATGATCCACGCGGGCGTGCCGTTTCCGAACGGGATGAAGATGCCAGAGAGGAAGAGCAGCGGGAGAATGCTGGCGTTCACGATGGCAGGTGCCGCATCGGCGTTGGGGATGACCGCGGTGACTGCCAGACCGAGGGCGCAGAACGTCATGGCCCCCACGACGAGCATGACGAGAAAGCGCAAGAGCAGGACGCCGTGGGGTAGTTCGGCTCCATAGAACGCGCGTCCGAACCCGGCGGTGATGGCCACGAGCACCACAGCGACGAAGAGCGCATGGAGCACCCGGGAGCCCAGGAATGAACCGCCAGGAAGCGGTGATCCGTCGATTCGCTTCAGCACCCCGGTGTCCCGCTGGAAGGCCAGGGTCATGGCGATGTTGGAGTAGCAGGCGGTGATGACTCCGAACGACGCCATGGCGGCCACGTAGTAGGTCGAGGCCTTCACCGTCATCGTCCCGATGTGGACAGTCCCGTTCCCGAGCAGGGCCGTGAAGATCACCAGGAACATGAGCGGGAACGCGAAGGTGAAAAACGCCCTCGACGGGTTGCGCCAGAACGCCTTGTTCACGTAGCGGAACTGCGACAGCGTGAGGGTCGCCGCGGTCACGACGACTCTCCGGTGTCGTCCGCGTCGACCTCGTCGAACCGGTGGTCGGTCAGCGACAGGTACACGTCCTCAAGCGATGGCCGCTTGACCTCGAACCCCTCGAGCCCGACACCCTCGTCGACGGCCCAGTGCAGGAGGCGGTGGACGTCGGACACCGCGTCGTCCACCGCGATCTCGACGAATCCGTCCGACCCGGGCGGGGCGAGGAACTCCGGTGGGGGCGTGGCGCCGACGGGCAGGCGGAAGCGGACCCGAGCCGTCGAACGCTCTCGGTGGCCGAGCGTCGACGGCGGGCCCTCGGCCACGATCCGGCCCCCGGCAATCACGGCCACCCGGTCGGCGAGGTACTGGGCCTCGTCCATGTAGTGGGTGGTGAGGAACACCGTCTTACCCAAAGCGGCGAGGTCCTTGATGACATCCCACGCCTCGTGGCACGCCGACGGATCGAAGCCAGTCGTTGGCTCGTCGAGGAACAACAGTTCGGGATCGCCGATGAGCGCGATCGCCATGTCGAGCCTCCGTTGCATGCCCCCCGAGAGCTGGATCACCCGGGCGTCTCGCTTGTCGGTGAGGCCGACGAGCCCGATCACCTCGTCGACCGGCCGAGGATGGGGGAACATTTCGGCGTACATGCTGACCGTCTCGGCTACCGTCAGGTACTGCTCGACGGCCGTCGATTGGAGCACAATGCCTACGTGGGCCTTCATCGGGGTGCGGTCCGGCCCGGGGTCGTAACCCAGGACCGACACCTCGCCACCGTCGCGAGAGCGATAGCCCTCCAGGATCTCCACCGTCGTGGTCTTACCTGCCCCATTCGGTCCGAGAAGGGCGAAGATCTCCCCCTGACCGATGGTCAGATCGATGCCCCCCACGGCGGGAACGCCTGCGTAGGACTTGAGGAGGCCGCGGACCTCCACGGCGGGAGGCTGGTTGGCGCCGGTGGAAGCAGCGGTCCGCCCACTGAGACCGGGCCCAGTGGGCGCCTCGCGGTCGTGTGGTCCGCGCCCACCTGTGACTCGCTTTGGCACACGCCGCCTTTCGCCTCTCGGATGCGCCTCGCCCGTCCGGCGAAATTCGGTCGCAGGGCAGTGGCCGTTCATTCGATGATGACCCACCCCACGCTAGACCAGCGGTGCGGATTTGGGCAGGGTCTAAGGATCGCGGACGGGTAATTGAGGAGCCACCAGACATTCGAGCCTTGTTGGAGGTGCCCGTGCCTTGACAAATAGTAGTTCGGATCCGCATTGTCCTGATATGTATGGGTAAGGAATCTGTCTCCGTCGTGCTCTCCCTTCAGCGGGCGACCCACCAGGTACTGCAAGTGCTGGAGGATGCAGCGAAGCAGCTGGGGCTCTCTCCGGTGGAGATGAACGTCCTCGCCAACCTTTGGCTCACTGAGAATGCGACTGTGTCCCAAGTTGGGCGGGCCACCGGTCTTCGGCCGGCGACCGCCACCGGGGTCCTCGATCGGCTGGAGGAGCGAGGCCTACTCGGGCGTCTTCCCAATCCGGCTGACCGCAGGTCGGTGACCGTTGCGTGATCGAAAGAAGGCCAGACGATGGCTCGGCAGGTCATGACGGCGATGCGTGCGGTTGATGACCAGATTCGGGCTTGCACCCCGGACAGATCCCTCATGGGTTACCACGAGGTCGTCGGCGCAATCAGTGCACTTTCACCGACAGCTGGATCAGGTGGACTATCGAATGCTCGCTGACGCCTCGACACTTCTGCGGATCGCCTACTTTGCCGGTGCTGTTGTGGACGCTTGCGCTGCAATCGGAATGGCTACCCCGGACCGTTTCGGAGCAAGTCTCCGTTACAACCTGCCGTTCGATGTGGGGCGTGCCGAGTTCCGCTACGGGATGCAGTACGGCGCCCCACTGATGGCCGGATGGACAGTACTGCTGGCATGGGCCTTCTTCGATCCGGTCAGCACGCCGAGATGTGCTGCTCATCACGATCGTGCCAGTGGTTGCCGGGCTCATGCTCCACGATGCCCAGGCTCGGCAACGTGGAGAGCTTCGACGAGGACCAGTGCTTGCGATCCGATCGTTGCAGCTGGCGCTGATAATCCTGTTCGCCACGGCCTATCTTGCGTCGCCCTAGAGAACACCAACACCGTCGACGCCGTGGCGGGCGCCGAGGCCGGATCGTAAGGCAGACCACTCAGGGAGCTAGAGGGTTTGAATGTGCTCTATCCGCCCGAAAGTGTCGTTTCAGGCCATCTGGCGCTGACCAGGTACAACGTCGTCAATCAGACAACAGCGGAGGGAGTGGGATTCGAACCCACGGAGGGTTTCCCCTCACGGCTTTTCAAGAGCCGCGCATTTGTCCGCTCTGCCATCCCTCCCGACGCCGGCAAGGGTAGCCGCCGGCCCGGAACCGCCCTGCTTCGGCACGGGCCCGGTCTTGCCCTCGCACGGGCCCGGCCCTTTGCCCCCACGGGTCCGGCCCGTTGCCTCACGGGTCCGGCCCTTCGCCCACACGGGTCCGGCCCGGCACCGCCGCCTCACCCCCACGGGTGTCATGCGCCCCGAGCCGCGCCTCCTGGGGAAAGATGTGCGGACCCATGGAACACGGTCCCCCGAGTCGCCCGGCAGGCCAGCCGCCGTCTGGGCGGCATCATGCCCTTGTGGTGCTGCTCGCCGCGACTTCGGGAGCACTCGACGCGCTGGGCTTCCTGGCGCTCGGCGGCGTCTTCGCCAGCGTGATGACCGGCAACCTGGTGCTGCTCGGACTGGGCATCGGTTCCCGTAACGGGGGCCTGCTCAGCCATGCGGTCGTCGCCGTCTCCGCCTACACCCTCGGCGTGGCCGTGGGCGCCGGACTCACCCGGGGAGGCGCGCCGGTGGACATCCCGGGCTGGTCCCGGAAGCTGCACGTCGTGATCGCCGTCGAACTGGGTCTCCTGGTGGTGTTCACCGGAGGCTGGGAGCTCGTGAGGAGCAGGTCGTCGAGTCCGGCGCAGCTCGTGCTGATCGCGCTGGCAGCGACGGCCATGGGACTGCAGGGCGCGGCCATGCGCGTCTCGACCCGTAACCGGTTGTCGACGACGTACCTCACCGGCACCCTGACCGGGATCGTGGCGGGTCTGGCCGGCGGGGGACGGCTGGGCGGGGAGTGGATGGGTGTCGCCGTTCTGGGAGCGGCCCTGGCCGGCGCGGCGGTTGCCGGTGCGGTGCTCACCGAACGCGCCGCCCTGGCGCCGGTGGTACCTCTCCTCGCGCTCGCGGGGGCGCTGGTAGCGGGCCGCACCCTGGCCCGGGACGGGCGCGCCGAGCCGTCCGCCGCGTGACGCTCAGCCCGTGGCGATCTCGGAGGTGATCCCGGCGAGCCAGACGTCGGCCCGGCGGTGCGACTCGTCCACCTCGGCACGTATCGCCGGTCCGGCGGCACCCGAGGCCGGGTAGGAGCCGAGGAACTTCACCCCGGCGAGCTCGGCGTGGAGGTCCCGGAGGCAGTCGGCCACCATGGCGTCGGCCACATGGCCCTCGAAGTCGATGATGAAGCAGTAGTCGCCCAGCGCCTGCTTGGTCGGACGGGACTCCAGCTTCGACAGGTTGATGTTGCGCGCCGCGAAGTGGCCCAGGATGGCATAGAGGCTTCCCGGGTGGTCGGCGCTCTGGAAGCAGGCGATGCTCGTGCGGTCGTGGCCCGTGGGCGCCGGGATCCCGGACCGGGCCACGGCGATGAACCGGGTCTGGTTGTCCGGATGGTCCTCGACCCGTTCGACGAGTATCTCCAGGCCGTAGAGGCTGGCGGCCAGGCGCGGGGCGATGGCCGCCGTCGGACGCTCGGTGAGCGCCGGGTCGCGCTCGCCGAGGAGCCGGGCGGCATCGGCCGTCGAGTTCGTCGGCACCGCCACGGCGTGGGGGAGCGTCTCGTTCAGGAACCGGCGGCACTGTGCCGTGGCCACCGGGATCGAGGCCACCCGTTCGACATCGGCGAGCGCCGTGCCGGGGAGTGCCATCAGGTGCAGGTGGATATCGAGAACGACCTCGCGCTGGATGCGCAGGTCGAAGTCGAAGACCAGGCTGTCGATGATGTCCCGCACCGTCCCCTCGATGGCGTTCTCCAGGGGGATGAACCCGAGGTCCACCGAGCCTGTGCGCACCGAGTCGAGGACGTCGACCAGGGACGACATCGGGGCGATCTCGGCCCCGACGTAGGCGGGCTCGGCCAGGAGCGCCTCCTCGGTGAAGGTCCCCTCGGGACCGAGGAAGCCGATGCGTGTGCCGGACGCGCCCGACGACTCGGGAGGTGCGTCGTGGGCCATGGACAGGCAGGATAGTGAACATCATGGACGAACTCGCGCTCCAGCGCCTCCTCGACGACGTCCGTTCAGGGGAGTGCACCCCTGATGACGCGATGCTCCGACTGCGCCGTCTGCCCTTCGCCGACCTGGGGTTCGCCAAGGTGGACCACCACCGCCACCTCCGCCAGGGCCTGCCCGAGGCCATCTACGGCCAGGGGAAGACGGCCGACCAGTGCTCGGCCATCGTGTCCGAGTTGCTGTCGGGTGACTCGGGCGCTCCGGTGATCCTGACCCGGGCCGACGAGGAGCAGGCGGCCCGTGCCCTCGCCGACCACCCCGGTGGCACGAGGACGGTGACGGGTCTGGCCACCGGGGGCGACCGGGTCCGTGGCGTGCTGTCGACCGTGGTCTGGCGCCCGGCTCGGCCACGACTGTCCCGGACGCTGGTCATCACGGCGGGGACCTCCGACCTTCCGGTGGCCCGCGAGTGCGAGGCGGCCCTCGTCGCCCTCGGCCTCCGACCGGTGCTCCTGGCCGACTGCGGGGTCGCCGGCGTGCACCGCCTCCTCGCCTCGGCCGACGAGCTCGCCGAGACCGACGCCGTCGTGGTGGTGGCCGGCATGGAGGGCGCCCTGGCCAGTCTGGTGGGTGGGATCACGCCGGCACCGGTGGTGGCGGTTCCCACCAGCACCGGATACGGCGCCGCGCTCGAGGGCGTGACGGCGTTGCTCGCCATGCACGCCTCGTGCGCCGCGGGCATCACCGTGGTCGGGATCGACAACGGCTTCGGTGCGGCGTGCGCCGTGGCACGGATGCTCCCGTGAGCGCCGACGCCGGGAGCTACCCGACCTTCGCTCCTGTACCGGCATTCCCATCGTCGACGCACAACGGATCCCGCACGGTCGCGTGGTTCCACTGCTTTGCCGGGATCGCCGGGGACATGGCGCTCGGGAGCCTGATCGACGCGGGCGCCGACCAGGATGAGGTAGTGGGGCTGCTCGAGCGGCTGCCGTTCGGGGGATGGGCGCTCGACGTGGAGCCGGTCCTGCGCGGCGGCATCGCCGCCAGCCGCGCCATCGTGACGGTCCAGGACCACGTCGTCGTGCGCACCTACGCCCACATCGTGGGACTCGTGGAGGAGGCACGGCTGCCGGCGAGGGTGGCGGCCCGGGCCCTCGCCACGTTCGCGGCGCTGGCCGAGGTCGAGGCCGGGCTCCACCGGCGTCCGGTCGACCAGGTCCACTTCCACGAGGTGGGCGGGCACGACACGATCATCGACGTGGTCGGGACGGCCGCTGCGCTCGAGCTGCTCGGTGTCGACGAGGTGCGGGCCAGCGCCGTGGCCACCGGGACCGGCATGGTGCGTGCGGCGCACGGGATGCTGCCGAATCCGGCTCCGGCGGTCGTGGGGCTGCTGCGAGGTGTGCCGACCTGGGGTCGTGCCCTGCCGGTGGAGCTGACCACGCCCACCGGTGCCGCCCTGTTGGCCGCCCTGTCGTCCGGGTTCGGTCCGATGCCGGCCATGGAGATCGTGGCCCAGGGGTTCGGTGCCGGGACCCGCGAGCTCGACGAGCTGCCCAACTGCACCCAGGTCGTCATCGGCTCACGGACGGGCCTCTCGGGGACCGTCGGAGGCGACCCGGACGCCGACGCCGGACAGCCGGTGTCGGTGCTCGAGGTCACGGTGGACGACGTGACCGGCGAGCAGCTGGCCCACGCGGTGGCCTCACTCCTCGAGTCGGGAGCCCATGATGCATGGGTGACACCGGTCGTCATGAAGAAGGGCCGTCCGGGGTACGTCGTCCATGCCCTGTGTGACCCGGTCCGGGTGCCCGAGGTCCGTGCCGTGCTCCGCGTCACCACGGGCTCGCTGGGCGTGCGGCTCGTGTCGGCCGAGCGGTGGCCGGCGGCGCGGACCATCGAGTCCGTGCTCGTCGACGGGCAGCTCATCCGGGTCAAGGTGGGAGCCGGCCGGGGGAAGGCGGAGCACGACGACGTGGTGGCCGCGGCACGCCGGACGGGACTCCCGCTTCGGGAACTCGCGCTGCGCGCCGAGGCGATGTGGCTGGCCGAGCATGGTCGGGTCGGCGTCGACGGCGGCGTCGACGGCGGGGGCGTGGCCGCGGGCGAGGACGGGGTGAGGAGCGTGGTGACCGGTGGCGTGCCGCTGCACCTGACCGCGGTCGACGAGCGGATCGGCCACCGGGAGGACGGAGTGGACGGGGAGGACGGAGTGGACGGGGTCGACGACCCCGCGTAGCCCCACGAAGTCGGGAGACCGGCGACCGGAGACCGGCGTCAGTCCGAGCGGAGGATGCGACGGGGGACCACGGGTGGCTCGTCGGGCGCGATCCACCTCCAGCGCCCGGGTGAACCGTCGGAGTCGTGTCCGGCGCCCCGCTCGAGCCGGTGCGCGTGGTGGGTCTTCAGATAGTGGTGCCAGTGGCACAGCCGGGCCAGGTTGCCGAGACTCACCTCGCCGCCTTCGGCGTACGGGACGAGATGGTCGATCTCCAGGCGGTCACGGGTGTCGCACCCCGGCACCACGCACACGGGATCGCGCTCCTCGAGCGCCCGGCGCAGGGCGGCCGGGATCGTACGACCGGCCCGGGCGACGGTCGTCACGTCGACGCCGTCGGTGACGAGCACGTGGAGGATCGAGTCGACAGCCAGGCGTCGGGCCACCTCGACAGGGATGGGACCGATGCCGGGGATCTCGCAGAGCTCGTCACCCTCGACCCGACCTCGCACCAGGGCGGCGTGGTCCACGCGCACGTGGACGACCGAGGTCGGCTCGCCGGGCCGCCACGGACCCGGTGCTTCGGCACCCGGCCCGCCGGCCGGATCACCCGTGGTGCCGGCCCGGGCGGTCCGCGCCGCCCCCGGACGCCCGTGGGACGGCTCCACGCCGGGTGCCGCCCGGCCGCAGGCCAGGCCGACCAGGGCATCGGCAGCCAGCGCCCTGCGAGGCACGTCCACCCCGGCGACACGACCGGCGGCCGACAGCCGGACCACCTCGGCCTCCACGGAGGCCAGCAGCCGAGCGCCCTCGTCGGGGGTGAGACGTGCGTCGAAACGCACGGCGCCCGAGTCCTCGACCCAGTTGCGGAGGTAACGGGTCCGGCGCACCGCCTCGTAGGACGAGTGTGGGTCCTGCCCGGCGGCGCGCACACGCCTGCACCTCAGCTTGAGCACACTGAGCGGTTGCTCGCCGGCCGCGTCCACCAGGGACTGCTCGGCGTCGGGCTGGAGGATGGCGGCACCGGCGATCTCCTTCACCTGGGTCTCGGACAACCGACCCTTCCGGACCGCTTCGTCGGTCGCGGGCAGGGACCCGAGGTGGCGGGCCGTCTCGAGGGCGGTGAGTGCAGGACCGATGCCCGTCCCGGTGGCCTCGGCCACGTGGGCGGCGGCCGACCGGTGACCGGAGCGGCGCCACACGTTGGACGACTCCACGCGGCGGGCGGACAGGAGCCTTCCGGCCGATGCGAGCCGTTCGAGCTCGGCGAACGCCGCGAGGAGGCGGGCAGCATCAGTGCCGCTCAGGCGTTCGGGGTCCAGCTCGGCCACCGCTGTGCGGAGCTGGTCGGTGACCCGGGCGAGGCGGTCGAGGAGCATCGGGCCATGGTGTCAGGGGGGTGTGTAGGTGCCGTCGACGGCGGGCGCCACCTGCCAGCACGGTCCGGGCCGATCGCCGGACGACGGCACGGGCGACTACCGTCTGGCCATTGGCACCGCCGCTTCGCGGCCTCGGCCCGACACCGACGAAAGGAATTACGCAACATGACTCGCGTCCGTACCTGGTCCTTCGTGCTCCTCGTCGCATCCGGCGTGGTGCTCGCCGCCTGTTCCAACTCGGCTGCGAGCACGACGACCACGGCCGCCCCGGCCTCCACCGGAACTACGGCCACGACCGGAACTACGGCCACGACCGGCGCCACGGCCACCGTCGGCACCGTCAGCGACCCATCGGCGGCCGGCACCTTCGGTACGGAGCCGACGATCACGGTCCCGCCCGGTGCACCCCCGACCCAGCTCGAGTCGAAGGACCTGATCGTGGGGACGGGACCGGCGGCCAAGGCCGGCGATCCGGTCACGGTGCAGTATGTCGGTGTGGCCTACTCGTCCGGCAAGGTGTTCGACTCCTCCTGGAGCCGGAACCAGCCGTTCCAGTTCACCCTGGGCGAGGGTCAGGTCATCCCCGGCTGGGACCAGGGCGTGGTCGGGATGCAGGTCGGTGGGCGTCGTGAATTGATCATCCCGCCGAACCTGGCCTACGGAGCGACGTCCCCCGGGGCGGGCATCGCCCCCAATGACACGTTGATCTTCATCGTCGACCTCGTCAAGATCAACTGAGGCACCTGTGGCGGTCACCGGCGTCCAGGTCCTCTCCCTGTCGGTCGCCGACCAGGACCGCGCCCGCCGGTTCTACGTCGACATCCTCGGGTTCGACCTCGTCTCCGACACCGAGATGGGGCCCGGCGTGCGGTGGGTGCAGGTCCGCCCGCCGGGAGCCCGGACCTCGATCACGCTGGTGACGTGGTTCCCGACGATGCCGCCCGGTTCGACAAAGGGCACCGTCCTCGAGACCGACGACCTCGACGGTGACGTCGCCCGCCTGCGGAGCCTCGGCGTGGTCATCGAGGGGGATGCCGTCGAGGCGCCGTGGGGACGGTTCGTCACCTTCGACGATCCCGACGGGAACGGACTGGTGCTCCAGGATGCGGCCGCGGGCTGACGGTCGAGTCGGAAATAGCCCGTGACAGGCCGGCGTTGACCACCTCACACTGCTCGGAAGGGAGCATTCGATGGCAACCGTGGAACTGACCAAGGACAACTTCGCCGAGGTGGTGTCGACCAACGACACCGTCCTGGTCGACTTCTGGGCATCGTGGTGTGGCCCGTGCCGCACGTTCGGACCCATCTTCGAGCAGGCCTCCGAGGACCACCCGGACCTCGTGTTCGGCAAGATCGACACCGAGGCGCAGCAGGAGCTGGCCGGCTCGTTCGGCATCCAGTCGATCCCGACGCTGATGATCCTCCGCGAGCAGGTGATCGTGTTCAGCCAACCCGGCGCGCTGCCCGGTGACGCCCTCGAGGACCTCATCTCCCAGGCCGTGGGACTCGACATGGACGAGATCCACCGGGAGATCGCCTCGGGCGAGCACGACCACGAGCACGAGCACGACCACGACCACGACCACAGCCACTAGGTCGGTGGTGCCGGACGGGCCTTCCTGCGGGCCTGCCGCAATCCGAGGGGCGCCGACACCTCGGTCGGTCACCACCCCGTGGGCCCGGTTGGGCCCGGTTCATGCGCGTCATCGCCGTCGACGTCCACCGTGGGTGCGGCCCGGGATGGGAGGTCTCCGGCACGTTGGACTGCGGCACTGTCATGGCGCCGATCCGACGGGGTAGCGTCCCGCCGTGGTTCCCGTGCTCCACCTGTCCGTCGTCGTACGCGACCTCGACGAGGCGCGTTCGTTCTACGTGGACACCCTGGGCTGCCGCCCGGGCCGGACGGAGGACGGGTGGATGGACGTGTGGTTCTACGGGCTCCAGCTGACCCTGCAGCACCAGCCGGAATTCGTCCTGGCGCCCGGACGGCAGGGAAGCCGGCACTTCGGGGTGGCGCTGGACGCGGCAGGGTTCACAGAATTGACGGACCGGCTCCAGTCGGACGAGCGCGTCGTGTGGGTCGTTCCCGTCACGACGGACCGAACGGGGACGCCGCTCCAGCAGACCAAGTGCAAGATCGCCGACCCGAGCGGGAACGTGATCGAGCTGAAGACCTACCTCGACCCCGACGCCGCGCTGGCCGCCCGGTGAGGTCAGGCGCTCCGTAACCAGGGGGGCGGCGCGACGGCCGCCCGCCCGAGTCCGGAGTGGACCGCGCCGAACCGCTCGTCGCCCTGTGCCCATCCCCGATAGGCGTCGGTCACCTCGTCGCGACTCCTGGCCACGAAGTTCCACCACATGACCACGTCCTCGTCGAAGGGGACCCCGCCGACCAGCAGCGCCAGGGTGGGAGTGGACGACGTGACCACCAGCTCGTCCGCCCCGGGCACCAGGTAGGCCAGGCTCCCCGGGGTGACGACATGGGCCCCGATCGTCGCATCGCCCCCGGCGACGATCACGGCGTGCTCGTAGGTGGGGTCGAGCGGGAGCACGCTGGTGCCGGGCTGCAGGGCGAGTTCGATGCCGACGTGGTCGGTGTCGCGTCGGGCGGGTGACGTGGCACCGTCGAACGCCCCGACCAGGACCGTGGCCGTGCCGTGGTCGACCTCGGCCCGGGGGAGCTCCCGGTGGTGCTCGAACGCGGGGACGCCCCACCGGGTGGCCTCGGGTTGGGCGACCCAGAGCTGCATCCCGTGGATCCTGCCCTCCCGGCCGTCCGGGTCCTCCTCGGAGTGGGCGATACCGGCGCCCGCCGTCATCAGGTTGAGCTGTCCGGGCCGGATCACCTGCTCCGAGCCGAGGCTGTCCCGGTGGAGCGCTGCGCCCTCGAACAGCCACGTGACGGTCTGGAGTCCCAGATGGGGATGTGGTGGCACCGAGACTCCTGCGCCGCTGTCGGACGCGGTCGGGCCCATGTGGTCGACGAAGCACCAGGGTCCGACCGTGCGCCGTCCGCGTGTGGGGAGCGTGCGGCGGACGGGCAGCGAACCGACCTGGGCGGTTCGTCCCTCGGTGACCTCGACCGTGGCGGACTCAGTCACGTGAGGCGCAGTCCGCCCCGGGGCTGCGGCGCGCTGTCAGCCGTGGACCCCGACCCCGACCCCGACGCCGAGGAGCCGTCGGGGCCGGACACCCGGACCGGGGGGCGGTCGTCCGTTGCCAGCGGCGATCCGCCGTCCGTCCTGGTCGGTGCCCGCCCCCCTGGCCGCCGGAGGACCGGCTCGGCCAGCTCCACCATCGCCATCACCGAGAAGCAGATGAAGAAGATCGGCTCGGTCAGGGCGCCCAGTCGGTCCGTCAGGTAGGCGAGACCGAGGAGCGGGTAGGCGACGACCAGGGTCCGGCCCGTCCACCTGACCGCACGCGTCGTGGGCCGCTCGACGGGCCGGGTGCGCTGCCATGCGAGGTAGACGGCGATGGTGGCCGTCGCGAACTCGACGATCCCGGCCGCCACGTGGATGTAATGGTGGGGCGGGAGCGCGAGCCGCCATTCGGCCGAACGGCATGCTGCGCTGAGTCCCTCGGGGCAGGCGTAGGCGAACCTCCCGCCCACCGCGCCCGACACGGCCCACCCCACCGTCCAGGGCCACTCGGAACGGGCCGACCCGTCGGGACCGCGGCGCCCCCGCAGCACCAACGCGGCGATGAGCACCAGGCCTGCGGCGAGGTCGAGGTGCTGGAACAGGGAGGCGTCGGGCCGGCCGGACGCCTCGAGGTCGCTGAACAGCTCGTCGGGGGTGGTCATCAGGTGACCCATGAACGGGACGACCACCCACCAGTTGTAGAGGGCCACACCGGCCACGCCCACGGCGATCCCCACCGGGCGCCGCCACGCCACGGGCCCGGCTCCGCCGTCGCTGCCGTCGACGACCTCGGACCGGCTGGACGCTGCCGGCGCCGCTGCCACCCCATGGATCGGCTTCCCGTCGACTTCCATGCTGCTTGCTCCTCCCCGTATTCGCCCCCCGACCCGCCCGACCCGCCCGACCCGCCCGGTTGACCGGCTCAGCCGACCTGGATCGAGCGCTTCGCCAGGCCGAACTGGTAGCCGTCGACGGTGGTCTCGACCGGTCCTTCCGGTCTGGAGGCCGCCCCGAGGGTGACGAACAGGGGAACGAAGTGTTCAACAGTCGGATGGGCGTACGGCATTCCCGGAGCATGATCGCGGAAGCCGGCGAGCGTGTCGATGTCCCCGACCGCCAACGTCTCGGCTGCCCACTGGTCGAACTCCTTCGACCAGGCCGGGACCACGTTGTCGACGAACGCATCACGACTCAGGAAGGGGAGGCCATGGGTCATGAAGCCTGAACCGACGATCAGGACGCCCTCGTCGCGGAGCGGGCGCAGGCGCCGCCCCAGTTCGAGCAGCCGAACGGGGTCGTGGGTCGGGATGCTGAGCTGGAGCACGGGGACGTCGGCATAGGGGTACATGATCTTCAGCGGGACCCAGGCTCCGTGGTCGAGGCCCCGGACCCGGTCGCGCTCCACCGGCTCGTCGTCGGGCAGCACCGAGGCGATTCGGCCGGCCAACCAGGAGGCGTCCGGCGTCGGATAGGTCATGGTCGAGTAGCGCGGAGCGAACCCGGCGAAGTCGTACACCAGCGGGACCCCGGCACCGGTGGCCGAGATCCGGAGCGGGGCGTGCTCCCAGTGGGCACTGATCATGAGGATCGCCCGGGGTGTGGGAAGGGTCTGCGACCAGGAGAACAGCTCGTCGATCCACAGTGGGTCGTCGAACAGTGGCGGAGCCCCGTGGCTCAGGTAGAGGGCGGGAAGGGGGCCGTCGCCCGGCGTCCACTCGGTCCGGTCATGGCTGGAGGGCGCCGTGTCGGCGAGGAAGGCATCGAAGGCCGCTCCGGGCCGGGGGCTGAGCATCGGTGAGGTCATGGCGTCTCCGTCCTCTCGGTGGAACCGGTCCCTCCGGTCGCCAGGTAATTGTGTACGCAAATAAATGGTAGCACATTCAATTGAACGCTCAAGCAACTAGGCTCGGGCAATGGTCGTCACCGAACCGGGCGGGAGATCGGGTGGAGAACCGGGCACCACATCGGGCGGAACGGGAGCTCCGGCCGTGGCGGGGGAGCGTCCGGCCACGAAGTGGCTCGACGACGACGAGCGCGGTGCGTGGCTGAGCCTGCTGCGGGTGATGTCGAAGCTGCCGCCCCTGCTCGATGCCCAACTCGACCGTGATGCCGGGCTCACGCTCTTCGAGTACACGATCCTGGCCATGTTGTCCGAGCAGTCCGACGCCACGCTGCGGATGAGCCGACTCGCCTCGGTGACCAATGCCTCCCCGTCGAAGCTCTCGCATGCCGCCCGGCACCTCGAGGTCCGGGGGTACCTGGTACGCGGGCCCGACCCGGACGACGGGCGGTGCGTCCGCGCCGTGCTCACCGCGGCCGGACGGGCGCTGGTCGAGGCGTCCGCCCCCGCCCACGTGACCGCAGTCCGCCAACTGTTCCTGGACCCCCTCACCCGTGCCCAGGTGCAGGCCCTGCGCGAGGCCAACCAGTTGATCCTCCAGCGTGTCGACCCCGACGAGGTCACCGACCCGAGCGCGTCGCCCACCCCGTCTTCCCCGCCACGGCCCGCGGCCGGGCCTTCGCCCACAGCACCGCCCACGACGCGAGAGGACCTGCGATGACGATCGAGGTGCACGACGAACCCCACCGCCACCGCTACGTGATCACCGAGGACGGGAACGTCGTCGGCTTCGTCACCTACCGGATCGGCGACGGCGTGATCGACCTGATCCATGCCGAGGTCGATCCCGACCACGGGGGACGGGGCCTGGCCGGCACCCTCGTGGCCTCGACCCTCGACGATGCGCGCCGTCGCGGCCTCGCCGTCCTGCCCCACTGCCCCTACGTGCACCATTACATCGACTCCCATCCCGACCGGTACCTGGACCTCGTGCCGGCCGATCGCCGGGCCGAGTTCGGTTGGGGCGACTGACGCCATGCCCATCACGCCCGACACCAAGGACTGGACGTGGGTCCTCGAACGACCGTGCCCCGACTGCGGATTCGACGCTGACGACCACCCCAAGGAGGCACTCGGGGCCGACGTGCGCGCCACGGCCGCCGCCTGGTCGGACCAGCTGAGGCGGCCCGACACGGGCGCCCGACCGGACGAGGCCACCTGGTCGGTACTCGAGTACGGGTGCCACGTGCGGGACGTGTTCCGGATCTTCGACACCCGGCTGGCCCTGATGCTGACCGAGGACGACCCGCAGTTCGCCGACTGGGACCAGGACGAGACGGCGGTCGCCGACCGGTACGACCTGCAGGACCCGGACACCGTCCGGGTCGAGCTCGTGGATGCGGCCGCCGCACTGGCCGATCGGTTCGGGTCGGTGACGCCGGACGGGTGGGCCCGGACCGGGCGGCGATCGAACGGCAGCGACTTCACGGTGGAGACCCTGGGTGTCTACCTGGTGCACGACCCAATCCACCACCTGTGGGACGTGCGACCGGCGGACTGAGCCGGCCCCGCGAGGCCGCGGCCGGACCGGACCAGGCGCCCTACGCTTCCCCTGTGGCCGATCACGATCAACCACGGTGGACGGCGGACGCCATCGCCATCGTCCCAGGATCCCCCGACGGGGTCACGGGCCGGTGACGTCGGTGCGGGTCTACCTCGAGGAGGGCCCGAAGTCCGTCTTCGCCGTCGCCCTCGACTGGCCCGGTTGGTGCCGGCGGAGCCGGACCGTGGACGGAGCGCTCGAGGCACTCGACGGCTATCGGGATCGCTACGCGGTGGTGGTGGACGGTGGCCTCACAACCGGACCCCTCGAGGTGATCGGCTCCGTCCGCGGGACGAGGACGACCGAGTTCGGCGCGCCGGACGCACTGGGACCGTGGGACGACGACCCACCGACCGGAGCCGAACTCGTGCGCCAGGTCGATCTGCTGTGTTCGGCCTGGCTCGCCTTCGACCGGATCGCGGCCACCTCGCCCGAGACCCTGCGCAAGGGCCCCCGGGGGGGCGGTCGTGACCGCGATGCCATCGTCGACCACGTGCGCGAGGCGGAACGGGCCTACGCCCCCAAGTTCGGCATCCGGGTGCCACCCCGGACACCGTGGCCCGAACAGCGGGACCTGATCGCCGAGACGCTCCTCGCCGGACCCGCCGGGACCCGGTGGCCCGTCGGCTACGCCCTGCGCCGGCTGGCGTGGCACGTGCTCGACCACGCGTGGGAAATCGAGGACAAACGGGACTGAACTCGGGACACCGCGGGGCCCGGGTTCCGCCGGCCGGCGGTCGGTGGCCGCCCTAGAGTGCGTGCATGGAACTCGAGTCGGCCCTCGCCTTTGCCGCCGGGCGTCGAAATGCGCTGCTCACCACGCTGCGCCGGGACGGCCGCCCCCAGCAGTCGGTCGTCTTCTACCTCCTCGACGGCGACCGGTTCACGATCTCGCTGACAGCGACCCGGGCCAAGACGAAGAACCTCCGGCGTGACCCCCGCGCCGCCCTCTTCGTCCCCAGCGACGACGTGTTCGTGTGGGCCGGGTTCGACGGTCACGTGGAGCTGAGTGATGTGGCCCGGGACCCCCACGACGCCGTGGTCGACCGGCTGGTCGACTACTACCGCCGGGGCAACGGCGAGCACGAGGACTGGGACGACTACAGGCGGGCGATGGTGGCGGACCAGCGTCTGGTGGCCACGTTCGTGGCGACCTCGGCCACGGGCATCCTCCCGGACTGAGCACGAGCGCCGGACGGGCCGCCGGCTGCGGTCCCGAGGCCGGGATGCCCCGGTGGCCGTCGGGGGCTACAACTGGGGGATGACAACGAGCGCACTGCTGGTGATGGACGTCCAGAACGGGATCGTCGCCCGGGTCCCGGATTCGGCCGACGCCCTGCTCGCCACCCTGGCCGGGGCGATCGCGGCGGCCCGGGCCCACGGGGTCCCGGTCATCCACGTCCGGGTGGCCTTCCGGGCCGGTGGCGCCGACATCAGCGCCCGCAACCGGGCCTTCTCGGCGATCGGCGCCGCCGCATCCATGGGGTTGGACGACCCGGCCACGCAGGTGCACCCCGCGGTGGGGCCCGACGACGACATCGTGGTGGTCAAGAAGCGGGTCAGCGCCTTCACCGGCAGCGACCTGGAGGTCGTCCTCCGGTCACTCGGGGCCACGTCGCTGGTGCTCACCGGCATCGCCACCAGCGGTGTGGTCCTGTCGACCCTCCGCCAGGCCGCCGACCTCGACTACGAGCTCACGGTCCTGTCGGACGGTTGCGCCGATGCCGACCCCGAGGTCCACCGGGTGCTCCTGGAGAAGGTCTTCCCCCGCCAGGCCACCGTGGTGACGGCCGAGGACTGGGTGCGCGGGCTCGGGGCGACCGTCGCCTGAGCCGGGGCGGAGGTCTCAGGTCGCCCCGAGCCAGCGCGACAGCACCGTGGTGTCCTCGGCCGCAAACCGAGTGCGCCGTAGAAGCCGAGCGCCGCACCGTTGGCCGACCGCACCATCAGCTGGATCTTGGGGATCCCGGCCGCCCGGACCCAGTCCTCTGCGGCCTGCATCAGGGCCCGGCCGATCCCGGCCGACCGCCGGTCGGGCTCGACGGCGAGGTAGTACACCCAGCCGCGGTGGCCGTCGTGGCCGACCATGGCGGACGCCACGAGCCGGCTGCCCTCGAAGCCGCCGGGCACGACCGAGGAGGGGCCCCGGACCGCACGGTCGAAGTCCTCCTCCGGTGGGTTCCACTGCCGGCGTGATCTCCGTGCGGTGCCACAGGGCGACGGCGTCTGCGCGGTGGGTGGCGTCGAGCTCCCGGATCTCCACCGCCCGAGTCTCGCGCCCGCACCGGCGGCACGCGGAGCCGCTACCGAACGGTCACGTAGACCCGGAACGCCCCCTTGTCGGGTGGGCAGGCGAGCGCCTCGCCGCACACCGTGCGGCTGGCGGAAACCGTGACCGTGCCCGGCGCGACGGCGGTGTAGGTCACCGTCACGGTCCCGCAACCCTGGCCCGTGACGCAGTGCCCGGGTTCCGGCACCGTCACCGGCGGAGCCGTGGCCCGTAGCACGGTGCCCGTGGGCAGCGGATCGATGGACCAGTAGGTGCTGGTGAGGACGACCTGCACCGAAGTGCCGACGACCACCACCTCCGTCCCACCGTTGTCGGCGTCGGTGATGACGAGGTCACTCACCCGAGCCGTGGTGCTGGTGGTCGAAGAGGCCGGGGTGGCCGGGGTGGCCGGGGTGGCCGCCGAGCCGGAGGTGGCCGCCGAGCCGGAGGTGGCCGCCGGGCCGGAGGTGGCCGCCGGGCCGGCGGTGGAGGCGCCACATGCCGAGGTCAGGAGGACGATGGCCAGCGGTGCCAGCACCGCCAGGGCCGATCGGAGGCGATCCGTGGGTTCGGGCGTATGCACCAGGGCCATCCTGTCACCGTCGCCGAGACGGCCGCGACGGCACCTCTGCTGGCGTGGGAGCGGCATCGGGACATGAAAGTGCCGGGCCCGGAGCTTCGGGTGGCGGGACCGTCAGCTCGACGGACCCGGCGCTGCAACCTAACCCCTCGGGCTCCGGACTGGCAACACCTGTGGCAAATCTGTCGGCCGAACCAGAGGTTCAGTCCGGCGTGATGCCGACGGACCTGTCGCCGTAGCGGCCCGCGCCCTTGGCGAACCGGCTGGCCACCTGGTTCGACACGCCGAAGGCCCGTCCGATGTCCGTGACGGAGCGGCCCTCGTCCACGAGTGCGGCAGCGGCGGAGGCCCGGGTCACCCGCCGGCACGCTTCGAACTCGTCGAGCAGCCCGGTGATCCGCCGGCTCCAGCCGGCCGAGTCCCGGATCCGGAACGACTCGGACACGGGCACGCCGATGGCGATGTCCTCGAGTGCAGCGCGATTCATGGCGTTGAAGTCGGCGATGGCGGCGGCGAGCTCCTCGCCGGCTGCGACGTACCGCTGCACGTCCGCGACGAAGTCGTCCCGGGCATCGTCCACGCCCGAGATGCTACGGATCCGATCCGGCCCGCGACCACCCGCGGTCGTCGGTCGGAGGTCTGCTGATGAACCGATTCGGACCCTCCAGCCGCCGCGTGTCCCGGCCGTGCTCCGATGCCACCGGCGTGCCGGCCCACGCGCCGGCAGACGTGTTGGTCGACGGCCGCAGACGAGGACCGGTGTCGCGGGCCGCCTCAGCGCCGCGATGCCTGCTGGCGGCCACCCGTCATGCGCTTCAGGTCGTCCGCCGACATCCGGATGCGGTCCGAGAGCGGTGCCCCCTCCTCGTCGTGGACCCAGGACTCGAAGGCGACCCGGAAGACGGCCATCCCCGCCTCGGCGGCCAGTCCGGCGGTGGGATCGGCCACGCCCCGTCGTCGCAGGGCCTCGGCGAGGGCCGAGGCGAGCGAGGCGAGCTTGATGAGCTCCCGTTCCTGCAGTTCCGGGTTGGCCTCGATGATGGCTTGGCGGTAGCGCACACCGGCCCGCCGTTCCTCGAAGAAGCCGTCGGAGGCCGCACCCAGCGCCGCGGTGACCGCCTCGAACGGCGGCACCGACGGGTCCTGGGCATCGACGTGGCCCACGAGGAACTCACGCAGCGCCGACCCTCCCGAGAACAGGACCTCGCGCTTGTCGTCGAAGTGGCGGAAGAAGGTGCGCTCGGTGAGCCCGGCCCGGGCGGCGATCTCGGCGACGGTCGTGAGTTCGAACCCCCGTTCGCCGTACAGCTCCATGGCCGCCTGTTCGAGGCGGCCACGCGCGTCCGGTGCCCATCGACCCATGGGGTGATCCTACCCAGTGATGACAGCGTCTGTCATAGATGGTACGGTTGATGACAGTAGCTGACATCAACCGTAGGCCACCGGTGCTCGTTGCGACGAAGCCGATCCGTGGCCCCGACCCCAGGAGGTCACCACATGCGTGTCTTCGTCACCGGTGCATCCGGCCACATCGGCTCCGCCGTCATTCCCGAGCTCCTCGGAGCCGGACACGAGGTCGTGGGTCTCGCCCGCTCGGACGCCTCCGCCTCCGCCGTGGCCGCGCTCGGTGCCGCGGTCCACCGTGGCTCGCTCGACGACCTCGACGGTCTGCGGAAGGCGGCCGCGGAGTCGGACGGGGTGATCCACCTGGCGTTCAAGCACGAGGAGATGAACTCCGGGGACTTCGACGCCGCCGTCGACGCCGACCTGCTCGCCGTCACGGCGATCGGTGACGCACTCGCCGGCACCGACAAGCCGCTCGTGGGCACGTCGGGAACGTTGATGCTCCTGTTCGGTGGTGTCGAAGGTGTAGGTACCGAGTCCGACGCCGGCACTGCGGGCCCTCGGATCGATGCCGAGAACGCCGTGATCGCGCTCGCCGACCACGGGGTCCGTTCGTCGGTCGTGCGTCTCCCACCGACCGTGCACGGTTCGCTGGACCGGCACGGCTTCGTCCCCGCCCTCATCACGTTCGCCCGTGACAGGGGGCACGCCGGCTACGTCGGAGACGGCGCGAACCGCTGGCCCGCCGTCCACACGCTCGACGCGGCACGCATCTACCGGTCGGCACTCGAAGGTGTCCCGGCGGGCACGCGGCTGCACGCCGTCCAGGAACAGGGTGTGCCGTTCCGCGAGATCGCCGGGGCCGTCGGCCGCAACCTGGGGCTGCCGGCCGTCAGCATCCCGGCCGAGGAGGTCGCCTCCTACTTCGACTACCTCGCCTTCTTCGTGTCGCTGGACAACCCCACGTCGAGTGCGATCACCCGGGAGCTGCTCGGCTGGCTCCCGACCGGACCCGGGTTGATCGAGGACCTCGACGAGGGTCACTACTTCTCGGCCTGAGGTCCTGTCCCTCGGCAGCGTGGCGCGACGTCGGGGCCTGGCGACCACCCGTCCCGGCGACCACCCGTCCCGGTGGGCCCGTCGCCCTCAGGCGGTACCCCGCTGGAGGAGCACCTGTCCCATCCCGACCTGGGCATCCACGGTGAGCCGGGGTTGGGGAGGACCGAACGGCGACAGGGTCGGGCCGGCGGGGGTCGGGAACGCCTGGGCACCCGGCGGCCCGTAGGTGACGGAGCCGATGGCGCTGTGGGCGTCCACGTCGACAACGGCCCCCGGGGGTACGTCCACGACGAGCCTCCCGACGCCCACCGAGGCGGTGATCGTCCGGGGAACGGCCCCGAAGGTGACGTGGGTCAGGTCGATGGTCATCGTGCCGCCGGCGAGCCGGTAGACGGGCTGTAGCTGGGCGACCGACGACGGCTGCACCACGCGGTCCCCGATCCCACCGGTCAGGGGAACCCCCGTGGTGGCGACCGCACCGAGGAACGTGGCCACGACGAGGATCACCAGGCTCACGACGACGAGGGCCAGCACCAGGAGCAGGCGACCGAGGGAGGGCGCACGCGTCGGCCGGCGGAGCGCCACCACCACGACACCGAAGAGGACCACGAGCCAGACGAGACCGAGGCCACCTCCCCACCGTGGTCCTCCCCACCAGGTGGAGCTCACGATGAGCCCGATGAACAGGGCCCCGGTCAGCAGCACGTAGGTCAGCCACGGGGGTCCCGTCGGCTCACCGGCGGCGACGGACCCGTCGGTGGCGCCGTCCCCATCCAGGGACGGCCCGGGGCGGTGGTCGGACGGGACGAGGGCCCACATGGCCAGGTAGACCACGACTCCGAGGCCCCAGAAGCAGGCGACGACCACGAACGCCACCCGGACGATCGTCACGTCGACGTCGAAGCGTTCGGCGATACCGCCGGCCACCCCGGCCACCAGGCGTCGTGACGTGCTCCGGTGCAGGCCGTCAGGGGCCCCGGTGGGGCCCTCGGATCCAGGCGGCTCCTCGGGTCCGGACATCGGGTCGAGTGGGGGATGGTCGTCCGTGATGGTCATGGGGCCACTCTGGAGCGGACCCCGGCATCCGGCAATCGGGATCATCCCCGTGCCCCGGTCACGGGACACCGTTCCGGGTCAGGGTCATCCCCCATCGTCACGCCGGTGGAGCCATGCAAGGATTGAGGGCATCGCACGCACCCGAACCCACCCCGATCCGACGACGGCCGACACCCCACCGCCCCGCCGTCCGCGTTCCAGGCGTCCGGTGCGGCCACTGCGACGTTCCGAGGACGACCGTGTCCTCGGTGGGGTGTGCGGGGGACTGGCCAGTCGCCTCGGCCTGGGGTCGAGGGCGCTCCGCGTCGCCATGGTCGTCTCGATCGCGCTGGGTGGCCTCGGCCTCGTGGCGTACATGGCGCTGTGGGTGGCCGTTCCGGCGGTGGACGAGGCCGAGTCCGTCGGCGCCCGGGTGCTGGGCGACCGGCGCGAGCTGCAGATCGTGCTGGCCGCCTCGACCGCACTGCTCGCCCTGGTGCTGGCCCTCCAGGAGGTCGGGGTGTCCGGTGTGGGCGTCCCCATCTGGTCGCTCCTCCTCGCATCGGTCGGCGCGCTGACCGTGTGGCGGGGCGCCTCCGCCTCGGAAACGATCCGCTTGCGGGACACCCTCAACGCCGCGCCCGTGATCGGGACGAGCCCCAAGCCCGGCTGGAGACGGGTGGCCCTGCGTGCGTTGGTGGGAGCGGGGCTCATCCTCTTCGGGGTGGCCGAGATGTCCCGGGTGGGGAGCGTGTCGGGGGCCGCCTTCGCCGTTCTGGTCGGCACGGTTGCGTTCGCCGGCGGGTTCCTGGTCCTCTTCGCCCCCTGGTGGGCCCGGACCCTTCGTGACCTCTCGACGGAACGCCGGGAGCGCGTGCGGGCCGAGGAGCGGGCCGACATGGCCTCCCACGTGCACGACTCGGTGCTGCAGTCGCTCGCCCTGATCCAGAAGGCCGCCGGCGATCCCCAGGAGGTCGTCCGCCTCGCTCGGATCCAAGAGCGCGAGCTCCGGCACTGGCTGTTCGATCCGGCCATGCTGGGCCGGCCCAGCGACCAGCCGGAGACCTTGGCCGCAGCAGCCGCCGGTATCGAGCGCGAGATCGAGGACAGTTACGGCATGGGGCTCGAGCTGATCGTCGTAGGCGACTGCCGGATGGACGAGGACGTCGCCGCCCTGCTCGGTGCCTGCCGAGAGGCTGCGGTCAACGCCGCCAAGTGGTCGGGGGCACCGACCGTCTCGCTGTTCGTCGAGGTGGAGGCCGGGGCGATCTCGGCGTTCGTGCGCGACCGGGGTCGCGGGTTCGACCCCGGCGCGGTGGCCGGGGACCGGCACGGCATCGCCCGGTCCATGGTCCAGCGCATGGAGCGCCACGGAGGCAGCGTGACGGTCACGAGCGCCCCCGGTGCGGGGACCGAGGTGGAGCTGGTGCTGTCCCGTACGTCGGCCGCAGGATGACGGACGGCCGCCCGATCCGGGTCTTCGTCGTCGACGACCACGCGCTCATCCGCTCCGGCATCCGGACCGAACTCGGTGACCAGGTGGAGGTGGTGGGCGAGGCGGACGAGGTGGGCGCGGCCGTCGACATGATCCTCGAGCGGCTGCCGGACGTGGTCCTGCTCGACGTGCACATGCCGGGGGGCGGCGGGAGGGCGGTGCTGGAGGCGGTGACCCGTGAGGCACCGGACGTGGCGTTCCTCGCACTGTCGGTCTCGGATGCCGCCGAGGACGTGATCGACGTCATCCGGGCCGGCGCACGCGGGTACGTCACCAAGAACATCTCGGGGCCGGAGTTGGTGGACGCCATCCGTCGGATCGCCGAGGGGGACGCGGTGTTCTCCCCCCGACTGGCCGGCTTCGTACTGGATGCCTTCACCGACCAGGGGCCGGGGCGGGTGACGGCACCGAGCTTCGACCCCGAGCTCGACCAGCTGACGCCGCGGGAACGCCAGGTCCTCCGACTCATCGCCCGGGGCTACGCCTACAAGGAGATCGCCCGCGAGCTCGGGATCTCCACCAAGACCGTCGAGAGCCACGTGTCGGCCGTCCTGCGCAAGCTGCAGCTGGCCAACCGCTACCAGCTCACGTACTGGGCGAACGAGCGGCGGATCCTCTGAGCCGTCGGGCGCGGTGGCCCGGCGCGGACCCCCCGGGGACCCGGCGTCCTGGCGGCTCCGTCCGACACCATCTCGGTGTGGGCGCGCAACACGTTCGCAGGCGCACCGCCGCGTCGCTCTCCGCAGTCCACGCCGCCCTCACCGACGGTTGGGCGGTTGCCCGCTGGAGGGCACCGGACGGCTGCGATGCATGGCACGCGCGGTCGACGCACGGGTGGGAGTTGGGCTCCGGATCTCACCCCTCCACGACGACGGGCCCCGCCGGGCCGGACGTCCGGGTACGTGGACGCCCGTCACGGCATCGTCCGGGAGCTGGCCCCGGGTCGCCGGGAGGTCGAGGTCGTCGGGTGCGAGCCGCTGGATCCCGACCTCGGAGGCGCACTGACGGTCACCACGACGCCGGAGGACATGGATGACTCAGCGGCAGTCCTCGTCCCTCGGGGGAGGGCCCTACGGGGGCAGCGAGCGGAACGGCTCGGGCTCAGCCGCCGCTGACATCAGGGCCCACCGGTCAACCCGTGCCACCGAGCACCAGGGTGCACAACGGCGGCCGCCGACCATCGGACCGTCGATGGGGCAGGAGCTACGCAACGCCTCTTCGCCACCCTCAAATTTCGCCGGCAGGAGGCGCTTGCGACAAGGGCCCGGTGGGTGTGCAGAATCTCCGGCACAACCAGGAGAGGGGTGTCCGATGGCCGAGCATGCGGTGGTGGTCGCCGGAGGCGGACCGACGGGGATGATGCTGGCGGCCGAGCTGGCGTTGGCGGGCATCGACGTCGCCGTGGTCGAGCAGCGCCCCGATCACGTGCTCGTCGGTTCGCGGGCCGGCGGGATCCACTCCCGCACGATCGAGGTGCTGGACCAGCGCGGGGTCGCTGACCGGTTCCTGGCCGAGGGCCAGGTTGCCCAGGCCGCCATGTTCGGCACGACCGTGGTGGACATGAGCGACTTCCCGACACGTCATCCCTACTCGCTCGGGATCTGGCAGAACCGGATCGAGCGGATCCTGGCCGAATGGATCGTCGAGCTCCAGGTGCGGATCCGGTACGGATGCGAGGTGACGGGCTTCTCCCAGGACGACTCCGGCGTCGACGTCGAGCTGTCCGACGGTGAGGGGCTGCGGGCGCAGTACGTCGTCGGCTGCGACGGAGGACGGAGCGTCATCCGTAGGGCGGCGGGCATCGAGTTCCCCGGCTGGGATCCGACGAAGAGCAGCCTGATCGCCGAGGTCGAGGTGACCGAGGAGCCGCCGCGGGGCATCCGGACCGACGCCATCGGGGTCCACGGCCTCCATCGGATGGAGGATGGGCGGACGGTACGGGTCGTCGTGACCGAAGGGCGACTGGGGCCGAGTACCGAGCCCACCCTGGGCGATCTGAGCGAGGCGCTGATCACCGTGTTCGGCACCGACTTCGGGGTCCACAGCCCCACGTGGATCTCCCGGTTCACCGACGTGACACGTCAGGCGGAGTCCTACCGAGCCGGTCGGGTCCTGCTCGCCGGCGACTCGGCGCACGTGCATTACCCGGCGGGCGGGCAGGGCCTCAGCCTCGGCGTGCAGGATGCGGTGAACCTGGGGTGGAAGCTGGCCCAGGTGGCAAGCGGGACCTCCCAGGAGCGCCTGCTCGATACGTACCAGGACGAGCGCCACCCGGTCGCCGCCCGCGCGCTCCAGTACACGATGGCCTCGGGCATGCTCCAGCGCGGGGACGAGCGCACCAAGGCGCTGGTCGGTGTCGTATCGGAGCTGGCGGCCATGGACGAGCCCCGCAGGCGGCTCGCCGGGATCGTCTCGGGGCTCGACATCGCCTACGACCTCGGTACGGGTCACCCCCTGCTCGGGCGGCGCATGCCCGACCTGGACCTCGTCATCGGCGACGACCTGCGGCGGGTCTTCACGCTGTTGCACGGGGCCGAGCCTGTGCTGGTGAACCTCGGTGATCCCGGCTGTCTCGACATCACGCCTTGGGCCGGTTCGGTCCAGCTCGTCGACGCCGATTACGCCGGCTGTGGGAGCTTCCGGTCCTGGGTGCGGTCGACGCGCCCGCCGCGGTACTGATCCGGCCCGACGGATACGTGGCCTGGGTGGGGGACGGTACGGACACCGGATTGCGCGATGCCCTGACCACCTGGTTCGGGGCACCGTGACGAGCCGCGGTGCCCGCCGGAGGTCGTGCGTGCCCGGTCCCGGTGATCATGTCCGGGGCGTGGCCCACCACCGATGGGAGGTCACGTCGACACCCCCGGAATCCGGCGACTGCCCCCCGCACCCGGCGACAACGAGCGGCGCCATCAGGTCGGATCGAGTGGCCGCTCGTACAGGAGCGCCGTCCAGGGGCCATGGGCGATCGTGTGGTCATGGTCGATGGGGCCGGCCGACTCCCCGACCACCGAGTACCCGTGGTCCTCGTAGTAGCGCCGGAGTCGACGGTTCGTGCTGAGGCAGTCCAAGCACAGGTAGCGGCGACCTCGTGCAACTGCCTCTGTGGACGCCCATGTCAGGATGCCGCTGCCCAGTCCGGCGTGGGACCGTCGGACGCCCAGTCGGTGGATGAACCCGGCGTCATCCCGGTCTCCCCAGAACATCGGGTCGGACCACCCCAGGGTCACGGTCGCCACGAGAAGGGAACCATCGGCGACGACGTACAGATCCCCTGCCTCCTGCGCGGGAAGGATCCGAGCTCGAGGAAAGCGGTCCGGCCACTGGACGATGCCCTTCGTCCGAAGCCATGCCGAGCACTCGGCCAGGACGTCGATGACCCCGTCGAGGTCACCCGGCGTTGCCGTGCGGACGATCGGAGTCATCGGATCCTTCTCGCTCAGCCTTCCGCCGGCCCCGAGCCTCGCAGGTCTTCCACCGCTGCCCCGATGCGTCGCGGGCGCGGCCCGGACTCCATCGCATTCTCGATGGCACGCACGTACTCCCGCCTGCGGCTGTGGGTCAGTCGGTCGTATGCGGCACGGGCGGTCGGATCGGCGTCCAGGGCATGGGCGAATTCCGCCGGTTCGACCACCACGCGGGGCCCGAGGTCCAGCTGCACCTCGACCTCGTCACCGGTGGCGGCACCGGCCCCCCGTCGGTCGGCGCTGCTCACGCCGATCAGGTTTCGGCCGCGCACGATGTCGAGCCCACTCCTCCAGGAGTGCCCGTTGATGGTGATCGTCACCGGTCTGCGCCGATCCGAGGTGGCGGCACCGCGATCTCCGGACGAGTGGTCCGCGTCCCCACGATGGGGCCGCACGGACCGCTGTGCCGGACGACCCGGTCCGCCCCTATTCCGGACCACTCTGGAAGGGGAGCTGCACGCCCGTCTCGAGCAGCGTCTTCAGCCCGCTCAGGATCTCGTTCCAGCCACCGCCGGCCCCGCTGGACTCGCTCTCGCCCCGCATGACCGCAGCCCACATCGGTGCACCGGTGACGTCGTGGGTGACGGTGAGCCTGGTGACGCCACCTCGGACGGGATCGATGTCGAAGGTGAGCCGGGTGAACGCCTCGGCCGCCATCTCGGGCGTCATCGTCATGCGCCACGTCTGGACCAGCCTGCGGGGCGGATCGGCCTCGATCACCTCACCGTCGCTGATGACGTCCGGGCAGCCGAACGCCTTCATCCCCTCATTGGCATGGGCCCGGAAGGTGCCGCCGGCACGCAGTTCGTACTCCACGAGAGGGGCGAAGCCGTACTGTACGGTCCATTCGGGCCTGGTGATCGCCTCCCAGATGGCTTCGGGTGTCGCCTTGATGTACACCCGGTAGATCTGGACAGTCTCGGTCGGGGATCCCGTGGTCATTGCTGTGCCTCCAAACTCGTCTTCAGGTCGGCGAGCGCCGATGCGCGGTGCTCGGTGTACTTGTCGATCCACCGGTCGTGGACCAGCCGGATGGGGACGGGATTGAGGAAGTGCAGCTTCTCCCGACCCGACCGACGTGTGACGACGAGCCCCGCCTCCTCGAGCAGTCGCAGATGCTTCATCACGCCGATGCGCGTCATGTCCACCTGCGACTCCAGCTCGGTCAACGTGCGACCTTCACGCTCGAACAGAAGATCGAGCAGGAAGCGGCGTGTCGGGTCGGCGAGCGCCTTGAACACGAGATTGTCGTCCACATCCGGCGATTATAAGTAACCATATGGTTACTTGTCAAGAGGCCACGGGCGGGTCCGCTACCGATCCGTGCGCCCTCCGGGGCAGCCGGCCTCGGCCTTCCAGCGGGAGCCGGAGGACGTTCGTGCCCTGGTGCGGTGTCGATGAGCCGGGAACGTGGCCGGCAGGCCGGGGAGGATGGACCTCAAGGTCCGGCTCGGTCCCACCGCGGCCGCCAGACGCCCGTCGGTGCTCGGACCTGGCGTCGACCTCCGCCCGTCCGCGCCCATGGCCACGCCGAGCTCGTAGACGTCACCCTCGACGCTGATCCGCTGGTGACACTCCACGACGTCCTGGCCGGGCCGGTGAACCCCGCCACCGGGTACCCACGAGCGGCACCGGTCGGGGCGTCGACGATGAGTACCATCGCTTGTCATGACCACCTCCGCCCCGACGGACACCCCCGTGGACCACGGGTTCCGGATGCCGCCCGAGACGGCCCCACAGGAGCGGATGCTCATGGCGTGGCCGTGCCGGCGCGAGCTCTGGGGGAGCCAGATGGAGGCGGCATGGCGCGACTACGCCGAGGTCGCCAACGCCATCGCCGCCTTCGAGCCGGTGACCATGGTGGTACCCGACGGTGCCGCAGCCGCCCAGGCCCGGGCCATGCTTGCCGGGGGCGTCGACCTGGTCGAGCTGCCGCTCGATGATTCCTGGATGCGCGACAACGGGCCGATCTTCGCCCTGGATGCGGCCGGCCGCCGAGCCGGGGTCCACTTCCGCTTCAACGCCTGGGGCGAGAAGTTCGTCGGCTGGGACCGCGACGAGGCCGCCGGCGGTGTCCTGGCCGAGCGGTTCGGCGACGTCGCCTTCGAGGCGCCGATCGTGCTCGAGGGTGGCTCGTTCCTCGTCGACGATCGCGGGAGGCTCGTCACCACCGAGCAGTGCCTGCTCGCTCCCAACCGGAACCCGGGACTGGACCGGTCCGCCATCGAGGACGCCCTCCGCTCGTACCTCGGGGTGACGGACGTGGTCTGGCTCGGGCGGGGGCTGGCCGATGACCGCGACACCGACGGCCATGTCGACGGCATCGCCACCTTCACCGATGCGGGCCAGCTGCTCCTGCAGTCCCGGCCGCCAGGTGACCCCGACCACGAGACGATGGCCGAGAACCGTGAGCGCGCCATTGCCGCCGGCTTCGAGGTCGTGAGCTTCCCGCCGCTGGCACACGGCGAAGTGGCCGGCACCAGCGCGCCGCAACGCGTACCTCAACCTCACCCTGTGCAACGGAGGTGCGATCGTACCCGTGGCCGGTGGCGCCGCCTCGGAGAGCGACGAGGAGGCCCTCGAGCGCATCGCCGCCGCCTTCCCCGGACGTGAGGTGGTCGGCGTCCCCGGTCTCGTCATCGCCTACGGCGGTGGTGGGCCGCACTGCATCACCCAGCAGGTGCCGCTCCGGGCGGCGACGCGATGAAGCTCCTCGTGGCGTCGGCGGACGTCTCGTACGCCCGGGTCGGTCCCGGGCGGCCGCGCCTGGTGCGAGTCGGTGCCGTCCAGCACCGTTGGCACCCCGACCCGACCGAGCACCGGGCCGCGCTGGCCGAGGGCGTGCGACTGGCGGCGGGCGAAGGTGCCCGGCTGGTCTGTCTGCAGGAGCTGACCCTCTCTCCGTACTTCGCCGTCACCCCTGACGGACCCCGGGCCGGCGTCGAGCCGGAGCTGCTCGAGGGAGGTCCGACCGCCAGCTTCGCCGCCGAGCTCGCCGTGGAGACGGGCGTCTTCGTGCACGCGTCACTGTGGGAGGCCCGACCCGGCCAGGACCTCGGGTACAACACCGCCATCGTCGTGGCCCCCGACGGTTCGCTGGCATCGAGGACCCGCAAGCTCCACATCCCGATCACCGTCGGCTACTACGAAGACCGCTACTTCGAGCCCGGGCCGGCCGAGGAGGCGGCCCGGCCGCTGCCGATCGACGGCATCCAGTTCGGCTTCCCCACCTGCTGGGACCAGTGGTTCCCCGAGCTGGCCCGGGCTTACGCCCTCGCCGGCACCGACGTCCTCGTCTACCCGACGGCCATCGGCTCGGAGCCCGACCACCCCGGCTTCGACACCGAGCCCCTGTGGGAGACGGTCATCCTCGGCAACGGGATCGCCAACGGTACGTTCATGGTGGCCGTCAACCGGATCGGCACCGAAGGCCCTCTTTCCTTCTACGGCTCCTCGTTCATCTCCGACCCGTACGGCCGCAAGCTGGTCCAGGCGCCGCGGGACGAGCCGGCCGTGCTCGTGGCCGACCTCGACGTCGGTCAGCGGGAGGACTGGCTCACGCTGTTCCCGTTCCTGACCACCCGACGCCCGGAGGCCTACGGCGCCCTCTGTGCCCCGCTGCCGTAGGGGACCTGTTCCAAGAACGGCGGCGAGCTCGTCGGGCGAGCCGGATGGCGTCGTCGGTCTCGGCCGGGTCGGCTCACTCCTGCGCCCCGAGCTCGAGGTCGCCTGACCTCCGACAGTCGTGAGCCCGTGCCCGGACCGGGAACATTGTGAGTGTCCCGCGCCCGGTGTGGCCGCCGCTCCTGGCCGGCACCGACCCCGCTGGGTCCCACCGGACCATCGGTCACCGAGGTGCCGGGTGCGAAGGGTGTCGCTCCGGCCTCACGCCAGCGGGTCCGCCCGACCCCGGATGTCGGCCACCGTCGTGTTCCCGATCACCGGGTGTCGGGCGCCACCGATAGCACTCGAGTCACTGTCCGGGAACGCCCCTCACGGTGGATCGGGGCTCTGCTGGTCATCCAGAGATGGTGGTCGTCAGGTCCGGATCGCCGAAGGGCGGAACCTGGTACGAGGAGGAATCCGAGGTGTTCACGGTCAAGACCTGCACGTAGTAGCTGCCAGGAGTCTCGGGCACGAAGCCGTTCGGCATCGGGTAGGTGCCCGGCCCGTCGAACGGCGTGGACGTCGAGTACGCGGGCTGTCCTTGTGTGCCCGTTCCCAGGTGTACGTCGAACTCGATCGTGCCACTGAGGCTGGTCGGGATGTCCGTGAGGGTGGCCGAGGCGTTGATCTTCGTTGCTCCCACCGGTCCGGTTCGGGGGGTGCTCTCCGCTGTCAGATGGGTGGCTGGACTCGATGAGGTCGTCGATGACGCAGGGGGGAGCGTCGTGGACGACACGGTTGGCGCTGCACCCGGCCGGGTGGAGGTGCTCTGCCGGGTGGGGTTCGATGTCTGGGCCGAGCCGCATCCGGCCGCGATGCCGACGACGAGGACGGCTGCCGTGCCCAGTCGGATCCGACGACGCATGTCCCACCTCCCCGAGCGGTTGGGCCCTGTCGTCAATCGGGAGCGTGTCGTGTCGATTCGATCACGACGAGGGCCAACCCCACGCACCGTACAGCCTCGTCGCCGTCGAGGACTCCGTGGTGCCTGCTCCGGATGCCGGAGCCACCCGGTGGTCGAGAGTCGCACGGCGGCGCGGAAGGATGGGCCGACCCAGGAACTGCAGCCGTCGCCGCAGTCGTCGATGTGGAGGAGGTCGTCTCCGATGGAGCTCTCGTCGACGGCACCAGTGAAGTGGAGCCCGAGGGCGGGCGGCGCGAGGAGTGGGGGGGAGCAGCCGGTGAGAACTCCGGAGGTCACGAGCGTCGGCACCATCTGCCATCGCTTCCGCACCATGTTGCCGTCCTTCCCTCGGCACCCGGGTCGGCACAGGTCGGGGATATCAGCGACGTGCCCGGTCGAGGGCACCCTGACGTGAGCTGTGCCCGCTCCGAGCAGGGTCGCTCGGAGCAGCTACGAGCCTCCTGCCGGCACTTCCAACGTCCGGCGGTAGACGTCCGTCCACATGCGGCGATCAGGACCGGTCAGCGCGGCGCCGGACCTTCTCCGGGGACGATGGGGTCGCCCGCCCCTCCCTCCAGGCGACCGCCCAGTCGTCCAACGGCTTGAGTGCCCGGCCGAGCGCATGTCCCGTCTCCGTGAGCGCGTAGGCGTCCTCGTCCGTCTGCTCGATGAGTGCGGCCGCAGTGAGTTCCCGTAGCCGGTCGTAGAGGACGCTCGACGACATCCCGTCGCACCGCTCCCGCAGTGCCCTGGCTCCGATCGGTCCATCCCGAAGCTCCCAGAGGATCCGGAGTGCCCACCGACGACCGAGGAGATCCAGTGCCGCCATGAGCGGCCGGCCGGTGGTCGATCCACGGACCGCGGCCCGCCTTCCGTGCTGCGGTCCGTCGGCCATGACGCCCTCACCTTCTCGGCCTTGCGTTTCGATTTCCAAAACTCTACAGCGCCGGGTGTTTCGGATATCAAAACACAGGAGGTACCGCGCCCAGGATCGACCCCATCGCCCCGCCCTACGGAGCCGACGTCGGCCAGCGGCTCGAGGAGATGATGCCGCCGGGTGTGCCGCCCATCCTGCTCTTCCGGACCTTCGTGCGGAACCTTCCGATGGCCGACGCCATGGGTAGGTGGGGAGGCTACGAGCTCAGCAGGAGGCTCTCGCTCTCCATGCGTGATCGTGAGATCGTGATCGACCGCACGTGTGCGCGGTGCGGCTGCGAGTACGAGTGGGGTGTCCACGTCGCCTTCTTCGCCGAGCGGGTCGGTCTGACCCGTGACCAGGTCACCTCGCTCACCCATGGCGAGGCGACAGAGGCCTGCTGGGCCGACGACCGGGACCGTGTCCTCATCGAAGCGGTGGACTCACTGCACGACACGGCGAGGATCGACGACCTGCTCTGGGGCCGCCTCGCCGGTGTGTTCGCCGACGACGAGCTCCTCGATCTGTTGATGTTGTCCGGGTGGTACCACGCCGTCAGCTTCGCGGCGAACGGTGTGGAGCTGGACCTCGAGGACGGTGCCCCTCGGTTCACTGACGTCAGGTAGCCCTCAGGCTTCCAACGAGAACCGGTACACGTTGGTCGGGCGGGACTCGAACCCCAACCGCACGTAGAGCCGGTTGGCCGCTTCGCGACTGGGACGTGACGTGAGGTCGACCGTCTTCGCCCCGAGGGTCCGGGCGCGTTCCACGGCGGCGGCCACCAGTGCCTCGCCGACGCCAGCGCCCCGTGCCGAGTCGTCGACCACCACGTCCTCGATCCACGCCCGTACTCCGGTCGGGATCCGGAACACGGCCAGCGTCAGCGACCCGACGATCGCACCCCGGCCGGCGCGGGCGATGTACAGGATCGTCGCCTCCGAAGCGGTCAGCTCACCCAGCTCGTCGCGGGTGGTGGGCGCGGATGACGACGACAGCTGCGGGATCAGACGGACGAACGCATCGACCAGTTCGTCGGTGACCTCGGTGACCTCGTGGATCTCGATGTCGGGGGTCCCCGGCGCGGCGTCAGCGGTCACGGGAGGCGAGTGTAGCCACGTGGCGGGCCCGGACCCGGGCGCCGGGGCGGTCGGCTGGAAGGGACGTCAGACGCCCGGTTGCTCAGGCCTTGTCGGGATCGCCCCGCCAGACGGGGGAGCGGACCGAGTCGTACAGCACCTCGATCGGGTCGCCCCGCAGGGCGGCGAACACGTGGTCGCCCCACCGTTCGGCGCCGGCCAACGGGAAGGGAAGCGCGTCCAGGGGGAACCATCCGACGTCGGCGCACTCGAGCGGGTGGGCCTTGAGCTCGCCACCGACCGGCCGGCACTGGAAGACCAGGGAGTACAGCGGGATCCGGCTCATGCCCACCCGAAGTCCGTCCAGCACGGCGATGAGGCGGACGACCTCGACCTCGATGCCTGTCTCCTCGGCGACCTCCTTCACCACGACCTCGGCGGCGGAGTAGCCCACGTCGGCCCACCCGGTGGGATACAGCCAGATTCCCGAGTCGGCCCGCTGGACGAGGAGGATCTCGCCCTCGTCGTTGCCCACGGCGGCGCCGACGGCGACCTTCGGTGTCACGTAGCCGGGGACGCCCTTGCCCACGGAGTCGAGCCAGTCGTGGACGACCCCGTCCACGTCCTCGGCACCCTCGTTGCCCCCGATGGCGGCCCGGATGTCGGCGGCGACGTGCAGGACCTCCTCGAATCGCTCCTGCTCGTACAGCGACTCGGTGAACCCGAGCCCGGTGCGCGCGATGCCGGCCAGCGCCTCGCTCCAGCGCAGCAGCTGCTTCACGGTCGGGGCGTCGCCGAAGGCACCATCGGTGGAGGAAGTGGGATCCACGTGACCGACGCTACCCCACCGTCCCCATCGACCGTCCGGGTTCGGGCAGAATGGGTCGTGGCCGTTCGCGACGACTGTCGTCATTACATCATGCAGACCACTGCACGCGAGGAGAAGCTCGAGAAGTGCCGGGTGGGCGCCAACGAGCAGCTGCCGTTCGCCTGTCCCGAGGGCTGCCTCTTCTACGAGCCCCGGAAGGTGTCGGGCGCGGGCTGGACCGTGCGCAACCCCGACGACCCGGTGAGCTGAGCGCGGGCGGGTCCTCCGTGGCCCGGGCTGTGGCCCGGATCCACCCTGTGGCGGGGACCCCAGGTCACCGGACCGGCCCTGTGGCGGGGACCCCAGGTCACCGGACCGGCCCTGGGCCGATACCGCCTCGGCCGGGGACCGCCCGGATCAGATCCGGGTGGCGAGGAGTGTGAACGAGAGCGGGACCCGGAGGTGTCCCTCGGGAGCCACGAACTCCTCCTCGCCCGTCTCGACCAGCCACGGGAACCGCCTGAAGCTGGTCCAGTCGTGCTCGTCGAGGAGGTCGACGCGCATGCCTGCCGTCACCAGGGCCCCCAGGGTCTCACCGAGCCCGTGGCTCCATCCGTAGGTCGGGTCACCGGGCAGGACGTCCGTCGCCGTCGGGTCGGCGTAGGTTCCGGCCTCGGTGTCGCGCAGCGGAGCGGGCTCCTCGAAGTAGGGGTGGACGACGGTGAGGTCGTCCCCGGCCAGCGCCAGAGAGAGCGGGTGGACCTCGTGGAGGAACAGCCGGCCCCCCGGACGCAGGAGGCCGGCGACCTGGAGCGCCCACTCGGCGACGCTGGGCAGCCAACACAGGGCGCCCAGGCTCACGTACACGATGTCGTAGCGCTCGGAACCGAGCGTGGCCAGGGCCTCGGCCACGGGGGCGCACACGAACTCGGCCCGGTCGTCCAGCCCGGCGCGCACGGCCAGGTCGCGGGCGGCGTCGACCGCCGCGTCGGAGAAGTCGAGGCCCGTCACCCGGGCGCCCGCCCGCGCCCAGCTCAACGTGTCCTTGCCGAAGTGGCACTGGAGGTGGACGAGGTCGAGCCCGGTGACGTCCCCGAGCACCGCCGACTCGCGCCCCGAGGGCCGCGGCCCGCGGCCAGCCACCCCTCCACGTCGTAGAACTCGGACGCCAGGTGGACGGGGAGTGCGGTGTTCCACCAGCGGAGGTTGGCCGCCTGCGGGTCCGAGGGCCCGCCGCGACCGGTCACATCGGACGGCCCGCGACCGGTGGACGGCCCGGATCCGGGCATCGTTGCCGTCAGCTCTCGACGACGTCGCCGAGGAGGTCGACCCGGACACCCGCGTCGCGCAGCCAGGCGATCGCCTCGTCCACCACGGCGGCGTCCCCGTCGAGCTCGCAGAGGATCCAGCCGCCCTGCTCGCCGACATCGGCCTTGCGGATGTTGGGGACCACGTCGAAGGCTGCGGACATCCGGGCGATGACCGGCTCGCGCACCAGCTCCTCGGGAAAGGTCAGGCGCACACGGACACCGATCAAGGGACTGCCTCCGTCGTGGTGGTCAGCGAGTCGTTGAGGTTGCCCGACCGGAGGCCGTCGAGATCGAGCGTCACATAGCGGTACCCGGCGGCATGGACGGCGGTGCTGACCGCCTGGCGCGCCTCGACCACCCGGGCCAGCTCGGTGTGCGGCACCTCGATGCGGGCCGTGTCGCCGTAGTGACGGACCCGCAATTCGCGGAATCCGAGCGCACGCAGCCCGGACTCGGCCCGGGCCACGGCGTCGAGGGTGGTGAAGGTCACCCGCGTACCGTAGGGCACGCGGGAGGCGAGGCAGGCGGCCGCAGGCTTGTCCCAGGTCCTGAGGCCCAGACGCCGGGACCAGGCCCGAACGTCGACCTTGGTGAAGCGGGCGGTCACGAGGGGGAATCGGGCGCCACGCTCCGCGGCGGCGACCTGTCCCGGGCGATGGTCGTCGAGGTCGTCGAGGTTGACGCCGAGCACGACGGTGGCGTCCGGGCCGGCTGCGCCCGAGACCGGACCGAGGGCGGCCATCAGCGAGGACTTGCAGTGGTAGCAGCGGCTGCCGTCGTTGGCGGCGTAGGCCGGATCGGCCAGCTCGTCGGTCTCCACCTCGAGGTACCGCAGTCCCCACTCGACGGCCAGCGTCCGGCAGTCGGCGAGTTCCTCGGGCGCCAGGGAGGGGGAGACGGCGGTGACACAGAGGGTCCGGTCCGGTCCCAGGGTGTCGGTGGCAACCCGGGCGAGGAACGCCGAGTCGGCACCACCGCTGAACGCGACGACCACGCGGCCCAGGGCCCGCAGCTCGTCGCGGAGTGCCTCGAGGTCACCGATTCCGTGGTCGGTTCCGCTCCGGATCGGGACCCCGGGGACCGGCTCGGTCTCCAGGGTGGTCACTCCGTCGCCCCTCCTCCGGGGACGAGCTGGGCCAGCACGTCCTCGACCGGAGCGACCATGCCGGTCAGGAAGGGGCCGAACTCGGCGAAGCGTGCCGAGCCCTCGTCGAAGCGCATCGTGTAGACGCACTCCTTCAGGTCGTCGGGGTGGACGCCGAACAGGGTGACGCCCCATTCCCAGTCGTCGATGCCGGTGGAGCCGGTGATCACCTGCACGATGCGCCCGGCGAACTTCCGCCCGGCACTCCCGTGGCCGAACATGAGCTCTTTGCGCTCCTCGAAGGGCAGGGTGAACCAGTTGGCGCCCTCGACGTCGCTCCTGCGCTTGGACATGGGGTAGAAGCAGAATGCCGTCTTCCCCTCAGGCGGAAGGGTGGGGTACAGGCGCATCTGCTTCATGTCGTCGGGTACTCCTGCCGCGTACTCCGACACCTCGGTCAGCGACACGTACGAGTCGACGACCACGAGGCCGGCGGCCTGCAGATCGGACTGGAGCCGGCGCAGGCGCCACAGGTCAGCCCCGAGGGCCATCACGCAGAGGTCGGACTTGTGTCCCAGCATGGCCACCGTCACGACCTGGACGTCGTCGCCCTGGGCGTTCTTGACCGCCTGGACCACCGCCTCGGCGTTGCAGCCAGAGGCGGCACCGGGCGGGAGGGTCGGGGCGATCTTGCAGAAGAGGTGGAGCACACCCCAGCCGACGGAGGGGACGAGGGGATCGGTCACGGCACCAGTCTAGGGAAATGCACGAAGGGCGCCCCACCGGGGCGCCCTTCGTCGGAACAGCTGTGGGCCCGGCGACCTAGAAGTCGTCCATGCCCCCACCGGGGAAGCCGGCGCCACCCTCGTCGGGCTTGTCGACGATGACCGCCTCGGTGGTGAGGAACAGAGCGGCGATCGACGCGGCGTTCTGCAGGGCGGAGCGCGTCACCTTGACGGCGTCGATCACCCCTTCCTTGAACATGTCCACGTACTCGCCGGTCGCGGCGTTCAGGCCCTCCGAGGCCTTCTTGAGGTTCCGCACCTTGTCGACGATGACGCCGCCCTCGAGACCGGCGTTCACGGCGATCTGCTTCAGGGGCTCCTCGACGGCCCGGGCCACGATGCGGGCACCGGTGGCTTCGTCGCCCTCGAGCTTGTCGGCTGCGTCCAGCACGGCGGCCTGGGAGCGCAGCAGGGCCACGCCACCGCCGGGGACCACGCCCTCTTCGATGGCGGCCTTGGTCGTGGACACGGCGTCCTCGATGCGGTGCTTCTTCTCCTTGAGCTCCACCTCGGTGGCGGCACCGACCTTGATGACGGCCACGCCGCCGGACAGCTTGGCCAGGCGCTCCTGGAGCTTCTCCCGGTCGTAGTCGGAGTCGGTGTTCTCGATCTCGGCCTTGATCTGCGCGATGCGACCCCTGACCTCGTCGTGGCTGCCGCCACCCTCGACGATGGTGGTCTCGTCCTTGGTCACCACGACCTTGCGGGCGGTGCCGAGCAGGTCGAGTCCGACGTTTTCGAGCTTGAGGCCGACCTCCTCGGTCACGACCTGGCCACCGGTGAGGATGGCGATGTCCTGGAGCATGGCCTTGCGCCGCTCGCCGAAGCCGGGGGCCTTGACCGAGACACTGCGGAACGTGCCGCGGATCTTGTTGACGACGAGGGTGGCCAGGGCCTCGCCCTCGATGTCCTCGGCGATGATCACCAGCGGCTTGCCGGACTGCATGATCTTCTCGAGGACCGGCAGCAGGTCGCGGACGGCGGTGATCTTCGAGCCGACGAGGAGCACGTAGCTGTCCTCGAGGACGGCCTCCATGCGCTCGGGGTCGGTGACGAAGTACGGGGAGATGTAGCCCTTGTCGAAGCGCATGCCCTCGACGAGGTCCATGTCCATGCCGAAGGTCTGGGACTCCTCGACCGTGATGACCCCGTCCTTGCCCACCTTGTCGATGGCCTCGGAGATCATCTCGCCGATCTCGGTGTCGGCGGCGGAGATGGAGGCCACCTGGGCGATCTGACCCTTGGAGTCGGTCTCCTTGGCGATGCCCCGCAGCGACGAGACGGCAGCCTCGACACCGGCCTCGATGCCCTTCTTGAGCGACATCGGGTTGGCGCCGGCGGCCACGTTGCGCAGGCCCTCATGGACCATGGCCCAGGCCAGGACGGTGGCGGTGGTGGTGCCGTCACCGGCGACGTCGTCGGTCTTCTTGGCGACCTCTTTCACCAGCTCGGCGCCGATGCGCTCGAACGGGTCCTCCAGCTCGATGTCCTTGGCGATGGACACACCGTCGTTGGTGATGGTGGGGGCACCCCACTTCTTGTCCAGTACGACGTTGCGGCCCTTCGGGCCGAGGGTGACGCGGACAGCGTCGGCGAGCTTGTTCATGCCGCTCTCGAGGGCCCGGCGGGCCTCCTCGTCGAACGTGATGAGCTTTGCCATCAGGTGTTCCTCCGTGATCGTTAGCACTCGTAGGTGTCGAGTGCTAATAGCAAACCACGTGGGCGTCCCGAGCGCAACACCGCCCTCGCCGGAGGGCCGGGGAGCAGCCCTCGGACAGGTGTCCTGAGTTGCCGGAACCGGGTGTCACGTGGGACCTTAACCTGGACCTGGACGGAGGCACCCCGAAGCTCCGGTGGTGCTGGGACGATGGTGTGAATCCAGCGGGCCGTGGCCACGGCTGCCGACCCGGAACGCCCGGGTCGTCAGTCCGGCCGGCGGGAGGTCAGACCCGTTCCCGGGCACGGGCGAGGAAGCCAGCGAACAGGCCCCGGGTCTGCGCCTCCGCTCCCCGGCCCCGCTCGTCGAAGCCGGACAACAGGGCCCCGACGTCAGCATCGTCGACCCCGTCCCGATCGCGCGCGTCGTCGATCCAACCGTGCACGACCTCCAGGGTGACCTCGGGATGGAACTGGACGCCGGTGTGGACCCCGGACACGAACGCCTGGAGCGCGAGGTCGCTGTGGGCCACGGCCTCGGCGACCGGTGGGCACACGATCACGTCGTCGTGCCAGTTGAGCCACGGGCCCGCCCCGATCCGGGCGGGGTCCGAGGTCCGGATCCCGGACCAGCCGATCTCGGTCCGGGCACCACGGGTCACCGACCCGCCGAGAACCTCCGCCAGGAGCTGGGCTCCGAAGCAGACGCCCAGCACCGGCACCCCGGCGTCGACGGCCTCGGCCACCAACCTCCGCTCGGGTCCGATCCAGGGGATGTCGACGTCGTACACCGACTCGATCGAGCCCATGATGACCAGCAGGTCGAACGACCCGGGTGACGGGAGGTGGTCGGACCCGAGGTCCGACCGGTGGACGCTGACCTGCAGCCCGAGGTCGCCGGCGAACTCGCCGAGCAGCCCGGGGACGTCCGAGGCGCTGTGCTGGAGGAAGGCGATCCGGTCGGCCACGGTCCTTCATCCTGCCCGAGGTGGGGCCATGCGGCCATGCGGCCATTCGGCCGACGATTCCATCGGTAGGACCCACCGCCGGACCCCACCACGGAGTCCCGCCAGAGGGTCCGGCGAGAGTCGGATCCGGTGGGTCCGACACGGTGGGTCCGACACGGTTGGTCCTACGCGGTGGGACCGACCCGATGGAGCACCGGGGGGTGACCTCACGACCGGTTGCACCACCTGTAGCGTCGCCCCATGAACGACGGCGACGCGGCAGCGGACGGGGCGTCGGGTCGAACACGGGGGCGCCGGCTGCGGTGGTGGATCGCCGGTGCAGTCGCCGTGGTGGTCGTCCTGGCCGTGGGCGGGCCCTTCGTCTACATCCATCTCATCGAGGGACCGCCGCCGTCGAAGTTGTCGCTGCCGGGGTCGACCCCGACATCGACGTCGGCGTCCAGCCCGGCATCGACGTCGGAATCGACGCCGGGGATCTCCGGGACCTGGTCCGTGGGCAAGGGCTCGGTCGTGGGCTACCGGGTCGACGAGGTGCTGATCGGCCAGAGCACGACGGCGGTTGGTCGGACCTCCACCGTGTCGGGCTCGTTCACCGTGGACGGGACCGCCGTGACCGGGGGGACGGTCACGGTCGACATGTCCACGGTGGTCAGCGACCAGTCACAGCGCAACGCCCAGTTCGACGGTCGGATCATGGACGTCGCCACGTACCCGACCGCCACGCTCCACCTGACATCGCCGATCGCGCTGGGTTCCGTACCGGTGCTCGGCGAGGTCGGAAACGCAACGGCGACGGCCTCCCTGACGCTGCACGGCGTCACCCACCCGGTCACGTTCCCGGTCCACTACGAGCGGACGGCCACCGGGGTCTCGGTGCTGGCCGACGTGCCCATCACATTCGCCACCTGGGGCATCGCCAACCCCAGCATCGCCGGCTTCGTCACCACGGCGAGTTCGGGGACACTGGAGGTGCTGCTCGTCCTCACGACCGGCCCAGGCAACGCTGCGGTCGCCACCGGGGGCACCGGCACCGGGTCGACGCCGGCCGGGGGCGGACCTGTGACGGTGCCCAGCATCACGGTGCCGCCGCTCAGCGTGCCGGCGGCCGGATGACCCCGTACAGGTAGGTGCCCTCATCGGGCGCTCCCGAGGGAGGCACGATCACCCGATGATGGTGTCGGGTTCCACCGCCGACCCCCCGGATGGTCCGGGTTCGCCCTCGGCGGCCCCCGGGTCCGGCCACCGCTTGTGGGCCTCGCCGAGGTGGCGCCCGGCCAGCTGACACGAGATTGCAAGGGCGTCACCGATCTGGCGGGTGTTCAGCCCGTTGTCCATGGCCACGGCGACCTCGAGCTCGCAGGGGCTGAGCCCACGGTCCTGGTGCACCGCCGGTCCCTTCCCCACCCGAACCCTCCCGACCGCCGGGAGTGGTGCCTGCGGTTACCGCCCGGCCGGGTGGGCCACCGCGACACCCTCCGGCGACACTGTGCGACTGTGCCGGTCGTGGTCGTCACCGATCCGCCTGTTCCGTTCCGCTTCCGTGGCGACCACAGTGCACACGGTGACCGGTCAGCGGGCCCACACCGCGTCGGGCCGCATCGGTCACATCGCACCGACCAGGAGGCCGTAGTCCCCGGAGAGCTTCCTGCGCCTCGTGGAGGGGCACACGCAGGCCCTCGTCACGCCACACCGATGAGGTGCGGAGACGAAGGCATTCGGAGAACCCGAGCCAGGAACCCCCGCATCGGCACCCATCCGGACCGATGGCCCGGATGGGTGGCGCAAAATCTCCGTCGTGCGGTCATACGCGCTGTCCGCCCGGGCACCGATACCACTCACCGCCGGGCTCGCATCCCAGGACCCGGATGACATCGGGTGACCGGAACCCGATCCGGCCCAACTCCGAAGTGCAGGATACGAAGGGCAAGTAGGCTCTCCGAAACGGGCCGCAGCTGAAGAAAGTAACTGCAGCACTGCGGATGCCAATAGTGGAGTCTCACCGGTGCTGCCGCAGGCTCCGCGGTCCGACGATCTGGTCACTCATGAGGTAATGAGGCTGAATGCAGAAGTGGAAGATGCAGTGAACGACACCGATCCCGGCCCAGATGTAAGGGTTGTGATCGTCGCCTTCGGTACCGTCGGCCTGCTGGAGCGATGCCTGTCGGCACTCAGAGGCGCCTTTCCGGTCCTTATCGTCGACAACTCATCTGACGAAGGAGTGCGTCGTCTGGCGGAAAGGTTTGGGGCCGAGTACGAAGACCCAGGGAGGAATCTTGGATTCGCAGGTGCCGTAAACATTGGTATCGAGCGGACAGGCAATTCCGATGTCCTTCTGCTCAATCCGGATGCTGAATTGACTCCTGAGTCATTGGCCGAACTCGTGAAGTTCCTTCGAGTGAGGCCCAAGCTGGCTGCGGTGGCACCGGTCCAGGTGACCAATGGAAGCGAAGCTCGGGTGACGTGGCTGTTCCCCTCCCCCCATGGAGCGTGGATGGAATCGTTGGGTTTGGGCCGTTTCCAGCGGGGACCGAGATTCCTGAATGGTTCGGTGCTGCTGCTCCGACGCGAAGCAATCGATGATGTCGGTGCATTCGACGACGACTTCTTCCTGTATGCGGAGGAGACGGACTGGCAACGCCGGGCACTGGACAGAGGTTGGGAGGTAGCTGCTTGTCCTGATGCCAAGGCTGCCCATTTCTCCGGAGGAACTAGCCTCAAAGGTAGAATTCAACAGATTCATTTCCACACGTCGAGACAACGCTATATCCTGAAACATCACGGACGCGTCGGCCTCCTGAGTTTTCGAGTCGCCGTCCTGAGCGGTAAGGCTGTCCGCTCGATCGTCAGTTCGGGGAGTCAACGGCGAGATGCTGCTTCATTTCTGCGCTTCTATTGGCCAGATCTCATGAAACAGGAAGCGGCGCTCGGACCCTGGGTCAAGCCATCGAGCCTGCCGAGGCTCAAGATAGCAATGGTGACCCAGCCTCTGCGTGACGACCAGCTTCGGGATTATGCCAATCAAGTGGCGGCAGAACTGGTACGGCGTGGACACGAAGTGTGGGTCAATCCGGGAGCCGATACGGATGGCGATGCAGGGCGTGGCCCCCGCCGTCGATCAGAGCAGCAAGGTGCGATCGAGCACGTTGTCGCTGCACTTCAGACCCTCGAGTGCGATCTCGTTCATGTGCATATCGCATCCGAGACGAACCTGGACTCGTTGCGGGCGGTTGATCCAAAGATCCCCGTCGTGGTGACGTTGTATGGCGATCTGAATGCGGCCAGATTCCTCGCATCGGATGCCGTGGAGTCGTCGGACTACTCCCGAGCTTCGTTCATGATCGTCGCTTCGGCTAATCGCCGAGTGGTACAAGGAAGGCAGGCCGCGTTCGTTCCCACTGCGTGTGAGTCCGAGCCTCAGGTCGACATGCTGGATCGCCGAGTGGTGATGGTGGTTCAGGAGGGTTCCAAATCCGAACTGGCATTCGGACTGAACATGTGGAGCGAGTGCCGCCTTGCGGGTGATGGGTGGAAGCTGGTCGTCTGTGAGAGCACATCCGATGCTCGGCCGATCGATGGGGCAAGGGACATCCCTGACGAAGGGGTCGAGGTCATCTGTGGATGCACCTCATCGGATTTCGATCGGGTGTTGAGCGAATCGTCGATCTTCTTCGCTCCGGGTTGCCTCGAGTTGCAGGCGTTGTATGTCACGCGGGCGATGGCTCATGGGTTGGTGACCATCGTGCCGGGATCCGAACACATGCGAAGCCTCGTGGGATCGGATGAATGTCTGTACGATCCCGAGAATTGGGCGGACGCGTCCCGTGTGATGCAGGTGGTGGCGAACGATCCCGAGCGCCGGAGGAGAATCGGGTCATCACTCCGTGCTCGTCAGCGGGATCGTTTTTCGATTCCCGTCCATGTCGATCGGCTCGAGGCCGTGTACCGGGAAGTCATGAGGTAAGGGTACGGACGGACGGAGTGGGGCGGACGCGCTGGTCGGCCCGACAGACAGGTCAGTCTCCGGGGTCCATGCCCGACCGGTAATGGCACGGTCATCGACCAACTCGCACGAGGCACGGATCCCGCGAGGCCTTCCACGACAGGGGCGCAGACCAGCTGAGGATCCTCCGGTTCCGGCAGGTGTCCGGGCCCCTGATCGCCGTGAAGGTGGGGCAGCCGCGTCACCCGCTGCTCCGTGAGCGATGGAGCGTGCCAAGAGGCAGGTGGAGAGTGCACTTGGGTCACCGGGCGGGACGGGTTCGGCTGGGGCGTCCTGCCGACACGTCGTGGGATCCGCAGCGTCAGCGACGGGATTCGAGCAGCCGGAGCCAAACCTCGCTGATGGTGGGGTAGGAGGGGACCACGTGCCACAGCGTGTCGAGGGGCACCTTGCCGACGATGGCGGTGGTGGCCGAATGGAGCAGCTCGGCGACGTCGTATCCGACGAACGTGGCGCCCACCAGGGTTTCGGTCGATCGGTCGACGACGAGGCGGGCATGTCCTTCGTAGCCTTCCCTGAGCAGAGCTGCGCCCGCCACCGCGCCCATGTCGAAGTCGAGGACCTCGACATCGATGCCCCGTTGGCGCGCGGCGGCCTCCGTGAGGCCCACCGATGCGATCTGGGGGTCGCTGAAGACGACGGCAGGCACCATGTCATGGTCGGCGACGTCTCGGAAGCGCAGTCCCTCGAGGGTGCGTCCCTCCGCCCGGGCGGCGATGACATCGCCGGCGATGCGGCCCTGGTACTTGCCCATGTGGGTCAACAGCGCGCGGCCGCACAGGTCGCCTATGGCATAGAGCCACTCCCCGGCGACGCCGACGACGTTGAGGTGATCGTCAACAGCCACGAATCCGTGGTTGGCGTTGGTGTCGATGCCGACGGTGTCGAGTCCCAGATCGGACGAGGCCGGGGTACGCCCGGCGGCGACGACGACCTCGTCGGCACTGATGCGCCGGTTCCCGACGTGGATGGTGACGGGCCCTCCGTGGACGTGGCCCTCACCACGGCCCGCCGGTGACTCCCGTTCGACCTGGTCGATGAGTGTGGAGGTGAGCACGGTGATCCCGAGCTGTTGGAAGCGTCGGGCCACCATCTCGCTGGCGAAGGGCTCCTGTCGGGCCATCAGCACCGGAGCCGATTCGAGGAGGGTGACCTCTTCGGCACCCAGTCCGCGCAGCCAGGTGGCGGACTCACAGGCCACGACCCCGCCACCGATGATCGCCACCCGACGAGGTACCTCGTGGAGGTTGGTGACGTCACGCGACGTCCACGGCAGTGCCTCGGCCAGACCGACCACCGGAGGTACGGCAGCGGTGGTGCCGGAGGCCAGCACCACGGCGTGGCGGGCCCGAATGGTCCGCTCCGTGCCGTCCACGCTGGTGACGGTCACGGTGCGCTCGCCGCTCAGCCTGCCCCGACCCCTCACCACGTCGACACCGACCTCCTCCGCCCACGAGACCTGCGAGCTGTCGTCGTGGTGGCTGGTGAACCCGTCGCGACGCTGGAGGACCGCCTCCACGTCCAGCTGGCCGGTGACCGCGGCAGACACACCGGGCATCGTTCGGGCGGCGTCGAGGACTTCGATGGGGCGCAGGAGGGCCTTGCTGGGCATGCACGCCCAGTAGGAACACTCCCCGCCGACCAGTTCCTTCTCCACGATGACCGCGGTCCGGTCGCTGCCGGCGACGGCGTACTGGGCCACGTTCTCGCCGGGGGGACCACCCCCGATGACGACCACGTCCCAGGTCTCGGTGTCGTGGGTCATGAGCGCACGTTAGCGAGTACACCGCCCGGTGCGCCCGGTCCATGCCTCCAGGTCAGGTCCTTCGGCTCGTGGGGTGTCGCGCAATCACCCGGTCACCGGGGGACCCGGTCAATCCGTGGTCCACCACCCGCACTCCCAACGCAGATCGACCACACGGCCAGCCGCCGACGACCGGCACCTCCGGGTCGGTCGGCATCGGGAGGCGATGCCTGTCGACTTACGCGATGGATCGGACCGAGTGCCCTGTCGCCGCCGTCAGGGACCTGCGGAAGCACCCGATCGAGCCGGGGTGCTTCGGTTCCGCGTGCCGTGACCACGGGTACTGCGGTCAGTCGGGCTGCCACAGCTCGACCCGATTGCCTTCGGGATCGGTGACCCAGCCGAAGCGACCGACACCCTCCATGTCCTGTGTCTCCGGAGCCACGTCGGCGCCCTCGAGGCGCAATTCCGCGAGCATCGCATCCAGGTCGCGAACCCGGAAGTTGATCATGGTCTGCTGGGCGCGGGACCCGAAGTAGTCGGTCTCGGACTCGAAGGTGGCGAACACCGTTGGTCCGGATCCCTGACTCCACAGGCCGTTCTCGTCGGCGTCCAGGCCCAGGCAGTCGCGGTACCACGCGCCCAGGGCTGCCGGATCCGCTGCCCGGATGAAGTACCCACCGATTCCGACCACGCGCTCCACGCCACAATCCTGCCAGGACGGAGGAGACCACGCTGCAAGCCGAAAGCCCCCTTCCCGTCCGACCGCGCATCAGGCGTCGTCGTCGCCGCCCCTCCGGAGCCGCGGACGCCGGACGTCCCGTCCATGAGTGAGGACGGGTGTGATCTGCGTCCCGAGCTGCTCGAAGAGAGCAAGGGGAGTGCGCGCCCTAGCTTCGCCGAGGGCCGAGGGCGAGGGTCGCCCCCCTGAAGTCGATGATGACGTAGTCGAAGTGACTGAGTTCGTCCAATCCGAGAAGTCCGTTGATTCCCGTCGGTCGTAGCTGTCCGAGACCAGTCGACCTGAGCAACAACGGAGCGAGCTGAACGCTGTTCATGGACCATGGGCCGCTCTGGACGAGGGGCACGGCGATCTTCGAGCACGAGGTCTGCATCTCGCCGAGCAAGGTGGTCTTGGTGAGGTCCAGCCTACGAGTCAGAGAAGTCCGTACAACCGATCGCGACGCACCCGTGTCGAGCTCGAACACGTCGTCCTGATCGGCGCCCCTGAAATGGACCGAAGCCGTCGCGACGGCGTAGTCGGGCCCCTCGGTCACACGCAACCCAGTGATCGAACTCGGAGGCCCGCTGATCAAGTTCGAGGGGATCGGGCTGGTCAGCGGACCTGTCACGAGGCTCGGACCCGACGGAGTCGCTGACTGGACCCCGGGCAACGTCATCGTCTGGGCGGCGAAGTCCAGACGGAGCGCGCCGAACCTGCTCAAGACGTCGGCGCCCAGAAGTCCGGCAGGTTCTCCGCTTCCGCCCCACCCCGGAATGGCCTCTGCGGTGATGGGCTGGCCGGCGAGGGGTAAGCCAGCCATGCTCCAAGCGGCCAGCTCCTCGAATTGCGCAGTGCCTGTGCATCCGATGCCGGCATACTGCTGAGGTGCCCCAAGTTTCGCAAGCTGCAGGCGCTCGGCCAGACCGAGGTCGATGGCGGAGGAGGACGCTCCCGTGTCGATGACGAAAGGGAACGGACCCTGGCCGTCCACGCATACGTTGACCGACGCCTCCACCTCGGAGCCGACGGCACTGACCGTGATCGGTACACGGAGCGCGCCACCGGCGAGTGCGGTGACACCGTGGCAACCCGAGGTCCGTGGAGGTAGGGCGAAGCTCCGGTTGCCCAGGACGTGGATCGATGGACCACTGCCGTGCGCAATGAGCAGGAGTCCACCTGCGACGAACAGAGCGCCGGCTGCAACTCCGAGCCGTCGCATCCGGCCCCGGCGACGATGCCCGGTGACGAGGCGCTTGTCGGGCGCCTCCTGGTCCGACCGAAGCCGGTCGTGACCTGTCTCCTCTCGTCGGCTCTGGCTGCCCTCCATGCGGCACCAGGGTAGGGGTCCGGGTGCGTGCAGGTGCCGAACACGGCCTGGTTGCGGGTGCCACGCATGTTCCGGTCGCCGGGAACCGGACGGTGGCAGGCATCCATCACCGGTCGGGCGCCTCCGACCCGAGACGGCGAGGGGGCGGATGGACCCGTCAGGTGCTCTGCTCGTCGTGAGTTGGCCTCGACCTGAAGAGATGGTCTGGACCCCGACCGAGTGAGGACGTGGAGATGTCGCCACCTACGATCCACATGCTGGACGTCCCCGGTGCGCGCCTGTTCTGCGAGGTGCAGGGCTTCGGCCCGACGCTCCTCCTGTTCGGCCACCCAATGGGCGCCTCGGGGTTCGCCCCGATCGCGCCACTTCTCGCCGAGTTCTTCACGGTCGTGACCTACGACCTACGAGGTTTCGCCCGCAGCACGATCGACAACTCCGAGCAGGACGCCGAGCCGGACCTACTCGCCGACGACGCTCGCCAGGTGTTGGAGGCAGTCGGCACGTTGCCCGCACATGTCTTCGGCAGCAGTGGAGGAGCGGTCACGGGGCTCGCCCTGGTCGCCCGCCACCCCGACCACGTGGAAACCCTCATCGCCCACGAGCCGCCACTGGCGCTGCTCCTGCCTGACGCCGAGGAGGCGCGCGCCGGAATCCACCAGATCTACGAGACGTACCGCAACAGCGGGATCACTGCCGCCTGGGAGACGTTCTCGTCGTTCACCGGCATGAACGCTGTCCGCCGGGACGACGGCGTCGATCCTCAGCCGCCGTCGGCCGAAGAGGTGGTGACAAGCGAGCGCTTCTTCGCTCATGGGTTCGTGCCCATCGCTCTCTACCAGCCGGACATCACCGCCCTACGAGAAGCGCCGGGCCGCCTTGTTGTCGCCGGAGGAACGGCCTCCGAGGGCCAGTTCGCCCATCGGACGGCAGTCGCGCTTGCCGGGTGCCTCGGCACGCCGCTGAACAGGTATCCTGGGGGGCCATACCGGTTTCGTCAGCGAGCCGAACGCATGTGCCGCCGTCCTCCTCCGCACCTTGATGTAGCCCTCCAGGGGCAAGCGGCGACCCCGAGGCGGCGGTCGGGGGCAGGTCTGTCCAGCGCACGTGGAACCCGCTCGTTATCGTTCGCCTCATGATGGGTTTCGTGTTTCGGCTCATTCCGCCACGTCCCAGTTCTCCGATGGACATGTCGGCGGACGAGCGAGCGACGATGATCGAACACGTCGGCTACTGGTCGACGCTGACGGAGAAGGGCCGGGTCCTGGCCTTCGGTCCGGTCGGTGACCCAGTAGGGGCCTACGGGATCGGCATCGTCCTGGCGGAGAGCCTGACCGAGGCGGAGGCGCTCCGTGATCATGACCCCGCCATCAGGTCGCCCTACGGATTCACCACGGAGATCGCGCCGATGCTCCGACTGGTGACACCCACCGAGACGTACGACGCCACGACGGACGACCATCTCGCTCACCCGGGAGCGCCGTAGGGCATCGATCCCTCCGAACCGGCGTAACGGGCGCGACCTGGCCGTTCTCCCTTCGCCGAGCTGCCCTAGCGTGTGGCTCGTCGGGACCGCCAGGGACAGGCGGCCCACGATTCGGGCTCAAGTTGCGTGCGGGCTCGCGGCCGCACCCTTGTTCATCACCGCGTTCACGCTGATCGGGGCGAGGCGGCCGGGGTACGACTGGCGTCGGGATCCGGTGAGCTCGCTCGGTATCGGGCAGGAGGGTTGGCCGCAGCGCGCGAACTTCGCTCTCACCGGGTCGCTCTTCCTCGTCGCTGCTGTGGGCCTGCGTCGGTGTCCTCGACGGAGCGTGGGGTCGCACGCGGTTCCGGCCCTCGTCGGGGCCGCCGCATCGGGCTGATCGGCTCGGGCCTGTTCGCCACCGATCCCGTGGGTGACTTCCCGCCGGTGACCAGTGACGAAGCCGGGCCCGAGAGTTCGATCCCTTCCGAACGGAAGCTCACACGTGCAGGCGAACTGCACAACCTGGCTGCGATCCCGGTCTTCGCCGGTATACCTGTTGCCGCATTGGCCAGCGCCTTCGGGGCGGCACGGAGTGGGAGCGCGCGTTGGGCCGTCTACTCGGCATGCTCGAGCATCGCCATGGTGGCGAACTTTCTCGCATTCGGGGCAGCTTTTCGGCCCGGGTCGGGCCTTGCTGGAGAGGGAGGCATCTTCCAGCGCATCTCGATCGCTTCGGGCTTCGGATGGCTTGCGGTCCTGTCGTTCAGGGCCCTGTCGTCCCTTTGCCGCTGTTAGGTCGTCCGAGCCGTGCTCCGAGCCAGCGTCAGGTGACGTGTCTGGACGGGTCCTGGTACCTCCGCGAGGGATACCGTCGGACAACCTCGCTCAGCCGAGTACAGGGTGTGGCCCGGTGCTCGCCGCCCGTCGATGGCTCATCCGTCGTCGATTGTCTCGATGCCGAACCCACTGAGGCGTTCGACCTCGTCCTTCGAGGCCTGGATCATGGCAACGCTCGCGGATCATGTCCGTAGATGCGGGGCGTCCCCAGCCGACACGCGGGCGGACACCGCCACAGTCCGAGGACCACGTCGCGCACGGCGGCCGGTTGGGAGAGGAACGGGTGGTGTCCGGCATCGAATTCCACGACGCTGGCCGCCCTTCCGGCGTACTCGCGTTGCAGCCGGGTAGGGGTGCCCCGATCCTGGGCGCAGACGAGGTAGGTCGAGGGCACGCTCCGCCAGGCCGCTGACCGCACCGGCTGCTCGAGTACGTGCAGGCTCTGCCGTGCCGTCCTGCCCAGCGCCTGTCGCTGGATCGCCGGATCGCAGTCCTGCAGGAACGTCTCCGCCAGGGCGTCCGGTCGGACGGTGAAGGTGCCGTCCCTGGGATCGATATCGAGGAACGGGGCCGGCTCGCCGTCGCCGAACGAAGCGAGGCTCTGCCCTACCTCGGGCAGGTAGCTCGACACGAGCAGCAGGTGGCACACGGTGTCGACGCCCGTAGCGGCCTCCGCAGTCACGATCCCGCCGTAGCTGTGGGCGACGACCACGGTCGGCTCGTCGTTCGCCGTCAACACCTGCCGGACGGCGGCGACATCTTCAGGCAGCCCGGGTCCCCCCGCACCCGGCGGCTCACCCGTCTCGCCGCAGCTGGGCAGGGCGGGCGCCTCGTTGACGACGCCCCGCTCGGCCAGCAGTTCACCGGTTCGGTGCCACCACCACGACCCGTCCTTGACGCATGCCCCGTGCACGAAGACGACCCTCATCACGACCCCTCGTCTCTGTTCGATCTCCCATCCGGCGATGGTATCCGTAATGATGGTTACGTGAAAAGATGGGGCAATGGGTAGGCGGCGGCAACCGCAGATCAGGCAGCAGCTTCTGGACGCGTGCACCGACTACTCGCTCGAACGGGGGCTCCCCGACGTACTCGAGCCGTTGGCTTCCGCCACCGGTACCTCGAGCCGGATGCTGATCTACCACTTCGGAACCCGTGACGGACTGCTCCGTGAGATCCTCGGACAGGCCCGGCAGCGCCAGCTCGAGGCCTTCACCGATCTGATACGCCTGCGACCCGACGAGCCCTACCCGACGACCCTCGCCCGCGCCTGGTCCGCGATCTCCGGACAACAGGGCGAGCCCTACCTCCGCATGTTCAGCCGTCTGCACGACACGGCGGGAGAACCCCTCTGGCCCGGCTTCCGCCGGACTGCGACCACCGACTGGCTCGCACCCCTCGAGGACGGCATGCGCAGCCTCGGCCGACCCGAGCTGGCCACCGTCGTGCTCGCCGTCATCCGAGGCCTCCTCATGGACCTCGATGCGACCGGCGATGCCGCTCGCACCGACCAGGCCTTCCACCACTTCCTCGCCGCGATCGACAGGGCCTGACCCGGCTGCCACCTGGAAGACCAGGACCCGCCCCGCCCCGCCCCGCGCAGGATGCACATCGACACGAGCCACGCCGACCCCCGCACCAGGACGGTCCACGACGCACAGCGGGAGAGCCAGGCGACCACAACCGGTCGAGGGGACGCTCCTCGGATTCCGATGCGTCACCCCTGAGTCGTGATGCCGCCCAGAAGCGGAGTCGACGAGCACCTCCCGCCCGGCGAATGGGTCGGTGGAGGCCAGATCGAAGCGGAGCGACTGTCCCCCAGGGCCAGAGTCATCCGGCCTCCCCGATCACTGACGCTCGTGCCGTGCCTCGATGCCGGGTTGTCCGCCGCCAACGGCATGGTGAGCCCCTGCCTCGACAACGAGGGCCTCCACGACCTGCCGATACACCGTCCTCAGCTTCCGTTGCACGAGTCGGCCCATCAACGTGTTCTCCCACGTCGCTTCCCAACGGATCGACGTGCCCCCCGTTACGTTCGGTGTCAACGTGACTTCCGCCCGGTAGTCCTTCACCGGGAGGCCCCGCACCACCGTGTAGACGATCCTCGAAGGGGCGTCGACCTCCAGGATCCTCTCGACGGACGTCGTGCGTCGACCGAAGCGGAACCATTGGACGAAACCTGCCCGGGAGGGGCCGTCTGCCGGAGGGTCGTAGCCTCCGCCGTTCCACGGACCCCATGTCGCATACGTGTTGGCGTCGGACACGAGTGCCCAGACGGCGTCCACTGGCGCGGGGGTCGTGCCCTCGGCCTCGACGTGCGACTGGCCCATCTGATGTCTCCATTCGACTGTACCGGGTGGTACACGTACCAAATGGTACAATTGGTCATGGTCGACGTGCAACCGAGGGACCGCCTACTGGACGCAGCGGTCGGACATGCCCTGGACCAGGGGATCGTGGACCTGAGCCTCCGGGAGATCGCGTCCGCCATCGGCACCAGCCACCGGATGCTCATCTACCACTTCGGATCGCGAGAGGGACTGCTCGTTGCCGTCGTCCGTGAGGTGGAACGTCGCCGAGCGCGAGATGATTGCGTGGGAGTCGTTGACAGCGGACGACGCGCGCCGAACGTGGGCCCGGCTCGTCGACCCGTCGCTTCGAACCCAGGAGCGGCTCTTCTTCGAGATCTACGTACATGCACTGCTCGGCCGTCCGGGCACCGAGGGGTTCCTGGACGAAGCGCTTGAAGGCTGGATCTCACCCATGGTCGAGTCACTGACGGGCTCGGGAGTGGAGCCTGACGAAGCACGGGCCGTAGCCCGATTGGGAGTTGCGGTGACCCGCGGTCTACTTCTCGATCTCCTGGCGACGGGCGACAGTGCCGGCGTGACCCGCGCCTATGAGCTGTTCGCCTCGCTGTTCGAGCAGGCGTCGTCGGGGGCCTGAACCGCGGCGCAGCAGTTCGATGTGTGCCTGTTCCTCCAGCCGACACCCGAACTCGAGGACCCCCCCACCGATGACCTGTCGAGGAGGAGCTCCACGTCGTCCCACCCGCCTTCCCCACGTGCCGAGGCCGGTCACCCTCACGGCGATCCGGGACACCTCCGACGGAGACCGTGAGCTCGGCCCGGTGGGACTTCTCCGCGGCGGGGTTCCAGGCGGTGACAGTCGGGCGCCGCCTAGTTTGTGAATTCGACGCCACAGCGGTGTCTTGACACAGGGACGTATCGCCACCGGGCAAGGAGCGCACCATGGGCAAGCTCATCGTGACGGAGTTCATGACACTAGACGGGGTGGCACAGTCGCCTGCCAGTCCCGACGAGGACCGTGACGGTGGCTTCGCCCACGGCGGGTGGCAGGCGCCACTGGCGGATCAGGGGTCGGGTGGGGTCATCTTCGAGCAAGCGAGGAGCATGGATGCCCTGCTCCTCGGGCGAAGGACCTATGAGAACTTCGCCGGCTACTGGCCGAGCGCCCCACAGGAGATCCCGTTCACCGGTCTGCTCAACGGCGTCCCCAAGTTCGTCGCCAGCCGCACGTTGGCCAGCCCCCTGGCCTGGCAGGGGTCGACGCTCGTCGCCGAAGACATCGCCAAGGGCGTCACCGTTCTCAAGGAACGCCACGACGAGGTCCACGTCATCGGCAGTCTCGATCTTCTGCAGTCCCTGCTGCGTGTCGGCCTCGTCGACAGGATGAACCTATGGCTGTACCCGGTGCTGCTCGGCAGCGGCAAGCAGGTGTTCGCCAACGGGACCGTGCCCACCGCGCTACACCTCACCGACTCGGTCGCCTATCCGAGCGGCACGCTCCACCTCACCTACGAGACGGCCGGGGTCCCCACGTACGGCAATCTCGGCATCGAGGAGTAGGACCTACGATCCCTCACCGGATCTGACGGGCGAGCGCGGCCATCGGGGTGACGCCGACCCAGATGATCCGAACGGTCCCCCGTCCCGGCGTTCGGAGGCCTCGGTTCCGCACTAGTGGGATGTGCCGCGGGCTACGACGTACAGAGGAAATGCCACGATCCAGAGCACCAGGCAGACCACAGCCCATACTGCCGGGCTCTCCAGGCTGAACGATCCGATCGAGACGACGACTGGCTCACCTCGCACCAGGTGGGCCCTTGCATCCGTGTAGACCCAGACATCCGTCAGCAAGATGACCAGGAGCACCACGACCGGTGCGAGGCCACTGAGTGACGCCGTTGAGGTCATGACAGGGCTCCTTCGAGTCCACGGAACGATTGCCCGATGCCTCCAGACCGGAGATGAACTGATCGCCCGAGGATCGATGCCCCCGCTGCGACGTTCGGTCTCGTAGTAGGCGCCACAGCAGAAGGCGTCGTCTCCGGGCGTGAGGCGACTGATGTTAGACATCGTGCGTGGCGAAGTCATCGACGCGGCTCGTGCTGATCTGTGGGCTTCCGGCCTCGGGCAAGTCGACACTCGCTCGTGAGCTCGCACCCAAGATCCCCGCCGTCAGGTTGGACAAGGACGGGTGGGTGACTCAACTGGGCGCCGACCTGTGGGACGACGAATTCCGGGTGCGTCTCGAGCGTCAGCTGTGGGTGCTCTCCCAGGATCTCCTCGCCCGGGGCCAGAGCGTGATTCTGGAGTGGGGCCACTGGGCGCGAGTCGAACGGGATGAGAAACGACTCGGGGCCCGAGCTCTGGGGGTGGGAGTCGAACTGCACTACCTCGATGCGCCCCTGGAGGAGCTGATCAAGCGAGCTGAACGTCGCAACGACTCGGGCGAATGGACGGCCTCGCCCATGACACGGTCTCACTTCGAAGAGTGGGCGACGATATTTCAACCTCCCGACGAGGAGGAGATCCTGTTGTTCGACGAACCTGCCGCTGAAGGTTGATCGCGTCGAACTCGTCCCGCCCGCTGTCAGCCCCGTGATCGGTGTGCCGGACCCGACGCTCTCCCGGCGATCCGGGGGCGCCCGGACTGTCGCGATGGTGCTGAGGCTACCCTTGGAGGATGCGCCCCATTCGTTGGATGATCGGAACGTCGCTCGTCGGGCTGGGGGCGGCCCTTCTGATCGCCCGTCGTGAATTGGACGAAGAGCGGCAGGCTCATCGGGAGACGGTCCTCGCCCTGGAGACCATCAAGCAGGTGGCAACGCCCCGCAACGGTTCCTAGAGGCCGGTAGGTGGTCCGGAGCGCAGGTCACGTGATCCGCGCGACGGCCCCGGCCCGGACCCCGGACCGTTGGCGATGTGGGGCATGCCAGGACGGATCGGGTGGAATACTGCACCATGGACGGTCTTCCCTATGTGCGGAGTGAGAGAACGCTCGAGGACCCACTGGATGCCGCTCTGCTCGTGGTAGCCCCTCAGGAGCGACAGAACTTGGAAGACCTCATTGCCCAGGATCTCAGGACTCCGGTATGGGGAGATGGAGATCATCCCGGTGCAAGAGGACTCCTCGCTACCGGAAGGCCACCACACATTCGAGTTCAGGCGCACCACACGGCCTGAGACCGCCACTCTTGCCGGCGACCGGGATACTCCTGTCCACCGACGGGCCGACGACGGCGTGGTCGAAGGTGGTTGGTGCCCGGAGGATGTCCGCTGGTGACAGACCCTCAGCCGGCGACGGGGAGCACCTGCGACGGGTCGACTCTCGACCGGAATGTCCGACCCTGTCGGAGGCGACCTTGGCATCTGTTGCACGCGCTCTGAAGGAAGGCCAGATCGAATGGGCCAGATCCAGAGGATCGCTAGCGGCGGATGTCGTCCTCGATGTGCCGCAGGAGCTCGCCAAGCCGGCGTCCGGGGCACCGCGGATCACGTCCGCAGCAGGCCGATGAGTGCGGCCCGGAATCCCGTTGTGACCTGGACCGTTCGTGGTCGACCTCGCGGCACGTCGCGGCCGGCTCATGCTCCGGTCATCACCCGTGTCGCCGGCATCGCGCATATCGTGAACACATGCCGATGCCCAAGCGCGCAAGTGTCGATGACTACTTCGCCCAGCTGAGCGACGTCCAACGTCCACACCTCGAGGCGCTCCGGAAGTTGAGTTCGGAGGTCGATCCCGAGGCTCGGGAGGTACTGAAGTGGAACCTACCCGTGTACGTGCGCGGCGAGAACACGAACCTGTGGATGCTTCAGAACTTCAAGAACCATTGCTCACTTCGATTCAATCCACCGTTCTTCGCCACCCAGAAGCCTGCAGTCGAGGCCGCAGGGTACGAAGCCGGTGAAGGATTCATCAAGCTCCCCTACGAGCGCGAACTGCCAACCGGTCTCCTCGAGTCGCTGATGCGGGCGCGTCTCCACGAATTCGAGACGTCCGAAGCCGGGTAGTCCCAGCAATCGGCTGGTAGCGAGCGGTCGCCGGTCCAGAGGCGAGCCTCGACCTTGTCCTCCAGCCCGCGTTCTCGGGCGGTCCTCGTCCTGGATCAGCAGAGGCTGGACCGGGCATCGATGACGTGAGCCGTCACCTGCGGAGGCGCCTCCGGCACGATGGGTCCAGCTGAATCCCGAGCGATCCGGTTCAGGGGAGGAGGTTGTGAATCTCGAAGCCCGTCTCTTCTGACGGCGTCCCGAATCCGCCTTCGATGCCTTGCTGCATACGTGGAATGAGAGTCCCGTCCCGGAACGTCTCCCAGCCTTCCTTCGAGTCGTGCACGGCGATGATCGTCCAGCCGCCCTCGGAAGCTCCTGCGGCATGGAACGTCTGGCCTTCCGGAAGGCCGCCACCCGCGGGATGGACCTCTTCAACAGTCTTGTCGTACTGGCTCTGCGTTCCGCCCGGAAAGAAATGGATGACACCGTACGCCATGATGAACTCCTCTCTGTTGAAAGGGGTGCCTCGTACTCGAGTCTGCCGATGCGGCCCACATTGGTGCGCCGAGAGACAATCCACACGGGGGTGTTCGCGCTTACCGAGGGATCGAAGGACACGCAATCTGGCACCGTTCTTCGATGGGTTAGGGCGTCCCACCTCCGGCGGTAGGTGGTTCGCCCACTCCAGGCGACCCGGGTGGGAACGAGACATGCATGTGTATGCCACCATGGCGACTCCGACTCAGACGCGAACGAGCTTCAACGCCAGCCTGGGAACGATGAAGGATGCCAGGAAGATCGGCAAGAACCTCTTTCCGGTGCATCGGAAGGCGACGATTTCGCCCTCCGCTACGTCGAAGGATTCGTTGCTGCTCGACATTCGGCCATCGCGGATCTGCAGGGTATGACGTCCACGCTCGACGGGCAGCTCGATCGTGTCGTTCATGTCGACCGACCCAACCAGTTCACCGTCGAGGACGGCATCGTACGTGCCACGACGGACCTCCGCTCCGACCGCCCTATGCGTCAACTTCATCGTTGCCGACAATTGTTGATCTCCCCACGTCTCCGATCTGCCGTTGTCTTGGCGCTCAGTGAGGAACGCAGGGAACCGGCGACCGTCATGGACGCCGATCGGTCCCGAGCCCTTCACCATCGACCAATGCGGCCCAGCTATTGGGTGCCGCCCGTACGGATCAAACGACCAGGAAGAACGGGCCACTTCCTTGCCTACGTCTGGCAGCGGTACCGACCCTGCGATCAAGGGCACCCTTCAACCAGATTTGCCCCCGAATGCGTACTGGAAACGCAGGTAGAAGGCTGCGAACACAAGGAACATGCCAACGTTTCCTAGCAGCCGTGCCCAAACGTGGTGCCTGAAGAACAGTACGTCGACTCCAACCACGATTTCCACAAGAGCGAGAACGTAGATCGCGATCGCTACGTGCCTTCCCACGGTCCGAGCCTATTGGTCCCGCCTCATGTGGGAGCGTTCTTGACGCTCTCCGCAACCCTACTGGGGCGTGCGCCTTCGATACGCCTGAGTCCACTTCGCAGACGGTTCCACGAGATGCCGGCCGAAATCGAGACGAGCCCCACCCTCACGGCCATCAGGGACACCCTCGCTTCGCCCGTGTCTGGCTCGTCGCTCGGCTATCCTATGATATCACTAGGGAAAACGGGGGAGCTAAGGAAATGCACATCGATCCGTACATCGTGTTGGGTAGCGCAGTCGTCGGATTCCTGGTCGGCCTGACCGGCGCGGGTGGGGGCGCCCTCATGACGCCGATGCTGATTCTGCTGTTCAATGTGAAGCCGTCCACGGCCATCTCGAGTGATCTGGTGGCCGCCGTATTCATGCGGCCTTTCGGAGCGGCCGTTCACATCACGAAGAAGACCGTGAACTTCCGACTTGTCGGCTGGATGGTCCTGGGTTCTGTGCCGATGGCCTTCCTCGGCGCCTACCTGCTGCACCTCATGGGCCACGCCAGGACATCGCAGGGCAACATCGAGAAGGCGCTCGGTGCCGCACTCCTCGTCGGTGCCGCGGCGATGGTCCTCCGGTACGTTCTGGACAGACGGTCGGGGAACGCACGTCGCACCGTGGTGCACGAGTTGACCGTCCGGCCCGTCCCGACGGTGCTGATCGGAATGATCGGCGGCCTGATCGTCGGCATGACCTCGGTCGGTTCGGGGTCGCTGATGATCGTGCTCCTCCTCTTCCTCTATCCGATGCTCGGGGCCAACCAGCTCGTGGGGACCGACCTGACCCAGGCCGTCCCGCTGACCCTGGCCGCGGCACTGGGAGCGCTGACCTTCGGGCATGTCGAATTCTCCGTCACGACATCCATCATCATCGGGAGCGTCCCGGCCGTCATCGTCGGGGCGTTCCTGTCCTCTCGGGCACCGGACAAGTACATCCGTCCTGCCATCACCTTCGTGATCTTTGCCTCGGGGCTCAAGTATGCAGGACTCGGCACGACCGCACTCGGGTGGGTGCTGTGCGCCACGCTTCTCGGAGCCGGCGTCTTCTGGCTGGCCTACGTCCGCCCGTGGCAGAACGGTGCTCCGTTGGACACCGCACCAGTCTCTGGGGATGTCCAGGACGCATCAATCACTGTCGACTCGTCTCCATGAGGCGTGCTCACCTCCCAGCTACGTGACGCATTCGAATCACTACGCAGTGTCAACCATCTACCGAGCCGGTCATCCGTGGCAACCGACGTGGCCGCCGTGATGGCATCGTCGTCGTATGCTCGGCAGTGTGACAATCATTGAAGTGTTCGCCGACATCTCGTGCCCATTTGCACATGTCGGAATCCGCTGTGTCATCGAGCGCAGGGCTCAGATGAAGCGTGAAGATGTCGCTCTGCACGTGCGAGCCTGGCCTCTCGAACTGGTCAACGGGGAACCTCTTGATCCGGCCACCACCGCTCGCCACATTGAAGAGCTACGAACGCAGGTGGACCCTGATCTCTTCCGACGGTTCGATCCGAATCACTTTCCAACGACCACACTTCCTGCCCTGGCCTGGGTTCATGCCGCTTACGACAAGGACATGAAGAGGGGTGAGGCAGTGAGCATTGCCCTCCGGAATGCCCTCTTCGAAAACGGAGTCGACATATCGGATCCTGGTGCGCTTTCGGACGTCGTCCGAGCTGAAGGCGTCGGATCGTTCGACGCCGCTGACGAGCAGGCAGTTCTGGATGATTGGCACGAAGGAAGGGAACGTGGTGTCAAGGGATCGCCGCACTTCTTTTGTGGAGGCGACGATGCATTCTGCCCATCGCTCGACATCTTCAAGGACGGATCGGGTCGTCTTGAGGTGAGGCGCAACATGGATGTCCTGGATGCATTCTTGGAGAACTGCTTCAGGGGGTGACGTTCGCCACGATCCGACCACCTGTGCAGCGATGGCAAGTCATCCACAGGCCCGCATGTGCCGGAGCGAGGCAGTTCGCGGATGGCATCACCCTTCCGGCGATGGCAGACCCACAGCCGGCAAGGTGGAGCAGGGTGGTACCGGAATCGGGCTCTGGCCACCCAATTGTGGCTGAGAATCTGCAAGCTTTGTCTCTTGGCCCAGAGCAAGTGCTTGCACCAGCGATCGGATCTCTAGTGTCATTTCTTGTAGAGAATCTCGAATGTCTGGCAGTGGTCCCGAATCACCTTCCTCTGGTGGATAGAAAGGTTCAGGGGGACTTGCATCCCGCAGGCTACGAGCCAGCCTCTCAAAGGGTTGCGACAGCTTCTGACCCCATTCTTCGCTGCGATGCTTTCTCCTTGGTTCACTCGCCACGTAGACATTGCGAAACAGATTGCCGAAATTGTTAGCTAGCATATCCTTCGGAAGAAGATCCTCCTCTGATAGGTAGGCAGCTGTATTGAGCTGTTGAATGACGACGTCGGCGGAGGTTCATTGCCGGGACGTCCATTGGTCGTAGGGAATGCCTGCGCCCTCCAGCCCGTAAAGTTCTCTTCACGCCTCGCGTTGCCGGTCTGACTGAATGTCACGTGAAACCTCAAGTGCATGTTGTGCCTGCCAAGACTGTCGCATCCGCTCCGCTTGCTGGTCCAGCCGACACGCTGGTAGTTGCCAACGGCATGTACGGCAATTACTGCAAAAAAGCTGACCACAGAGCTGGCAACAATCATGTCGTAACATCTCAAGTCGTGAAAGCTCTAGAAGTATGCAATCCACCGGGGTCCACCGGCAATCATCGCTATCGCACGTCAGTTGTCTGTCGTAATCTGGGGGCAGCCAGACAAACTTTGGCAAATGGGCTCGAAATGGTCACGACGACTCGCGATGCTGGTCGGTCGCCGTTGAAATGGGATGCCTTCCGTCCCGCCGGACAGCAGAGCCGGAGGTGGGCTCTTCCGAGTGCTTTGACAAGAACGTGGAGATCAAGTGCTGAGTCTCAGCTTCAGAAGCTGAGGCGGAAGAACCTCCGATGCGGCCCGAGTCCCATGACCTCTGCCCATACCGAAAGGGTTGCAACATGATCCTGGTGGCGGCTGGGGTTCGTCGAAAGGTCGCTGAAGAACGAGGTGGCGCCGTTCGCAGTGCCGGGACGGAACGTCAACTGACGATGAGGAGAGCGCTGTCGGACGGCAGGACCCGCCGTCCGGTCTCACGGCTTCCCCGGCACGCGGAGCCCGACCATCGAGACACAGCAGAGGACGCCGGCGGGAACTCCGGTTGCGACTGGGGCGTGCCACACCGGGGGGCCAGGCGACTAGTGCCGAATGGTCAGCTCCTGCTCGTCACTGATGAGGGAGGCAGTCACGCGTTCGGGACCTCGCCACAGCCGGTTCGGCCACCAGAGCCGCTCGCCCAGCTCCAGGTTGAGTGCGGTCACGAGCACGGAACGAACGATGATCGTGTCGAGGAGCACGCCGAAGGCCACTGCGAATCCGACCTCGGTGAATGTGGTGAGCGGAAGCGTCGCCAACATTGCGAACGTGCCGGCCAGCACGAATCCGGCGGAAGTGATCACGCCGCCTGTTGCGGCGAGACCTGCCAGGGCACCCAACCTCGTCCCCGTGCGCCGCGATTCCTCGCGGACACGAGACATGAGGAAGATGTTGTAGTCGATGCCGAGGGCGACGAGGAACACGAAAGCGTATAGAGGCAGTGACGCGTCCGTGCCGGCGAAACCGAAGACGTGGGAGTAGACCTCCGCACTGAACCCGAGCGCCGCCAGTAGCGACAGCACCACCGTGGCCATCAGCATGAGTGGGGCGATCAGGGCACGCAGTAGCACGATGAGGACGACCAGCACGACCAGGAGTACGAGCGGGATGATGAGGTTCCGGTCGTGAGTGGCGGCGCGCTCCAGATCGAGGCTGATCGCCGTGGCCCCTCCGACCTCGGCATCCGCACCGGGGATCCCGTGCACGGCGCGGCGCACCTGGTCGACGACACGGTAGGCGGCCTGCCCATCGGGGGGCACCGAGAGAATCCCCTGGAGGTACACCTTTCCGCGGCCGGTGATCGTCGGAAGCACGGCGGCGATTCCCGGGGTCGCGGCCAGCGCCCTGCGGACGGTCGGTGCCGACGCCACATCAGCGATGACGACCACCGGGCTTCCCACGCCGGCCGGAAAGTGCGCAGCGAGGATATCTTGACCGACAACCGCGCTAGGCCTGCCCCGGTAAGACTGGCTGTTGGTGAGACCGTTTGCGTGGAGGTCGGTGACCCCCAGGGCGAGGACACCCAGGCAGAGCGCCGTGATGATCCACACGCGCCGGGGGTGACGGGCGATGCGCTGTCCCACGCGGGACCAGGCGCCCACCGCGGTGGGTTCGGGTGAGCCGAAGTCGGGGTGCTTCGGCCAGAAGATCCAGCGGCCGACGGTCACCAGCAGGGCCGGCAGCAGCGTGAGCATGACGGTGAGGGCGATCGCGACGCCGATTGCCGCCACCGGCCCGAGACTCGCAGTCGAGTTGGTCTCGGCGAAGGTGAGGCACAGGAGGCCGAGGATCACCGTGCTCGCACTTGCGATCAGCGCCGGCGCCGCACGGCGGAGCGCGATCTGCATTGCCTGGTGCCGGTCTTCCTGCAGCCGGAGCTGTTCCCGGTAACGGGCGACGAGGAGCAGGGCGTAGTCGGTGCCCACGCCGAAGACGAGCACGGTGAGTATGCCGGCACCCAAGGCGTTGACGGTGAGTCCGAGTTTCGTGGATTCGTAGATGACAGCTTCGGCGGCAGTCAGCGCCACTCCGGCCGACAGGATCGGGAGCAGCCACAGCGTCGGACTTCGATAGGTGAACAGCAGGATGAGGATCACGATCAACATCGTCCCGTAGAGGAGCGTGGTGTCGATTCCCTTGAAGACGTCCGCGGAAGCGGCAGCAAACCCTGCCGGACCGGTCACATGGACAGTGAGCCCGGGATCGCCCCGGCCGATGACGTCCATTCGGGACACGACGCCGCTTGCCAGCTTCCACCCGTTCGGCCCGAGGTCGATCGGCACCATCGTCTCCGCCGCCTGACCGTCGCCCGAGAAGACCGGCCCGCCCATCGGTCCGTCGGTCCGAGCCACCAGCGCCAGTCGACCGGCGTCGGAGGCGATCTTGGCCTTGTCCTCGGCGGTGAGGCCGCCGGGACGGTCGTAGACGACGACTGCGGGAAGCACGTTGGGAGACTCGAAAGCTCCTTGGAGGTCGATGACCTTGGTCGACTTCCGCGTTTCCCGGCAGCCAGGCTTGGGTGTCGTTCCGCTCTGCGCCCGACAGCTTGCCGGCGAACGGCGCGGCCACCACCACGACGGCCAACCAGAACGCCAGGATGAGGTACTTCGTGCGTGGGCCGGCAATCACTCGGGTCACGCGGTTGGCCATGGTGAATCAACTCCCATTCGGCGCTGCATCCACAGGGCCGCCCCTACCGGAAGCGGGCCTGAGCCGGAGGGAACACACGTTCCAACCGGTCGAATGGCTCGACAACCATCATGGTTCCACCCTCGAGAATCCCGAGGTAGGGCCGATGGACCCGGAAGATCGGACCTCGCCATGGCAGACAACTCCACATGGGCTGCGCAGTTCTCAGGGATGTCACCACACCGCCGCGTGCTCGCGCCTGAGCGCCAGGCACAGGGCCACACTCCTGACCGGCCTGGCCCGTTGACCTATCAGGCGATGACGGACCAGACCGTCAGCCTCCTCGTCGAGCTCGGCCTGGGGCCAGTCGATCTCGTGGGATGGAGCGACGGGGGCATGGTGGGGACCCTCTTGGCGGCAGGGCACCCCGAACTCGTCCGGACGCTCACCGTTGCCGGGTCCGGCTTCTCAAGCGCCGGCTACGTCGAAGGCGGGATGGAGGCCCTTCTGGCCTTATCGCCAGAAGATGAGGACATGGCGATGTTCGCCGCCATGTACGCCGAGGTCTCTCCGGATGGTCCCGATCATTTCCCAGTGGTTTGGGAGAAGATACGCACAATGTGGGCCGAGCCTTTTGACTGGACGAGAGAGGTGCGGAAGATCTCAGCTCCTACGCTCGTCATCGTGGGCGACGACGACTACATCAGGGTGGACCACGCAGAGCAGTTCTCCCGACTGGTCGACAACGGTCAACTGGCGGTGATCCCCGGCACATCTCATCTTGCCCCGATGGAGAAGCCCGATCTCTTCAATCGACTCGTGCTGGACTTCACGTCCAACCCGCATTCCGAAACGATGATGCCCCCTCCGGCGCGAGGCCCGCGCCTAGCCGAATCGAGCCATGCCCACGGTATCCCTGACAGCCGGTCATGCCCTCAGCTCCGA
>CAWJER010000006.1:0-235991 GCA_963841925.1 uncultured Acidimicrobiales bacterium
ACCGACGCCCTGATGGCCGACAAGCGGTACCGGCAGCTGGACGACGGCTGAGGTCGACGTGGCCCGGGATTCCCGATCCGCCGCCGCACCGACGGTCTCGGCCGCCCAGCCCCGTGGGTCGGGTGACAGGTCCGCGGTCTCGTGGCCGGGCGCACCCGGCGACCTGACGGCCGAGGTGGCCGCACGGGTGGGATCGGCACACGAGGCGGCCTGGATCGTCGAGCACGTGGAGCGCACCCCGGGGATGACCGGGCTACCACCACGGCCCACCGGCCGGCCGGACCGCTCTAGGGGGCACGCCGACGCCCGGGATGCGGCCCTGGCCCTGGCCGACCGTCGGGCGGCGGGCGAGCCTCTGCAGTACGTCCTCGGGACGTGGCAGTTCCGTACGCTCGAACTGGCGGTCGACCGCCGGGTGCTGATCCCCCGACCCGAGACGGAACGGGTGGTGGAGGTGGCCCTGGGCGAGCTCGCACGATCGCCGCAGGGCGCGACGGCCGGCCCACTGGTCTGCGTCGACCTCGGCACCGGCTCGGGGGCCATCGCCCTCTTCCTGGCGGTCGAGGCGGGGGCACGGACCTGACCGTCCCGTTCGAGGCTCGGCGACCGACCTGTCGGCCGACGACACTGGAGGTCGCCCGGGCCAACCACGGCGCGCTCGAGGCGGTGGCCCCGGTGGCCGCCGCGCGGGTGACGCTGGCGAGAGGCCGCGTGGTTCGACGCCCTGCCGGACCGGCTGGCCCGCCGGATCGACCTGGTGGTGTCCAAGCCGCCTTACGTGTCGACGCGGAGTCAGACGGGCTCGACCCACCGTGCGGGAGTGGGAGCCGGTCGAGGCCCTGGTGGCGCCCGGGGGGCTCCGGTGTGGCCGGGCGGCCGACGTGGAGGCCGTCGTGGCCTGCGCCGCCCGTTGTCTCCGGGCTTCGGCGCACTCGTCGTCGAGTGGCCCCGTCCCAGGCGTACGGGGCGCTCGACATGGCGCGCCGCGGGCCGGGTTCCCGCGCGTGGGAACCGAGCGCGGCCTCGCCGGGCGGCTGCGCATGCTGGTGGCCGGGCGATGAGCGCCGAGCTGCTTGCGGCGGGGGAGCCGGCGTCGCGGCGTCGTGCCGCGTCGGCGCTGGCCGACGGCGCTGTGGTCGCCGTCCCCACCGACACGGTCTACGGGCTGTCCGTCGACCGTCCCAGCCCGATGCCGGGCCCGCCTGTTCGCCCTGAAGGGCCGTCCCGACGACGTGCCCCTTCCGATCCTGGTCGCCGGACCCGAGCAGGTGGGGGCTCGTGGCCGGCCCGCTCGAGTCGGCCGCCGCCGAACTGGGGGCCCAATTCTGGCCCGGCCCCCTGACCCTCGTCGTGCCCCGCCGCCCCGAATTCACCGTCGATCTCGGCGGGCCACCCACGGCGCGACAGACGGTCGGGGTCCGCTGGCCCGACCACCCGGCCATCGTGGCCCTGTGCGAACTGTTGGGGCCCCTGGCCGTGACCAGCGCCAACCTCCACGGGGATCCGCCGGCTACCACGGCGGCCCAGGTGGTGGCGGTGTTCGCCGGCTCCGACCAGCCGGAGGTGGTACTGGACGGCGGCACCTGTGACGGCACGCCCTCGACCGTGGTCGAGTGCCGGGGTCCGGCATCGCGCTGCCTGCGTGAGGGGGCGCTGGCATGGGACGTCCTGCACCTCCGGTCCGGGCCCACCTCGGAGGGGACCGGCCGTTTCGAGGGACTCCGGGGTTGACGACGTGGGTCACACCGGCGACACTGGAGGGATGCAGCGCAGGCCTCGCCCCGACGCGTCACCGTAATCATTATCGACTAGGCACGCACCCTTCCCGGTGTGTGCCTCCTGCGTCCACCTGGTGGGCGGTTTTTTGAATTTCCGGAGGGGCACGGGGGCACAGGGCGTCGGCACACGGCAGACCGGGCACAGAGCAGACAAGGATTTCCGAACGTGAGCAAGTACAAGGTCGGGGTGATCGGCGGTGACGGGATCGGCCCCGAAGTGACGGCCGAGGCCCTCAAGGTGATCCGTGCCGCCGGGGTATCGCTCGAGACCACCGACTACGAGCTGGGCGCCGACCGCTACATCCGGGCCGGGGACGTCCTGCCGGACAGCGTCCTGGAGGAATTGCGGGGCCAGGACGCCATCCTCCTCGGGGCCATCGGGGCCCCGGTGGGATCGACCGAGGTCCCCGGGCACGCTCGAGAGGGGCAGGCTCCTACGCCTGCGCTTCGCCTTCGACCTGTACATCAACCTGCGGCCGTCCACGGGCGTCCCCGGGGCACCTGCCCCGGACTGCGGCTTCGTGGTGATCCGGGAGAACACCGAGGGGACCTACGCCGGCGGGGGCGGGGTCCTGCGCAAGGGCACCCCGTTCGAGTGGCGACCCAGGGATCGGTCAGCACCCGCCACGGCGTGGAGCGGTGCGCCCGGTTCGCCTTCGCCCTGGCGGGCACCCGGGAACGCAGCCACCTCACCTGGTCCGAAGACGAACGTGCTCGCCTTCGCCGGTGACCTGTGGCAGCGCACCGTCGACGAGGTCGCCCCCGACTACCCGGACATCACCCATGACTACAACCATGTGGATGCCACCTGCATCTACCTGGTGGAGGACCCGGCCCGCTACGACGTGATCGTGACGGACAACCTGTTCGGCGACATCATCACCGACCTGGCCGGTGCGGTGGCCGGCGGCATCGGGTACGCGGCGTCGGCCAACCTCAACCCCGACCGGACCGGTCCCTCGATGTCGAGCCGGTGCACGGGCCGCAAACGACATCGCCGGGACGGGCAGGGCCAACCCGGCCGCTGCCGTTCGCTCGGCCGCCCTCATGCTCGACTTCCTCGGCGAGACCGGTGCTGCGGCGCGGGTGACCGCCGCCGTGACCGAGTTCATCAACTCCACCCCGGACCCGACGCTCTCGACCACCGAGATCGGCGACGCCATCGCAGAAAGGCTCTGAGACATGCCCATCAACCCCACCGACAAGATCTGGATGGACGGCGAGTTCGTCGACTGGGCCGATGCGACCGTGCACGTGCTCACCCACACCATGCACTACGGCTCCGGCGTGTTCGAGGGCATCCGTGCCTACCCGACCGACCGCGGTGTCGCCGTGTTCCGGCTGCGCGACCACATCGAGCGCCTGTTCGTGTCGGCCTCGGTGTTCCTCATCGACATCCCCTTCAGCGTGGACGACATCGTCGAGGCCACCGCGAGCTGGTGCGGGTCAACGGGATGGACGACGGCTGCTACATCCGGCCACTCGTCTACCTCGGCTACGGCGAAATGGGACTCAACCCCATCCGTCGCCGGTCAACGTGTCCATCGCCTGCTGGCCCTGGGGCACCTACCTGGGTGACGAGGGGGTCGCCAACGGGGTCTCCATGAAGATCTCCTCGTGGAGGCGCCACGACCCCAACGCCGTCCCGACGGCGGCCAAGGGCACGGGCATGTACATGGACTCGTCGTTGGCCAAGGTCGAGGCCATCAAGGCCGGGTACGACGAGCCATCCTGCTGGCGCCTGACGGCAACGTCAGCGAGTGCACCGGCGAGACATCTTCTCGTGCGCGACGGCAGGCTGCTCACGCCGCCGAGTTCCGATTCCGGTGCGCTGGAGGGCATCACCCAGAAGTCGGTGGAGACCATCGCCCGCGACCTCGGCCACGAGGTCCACTTCCAGCAGCTCATCCGGACCGATCTCTACACGGCGGACGAGGCCTTCCTGACGGGCACGGCCGCCGAAGTCGTCCCGATCCGCGCCGTCGACGACCGCGTTGTGGGCGCCGGCAGGCCCGGTCCCATCACCCAGCAGATCGAGCAGATCTACTTCGGCACCGTGCGCGGCGAGGTCGACCGCTCCAGGACTGGTTGGACTATGTCGAGTGACGGCCCCACCCTCAGCGACGAGTCCTACGGGTCGGCCCGGCGTGGCGCCGGCCACGGCCACACCCACGGTCACGGGCACACCCATTCCCACAGCCATGGAGGTGGGCCGGCCCACGCGCATCCTCTGACCCCTGGCCAGGAGGCCCACGCCCACGGACGGCGGGCGGGCTCGGACCACGACCACGACGACGACCGGCCTCCGACCGGGCCGGGCCACGACTTCGACCTTCCCGACCTGCCGTCCGCCGTCGACGTGTTCGACACGACCCTCCGCGACGGATCCCAGCAGGAGGGCCTGTCGCTGACGGTCGACGACAAGCTGCGGGTGGCCGAACAGCTCGACCACCTCGGGGTGACCTTCATCGAGGGGGGCTGGCCCGGTGCGAACCCGAAGGACGCCGAGTTCTTCTCCCGTGCCCCCTCCGAGCTCCACCTCGAGCGGGCCACCCTCGTGGCCTTCGGCTCGACCCGTCGGGCCGGCGTACGGGCTGAGGACGACGAGACGCTGCGGCACCTGGTCGAGGCGCGGACCGAGGCGGTCTGCATCGTGGCCAAGTCGTCGGAGGTCCACGTGGTCGACGCCCTGCGGACCACCCTCGACGAGGCTGTGGCCATGGTCGCCGACTCCGTCGCCTTCCTGCGCGCCAACGACCTGAGGGTCTTCCTCGACGCCGAGCACTTCTTCGACGGGTTCAAGGCCAACCCGGCGTTCACACTTCGGATACTGCAGGCGGCCGAGGAGGCCGGGGCGGAGACGCTGGTGCTGTGCGACACCAACGGGGGCACCCTGCCCTTCGAGGTGGAGCGCATCGTCACCACGGTGCTCGACCGGTTCGAGTCCCAGGTGGGGGTGCACTTCCACAACGACAGCGGCTGCGCGGTGGCGAACTCGCTGGCCGGCGTCTCGGTCGGGGCAACCCACGTCCAGGGATGCGTGAACGGGTACGGTGAACGGGCCGGCAACGCCGATCTGGCCGCCGTGGTGCCGGACCTGTCGCTCAAGCTCAAGGTGGCGACGATCCCGTCCGAGCGGCTTCCGCTGCTCACCCCGGTGGCCCACCACATCTCGGAGCTGGTGAACATCGCGCCGAACCCGCAGCAGCCGTTCGTCGGCGCCTCGGTGTTCGCCCACAAGGCGGGACTGCACACATCGGCCATCGCCCGCCGGTCCGACGCCTACGAGCACATCACGCCCGACCTGGTCGGTAACGGCACCCGGTTCGTGGTGTCGGAGATGGCCGGCCGGTCGACACTGGCCATGAAGGCCGACGAGCTGGGCCTGGAGCTCGACTCGGACGCCATGACCTCGGTGCTCGACTCGCTGAAGCGACTCGAATACGAGGGGTACCACTTCGAGGTGGCCGACGGCTCCCTCGAGCTCCTGCTGCGCTACTCGACCGGCTGGCGCCAGTCGTTCTTCGAGCTCGAGTCCTACCGGGTCATCGCCGACCAGGGTGAGGAGCTCTCGACCGAGGCCACCGTGAAGGTCCGGGTCGGAGACGACAGGATCGTGGCGACGGCCGAGGGCAACGGCCCGGTGAACGCGCTCGACGGGGCACTGCGGTCGGCCATCGGCAGCCGCTACCCGGCGCTCGACGGGGTCCACCTCGTCGATTACCGGGTGCGCGTCCTCGACTCGGCCAAGGGGACGGGCTCGGTCACCCGGGTGCTCATCGACTCGACCGACGGCGACCGTACGTGGACGACGATCGGAGTGTCGGAGAACATCATCGCCGCGTCGTGGCAGGCCCTGTCCGACTCGGTCGTCTACGGTCTGCTCCACACGGCCGGTGGCGACGCCTGAACTGGACACCGCCTCCGAGGCATGGCACCTTCTCCATGCCCCCGACCGCACACCCGCACGCCAGGAGCACCCCGTGACACAGCCCAGTTTCGTCCCCGTCGTGGAAGCAGACCAGGTGCGCCGCGCCTACCAGCTGCACGTCCCGTCGATCTGGACGACGTCGCGCCCGTCCGAGCTGCGTGGCACCAGCGCCCCGGCGGGTGCGTTCCTGGGCACACCGGGACCGGACCAGGGCTTCGCGCTCAAGCTGGCCCGCCGGTTCGAGGACCGGCTGGTCCTGGCGCCGGGCGAGCACGCCGAGGACGCCGTCTGGGGATGCACCGCGGTGGCGATGCGCCGGTCGGCCAGCTACGGCCGGGCCCCGGTCATCCACGACCTGGAACTGGCCTTCACGCTCTGGGGCTTCCTGGCCGGGGCGCCGACCGACCTGGTCACCGCCCGTGAGCCGCTGTTCCGCTCGGCCTCGCACCACTACCAGGCACAGCGCACGATCGCCGGCTGCGTGCCGGAGACGACACTGCGCCTGACGCCCGCGCAGGTCGCCGAGCGGCTGGGCGAGTGGCGCACGCTGTTGGAGCTTCCCGCCCACCACTGACGGTCCCGCCGGGGTGACCACCCCGGGGACCCCGACTGAGCGGACCGGCGCTGGAGCAGCGGTGGGTCCTCGCTCCCCGGGGGGTGGGAGCGTCAGCCGGAGGCCCCGTTCGAGGTGATCGCTGGGGGAGAGCTGTGCCCGAGGCGGTGCCTCAGAGGCGCCACCGCCGCTTCTTGGCCGAGGCGCCGGAGAAGGCGCCGACCTCGACGGGTGCACGTCCCCCGGCGGACACGAGGGGCTCGGACGGCCCCGAGGGGCCGGGCGTAGTGGAGAAGTCGAACGATTCGGCGTGCTCCCCGTCGGAGTAGTGGACGGTCACGGCACTGGCGAGGCGGGAGCCGGCGACAGCCTGCTCGAAGAGGTCGGGGAACATCGGGCCGGACTCGGGCCGGCGGTCGGATTCGCCACTCCAGGCCGGTCGCTTCGGCGCCCCGGGCAGGGACGGGACGGGTCGGGGGCCCACCGGGCCCATCGGCGGCATCTCCACGGTGGCGACGGGGGCATCGTTCGAGGCCTCCGGAACAGGGCGGGACCGCACCGTCGGAGGAGGCACCGTGTCCACCGGGACGGCGGTGTCCTCGCGCATGGACGGGTGCAGTTCGGGGGGGTGCCAGGTGCCGTCACTGGCGAGCCACCATCCGGGTCCCTGGGGCTTGTCGCTCATCGTCGCCGTCTCCACGTGTTCCGAGGTCGTCAGTCGGGAGCATTCCCGACAAGATCCCATCGGCGTCCGATCGGCCGGTCTTGAGCAATTCGGCACCGGGGAATGTCCGAAGAAGCTACCGGTCGGTAACTTGTGTGGTTGGAGAACGCCGCCTTCGCCCTGACCGACACCCACCGCCAGTTCCGGGACTCCCTCGCCAGGTTCGCCGACGAGCAGGTGGCGCCCCGTGCCGCCGCCGCCGATCGCGACGCCACGTTCCCGCAGGCGTCGTTCGACGCCTGCGTCGGGCTCGAGCTGCCTGCGCTGGGCATCCCCGTCGAGTACGGCGGTGCCGGGGCCGACATGATCACCCAGGCGATCATGGCCGAGGAGATCGCCCGGGCCTGCGCCTCGACGGCGGTCACCCTGTTGATCTCGAAGCTGGCCATGCTGCCCGTCATGAACTGGGCCGGCGAGGAACTGAAGCAGGCGTACCTGCCGAGGGTGGCGGCGGGCGAGATCCAGTCCGGCTACGGACTGTCCGAGGCCGATGCCGGCAGCGACGTGGCCTCGGTGCGCACCCGTGCCGTGCGGGACGGGGACGGCTACGTACTGACCGGGGCGAAGCACTGGATCACCAGTGCCGGGGTGTCGGACACCTACACGTTGTTCGCCGTCACCGATCCGGACGCCGGTCGGCGGGGCATCAGCTGCCTCCTGGTCGAAGCCGGCCCGGGAGCGGAGATCGCGCCCCACGAGGACAAGATGGGCCTGCGCGGCAGCCCGACCGCCGGGGTGGTGTTCGACGACGTCCGGGTGCCCGTCTCGCACCGGATCGGCGAGGAGGGCAACGGGTTCACCGTCGCCATGCACACGCTCGACCGGTGTCGGCCCACCATCGGGGCCCAGGCGGTGGGCATCGCCCAGGGGGCGATCGTCGCCGCCGCCGGGTACATGGGCGAGCGCACGGCGTTCGGCAGGCCCATCGCCGACCTCCAGGGCCTGCGGTTCATGCTGGCCGAGATGGCCATGCGCACCGAGGCGGCCAGGACCCTGGTGTACCGGGCGTGCTCGCTCATCGACAACGGGGACCCCGAGGACGAGCTGACCATGGTGGGTGCGATGGCCAAGTGCTTCGCCTCCGACACGGCGATGTCGGTCACCACCGATGCCGTGCAGCTGCTGGGCGGCTATGGCCACACGAAGGACTTTCCGGTGGAGCGCTTCATGCGCGATGCCAAGATCACCCAGATCTACGAGGGCACCAACCAGATCCAGCGGGTGGCGATCGCCAAGGGGCTGCTGGGGTAGCCCGGAGCTCGACCGGGCCTCGGCGATCGACCGGGGAGGACGCTCACTCGGGAATCTGCAGTGACAGGCAGAACGGGTGACCGGCCGGATCGAGGAGCACGAGGTAGCGGTCGGGGGCCGGTTGCGTGTCCGCCCGAACGGCACCCAGGGAGACCGCCCGCTGCTCGGCCTGGTCGAGATCGTCGACGGCCAGGTCGAGGTGCAGCTGCTTGGGCACCGCGCCGTCCGGCCACGTCGGGGCCAGGTAGTTCTCGACCCGAGTGGCGGCGAGCCACATCCGGTCGGTCTTGACTGCGGCGAACTCGGCACTGGAAAAGGCGACCTGGCCGTCGAGTAGCTCCGCCCAGAACGTACTGAGCCGGGCCGGGTCGTCGCAGTCCAGCGCAATGGAGCCCAAACGTATGTTCGACATCTGGCCACCCTACCCGGGCGTGCGAACTCACGGCAACCGATCCGACCCGTGTCGACCCGTGAATGCTTCCAGGAGGTTCCGGTGGCGAGCCCCGCTGCGCGTGCCGCTCGGACCCCACCACGCCGACTCGGCACCCAGGTACCGGCCCATCCGGTGTTCGGGTCGACGTCGGTGCCGGGTCCCGGGAGGGTCGGTTCCCGGTTCAGGCGGTGGGCCAGTCGGGGAACTGGGTGGACGGTGACCCCTGCCAGTGGGCCGGCCGGCGTTCGAGGAAGGCGACGACACCCTCCCGGGCATCGGGATGGGCCATCAGGTGGTGGTGGAGTGCCGTTTCGAGCCGTTCGACCTCGGGGCGGGTGCGGTCCCACGTGTCCCAGAGCAGGGCCTTGCTGACCGCCACCGAAAGCGGTGCGGTGTTGGCGGCGATGTCACCGGCCAGGTCGAGTGCGGCCGGTAGCACCTCGTCGTTCGGGAGCACGTGGCGGCACACCCCGAGCTCGCGCATCGCCTGCCCGTCGAAGGTGCGTCCGGTCAGGAGGATCTCGGCGGCGGCCGAGTGCCCGACGATGCGGGGCAGCGTCCAGTGCGAGTACCCGTCACCCATCATCCCCCGTCGCACCTGGACGATCCCGTACTTGGCGTCGGCGGCCATGATCCGGATGTCGCACTGGAGGGCCAGGGTGAATCCCACTCCGATGGCGTGCCCGTTCACGGCGGCGATCACCGGCTTGCGCACCTGCCACGGCGGCACGGATACCGCCCCGGCACTGAACGCCTCCTCGTCGCGCACGGCGAACGTGTCGCCCCCCGACGAGAGGTCGGCACCGGCGCAGAAGGCGGGCGGTGTGCCGGTGACCACGACGGCGCGCACGGCATCGTCGGCGTCACAACGGGCGAAGGCGTCTGCGAGCTCGTCGCCCATGCCCCCGCCGAAGGCGTTGCGGACCTCTGGCCGGTGGAGGGTGACGAGCGCCACGCCGTCGGAGACCTCGAATCGCAGTGTCCGGTAGGTCACCGCGCCCGGCGCCCGACGTCGATCCTCACGGCAGTGGGGGAGATGCTCCTCATCACCTGCAGTATCCCCCGTCGGCACCGCCACCGTCGCCCGGGCAACGCCCGCCGTCCGCAGCTCTGATCCCCCCGGGGGGCGGGTTCACAGCCGGGTGCCGGGGACCCACCCCCCCGGCCCCGGCGTCCTCCGGAATGGCAAGATGGCGGGAGGGGGCTCCCGACCCGTCGCGCCGATACCCGCTCCCGTCCGCGTCGACCGAGGACTGATCCCAGAACGATGAACTTCGACGAGAGCCCCGACGATGCCCGCTTCCGACGGGAGGTGCGGGAGTGGCTGGGCGATCACGCCGAGCCACGGCGCGGCCTCGACGACTGGTCGCTCGACCACCAGCACCCCGACTACGTGAAGCGGTGCCGCGAGTGGCAGCACACCCTGTACGAGGGGGGGTGGGGAGCGATCACCTGGCCGGTCGAGTACGGCGGGCGGGGCGACACGGCGTGGCACCAGACGATCTTCAATCAGGAGGTGGCGGCCTTCGACGTGTCCGTCGGCGCGTTCTCGGTGGGGATCGGCATGTGCGGGCCGACGCTCATCGCCCACGGGACCGAGGAGCAGAAGCACCGCCACCTGGGAGCCATGCTCCGTGGGGAGGAGGTGTGGTGCCAGCTCTTCTCCGAACCGGATGCAGGCTCCGATCTGGCCGGACTGAAGGCGAGGGCCGTCCGCGACGGTGACGTGTTCGTGGTCAACGGGCAGAAGGTGTGGACCTCCGGGGCCCAGCACAGCGAGTGGGGCATCCTGCTGGCCCGCACGGACCCGGACGTCGCCAAGCACCGCGGCATCACCTACTTCCTGGTGGACATGCGCTCCACGGGCATCGAGGTGCGCCCGCTCCGCCAGATCACCGGGTACGCCCACTTCAACGAGGTCTTCCTCACCGATGTGCACGTCCCCGTGGACAACGTGGTGGGCGCCGTCGACGGGGGATGGACGGTGGTGCACACCACTCTGGCCAACGAGCGCACCCTCATCGGAGGCTTCGGCCGGGGGACCACCGTCGCCCAGGTCGTGGACCTGGCACGGGCCCGTGGCCGTGCCGACGACCCGCTGATCCGTCAGGGGATCGCGGCCTTCTACACGCGCACCGAGCTGCTCCGCTTCATGAACCTGCGGATCCAGACGGCACAGTCGCACGGCCGCACGCCGGGACCCGAGGCGGCCACGACCAAGCTGTTCGTGTCCCAGCACATGAGTCTGACCGGTGACCTGCTGATGGCCATCGAGGGAGCGGGCGGAATGCTGTCCGGTGACGACGCGCCCGATCACGGCATGTGGCAGGCGGCGTTCCTCAACCAGTGGGCGCCGAAGCTCGGGGGCGGGACCGACAACATCCAGCGGAACTCGCTCGGGGAGCGGGTGCTCGGGCTCCCGGCCGAGCCGCGGTCCGACAAGGACGTGCCCTTCGCGGACACGCTGGTGCGTCCCTCCTGACGGTACGGATCGCACCCCCGGGCGTGGTCGGCCCCGGGGCCGGGAGGTTCGCAGGAGGGCGCAGAAGACAACCGTGCTGCACCCGTCCGGGACCCGTGGAACGCCGACCCCGCCGGTACGTTGGGTGTACGGAGATCCTCTCGGGACGGTGGACCGGGCGTCGATGACGCCGGTGCGGAACGGGGCGGTCGAGGGGCGACAGCGAGGGGTACGACCGATGGCAGCAGTGAGCTCGGGGAAGCGGGACCGCCGCACGGCTCGGCGGGTGGGTCCAGCCGCCGCCGCCGTAGCCGTGGCGGTCGGCCTATTGACCGTCGCCACCCCGGCAGGGGCTACGACGTCCGCCGCCACCCCGTCCACCGGTGGGGCCGGCTACCGCCACGGTGTCGTGTCCACACTCGGCTCGTCCGCCGGGACCACCGGGGCTGCCGCGCAGGCCGGTGCCGTCGTCGCTCCCCATGTGCTCGGAGCGAACACGCCTTCGTCCGTCCTCACCTACGGCGGTGGAGTCGACGGTGTCGGCGTCGTGACCGGGACGCCCCAGGTCTACCTGGTCTTCTACGGCTCCCAGTGGGGCACCCCGGGGACGGTGACCCTCGACGGCCGCACCTACACGTCGTACTCGGGTGACACCAAGGGCATGGCCCAGGTCGAGCAGGCGTTCTTCGCCGGCCTGGGCACCGGAGGGGAGACCTGGAGCGGCGTCATGACCCAGTACTGCGAGGGGATCGCCACCGGGTCCACCACGTGTGGACAGGGCACGACCCACGCCGGGTACTCGACCCACGGGGTGCTGGCCGGCGTGTGGGAGGACGCCGCTGCTGCCTCACCAGCCGGTGCGACGGCGGCCCAGCTCGCCGGCGTGGCCGAGTCGGCGGCACTCCACTTCGGAAACACGACCCAGGCGTCGAACCGGAGCGACCAGTACGTGATCGTGTCGCCCCCGGGGACGCACCCCGACGGGTTCAACACGGCCTCGGGCAACTTCTGTGCCTGGCACGACTACACCGGCGACCCGTCGATCGGCGCGGTGGCCCAGCCTGCCGGGACGATCGCATTCACCAACATGCCCTACCTGCCCGACATGGGCACCAGCTGCGGTCGCAACTTCGTCAACCCCGGAGCGGCGGGCCTCCTCGACGGTGTGACCATCGTCGGGGGTCACGAGTACGCGGAAACGGTGACCGACCAGTTTCCGGCCGGCGGCTGGACCACCGCTGACGGCGACGAGGCCGCCGACCTGTGCGCCTGGATCTCCACGGGTACGGGAGCCTCGGCCGACCTGGCCTTGGCGACGGGCACGTTCGCGGTGCAGTCCATCTGGGCCGACGACGGCAACGGCGGAGCGGGCGCCTGTGAGCTGTCCCATGCATTCGTGACCGGCGTGGCGAACGCGGTGACGGTGCTGAACCCGGGCCCCCAGGCGCCGGGGCGCGACACCCAGGTCAGCGTTCAGGTCCGGGCGGGTGACTCGGCAGCGGGCAATCCGCTGACGTACTCGGCCACCGGACTGCCGATCGGCTACTCCATCAACCCCACGACGGGGAGGATCACCGGCAAGTCGATGCGCGTGGTGTCCGCCATGGTCACCGTCCGGGCCACCGACCTGTCCGGGGCGTCCGGCTCGGCCTCCTTCACCTGGACGACCTGACCGCCCGGTGCGCTCAGGCCGCCGGTACGGCGGCGGCTGAGCGCTCCTTGCGGCGGCCCATGGCCCATCCCGGGCCCCGCAGCACGTAGGACAGGCGCTCCACCCACCCCGTCGACGAGGCCAGGTCCCGGGCCAGGTCGACGTACTCGTGCGTGGCGATGCGGGTCGGGTCGAAGGTCCCGATATTGGTGGTCAGCCCGTAGACGACCCGCTCCTCCTCGGGCTCGAACGTCCCGAACATCCGGTCCCAGATGATCAGGATGCCCCCGTGGTTCCGGTCGAGGTACTGCCGGTTCGACCCGTGGTGGACCCGGTGGTGGGAGGGCGAGTTGAGCGTCCGCTCGGCCCGCCCGATCCGGTCGACGGCCTCGGTGTGGATCCAGAACTGGTAGATGAGGTTGACGCCCCGCGCCGTCGCCACCGCTTCGGGCGGCACGCCGAGGAGGCAGAGCAGGCCGTAGGGGAGCATGGTGCCGAGGGCGTCAGCCACGGGCTGGCGCAGTGCGGTCGAGAGGTTGTAGCGCTCGCTCGAGTGGTGCACCTCGTGGACGGCCCACATGTAGCGGCTGGTGTGCATGAACCGGTGGTTCCAGTAGTAGATGAAGTCCCAGCCGACCAGGGCGGCGGCCAGCGCCACCCTGTCGTCGCCGATCGCGGGACGAGGCGGCGGCTCCACAGGCGCTCCGGGGTGGTGGCGGTGGCCCAGGCACTGGTGAGGACCACCCCGCCGACGGCGACGGCGGCCACACCGCCCACCGAGGCCACCCTGCGGGCGGTCGACCGGGTAGCGGACACGGCCGGTGGCGTCGCCGTGGCACAGGTGTGGCGTCCGGCGTCACGGGACCACCGTCCGCCGCTGCTCGGCCCGGCGGGCGACGACGTCGGCCACGGTGGTCACCGCGGCGGCGGCCACGGCCACGCCGACGGCGGCCTTGGCGAACCTGCCACGGCCCGGGGTGATCGGGCGCAGGAGCCGGGGTACCACGAACGGGGCCAGCAGGCTGAGGCCGCCCATGGCCAGGCTGGCCGACGTGTCCCGTCGCTCGTAGTCGCCGGGCGACGGGGCCCCGCCCCGGGCCAGCCGCCGGCGCTGCGCCCAGTACTCGGCACCCATGGCGGCGAAGTACCCGGGAACGGCCACGACGGTCAGGTCGACGGCGTCGGAGCCGGGCTTGGAGGGCCAGACCATGCTCAGGCCTCCTGGATCGGTCACGTGGCCTCCTGGGAGCGCACCGGCGAAGGCGGGACCTCGGCGGTCGGCGGCCCGCGGCGGCAGTGCCGTGTCCCCGGGACGCCGGGAGCGCGGTGGCGCCCTCCGACCGGCACAGTACCGCACCGTCCTCCGGCCGGGCGCAGGGACGGCCACCCGGCGCAGGTGCCTGCGCCGTCAACCCCGACGCCGACGTCCCCGACGGCGCACGGGGGAGCGTACTGCAGGCACCGGCTCCGGCACCGGCACCGGCACCGGCCACCGGGCGAGGGGCGAGGGGCGAGGGGCGGCGGGCGAGGGGCGGCGGGCGAGGGGCGGCGGGCGAGGGGCGGCGGGCCCGTCCACCCGCCCGGACCAGCCGCCGTCCGGCGCCGGACTCAGCGCAGCGGCCGGAGCGCCGCCGCCATCCTGGCCAGTTCGGCCAGCATCCCCGCTGCACCCAGCACCAGGACCTCGTTCGGGACGAAGCGGCCGTCGTCGTCGATGAACTGGGCGACGAAGGGGACGTTGACCGCCTCCACCACCGGCGTCATGCGCAGCGCGGCCATCACCGGCTTGAGCGCCGTCTGCGCCCGGGTCCCGGCGGCCACGCCGCCGTAGCTCACGAATCCCACGGGCTTGTAGTTCCACTCGACGTGGAGGTAGTCGAGCGCGTTCTTGGTGGCGGCGTTGTAGCTGTGGTTGTACTCGGGGATCACGAACACGAAGGCGTCCGCCCGGTCGATCGTCTCGCTCCAGGCGACGGTGTGGGGGTGCATGTACTGGCGGCCCAGCGGGTGCCCGGGCTCGTCGAAGAGGGGGAGGGCCACCTCGGCGAGGTCGACCAGCTCGACGTCGAAGTCACCCTGCTCGGCGGGCCACGCCGTCGAACCACTGGGCCACGGGCAGGCCGATCCGGCCCGGACGGGTGCTTCCGATGATGATCTGGAGGACTGGCTTGGGCACGGGGGCTCCTGGTGGGTGACGCCGGCGCTGATGAGCCGGGGCAGGTATTTGCGTACACAAGTATCCCATCGGAACGCCGCCCCGGCAAGTGGGTGCCAGCCGGAGGCGTCCGGTGGGTCTCTCTCCGCTCGGCTGACGCCGGGTTCTAGAACGGGTTCTATACTGCTGCCGCCGGGATCCGGGCACCGTCGCCGGGCCGGCCACCAGTCGCACCACGCACGCCACCAACCGCAACGCACAACAGGGGGAACCGCCATGGCCCAGCCGGTGATCGTCGAAGCAGTCCGCACCCCGATCGGGAAGCGCAACGGGTGGCTGTCGGGCTTCCACGCGGCCGAGCTGCTGGGCAAGGCCCAGGTGGAGCTGGTCAAGAAGGCCGGGATCGATCCCGGCGCCGTCGAGCAGATCGTCGGCGGTTGCGTGACCCAGGCCGGTGAGCAGGCCTCCAACGTCACCCGCACGGCGTGGTTGAGTCAGGGGATGCCCTACGAGACGGCGGCCACCACCGTCGACTGCCAGTGCGGCTCCGCACAACAGGCGAACAACTTCGTCGCCAACCTCATCGCCGCCGACGCCATCCATGCCGGCATCGCCTGCGGCGTCGAGGCCATGAGCCGCGTCGGACTCGGGGCGAACGCGTTCAACGGCCCCGGGAAGTCCCGGCCCGAGGATTTCCCCTGGGACATGCCCGACCAGTTCAATGCGGCCGAGCGGATCGCCCAGAAGTACGGGATCACGCGCGCCGACGTGGACTGGCTCGGCCTCGAGTCGCAGCGCAAGGCGGCCGTCGCCGTGGCCGAAGGCCGCTTCGACCGGGAGATCGTGCCGATCGAGGCCCCCGTCATGGGCGCCGACGGTCCGACCGGCGAGCTGAACCTGGTCTCGCGCGACCAGGGCCCCCGTGAGACCACCGCCGAAGGCCTGGCCGGCCTCAAGCCCGTGCTGCCCGACGGGATGCACACGGCCGGGAACAGCTCGCAGATCTCCGACGGTGCCGCCGCCGTGCTGTGGATGTCCCAGGAGCGGGCCGGCGAGGCCGGTCTACGCCCCCGGGCCCGCATCGTGGCCCAGACGCTGGTGGGGTCGGATCCCTACTACCACCTCGACGGACCCGTCGCCGCCACGACGGACGTGCTGAAGAAGGCCGGGATGACGATGGCGGACATCGACATCTTCGAGGTCAACGAGGCGTTCGCCTCGGTCGTCATGTCGTGGGGAAAGGTGCACGAGGTCGACTGGGACAAGGTCAACGTCAACGGCGGCGCCATCGCCCTCGGCCACCCGGTGGGCTCCACCGGAGCGCGCGCTCATCACCACCGCCCTCCACGAGCTCGAGCGGACGGACAAGAACCTCGCCCTCATCACCATGTGCTGCGGCGGCGCCCTCGCCACCGGCACCATCATCGAGCGGATCTGACCCCCGGGACCGCCAGAAGCGGTCGTCGACGCCAGGTGGTTGCATAGGAGGATGCAGCCTCCCCATGTCCCGTCGGGTCGGTCCGTCCTGCGGCTCGCCCTCCTCGTCGCCCTGACCGTCGCCGCCACCGCCTGTACGGGATCGGCGGAGTCCCACGCCGCAGGACCGGCCACGCACGGGACCGTCGGTCCCGCCCCCCGGACCGTCGCCGACTCGTCGTGGACGACCTTCGACCAGAACGGCCTGCGGACGGGGGTCGACGCCTCGGGCGCCCCGTTCTCGCCGGCCACGGTGGCCTGGACCTCGCCGGTGCTCGACGGGAAGCTGTACGGACAGCCGCTCATCGCCACCGGCCGGGTCTACGCGGCCACGGAGAACGACACCGTCTACGCCCTCGCAGCCGACACGGGGGCCGTCCTGTGGTCCACGCATGTCGGCACGCCGTTCGACCCGTCGACCGTGTCGGGACTGTGCGGCGACATCACGCCGACCGTCGGCATCACCTCCACCCCTGTCATCGACACCTCCCACGGAGAGCTCTTCGTCGTCGCCGCCGAGCAGTCCGGCGGTGCCAGCGCCTCCCACCACCTGATCGGCCTCGACCTCTACACCGGGGCGGTCCTCCTCGACGAGGACATCGACCCGGTATCGGTCGTGTCGCCCGCCTTCGAGCTCCAGCGGGCGTCGCTGGCCCTGACCGACGGACGCGTCATCGTCGGCTTCGGGGGAAACGACGGCGACTGCGGGGACTACCACGGGCTGGTCGTGTCGGCCCCCGAGGACGGGTCGGCGCCGTCGGTCTTCGTGGTCGCGGACCAGCCCGGCGACAACCAGGGGGCGGTGTGGATGGGGGGAGCGGCCCCCGACATCGACGCCCAGGGTGACGTGTGGGTGGCCACGGGCAACAGTGCCGACAGCACCGGATCCACCAGTGACGCCAGTGACAGTGTGCTCAAGCTGAGCCCGACGTCGCAGCTGCTCGACTCCTTCACCCCGACCACGTGGCACACCGACAACCTGAACGACGCCGACCTCGGGTCGACCGTCCCGGCACTGCTCCCCGATGGGACCGTGTTCGAGGTGGGCAAGCTGCGCACCGCCTACGTGGTCGACCAGTCCCGGCTCGGGGGCATCGGCGGCCAGCTGACGGAGACGACGGGCTTCTGCGGCTCCGACCCCGACGGCGGGTCGGCCGACCTGAACGGGACCCTGTTCGTCCCCTGCGGTGACGGGCTGCGGTCCGTCACCCCCACGGCGTCCACGGCGCCGGTGGCGACGTGGAGGACCACCAGCTCGGCCCACGGCTCGCCGATCGTCGCCGGCGGTCTGGTGTGGTCCATCGGCGGCGGCAACCTGTTCGCGCTCGACCCGACCACCGGGGTGGCCGAGCAGCAATTCGCGACGGGAGGCTCGGCCAGCTCGTTCCCGTCCCCTGCCGCCGCCGACGGCCTGATCGTGTCCCCGGACAACAGCAACCAGTTGCTCGCCCTGCACGGGCCGTCCGGGCTGCCCGGCCCGCCGTCCCCCCGACCGCCGACGCCCGGCTACTGGCTGGACGCCTCCGACGGCGGTGTCTTCTCCTTCGGATCGTCGGCGTTCTTCGGTTCGACCGGTGCGCTGCACCTGAGCGAGCCGGTGGTGGGCATGGCCTCGATGCCCGACCACGGTGGCTACTGGCTGGTCGCCGCCGACGGCGGGGTCTTCGCCTTCGGCGACGCCGGCTTCTACGGCTCGACGGGCGGGCTGCACCTCGATGCGCCGATCGTGGGCATGGCCGCCACGCCCGACGGGCGCGGCTACTGGCTGGTCGCCGCCGACGGCGGCGTGTTCGCCTTCGGCGACGCCGCCTTCGCCGGCTCCACGGGCGGGTTGCATCTCAATGCCCCGGTCGTGGGCATGGCCGCCGGGTCCGACGACCACGGCTACTGGCTGGTGGCCGCGGACGGTGGGATCTTCGCGTTCGGCTCCGCCCCCTTCGAGGGTTCGGCAGGTGCGCTGCGCCTGGTGAAGCCCGTCGTGGGCATGGCTGCGTCGCCTGCTGCCGGTGGCGCCGGCTACTGGCTGGTGGCCTCCGACGGCGGGATCTTCGCGTTCGGCTCCGCAGCGTTCCACGGCTCCATGGGTGGGCAACCTCTCGCCCGCCCGGTGGTGGGCATGTCCCCGACGTCCACGGGCGCCGGTTACTGGCTGGTGGCCTCCGACGGCGGCATCTTCTCCTTCGGCGACGCCGGCTTCGAGGGCTCGACCGGGGGATACCCCCTGCGGGAGCCTGTGGTGGGGATGGCCGCGGGTCCGACGCCGGGCTGACCGCGCCTGCGACCCCGGGCCGACCGCGCCTGCGACGCCGGGCCGATCGACGCCTGCGACGCCGGGCCGATCGACGCCGGGCCGGCCGGCACCGGGCCGAGCGTGCGGGCCGCCCCTCCGGCCGGCTGCGTGGCCCGTCCCGGCCGATGGAGCGCAGAAAGTAGAATCCGTTCTAGATTCGGTGCGCCGCCGGCGAGCCGGGGGAGCAGACGATCACCGGATGCGCTCCGGTGCACGAGGGGGACCCGGCGCAGGACGCCCGCCCCGAAGGGAGTAGCACCATGATCGAGACCGAGCACCTGAGCTACGAGGTCGTCGGCACGACAGCCGTCGTGACGATGAACCGTCCCGAGGCGAAGAACTCGCTGTCGGGCCCGATGCTGGTCGGCATGGTCGATGCCTGGACCGAGATCGACGGAAACGACGACATCCGGTGCGCCGTCCTGACCGGCGCAGGCGGCACGTTCTGCTCGGGCATGGACCTCAAGTCCATGTCCGGACCAGGTAACGAGGAGGTGTCGGCACGGATGGCCGAGGACCCCGACCTGCACTGGAAGGCCCTGCTCCGGCACCATCAGCTCCGCAAGCCGTTGATCGCCGCCGTGGAGGGCTACGCGGTGGCCGGAGGGACCGAGATCCTCCAGGGGACCGACATCCGGGTGGCCGGCGAGAGTGCGGTCTTCGGCCTGTTCGAGGCCAAGCGGGGCCTCTACCCACTGGGAGGATCGGTGGTCCGCCTGGTCCGACAGATCCCGTACACGGTGGCCATGGACCTCCTGTTGACGGCGCGGTCGATGAGCGCCACGGAGGCCAAGGAGGTGGGACTGATCGGTTACGTGGTGCCGGACGGGAGCGCACTCGACAAGGCCCTGGAGATCGCCGACGTCATCGGGTCGAACGGCCCCCTCGCCGTGGAGGCCATCAAGGCGTCGCTGCGGGCCACCGACGGGATGTCGGAAGCGACGCGCTGGCGGCCGACCTGGAGATCGGCTGGCCCATCTTCTCCACGACGGACGCCGCCGAGGGGATGCGGGCCTTCGCCGAGAAGCGCCCGCCTGTCTACACGCGCACGTGAGCGGCCTTGCCGGAGGCGACCCGCTGACGTCGATCCCGGACGACCACCCGGACGCGGCCCGGCTGCGCCTGGCCGAAGCGCTGCGCCCGCTCATCACCCTGACGGTGTCGGGAACGCCCGACGACGCTGCCCTGCATGCCGCGGCCGAGACCGTCGAGCGCCTGGCTGCGGACCTGGTGGCGAGTGCCGGCACCGACCGCCGCGTGCGGCAGCCGCCCGACGCCAGCCGTCCGACGGTCGAGTACTTCCCGACGAGCCCCGTAGCCGGGATCCTCAACCCTGTCGCCCCGCCGCTCCAACTCGAGGTGGTCGACGGCGAGGACGGCGCGCCGTCCGAGATCCGGGCCGTGGCCTGGTTCGACTACCCCTACGAGGGCCCGCCGAACTGCGTGCACGGCGGGGTCATCGCCGCCACCTTCGACGAGATCCTGGGCGCTGCCATCATGGTCGTCGGGCAACCCCGGCATGACCGGCACGCTCACCGTGCGCTACCGCAAGCCGACCCCGTTGCGGGCCGATCTCCGGCTCGAGGCCCGCTTCCTCGGGCGCGACGGTCGCAAGATCCGGACGTGGGCCGGGATGTACCACGGGGACGTGCTGACCGCCGAGGCCGACGGTCTGTTCATCGAGGTCCGGCCGCGCCAGATGCTGGCCATCGCCGAGCAGAACGCCGACGAGCCCGACGACGGCGCTCCTCGAGGCCATGCGCCGGGGCGTCGACGTCCTGGGAAGCGGGCGCCGGGCCGGGGACCCCCGCCGCCGGCGCCTGAACTTCGGGGGATCGGTGCCGGCCGACCGACACCGTCCGGGTCCGGGACGCGACGCCCCGACGACGCGCCCGGCATCGCCGACGGTGCACGTCGCCTCGTGGCGGGCCGCCTATCGGGGACTCCTGCCCCGGGCGGTGCTCGACGGGCTCTCCGTGGCCCAACGCACCCGTCAGTGGCGGCGGGTGCTCGAGCTGGAGCCTGCGCATCGGGTGGTGGTGGCCGAGCGCTGCGGGCAGGTGCTCGGGTTCGCCCAGGTGGGTCCGGCCCACGACACCGACACTGGTCCGACCACCGGGCAGCTCCACACGCATCTACCTCGACCCGGGCCACTGGGGTACCGGGGTGGGTCGGCTGGTCCACGATGCCGGGCTCGGCGCTGCTGGCCGACGGGTCCCATGACCGTGCCGTGCTGTGGATGCTCGCCACCAATGCCCGGGCGGAGCGCTTCTACCGGCGCCAGGGGTGGGACCGTGACGGCCGGATCCGGGTGCAGCAGTTCGGCGGCGCGGTGGTCATCGACCACCGGTGGGACACGGACCTCACGACGTCCTGAGCGGGGACGGCCGCACGTCCCGTCCGCCCGGGACCGCCGGTGAGCGGGCCTACCGGCTCAGATCTTCTCGCGGCCCTCCCAGTACGGGTCGCGGAGCTTGCGCTTGTAGAGCTTGCCGTTGGGGTCGCGGGGCATCGAGTCGGTGAAGTCGATCGACTTGGGCGTCTTGAACTTGGCCAGCCGGGTGGAGCAGTACTCGAGGATCTCGGCGGCGAACTCGTCGGAGGGCTCCACGCCCTCGGCCGGCTCGACGACGGCCTTGATCTCCTCGCCCCAGTCGTCGTGGGGGATGCCGAAGACGGCCACATCGCCCACCTTCGGGAAGCCCGAGGAGGACGTTCTCGATCTCGGCGGGGTAGATGTTGGCCCCGCCGGAGATGATCATGTCGATCTTGCGGTCCCGCAGGAACAGGTAGCCGTCCTCGTCGATCAGGCCGACGTCGCCGACGGTGAAGTACTTGCCGATGCGGTTGCTCTTCGTCTTCTTCTCGTCCTTGTGGTATTCGAAGTCACCGGTCGACATGGACATGTACACGGTGCCGATCACGTTCGGCTCCTCGACCTGGTTGCCCTCGTCGTCGAAGATGGCGATCTCTGAGATGGGCCACGCCTTCCCGACGGTGCCCGGCTTGGTCAGCCACTCCTGGGCGGTCACCAGGGTGCCGCCGCCCTCGGACGCCGCGTAGTACTCGTCGATGGCGTCGCCCCACCAGGCGATCATCTGGTGCTTGACGTCGACCGGGCACGGGGCGGCGGCGTGGATCATGTGCCGGAGCGACGACACGTCGTACTCGCGCGCGGGTCTCCTCGGGCAGGGCCAGGAGCCGGTGGAACTGGGTGGGCACCATGTGCGACGTGGTGACCCTGTACTGCTGGATGAGGCGGAGCATCTCCTCGGGCAGCCACTTGTCCATGACCACGATGGTGTGGCCCAGGTGGATGGAGGCGCCCGAGAACCGCATGACCGCCGTGTGGTAGAGCGGCGAGCCCACGATGTGGACGTTGTCGTCCTGGGGCTGGATCCCGAAGAGGAAGAGGATGCCGGACTGGGAGAGGGCGGCCTCCTCGGGGGACAGGCCGCTGAGCTTGCGGAACACGCCCTTGGGATTGCCGGTGGTGCCCGACGTGTAGTTCATGACGTCGCCGATCGTCCGGTCCCTCGGGGTCGGTGGTGGGCTGCGCGTCACGCATCCGGGCGTAGGAGCCGAATCCGGGGATGTCGCCCACCGCGAAGCAGATCGAGGACGGCATCTCGGCCTCCTCGGCGGCGTCGAGGGCCACGTCGGCGAAGCGCTCGTGGGCCACGAAGGCCTTGGCGCCCGAGTCGGTGAGGATGTAGGCCACCTCGGTGCCGATCAGGTGGTGGTTGATCGGCACCAGATACCAGCCGGCCTGGAGGGCCGCCAGGTAGAGCTCGAACATCTCGACGCCGTTGGGCAGCAGGGTGGCCACGACGTCACCGGGCTGGAGGTTGAGGCCGCGCAGGCCGTGCACCACTTGATTCGCTCGTGCGAGCAGCTCACCTGACGTGTACTCGGTGCCGTCCGGCGCCACCAGCGCCAGGTGGTCCGGATGCTCGTGCGCCAGTGCCCAGAAGCCGAGATCGCCCATGTCGTCGCATTCCCCCGTGTCGTCGTTGCCGCGGTGCCGTCGGACGGCGGCCGGCGGGCCCACCCGGCCGCCGCACCGACCGGCCCGTGCGGGGGCGACCGGAGACGGGAGCGGGGTGGCGCCGACCCGGTGGGGACGCTAGAACAGGTTCCAGTAGATGGTCAACCTCCCGGCGGGCGGTGCGCGCTCGGCGCGACCCCGCTCCTGACGGTGGACCGCTACCGCGTCGACGGAAGATCGTGACCGCGGTCACACCGAGCGACACCCCCGGACGAACAGCGAACATGAGGAGCAACACGCAATGACTGCATTCCTGGACGGCAAGGTCGTCGCCATCACGGGCGCCGGCGGAGGCATCGGTCGGGCCGTCGCCCTGGCCGCCGCGGCCGAGGGTGCCGGGTCGTCGTGGCCGACATCGGCGTGTCGATGGCGGGCGAGGATCCGCACAGCGAGGTGGCCGAAGCCGTCGTCGCCGAAATCGGGTCCGCCGGGGGGGAGGCGGTGGCCGTGGCCGAGAGCGTCACGACGCTGGCCGGAGGCGAGCGCATCGTCGGAGCCGGTGTCGAGCGATGGGGCCGGATCGACGGGATCGTGGCCGTGGCCGGGATCCTGCGTGAGCGGATGCTGTTCAACATGGCCGAGGACGAGTGGGACGCCGTCATCGAGACCCACCTGAAGGGCCACTTCACTGTGTTCCGGGCCGCATCGGCCGTCATGCGCAAGCAGGAGGGCGGCGGTTCGCTGGTCGCTTTCACGTCGGGGGCCTTCGCCGGAAGCGTGGCGCAGGCGAACTACGCAGCGGCAAAGGGCGGGATCGTCTCACTGGTGCGTTCGGCCGCGGCCGGCCTCAACCGCTACGGGATCACGGCCAACGCCATCGCCCCGGTCGCCCGCACCCGGATGTCGGCCAACGTTCCCATGGACCTGGCCGAGATGGGCGACCCCGAGGACGTGGCGCCCATGGTCGTCTACCTCCTGTCCGACAGGGCCAGGCACGTGACCGGCCAGGTCTACACGTCGGTCGGGCCGAAGATCGCCGTGTGGAACCAGCCCCGCGAGGTGCGGGCGGTCTACGCCGACGGACGGTGGACGCCCGAACTGATCGCCGAGCGACTGGACTCGACGGTGGGCCAGGAGCGCATGCCCCTGCTCGACCAGCTCGAGGCGTACCGCAAGGCCGCCGAGGCGAAGGCCGCCGCCGAGGCCGCCGGGGAAGGCTGAGCCGGGGCCCGGGTCACGCAGGGTGGTCCGGGCCGGCGGCCCGACGGGACCGTCAGTCCTCGATGAGGTCGGGTTCGTCCAGGACGCAGAACTCGTTGCCTTCGGGGTCGGCGAACACCACCCAGGACTCGTTGCCCGTCTGACCGATGTTGGGACGGGTGGCACCGAGCGCCTCGAGGCGCTCGACCTCCCGCTCGTGGTCGTCGGGGACCAGATCGAGGTGGAGCCGGTTCTTCCCGGCCTTCTGCTCGGGGACGCGCACGATCAGGAGTGGGCGCACGGTGCCGGCGTCGGGGTGGCCGTCGTCCGGCTCGATCCAGATGTCCCCGTCCTCGTCGATGCGCTGGACCCATCCGAGGACGGCGCACCAGAACGCGGCGAGCGCTTCGGGGTCCACCGCGTCAATGGTCACCGTTTCGATGCGCAATCCCATGGGTCCTCCCCGACAGCGTCCGGCCCGCCGACCGATCGGGACGAGCCTAGGCGAGCGGACGCCGTCGGACCGAGGTCGGCCCGTACCGGCCGCTCGGGCGGGTGGCACGCCGGGACCACGGTGATTCCACCACCTCGGGGCCGATGCCCCCTACGGTTGGGTGCACACGATGGGGCGGGTGCCGCTGGTCGTCACCGTCCCGCGCACCTGGAGGTCGTCTGTGGTCGCACTCGTCGTCGTGCTCGCGCTGGTAGTGCTCCTGTTGGCCGTGTTGGTCGCCGGCCTGCTCCGCAGCCACGCCGACATCCTGAAGGCGCTCCACGACCTCGGCGTGGGCGTGGGTGAACCCACGGCGGCGGCGCCCACGCGCGGTCAGGTGGCCACCGGACCCGTGGCCGTGCCGCTGACGATGGGACCGACACTGCCGCCCGAGCGCGACTCGACCTCGGCACCAGCCATCGCCGGGGTGACCCCCGGCGGCGACGCCCTGGCGCTGGCACCGGCGACCTCGGGCGGGGTGACGCTCCTGGCATTCCTGTCGACGGGATGCTCGTCGTGCGCGGGGTTCTGGGAGTCGTTCCGGGACCCGGGGAGCCTCGGGCTGCCCGTCGGGACACGTCTGGTGGTGGTCACCAAGGGCGCCGAGCGGGAGATCCCGACGGAGGTGGCGGCCCTGGCCCCACAGGGGCTGACCGTGGTCCTGTCGAGTCCGGCCTGGACCGACTACGAGGTCCCCGGCTCGCCGTTCTTCGTGCTGGTCGACGGCGCATCGGGCCGCCGGATCGGCGAGGGCGTGGCCAACCACTTCCGACAGGTCGCCGAGCTCGTCCGCAGGGCCGAGGTCGACGCCGGGGGGTTCACCACGGGTGCACCCACCAGCCGGGAGACCGGCATCGCCGGGCCGGCCCACGAGTCGGCCAACGACGCAGAGCTGCGTGCCGCCGGTGTGCTCCCCGGTGATCCGAGCCTGTACCCGACGTCGATCGAGGACCTCTACGGCCCGCAGGACGCCAGGATGCCTGGTTCCGCCCGACGGATCCGCCGGGCGGGCTGACCGTGCCGACCATGCAGGCCCACGGGATCGCCGCCGAGCTGCCCGCTGGGTTCGAGGGTCGGATCTTCAAGCGCCAGGCCACCGGTCCCGAACTGCCCTGTGCCGTGGCCCACTTCGCCACGTTCGCCCTGCCCGCCGTGGTCGCTGACTTCGGCGGGGGTGCGGTGAACGTGATGGGCGGCGGCGACGTCTTCGCCGTGCTGTTCGAGTACGGCCCGGCCAGCGTCGGCACGAAGCTCTTCGCCCGACAGGAGATGCCCCGGGAGCTGGGTGCCGGCGACTTCCTTCCCTACGTGCTGCGCCGCGGACTGCCGGGCCAGGTGGGGACGCAGTGGTTCTTCACGGAGGTGGGGCGGCCCTTCACCCTCTACGTGGTCCTCGGGAGCCTGACGCGCCGGTCCACTCTGGTGCCGCGGGTGAACGCCCTGCTCTCCGGGCTGGCCGTGCTGCCGGCACCCGCACCGCTGGGGGCCGCGTGGAACTGATCGGCCCGTACCTCGCCGCCTGCGCACTTCTGGTGGTCGCCGGCGTCGGCAAGGCGCTGTGGCCGGGGGACACGGCCCGCTCCGTCGTGGCCACGGTTCCCCTGCCACTCGCCCTCGTGGCCCCGCTCGTCCGGATCGGTGCCGCCGCCGAGGCGGTCGTCGGGATCGCCGGCCTCGTCCGCCCCGGACCGTGGACGTCGGGACTGGTGGCGCTGTCCTATCTCGGGTTCGCCGTGTTCGTGGCCGCGGTGCTTCGCAGCCACGGTCCGCTGGCCAGCTGCGGGTGCTTCGGTACGCCCGACACCCCGGCGACGCGCACCCATGTGGTGCTGGACCTCGCACTGGCGGCGGCGGCGGCGGCCGTGGCGGCGGGCGTCCCGCCCCAGTGGCTGCCGGCGCTGCTCGCCGATCAGCCCTGGCACGGCGTCCCACTCCTCCTCGCGAGCGCCCTGGTCGCCTGGTTGGCCGTTCTGGTACTCGCCCGGCTCGCCGAGCTCGGTGCCGCACGCCGACTGCTCGGGATCACGCGCGGGTCGGCCGCGTGAGCACCGCACTGGTGAATCGGGCCTCCACGTTCCTGGCGTCCCGGTTGTCGCGGCGTAGCTTCATCAACCGCTCGGCGATGGTGGGCAGTGCCGTGGCCGTCGGTTCGGGGGTCGAACTCCTGCTCCATCCGGGGACGGCGTACGGGGCGGTGTGCACCTGTGGGAGCGCCTCGTGCGGTTGTGGTTCGACCTGCTGTTCCGGGTTCTCGGAGTTCTGCTGCTCGATCAACGACGGCTACAACTACTGCCCCACGGGCACGGTCATGGGCGGCTGGTGGAAGGCGGACAACTCCTCCTACTGCAACGGCCCCCGGTACTACATGGACTGCCACGCCACGTGCGGGTGCACCACCGGATGCGGGGACGGCTGGGGATTCTGCGAGCCCGGCTGCGACGGGACGAACTGCGGGTGCGGCCCGGCCGGCTGTGACTCGTGGGTGACCGGGTGCTTCCAGTTCCGCTACGGCCAGTGCAACCAGCAGATCGACTGTATCGGACGCATCGTGTGCCGCGTGGTGGCCTGTGTGCCGCCATGGACCATCGACCCGACGTGCACGACCACACTCGCCGTCGACGAGGCGACGGCCGAGATGAACGCCTCGTGCTGGACGACGGCGCCACCGGCACCGCGCCCTCCGCCGTGCTCGTCCCCGCTCACGGACTGCCTGACCGCGGCGGTCGCGGGGAGCGTGGACGGCGCCGGCTATGCCCTCGTCACCACGTTCGGTCGGGTCCTTCCCTATGGCGACTTCCCGTCCCTCGGCGACCTCGCCGGGGACGTGCTGAACCGGCCCATCGTGGGCATGGCCGCCACCGCCTCCGGTCGGGGCTACTGGCTGGTGGCGGCGGACGGCGGCATCTTCGCCTTCGGCGACGCCCCGTTCCTCGGCTCCATGGGCGGCATGCCGCTGAACCAGCCGATCGTGGGCATGACCGCCACCGCCTCCGGTCGGGGCTACTGGCTGGTGGCGGCGGACGGCGGCATCTTCGCCTTCGGCGACGCCCCGTTCCTCGGCTCCATGGGCGGCATGCCGCTGAACCAGCCGATCGTGGGCATGGCCGCCACCGCCTCCGGTCGGGGCTACTGGCTGGTGGCGGCGGACGGCGGCATCTTCGCCTTCGGCGACGCCCCGTTCCTCGGCTCCATGGGCGGCATCCCGCTGAACCGCCCCGTCGTGGGCATGTGCGCCACCCATGCGGGTCGGGCTATCGCATGGTGGCAGCGGACGGCGGCATCTTCGCCTTCGGCAACGCCCCGTTCGACGGTTCGATGGGGGGCCAGCCGCTGAACCAGCCCATCGTGGGGATGGCCTCGACACCCACCGGCTCGGGCTACTGGCTGGCCGCCGCTGACGGCGGCATCTTCGCCTTCGACGCCGGATTCTACGGATCGCCCGCCTGAGCCGGTGGCCGTCACGATCCGCGGGCCGGCGATCGGCCACGAACCTCGGGTACCGACCGCCGACGGTGACCGGTGCCGCCACCAACCCGGAGGAGTCGCGTGACGACGACCATCGCCGTGCTCGCCCTGGTGGTGGCCGCTGCGGCCGCCGTCCGTTCGACGTGGTCGCCGTGCGGCCTGTCGATGATGTCGACCATCACGCCCCTCGCCGAGCGGGGCCGGGGTCACCGGTACGGCGTGACCTGCGCGTGGTTCGCGTCCGGGGCCCTGCTGGGCGGACTGGCGCTCGGCGGGTTCATCGCCGCCCTGGCGACCGCCGTCGGGGCCTCCTCCCTCACACCGGTCGTGGTGGGCACCACCGCGCTGGTGACGACGTTGATCGTGCTGGTGTCCGACGTCGGGTTGGCCGGGGTGCGCCTACCGGTGCACCACCGTCAGGTCAACGAGCGCTGGCTGGACGCCGTACCGCCCCTGGGTCTACGGGGTCGGCTTCGGCTTCCAGATCGGTACGGGACTGGCCACCTACGTCACCACCGCCGCCGTCTACCTGCTGGTCGTCCTCGGGGCGCTGACCGGTGACCCACTCGTGGCGCTCGCCCTAGGCGGGGCGTTCGGTCTGGCCAGAGGCTTGGCGGTCACCCTCACCCACGGGGTCGCCACGCCGGTGGGACTGCTCGCCTTCCACCGTCGGTTCGCGACGCTGCGCCCCGTCGCCGACCGCGTCGTCCGGGTGTCGGTGTCGGTGGCCGCCGTCGTGCTGTGCGTCGCGGTCGGCCCGCTGCCCGCCCTGGTGTCGGTCGCCGTCGTGTCGGCCGCTGCCGTGGCGTCGCGATCCGTGGTCGGACGCCGACGCCGTGGCGCCGCGGGTCAGGGCGTCACGCCGACGGTCGCCGAGGAGCGGTCAGTCGCCCTCGGCTGAGGACGCACCGGCCGGGGTCGGCATCTCGGCCTCCTCGGCGGCGTCGCCATCCGAGGTGGCCTCGCCGTCGGCGGAGTCGGGGCCGCCCTCGACTGGCCCGGACGGCGTCGCCACCGGGTCCGGGCGGGAGTGACGCCATCGCCGGTAGGGACCGAGGCGCGCCGCCAACAGGGCGACGCCGGCGACGACGAGTCCGATGCCGGCCAGCTCCACCAGGAAGGATCCCAGCGCCCCGTCCTGGCCGTGCAGCCAGATCGCCTCGTCCAGGTACCGCTCGATGCCCCACAGGACCATGCCGACGCCGATCACGATGCCGGACGGTGGAAGGGGGGCGGTGGCCGCCGTCAGGGCCGAACCGTCGGATGCCACCCTCGGGCCGCTGTCGCGCAGCCGGCGCTCCAGGAGCAGGAGGATGCCGAAGATGGCGAAGTCCCCGATGGCCTGGAAGATGGGCACGGGCACCCGGCGCCCGACCTCCCCGCGTAGGCCATCCCGTACCAGGCGCCGGTCCGGGCCCCACCGCCGGCCACCATGAGCTGGGGCCCGAGGAGCCGGCCCATGCCCCAGCAGGCCATCAGCACCGGGGCCATCAGGTCGGCGAAGCGCAGGCTGGGGAGTTCGGGACAGCGCCGACGTGAGCTGACGATCGCCACCGGGACGGCGGCGATGAGGCCGCCGAAGGAGGAGAGCCCACCCTGCCAGACGGCGATGATCTGCGACGGTTGCGCCGTGTAGTACGAGAGGTGCGACAGGACCTGCATGGCCCGGGCCCCGACGATGGCGGCCACGATCACCCAGACGAACATCCCCGTGACCCACTGCCACGGATAGCCGCGGTCCCGGAGTCGGCGCTCGGTGTAGCGCAGCCCGAACCAGAAGGTCAGGGCCAGTCCGATCCCGTAGGTGTGGACCTCGAGGAACCAGATGTGGAAGGCGACGGGTATCGGTCTCATGGGGCATTCGCGGTCGGACCGGGGAGCGGCCCCCGGCGCCGGCCAGGCCATCAGTATGCCCCAGGGGGCCGATAGGGTGACCTCGGTGTGCCGCTCCGCCCCGCGGACGGGCGCGCCGGTGCGCCGCAGGTGGCGGTTGCCGTCCGAGTGAAGGGTCGCAGGTGAGGCCGTGGGATCGTTGACAGGCAAGGTGGCAGTGGTGACCGGGGGCGGATCGGGGATCGGGCTGGCCACGGCGACCCAGCTGGCTGCGGCCGGCGTGTCGGTGGCCGTCGTGGACCTCGACGGGGAGTCGGCCGAGCGGGCGGCGGCCGAACTCGGCGGCCTGGCCCTCCAGGCCGACGTGGGCCGCTCCGACGAATGGCCCGGGATCGTGGACGGGGTCGCTGCCAGGTTCGGAGGCGTCGACCTCGCCCACCTGAACGCCGGGGTCACCACCGGCGAGTCCGACGTCACGGCCGTCACCGACGAGATCTACCGGCGGGCGACGGGTGTCAACGTGGACGGGGTGTTCTTCGGCGTGCGGGCACTCGTGCCGGCGATGGCCGAGCGGGGTGGCGGGGCGATCGTCGCCACCGCGTCGCTGGCCGGGCTCATCGGATTCTCACCGGACCCGGTGTACTGCCTCACCAAGCACGCGGTGGTCGGCCTCGTTCGCTCGCTCGAACCGCAGCTCGGCGCCAAGGGGATCACCATCAACGCCGTGTGCCCCAGCATCGTCGACACCCCGTTGATCGACGACATGCGCGAGGTCCTGGAGTCGAGCGGGTTCCCCCTCATCGACGTCGAGTCGGTCTCGACAGCGGTGGTCGACCTGCTGGCGGGGGAGGACACCGGCCGGGCCATGGTCATCCAGGCCGGCAGGGAGGCCATTCCCTTCCGCTTCGCCCGCCCACCCGGTCCCCGCGCCGGGGGCACGGTCGGCCAGATGCCGCCGAGGGAGTTCGCCGCGCACGACCAGACCTGAGCCGGCACGGGTGATGGGCCGGGGGCCCGGCCGGTACCGGTGGGTCAGGTGTCGAGCGACGGGGGTATGAGCGCCCAGCCGCGACGGCGGAGCTCGTCGACGAGGAGTTCCTCGGGCACCCGCTGGAGCTGCTCGGCCAGGGTCCCCGAACTCGCGCCGCCGGCGCCCGCCGTCCGCGGTGCGGACCGACGGGGAGCGATCGGCACCGTCTTGCCCGTCTGGCCCGACGGGACGGTCCCCGCAGCGTGATCGGTGCCGTCCCCCTCCTCGGCCTCCGCCTCGAGGCGGGCGATGAGCGCCTGCGCCTCGTCCTGGGTGAACCGCCCACCCCCCTGGCGCTGGGTGAGGCCGAGCGGACCGCGTGCGTCGCGGAACCCGGTGTGGCCTGCGGCCTCGATCAGGGCGGTCAGCTCACGGAGCTGTCGTGCGGTGGCCGGAGGTCCCGACGGTTGGCCGAATGCCATGGGGGATGAGGGGTCCGTGCGACCCGCACCGGCAGTGCGACCGGCCGTCCTGCGACGGGTGGCCGGCCGCCGGAGCGGAGTGCCCGCCTCAGACGACCCGGCCGATGCCGGCCAGACCGTCGGTGCGGACGCCCGTGATCCAGACGTTGGCCCCGGTGTAGGGGGCCTCGATCATGGAGCCGCCACCGACGTACATGGCCACGTGGTCGCTCCCACCCGGACCGTAGAAGAGGAGGTCGCCCGGCTCGATGTCGGCCATCGAGATGTGGGTGGTGTCGTCGTACTGGGCTCCGGAGTAGTGGGGCAGGCTGATCCCGACCTGGGCGTAGGCCCACATGACCAGGCCCGAGCAGTCGAAGCCGGACGGAGTCGTTCCGCCCCAGACGTAGGGGACGCCGATCTCGCGCTCGGCAGCCTGCACGGCTCCGGCCGCGCCCGCCGACAGCGGTGGCGGAGGCGCAGCCGGGGTGACCGGGGTGGACGCCGCCGTTCCTCCCCCGGATGATCCGGATCCCGTGGTGCCGGTGGCGTGCTGGACCGGGGCGGCCGCCTGGGCAGCCGCCTGGGCAGCCGCGGCGGCCTTGGCCGCGGCGACCTTCTGGTTGAACGCGGCCTGGGCCGCGGCCTGCGCGGCGGCGGCCTGGGCCGCCTGCTGCTGGGCCACGAGCTGCTGGATGTTGGCGTTCACGCTGGCCAGTGTGGACTGGTCCTGTGCGGCCAGGCTGCTGGCCTGCTGCTGCGAGGTGGCCAGCCCGTCCCGTGCGGCCTGCTGCTGGGACTTCTGCTGCTCGAGCGATGCCTGACTGGCGGCGAGCTGCGACTGGGCAGTGTGCAGGTGGTCGATGGTCGACGTCACGTTGCCCGTGGCGATGGAGGAGTACTCCGACCGGATGCCGCTCGTGTTCACGTTCGAGGTGAACAGCTCGGTGGCCGTGTTGGTGGTGCCCGAACTCGTGTAGTCGGCGAGCGCCTGGGCACGGAGTTGGGACGCATCGACCGTGACCGTGTGCTGGTCCTTGGCCATCTCGGCCTGACTGGCGGCGATCTGGCCCTGCAGCTGCGACAGCTTGTAGTCGGCCGCGTTGACCTGCCCGGTGAGCGCGGCGATCTGGGCATCCGTGGCGTTCAGCTTCGCCGTGATGGCTGCGGCTTCGGCCTGTGCGTCGGAGATCTGGTCTGCGGAGGCAGGCGTTGCGATGGACACCATCACGGACGTGGCTCCGAGGAGGGAGGCCACTGCGAGCGTCGCTGCAACCCGGTTGCGTGATCGGTGGCGACGTACGGGGGAGGCACCTGGCTCTACCGTCGAGTACTGCTCGGGGTGAGTCATATGGGTGCAGATGGTAGTAGGTCGCCCGGGGGGTCACAAGGACCCCCGGCCGCTTCAAGGCGCTGAACTGGGATGTTCTGATCCCCCGCGGGTGCACGAGGGTTGCCGGTCCCTGCCCCGGTCGCGCCCGGGACAGGCCGGGGCGGCGTCGCTGCGCAGGCACGGCGAGTAGGGTCCACGGCATGGGAGAGCGCATCGAATTTCCGAGTGACGGAAGCACGGCTCCGGGCTACCTGGCCGTGCCGGACGTCGGATCGGACGGGACCATCGGGGTCCTGGTCCTCCAGGAGTGGTGGGGCCTGGTCGACCAGATCACCCGGACCTGTGACCGGTTCGCCGCGGCGGGGTTCACCGCGCTGGCGCCCGACCTCTACCGGGGGACCGCGGTCCCGCTGACCGAGCCGGACGAGGCGGCCAAGCACATGATGGCGCTCGAGATGGGCCAGGCGGCGACACAGCTGAGCGGGGCCGTGGACGAGCTCCGTCGGAGGACCGGCGGGGCCTCCATCGGCGTGGTCGGGTTCTGCATGGGCGGTGGTCTGGCGCTGGTACTGGCCTGCCGGAGGCCCGATGCCGTGGCGGCGGTGGTCCCGGCCTACGGGGTCATCCCGTGGCCCGACGCCCAACCCGACTACTCGGCCATGACGGCGGCGGTCCTGGGCCACGTGGCCGAACTCGACGGCTCCTTCACACCCGCAGCGGCCGCCGCGCTCGAGGCGCAGCTGAAGGGACTGGGCCGCGACGCCTCGTTCCTGGTCTACCCGGGAGTGGATCACGCCTTCTTCAACGAGGACCGCGCCGAGGTCTACGACGAGGCCGCGGCCGAGCTCCTGTGGGAGCGCACCGTCGAGTTCCTCCGCTCCCGGCTCGGCTGAGCCCACGGGACGGGCGCAGCGCGTGGTCGCCGGTGGGGTGGTCGGGGGAGGACCGGTCGAGGCCTACCTGACGCTTGGGCTCCGGCTGGGCCGCCACATCGACGGCATGGTGGACGCGTACTACGGCCCGCAGGAACTGGCCGCTGCCGTGGCCGCCGAACCGGTGGTCCCGCCCGAGCAGCTCGTGGTCGAGTCCCGCTCGCTGCTCGCCGCCCTCGGCTCCGGCGAGCCACTCGACGGTCCGGCGTCCGAGGACTCGTCCGCCCCCGCCCGACGCCACTGGATCTCGGCCCAGGTCGTCGGCCTCGCCACCACCTGCGCCAAGCTCGCCGGGGAGCCCATCGGCTACGCCGACGAGGTCGAGGCCTGCTACGGCGTGCGCCCGACGCGTGTCGACGAGGAGGTGCTCGTCGACGCCCATCGCCAGCTCGACGAGGTCCTGCCCGGATCCGGTCCGCTGGCCGAGCGGCTGGTGGCGTGGCGTGAGTCGCACGCCGTCCCGGTCGACAAGCTGGGCCCGGCGGTACGGTCGCTGGCCGAGGACCTGCGCGCCCGCACCGACCAATTGTTCGGACTGCCCGACGGTGAGCACGTGGAGTTCGAACTGGTGACGAACGAACCGTGGGCCGGGTTCAACTACTACCTCGGCGACCTGCAGAGCCGGGTGGCGATCAACACCGACCTGCCGGTCCTCTCCACCGGACTGGCCCATCTGGTGGCCCACGAGGCCTACCCCGGGCACCACACCGAGCACACCCGCAAGGAGGTGGGCCTCGTGCGTCGGCGCCGGTGGTGGGAGGAGTCCATCTTCCTGGTCGGCACGCCGCAGTGCCTGCTCGCCGAGGGCCTGGCCGATCTCGGGCTCGAGGTGGCCTGGGGAAGGCATCCCGAGCCGACCGTCGCCGAGCACATGCGCCCGCTGGCGATCCGCTACGACACGGAGGTCGTGGCCGCCGTCGCCGACGCCGGTGAGGCTCTCGGCGCCGTGCGCACGAACGCCGCGTTCCGGCTGCACGAGGACGGCGCCGATCCGGACACGGTCATCGACGAGGTGGCCAGGTGGGGCCTCATGCAGCGGGACCGCGCCGCCAAGGCCGTGGAGTTCCTGACCCATCCGACGTGGCGGGCGTACCTCACCTGCTACGTCGAGGGGTTCCCTCTGTGCCGGGCCTTCACCGCAGGGGACCCGGCGCGGTTCGAGCGGCTCCTGTCCGAGCAGCTGACCCCCGGCGATCTCGTCGACCAGATCGACCGGGACAGGGCGGCCGGACTCGTCGCCGACTGACCGGGCCCGACTGCCGGTGGGCCCCGGCCCGTGCCGGCCGTCGTTCGACCCGCCGACCAGGGCCTCCCGTTTTGGCCCCTGCCCGCCGTGGCCCTACCATCGGGTCCATGTCCGAACGCTCCCGCAACCTTCCGCGCCGCTCCTGCATGTCCTCCCCGGGGTCCAACGAGCGCTTCCTCGCCAAGGCCCCCACCGTCGCCGCCGACATGAGCTTCCTCGATCTGGAGGACTCGGTGGCGCCGCTCGAGAAGGAGTCGGCCCGGGCCAAGGTGGCCGAGGCGATCCGGACCCTCCCGTGGGACGACCGGGTGCTGTGCGTCCGGATCAACGCGTGGGACACCGAGTGGACCTACGGCGACGTGATCGAGGTCGTGTCGAACGCCGGCGAGCGCCTCGACGAGCTCATGCTCCCGAAGGTGCAGACGGCCGCCGAGGTCGTCGCCCTCGACCTGTTGCTCACCCAGGTGGAGAAGAAGTCGGGCCTGCCCGTGGGCCACATCGGCATCGAGGCCCAGATCGAGACCACCCGTGGGCTCATCAACGTGGAGGAGATCTGCGCGGCCTCCCCCCGACTCGAGACCATCATCTTCGGTCCCGCCGACTTCGCCGCCTCGATGGAGATGCCGGTCCTGACCGGTGGTGTCGCCATCCCCGAGTATCCCGGCGACCATTTCAACTACGTGTTCTCGAAGATCCTGATGGCCGGACGGGCCAACGGCCTCCAGGTGATCGACGGCCCCTTCCTCAAGATCCGCGAACTCGACAGCCTGCGCGAGTTCTCCCAGCGCACCCGTGTGCTCGGCTACGACGGCAAGTGGGCGCTGACACCCGACCAGGTCGGCGTCCTCAACGAGGTCTACTCGCCGACACAGGAGCAGTTCGACAGGGCGTGGGACATCCTCGACGCCTACCGCAAGGCCACCGAGGACGACCGCACGGGTGCCGTCATGTTCGGCGACGAGATGATCGACGAGGCGTCGCGCAAGATGGCGACCAAGTTCGTCACCCGCGGCGAGCGGGCGGGGCTCACCCGCTCCGAGGGCTGACCCGGAACCGGGTCCGGTCCGCCGGTAACGATCGGGGCCCGGTGTCTGCCGACCGGAGTCCGGCACCGGCGTGGGCCGGGTGTTCCACAGGTCACTGATCGGTGATGCCGCGGGTAGTTACTCCCCGCTGGACCGGATCCCGTCGAGCAGGTTGCGCACCAGTGTGTCGGCCAGGTCGGCGGCGAGCGGCTCGTGCTGCATGGTGATGCGGTAGTAGAGCGGCGCGTACAGCTGGTCCATCACCACCGGGACGTCCGTGTCCGGTCGGATCTCACCCCGCTCGACGGCCCGGTGCAGCACCGCCGCAGTGGCTCGTCGACGGGGCTCCAGCCACTGCGAGCGCAACGTCTCCGCCAGCGCCGGGTCGAACTGCGCCTGCCCGATCAGCTCGGCCATGACCGGTCCGGCCCGTCCCCGGAACGCCTCGATCAGCAGCCGGATCTGACCGGTGAGGTCGGCGGCCAGGTCCCCGGTGTCCTCGAACGTGCTGGTCTGCCGGTAACGGTGGAAGTAGGCGTCGACGGCCACCGAGCCCCGCGACGGCCACCATTTGTAGATGGTCACCTTGCTGACCCCGGCCCGGGCGGCGACGGCCTCGACGGTGGCCGCACCCAGGCCGCCCTCGACCAGCAGGTCGGCGGCGGCGTCCAGCACGGCCTGCCGAGCCCGTTCGCTCCGGGGCCGCCCGACTCGGGCGGGGGAGGGCGCGCTGTCCACCGGCTCAGTGTAGATCATGAACGCGTCGTACAGGAATCCTGATACTGTACTAGGTGTTCAGTTATGCGGGAAACGAACCGAGCGGATCGAAGGAGAGGACCGAGCATGTCCACCGGCACCGGCACCGACTCCGGCGCATCCACCCGTACCGGTCTCTCCCGGGGCCTGGTGGTCGTGTTCGCCGTGGCCTGCGGTCTGTCGGTGGCGAACCTGTACTACGCCCAACCGATCCTGGACAACATCACCCGGTCGTTCGGGACCAGCCAGGCCACCGCCGGCCTGGTCGTGACGCTCTCCCAGATCGGGTACGCCCTGGGCCTGGCCCTGCTCGTCCCCCTGGGGGACATCCTCGCTCGGCGCCGCATGCTGCCCGTGGTGCTCGGGGTGACCACGGCCGGGCTGGTGGTGTCGGCCGTCGCCCCCTCCATCGGGGTCCTGGTGGCGGTGGCGCTCGTGGTGGGACTGGGGTCCACGGTGGCCCAGATGCTGGTCCCGATGGCCGCGTCCCTCGCCACCGAGCGGTCCCGGGGCCGGGTGGTCGGCCAGGTGATGAGCGGACTGCTGCTCGGGATCCTCCTGGCCCGTACGGTCTCGGGCCTGGTGGCCGGCGTCGCCAGTTGGCGGGCCGTGTACGCCATGGCAGCGGTGGTGACCGTGGTGATGGCCCTGGTGCTCAGCCGGGTGCTCCCGGGGGAGGTCGACCGCCCCGCCATCGGCTATCGCGCGTTGCTGCGGTCGACAGTGGGCCTGTTCGTCACCGAACCGCTGCTGCGGCGCCGGGCGCTCTTCGGTGCCCTGGGCTTCGCCGCATTCAGCATCTACTGGACAACCATGGCCTTCGTGCTGGCCGGGTCGCCGTACCACTACGGTGACGCCACCATCGGTCTCTTCGGCCTGATCGGCGCGGCCGGGGCATTGTGCGCCAACTTCGCCGGACGGTGGGCCGACCGGGGGTTGACCGGACGCACCACCCTGGTCTTCGCCCTGCTCACCGGCGGTTCGTTCCTGCCGCTGTGGCTGGGCGGCCACGACCTCGCCATGATGGTCCTCGGCGTCCTGGTCCTCGACGTGGGCGTCCAGGGCCTCCAGGTCACCAACCAGTCGATCATCTACCGACTGGCCCCCGAGGCGCGCAGCCGGATCAACTCGGCCTACATGGTCTGCTACTTCGTCGGCGGTGCGCTGGGCTCGGCCGCCGGCGCCTGGATCTACGGCAGCCGGGGCTGGGCCGCTGTGTGCCTCATGGGGGCCGCGGTCGGCGCCGTGGCCCTGGTGCTGGCCGGCGTCGACGGCGTGCGGGGTCCGGGTCGGGCCGGTTCCGTGGCGGACGCCGCCGGTCGGGTCGACGACACCTGGGCGGACCCCGACGACGGGTCCGTTGTCGGCCGAGGGGCGGTCGCCGACCTTCCGGTTGGCTCAGTCGGTGGGCCAGACCGGGTCGGAGGACCCGAGGGGACCGGCCGGGACTGACCAGTGCAGCGGGGTACCCTCCACCTCCACCGGCGGCGGCAGGCGTCGGGCGTCGCCCCAGACCGTGTGTTCGACCGGCCCGCCAGGGGCCGGCGGTGCGGGCTCGATGCCGTCGCCGACGAGTCGGTCGGCGGTCCCGGCATCGACCAGTGAGCGGGCCACCCGGGCCAGCGAGGTGCGCCACCGTGTGCCGGTTCCCTCGGTCCGGCGACGGGTCAGACCGGTGAGGGCGGACGCCGCCACCAGGTAACCCGCCGCCATGTCGAGGGCCTGGACGGGAAGCGGCACCGGGTGGTCCGCGCCGGTGACGGCCATGCCGGCCTCGGCGATCCCCGAGCTCATCTGGACCAGGCTGTCGAAGCCCCGTCGCCGGGCCCACGGTCCCGACCAGCCATAGGCGTCGAGGCTGACGTCCACCAGGCCGGGCCGGACCTCGGACCGGACCTCGGCCCCCAGGTCGAGGGCATCGAGGGCATCGGACCGGTACCCGTGTACGAGGACGTCGGTCGTGGCCAGGAGCCCGAGGAGCCGGTCGCGGCCGGCGGGCGTGGTGAGGTCCAGCCGGGCGCAGTGCTTGCCCAGCGTCACCTCGGGTGCGAGCGCAGGCTCGTCCCACCACGGCGGGTCGATGCGGAGGACCTCGGCTCCCCATCCCGCCAGCAGGCGGGTGGCGACCGGACCGGCCAGCACCCGGGTCAGGTCGAGGACCCGCACGCCGGCCAGAGGGCGATCGGTGGGACCCGGGGCCGCTCCACCATCAACGGTGGTCGTCGCCTCCACGTGGAACAGGGGTTCGGCGGCCACCGACCGTCCCTGGGGGTGGCGGTCCCACTCGGTGGCCGAGCGCATGGCCGCCGCCGCTCCACCGGAGTCCACCACGGCCGATTCGAGGGAGCCCGCCGTCCAGCCGGCCACCGCATCCGCCACCGCCGACCGGTCGGCGTCGGTCTCCAGCACGGACAGCGCGGCAGCGCGGTGGTGCGGGGCGTTGGTGTGGAGCCTGATCCATCCGTCGGCGGTGGCGTAGTCGCCCGCCACCGGGTCCCAGGTCGGAGGGAGCGACCACCCCTCGGGACGGAGCGAGTAGGCGAACCACGCCGAAGCCAGGTCCCGGTCGACCCGGACCGTCGGGGCGCCGACCCCGCCGACCCCGCCGACCCCGCCGACGGCGACCAGGCGGGCCAGCGAGGCCCCGGCTACGGCCACCGACGCCTGGGCGAGGTCACTGACGGCGAAGGCCGAGGCCAGTGACCCACCGTCGGGCAGTGCCACCACGGGGGTCGGTCCGGGACCCCCCAGGGCGCCGCTGAACTGGCCGAACAGGGCGTGGGCGGTGGCGGTCACCCTCCCATGGTGGGTCGGTGGCCCGGGCGCGTCAACCGGGACGGAACGACATCCAACCGGGACGGAACGACATTCAACGGGGGCGGAACGACATGAGGGGTAAAGGACGACCACGGTTCGGTCGATAACGGGGGAATGGAGTCCATCGTCCACTTCGATACCGACGACCCCGAGTTCAGTCGGGGCTTCGAGATCGGGATCCTCTGGGAGCGCCTGAGCTCCGACGGCGCCTGCCACATGGCGGTGAGCGCTGCCAACGCCGAGATGGTGCTGCGGGTGGCCGCGGCGTTCGACTGCGTCTTCAGCGGCCAGGCCCTGGCCGACGACATGATCTCGGTCGAGCTCACCCGGGTGAACAGCGACTCGTAGCGTCGGTCGTCCCGGTGTCGGCGGCACCGGAGCGGCACCTGACCCCCGTGGATGCGGCTGCGGTCAGCCTCCGGCGAGGAGTCGCCGGGCGATCACCTTCAGGCAGAGGGTCTCGTCGGCCCCCTCGAAGATCGAGAGCACCCGGGCGTCCACGAAGTAGCGGCTCACCGCGTACTCCTCGGCGTAGCCCATGCCCCCGTGGATCTGGAGCGCCTCGCGGGTCACCCACTCGGCGGTCCGGCACACGTAGGCCTTGATCATCGATGCCTCGAGCACGCCCTCACCCTTCGACATCAGCCTGGCCACCTCGTAGGCGAACTGGCGCGATGCCTGGATCAGCACGGCCATGCGGGCCAGCTTGACCTTGGTCAGCTCGTACTCGGCGATGGGGGCGCCGAAGACCACCCGGTTGGTCGCGTAGTCGACTGCGGCTTCGTAGGCGGCCTGCATGAGGCCGACGGCCCGGGCCGCCGTCTGCAGGCGTCCGTTCTCGAACCCCTGCATCTGGAGGTAGAAGCCCCTGCCCAGGCCGTCCTCACCCCCGATCAGGTTGGCATCCGGCACGAACCAGTTCTCGAGGGACACCTCGTAGGAGTGCATGCCGCGGTAGCCGAGCGTGTCGATGGCCCGGCCCTCCATCTTGCCCGTGGAGCCGGCGGGGCGGCCGTCCTCGCCGGGGGCCTGGGTGAAGGCGAACCCGTGGCCGTCGGCCGGGGGCTTCTCGACCAGGAAGATCGACAGGCCCTTGTGGCCCTTGGAGCGGTCGGGATCGGTGCGGGCCAGGAGGAGCAGCACATTGGCCCGGGCGGCGAAGGTGCACCACGTCTTCACCCCGTTGAGGGTCCAACCGCCGTCGACCTTGGTTGCCGGGAGCATCACGCCGGCGACGTCGGAGCCGAAGTCCGGCTCGGTGACGGCCACCGCACCCAGGACCTCGGCGGTGGCCAGCTTCGGCAGCCAGTGCTGCTTCTGCTCCTCGGTGCCGCCCTTGACGATGGCCCGCGTGAGGATCTCGGGACGGGTGATCAGCGAGCCGCCTGCGCCCAGCGACCCCCAGGTCAGCTCTTCGGTGGCGACCACCATGCTCAGGTAGTCGGCGTCGCCCTCGGAGGCGAACCCGCCGTACTTCTCGGGGACCGACATGCCGAAGCCGCCCATCTCGGCCATGCCCTCGATGATCGCCTCGGGGATGTCGGTGTTGGCCCGGTGGATGTGCTCGGCCCGGGGCCGGACCTGCTCGGCGGCGAACCGGTGGAACGTGTCGCGGACGAGTTCGAAGTCGGGGTCGAGGTGGCGCTCGCCCTGGGTCTCGGCCAGCGAGGCCAGGTACGCCGGGTTCCGGAAGGTGGCGACGAATTCCTCGGCGGGCGCCATCCAGTCCGTGGCCACGCCCCACTCGGCGGAGCGCCCCACGATGCGCCCGGCCAGTTCGGCCAGGGCGTCGGCCACGAAGGCGCAGGCGATACGGGCCTCGGTCTCGCCGTGGGTGCCGTAGGCGAGGACGGACTCGGCGGTGCGGACGGCGGCGGCGGCGTGGGAGACGTCGTAGGCCAGGACCTGGGCCGAGTCCGGGCCACCGGCAGCTCTCAGGGCGGCGATGCCGGCCTCCACGACGGACTTGGCCACGGCGGTGGCGTCGGACGCGGCGAGGAGGTCGGGGGCGGGGATCTGGGCGGTGGTCACCCCGCAAGGTTAACGGCCCGCCCGGGGACCCGGACTTCCCGGGGGCGCCGTGGACCGGGTCAGGCCGTCGGGACCTGGGCCACCACCGTGACCAGGGGTGGGAGGACCACGGGGTCGTCGCCGGGGTCGACCTCGGTCAGCAGCTCGACGTAGTCGGCCACGGGACCCGGGCCGGCGCCGGCGGGCGCCTCGGCCCAGGCGTCCACGATGTCGAGCCCGGCCTCGCGGACGAGGGAGGGGAGCAGCGCCCCGACGTCGGGGTGGCGGGCGTCGGGCATGGAGAACGGATGGCCGGCGATCCGGCCGGCCGACGTGATCGGCTCCTGTGCGACGACCCAGCCCCCCGGCCGGGTGGCGGATGCCATCCGGCTCAGCACCACGGCCGGGTCGGCCACGTGGAGGAGGAGGAAGCGGCAGAATGCGAGATCGACGGGCTCGGGCAGGCGGAGGTCCTCACCGGCCTGGGTGATGGCCAGCACCTGGCTGTGGGCGGCCGCGGCCGACGCCACCTCGTCCCGTGCCTGCGGGTCGCTGTCGACGGCGTACACCCGCCCGTCGCGTCCGACGATCTCGGCCAGTGCCACGGTCACGTCGCCCCCGCCGGCGCCGACGTCGACACAGGTCCAACCCGGTCCGATGCCCAGCCGGTCGAGCGCGGTGGCGAGGGGCCTCCGGTAGACGTCGTCCCGCAACCCGCGCAGCTCCATGGCGCAACGATACCGGTGCGCCCCGCCCGCACCCGTCGTGGTGCCGGGCGTCCCACCCGTGGCGTCGGGCCCCCGCCGAGCCGGTAGCCTCCCCTCCTGTGAAGGTAACCATGATGTTGTGTGACTCCGCCCAGGTGGCGGACGGGAAGCTCTACGTGCTGGGGGGTGGCTGGAGCATGACCGGGCCCGACCCCGTCCCCTCGGCCATCGCGCTCGAAGATCGACGTGGGTTGGCACGAGGCGGAGGAGCCCCACCACTGGGAGCTCTACCTGGAGGACGCCGACGGTGGGCCCGTCCTGGTACCCACCCCCGACGGCGAGCACCCGGTCGAGGTGCGCGGCGAGTTCACCGTCGGCCGGCCGACCGACGTGCCCGAGGGGTCGCCGGTGGACGTCGCCCTGGCCGTCAACCTGGGCCCGCTGCCGCTCGTCCCGGGGACCCGCTACACCTGGCGCATGGCCATCGACGGTGACAGCCACCCCGACTGGGTGCTCGGCTTCACGACCCGCCCGGCGCCGAGCGCCGCCTGAGGTGACCACCCGGGACCGTGCTCCCGGATCCCGCCATCGGGACGGCCCGGCGCCGATCGGGCGGCTGGACGTCCCGCCCCACCGTGGACGACACTGACGGTCATGACCACGTATGACCGTCCATTCGGCCGCTACTTCGAGGACTTCGTGCCCGGCGACGTCTACCGGCACTGGCCCGGCAAGACCATCACCGAGGCCGACGACCATCTCTTCTGCATGATCACCATGAACCACCACCCGCTCCACACCAACGTGTGGTTCGCCGAGAACGAGTCGGTCCAGAGGAAGAACGTCGTGGTCGGCAACCTCGTCTACTCCCTCGCCCTGGGGATGAGCGTGCCCGACGTCAGCGGGGCGGCCATCGCCAACCTCGAGGTCGAGTCGCTGCTCCACCGGTCGCCCACGTTCCACGGGGACACCATCTACGCCGAGACGATGGTCATCGACAAGGTCGAGTCCAGGTCACGGGACGACCGGGGTGTCGTGACCGTCGAGACCAAGGCCTTCAACCAGCACGGGGACGAGGTCTGCTTCTTCCGGCGCAAGGTCATGGTGTGGAAGGAGGCGTTCGCCCCTCCCCGACGACGCCCCTACGCCGACGACGTCTGGAACTGAGCGCCGGCCGTCACCGGTGGATCCGCGGCGGTCGGCCGCCGGGGCCGCGTCCCCTCCGGCCGGGTGCGGGCCGTGCGCCCCGTTCCCCAGGTCCGGGCGGCCGGTGCCGCCATCGAGGCGTGGGGCGACGTCGCCGGCGGCTCGCGCCGGGCCGACCTCCCGTGGCGCCACAGCCGGGACCCGTGGGCCGTCCTGGTCAGCGAGACCCTGGCCCAGCAGACCCAGCTGGCCCGGGTGGTGCCCGCCTACCACCGGTTCCTGGAGGCGTTCCCGACGCCGGCCGCCTGTGCCGCTTCGCCCCTCGGTGACGTCCTACGGGCCTGGGCGGGGATGGGCTACAACCGCCGGGCGCGGAACCTCCACGCCGCCGCCCGGGTGGTGGTGGACCGCCACGGCGGCAACGTGCCCGACGACCTGGACTCGTTGCTGGACCTACCTGGCGTGGGTCCCTACACGGCCCGGGCCGTGCTGGCCTTCGCCTTCGAGCGCGACGTGGGCGTGGTCGACACCAACGCCGGCCGGGTGATCGCTCGTGCCCTGGCCGGCCGTCCCGTGCGTCCCGCCGAGGCGCAGGGCCTGGTCGACACCATGGTCCCGCCGGGACGGGGGTGGACCTTCGGCCAGGCCCTGCTCGACCTCGGCGCCATGGTGTGCACCGCCCGGTCCCCCGCCTGCCCCGCCTGCCCCCTGCGCCGTCGCTGCCGGTGGACGCTCGCCGGTCGGCCCGACCCGGACCCGGCCCGGGGCTCGGCGGGTGTCTCGGTGGCCCAGTCCCGGTTCGCCGGCTCGGACCGCCAGGGTCGGGGCCGGCTGGTGACGGCCCTGCGCGCCGGACCGGTGGGCGCCGGGGGGCTGGCGGCCGCCGCCGGCTGGGCCGACGATCCCGGTCGGGCCGAACGGGTGCTGCGGGGCCTGGAAGCCGAGGGCCTGGTGGTGCGCGACGACGACGGCACGGCGCGACTCCCGTGAGCGGGCCCACCAGTGGGTAGCTTGTCCTGCGGCGGGTCCGTGACCATCGAGGGCCGGACGCCGGAGAGCCGGGGGGAAGGCATGAGCAGACACGGCAGGTGGGTGACCGGGACGCTGGCGGCGGTGGCGGCGGTCACGTTCCTGGCCGGGTGCGGGAGCTCCACGGCGGGCACGACCACGACCGCCGCCGCCCCGACGACCACCGTGCCCACCGGCACGGGTCAGCCCATCGCCCTCGGGGCCCCTGTGTCGGTGCCCGAGCAGGTGGTGACCGTCCCGACTCCGGCCGTCCCGGGCACGCCGCCCCAGTACGACCAGGTCCAGGTGCGCCAGTTCGGGTCGCCCACCGCAGCCCATGTCCTGGTCCTCACCCCGGGGACCTACGGCGGGGCCGGTGACTTCGACCTGGTGGCGCCGTACCTGGTCCAGCACGTGCCGGACCTGCAGGTGTGGTCGGTGATGCGGCGTGAGGGCGCCCTCCAGGACGAGTCCCTGATCCAGTCGACCCTGGCCGGACAGACCTCCTTGACCCAGGCCTTCGACTACTACCTCGGTTGGGTCGCCGACCCGTCGATCACGGTCCACTACCAGCCGCTCTCCAACGCCGACTATGCCTTCGCCGACCAGTGGGGACTCGCCGTCGCCCTCGACGACCTGCACGCCGTGGTGCTGGCGGCCCGTGACGGCGGGGCCCGTACGGTCACGATCGGCGGCCACTCGCTGGGTGGGACGGTGGCCGCCGCCTACGCCGCCTGGGACTTCGACGGCCAGCCCGGCTACGCCACCATCAACGGCATCGTCTGCATCGACGGCTGCGCCGGGTCGTCGACTGCGTTCGGCAACCCGGAGACGGTGGCCACCGCGAGCAAGGCCATCACTGCTCTGGCCACTCAGGGCCCGTGGTCCGATGCGCTGAAGCTGGGCCTGCCCTGGGTGACCGGTGCCTTCGCCCAAGTGGGGGCCTTGGCCGCCCTGCTCGACCCCCAGGGGTCGGCCACCCTGTTCCAGGACTTCAAGCTCCTGCCCAAGGCCCTCGACCCGTCCGGGACCGTGACCAACCAGGCCCTGTTTGGGCATGCCTTCGACTACCGGACGTCCCCGGCGTACCTGGTGCTCGACCAGGTCCATTCGGGGGTGGTGGCCACCACCGGTGACCCGAGGCCCTGGATCCCCGACGGGATCACCCCGGTGCAGAACCTGGCCTACGTGTTCGCCCAGCCGCAGCTCGGGTTCCTCGACTGGTACTACCCGACCCGCCTGTCGATCGATGCCGGTGCCGCCGCCTCGCTCCAGCAGACGGCGGTGGCCAACGCGCTGGGGCTCCGGCTGTTCCACACCGCCCAGGTCGACGTGCCGCTGTACGCCTTCCAGACGTCACTCGGGGGAAGGAACAACGCCGTGGCCCGGAGCGCCTACGCCTACCGCGCCCAGTCGAAGATCCCGAGTGTGACCGTGGTCAGCAGGACGAGCACGTACAGCCACCTCGACCCGCTGCTGGCGACGCCGTCGCAGAACGCCTTCCTGGCTACGGTCGTCCCCTGGCTGAAGAAGCTCGATTCGTAGTCCGGACCACGGGAGTCCGCTCCGTGAGCCGACCGGTCGACTACGCCCCGGGCAAGCTCCTCGACGTGTACGCCCCCGGGGCAATCGATGTTCCCGGGGCTCCGGGGGCTCTGGGCGGTGCCGCAGGTGTGCCCGTCGTCCTGCTGTGGCACGGCAGCGGCGTCGACGAGCGGGACGTGCTGGCACCACTGGCGGCCGAAGTCGCCGCCCACGGGCTACTGGTGCTCGTACCTGACTGGCAGTCCGACGATCCCGGTGCCGGCTCGACCCACCTGCGGGCGTCCCTGTCGTTCGCCCGGTCCGCGGCCGCCGGGATGGGGGGCGACCCGGGCCGGGTGGTGCTCGCCGGCTGGTCGCTCGGCGCCAACGCCGCCGCGTGGGTCGCACTGCACCCGGGGGCGTTCGACGGGTGGGCACCGGTGGCCTTGGTCGGTCTCGCCGGTTCCTACGACGAGTCGCCGTTCGGTGGCGACGTGATCGCCGAGGCCGGACACGACGGGGCCGGCCGGCGGGCGGTTCTCGTCCACGGGACGAGGGACACCGTGGTGCCCCCCGTCCGGTCGGTCACGACCGCCGACCACCTCGCCGGCCTCGGATGGATGGCGGGGCTGCGAATGCTCGAGACGGACCACGCCGGCATCGTGGGCACCGAGTACGACCCGTGGCGCCGCCGGTGCGTCCCGACGGCGGACACGGCCCGGATCGCCACCCGGGCCGCGGTGGCGTCGCTGGTGGCGGAGGCGGCGTTCGGGACGTCGGAGTGACGGTCACCGGTCAGCAACGCCCCACCCGCCCGTGTCACGGACGGCCGGCTCAAGCTCCCAGGAACCGGAGGATGTGGCCGTTGACCTCGTCGGGGCGCTCGAGGTGGAGGAAGTGGCCCGCCCCCTCGACGACGACCAACTCCGAACCCGGGGCGAGGTGGTCGGTGACCGGTCCGATGATGTCGACGCCCATGCAGCCGTCCGACGCGCCGTGCAGGTACAGCGTCGGCTGGGGCGCGTCGGCCTCCCCGGCCGCCTGGGCCGCCGCGGCCGCGGCGTCGGTGGGCGGCGGGGCGAACATCGCCCGGTAGTAGCCGATGGCGGCCGACAGGTTGGCCTCGTCGGCGAGCGCCTCCTTCACCCGGGCCGCGTCCCATGCGCCGTCGTAGCCGGGGGACCAGTCGGCCCAGAGCCTGTCGATGAATGCGTGGCCGTCCATCGACACGGCGAACTCGGCCAGTGGGGTCTGGAAGAAGAAGACGTACCAGCTGCGCCGCAGCTGTTCGTAGGCGAAGAAGCCGAAGCCCATCGACCGGGCGGGTGGGACGGCCATCGTGACCACCCGGGACCAGCGGTCCGGTTCGTGCGCCGCCGCCGGGTAGGTGAGCAGTGCACCCCAGTCGTGGCCGATGATGACGGCGTCTTCCCCACCGCCCAGCGCGTCGTGCAGTGCGCAGGCGTCGAGGGCGAGGGTCCCGGTGTCGTAGGCGCCGATGGCCGGCACCGCGGTGGGCGCGTAGCCCCGCAGGAAGGGGGCCACGGCCCGGTAGCCGGCATCGGCCAGTCGCGGGAGGAGGTGCCGCCAGGTGTGTGCGGTATCGGGGAACCCGTGGAGGCAGAGGACCAGGGGCCCGTCCTCGGGACCGGCGGACAGGTAGCCGAAGTCGAGGCCATTGGCTCGCACGGTGCGCAGATCGGGGCTGTTGGGCTGGTTGTCGGCCATCGGGCGACGTTACCCCCCGGTCCTGCCGCCGCGGCGACTAGCCTCGTCATCCTGTGCGAATCACCTACTTCGGCGTCCGCGGCTCGTGCCCCACTTCGTCCGACCAACAGCGACGCTACGGGGGCAACACCTCCTGCGTCCTGGTCGAGGTGGCCGGCGAGCCGCCCCTGGTCCTCGACATGGGGACCGGCCTGCGCGCCCTCGGCCACCATCTCAACGCACCGCTGACCGCCGCAGGCAAGCCGCTGCGGGGGAACGCCCTGCTCACGCACCTGCACTACGACCATGTCCTCGGCACCCCGTTCTTCCCGCCGATGCGCGATCCCGGCGCCCTGCTCGAGATCTACGGCCCGGCCCAGGCCGACGACTCCCTCCAGGTGACGATGGCCGGCATGGTGAAGCCGCCGTTCTTTCCCGTGCACATGAGCGACTTCCGGGGTGAGCTCCGCTACCACGACCTCGGCCCCGACGACGAGTTCACCCTGGGCGGGATCGCCGTCAAGGTCCGGACGATCCCGCACATCGGCAACACGCTCGGATTCCGCATCGAGGCCGACGGGGTGTCGGTCGCCTACATCCCCGACCACCAGGCGCCGCTGGATCGCACGAACGTCGACGAGGCGGTCCTCGACCTGTGTCACGAGGTGGACCTGCTCATCCACGACGCCCAGTACACCGAGGAGGAGTTCGTCGACCTCTTCGACTGGGGTCACTCGACGCCCGCCTACGCCGTCCACGTGGCCACCCAGGCCGGGGCCAAGCGGCTGGACATGTTCCACCACGACCCCGGCCACTCCGATCGCCAGATCGACACCATGATGCGGTCGGCCCGCAAGATCGCCCAATCGATCGGCAAGGTCGAGGTGTGCGCGGCCAAGGAGGGCGTCACCTTCGAACTGCGGGTCCTGTGAGCATGGCCGATCCCGTGGTCGAGGGTCTCCCCGCGTTCGATCCCGCCCTGTTCAGGGACGCCATGGGCAGGTTCGCCACCGGGGTCACCATCGTGTCGGGGATCGACGACGGCGAGCCCGTCGGCTTCACGTGCCAGAGTTTCGTGTCGCTGTCCATCGACCCGCCCTATGTGGCGGTGGCGCCGGCCCGGACCTCGACGAGCTGGCCGAGGATCGCACGCTCCGGCAGCTTCTGCGTCAACGTCCTGGGCGAGCACCAGGAGGAGCTCTGCCGGGGCTTCGCCGTGTCCGGGGGGGCGAAGTTCGCCGGTGTGGACTGGCACCCGGCGCCAGGCACCGGCGCGCCGGTCATCGAGGGAAGCCTCGCCTGGGTCGACTGCCGGGTGGAACTCGTGCATGACGCCGGGGACCACGAGCTGATCCTCGGTCGAGTCCTCGACCTGGGCATCGGGGAGGGCTCCCCCCTCCTGTTCTTCCGGAGCCGCTTCGCTACGGTGTCGCACGACGGCGGCGTGATGCACGACAGCAGCACGACAGAGGGGTAGGGGGCATGCCGAAGATCGTCGAGTCCGAGGTGATCCAGGACGTCATCATCGTGGAGCCCGAGGCCCACGGTGACGAGCGCGGCCGGTTCGTGGAGACCTACCGCCGGAGCTGGTTCCCCTTGGGCCGCGAGATGATCCAGGGGAACCGGTCGACCAAGCAGGCCGGTGCGGTCGTGGGCCTCCATTACCACCTGCACCAGTCGGACTACTGGTACGTACTTGCCGGCACGGCGCGGGTGGTCCTCCACGACCTGCGCCAGGGTTCGCCGACCGACGGGGCGACGCTCTCCCTCGACCTCTCGGGCGACCACGACCGTGGCCTGTTCATCCCTCCCGGAGTGGCGCACGGGTTCGCGTCGCTCACCGACCTCACCCTCTGGTACCTGGTCGACGGCTACTACAACCCCGAGGACGAGCTCGGTGTGGCCTGGGACGACCCGGCCGTCGCCGGTGACTGGGGGCTCACCGACCCGGTGCTGTCGAAGCGGGACACGGCCAATCCCCGACGGGACGAGATCCCGGTCGGTCGCCAGCCCTATCTGGGACTGCGCACCTGAACGACGGGCGGTCCGGGCGCCCCGTCGCGGTCGACGGGCGGTCTGGAAGACTCCTGCCATGTCCGCCACGCCGATCACCACTCCGTCCGCCACTCCTTCCGCCAACCCGCTGGGCACGCCCGGCACAGGCGTCCTGGTGACCGGGGGCGGCTCCGGGATCGGTCGGGCGACGGCGGTCGCCCTGGCCGAGGTGGGCCGGCCCGTCGCCGTGTGGGACGTCGACGAGGCCGGTGCGGAGGTGACCGCGGCCATGTGCCGGGACCTCGGGGTCGTCGCCCACGCAGCGGTCGTGGACGTCGCCGACTCGGTGGGTGTCCCCGACGCCGTGTCGGCGACCGCCAGCCGCGCTCGGCACGCTCGGCGGGTTCGTCCATGCGGCCGGGGTGTCAGGGGCGGCGACCGTCGACGACCTGGACGACGCCGTGTGGGACGCCACCCTCAACGTCAACCTGCGGGCCGCCGCCGTCATCAGCCGGTACCTGCTCGCCCCCTTCCGCGATGCGGGGCCGGGATCGGCGGTGGTGCTGATCTCGTCCATCGAGGGCTTCTTCGGGAGCTCGGTGCTGACGGCCTACTGCGCGTCGAAGGGCGGTGTGCTCGGCGTGATGCGCTCGCTCGCCCAACGGTTTGCCACCGAGGGGTTCCGGGTGAACGCCGTGTGCCCGGGGGCCGTGGCCACGCCCATGCTCGAGCCGGCCTTCGCCCTTCCCGGGTTCCGCGAGCAGATCGAGGAGCGGACCCCGCTGCAGCGGATCTCGACCCCCGACGAGATCGCCCGGCCCGTGCGTTTCCTGTTGTCCTCCGAAGCCTCGTTCATCACCGGCGCCCATCTGACGGTCGACGGCGGGATGACGGCTGTCACCGCCATCTAAGGGCGCCACCAGGGGCGACGCGCCCCGCAGGCGGAGCCGTCGGGTCGGATCGGCCGTGGTCGCCCCGCGACCCCCTCCGGTTTCAGGGTTGAATAGACCGGATGTGGGCCGTGGCGTTCGTCCTGGTTGTACTGGTTGTGGTGGCCGTCGTGGTCGCCATGGTCCGGCGACCCCGCGGCGGCGACGTGCACTCGGTGCGCAACTACAACCACGCCCTCGGGACGCTCGAGCACCTGTCCGATCGCATCGGTCCACCGACCGTCCGTCCGATCGCCCGCCGGGCGGACCCCGGTGGACAGGCGGAGCGGGCGGTACCGCCGGTGCCGGTGCGGGGGACCGACGAGTTCCCGGACCCCGACGCCCCGATCGTGTTCGACGACGCCCGACCGGCCGACCGGCCGCGTGTCGGCGCCGGGGACGGACCCAACTCGGCTCGCAGCGACCGCGCACAGCGCATGGCGCTCGATTCCATGAACCACCGCCGCCGTGGCGGGACCGGGATCGCGGTGGCCGTCCTGGTGGTCGCCGTGTTCGCCGCGCTCGCCCTGCTCGGGAGCCATGCGTCCCACAACTCCTCGCACGCCTCGACGACCAGCACGTCGGTCCACCGATCGGGTGGATCCCCGACCTCGACGACCCGACCCCGACCGACCCCGACCACCCGGCCGACCCCGACCACGCTGCCCACGCAGTTCACTGCGACCGCGACGTCGTCGACAGGCACGTCTGCGACATACACGGTGCCCGACGTGTCGTTCCAGATCACGGCGACGGGCACGGGCCCGTGCTGGGTCGAGGTCGACTCGACGTCCACGGGCAAGACCGTGTGGGCGGGGGCGCTGGCGGCCGGAACGGTCCAGAACATCCAGGCGTCCGGGACGACCGTGGTGCAGTTCGGGACGCCCTCGCTGACATTGGCGGTCGACACGATCCCGGTGCAGCTGCCCAACCCGCTGCACACGCCGTTCAGCGCCACGTTCACGCCGTCAGCCGCTGCCGTGGCCGTCGCCGCGGCCGCCGGGCCGACGACGACCACGACGACCACGTCGACCGCCGCCACGCCGTCGACCACAGCCACGACGGCCCCGGGCTGAGCCCTCTCGACCGGGGCCGGTCGGGGAGTCGGGCCACCGCCACCGGTCAGCTGACGGGCGTCCCCGGGTAGGGGACGGGAGGAGTCCCGGTCAGGCCCAGGGCGTCGAGGACGAAGGCGTACACGAACGCCTCGTCCCTCCATGCGTCGTAGCGGCCGGACGGGCCCCCGTGACCTGCGCCCATCTCCGTCTTCAGGAGGACGTGGTTCTCCGGATTGGTGGCGCGCAGCTTCGCCACCCACTTGGCCGGTTCCCAGAAACCGACCCGGGGATCGGACAGCCCGGCGGTGGCCAGGATGTCCGGGTAGCGCACGGGCCGCCCGTCGGGGCCTGTGGCGGCCACGTTGTCGTAGGGAGCGTAGGACTTCATGACGGCGTAGATCTCGGGATCGGTCACCGGGTTGCCCCACTCCTCCCACTCGATCACGGTGAGCGGCAGTGACTCGTCGAGGATGGTGGTGAGGCAGTCGACGAACGGCACCTCGGCCACGATGGCCCGGAACAGGTCGGGGGCGAGGTTGGCCACCGCGCCCATGAGCAGGCCGCCGGCGCTACCGCCCCGGGCGACCAGGCGATCTGGCGACGTCCACCCTCCGTCCACCAGGTGGCGTGCGCACGCCACGAAGTCGGTGAAGGTGTTGGGCTTGGCGGCGAACTTGCCGTCCTCGTACCAGTGCCGGCCGAGTTCGCCTCCACCGCGCACATGGGCGATGGCGAAGACGAAGCCGCGGTCGAGCAGGCTCAGGCGCAAGCTCGAGAAGGAGGGGTCCACCGAGATCTCGTAGGAGCCGTAACCGTAGAGGAGGCACGGTGCGCCGCCGCCCGGCCCGGTCCCGGCACCCGGCTCGGCCACCAGGTCCGGTCGGTACACGAGGGAGATCGGCACCTCGGTACCGTCCGTCGCAGCGGCCCATCGGCGGGCCGTCCGGTAGTGCGACGGGTCGAATTCGCCGAGAACCGGCTGGCGCTTCAGCAGTGTGACGCCGCCGCCGACCAGATCGAGGTCGAAGACGGAGCGGGGAGTGGCGAGGGACGTGTAGCCGTAGCGCAGGACGGTCGAGTCGTACTCGGGATTCGACTCGCCCCACACCGTCGACGGTGATTCCGGCTGTGCGATCGGGGTGGCGACCCCGGTGGCGTGCTCGATGACCCGCATCCGGGTCTCGCCTCCCTCGCGCTCGAACACGGCCAGGTGGAGCGCGAACGGGTCGACGGCGTCGAGGCGCACGCCCGGCCGCGAGCCGATGACCTCGGTCCAGTTGGCGCGGCCGGGGGCGTCCTCGGGCGCCTCCATGAGACGGAAGTCCTCGGCGCCGTCGTTGGTGACGACGAGGAAGCGGGGTGGCCTCCCTCCGCCGGGGTCACCCCGGTCGTGGTCGACGCTGTACTCGACACCGTGCCGGCGGGGCTCCACGATCGAGAAGGCACCCGTCGGGTCGTCGGCGTCCAGGATCCGCACCTCCGAGGTCACCTGCGAATTGAGCCCGCACACGAGGAACCGGTCGTCCCGCGTCCGGCCCACGCCGAGGAAGAAGTGGTCGTCGGGCTCCTCGATGAGGACCACGTCGCCCGCCGGGTCGGCTCCCACCACGTGGCGCCACAGCTGGAAGGGGCGCATGGCCTCGTCCACCCGGACGTAGAAGACGGTGGCATTGTCGTTGGCCCACGCCGAGCCGTACGAGGTGGCGTCGATCCACTCCGGCGACTCCTCGCCGGTGGTGAGGTCGCGGAAGCGCATGGTGAATCGCTCCCCCCGGTGGTGTCGGTCGAATAGACGAGCCAGCGGTGGTCGGGACTGACCGAGAAGTTGCCCAGGGAGAAGTAGTCGTGGCCATCGGCCAGGGCGTTCTCGTCCAGGAGGACCTGCTCGGCATCGTCGGGCCCGGCCACGGGACGTCGGCAGTGGATCCCGTAGCTGCTGCCCTCGATCGACCTGCTGTAGTAGAGAAACGGCCCCTTGCGGACCGGAACCGACAGGTCGGTCTCCTGGATGCGTGCGACCATCTCGGCGTAGAGGGCCTCCTGGAGCGGGACCGTGGCCGCCGTGGCCGCCGCCGTGTAGGCGTTCTCGGCGTCGAGGTGGGCGATGACGGCCGGGTCGTCCTTGTCGCGGAGCCAGTACCAGTCGTCGATGCGCACGTCACCGTGCGCCTCCAGTGTGACGGGGCGCCGCTCGGCGGCGGGTGGGACGGGAGCGCCGGAGCGTCGGGTGTCGTCGGCCATCCGCACACAATGGCACGGCTGCCCGAACGGGCCGTGCGGCCGAGGCCCGGGAGTTGTTACTATCTGGATAGGGGAAATTACCCCTCCCCTCCCACCGACCAGGAGCGCGCATGACGGCCACCGACCTCGACCTCGGGAAGTACAAGCTGGGGTGGTCCGACGAAGAGGACTACGTATTCAAGCCCAAGAAGGGGCTGTCCGAGGCGATCGTGCGCGAGATGTCGGCGATGAAGAAGGAGCCCGAGTGGATGCGGGACTTCCGCCTCCGTGCCCTCCAGCGCTTCGAGAAGCGCCCGATGGCGGAGTGGTTCGCCGTCAACATGCCCGACCTGGACTTCGATGACATCTACTACTACATCAAGCCGACGTCGGGTCAGGTGGAGGACTGGAACGACCTCCCCGACGCCATCAAGAACACCTACGAGAAGCTCGGGATCCCCGAGGCCGAGCGGAAGTACCTCGCCGGCGTCACCGCCCAGTACGAGTCCGAGGTCGTGTTCCACCGCAACCGCGAGGACCTCGAAGCCCTCGGGATCATCTTCTGCGACATGGACACGGCGGTACGCGAGCACCCGGACCTGGTCCGCAAGTACTTCGGCACGATCATCCCTCCGAACGACAACAAGTTCGCCGCCCTCAACTCGGCCGTCTGGTCGGGTGGCTCCTTCATCTACGTGCCGCCGAACGTGATCGTGGACCAACCGCTCCAGGCCTACTTCCGGATCAACGCCGAGAACATGGGCCAGTTCGAGCGGACGCTGATCATCGCCGACGTCGGAGCCCAGGTGCACTACATCGAGGGCTGCTCGGCCCCCGTGTACACCACGGACTCGCTGCACTCCGCCGTGGTCGAGCTCGTCGCCCTCGAGGGATCGCGGATCACCTATACGACCATCCAGAACTGGTCGAACAACGTCTACAACCTGGTCACAAAGCGGGCCAGGGCGGAGGCCGAGGCGCACGTCGAATGGATCGACGGCAACATCGGCTCCCGTCTCACCATGAAGTACCCGAGTGTCTACCTGATGGGCCCCAAGGCCTCGGGCGAGGTGCTCTCGGTCGCCTACGCCGGCGCCGGCCAGCACCAGGACGCCGGGGCCAAGATGGTCCACGCCGCCCCCGAGACCACGTCGACGATCGTGTCGAAGTCGATCTCCAAGGACACCGGCATCACCACCTACCGGGGCCTGGTGCACGTGGACGAGGGCGCCAAGAACGCCAAGAGCTTCGTGCGGTGCGACGCGCTCCTCCTCGACGACATCTCCGTCTCGGAGACCAAGCCCTACATGGAGGTCGGCGAGCGGGACGCCCGGATCGGCCACGAGGCCACGGTGTCCAAGGTGGGCGACGACCAGCTCTTCTACCTGATGAGCCGTGGGCTGTCCGAGACCCAGGCCATGGGCATGATCGTGAACGGCTTCATCGAGCCGATCACCCGCACCCTCCCGATGGAGTACGCCGTCGAGTGGAGCCGGCTGATCGAGCTGCAGATGGAGGGCTCCATCGGCTGACCCGCCCCCGGGCGGGCCATGGGGCACCCCGGGACGGGCCACAATGATGACGGACGACGACGAGGGAGTCCCCATGCCGATGCGTGAAGAGTGCAAGCACTTCCAGAGCCGGACCTACGACTCGGGCGAGGTCGCCCGGTTCTGCGTGCTCGACCTGGCCCCCGAGGCCCCGTGGAAGTGCCCGGACGACTGCCCGTCCTATGCCCCCCGCCTGGCCGACGTCGGATGGTCCCACGGTTCCCTGGTCGAGCCCGCCATCGAGCCGATGCCGGACGTGCCGGGTGACGAGGCGGCCGCCCTGCTCGACCAGGCCGAGGACATCATCAACGCGGTGGCTCCGGACATCCTCGCCGAGGTTCGCAAGGAGGACGAGCGGAGCGGTCGCAGGTGGTGGCGCCGCAAGCGCTGACGGCCGGTGACCGCCCGGATGCGGCGTCGGCGCCCGGCGCCGGTGGGCCCCTAGTTCCCGTTGAAGATGGCCGGGCGCTTCTCCATGAAGGCGGCCATGGCCTCGGTCAGATCGTCCGAGGCGAGGAATGCCGAGTTCCAGGTGGCCACGTAGTCGAGGCCCTCGGTCACCGATCGGTCCTCGCAGGCGGCGAGCACGGCCTTGGTCCCCTGGACGGCCAGCGGCGGGTTGGCGGCGATCTCGGCGGCCATGGCCCGGGCATCGGCCAGGACGGACGTCAGCGTCCGGGCTCACGTGGTTGACCAGGCCGATGGCCTCCGCCCGGGCCGCGCGTGATGTCCTTGCCGGTGAAGGCGAGCTCGGCCACGTGACCCTTGCCGATGATGGCCGGGAGGCGCTGCAGGCTGCCGATGTCGGCCACGATGGCGACCTTGGCCTCGCGCACCGAGAACTGGGCCTCCGCGCTGGCGAGGCGGATGTCGCAGGCGGCGATCAGGTCGACCCCACCGCCGATGCACCAGCCGTGGACGGCGGCGATCACCGGGACCGCGGCAGTCGGCCACCGCCGTCACCGAGGCCTGCAGCCGCGTGATCTCGGCCCGGGCGTGCGACGCCCGTGCCGCGATCGACGGGCGGGACCCGTCGGGCGCCTCGGGGGCGCCGGCGATCCCGGCCATCGACACCAGGTCGAGCCCGACCGAGAAGTGGGGACCGCGGGCGGCGATCGAGGACGGCCCGGATCGACGGGGCACCCCCGATGGCCGCCATGGCCATCGGGAGGTCGTCCCAGAAGTCCGGGCCCATGGCGTTGCGCTTCTCCGGGCGGTCGAGCCAGAGGGTGGCCACGTGGCCGTCGACCTCGATGGTGAGCACCTCGGACGTGAAGGAATCGATGGGGGGAGCGGTCATGGGCGATCCAGCGTAGGGCGTGGACCGGGTGCCCGGCAGCGCCCGTCGGACCCGGTCCCGCGGCCCGTCGGGACCGCTTCGTCGGCCCGGTAGGATGGGGATCGAGGCTCCTGCGGCGGGCCTCGATCCGCGAGAGGTCCGAACCTGCCCACCTTCACCCCTGAGAACGCCGCCGGCCTGTCCGGCGCCCCCTGGCTGACCCGGCGCCGCACGGCGGCGGCGGAGGCATTCGCGCTCATCGCCGATCCCGACCGAGAAGGACGAGGTCTGGCGCTACAGCCGGATCGACCGGCTCGACCTCGACCGCTTCCGGCCGGCCGGCACCTCGCGGTCCGGAGCGGAGCGGCGCGGTGTCGCCCTCGGCCCGGATCCACGCCCTGGTCGACGGGCTGGGTCCGCGCAGCGGCCTGGTCGTGACGCTCGACGGCGTGCTCGCCACCCTCGCCTCGACGGTCGGAGACGACCTCCTGTCGCTCGGGCGTGTCATCGACCACACCGAGGGTGGGTCGCTCCTCGGCACGGTGCTCGGCGACCCGCACGACTTCCCCCTCCTGAACGACGCCTTCGCCGTGGATCCGGTCGTGGTCGACGTCCGCCCCGGCGCCACCGTGGCCGACCCCGTGGTCATCGTCCACGTGGTCGTCGGGGCCGACCGGCACGGCCGTGTTCCCCCGCACCGTGGTGCGTGCCGGCGAGGGGGCGAACGCCGGGGTGATCGAGTTCGTCGTCGATGCGGACACCGGCCTCCTGGCCGACGGGCACACGGACTGGGCGGTCGGGGGTCGAGGCCCCGGCCGAGCGGCTCGTCGTGCCCGTGACCGAGCTGCAGGTCCACGACGACGCCTCGCTGGCCTATGTGTCGATCCAGTCGCTCGGTCCCGCCACCTGGCAGCTCGCCCACCAGGCGAGCACCATCGGCGCCCACGCCTCACTGTCGAGCTACGCCGTCGCCCTGGGCGGTGACTACGTCCGGTTGCGCACCGACTCGGCCCTGATGGGCGACTCGGGTGCCAGTCGGCTGCGGGCCGCCTTCATCGGTCGGGACGACCAGATGCTCGACTTCCGCACGCTCCAGGACCACCTCGCACCCCGCACCACCAGTGACCTGCTGTTCATGGGCGCCGTCGCCGAGTCGTCCCACTCCGTGTACAGCGGCCTGATCCGGGTCCGGCGGGGCGCGGTCAAGTCCGACGCCGTCCAGACCAACCACAACCTGGTGCTCGACGAGGGGGCCCACGCCGACTCGGTCCCCAACCTCGACATCGAGGAGAACGACGTGAAGTGCAGCCACGGGTCGACCGTCGGACCGGTGGACGAGGACCAGCGCTACTACCTGGAGTCCCGCGGCGTCGAGCCCGAGCGGGCGGAGCAGCTCATCGTGGCCGGCTTCTTCGAGAGCATCGCCGATCAGGTGCCCCTGCCCGGCACCCGTGCCCTCGTCGGCCGGTCGCTGGCCGAGCGTTCGGGGGTGTCCCGTGGCTGAGTCGACCGGGCGTGACGACGGCCCGACTGTGTGCGGTGGGCGACCTGGCCCCGGGTGAGGCCCGACGGTTCGACGTCGCCGGCCTCCGGGTGGCGCTGGTCCGGATCGGCGACGACTTCCACGCCGTGGGCGACCGGTGCAGCCACGAGGACTTCTCGCTGGCCGACGGCGAGGTGTGGGCCGACGAGTGCGAGATCGAGTGCAGCCAAGCACGGCTCCACCTTCGACCTCCGCACCGGTGCCCCGTGCTCGCTGCCGGCCACCAGGCCCGTGCCCGTCTACGACGTGGTGGTCGATGGCGACGATGTCTCGGTGGTGGTCCCGTGAGCGCCGGCGAGCTGGTCATCGAGGACCTGCGGGCCGGCATCCCCGGGCGCGAGATCCTGCAGGGCCTCAGCCTGACCGTCCGCAGCGGCGAGGTACACGCCGTCATGGGGCCGAACGGTTCCGGCAAGAGCACGCTCGCCCACGTGCTGATGGGGCGCCCCGGCTACGAGGTCCTCGGTGGGTCGGTGACCCTGGACGGGGTCGACCTCCTCGCCCTCCCGACGTGGCAGCGCGCCCGCGCCGGGCTGTTCCTCGCCATGCAGCACCCGATCGAGGTGCCCGGCGTGTCACTGGTCGAATCGTTGACCGCAGCCCGCCCGGTGGAGTCCGACGGGGTCGGACGTCGGGGAGCGCCTGCACGCCGAGGCCGCCAGGATCGGATTCGACGAGCGGTTCCTCGACCGCCCGCTGAACGTCGACCTCTCCGGGGGCGAGCGCAAGCGGAACGAGACCCTGCAGCTCGGGGTACTCCGCCCGAAGTTCGCCGTCCTCGACGAGATCGACTCGGGCCTCGACGTCGACGCCCTGGCCGACGTCGGGCGGCGTGTGCAGGAGGCCACCACCGAATGGGGCCTCGGTGTGCTCGCCATTACCCACTTCCGCCGCCTGCTCGACGTGCTCCGGGCCGACGTCGTCCATGTCCTGGCCGGGGGCCGGGTCGTGGCGACGGGCGGGAGCGAACTGGCGGAGACGGTGGACCGCACCGGATACGCCGCCTACGCCTGACCACCAGTCCCGCCGGACGTGATCCCGCGTGCCCGACCGGGGATTGGTAGCGTCGGGCAATGGCCCGCCGAGACCGACGCCGCGGAGGGGCGCACAGTGCCAAGAGGCGGCCCGATGACGCCGTCCCGACAGGCCCTGACGGGGCCTCCACGACCGCCCCCGTCGATGGGGTCCCCGGCCCCCCGGTACCGACGGACGGGGACCTGACCGGTGTCGTAGCGGCCTCCGGTCCACCTGACGGGCCCGACCTGGCGGCCGTGCCGGGCTCGGCACCCGCAGTCGCCTCCACCGACCTCGGGGTCGCCCTCACCCGCAAGGAGCGGCGCCGGGCGGCGGCCGCCCCGGGCAGAGGTGCCGACGGGAAGCCGAAGCGGGCCAAGGCCAAGCGCACGTGGCTCGACTGGGTCCTGCTGTCCGGGGTCGTCGTCGTCACCCTTGCCATCGTGGCTGTCGGTGTCGGGCTACGCCTACGTCCAGTACCGCTTCAGCCAGGTGACCAAGGTGACGGTCAAGCACCTGCGGGCGGCCCCGGTGGGGGCGCCCTTCAACGTGCTCCTCATCGGATCGGATTCCCGCGTCCGGGTTCTCCGGTGCCGACGCCGCCGCGTACGGCAACGCGGCGACCGCCGGAGGTCAGCGGAGCGACGTGGTCAAGATCGTCCACATCGTCCCGGCCACCGGCCAGCTGAGCGTGCTGTCGATCCCACGCGACACCGTGGTGACGGTGGCCGGGGACACCAGCCAGATCGGTGAGTACAACCGCATCAACGCCACGTACAACAACGGCCCGGACCAGCTCGTGCAGACCATCGAGGCCAACTTCGGGATCCCGATCGAGCACGTCGTCCAGCTCAACTTCCTCGGTTTCCGGGGGGCGGTCGACGCCATCGGTGGGGTCAACCTCGACTTCCCCTTCCCGGCGAAGGACGCCTACACCGGCCTCGACATCACCACGGCGGGCTGCCAGCACCTGAACGGCGGCTATGCGCTGGCCGTGGCCCGCAGCCGGCACTACCAGTACTTCGAGGACGGCTACTGGCAGTACGACGGGACCAGCGACTTCGGCCGGATCCAGCGTCAGAACGCCTTCCTGAAGGCGCTGATCAACCAGTCCGAGAAGCAGTACAACCCGCTGACGCTCAACGCCTTCATCGGCTCGGTGGTCCAGGGCGTGACCATCGACTCGACGTTCACGATCAGCGAGCTGGTGTCCCTGGCCCGGCAGTTCCGGTCCTTCGACTCGAGCTCCCTGGCGACGGCCACCCTCCCCACCTACTCGGCGGACTCGCGCGAATTCGCCGCACTCGGATCGGTCCTCTACGTGCAGCAGCCCCAGGCCGACCAGGTGATCGGCCAGTTCCTGCACGGTTCGGCCCCGGTTCCGCTGACCCCGCCCCCTGGACCCTACGGTGTTGTGCCGACGACGACGACCCTGCCGACGACCCTGCCGACGAGCAACCCGAAGGGCGGCAGCGCACCGGCCACGATCGCTCCGGCAGTCACCACGACCACGGTCCAGACGAACTTCGACCCCACGCCCTGTTGAGCAGCGGCGGCGGTCGCACCGGTCCGTTGCCGTGCGGGCCGCGGATCAGGCAGTGGGTCAGACGGAAGCGGTGGCCTCGTCCAGACCCTGGGCCAGCGTGTTCCAGCTCAACGTGGCGCACTTGATCCGAACCGGAAACTTCACCACACCCTGGAGCGCGGCCAGCTCGCCGAGCGCGTCGATGTCGATCTCCTCGGGCTCTCGTGCCTCGGCTTCGCCCCCGTCACCAGCCGGTCCGGCTGCGACCGGCAGCGTGGTCTCGTGGATCGACATCATCCCCTTGAAGGTGGCGATGAGCTCACGTGCCTCCTCGACCGACTTGCCCTTGACGGCGGTGGACATGAGCGACGCCGACGACTGACTGATCGAGCACCCGGTCCCGGCGATCTTGATGTCGGCGACCACGCCGTCCTCGACGTCGAGGCTGACCACGATCTCGTCGCCGCACAACGGATTGAAGCCCTCGACCCGGACGGCCGGTGGGGACTCGAGCTCGCCACGGTTGCGCGGCGACCGGTAGTGGTCGAGGATGATCTCGCGGTAGAGGTCTTCGAGGCCGGGCATCAGGCCGACGTCCCTTCGTCACGCGGGGTGCGTGCGCACCCGTCGCCCAGCGTACCGGGGGGTCGTCATGCGAAGAACTTCCCGGCGGCAGCGAGGGCGTCCACCAGGGTGTCGACGTCGCGCTCGTCGTTGTAGGGGCCGAACGAGGCCCGGGCGGTTGCGTTCACGCCGAGCCGGCGCATGAGGGGCTTGGCGCAGTGGTGACCGGCCCGAACGCACACCCCGTACTCGTCGAGGATCTGGGAGATGTCGTGGGGATGGACGTCGCCGAAGGCGAACGAGACCACCGCACCGCGGTCCTCGGCCGCTGCGGGCCCGAAGATCCGGATGCCGTCGCCGAACCGCTCGGTGAGCGTGTCGAGGGCATAGCGCGGTGAGTGACAGCTCGTGGGCCCGCACCGCGTCCATGCCGAGGGCCCGCAGGTAGTCGACGGCGGCACCGAGACCGATGGCCTCGGTGATCGGCGGGGTGCCCGCCTCGAACCGCCACGGGATGTCGTTGGGCGTGAACCCGTCCTTGCGGACGTCGAGGATCATCTCGCCTCCGCCGAGGAACGGCGGAAGCTCGGCCAGCAGCTCCTCGCGACCCCACAGGACGCCGATACCGGTGGGCCCGAGCATCTTGTGCGCACTGAATGCGAGGAAGTCGACCCCCAGGGAGGCGACGTCGGTCGGCAGGTGGGGGACGGACTGGCAGGCGTCGGCCAGGACGATCGCACCGGCCGCGTGGGCGGCAGTGGTCAGCTCGGCGATGGGGTTGAGTGTGCCGAGCACGTTCGACATGCAGGTCACGCCGAGCAGCTTGGCCCCGTCGAGGACGGCGTCGAGCTCGTCGAGCACCAGCCGCCCGTCGTCGTCGATGGGGAGCCAGCGAAGCTCGATGCCCCGCTCGGCGGCCAACATGTGCCACGGGACGATGTTGGCATGGTGCTCCATCTCGGTGAGCACCACCACGTCGCCCCGGCCGAGATGCGAGCGTCCCCAGGCGTGGGCGACCAGGTTCAGGGCCTCGGTGGCGTTCTTGGTGAAGGCGATCTCACGACCCGGATCAGGGGCCCCGACGAATCGACCGACATTCACCCGTGCCGCCTCGAAGCGCCGGGTGGCCTCCTCGGCGATGGCGTAGACACCACGGTGCACGTTGGCGTGCGTGGTCTCGTCGTACTCGCGCATGGCGTCGAGGACGGCCGTGGGCCGCTGCGACGACGCCGCCGAATCGAGATAGGTGATCGGCCTGCCGTGGACCTCGCGCCCGAACAGGGGGAAGTCCTTGCGCAGGGTGGCGACGTCGAGCGCGGCGTCGATCGGGTCGCCGTCGGACGTGTCGGACCCGGTCAGCTCCGCCATGCGTCGTACCCCTCGGCCTCGAGCCGGGCACCGAGCTCCGGCCCACCCTCGTCGACGATCACACCGTCCACGAGCACGTGCACCCGGTCGGCGTCGAGCTCCTCGAGCATGCGCTGGTAATGGCTGATGACCAGCACCCCGAGTTCCGGACGGGCCTGGCGCACGGTGTGGACGCCTCGGGCCACGGTGCGGAGCGCGTCGACGTCGAGGCCGGAGTCGGTCTCGTCGAGAATGGCGATCTCGGGCTCGAGCAGGGCCATCTGGAGGATCTCGTTCCGCTTCTTCTCACCGCCGGAGAAGCCGTCGTTCAGGTGGCGCTCACCGAACGACGGGTCCATGCCCAGCTTCTCCATCCATTCCATCATGAGGAGGCGCACCTCGAGGACGGAGAGGTCCATCCCCCGGCGGGCCGAGAGGGCCTGTCGGAGGAATTGGATCACCGGCACACCGCCTATGGACTCGGGGTCCTGGAAGGCGAGGAAGATCCCGGCCTTGCCCCGGACGTCGGTGGCCCACGACGTGATGTCCTCCCCCTTGAAGAGGATCGAGCCGGCGGTCACCTCGTAGGCGGGATTGCCGAGCAGCACGTTGGCCAGGGTCGACTTGCCCGATCCGTTCGGGCCCATGATGGCGTGGACCTGGCCCGACCCGACCGTGAGGTCGATGCCCCGCAGGATGGGCTGGCCCTCGACCGAGGCGTGGAGGCCGACGACCTCGAGGAGGGGCGTGGTGGCGCCGTCGGGGTGGCGGGACCCACCCTCGTGACGGGGGGACTCGGAGGCGTCGGGCTCGGGACTCACGCCAGCGAGTGTAGTCCGTTCCCCGGATTTCTCCTACGGGCGTAGGGGGAATTGCGGACGACGACCGGTCCCGGCCGGCATAGGCGCTGGCCAGGGGGAATTCCCACCCGGTCCAGGTCAGCGGTACGGTACCGGGATGCCCGACCCGTGGAACTACGCCGGACCGGTCACCCAGCTGGGCTCGGGCACCGGTGCGGTGACCCTGGTCGACGAGTCGACGTTCGCCATCAGCGGGAGCGCCGGGGACATCTCGCCGGGGGCGGCCCAGGGTCTCTTCTTCCGGGACACCCGGATCGTGTCGCGCTTCGAGGTCCTGGTGAACGGGGCCCGGGCCGAGACGCTGGCCGCGGTCACCGACGATCCCTTCAGTGCCACGTTCGTGGCCCGGAACCTGCCCGCTCCCGGTAGGGCCGACTCCACGCTGATGGTCTTCCGCAGCCGCCACGTGGGACAGGGGATGCGCGAGGAGCTCACGCTGCGGAACTTCTCCGACGAGGCGACCGCCTGCACGGTCGAGGTCCTGATCGATGCCGACTTCGCCGACCTGTTCGCCGTGAAGGAGGGGCGGGTGGACGCTGGGGTGAACGCCGGGTCGGTGACCTCCCAGGTCGTGGACCGACCGTCCGGGACCGGACGGGACGCGTCCCAGGTGTCGCTGTCCTACACGTACAAGCGCGGCGCGGTGGACCGGGGCGTCGAGGTGCGTGCCACCGGTGCCGACAGGGTCGCCCCGGGACTGCTCACCTACGAGGTGGTCGTGCCGGCGCGGGGCGAGTGGAGTACGTGCATCGAGGTCGGTCCCGTCATCGACGGTGCCGTCTTCGCCCCCAAGTACCTGTGCGGCGAGCCCGTCGAGCGCGCCACGCCCACCGAGCGCCTGGCCGAGTGGCGGCGGCAGGTGCCGAGGGTGGAGACCGACCACCCGGTACTGAAGGAGGTGGTCGCCCGCAGCGCCGAGGACCTCGGGGCGCTCCGGATCTTCGACCCCGACTATCCCGAGCGGGTGGTCGTGGCCGCAGGCGCGCCCTGGTTCATGACCGTGTTCGGTCGCGACTCGCTGCTGACGGCGTGGATGGCGCTGCTCGTCGACCCCGACCTGGCCAGCGGAGTCCTCCAGACCCTGGCCCGGTTCCAGGGCACCGAGGTCGATCCCCGACACGAGGAGGAGCCGGGCCGCATCCTCCACGAGATGCGCTTCGGCGACGCCGCCTCCCTCTCCCTCGGCGGGGGCAGCATCTACTACGGCACGGCCGACGCCACGCCGCTGTTCGTCATGCTGCTCGGCGAGATGCGCCGGTGGGGGGTGGCCCGTGAGCTGGTCGACGAGCTCCTGCCCAATGCGGCGCGGGCCATCGAGTGGATCGAGCACTTCGGCGACTCCGACGGCGACGGGTACGTGGAGTACCGCCGGGCCACCGATCGGGGCCTGGCCAACCAGGGCTGGAAGGACAGCTGGGACGGCATTCGCTACGGCGACGGACGGGTCGCCGAGGCACCCATCGCCCTCGCCGAGGTGCAGGCCTATACCTACGGTGCCTACCTGGCCAGCGCGCACTTCGCGTTCGAGGCGGGGGACACGGCCACCTATGACCGGTTCCGGTCCAAGGCGGCCCACCTGAAGTCCAACTTCAACCGGGACTTCTGGCTGGAGGACAAGGGCTGGTTCGCCGTCGGCCTCGACGCCGACAAGAGGCCCATCGACTCGCTGACATCCAACATCGGACACTGCATGTGGACGGGGATCGTCGACGAGGACAAGGCGTTGCAGGTGGCCCAGGCCCTGGTGTCGCCGTCGATGTTCACCGGCTGGGGCCTGCGCACCCTTTCCAGCGACAACGGGGGCTACAACCCGATCAGCTACCACTGCGGTTCGGTATGGCCCCACGACACGGCGATCGTGGCGGCCGGGCTGGCCCGCTACGGCTTCGACGGGGCCGCCCAGCAGCTCATCTTCGGGCTGCTCGACGCCGCCGCCGCCCAAGGGGGTCGCCTCCCCGAGCTCTTCAGCGGGCTCGACCGGCGCGAGCTCGATGTGCCCGTCGGCTACCCGACGTCGTGCTCCCCGCAGGCCTGGTCGGCCGCCTCGCCCCTACTGTGCCTCCGGACCCTGCTGCGCCTCGATCCGTGGATCCCCTACGGCAAGACGTGGCTCTGCCCCAACCTGCCCGAGGGCATCGGCTACCTGAAGGTGGAGGGGATCCCGCTGGCCGGCTCGCGGGTGACCGTCGAGGTCGGGGACGAGGTCCCCGGCGGTGTCTCGATCAGCGGCCTGCCGCCCGAGATCGAGGTCGTCAACGAGCCCCGGCGCCCGTCGACGGCTGTCTGACCGCGAAGTGGGCGGTCCGACGTAGGCGCGTCGGAGCTACCAGCCCCGCTCGACCCACTCGGCGAGGTGGGGGGACTCGGTCCCGATGGTGGTGCCCGTGCCGTGGCCCGGGAGTACCAACGTGCCGGGGGGGAAGGCGCCGAACAGCCGGCGCTCGATCGACGAGATGATGGTGCCGAAGTCGGCGTCCTCGAACGAGGTGTTGCCGGGCCCACCCGGGAATAGCGTGTCGCCGCTGAACAGGAGCGGCGTGCCCTCGACGGCGAAGCACATCGAGCCGGGCGTGTGCCCCGGGGTGGCGATCGTGGCCACCCGCAGCCGACCGACGGTGACGACCGACTCGTCCTCGAGGATCTGGTCGTAGGAGGGGAGCATGGCGGCGTCCGCCTGTGTCACGGCCACGTCGATGCCGGCGTCGCGGACCGCCTCCACGGCCTGGATATGGTCCCAGTGGCCGTGCGTCTCCACCACCTGGCGCACGTGCAGGTCGCCACACAGCTCGAGGAGCAGGTCGTGCTCGTTGGCGGCGTCGATGAGCAGGGAGTCACCCGACTCCCTGCACCGGACGATGTAGACGTTGTTCTCGAGTGGTCCGACCACCACCCGGTGCACCTCGACAGCGGTGTCCTGGTAGTCGATGACGGTCTCGGCCATGGGTGGAACCTCCTCGTCCGCGAGCGTAGCGGGGGTCGTCCCCCGACGGTCACGGGACCGTCCCCTGTTGGTCAACCTCGGCACGGTTCTGGTAGACAAACAGGGCACGGTGCCCCGGTCTGGGCACCTGGACACGACGTCCCCGGTGGGGGACTCCACCGGATGGAGAAATTATGAACTTCGCCTTCAGCGAGGAGCAGGACGAGCTCCGCAAGTCGGTGCGCAGGTTTCTGGACGACAAGTCCCCCGAGACCGAGGTCCGCCGGCTCATGGAGACCACCGAGGGCTACGACCCCGAGGTCTGGTCCCAGATGGCCGACCAGCTCGGCCTCCAGTCGCTGATCATCCCCGAGGAGTTCGGCGGGGCCGGGTTCACCTACGTCGAGCTCATCGTCGTGCTGGAGGAGATGGGCGCCGCCCTGCTGTGCGCCCCCTTCTTCTCGACCGTGGCCCTGGCCGCCAACGCCCTCCTGACCTCCGGCGACCAGAAGGCGCAGGAGTACCTGCTGCCGGGCATCGCCGCCGGTGAGACCATCGCCACCCTGGCGTTCACCGAGGACTCCGGACGGTGGGACGCCGACGGCGTCACGCTGACCGCCGCCCCTTCGGACGACGGCTGGTCGCTCAACGGACACAAGTCGTTCGTCATCGACGGCCACGTGGCCGACCTGGTCCTCGTGGTCGGTCGGACCGCCGCCGGCCTCTCGCTCTTCGGGGTGAAGGGTGACGCCGCCGGCCTGACCCGCACTCCGCTGGCCACCATGGACCAGACCCGCAAGCAGGCCCGCCTCGAGTTCGCCGACACCCCGGCGTGGCTCATCGGCACCGACGGCGCCGCCGCGGCTGGTCTGTCCAAGACGCTCGACCTGGCTGCGGTGGCGCTCGCCGCCGAGCAGGTGGGAGGCGCCCAGCGGTGCCTGGAGAGCTCGGTCGAGTACGCCAAGACCCGCATCCAGTTCGGACGGCCGATCGGCAGCTTCCAGGCCATCAAGCACAAGTGCGCCGACATGCTCCTCGAGGTCGAGTCGGCCAAGTCCGCCGCCTACTACGCCGGGTGGGCCGCCTCGGAGGACTCCGACGAGCTCCCGGTCGTGGCCAGCCTGGCCAAGTCCTACTGCTCCGAGGCGTACTTCCACGCCGCCGCCGAGACCATCCAGATCCACGGGGGGATCGGCTTCACGTGGGAGCACCCCGCCCACCTGTACTTCAAGCGGGCGAAGTCCTCGGAACTCATGCTGGGCGACCCCTCCTACCACCGGGAGCTGCTGGCCCAGCGCATCGGCATCTGAACCGGCGCCCCACCCGGTAGCGTGATCCCCAGGCCCCTGCCCGGGCTGCCCCGAGATCCCGACGACCACGGGCACGCCACCCGTCCCGGAAGAGAGTGACATGCGGAAGCACCTGAGTTTCGTCCTGCTGGGCGTCCTGACCCTCGTGGGCGTCGGCGCTGCAGTCCTCGGGGCCGTGCAGAGCACGAGCGGCACCAGCCTGGGCCAGGCGGTGACCAACACGTTGAAGTCCCCGAACTACAGCGAGTACCTGGTGGAGAAGACGCCCCAGGGCAACCAGACGGCGAGCCTCGTCTACCAGGCGCCCGACCGGCTCGGCGGGTGGCTCGAGAGCAGCGGCCGGCGCACCTACCTCGTGATCATCGGCTCGAACGAATACATCAGCGTGACCCGTTCGGCGAAGATCACCGGCACGCCGCTGTCCTTCTACAGGCAGCAGACGACGGGAGCCCAGCAGGTGGACCCGGCCCACACCTACCTGCCCTTCTACGACAAGGGCCCGGCGACCCGGTCCGGCTCGGTGACGACGGTGACGCTGTCCCAGTCCGGCCAGATTGAGAGGCTGACCTACACGGTCACCGGCAACGTCGTGTCGAAGTTCGCGGCCGTGACCCCCGGGGGGACGATCAGCCTCGACATCTCGAAGGTCGGCAGCTCCCCGGCGGTGCAACTGCCGGCGGGCGCCAAGATCGTCGCCGTGCCCGGTCAGAGCGCCGGCTGAGGCTGGGTCGGCATGGATCGCTCCGGGTCCCGGCGCCGGGGCCCGGGTCGCCCGGCCCGGGAGCGCGGCGGGTGGACCGAGCGGGTGACCCCGTGACGGGTGAACTCAGCGGGAGCCGTCAGATGGTGACGCCGGCCAGCGCGCCGTCGATCGCCGAGCGCAGCTGCCGGGCGGCCCGCTCGGGGTCGTCTGCGCCGACCAGCCACCGGACGACCACGAAGTGCCGGGCTCCGGCGTCCACCAGTCCGCCCACGCCGGACGGGTCCACTCCGCCGGTGATCCAGACGGGCCACGGGGACCGGGCGGCGGCCTCGGACACGTAGCCGGTCCCGGTGCCCGGACGGCCGGGCTTCGTGGGCGTGGGCACCACCGGACCGGCCGACAGGTAGTCGACCGGAGCCGGCGTCGATCCCGGAGCCTCACCCACGGCGACGGCGAGCTCGGCGGGGGTGTGGGTGGACAGTCCCACGATGGCCGCGGTGCCGACCGTGGCCCGGGCCGAGGCGGCCGACTGGTCGTCCTGTCCCACGTGGACCCCGTCCGCCCCCATCTCCGCTGCCAGGTCGGGTCGGTCGTTGAGCACGAACGGCACCCCCTCCGCGGTGCACACCCGCTGTGCGACGGCTGCCCGTCGGACCAGTTCCGCATCGTCCAGGTGCTTCTCCCGGAGTTGGACGACGTCGACCCCGCCGGCGATGCAGCGGCCCAGGAAGACGTCGAGGTCGGGCCGGTCCGGGGTGCACAGGTAGAGGCGGCGGCGGGCCAGTTCCCAGCGGTCGGTTCCGCCGGCGGGTGCCGTCACCCGGGGTTGGGGAGCTTGGCCCGGGCCTCGGCCTTGGTCGCCTGTTTGAACTGGCGCACCTTGGCCAGCGCCTCGGGCGAGTCGATGTCGGCCACCGAGCGGAACGACCCGGCCTCGCCGTAGACGCCGGCCGCCGCGTCCCAGCCCGCGGGTCGGACACCCAGCTGCTTGCCCAACAGGGCCACGAAGATACGGGCCTTCTGGTCGCCGAACCCGGGAAGGGCCTTGACGTTGGCCAGGAGCTGCTTGCCGTCCGCTGCCGTGGTCCATACGGCCGACGTGTCGCCACCGTAGGTGTCGAGCACGGCGGCGCACACCTCCTGCACCCGTCCGGCCATCGACCGGGGGAACCGGTGGAGCGCCGGCTTGGCCGCGAAGACGGCGGCCAGGTCGTCGGGGGGCATGGCGGCGATGACGGCCGGGTCGAGTGTGCCCCCCAGCCGCTCCTTCAGGTCGGCTGGCGCCTTGAAGGCGCGCTCCATGGGGATCTGCTGGTCGAGGACCATGCCGATCAGCAGGGCCAGCGGTTCGGACGACAGCAGTGCGTCCGCATCGGGATCGCCGGTGAGCCAGAGCACCTGTCCAGGGTAGCCGGGGGCACCGGTCCCCCCGGCCGGCCTGGCCGCCCGAACCGGCCCCGGAGCCCAGCTGGGGACGGCTCAGTCCGACCAGGGGTCGGGCGTGTCGGGATCGATCCCGTAGCTGACGACGGCCTTGGCCGCAGTGCCAGGGGGCACGGCACCGTCGGCCTCCAGCCCTCCGAGCACGGCGACCACTACGTGCGCCGCGTCGGTCTCGAAGAAGCGGCGGAGCACCTCACGGGTGTCGGACCGGCCGAATCCGTCCGTTCCGAGGGAGACGAACCGGCGGGGCATCCACCGGGCCACCTGGTCGGGCACGGCCCGAACGAAGTCGGTGACCGCCACGATCGGCCCCGCCGAACCGAGGAGGGCCTCGGTGACCAGGGGCACCCCCACAGGGCCGTCGGGATGGAGCCGGTCGTGGCGCTCGACGGACAGCGCCTCCTCACGCAGGGACTTGTAGGAGGTGACCGACCAGGTCTCGGTGGCGACTCCCCAGTCGTCGGCCAGGAGCCGGCGCGCCTCCTCGGCGGCCTGCCAGGAGGTGCCCGAGAACAGGATGGTGGACCGGGGCGAGTCCGGAGCCAGGCCCTCCGGTGGTCCGGCGAACCGGTAGAGGCCGCGGACCGTGCCGAGGCGCACCCGCTCGGCGTCGTCCGGGTCGGTGGGAAGGGCCGGCATGACGTAGTTCTCGTTGTAGAGCGTGAGGTACCAGTAGCGGTCCTCGGCGTCCGGACCGGTCATCCGCCGGATGCCGTCCTCCATCAGGACCGCCACCTCGTAGGCGAACGCCGGGTCGTAGGCGGCCACCGACGGGTACGCCGACGCCAAGAGCAGCGAGTGCCCGTCCTGGTGCTGGAGTCCTTCGCCGTTGAGGGTGGTCCGCCCCGCCGTGCATCCGAGGAGGAAGCCCCGGCCCCGACTGTCGCCCAGCGCCCACAGCAGGTCGCCCACCCGTTGGAACCCGAACATCGAATAGAAGAGGTAGCAGGGGATGAGCGACTCCCCCCACGTGGCATACGACGTGGCCGCGGCGCTGAACGTGGCTGTCGCCCCCGTCTCGGTGATCCCCTCCTCGAGGACCTGCCCACTGGCGCTCTCGGCGTAGTGGAGGGCGAGCCCTGCATCGACCGGCGTGTACCGCTGTCCGTCCGGCGCGTAGATCTGCACCTCGCTGATGAGCGACTCCAGTCCGAAGGTGCGGGCCTCGTCGGACACGATCGGGACGATCCGCGCACCGATCCCGGGGTCGCGGGTGAGCGAACGGAGGAGGCGGGCGAAGGCCATGGTGGTCGAGACCTCCTGCCGACCCGACCCGGCGAGCAGGTCGGCGAAGCCCGACGGCTCGGGAGGGGGCAGTGGGGCGGCCCGCACGATCCGGCTGGGCAACGGGCCCCCGAGCGCACGGCGTCGTGCAGCCAGGTACCGACCGGTGGGCGAGTCGGGCGCAGGTCGGTAGTACGGGGGGAGGTCGGCGTCGAGGTCGGACTCGGCCAGCACGTCATGGAGGGAGAGCCGGTCGCGCAGGGCGCGCAGCTGGTCCTTGGTCATCTTCTTGATCTGGTGGGTGGCGTTGCGGGACTCGATCTCGGGACCGAGGGTCCAGCCCTTGACCGTCTTGGCCAGGATCGCCGTGGGCGCGCCGGTGTGCTCGGTGGCTGCCCGGTAGGCGGCGTAGAGCTTCCGGTAGTCGTGACCGCCCCGTGGGAGGCTCTGCAGGTCGGCGTCGCTCAGGTGCTCGACCAGGGCGCGCAGCCGTGGGTCGGGCCCGAAGAAGTGCTCGCGGATGTAGGCGCCGGACTCGGTAGCGTACTTCTGGAATTCGCCGTCGACGGTCTCGTTCATCTTGGCCAGCAGCAGGCCGTCGACGTCGCGGGCGAGCAGTTCGTCCCACGTCCGTCCCCAGACCACCTTGATCACGTTCCAGCCCGCCCCGCGCAGGGTCGCCTCGAACTCCTGGATCACCTTGCCGTTGCCACGTACCGGGCCGTCCAGGCGTTGCAGGTTGCAGTTGACGACCATGGTGAGGTTGTCGAGCCGCTCGCGGCCCGCCATGCCGAGGAGGGCCATCGTCTCGGGCTCGTCGAACTCGCCGTCACCCACGAAGGCCCACACCCGACTGCGCGACGTGTCAACGAGGCCGCGGGCCTGGAGGTAGCGGGCCAGGTGGGCCTGGGCGATGGCGTTGACCGGCCCGAGCCCCATCGACACCGTCGGGTACTCCCAGAATCCGGGCATGAGACGCGGGTGGGGATAGGAGGAGAGGCCGTCGCCGCCGACCTCGAACCGGAAGTTGTCGAGCTGCTCCTCGGACAGGCGCCCCTCGACGAAGGCGCGGGCGTAGATCCCCGGCGAGGCGTGCCCCTGGATGTAGACCTGGTCACCGGGGCCGTCGTCCTTGCCCCGGAAGAAGTGGTTGAAGCCCACCTCGTAGAGAGCCGCCGAGCTGGCGTAGGTGGCGAGGTGGCCGCCGATGCCGTCGGAGCGGATGTTGGCCCGCACCACCATGACGGCGGCGTTCCACCGGATGTAGCGGCGGATCCGGCGCTCGATGTGCTCGTCCCCGGGGAACTCGGGCTCGGCGTCGGACGGGATCGTGTTGACGTAGGGGGTGGAGACCGGGACGGGAAAGTCCACCTGGGCCTGCCGGGCCCGCTCGAGCACGCGCATCAGAAGGTATCGGGCCCGGTTGCGGCCGTGGACCCGGACGACGTCGTCGAATGCGGCCAGCCATTCCTCGGTCTCCACCGGGTCGAGGTCCGGGAGCTGATGGGCGACTCCGTCGAAGAGCATTCCTCCTATGTTCCCACCACCGCGGCGTCCGCGCCGTGTCGGCCTGCTCCGGTGGCGCTGCGTGAGAGTGGTGGTGACGGTGCGTGCGTCCGGTCCGGTCGTCGAGCGGGCATGCTGTCACCATGGACGACGCCCCGACCATCGCCTACACCGACGGGTCCTGTCTCGGGAACCCGGGCCCCGGCGGCTGGGGGTGGGCCGTCGACGGCGGTCCCTCCGACTCGGGTGGCGAGTCCCACACGACGAACCAGCGGATGGAGGTACTGGCCGTCATCCGGGCCCTCGAGTCCCTGCCCGGTCCGGTGCACGTGGTGAGCGACTCGACCTATGTCGTGAACTGCTTCCGCCAGAAGTGGCACGTGGGCTGGAAGCGGCGCGGGTGGAAGAACTCGCAGGGCAAGCCGGTGGCCAACCGGGACCTGTGGGAGCGGCTCCTCGACCTCGCCCTCGACCCGGCCCGGCCGGTCACCTTCGCCTGGGTGAAGGGCCACTCGGGTGACCGGATGAACGACGTCGTCGACGCCCTGGCCACGGCGGCGGCCGCCCGCCAGGACCCGACCGGGCCCCCGCCGGACACCGGTTTGGGCCAGGGGCGGCTGCTCCCGTAACCTTTCGGCATGGAGATCAACGGAAGTTCAGCAATCATCACCGGTGGCGCGTCGGGCCTCGGCGAGGCCACGGCCCGCAAGCTCGCCGCCGAAGGCGTGCGGGTCACTGTGTTCGACCGCAACGAGGAGCGGGCCAAGGAGGTCGTGGCCGAGATCGGCGGGACGGCCAACTTCGTCGCCGGCGACGTCACCGACCCCGACGACTGCCAGAGGGCGGTCGACCAGGCGGCCGACGCCGGCAGTCTGCGCATCGCCGTCAACTGTGCCGGCACCGGCTGGGTCGGACGTGTCATCAACCGCGACGGCTCGCCCCACGACCTCGCCCCGTTCAAGTTCATCCAGGACCTGAACGTCATCGGCACCTTCAACGTGATGACGAAGGCTGCGTCAGCCATCGCCACCGTCGAGCCCCAAGCCAACGGTGAGCGCGGCGTCATCGTCAACACCGCGTCGGTGGCGGCGTTCGACGGCCAGATCGGTCAGCTGGCCTACTCGGCGTCGAAGGGCGCGGTCGTGGGAATGACCCTGCCCGCCGCCCGCGACCTCGCCGTCGTCGGCATCCGGGTCCTGGCGATCGCCCCCGGCCTGTTCGACACCCCACTGCTGGCCATGCTGCCCGACGAGGCCCGCAACGCCCTGGCCCAGTCGGTCAATTTCCCGAAGCGGCTGGGAAACCCGGCCGAGTACGGCGACCTGGTGGCCCACATCGCCACCAACAGCTACCTCAACGCCGAGGTCATCCGCCTCGACGGTGGCATCCGGATGCCACCCAAGTAGCAACCGACCGCGGCGCACGGCACCGCGATGTGTCACGGTCGGCCCGACCGGCTGCGGGTCAAGGGTAGGGTCGGGTCGTTGCCATGACCTCGACCACCTCCGCCCCAGCCGCCGGCCCCGTGGACCCGACAGAGGCGGTCATCCGCACCGAGGCCCTCACCAAGGTCTACTCCGGATCCGACTTCCGGGCTGTCGACAGCCTCGACCTCGTCGTCGGGACGGGCGAGATCTTCGGTCTCCTCGGGCCGAACGGAGCCGGGAAGACGACCACGGCCGGCATGCTGACAACCCGCGTCGTCCCCACGTCGGGGAGCGCCCACGTGGGCGGCATCGACGTCGTGCGCCACCCGGCGCTGGCCAAGCAGATCCTGGGGATCGTCAGCCAGCAGAACACCCTGGACCGCCAGCTCACCGTCTGGGAGAACCTCTACTTCCACGGCCGACTCTTCGGGATCCCCGCGAAGGAGTCCAGACGGATCTCCGACGAGCTGCTCCGACAGTTCCAACTCGACAAGTGGGCCGAGGCCTCGGTCTACGCCCTGTCCGGGGGTATGGCGCAGCGCCTGATGGTCGCCCGGGCCATCTTCCACCGGCCCGCGGTCCTCTTCCTCGACGAGCCCACGGCCGGACTGGACCCGCAGAGCCGGCTGGCCCTTTGGGAGGTCCTGCGGGAGCTCAACGGCGGCGGGCAGACCATTCTGCTCACCACCCACTACATGGAGGAGGCCGACCAGCTGTGCGGGCGCGTCGCCATCATGGACAAGGGGAGGATCCTCGCCCTCGACACGCCGGCGGCCCTCAAGAGCCAGGTCAACGCCGACACCATCGTCACCGTGACGGCCACCGGGGACCGGGACGCACTCGCCCGGGTACTCAGCGAACGGGTCCCCGGGATCACGCTCACCCGTCCCATCGAGGGAGGGGTCGAGCTCCACGTGAAGGGGAAGGAGCGGCTGCTCCCTGCCGTGGTGACCGGAGCGGAGGAGGCAGGGTTCCCGGTCCTCGACATCTCGGTCGCCGCGCCCACCCTCGAGACCGTGTTCATCAACCTCACCGGAAAGGAGCTGCGCGAAGGATGACCACCGTCGACGCCGGGGTCACCGGCACCTCGGTGCACATGCACCCCGAGCACTCCGCGCTCGCCGCCGGCCGTACCGCCCTGTGGGCGCTGATCCTGCGCGACCTGATGGTGCTGCGCAAGCACCTGTTCGAGTTCGTGGCCCGCACGCTGATCCAGCCGTTCCTGCTGTGCTTCGTGTTCCTCTACGTGTTCCCCAAGATCGGGCAGGGCATCGGTGGGGCGAACGCCACCGCGCAGTCGGAGTTCGCCACCATCCTGGTCCCCGGGGTGGTGGGGATCTCGATCCTCTTCCAGGGCGTGCAGTCGGTGGCGCTGACCATGTCCCAGGAGTTCGGGTACACCCGCGAGATCGAGGACCGGGTGCAGGCCCCCTGTCCGATCTGGCTGGTGGCCATGGCCAAGGTCCTGTCCGGTGCGGTCCAGGGGCTCATCTCGGCCGCCCTGGTCCTCCCGATCGCGTCGGTCGTCCACGCCAAGGGGGTGGAGGCCCACCTGTCGCTCCACTGGTGGGTCGTCGTCACCGTCGTACCGTTGGCCTGCGTCACCATGGCGTCACTCGGCCTGCTGCTCGGTACCAGCTTCGAGCCGCGGAACATCGGACTGATGTTCGGCTTCATCATCCTGCCCGTGACGTTCCTCGGCGGCACCTACTACGCCTTCACCCGGCTCGCCCCGGTGGAGGTGGGCGGCTGGCACTGGCTGCAGACCCTAGTGCTCGTGAACCCGTTGATCTACATCAACGAGGGCATGCGGGCCGCGTTCACGGACGCCCCCCACATGCCGCTCTACGTGATCTACCCGGTGCTGGTCGCCTTCCTGGCGCTCTTCCTCGGAGTCGGGCTCCGGAACTTCCGTCGGCGGGTGCTCTCCTGACCCGCCCCGGCTGACCGGCCCCGTCACCCGCCCCGGGCTGCCGCCCGGAAGGTCCCGGTACATCGATCGGGGACCACCCCGTCCGAGGTGGGCACCGGGTGTGGACCGGTAGGCTGCAGGGGAAACGAGCGGCACGGACGCACCACCGTCCGGCGGCCAACACGACGACATCCCGATGGAGGTGGTTCCCACGGAACCCGAGGTGGCAACGGAGCAGACCGCAACGGGGGGAGCAGGGGCAGGGGCAGGGGATCGGACCACTTCGACGTGGTAGTCGTGGGCGGGGGGCCGGGTGGCTACGCCACCGCCCTGTACGGTGCGGCCGCCGGACTGTCGGTGGCCGTGGTGGAGCTCGACAAGGTGGGCGGCACCTGCCTCCACCGGGGCTGCGTCCCGGCCAAGGCCTTCCTGGAGACCGCCACCGTCCGCCGCACGGTGCGGTCGGCCGCCGACTTCGGCATCGCCGCCGGCCCCGAACAGGCCGACCCGACCGTGAAGTTCTCCGTCAGCCAGGAGCGCAAGCAGCAGGTCGTCGACCAGCTCTTTTCCGGGCTGTGGGGCTCTTGAAGGGGCGGGGCGTCACCGTGTTCAGCGGGAGCGGCACGCTGCTGGCGGCCATCGGGTGCGCATCGCCGGAAACGACGGGACCACGGCCGAGGTCACCGGTAACGACATCGTGCTGGCCGCAGGCTCGGTGCCACGGGCCATCCCGGGCTTCGACGTCGACGGCACCCTCGTCCTGACCTCGGACGAGGTCCTGGCGCTGGACACCCTGCCCGCCTCGGTGGCGGTCATCGGGGGTGGCGCCATCGGCTGCGAGTTCGCCTCCATGTTCGCCGACCTGGGCACCACCGTGACCCTCTTCGAAGCCCTGCCGACCATTCTCAACGGCTGTGACGACGACGTGGTGCGCACCGTCGCACGCTCCTTCAAGAAACGGGGGATCGACGTCAGGGCCGGCGCCACCCTCCACGGCCATACGCCGGCGCCGTCGGGTGGCACCGTCGTCTCCTCCGGCGACGGCGAGGAGCTGGCGGTGGAGGCCGTCGTGGTCTCGGTCGGCCGTCGTCCGCGGAGCGAGGGACTGGTGACCGATGCGGCCGGTGTGACCATCGACGAGCGAGGCTTCGTCGTCGCCGATGCCCACATGCGCACCTCGGCCCCGGGTGTCTGGGCGGTGGGCGACGTGGTCGCCGGGACCCCGCAGCTGGCCCACGTGGCCTTCGCCGAGGCCATCGTCGTGATCAAGTCGATCCTGGGCGAGTCCGTCCTACCCGTCGACTACTCCCGTGTGCCATGGGCCATCTACTGCCATCCCGAGGTCGCCTTTGCCGGGATGACGGAGGCGGCCGCCAAGGCCGCCGGACTCGACGTCGTGGTCAAGAAGGACCCGTTCGGCGGCAACAGCCGTGCCCGGATCATCGGGGACACCGAGGGCATGGTCAAGATCGTGGCCGAGCGTCGGCCGGACGGGACCACGGGCCGGATCCTCGGCGTCCACATGGTGGGGCCGTGGGTCACCGAGCAGCTCGGCGCCGGCTACCTGGCCGTCAACTGGGAGGCCACCGCCGACGAGGTGGCGCAGTTCATCCAACCACACCCGTCGCTGTCCGAGGCGTTCGGTGAGACGGTGCTGGCACTTACCGGAAGGGGGCTGCACGTTGCCTGACGTGACCATGCCGCAGCTGGGCGAGACCGTGACCGAGGGGACCATCACCAAGTGGTTCAAGGCCGTGGGTGACACCGTCGTCCGTGACGAGCCGCTCTTCGAGGTCTCGACCGACAAGGTCGACTCCGAGGTGCCCTCCCCGGCCGACGGGGTGCTGACCGCCATCCTCGTGGAGGAGGGCGACACCGTCGACGTCGGCGTCGCCCTGGCCGTGATCGACGGCGAGGCATCGGCGGGGGCACCCGACGCGGCAGCGCCCGGCGCCGCCTCTCCGAGCCCGCCGTCCGTGCCGACGGGCCCGACCCCCCCGGGTACGCCCGCGTCACTTCACGCGCTGCCCGACGAGCCCGTGGCCGCCGTGCAGGCACCACCGTCCACGCCGGTCCTACCGACGGCACCGGCCACGCCGGTTGCCGCCGCCCCGGCCCCCCCCGTCGCTCCGGCCGCACCTCCCGTGTCCGCCGCGGCACCGGTCCCCCCCGGAGCGGTCGACCAGGCCCGGGTCCTGTCCCCGGTGGTCCGTCGGCTGTTGGACGAGCACGGGCTCGATTCCGCCTCGATCCCCGGCACCGGCCTCGGGGGCCGCATCACCCGGGCCGACGTGGAGGCGGTCATCGAGCAGGGGGGCACACCTTCCCCGGTGCCGAGCATCCCGGCCTCCCCGGCTGTCGCCGCCGCCGTCCCGCCTGCGGCTCCTGCGGCTCCCGCCGCTCCCGCCGCCTACCGTGCCCCCGTGCAACCGGCCGCGCCGGCCCAGGTGCCGGCGGCCGGCCAGGTCCCCGGCGAACGGGACGAGGTCGTCCCGTTCACCAACATCCGACGGCGGACGGCCGAGCACATGATCCGGTCGAAGGCCACGTCGGCACACACGCTGATGGTGAAAGAGATCGACTACGAGCAGGTCGAGCAGGTACGACGACTCCATGGCGGGCGCTTCCGCGAGGAGGAGGGCTTCACCCTCACCTACCTCCCCTTCGTCGCCCGGGCAACGGTCGAAGCGCTGGCCGAGTTCCCGCACCTCAATGCCTCGGTGGGAGACGACGCACTGGTCGTCCACCATGACGTCAACCTCGGGATCGCCGTCGACCTCGACAACGAAGGGCTGATCGTCCCGGTGGTGCACCGCGCCGAGGAGCTGAACCTGCGGGGGATGGCCCGTCGGATCCGTGACATCGCCGACCGGGCACGGACCAAGCGGCTCAGCCTCGACGACATCAGTGGCGGGACGTTCTCGATCACGAATGCCGGGCCGTTCGGCACCCTGATCACCGGGGCGATCATCAACCAGCCCCAGGTGGCCATCCTGTCCACGGACGGAGTCTCGCGGAAGCCGGTGGTGGTCGAGCTTCCCGACGGCTCCGAGACGATCGGGATCCACTCGATCGGCCTGGTCGCCATGAACTTCGACCACCGCGCCGTCGACGGTGCCTACGTGGCCCGGTTCCTGGCCCGGTTGTCGACGATCCTCGACGACCGCGACTGGGCCGGCGAGCTCTAGTCCGCCGTGACGGTGAACGTGGCCACACCGGCAACTCGCTGCACTGCGGCGTTCGGCGGGCGATGAGGGCCCGCTGGCTGGGGCGGGTCCCCTATGCCGAGGCCTGGGATCTCCAACGCTGCGTAGCCGAGCGGTCGGAGGACGAGTACCTCCTGCTGCTCGAGCACGGCCACGTCTACACGCTGGGAGCCCATGCCGACCCGGCGCATGTGCTGGTCGATCCGGCGACGGTGGGCGCCGACGTCGTGTCCGTGGACCGGGGCGGCGACGTCACCTACCACGGGCCCGGACAGCTCGTCGGCTACCCGATCCGCACGGTGGGAGCCGGTCCCCATCACGGACCCGAACACGTCCGGCAGGTGGAGGAGGTCGTCATCGGCGCGCTGGTGGCACTCGGGATCCCCGAGGAGCGGGTGGGGCGCCTCGAGGGCTATCCCGGCGTCTGGATCGACCCGCGATCCAGTGGTGAGGGCGACGCCGGCCCCCGGAAGATCGCCGCCATCGGGGTACGGACGGCGCGGGGGAGGACGACCCACGGGTTCGCGCTGAACGTCTCGCCGGACCTGTCGATGTTCGGGTACATCGTCCCCTGCGGGATCGCCGACCGACCCGTGACCTCGCTGACTGCCGAGGGGCTGTCCGTGACCATGGCGCAGGCCGTGGACGCCGTGCTGGGGTCGGCGCGCGAGGTCTGGGGGGAGCTGTCCGACGTGGCCGCCGTCACCGACGGGGCCGGCACGACAGGATCTGTCGCCGTGACGTTGCGGGTCCCCGGCGGCAACGGCGACGGTGGTTCCGCGCTGCAGCGGCGGCTGGCCCGCTCGGGGGTGGACCCGGGGTCGGGGCTCCCGATCTCGACCCGCAAGCCCGAGTGGCTGCGGGTCCGGGCCACGATGGCCGACGGCTTCCTGGAATCTGCAGCGCGACATCCGGGGCCTCGATCTCGTCACCGTGTGCGAGGAGGCCGGCTGCCCGAACATCTTCGAGTGCTGGTCCGATGGCACCGCCACCTTCATGATCAACGGGTCGCGGTGCACCCGTGCGTGCGGCTTCTGCCAGGTGGACACCCGTCACCCCCTCCCGCTCGACCCCTCGGAGCCCGATCGGGTCGGTGAGGCCGTGGCGCGGATGGGCCTGGCCCACGCCGTCATCACGTGCGTCGCCCGCGACGACCTTCCCGACGGTGGAGCGGAGGCCTTTGCCCAGACGATCGCCGCCGTTCGCCGGTCGAGTCCCGGCACGGCCGTCGAGGTCCTGATCTCGGATGTGAAGGGCGACCGCGACGCACTCCGGACCGTCCTGGACGCCGGGCCCGACGTACTCAACCACAACATCGAGACGGTGGCCCGTCTGCAGCGGGCCGTCCGGCCGTCAGCCGGCTACGCCCGCAGCCTCACGGTCCTGGCCCGGTCCGTCACAGCCGGGCTGACCACCAAGTCGGGGCTCATCCTCGGGATGGGAGAGCGCGTGGACGAGGTCCTCGCCACGTTGGCCGACCTGCGGGCGGTGGGCGTCGACATCGTCACACTGGGCCAGTACCTCCGACCGAGCTCGAACCACCTCCCGGTGGCCCGCTGGTGGACGCCCGACGAGTTCGACGACCTCCGCCGGGCGGGGGAGGCCCTCGGGTTCGCCCACGTGCAGGCCTCGCCGCTCACCCGGTCGAGCTATCACGCCCGGGAGGCGGCAGGCGCCTCATCGGGCGGGGCGTCCTCCGGCGCGGTGTCGGTCCCGGTGACCCTGACGGCGGCGCGTTCGTGAGCGCCGGCGCCCGGGCCGACCGGATCGCACGGGTACGGGACCGCATGGCGCTTCTCGGGGTGGACGTCCTCCTCCTGTCCCACGGTGCGGACCTGCCGTGGCTGACCGGCTACCGGGCGATGCCCCTCGAGCGGCTGACGCTCCTGGTCCTGCCGGTGGCAGGGGACCCCGTGCTGGTCGTGCCCGGGCTCGAGGCGCCCCGGGTCCCCGATGCCGGCGGACTGTTCGCGCTCCGGCCGTGGTCCGATGCCGAGGACCCGCTCGACCTGGTCGTGGGCCTGCTCCGCCGGGGCCCGGCGGCGCGACTGGCGGTGTCGGACCGGGCCTGGGCGACCACGGTGCTGGCGCTGCAGCAGCGGGTCCCCGGAGCGGAGTGGGTCGAGGCCTCCCGGGTGACCTCGCCGATCAGAGCCGTGAAGGACGGTGCGGAGCTGGCCGCGCTCCGGGCCGCAGGCGCGGCCGCCGACCGGGTGGCGGACGTCCTGCAGGCCGGAGGGATACCCCTGGTGGGCCGAAGCGAGGCCGAGGTGTCCGCCCGCCTCGGCGCCCTCCTGGTGGCCGAGGGCCACAGTGCCGTCAACTTCGCCATCGTCGGCAGCGGCCCCAATGCCGCCAGCCCCCACCACGAGCCCGGGAGCCGGGTGATCGGCCGGGACGAGACGGTGGTGTGCGACTTCGGCGGGACACTGTCGCTCGACGACGGGCCGGGCTACTGCTCGGACATCACCCGAACGGTGGTGACCGGCACCCCGTCCGACGAGGTGGCGCGCTGCTACGCGGTCCTGCTCGAGGCGCAGCAGTCGGCTGTGGCCGCCGCCCGCGCCGGAGTGACGGCGGCCTCGGTGGACGCCGTGGCCCGGGCCGTCATCGAGGACGCCGGTCTCGGTGACCGCTTCGTGCACCGCACCGGGCACGGGATCGGGATCGAGGAGCACGAGGACCCGTACCTCGTGGTCGGCAACGAGGAGGTGCTGGTACCCGGGCATGCCTTCTCGGTGGAGCCCGGCATCTACCTGCCCGGTCGGTTCGGTATGCGCCTCGAGGACATCGTGGTGGTGGGGGCGGACGGCATGCCGGAGCCGCTCAACTCGGCCGATCACCGGCTGGTCGTCGTCGACGCCTGAGCCGGTCGGGCGCCGACGGCCTCGTAGCACGAGAACTGGAGCGAGGGAGCACATGGATCTGGGGATCGACGGGAAGGTGGGGCTGGTCACGGCGGGATCGCGCGGGCTCGGACGGGCCACGGCGCTGGCGCTGGCTGCCGAGGGCGTCCGGGTGATGCTGTCCGGTCGGGACCCCGACGCCCTGGAGCAGGCCCTCCGGGCGGTGGCCGACATCGGAGGCGTTGCCGACGCCCGCCCTGGCGACGTGACCGTCCCCGACGAGCCCGCCCGTCTGGTGGCGGCCACGGTCGAGCGCTTCGGAGGGTTGGACATCGTCGTGGCCAACGCCGGGGGGCCGCCCCCCGGCCGGGCCATCGATCAGAGCGACGGGGCGCTCGAGGCGGCACTCAACGCCAACCTGCTCACCTCGGTCCGACTCACCGCGAGGCGCTGCCCCACATGCGGGCCAACGGGTGGGGACGCATCTGCTGCATCTCCTCCTACACGGTGCAGCAGGCCTCGCCGGTGCTGGCACTCTCCAACACTGCCCGTGTCGGCCTGTGGGGCTGGCTGAAGACCGCCGCCCACGACCTGGTGTCGGAGGACAGTGGGATCACGATCAACATGATCTGCCCCGGGCCCCACGCCACCGATCGGATGAAGGAGCTGGGGGGCACGGGTGTCATGGGTGATCCCGCCGACTTCGGCTCGGTCGCCGCCTTCCTGTGCTCCGAGCAGGCCGGGTTCGTCAACGGTGCCGCCATCGTCGTGGACGGAGGAGCGACGCTGGCCCTCTGATCCCGGCATGGCCGGTCCGATCACGGTCCTGACGGTCCGCCCACCGACGGACGTGCTCAGCCGGCGGCGGCCGACGGGGGAGGGGGAGGCATCGCCGGTACGTTGCTCGGGAGCTTCCCCTTGGGGCGCAGGGTCGGTAGCGGGGCGAGTCCGGGCGGGGTGAGTGCCTCCACGAAATGCTCGGCCACCGGAGGCTCCGCCATGGCCGGCGACCCGACCGACGTGGCATGCCCGGCACCGGTGGGAGTCGTGGCCGGCTGCACCACCCGAGGACGTCCGGGGGCGCCCGGACCCGCCGACGGGGGGTGCGCCTCCGACGCGTCGGTCCACAGCGCGGCCGCCCACGGAGCTGCGGGTGTCGTTGGGGCGGGCGCCCCGACCGTCCGGTCGCCCGTGCCCCGGTGGGTGGTGCGGTGGCCCGGCTCCGAGACGCTGAACGACGGCGCCAGAGGCTCCTCGACGTTCCGCCGGTGCGGTCGTGCGGTCCCCGTCCGCGTGACGGTGTCGCGGTCCGTGGGCCAGCTGTCCGTGCCCTCCGGTCCGGAGTGGGCAGGATCCTGGTCGAAGTACAGGGTGCCCGCCACCTTGCGCCGGCGCGCGCTCCGGCCACGGGCCAGTCGTGCCACCAGGAGGACCAGACCCAGGAAGGCGGCCCCTGCCACCAGGACGAACTCGGTCACAGGACGAACTCGGTCACAGGTCGGACTCGGTCAGCGCGGTACCCGGGAGCGTCCCGTACAGCCCGGTCCTCATGAGGGCGAGCACTTCCACACCGGAATTCTACGCCTGGCTGTGTTTCCACCGGTGGTCGTACGAGTGCGGCACGGTTGCAGTCCGAGCCCGCGACGGGCACCCGGTGCGGTCCAGCATGGGGATCGCACCGGGTGCCGGGCGGTACCCCGCCAGGTCGCCCGTAGGCGCCCCCCGGCATGTCGGCGACCTCAGGCGACGAAGTACTTGGACTGGGGGTGGTGGCAGATGATCGCCGTCGTCGACTGCTCGGGATGGAGCTGGAAGCCCTCACTGACCTCGACGCCGATGCGCTCGGCGTCGAGGAGCTCGACCACCTGGGCGTTGTCCTCGAGGCGCGGGCAGGCCGGATAGCCCCACGAGTAGCGCCCGCCGCGGTACTTCTGGCGGAACAGGCCGGTGAGGGTGGGACCGTCCTCGTCGGCGAAGCCGAGCTCCTCGCGGATGCGACGGTGCCAGTACTCGGCCAGGGCCTCGGCCATCTCGACCCCGAGCCCGTGCAGGTAGAGGTACTGCTGGTACTCGTTGGCGGCGAACAGCCGGGCCGCCTCCTCGGACACCCGGGAGCCCATGGTCACGACCTGGAAGCTCGCCCAGTCCTCACCCCCCGAATCGACCGACCGGAAGAAGTCGGCGATGCACAGGTAGGGATCCTCGACCTGCCGGGGGAAGGCGAACCGCATATGTTCCTTCGTGCGGGTCTCGTCCGTCCAGATCACCAGGTCGTCACCGTCGGCGTTGGCGGCGAAGTGGCCCCAGGCCACCTGGGGATGGAGCAGCTGCTCGGCCTTGGCCTTGGCCAGCTCTTCGCGCAGTCGTGACCGCACACGCTCCTTGAACGTGGGGTCGTCCTCACCGTCCTCGGGTCGGAACCCCCACTGGTTGCGGAACAGGGCCGTCTCGTTCAGGTACGTGGCGACGTCGTCGATGGCCATACCCTTGGCCACCCGGCTCCCGACGAAGGGTGGCGTGAACAGCGTGTTGTCGGTGGCGACCACGGGCGACCGGGCCGGGAGCGACTCGCCCCGGGCCCGGGCCTCCTCGGCCGCCTGCCTGCGCAGCTCGCTCTTGCGCGGTCCCAGGTCCCGCCCACCGATGGCCGTCCCGAAGCCGGGGTCGTCCTCGCCCGTGCGGGCCAGCTCGACCAGCCGGTCCATCGTGCGCAGGCCCTCGAACGCATCCTTGCCGTAGAAGAGTCGACCGTCGTACACCTGGCGCAGGTCGCGCTCGACGTAGGTGCGGGTCGAGCGCGGCGCCGCCCAGGATGACCGGGATGTGCGCCAGGCCGCGTCGGTTGAGCTCCTCCAGGTTGTCTCGCATGATCAGCGTGGACTTCACCAGGAGGCCGCTCATGCCGATGGCGTCGGCGCCGAACTCCTCGACGGCGGCGACCATCTCACCGATGCCGATCTTGATGCCGAGGTTCCGGACCGTGTAGCCGTTGTTGGTGAGGATGATGTCGACCAGGTTCTTGCCGATGTCGTGCACGTCGCCCTTCACGGTGGCCAGGACCATCGTCCCCTTGCCACCCTGGTCGGCCTTCTCCATGAAGGGCTCCAGGTAGGCCACGGCGGTCTTCATCGTCTCGGCGGAGCCCAGCACGAAGGGAAGCTGCATCTCGCCGGACGCGAACAGCTCCCCGACCGTCTTCATACCGGCCAGGAGGAATTCGTTGATGATGATCAGCGGGGTCAGACCCTGGGCCATGGCCTCGTCGAGATCGGCCTCGATCCCGTTGCGGTCCCCGTCGATGATGCGCTGCTCGAGTCGGCGCTCGACCGGCCAGTCCGAACGGTCCTCGTTGGCCGAGTTCGACGATGCGGACACACCCTCGAACAGGGCCAGCAGCTCGGTCAGCGGGTCGTAACCCTCGGAGCGGCGGTCGTAGATGAGATCCAGGCAGATCTCGCGGGCCCGGTCGTCGATCTTGGCCAGGGGGAGGATCTTCGAGGCATGCACGATGGCGGCGTCCAGTCCGGCCTCGACGCACTCGTGCAGGAAGACGGAGTTGAGCACCTGGCGCGCTGCCGGGTTGAGCCCGAACGACACGTTCGACAGCCCGAGGACGGTGAAGACGCCCGGCAGCTCGGCCTTGATCCGCCGGATCCCCTCGATCGTCTCGATGCCGTCCCGCCGGCTCTCCTCCATGCCGGTCGACAGCGGGAGGGCGAGCGGGTCGAAGAGCAGGTCCTCGGCACGCAGTCCGTACCGACGGGTGGCGACATCGTGGATGGCCGTGGCGGCGCGCACCTTCCAGTCCGCCGTGCGGGCCTGCCCCTCGGTGTCGATGCAGGTGCACACGACGGCGGCGCCGAACTCCTTGGCCAGGGTCAGGAACGAGTCCAGCCGGGTACCGGCCCCGTCGCCCTCTTCGAGGTTGACCGAATTGATCACGGCACGGCCACCGATCCACGACAGCGCCGTCTCGATGACGGGCGACTCGGTGGAGTCCACCATGAGGGGGGCGGTGGACTGGGTGGCGAACCGGGACGCTATCGCCTCCATGTCGGCCACCCCGTCTGCGCCGGTGTAGTCGACGCAGACGTCGATGAGGTGGGAGCCCTCCTTGACCTGCTCCTTGGCCATGGCCACGCAGGTGTCCCAGTCCTCTTCGAGCATCGCCTCGCGGAACTTCTTCGAGCCGTTGGCGTTGGTGCGCTCGCCCACCACCAGGAACGAGCTGTCCTGGGTGAACGGCACGTGGGCGTAGATCGAGGCCGCCCCCTCCTCGCGCTCGGGGGTGCGGGGGCCGGGAGTGAGGTCGGCGCAGGCCTCGACGACGGCGGCCAGGTGTGCCGGCGTGGTGCCACAGCAGCCACCGATCACGGACACACCGAGTTCGCTGACGAACTGGCGATGGAACTCGGCCAGCTGATGGGGCTCGAGGTCATAGTGCATGGCACCGTCCACGACCGAGGGGAGCCCGGCGTTCGGGAGGCACGAGACCGGGATGGTGGCGTGCCCGGTGAGGTGCCGGAGGGGCTCGAACATCTCCGAGGGCCCCGTGGCGCAGTTCAACCCGATGACGTCGATGTCCATGGCCTGCAGTGCCACGAGCGCGGCACCGATCTCGGTGCCGGGGAGCATAGTCCCGGTCAGCTCGATGGTCACCTGGCACTGGATCGGGAGCCGGACACCGGCCCGGGCCATCGCCCTGCGGGCGCCGTTGATGGCGGCCTTCGCCTGGAGCAGGTCGAAGACGGTCTCCACGATGATGAGGTCGGCGCCGCCTTCGATCAGCGCGTCGGTCTGCTCCTCGTAGGCGTCGCGGAGGTCGGCATAGCGGGTCTGGCCCAGCGTGGGGAACTTGGTGCCCGGGCCGATGCTCCCGGCGACCCACCGGGGTCGGTCCGGTGTGGCGAACTCGTCCGCCGCGTTCCGGGCGAGGCGGACGGCGGCGAGGTTGAGCTCGCGCACCCGGTGCTGCTGGCCGTACTCGGCGAGGACCGGTGCGAACGCACCGAACGTGTCCGTCTCGACGACGTCGCAGCCCACCTCGTAGAAGGACCGGTGGACCTGCTCGACTGCGTCGGGGCGGGTGACGACGAGGAGTTCGTTGCAGCCCTCGAGGTCCGGGCCGCCGAAGTCGTCGGCCGTCAGGCCGGCGAGCTGCAGGTTGGTGCCCATGGCGCCGTCGAAGACGACGACACGTTCGGCGACGGCCTGGAGGTAGCTGGATTCGGAACGGAGGGCAGCCATGGCCCCCCAACGATACCGGCGCACGGGAACGTCCCGGCCCGATCCGGCCCCGTCGGGCCACGGGCGCCGGTCCAGGGGTGGGTGGCGGCCCGCCGCCGGCCGCCGTCGGGGCCGGCCCGGCGATGCCCGTCGTTTAGCATCGGGGCGGTGAGGACACCGTGCTGAAGATCTACACCCGCACCGGAGACGACGGGACGACGGGCCTCCTCTACGGGGGACGCATCGCCAAGGACGCCCCGACGATGCACGTCACGGGGACGGTGGACGAGGCCCAGGCGGCCATGGGCGTGGCCCGGGCCGAGGCCGCGCCGGGGTCCGAGCTCGACGAGGTGCTCACCTCGTTGGAGCGCGAGCTCTACGTCCTGATGGCCGAGGTGACGACCGACCCCTCCCACCGCTCGAAGCTGGTGCCGGGCACGACCCTCGTCACCGAGGAAATGGTGGCCGCGCTCGAGGCGCGGATCGACGGCTTGATCGCCCGGGTGCCCATGCCGACGGAGTTCGTGATCCCGGGGGCGAACCGTGCATCGGCGGCACTCGACCTGGCCCGCACGATCGTGCGCAGGGCGGAGCGGCTCCTCGTGTCGGCGCCGATCGAAGGCTCCCTCGTAACCCGCTACCTGAACCGACTGTCCGACCTGCTGTGGGCCCTCGCCCGGTGGGCCGAGGGGGAGGACCACCTGCTGGCCCGCGGCGCTCCGCGCCGCACGGCCGCCGGGGCAGACGGCGGCGCTCCGGGCCGGCCGGGCCCGTCCGTCGGCTGACCTCCCGTCCCCGACTCCCGACCACCTGACCGCCGACCCGCCACCTGACCGCCGACCGAACCCCTGGAGCACTGACGTGATCGATGTGACCGCCCAGTCCGAAACGGTGTCCCCCGACGACCTGGCCGCTGTGGGAGTGCCCGTCCACAGCTCCGAGGACGGACCGTTGATCGCCATCGGGCCGGGAGCCGTGGACGGCATCGTCCTGCCCGCCGCCCTGGACCGTGGGTGGTGCGAGCGGCAGGGGTTCACCGGCAAGGCCGCCCAGGTCCTGGTGCTCCGCTCGACGGCGGCTGCCACCGGAGCCGAACCCGGCCCCGACGTGGCCCTCGTCGGGTTCGGGGCCGCGGACCGGCTCTCGGGGGACAAGGGGTTGGAGACGGTGCGCCGTGCGGTGGCGGCATTCGTGCGGTCCGCCGGTTCGGGGGGAACCGCACTGCTGGTCCTTCCCGCGGTCGACGGTTCGGCGGTGGCCGACGTGGCGGCAGCTGCGGCCGAAGGTGGGGCACTCGCCTCCTACCGGTTCGACGAGTTCCGCAGTGCGGACCCGCCGCCGGTGCTCGGGACCCTGGTGCTGGACGGCGGCGGGGCCGATCCCGACGCGGTCGCCGTGGGTGCCGCCCGTGGGTCGCGGGTGGCCCGCTCGGTGGCGCTCGCCCGCGACCTGGTCAACGAGCCGGCGGGCTCACTCACCCCACGGCGATTCGCCGACCTCGTGCAGGAACGGTTCGCCGGGAGCCTGGTGCTCACCGTGGAGGTGTGGGACGAGTCCCGGATCGCCGACGAGCGGCTCGGTGGCCTGCTGGGTGTGGCCGCGGGCTCACAGCAGCCGCCACGCCTGGTGCGCGTCGAGTACCGACCCGACGACCCGTACGAGTTCGACGGACGGGTGCCCCACCTGGCCCTGGTGGGCAAGGGGATCACGTTCGACTCGGGTGGACTCTCGCTCAAGCCCCCCACCGGCATGGAGACGATGAAGACCGACATGGGCGGTGCCGCCGCCGTGCTGGCCGCCATCGACGCCGTGGCCGCACTCGGCGGCCGGCTGCCCGTCACGGCCTGGGCACCGATGACCGAGAACCTGCCGAGCGGTACGGCCATCAAGCCGGGCGACGTCCTCACCACCCGCAGCGGTAAGACGATCGAGGTCCTCAACACCGACGCGGAGGGTCGCCTGATCCTCGCCGACGGCCTGACCCTCGCCGTCGAGTCCGCTCCGGACGCCATCGTCGATCTGGCCACCCTGACCGGTGCCGCAGTGGCGGCGCTGGGCAAGGAGATCGCCGGTCTGCTCGGCAACGACGAGGAGCTGGTGGCCGCGGTGCAGGCTGCCGGAGGCCGTGCCGGCGAACCGTCGTGGCCGCTCCCTCTCCACGAGGACTACGCCGTCCACATCGAGTCCGAGGTGGCCGACATGAAGAACACGGGCCGACCGGGCCAGGCGGGGACGATTTCAGCGGCGCTCCTCCTGCAGGAGTTCGTGTCCGGCGTGCCGTGGGCCCACCTCGACATCGCCGGACCTTCGCGGACGGACGACAGCCGCGGCTACAGCACCAAGGGCGGGAGTGGGTTCGGAGTCCGCACCCTTGTGGAGCTGGCCACGTCTGAGCCGTTCGCCCGGTGGCTGGCCTCCCGGCCCAGGGACTGAGCCGGTAACCCGGTCGAGCGCCGACATCGGACCGGGAAACCCGCCGGCCCCTGCACTACCGTCTGCCTCGTGAAGATCGCTGTGCTCGGAGGGGGGTCGTGGGGCACGACGGTGGCGTCGCTCGTCGCACCGCGGCACGAGACGATGTTGTGGGCTCGTGACCCCGAAGTCGCACGGGCGGTGCGCGAGGACCACGAGAACCCGGCCTACCTGCCCGACTTCGCGCTCGACCCGACGTTGTCGGCCACCGCCGACCTGGAGGAGGCGGTGTGTGGGGCCGACCTCGTGGTGCTGGGCGTCCCGACGTCGGGCTTCCGCCGGGTCCTCCAGGACGCCGCACCGTACATGCGACCGTGGATCCCGGTGGTCAGCCTCTCGAAGGGGCTCGAGCGCGGCTCCCACCTGCGCATGACCGAGGTCATCCGGGAGGTGGTCCCCGGTCATCCGGTGGCCGCGTTGACCGGGCCCAACATCGCCAGTGAGATCCTGTCGGGCAAGGCCGCAGCAGCGGTGATCGCCACCGAGGACCTCGAGGTGGCCAGTGCCATCCAGGCCGTCTTCACACGCGGTGTCTTCCGGGTCTACATCAACGACGACGTGATCGGGTGCGAGCTCGGCGGCGCCCTCAAGAACGTGGTCGCCATCGCCGCCGGCATGGGACAGGGCCTCGGTGTGGGCGACAACACCCGCGCCGCCGTGATGTCGCGCGGTCTGGCCGAGCTCATCCGGCTGGGGGAGGCCATGGGCGCCAAGGCGGCCACCTTCGCCGGTCTCGCCGGCATGGGTGACCTCATCGCCACCTGCGTCAGCCCCTACAGCCGAAACCGGGCCGTGGGCGAGCAGCTCGGCAAGGGGCGCAAGCTGGCGGACATCCTGGACGAGATGCACATGGTGGCCGAGGGTGTGAACACCGCCAATGTGGCCCTGGAGCTGGCCGAGCGGCACGGCCTCGACCTCCCCATCTGCCGGATGATCGACAAGGTCGTGAAGGGTGAGATGGAGCCCGTGGAGACCTACTGGGGCCTCACGCCGGCGGGGCACGAGGCCGAGCCGGGCTGAGGTGTCCGGCGGACCCTGCCGGTTCGCCCGGCATCGGGCCCTGCCGGTTCGCCCGGCATCGGGCCCTGCCGGTTCGCCCGGCATCGGGCCCTGCCGGTTCGCCCGGCATCGGGCCCTGCCGGTTCGCCCGGCATGGGTTCGTCCGGACCCACCCGCCGCAGGTCAGGGACACGGGAGCGATCCGTCCGGGAGGTCGGGTGCACACGGCTGCAGCGGGCGGTGAGGAAGCGGTGGATGGGCGGGTCGGGCCGCCCTGGTGGGGATGGCGCCCTCCGTAGGCCGTGCGTCGTTGCGGCGATCGATCGCCGTTCCCGCGGCGTGGAAGGCGACGGCAGGGTGGAAGTGCCATTGGGCGAGCCGCCGCTCGATGCCGGCGCGGTCGTGGCCGGCATCGGCGAGTCCGGTGGCCAGGCGGAGCGCCCTGCGCCGCATCTGTTCGGGCTCGGGAAGCTGCTGTTCGGCGATCCAGCGGCGGTGGCTGCGCTGCAACGAATCCGGTAGGCGGCTCAGGTGCCGCAGCGGCAGCGGCGGGATCCGTGACCGCACGGCGAGTTCGCCCGGGCCGTGGGCCCGTGCCAGCTCGAACGTGATGAGACGGGCCAACGCCCGGCGGAAGGGCGAGTTCTTCCCCATCTTGTCGCCGAGTCCGAGCGATCGTGCCGTCTCGGCCAGGTGCAGGTCGTAACCGTCCCCGTGGACCTCGAGGCCGTAGTTGAGTCGCCGTAGGAGCCACGTCGTGCTGGGGCCGATGATGCCCAGCCAGTACAGCTCGACATAGCGACTGCACGGGTGGACGCCGTGTGGGTCCGCCACCGGGTCGACCCACTGCACGATGTGGACGGTGGGTCCCCCCGGGGAGGTGTCGGGTGCGTCGTGTCGCGTGTGGATCGGGTGGAGGTGGCGCGGGGCCGCGGGGACGACGGGGACGACGGGACGCGTGGTCACGGGATGCTCCTCGGGACGGGGCACGGGAGCACTGGGCCTCCGTACCGGTCGGACCGTCCCAGTGTCGGTGGGCCTCCTTGCCCGTCACCTTGCCGCCTTCCGGGCCGACGAACGCGCCGGAGGTGGTCACCCACCCCGATGGGCGCAGGGGTGACTAGGTGGCGTCGACCGGCTGCCAACGCGCCACCGAGTACGCCAGCATCAGTGGCACATCGAGGGCGAACAGCAGGAGCATGGCGCTGAAGAGGGCCAGCAGCCGGGCCGGTGTGTGGTCGAACACGAAGACGAATTCGAGGATCCCGGTGATCACCGCGTAGGCCAGCAGTGCCCAGCCGAACACCCGGAAGAAGACCGGCCAGGCGAACTCCTTGATCCTCGAGATGAGGATCGCGTTGACGATGAGCACGAGTGCCGCCAGGCCGAGCAGCACGGTGGGCGCCGTCAGCTTGGTCGGGCGCCCGTACTGGGCGACCACCAGGATGCCCCCGGCCACGATGAGGATCAGGGTGGAGATGGCGAGGGGCATGACCGGTGGGAGGTCGGCTTGGCGGAGGTCCTCGGCATCGGGCTCGCCGAACCCGGGAGGCGCGGTGTCGGTGGCCGTGGTCATCGGCTCGCCAGGAAGGTCATGATGATGATCGTGGCGATCTGCATGATGCCGGTGATCCCCGCCGTGTAGATGAACACCTTCATCAGTCGCCCGATGCGCTCGCCGTTCGGCTGAGGCTTCTTGAGTTCGAACATCACGGCGAGGTTGGCGGGTTCCAGCAACCCGAGGGCGATGACGGCCATGACGCCGACGATGATGAACGAGGCCACCAGCCAGCCGTGGTGCGGATAGCTGACCTCGAGGTTGCCGAGGTGGCGGGCCAACTGGAATCCGGCGCCGAGGGTCATGATCACCAGGGTGGGCATGATCAGCAGCATCTTCGGCATGAACCGGGTGGTGAACTCGACTCTCGACGGGATGGACATGCTCCCCATGATCGGACCGAGCACGAGGCCGAGGAAGAGGTCGAGGCTCGTCCAGAGTCCGCCTCCGGCGACATGGTAGAAGTCCAGGCCCCACAGGTTGTTCGTGGCGATGACCACCACGAGCCCGATGAGCACGAGGGCCACGATCGGCAGCGCCCTGACCGGCACGATGTTGAAGTTCGGCACCGGTGGGGGTCCGTGTCCGGCAGCGCCGGGCGGCGAATCGGCACCCGGTTCGGCACCGGGCGGGCCGTCGGTACGGACGGCGGAATCGACAGCGGTGTCAGTCATGGTCGGCTCCCTGGTCGTAGCGGTGTCGGGACGTCTGGCTGCTGGAGCATCGGGCACACTGGGCCGACGCCGTGCCGCGGGTCGCAGCAGTTCCGCCGGTCCAGACGCATCGTATTCCGGACGAATCGTCCGTGCTCGGATGTCGCCGCCCGCCCTACCACCGACCTCCCCCCTACCCCGCCTCGACCTCCGCCCTACCACCGTGCTACCACCGACCGCGGTGCACCGCTTCGTCGACCGTCCGCCTCGGCCGACCGGCCGATGGAGACGGGGGGTCGGGAGTGGCCGGCACGCCGAGGAGCACGGCACCGAGCCACCGGCGGTCCGGTGGCACACCCAGCGACCCCTTCAGCGCGTCCTCACCACGGAAGTTGCCGAGGAAGGCGGCACCGATGCCCCGCCCGGTGGCCGCCAGCAGCAGGGTCTGGACGGCAAAGGCGGCATCGACGTGCCAGTAGGGGATGACCCAGTCGACCTCGGAGCCGTCGGCGCCGCGCCTTGTCGGGCTCCCGGTAGCGCTCGACGTAGGCGGCGGGGTCACTGAACGCCAGGACGACGACGGGCGCCCGGGACAACCCGGCGAACCGACGGGAACGCTGGCGCCAGGCGGCGTCCGTGGTGGTGTCCCAGTAGCGGGCGGTCTCCCCGGGGCCCTCCAGCACCACGAACTCCCTACCCTGGGTGTTGCCGGCGGACGGTGCACGCAGCGCCAGCGCCAGCAGCGCGTCGATCTCGGCCCGGTCGAGGGGTGCCCCGGTGAAACTCCGTGTCATGCGCCTTCGGCGGACCGCCTCGCTCAGCTCCACCGGGCGAACGCTATCGCCCACCGCCCACCGCCCACCGCCCACCGCCCACCGCCCACCGCCCACCGCCCACCGCCCACCGCTGGCCGGCAGCCTCCGGTCGTCCTTGTCGCTCGGGATGGGTCTCGTTAGGGTCGCACTATGGGAGAACCGATCCGGCTGTCGCGACGGGCGCTCCTCGGTGGGATGGCGGGTGCCGCCGCCGTCGGGCTGAGCGCCTGTTCGTCCTCCTCGTCGTCCCCGGCAACCACCGCTGTGGCCACGACGCCCTCCACACGGGCGAAGGCGACGCCGGCCGGTCCGGGCTCCCTGGTGAATCCCGGCGCCGCCGCCGGCAGCGACCAGATCCCGCTGATCCGCAACATCGTCGTCGTGATGATGGAGAACCACTCCTACGACAACGTGCTCGGGATGCAACGCGACCGGGGCGACGGTTTCGTCCTCGACAAGGACGGCAGACCGACGGCCAGCAATCCGTGGCCGACCACGTCCGCCAAACCACCGCCCGCCGGGGACTCGGTGCTGCGGGCGTTCCCGATGCCCAACCCGTGCCAGCCCGACGGCGCCCCCTCCAACTCGTGGGACGTCTTCTGGGCCTCGTACGACGGGGGCAGGCTCGACGGGTTCGCGGCGAGCGACAGTGGACCGGTCTCGATGGGCTACCTCGAGCCCTCGGTCCTGCCCTTCACGGACTCGCTTGCGGCGACGTTCCCGGTCTGCGACCGCTACTTCTGCTCGGTCGGGGCCCAGACGTACCCCAATCGCCGATTCCTCATGGCCGGCACCTCGCTCGGCCTGCTGATCGACACGTTCCCCTCCGCCGCCCCGCCCAACGGCACCATCTTCCAGTCCCTCGACGCCCACGGGATCTCGTGGAAGAACTACTACTCGTCGCTACCGTCGGCACTGATCTGGTCGTACCAGGCGAGCCTCCCGGGGTTCTCCTCCCATCTCGCCTCGGGAGCGACGTTCCTGACCGATGCCGCCGCCGGCACGCTGCCCGCCTTCAGTCTGGTCGATCCCAACTTCGGCACGCAGTCCGAGGAGGACCCGCAGGACGTCCAGTACGGGGACAGGTTCCTGGCGCAGGTCGTGAACGCCGTGACGGCCTCGCCGCAGTGGCCCCACACCCTGTTGGTCTGGTGCTACGACGAGTCGGGGGGCTACTACGACCACGTGCCTCCACCCGCCGCCGTCGTGCCCGACTCGGTGCCGCCGGATGTGCCTCCCGGGGGCACCCCGGGCTCGTTCGACCGCTACGGGTTCCGGGTCCCGGCGGGGATCGTCTCCCCCTATGCCAAGCCGGACTACGTGTCCCACGTGGTCCACGACCACACCTCGGTGCTGAAGCTGATCGAGACGAAGTGGAACCTCCCCGCGCTCACCCACCGGGACGCGGCGGCGGACGATCTGCTCGACTCGGTGGACCTGACCCGGCCCCCGCACTTCCTCACGCCGCCGAAGCTCGCCGCCCCTGCCGACCCGGCGGCACTGGCCGGGTGTCTGTCGACGGGGCCGGGAACCATACCGCCGCAGGGGTACGTCACCCCGGCCTGAGCCCCGGTCGCTGTGAGCGGAGTTCCGGGCCGGCCGGCACGGTGCAGGAGCCCGGGCCGGCCGGCTCCGGCGTGGTGGCCCCGCAGGCCCACGGTGGAGGCCGCCGCCCTCGTGGGAATGTCGACCCCGCTGGTAGTGTTTACCCCGTCGTAGAGCAGTCCCCAGTGCGGTGCGCAGGCCGGTCCGACCGCCCGTGCACCGCCCACACCTGAGGAGACGAGACCGCCGTGCCCACCTTCCGAGAGATGCTGGCCGCAGCCAAGGCCGCCGTACGCGAGATCACCACCGCCGAGGCCGAGGAGGAGCTCGCCCGTCCCGGTACGGTCCTGCTCGACGTCCGCGAGCCCGACGAGTTCGAACAGGGGGCCCTGGCCGGCGCCGTGCACCTGCCACGGGGGAACCTCGAGTCCTCGATCGAGGGCCGGATCCCCGACAAGTCGGCCCACGTCCTGGTCATGTGCGCCGGTGGCGTGCGCTCGGCGTTCGCCGCCGACACCATGCAGCAGCTCGGCTACACCGACGTCGCGTCCATCATGGGCGGCTTTAACCGCTGGAAGGACGAGGGGAGGGACTGGTCGGCGCCCCGCACCCTGTCGCCGGAGCAGCGCAACCGCTACCAGCGCCACCTGCTCCTTCCCGAGGTCGGCGAGACGGGTCAGCTCAAGCTGCTCGACTCCAAGGTCCTCCTCCTGGGTGCCGGCGGCCTCGGCTCGCCCGCCGCCCTCTACCTGGCCGCGGCGGGCGTCGGGACCCTCGGCATCATCGACATGGACGTCGTCGACGCATCCAACCTGCAGCGCCAGATCCTCCACAACACGGACCGGATCGGCGAGCGCAAGGTGGACTCGGCCAAGAAGACGCTCACCCTGATCAACCCCGACGTCAACGTGGTCACCTACGACGTGCGCCTGGGCGCCGACAACGTCCTCGACATCATCGACGGCTACGACGTCATCGTGGACGGCACGGACAACTTCCCGACCCGGTACCTGGTGAACGATGCGTCCTTGCTGAAGCGCATCCCCGTCGTCCATGGCTCCATCTTCCGGTTCGAGGGCCAGGTCACGGTGTTCAACCCCTACGAGGGCCCGTGCTACCGGTGCCTCCTGCCCGAGCCGCCCCCGGCCGAGTTGGCCCCGAGCTGCTCCGAGGCCGGCGTACTCGGCGTGCTCCCGGGCATCGTGGGCTCGCTGCAGGCGGTCGAGGCCATCAAGTTGCTCCTCGGGATCGGCGACACCCTGCAGGGTCGCCTCCTCGCCTACGACGCCCTGGAGCAGAGCTTCCGCACCTTCAAGGTCCGCCGCGACCCGGCGTGCCCGGCGTGCGGACCGGACGCCGGCGAGATCGTGATCGCCGAGTACGACGACCTCTGTATGCCCCACGTGATCGAGGCCCCAGCCGGCTGAGCGGACAGGCCTCAGCCCCCGAGGATGATTCCGACGGCCTCCGCGATGTCCGAGGCCAGGGCATCCGGGGACGGCTCGCCAAGGTCCCAGTCCCGTCCCCGGTGGATCCAGATCGTGCGGAGCCCCACTGCCTGGCCGCCGCGGATGTCGGCGCGTCCGGAGTCCCCGACCATCCAACCGTCGAGGTCGGTGCCACACCGGTGGGCCACCTCCACGAAGATTCCCGGATCGGGCTTCCACGAGTCGACCAGGGCCGAGATGCAGACGGCGTCCACCTCGTCGCCGAGCCGGGTGACCTCGAGCTTCCGCTCCTGGAACGCGTGCCCGTTGGTGACGATACCCACCTTCCATCCGGCCGTCCGGAGCCGGCGCAACGCGCGGCGGGACGCCTCGGGCAGCACGAAGGCCGTCGGGTAGTCGTGGTGGTACGCATGCACCAATTCCTCGACTGGCTCGTGAACGGCCCAGCGGGCTCGGACTCCGGCGAACACCTCCTCGCGCGGCCGGAACCCGTCGTCGTCGGCTGCCACCAGCCAGGCGTGGGCACCGTCGGGTAGCCCGTGGGCCTCGCAGAAGGCGTCCGCCCATCGGGAGAACGCGGCCTCGCGGTCGAGCAGGGTGTTGTCGAGATCGAACAGGGCCAGTGGCACGATGGATTTCTACCCGAGCATCCGGCACCGTTTCCGGCGGCACGTCCCGCTCGTGGGCGGCGCCCGCCGCATTTTCGGGTGAGGGCGCGGTGGCCGTAACCTGTCCACCATGGCATCTGAGACCGCGGCAGGTTCACCGGGGCACGAGCGGGTCACCGACTCCGGCATCACCATCAACCAGGTCTACGGACCCGATGACCTGACCGGTTGGGATCCGGCCGTACGGTTGGGCGCCCCCGGCACCTTCCCCTTCACCCGGGGCATCCGCCCCGACATGTACCGGGGCCGGCTGTGGACCATGCGCCAGTACGCCGGGTTCGGTACCGCCGAAGCCACCAACGAGCGGTTCAAGTTCCTGCTCGACGCCGGCCAGACCGGACTGTCGTGCGCCTTCGACCTTCCCACCCAGATGGGCTACGACTCGGACCATCCCCGATCCGAGGGCGAGGTCGGCAAGGTGGGTGTGGCCATCGACACGCTCGAGGACATGCGGCTGCTGCTGGCCGGCCTGCCCCTCGACAAGGTCACCACCTCGATGACCATCAATGCCACGGCGGCGATCCTCCTGCTCTTCTACCAACTGGTGGCCGAAGAGAACGGCGTCGACCCGACACTGCTGGGCGGCACCATCCAGAACGACATCCTGAAGGAGTACGTCGCCCGGGGGACCTACATCTACCCGCCCCGACCGTCGATGCGCCTGGTCACCGATACCTTCTCCTACTGTGCCGAGCACCTGCCGGCATGGAACACGATCTCCATCTCCGGGTACCACATCCGTGAGGCGGGCTCGACGGCCGTCCAGGAGATCGCCTTCACGCTGGCCAACGGGATCGCCTACGTCGAGGCCGCGCTGGCCGCCGGCCTCGCCGTCGACGAGTTCGCGCCCCGCCTGAGCTTCTTCTGGAACGCCCACAACAACCTCTTCGAGGAGGTGGCCAAGTACCGCGCGGCCCGCCGCATGTGGGCGAAGATCATGACCGAGCGGTTCGGCGCAAAGGACGAGAAGTCGCTGCTGCTCCGATTCCACACCCAGACCGGCGGCTCGACGCTCACCGCCCAGCAACCCGAGAACAACATCGTCCGCGTCACGGTGCAGGCCATGGCGGCCGCTCTCGGCGGCACGCAGAGCCTGCACACCAACGGGTTCGACGAGGCTCTCGGCCTGCCGACCGAGCACGCCGCCAAGATCGCCCTCCGCACCCAGCAGATCGTCGGCTACGAGTCCGGCATTGCCGACACGGTGGACCCGTTGGCCGGCTCGTGGTTCGTCGAGTCGCTGACCAACGACGTGGAGAGGGCCGCCTGGGACTACCTCGAGCGGATCGACTCGATGGGCGGCGCGGTGGACGCCATCGAGGCCCAGTACATGCAGCAGGAGATCGAGCAGGCCGCCTATGCCTACGCCAAGGCCATCGACAGCGGCGACAAGGTGGTCATCGGGGTCAACAAGTTCGTGGACGAGCAGGGAGCGCCCACCGAGGTGTTCCCGATCGACGCCGAACTCCAGCGGTCCCAGGTGGCCCGTGTCGGACGGGTCCGAGCCGAACGGGACCAGGCGGGCGTGGACGCGGCGCTGGCCGATGTGGAGGCCGCGGCCCGGGGAACCCAGAACCTGCTCTACCCGATGAAGGTGGCGCTCTCCAGGATGGCCACCCTCGGCGAGGTGTCCGACGTGCTCCGGGGCGTCTTCGGGGAGTTCCACCCCAACGGCTGAGGTTCAACCGCGGGCGCGGCGCTCCGCCCATTCGTGGGCGAGCACGGCGTAGACGACCTCGTCGGTCCACTCGCCCTTGACCCACTCGTTCTTGAGGAAGTGTGCCTGGCGGCGCACGCCGAGGCGCTCGAGCACGTCGGCGGAGGCTGTGTTGCGGGCGTCGATGCGACCGCACACCCGGTGGGCCCCGAATCCGGTGAAGGCCAGGTCCACCAGTGCCGCCGCCGCCTCGGTGACATAGCCGCGGCCGCGGCGGTCGGGCAGCAGCTTGTAGCCGATGTCCGCGACATGGTGGACGTCGCTGACCCAGCCGATCCCGACGTCGCCCACCACCGTTGCCGAGGATCGTTCCTCAGCGGCGAGGTTGGCCCACTGGCCCGGCTCGGTGAGGGCGGAACGGAGTGCTGCGAGCCTGGTCCGGGCCCCGTCGCGGTCGACCGGTTCGTCGTAGAGGTAGCGGACGACCTCGGGGTCGCCGCAGAGCCGGTGGTAGGTGTCGAGCTCGTCGGCTCGCCACGGACGGAGCAGCAGCCGTCGGGTCCCCACCGGGTAGGTGGGGTGGAGCCCGTGGGTCACCGGCACTGTCAGGCGGAGCGCCCGGCCAGCAGGCGGTCGCGCAGCGCGCCGTTGCGTGCCGCGTCGATCGCGGTCCAGGCCATGGCGAGGGCGCCCTCGCGCACGGCGGTGTCGGCGGAGGCCGTGATGCATGCCGCAGCGAACTCGGGCTGGTGGTTGACCGAGCCGGCGGCGTCGATGGCCAGGAGCGGATGGATCGTGGGCACGGCCAGCGACACGTTGGCCATGTCGGTCGAGAGGGTGGGCCGTGCTGCGCCTTCGTCGTCGAGTGTGAACCGGCGGCCGAGGCGCTCGGCATTGGCCCGGTAGTGGTGCAGCAGGTCCTGGTCGCTCACCATGTGGGAGTAGTCCGGGGCGAGCGGCGCGAAGCGCACCTCGGCCCCCGTGGCCTGGGAACCGGCCCGGAAGCAGGCCTGCACCCGGCGCTCGAGGTCATCGAGCCCGCCGATGGTGAGCGAGCGGGCCATGAAGCGGCCGGTCACGCGGGCCGGGATGATGTTGGCGGCCTCGCCACCGTGGGTGACCACACCGTGGACCTGGTCGCCGGGGGGGAGCTGCTGGCGGAGCAGGCCCAGGGCGACCTGGGCGATGACCATGGCGTCGCCGGCGTTGACCCCCTGCCACGGCGCCGCCGACGCGTGAGCCGTCCTGCCGGTGAACTCGACGTCGAAGTGCGTCACGGCCAGGCACGTTGCCTCCAGTCGGTCGGTCGGCCACGGGTGGACCATCATGGCGGCGTGGACGTCGTCGAAGACGCCCTTCTCCAGCATCACGACCTTGCCCCCTCCGCCTTCCTCGGCCGGCGTGCCGACCACCCGGACGGTGAGCTCGAGTTCGTCGAGCAGTGGAAGCAGCCCGAGGCCGGCCCCGACGGCCGTGGCGGCGATGATGTTGTGCCCGCAGGCGTGGCCCACGTCGGGGAGCGCGTCGTACTCGGCGCAGACGGCGAGTACCAGTGGGCCCGATCCGGCCTCGGCGACGAATGCGGTCGGGAGACCGGCGGTCCCGGTGCGCACGGCGAATCCGCCCCGCTCGAGGGCCTCGGCGGTGAGGGCGGAGGACCGTACCTCCTCGTAGGAGAGCTCGGGGTGGGCGTGGATGTCGTGGCTCAGGCGGACCAGGTCGGACAACGAGGCGTCCACTGCCGCCTCGGCCCTGCTCTTGACGTCGCCGGCGGGCGTTGTGGGGGTCTCCGGCATGGGTGCTCCTCCGACTCGGTGGTGGCGGCTCGACCCGACCGCCACGGTCGTGCGGCGCCGGGACGGCGGCGTCTCGGCGTGTCGGGTCCTCGGCGTGTCAGCGTCTCGGGGGCGTCGGGCCCTCGGGTGCGTGGGGTGCGGCGGCGTGGCTACTCGATGACGGCGATCACGTCACCCGGGCCGACCGACTCGCCCGGTGCCACCCGGACCTCCTTGACGGTACCGGCCTTCTCGGCATTGACGTTGTTCTCCATCTTCATCGCCTCGAGCACACAGACGGTCTGCCCCACCTCGACCGTGTCGCCCTCGGCCACGAGGACCTTCACGATCGTCCCCTGCATCGGGACGGCGACCGTCCCCGATCCGGCGCCGGCAGCGGTCGTCTTCGGCCTCTTGGGCCCCGAGCCGCGACCGCCGGGGGACGCTGACACGGCCACGACGTCCCCGAGGTCCGGTACCCACAGCTTGACCTGGAAGCGCCGTCCGTCGACCTCGGCCGTGACGTCGCGGAGTACCCGGGGTACGGCCTCCTCGCCTTCGGCGGGCGTCAGGGCGGCGGGCGCGGTTCCGTACGTCACGTCCGACAGGTCGAGGTCCCGCTCCACCCAGTTGGTCGAGTGCTCACCGGCGACGAAGTCGGGGTGGCTCAGGATGGCCACATCGGCCGGGAGCGTCGTGGCCACACCCTCGACGACCGTCTCGTCGATGGCCCGCAGCATGCGCCGCCGGGCCGCCTCGCGGTCGTGCCCCCAGACGATCAGCTTGGCCACCAGGTTGTCGTAGAACTGACTCACGGTGTCCCCGGACTCGTAGCCGGCGTCGAGCCGCACACCGGGACCGCCTGGCGCCACGAGCCGCGAGATCGTCCCCGGGGAGGGTGTGAAGGCACCGCCGGCGGGGTCTTCGGCGTTGATCCGGACCTCGATGGCGTGTCCGTTGCGCTGGACCTCGTCCTGGGAGAAGCCGAGGGGCTCGCCCGAGGCGACCCGCAGCTGCCACTCCACCAGGTCGAGCCCGGTGACCAGTTCGGTGACGGGGTGCTCGACCTGGAGCCGGGTGTTCATCTCCAGGAAGAAGAACTCGCCGTCCTGGTAGAGGAACTCGACCGTCCCGGCGTTCACGTAGCCGCACGCCCGGGCCACGTTGACCGATGCCTCGCCCATCGCCACCCGCACCTCGTGGGGGAAGTTCGGGGCCGGGCTCTCCTCCACCAGCTTCTGGTGGCGTCGCTGTGCCGAGCAGTCGCGTTCGCCCAGCCACAGGGCGTTGCCGTGGGTGTCGCAGATGACCTGCATCTCGACGTGGCGGGGCCAAGCGAGGTACCGCTCGACGTAGCACTCGTCACGGCCGAAGTACGACAGCGACTCGCGCATCGCCGACTCGAGGGCCTCGGGGGCCTCGTCGGGGCCGGCGACGACCTTCATGCCGCGCCCGCCGCCGCCGTAGGCGGCCTTGATGGCGACCGGCCAGCCGAATTCGTCGCCGAAGGCCACGACCTGGTCCGGCGAGGTCAGCACGTCGGTCCGACCGGGCACGCCGGAGACTCCGGCCCGCTCGGCTGCGTGCCGGGCACTGATCTTGTCACCCATGATCTCGATGGCCTCGGGCGGAGGGCCGATGAAGGTCACACCACGCTCGGTGATGGCCCGTGCGAAGTCGGTGTTCTCGGAGAAGAAGCCGTACCCCGGGTGGACAGCGTCGGCACCGCTGCGCTCGATGACGTCGAGTATCGCCTCGGTGTTGAGGTAGGACTCGGCGGCGGTCTGACCCCCGAGCGCGTAGGCCTCGTCGGCCAACCGCACGTGGAGGGCGTCGCGGTCGAGTTCGGAGTAGACGGCCACGGTGGCGACGCCCAACTCCCGGCACGTCCGGATGACACGGACGGCGATCTCTCCCCGGTTGGCGATGAGGACCTTCTTGAGCACGCTGCGCCTTTCGGAATCGGTGTGGCGAGGAGCCCCGCCCCGCCGTCGTCGGCCGGGTCGGTCCTCGCCCCACGGTGGGGCGACCCCACTCTGTCACGCCCACGGCGGGCGTCCCGGCTCGGAGCGCCCGTACCGGTCCCACAGACTGTCACGGGCCGTAGGGTGTGTGCCATGCCGGAACCCAGGTTCACGGACGTCCGCCGCTTCACGTCGATCGACTCCACCAACCGCTACCTGCTCGACGAGGCCCGCGCCGGGGCACCCGAGGGTGTCGTGGCCGTCGCCGACCACCAGACCGCCGGCCGGGGCCGCCTGGGCCGAACGTGGGAGGCTCCGGCGGGTGCCAACCTGCTGCTGTCGGTCCTGCTCCGCCCCGAACTCGAGCCGGCCCAGAGGCACCTGGCCACCACGGCGGTGGCACTGGCTGCAGTGGATGCCATCGACGCGAGCGGATCGGTAGAGGTGCCCGGTGACGGGGTGGGCGGGGGTCCTGTCGTCATCGGGATCAAGTGGCCCAACGACCTGGTCGCCCCCGACGGGAGGAAGGTGGCCGGGGTGCTGGCCGAGGCGGACCTCGCCCCGGACCGAACCATGGGGCCCGCACCGGTGGTCGTCGGGATCGGGATCAACGTGAACTGGCCGGCCGTGGATGGCGACCTCCCCCCGGAGCTGCGAGGGACGGCCGCATCGCTCCGGGAACTGGCCGGCGCCGAGCTCGACCGGGAGGCGCTCCTCGCCGCGCTGCTGGAGGCGCTCGGACCGCGGGCCGCGGCATTGGACACGGCCGCCGGCCGTAGCGCACTGGCCGGCGATCTGCGAGCCAGGTGCACGACTCTCGGGACGACGGTGCAGGTGACGGTGCCCGACGGGTCCTTCGTCGGCACGGCCGCGGCGGTCACGGTCGACGGCCACCTGGTCGTCGACGTGGACGGTACACGGCGCGTTGTGGTGGCCGGCGACGTGATGCACGTCCGACCCGGACACTGAGCCGGGGGCTCGGCGCGATCCGGGCCGGGGGGCTCGGCGCGATCCGGGCGGGGGGCATCGCCCGGGCCCCAGACGGGACTCGCCTCGACGTGCCCGAAGACGCAATCCGGGATTGCATCGACGTGGATGTCCCGTGCCGAGGGGTCGGTGACCACGGCTACCCTGGACCGTCATGCGTCTACTCGTGACCGGCGGAGCCGGATTCATCGGATCCAACTTCGTCCGCTACTGGATCGAACGTCATCCCGACGACGTCGTCGTGGCCTACGACGTGCTCACCTACGCCGGCAACCGCGCCAACCTGGCCGACGTGGAGGGCAGGTTCGCCTTCGTCCAGGGGGACATCGGCGATGTGGCCCAGGTGACCGCCACGCTGGGCGAGCACGAGATCGACGTGATCGTGAACTTCGCAGCCGAGTCCCACAACAGCCTGGCCATCCTCGACCCGACCCGGTTCTTCCAGACGAACGTCATGGGGACCCAGTCCCTCGCCGAGGCGGCTCGTCGCCATGGCGTGGCCCGCTTCCACCACATCTCGACGTGCGAGGTCTACGGCGACCTGCCGCTCGACTCCGACGAGGTGTTCACCGAGGAGACGCCCTACCGGCCCCGCACCCCTTACAACGCGTCGAAGGCCGGCGGCGACCACGCCGTGCGTGCCTACCACGAGACCTACGGGCTGCCGTCGACGATCACCAACTGCTGCAACAACTACGGGCCCTACCAGTTCCCCGAGAAGGTCATCCCGTTGTTCACGGCCCGGGCCCTGGACGACACGGCGCTGCCCCTCTACGAGTCGACCCAGAACAAGCGTGAGTGGCTCCACGTCGACGACCACTGCCGGGCGATCGAATTGGTGCTCCAGCACGGCGTCGTGGGGGAGACCTACAACGTGGGCAGCGGCGTGGAGGCTTCGATCGAGGAGATCGCCGACGCGGTCCTGGCTACCACCGGCAGGCCTCAGTCGCTGAAGGAGATCGTGCCCGACCGGCCGAGCCACGACCGGCGCTACCTCCTCGATTCGTCCAAGATCCGCAAGGAGCTGGGCTGGGAGCCGACGATCCCGTTCGACAAGGGCCTGTCCGACACCGTCGCCTGGTACGCCGAGAACCGCGCCTGGTGGGAGCCGCTACGCGACCGGGCTCCCGTGGTGGAAGGCGCCTGGGAGCGTCCGGGGCCCGGCGTCGCCGGAACGTGAGCCGTCCGCAGCGGGTATTCGTCACGGGCGGAAACGGCCAACTGGGACGTGACGTCCGTGACGTGCTCGCCGGCGCCGTGCCCGACGGCGGTGTGACCGCCGATCGGCTGGACGGGACGCTGCTCCCCAGGGTGGAGCACGGGATGTTCGAAGTCCTGGCCACCGACATCGACACGCTGGACCTGGTCGACCGGGCCGCCGTGCTCGACGCGGTGGAAGGCTTCCGACCCGACCTGATCCTTCACGGCGGCGCCTTCACGGCGGTCGACGCCTGCGAGTCCGAGCCCGACACCGCCTTTGCCGTAAATGCCATGGGCACCCGCCACATGGCCGAGGCGGCGGCGGCGGTCGGTGCGCACATCGTCTACGTCTCGACCGACTACGTCTTCGACGGCGGAGCGGACCGTCCGTACGTGGAATGGGACCCGACGGGCCCCCGCTCGGTCTACGGCCTGAGCAAGCTCGGTGGGGAGGAGGAGATCCGGACACTGTCGGGTCGGTCGGGGACCATCGTGCGCACCGCGTGGGTGAGCGGTGCCCACGGTGCGAACATGGTGAAGACCGCGTTGCGGCTGGCGACGGCCGAACCCGCTGGCGTGCTCCGGTTCGTAGACGACCAGCACGGATGCCCGACCTTCACCGCGGATCTCGCCCGGGCCGTCGTCCGGCTGGGCGTCGACCGCCGACCGGGCACCTTCCACGTCACGAACGAGGGCGAGACGACCTGGTTCGGCTTCGTCCGCCAGACCCTGACCGCCGCCGGGCTCGATCCGGATCGTGTCGAGCCGATCTCGTCGGCCGATCTCGACCCGGACCGCTACCCGGCTCCCCGCCCCGCCAATTCGAGGCTGGACAACGCCGCCCTGCGGCTTTCCGGCCTCCCGGCCATGCCGCGGTGGGAGGACGCACTGTCCCGCCTCGTGGCCGTACTGCCCTCGGCCCACTGACCCGGTCCGATCAGCCAGACCGACGTGCCCCAGGGATCGCGGATCTGCCCTCGGGAGCGTCCCCTTTCTCCGACGCGCCGACTGAAGGAAGATGGCACCTGAGGAAAACTCGTACCATGTCACCGAAATGCCTCAGGAACGCCCCTCGTGACGCCGATGTTCCCAGGCGACACGAATCGTCCGACCCCCGACCCCCGACCGTCCGCCGACCCGCTGTCGGCCCCCCAACAGATGATGGGACGTAACCCGAGATGTCAGTGAGTTCGATGCTCTTCGCCAATGGAGGCGACCAGGGTCCCGGTGCCGGATCGCCGGAGGAGGAGTCGGCGTTCGGTCGCGCCCCTGCGGGGCCGGTCCACACGGTGGCCGTCATCGGCGTCGGCTACGTCGGCCTCCCGACGGCTGCCACGCTGGCCTTCCTCGGTCACAAGGTGACGTGCGGCGACGCCGACCCGCGCAAGATCGAGATGCTGCAGCGGGGCGAGGTGCCCATCGTCGAGGAACATCTCGAGGAGCTCGTGCGCGAGGGCCAGCAGGCCGGCAACCTGAGCTTCGTACTCGGAGCGACAGCTGCCGTCCATGGGGCCGAGTTCGTCTTCCTGTGCGTGCCGACACCCCAGGGGGACGACGGTTCGGCGGACCTGTCCTACGTCGAGGCGGTGGCCGCCGAGATCAGTCCCCACCTGGCTCCGGGCACGGTGATCGTCAACAAGTCGACCGTCCCCGTGGGCTCGACGCTCGTCGTCGAGCGCGTGCTCGGGCGGACCGACGTCCAGGTCGTCTCGAACCCCGAATTCCTGCGCGAGGGCACGGCCGTCCCCGACAGCCTGCACCCCGAGCGGATCGTGGTCGGCGCCGACGACCAGCTCGCCGCCGCACGGGTTGGGGCGCTGTTCGCCGGCACACGAGCGCCCCTGCTGATCACGGACGCGGCCACGGCGGAGACCATCAAGTACGCCTCCAATGCCTTCCTGGCCACCAAGTTGAGCTTCGTCAATGCCGTGGCGGGGCTGTGCGAAGCGGTCGGCGCCGACGTGCGTGACGTCATCCTGGGACTCGGCTACGACAAGCGCATCGGATTCGAGTATCTGAAGCCCGGACCGGGCTGGGGCGGGAGCTGCCTCCCCAAGGACACCCGGGCGCTCGTCCACATCGCCGAGCAGGCCGGCTACGACTTCTCGTTCCTGAAGGGTGCCATCGCCACCAACGACGAGCAGTTCGAGCGGGTGGTGGCCAAGGTCCGTGCGGCGGTTGCGCCATCGCTCGCCGCCCATGCTGCGTCGGGCACCGGGCCGGGCGAGGATTCCGAAGGTGTTCCGAGCGGCGGTGACTTCGCCGGGGCCGTGATCGCCGTCTGGGGGCTGACGTTCAAGGCCGGGACCGACGATCTGCGCAACTCGCCGGCCGTCGAAGTCGCACTGCGCCTGGTGGCCGGTGGCGCCGAGGTGCGGGCCTACGACCCGACCGTCAACGTCCCCGAGGGGGACGTCGTCGTCCAGGTCCCCGGGCTGGACTTCCCCGACGACGCCCGCGGCTCGTTGCTGGCCTACCCGGACGCCTACTCGGCCTGCCAGGGGGCGGCGGCCGTGGTCGTGCTCACGGAGTGGGACGAATTCCGGTGGCTGGACTTCGTGAAGGTCCGCGAGGCGCTCGACGCCTCCGTGCTGGTCGACGCCCGAAATCTGCTCGACCCGGCGCAGGTCCGCCGGCTCGGGTTCTCCTACGTCGGGATCGGGCGCCGGTGAGCCGACGCACTTCCGGGCGGGTCGTCGTCCTCGGCGGTTCGGGGTTCCTCGGATCGCACCTCTGCGACCAGCTGCTGGCGCGCGGCGACGCCGTCGTCTGCGTGGACGACTTCTCGACGGGCCGCCGTGCCAACGTGGCCCACCTCGAGGACCGGGCCGACTTCGAGCTGGTCGAGGCGGACGTCACGACGGGGATCCCAGTCGACGGGGACGTGACCGGTGTGTGCAACCTGGCCAGCCCGGCGTCACCGCCCGACTACCTGGCCCTGCCGCTCCAGACGCTGGCCGTCGGCAGCGAGGGCACCCGGCACGGCCTGGAGCTGGCCGAACGCCACGGTGCCCGGTTCCTCCAGGCGTCCACCAGTGAGGTGTACGGAGACCCCGAGGTCCACCCGCAGTCCGAGTCCTACTGGGGCCGGGTCAATCCCATCGGCCCCCGCAGCGTCTACGACGAGGCGAAGCGGTTCGGGGAGGCGCTCACCATGGCCCACCACCGCACCCTGGGGACCGATGTGGCCATCGTCCGTATCTTCAACACCTACGGCCCCCGCTTGCGGCCCGACGACGGCCGGGTGGTCTCGAACTTCCTCCTCCAGGCCATGCGGGGCGAGCCCCTGACAGTCTACGGGGACGGCAGCCAGACCCGGAGCCTCTGCTACGTCGAGGACGAGGTGCGCGGCCTCCTGGCCCTGCTCGACTCCGATCTCACCGGTCCGGTGAACATCGGCAATCCCGACGAGTACACGGTCCTGCAGCTCGCCCGGACGATCATCGAGCTGCTCGGCTCGTCCTCGGCCGTGGAGCACCGGCCCCTCCCGACCGATGACCCGACCCGTCGCCGACCCGACATCAGCGTCGCCCGGGCGGAACTCGGTTGGGAACCGACGACCAGCCTCGAGGACGGGCTGGCCCGCACGGCGGCCTACCTGGCGGAGGATGCGGGGCTGCCCGCCGCCGGGACGGCGTCGTGAGCCGGCCGGGAGTGGTTCCGGCACCGACGGCACCGACGGCACCGTCGGCACCGCTCGCACCTGCAGTTCGGGGCCGGGTGACCGTCGGTGCCCGCCGATGGTAGAGAATGGTCGCACCCCGATTCGCGGGGACGAACGAGGAGCGCCGGAGCATGTTTGAGGCCGAAGGTATCGATGTGAGTGGGTCGGACCGCGACGGGACTGAGGGACCCGGACAGCGCGACCTTTCAGCTGCTGTCGGTGATCGTGCCCGTCTACAATGAGCGGGTCACGGTGGCCGAGGTCATCCGGCGCATCCGTGCGGTCGACGTGCCTGTCGACGTCGAGGTCATCGTGGTGGACGACGGCTCCTCCGACGGGACCGAGAAGGTCCTGACGGCGCTCGCCGACTCCACCGTGCGGGTACTCACGCACCCCGTCAACAAGGGCAAGGGCGCCGCCATCCGCACCGGCCTGGCGGCCGCCCGCGGGGATCTCCTCCTCATTCAGGACGCCGATCTCGAGTACGACCCGAAGGACTGGCCCCGACTGCTCGAGCCGATCCTGCGGGGCAAGGCCCGGGTCGTCTACGGCAGCCGGTTCACCGGCGAGCGCATGAACATGCTTCCGCTCCACTGGATCGGCAACCGGTTCCTGTCGCTGGTGACCAACCTGCTCTACTCCTCGACCATGTCGGACATGGAGACCTGCTACAAGCTCTTCGACCGCCAGGTGCTCGAGGGACTGACCATCGAGTCGGACAAGTTCGACTTCGAGCCCGAGATCACGGCCAAGGTCCTGCGGCGCGGGTTCCGAATCTACGAAGTGCCGATCTCCTACGCCGGCCGCGAGCTGAGCGAGGGCAAGAAGATCACCTGGCGTGACGGCTTCGGCGCCCTGCGCGCCCTGATCAAGTACCGGTTCACACCGATCGAGCCGTGACCGCTGCCGTCGGCGGCGCCGCCGGGCCGGCGGCCTCCCGCACGGCGGCCTCCCGCACGGCGGCCGTCGTCGTGGTCAACTACGAGTCCGGCGGCGGCGCTCGCCAGGTGCGTCGCCGACCTGCGGGCGGCCGGTCTGGCCGAGCTGGTGGTCGTCGACAACGGGTCCACGGACGGGTCCCTGTCCGCGGCCCAGGCCCACGTCCCGGACCTCGGGGTGATCGTCCCGGGTCGGAATCTGGGCTACGGGGCCGCTGCCAACCGGGGCGTGGCGGCTACGACGGCACCGCTGGTCCTGGTGTGCAACCCCGATCTGGAGGTGCCCGCCGGCGCCGTGGACGCTCTGGCGGCAGCCCTCGACGCCGACCCGGGATGCGCCCTCGTGGGTCCCCTGATCCGCACCCCCGAGGGTGATCGCTACCCATCGGCCCGCCACTTCCCGTCGATGGTCGATGCTGCAGGTCACGCGCTCCTCGGCCTGTTTGCGCCCGACAACCGGTTCACCCGCAGCTACCAGCGCAGCGACCTCGACGGGGTGACCGTCGAAGTGGAGTCCGTCGACTGGGTCTCGGGCGCCTGCTTCCTGGCGCGGAGGTCGGCATTCGAGGAAGTGGGCGGGTTCGACGAGTCCTACTTCATGTACGCCGAGGACGTCGACCTGTGCTGGCGCTTGCAACGGGCGGGCTGGAGGGTCGCCTACGCGCCCACCGCCGAGGTCACCCACCTGCAGGGCCGGTCGACCGACCGGCATCCGTACCGCATGATCCTCGAGCACCATCGGTCACTGCTGCGGTTCGCCACGCGTTCGTCGACGGGATGGCGCAAGGCCCTGCTCCCGCTGGTGGCGGTGGGAGTGGCGGTGCGGGTCGGACTGGCCTGCGTGGCGAGGATGGCGGGGCGGTGACGGCGGTGGAGACGGCGACGGTGGCGTCGGTGCGGAAGGGTCAGGGCGGCCGCCGGGCAGGACGGTGAGGGGGTAGTGCCGGGGCGGTGGGTGATGCCGTCCATCGGACGGTCGACGGGACCCGCACCAGGGCGTTGACTGTCCGCGGTGCCAGGATCCCGTCGTGGACCGGTGGCCGGGCCGGTGGCCGGGCCGTGGGCCGGGCCGTGGGCTGGGCCGTACGGCCCGCCGCAGAGGGCACTTACCGGACGTTGTAGGGTGTCGGACGATCATGGCCAACAACTCGACGGGCAAGTGGGTGCAGCGCGCCGCCACCACGGGCGGTGGACGGACCTATCGCGGGCAGATGCCCGTCAACTTCTACGCCAGCTTGGCGGTGATCGTGATCGTGGGCCTCGGCCTGGTCGCCTTCAGCCGTTACCAGCTGACCCACCGGACGACGTCGTCGTCGGGTCCGCCCACGACCTCGCAGACCTGGTACGCCGCCCTGGGCATCGACGTGTGCGGAACGCTCCAGCCCAACCTGTCGGCGAGCAAGAACAAGTCCACGACCGGTCTGACGGCCAATGGCAACGGCGTCCTGACCATCGCACCGAAGAACAGCTCGGAGTCGGGTTCGAACGCCACGCTCGGCAAGTTCGTGTCCGGCTACAAGGGTCTGAAGCTGACCAACTCGACCCTCCAGTACCCGGGCCAGACGGCCTACAACAACGGTGACATCTGCCCGAAGGGATCGCCTGATGCAGGCAAGCCCGGAGTCGTGATCGTCTACAGCTGGCCCAACTTCACGGCCAAGCACGGGTCAGAATCGCCTGGTGACCCTCAGAACCTGCTGTTCCAGAACGGGCAGCTGATCACCATGGCGTTCATCCCGGCCAACGGAACGGTGCCGAAGCCTGCGGCCTCGGTCATCACGGATCTGATCACCGCCGACGAGGCCGGACCCACGTCGACGACGGTCCCCTCGGTGTCGTCGACCTCGGTACCGACGGTGACCTCGACCACCACGGTGACGGCGACGACCTCGTCCACCGCTACGACGACGAAGCCCGGCGGAACGAACGGGTGAGGGCCGTCGTCCTGGTGGGCGGCGAGGGCACCCGGCTCCGGCCCCTGACGCTCACGGCACCGAAGCAGATGCTCCCGATCGTGGAACAGGCCATGATCGAACGGGTGCTCGGGCACCTGGCCGCACACGGGATCGACGAGGCCGTGCTGTCGTTGGGCTACCGACCCGACGCCTTCAGCGACGCCTACCCCGATGGGGTCATCGCCGGCGTCCGGTCCACCTACGCCGTCGAGCCCACGCCGCTCGACACCGCCGGTGCCATCCGGTTCGCGGCCGAGTTCGGCGGCATGGCGGACACCTTCGTGGTGCTCAACGGCGATGTCCTCACCGATTTCGACATCACCGGCCTGGTGGACTTCCACCGGGAGCGAGGGGCCGAGGGCACGATCGGGCTGACACCCGTCGACGACCCGAGCAGCTTCGGCGTCGTTCCCACCGACCCGGACGGCAAGGTCACCGCATTCATCGAGAAACCACCCCGCGACGAGGCCCCCACGAATCTGATCAACGCCGGCATCTACGTGCTCGAACCGTCGGTGCTGTCTCGCATCGCCTCGGACGTCCGGGTGTCGATCGAGCGTGAGACGTTCCCGGCGATGGTGGCCGACGGCACCCTCTACGCACGTGGCTCCGATGCCTACTGGCTCGACACGGGGACACCCGACGCCTACCTGCGGGCACACCGCGACCTGTTGAGCGGACGACGGGACGGGCCACCAGCACCCGACGCCGTGGCCGACCCCGAACTGGGTGCCGGCGTGTGGAGGATCGGCGAGGTCGATGCGGTCCCAGGATCCGTGGCCCGGTCGCTGCTGGGCCGCGGGTCGTCGGTGGCGTCCAACGCGAAGGTCACCGACTCGGTGGTGGGCGCGGGTGCGATCGTCGAGGACGGGGCGACCGTGGCGGACTCGGTGCTGCTTCCGGGGGCGCGGGTCGCGGGACGGGCGACGGTGGACCATTCGATCGTGGGGCCCGACGCCATCGTGGGTCAGCGGTGCGTCGTGACCGGCGTGTCCGTCATCGGAGCAGGTGCGGTCATCGCCTCGGGCACGACGCTCGACGGTGAGCGCTACCCGGCAGCAGGCTGACCGTGCGGGCACTCGTCACGGGTGGCGCCGGATTCATCGGTTCGACCCTGGTCGACCGCTTGCTGGCCGAGGGGCACTCGGTCGACGTGATCGACGATCTGTCGACCGGGTCGCTGGCGAATCTGGCGTCGGCGCGAGGATCGACCGACAACGACCTGTCGTTCCACCGCCTCGACATCCGGTCGCCAGAGGTCGTGGAGCTCATCACCCGTCGCTCGCCGGAGGTGATCTTCCACCTTGCCGCACAGGCCGATGTGCGGGTGTCGGTGGCCGACCCGGTGTTCGATGCCGACGTGAACCTCCTCGGGACACTGCGGATCCTCGAGGGGGCACGGGCCGCCGGTTCCCAGCGGGTCGTGTTCGCCGCCAGCGGCGGGACCCTCTACGGCGAGCCGGACGTGTCGGAACTGCCCCTCAAGGAGTCGTTGCCCCAACACCCGCTGTCGCCGTACGGCGTGTCGAAGAAGGCCGCACTGGACTACCTGCTGGCCTACCGCTCGCTCCATTCGCTCGAGTTCGCGGCCCTGGCCCTCGCCAACGTCTACGGGCCACGCCAGGACCCGCACGGCGAGGCCGGCGTGGTGGCGATCTTCGCGGAACGACTGCTGCGCGGTCAGACAGTGACCGTCTTCGGCGACGGCGAGCAGACCCGGGACTTCGTCTACGTGGACGACGTCGTCGATGCGTTCGTCCGGGCCGCCACCAAAGGTGGGGGTCTGGTGTGCAACATCGGCACGGGCCAGGAGACCTCGGTCAACACGCTCCTCCAGGTGATGGCCACCCAGGCCGGTGTCGTCGTCGAGCCCGACCACAAGCCGCTGCGGGCCGGTGAGCTCGCCCGCAATTGCCTCGATCCCTCCCGTGCCGGGATCCAGTTGGGCTGGAGCCCGTGGACCGAACTCGGCGTCGGCACATCGGCGACGATCGGATTCATCCGCAACCGGTTGTCGGAATCCGGCGAGCTCTAGACTGGCGGCGGTCCCGCCCTACCGACCTCGCCCCGCCGGTCCCGGGCCTCAGGCCCGGGGCACCGGCTCCGGCGGCTCCGCTGGTCGGTCGAGCCCCAGGTCGGGCTCCTGCCCGAAGGGCGCCAGGGGGGTGAACGACCACCGGGGGTCCTCGTCGGTCGGTCCGGTGCGTCCGAGCACCCAGCCGCCGTAGGTCTTCATCCGGTGGTGGTGTCGACAGAGCAGGGCCAGGTTGTCCAGCTCCGTGCGCCCGCCCGAGGCCAGGGGCGCCACGTGGTCGATCTCCAGGCCGTAGGCCACGCCGCAGCCGGGCACCACGCAGTGCCGGTCCCGCAGGGCCAGGGCGGTGCGCAGCCGCCGGTTGACGGTCCGCCCCAGGTGGGCGACGGCCCGGATGTCCCCGGCCTCGGTGAACACGCAGGCCACGAAGGCGTCGTCGACCAGGCCGGCCACCACGGGCAGGGGCACCGGTCCGTGGTGGTCCAGCTCGCACAGCTCCCCGGGCAGGGCGGTGCCCCGGCGCAGGGCGGCGAGGTCGACCCGGACGATGACGGTGGCCGGGGGCGGGGCGTGCACCAGGTCGCCGGCACGGCCGAGAGCGTCGGCAGTGCCGGGGTCGTCCCCGGATCGATCACCGCCGGCACGGCCGGTCACCAGGAGGACGAGGGCGTCGGCCCGCAGGGCGGCCTCGGACTCGGGAGCCGGTGCCGGGGTGCCACCGGGACGGCCGGCGGCCGGGGAGGCCGCCGCCCGTCGGTCGTCCCGCAGGCGGTCGACCACCGGGGCGAGGGCGGCCAGCAGCCGTGCCCCCGACTCGGCGGTGTCGCGTCCCGTGAAGCAGAACGCCCCCTCGGCGTCGGTCCAGGTGGTGAACGACCGCCGGGCGTGGATCCGGGCCACGGCGGCGGCCTGGTCGTCGGCGGCAGCCGTGGCCCGGACCCGCTGGCAGCGCTCCCGGATCACGTGCAGGGGGGCCAGCTCCACTCCGGCCACCAGCCCGCCCTCGCTGTCGGGGTCCACACTGGCCGCCCGGGTGATCTCGGCCAGCTTCGGGCCCGACAGGGTGCCCCGGCGCAGGGCCTCCTCGGTGCCGGGCAGGTCGACCAGGCGCTGTCCGGCCTCCAGGGTGCGCCGGGCCTGGCCCGACGAGCCGCCCTCCAGGACGGCCAGCAGGCCGGCCGGGGACCGGTGGCCCTCGGCCTCCCAGTGGCCCGACTCGGCGATCCGGGGGGCGAGCAGGGTCTTGCCCGCCGTCACCAGGCGCTCCAAGGAGGCGAAGTCGCCGAACAGCGAGGCGGCGTCGCTCCCCGACAGGAGCCCGGGGTCGAGGTCGGCCAGGAGCCGGTGCAGGCCGGACCGCAACGAGGCCATCCGGGCCGACAGGCCGGGCCCCTCCTCGGCAGGGCGCCGGGCACCGGGCAGGGCACCGGGCAGTGCGTCGGGCAGTGCGTCGGGCAGTGCGTCGGAGCAGGTGGCGAGCGCCATGGGGCCAGCCTGGTCGATGGGTGTGACGGTGGGGCGGTGGGGCGGGGGCACCGGGCGCCCGGGCGTGGCACGTGCCTTCCCGTCGGGTCGGCAGCGGGTCGTGCCGTGCCCTGCCCGTTGCCTCATGCCAAACCCTCCGCCAAGGGTGATTCGTTGCCTCACGTAAAACCCTCCGCCTACGAGTAGTGGTTGAAGGCCCGATTGACCGCCATCGGAGGGGGCCCGGTCTTGGACAGGGCGAGGCGTTCGAGCTGGGTGCAGAGCCGCTCGATCTCGCGCTGGACCTGACCTGGGGAGAGGGCGTTGCGAGCCCGGGTGAGGGCGGCCTTGCGGGCCGGGGTGAGCACGTCGGTGGCGACCAGGCGCTGATAGGGGCTGGCGGCGGCATCGTGGCGCTTCACGACCTTGGCACCGACCCTCGTGCTCTCGACGAGCTTCTGCTGGGTGAGCAGGAGGTTGGTGTAGCCCCGGTCGATGGTCCAGATCCGGTTGAGCACATCGAGCTCGGCTGCGGTGTCGAAGCGCAGGTAGCCGACCAGCTCGCGGACGTGGGTCCAGTTCTTCTGCTCGACATGACAGCCGTCGTTCTTGTTGCCCGGCCGGGACCGGGTGAAGGTGATCCGCCGGGATGTGCACCACTCGAGGAAGTGGGCGTTGATGAACTCGCTGCCGTTGTCCGAGTCGATGCCCTTGATCGGGAAGGGGAAGGCACCACAGGCGTGCTCGATGGCTTGGGCGACCCGGATCGCCGACTTGTTGGCCACCGAGCGGTTGACCGTCCAGCCGGTGGCGATGTCGGTCATCGTCAGGGTGAAGCAGAACTCGCCGAAGGAGTTCCCTCCTTCGTGGCCGACCAGGTCGATCTCGACGAAGCCGGGGGTCACGTCGTCCCACTCCGACCAGGTCCGGATGGGGATCTGGGTCTTGAGCAGCGAGCCCGGCTTGGTGTGGCTCATGGCCCGGAACCCGGCCAGCACCTTGGCCCCCGCCAGGCGTCGGTCGATGGTGGCTGCGCTCATGGCCATCAGCAGCCCGGCCTCCTCGTCGGTGAGGTCGAGCTCGCCATCCCGACGGAGCAGCGGGACGAGGACGGGGAGCATGGGCGCCAGACGCTTGCCCGCAGGTGCCCGGGCGGCCCGCCAGCACAGCTCGAGGGCCGAGACCACCCGGGACGAGTAGAGCGGCGCCCTCGGGCTCCGGGTCCGCACCACTCGGACCTCACCGGCGCCACGGAGCCGGGCACGAGTGTGGTCCCGGCTCCAGCCCGTGAGGTCGACCAACTGGTCGAGGATTGCCGACTTCTCGGACCGGGAGCCCCTCTTGTACTGGATCGCCAACTTCTTCGTCACCGCACGTCGTTCGCCCATCGAAAGCTCCATGGATCAGGCGTAGTCGGCCCGTCTCCTAGGCGGAGATTCTTAGATGAGGCAACGATGCCGGCTACGCGGAGGTTTTAGATGAGTCAATGCGCTGCGACCGGGACCCGGCCCGGGTCGGATAGGATGGTCTCACCTGCCGCGCCGTTACTGTGCGCCTGGCGGTTCCCGAGGCACACTCCGGTGCTTCCCCTGTAGCCCGAAAGTGTCTCCATGCCCTCGTCTGCTCCTTCCTTCGCCGTACTCGGCGTGCCCTCTGACATCGTCGCTGCGCTCGATGCCAACGGGATCACCTCCCCGTTCCCGATCCAGGCGATGACCGTCCCTGATGCGCTGGCGGGTCGTGACGTGTGCGGCAAGGCTCCGACCGGCTCGGGCAAGACCATCGCCTTCGGTATCGGTGCCATCGCCCGCCTGAAGGGCAAGGGCTCACGACCGAAGCACCCCCGGGTCCTCGTGCTCACCCCGACACGCGAGCTGGCGGCCCAGGTCGCCTCCGAGCTGCAGGTCCTCGCGACCCCACGCGGACTGAAGGTCGACTGCTTCTACGGCGGGGTCGGATACGGTCCACAGCTGAAGGCGCTCTCCCGTGGCGTCGACGTCGCCGTCGCCTGTCCCGGCCGGCTGGGCGACCTGCTCGAGCGGGGCAGCATCCGTCTGGACGCCGTCGAGATCGTCGTCATCGACGAAGCCGACCGCATGGCGGACATGGGATTCCTGCCCGACGTGCGCCGGATCCTCGACCTCACCCCCGACGGCCGTCAGACCCTGCTGTTCTCGGCGACGCTCGACGGGGACATCGACGTCCTGGTCCGCCGCTATCAGCACGACCCGGCACGTCACGAACTCGAGGTCGACGAGGACGATGCCAGCGCCGCTGTCCACCTGTTCTGGAGGGTCTCCTCGGGTGACCGCGTCGAGCGCACGGCCGAGGTCGTCACCGCGGTCGGTCCGACGATCGTGTTCTCGCGCACGAAGCACGGTGCCGACCGGATCGCCCGCCAGCTCGAGCAACGGGGTATCCGGGCCGCCGCCATCCACGGCGACCGCAGCCAGAAGCAGCGCGAGAAGGCGCTCGACTCCTTCGTGCGGGGAGCTGTCGACGCGCTGGTGGCCACCGACGTGGCCGCACGGGGGATCCACGTCGACGGGGTCAACGCCGTCGTCCACTTCGACCCCTCGGCAGATCCGAAGGACTATGTCCACCGCTCCGGTCGGACAGCGCGCGCCGGCGCCACCGGGGTCGTCGTCAGTTTCGTCACGCCCGACAAGACCAGCGCGGTCAAGAAGCTCCAGCGCGAACTCGGTGTGCCGATCGGAACGACCGAGGCCGACCTCGGCGCGATCGAGAAGGTGCTCGGGCCACCGCCGCCCCGCCGGGTGGTGAAAGAACGCGAGCCCGACCACAGCCGCGAAGGTTCTCCCAACGCCAACCGCGGCGGTGTCCGCGCCTCCCGGCCCTTCAAGACCCGTAAGCCCGGAGGCCGCAGCGGCCCCCGCAACGACGGCGGCCCCCGCAGCGGCCCTCGTGACGGCGGTCCGCGTGAGGGCGGTCCGCGTGAGGGCGGACACCGTGCCAGCTCCGGAAAGCCGTCAGGAAAGCCGTCCGGGTTCGCCAAGCCCGGAAAGCCGGCCCGCCCGGGCAAGCCGGGAAAGCCCTCCGGGTTCGCCAAGCCCGGCAAGCCGGCCCGCCCGGGGGGGCCGGGCAAGCCCGGCAAGCCGGCGACGCGGGGCTCGTTCGCCGGTGGTGCCGGCGGCGCCCGCCGGGGGGGAGCCGCCGGGTCCCGGCCCACCAACCAGAGTGCCGGCCGGTCGCAGCGGGGTCGCTGAGCCGGCGGGAACCGTCATGCACGTGATCCAGGCACTGCGTGGCGGATCCACGGACCGCGGCGCGGACGATCTACAGTCACCGGATGGCTTCCGACACGAAACCTTCCGTCACCGTCCCTGACGGGCCACCTCCGGGTGAGCTCGTCATCGAGGACCTCGAGGTGGGCACCGGTGAGGAGGCGGTCGGCGGCAAGCCCGTCACCGTCCACTACGTAGGCGTCTCCTGGTCCACGGGGGACGAATTCGACTCGTCGTGGAACCGGGCCGAGCTGTTCAGCTTTCCGCTGGGGGCGGGCCATGTGATCCAGGGCTGGGACCAGGGTGTCGCCGGCATGAAGGTGGGTGGTCGTCGTCGCATCACCATCCCGCCCGAGCTCGGCTACGGGAGCCGGGGCGCCGGCGGGGTGATCGCACCGAACGAGACCCTGGTGTTCGTGGTCGACCTGTTCGACGTCGGCTGACGGACTCCAGGCCGGTCTAGCGGAACAGGTCACCGGCCGGGTCGCGGACGACCTCGGCGGCCACCGAGCCCCGACGCAGCCAGGACCTGTCCAGCCCGCGCACCACGGCGGCGGGCACCGCCCGGTCCTTGCCCATGACCAGCTCGGCGGCACCGGCGACCTCGTCGGCGACGCACACCTCGGTGGCCTCGAGCACCCGTCCGGTGGCGTCCGGCGTGCCTCGCAGGTCCACCACGCCGGCCATCCCGGCGATCCCGATGGCCACGTCGGTGACGCCGTTGCGCCAGGCGCGACCGAAGGTGTCCGAGATCACGACGGCCAGGTCGATGCCGAGCCGATGGGCCAGGGCCTCGCGGATCCTCCTGGCCGATCTGTCCGGGTCCACCGGCAGGAGCGCGGCGGTCCCCGCCTCGACATTGGACAGGTCGACGCCCGCGTTGGCGCAGACGAAGCCGTGGCGCGTCTCGGTGATGAGCAGGTCGCCGCGGCGGCGCAGGATGCGGACGGACTCCGATTCGACCAGCACCCGCTTGGCGTCGGGGTCATGGGGATCGACGGGGACGATCCGACCCTCCGCCTTGGACACCACCTTCTGCGTGACGACGAGCACGTCGCCGTCGGTCACCCATGGCACGCCCGCGCCGTCGCCGGCACGGGACGTCAGCGCTTCGGCCAGGACGAGGGCGAGGTCGTCGCCGGGCCGGACCTCCCCGACGCCGGACACGGGGACGACGGACAGCGATCCGGGCGTGAGCGGGCCGGGGGCACCCCCCGCCGGGTCAGCCACGGGAGTCGAGGACCACACGGGCCAGGGCGGCGGCGTGGGACACGTCGGACATGATGGCGGGAGCCACCACGCAGCGGACCCCCAGGGACTCGACGGCGGGAGCGAGGGCGGCATCGGCCTCGTCGATCACCAGGGTCGCCACCCACGGTGCGTACCAGCGGGCCACTCCGACCACCGAGGACTCGAATCCCATCTCGACAAGGAGCCTGTCGGCCGGGCCCTTCAGGGCGCTCCCGGCCACGATGGGGGAGACGGCCACCGTGTCGTCGCGGCGAGCGGCAAGGGCGTCGGCCACCCCGGGCACGACCAGCACGGGGTCGATCGAGACGACCGGGTTCGAGGGGCACACCACGACGGTCTCGGCCGCGGCGATGGACTCCAGGACCCCGGCGCCCGGACGGGCGTCCTCCGCCCCGGCGAAGCTGACCTCAGTGACTGCCACGTCGTGGCGCAGCTTCACGAAGTACTCCTGGAACCCCACCTCCTCACCGTCCCGGAGTCGAAGGCGGGTCCGCAGCGGGTCGTCGGTCACCGGGAGCAGCCGGATCCCCACACCGAAGCGATCGGCCAACTCACCGGTGACCGTGCCGAGGGTGGCGCCTTCGGCCAGGCGCTGGGTCCGGTAGAGGTGTGTGGCCAGATCGCGGTCACCGAGGTTGAACCAGGTCACCCCTCCGAGTCGCCCCAGCGACTCCATGACCCGCCAGGTCTCGCCGGCGAGTCCCCAGCCCGTTTCGGGGTTGATGGCGTCGGCCAGCGTGTACAGGACGGTGTCCAGGTCGGGGGAGATGTGGAGTCCGTGCAGATCGGTGTCGTCGCCGACGTTGACCACGGCCGTGATGTCGCCGGCCGCCACGACCTCGACCATGCCCCGCAACAGGCGCGCCGCGCCGACCCCGCCGGCCAGGGCGGTGATCACCGGACCGATCCGTGCCGAGCGCGCTGTCGTGGTCATCGGCGCAGGCTACCCGGACCTGCGGACCCGGCCACCCGGCCCTGCGGGCCCCAGCGCGCACCCGGACCTGTGGGCCCCAGCGCGGACCCGGGCCTGCGGACCCCGCCACCCGGCTCGGACCCGAGCGCGGGACCGGTCCCCGGATGTGCAAGGCTCGCGGCGTGCCGCCGGAGCGATCAGCGACCGCCGCCCCCGACCGGCTGTCCGTGGGGTTCGACGCCACACCACTGCTCGGGTGTCCGACCGGCGTCGGGGTGTTCTGCGCCGGGGCCCTCGGTGGACTCGCCCGTCGGGACGACATCGAGGTGTCGGCCTTCGCCGTCAGCTGGCGCCGTCGTGCCGGGATCGCCGGGCGGGTGCCCGCCGGTGTGCGCACGACGCAGCGTCCGATGCCGGCTCGACCCCTGCACGCCGCGTGGGGACGGATCCCCGGCCCGCCGCTGGAGTGGTTCACGGGTCCCCTCGACGTGGTCCACGGGTCCAACTTCGTGGTCCCCCCGACCCACCGGGCGGCCCGTGTGGTCACGGTCCACGATCTGACGGTCTCCCTCTATCCGGAGCTGTGCGATACGCCGACGCTGGCCTTCCCGCGCCTGATCCGTCGCGCCGTGGCCGACGGTGCGTGGGTGCACACGCCGTCGGAGTTCGTGGCTGCCGAGGTCGTCGCCGAGCTGGGAGTCGATCCGGCGCGGGTGCGGGCCGTGCACCACGGGGTCCCTGTCACTTCCCCCGGCTGCCCACAGGTTCCGGTGGTCCCGGGATCACGCTTCCCGCCGGCTGCCGGCGCTACGTACTGGCCATCGGCACGGTCGAGCCCCGCAAGGACTACCCGCTGCTCGTCCGGTCGTTCGCCGCCGTGGCTGCGGCCCACCCGGACACCGCCCTGGTGATCGTCGGCGGCGACGGCTGGGGGGCCGAGCGCTTCGTCGAGGCCCTGGACGCGTCGCCCGTCAGACAACGGGTCCTGCGCGCCGGCTACCTCGACGACGTCACCCTCGGGACGGTGCTGCGGGGGGCGGCCGTGCTGGCGTACCCGTCGAGGTACGAGGGATTCGGGTTCCCGCCGCTCCAGGCCATGGCCGCCGGGGTACCGGTGGTGGCGACCGCCGGCGGGGCGGTGCCCGAGGTCGTCGGCGACGGCGCCTGGCTCGTCGACCCGGGCGACGGGGACGCCCTGTCCGAGCGTGTCGTCGCCGCCCTCGACGGTGGCACCGAGGTGGACGGGCTCGTCGCCCGGGGACGGGCCCGCAGCGGGACGTTCACCTGGGAGCGCTGCGCCGCGGGACTGGGCGGCCTCTACCGGGACGCCGTGGCCGGGGCGCCCCTCCGTCGTCGGGCGCCGGTGCGGTGAGCCGCCTCCGCGTCCTCCTGCTGGCCGAGCAGCTGCGGCGGTCCGCCGCGGGCGGCATCGGTACGTACGTGCTGGGGCTTCTCCAGGGGCTCGACCAGCTGGCCGCCGCCGACCCCGGCCATGCACCCGAGCTCGTCCTGACCGCCAGCCGAGCCAGGGCCACACCGGATCCGCTGGCCGAGCTCGGTCACGAGCTCCGCACGTCGGCACTGCCCGGTCCGATGCTCACCCGGGCATGGGACCGCGGCCTGGTGCGGGCCCCGTCGGACGTCGACCTCGTCCACGCCGTCTCCCTCGCCACGCTCGAGTCCGGTGCGGCGCCGTTGGTCGTCACCGTCCACGACCTGCTGTGGCGGCGCATACCCGATGCCTACCCGGCCCGTGGGCGACGCTGGCACGAAGCGAGCACTGGCCCGGGCGCTGCGGAGGGCCGACCGGTTCGTGGTGCCGGCCGACGTGGTCGCCCAGGACCTGGTGGCGGCGGGCGCCGATCGCGGGCGCATCACGGTGATCCCGATGGGATCGGACCACCTGCCGTCGCCGGATCTGGCCACCGCCACCACCCATCTGGCCCAGCTCGGCGTCGAAGGTCCCTTCCTGCTCTGCGTCGGCACCCTGGAGCCGCGCAAGAACCTGCAGCGGCTGGTGGAGGCCTACGGGAGGATCCGCACCACCCTTCCGGAGCCATGGCCCCTGGTGATGGTCGGGCCGTCGGGATGGGGCGAGCAGGTGCCGCCCACCACGGGCGTCGTCCACGCTGGTTCGGTCTCGGCCGAGGAGCTCGCCGGCCTGTACGCCGCCTCGCGGCTCCTCGCCTACGTGCCCCTGATCGAGGGGTTCGGCCTGCCGCCCGTCGAGGCCATGTCCCTGGGCACCCCGGTGGTGGCGAGCCCGCTCCCGAGCACCGGCGGCGCCGCATACGAGGTCGATCCCAACGACACGACGGCGATCGCCGACGGGCTCCTGCGGGTGGCGACCGACGAGGCGACCCGGGAGTCGCTCATCCACCGGGGCGCGCTCCGATCGACGGAGCTGACGTGGTCGTCCATCGCCCGTCGCCACCGGGACGTGTGGGAGTTGGCGGTGGGGGAGCGGGTGGTGCCGCGTGACCGGTGAGGGCGTGACCGGGGCCGACGGGAGGGAAGCCGGGGGAACGACGGTCGGGACGGGCGCGATCGGGGCGCCGTCGGGGAGGGCGACGTCCGGAGACGCCCCGCTCCGGGTGGCCCTCGACGTGAGTGCCGTACCCGTCCGCCCGGTCGGAGCCGGGCACTACATCCTGCAGTTGGCGCAGGGGCTGTCGGTCCACCGGGAGGTCGACCTCGTGCTGTGCAGCAGGGCCGGTGACCGCCACCGATGGGTGTCACTGGTGCCCGACGGGAGCCTGCTGGCCGTGGCGCCGGACGCGCGACCTCTCCGGCTGGCCTGGGAGCAGCTGCGGCTCGGTCCATTGCTGGCTGCATCGGGGGCGTCGGTCCACCACGGACCCCACTACACGATGCCCCGACACTGCCCGATCCCCTCGGTGGTGACCGTCCACGACCTGAGCTTCTTCGACGAGCCGCGGTGGCACGAGCGCTCGAAGGTCCTCCTGTTCCGGAGGGCGATCACCCGTGCGGCCAGGGAGGCAGCCGTGGTGGTGTGCCCCAGCCAGGTCACGGCCGACGCTCTGCACCGTTGGTGCCGGGTGGACGCCGAGGTGGTCGTGGCTCCCCACGGTGTGGACGCGGAGCGGTTCAGGCCGGACGAGCCGTCCCGCGGGTGGGACGCCGCCCGGCTGGCCGCCCTGGACACCCGCCTGACCGCCGATCGGCCGCTCCTGGTCTTCGTGGGGACCCTCGAGCCGCGCAAGGATGTGCCCACCCTGGTCCGGGCCTTCTCCGCTGTGGCCTCGCGGCACCCCGACGCGCTGTTGGTGCTGGCCGGTGGCGCCGGGTGGGGGGCCGAGGAGGTGGAGGCCGCCGTCGTGGCCTCCGGTCTCGGCCGGCGGATCGTGCGGACCGGGTACGTGGAGGACGACGACATCCCGGTCCTGCTGCGTTCGGCGGCGGCCGTCGTCTACCCCTCGCTCTACGAGGGTTTCGGGCTGCCGGCGCTGGAGGCCCTGGCCTGTGGCGCCCCCCTGGTCACCACCCGGGGCACGGCCATGGAGGAGGTGGCCGGGGCGAGTGCGGTGCTGGTGCCACCGGGTGACGTCGACGCACTGTCCGACGCCCTCGACGCCGTACTGCGGGGAGCGGGGGACGACCGGTCGGCGTCAGAGCGGCGCACGCTCGGATTCGAGATCGTCGGCCGGCACACCTGGGAACGGAGTACCGCCACACATGTGGCGGCCTATCGCCGGGCGCACTCGGCCGGTGTGACGAGACAGTAGGGTAAGCCGTCGTGCGCTCTCTGATCACCGGTGGCCGCGGCTTCGTCGGCACGTGGCTTGCCGAACATCTCCGTGGTAACGGCGACGAGGTCGTCCAGATCGACCAGGAGGTGGAGATCACCGACGCCGGTGCCCTCCTGGCCGCGGTGACCGAGGCCGCCCCGGACGCCATCTACCACTTGGCCGCCATGACCCACGTCGGGCAGTCGTGGGACGAGCCCCTGCGGGTGCTCGACGTCAACGTGCTCGGGACCGCCGCCCTGCTGGGCGCCGCACGTGAGTGCGGCACCGACCCCCGGGTCCTGGTCACCAGCTCGGCCGAGGTCTACGGCGCTGTCACCGACCCGTCGCAGCTGCCGCTGACCGAGTCGTCGCCGACCGCCCCGCTCACCCCGTACGCGGCCTCGAAGCTGGCGGCCGAGGCCCTGTGCACGCAGGCCTGGCTGGCGTACGGCCAGCGAGTGGTCACGGTCCGGCCCTTCAACCACATAGGCCCCGGCCAGTCGCCCAATTTCGCCGTAGCGGCGCTGTCCAAGCGGATCGTGGATGCCGAGCGCTCCGGTGCCACCGAGATCCCGGTGGGCAATCTGTCGGCCCGGCGTGACTTCACCGACGTGCGCGACGTCGTCCGGTCCTACCGCCTGCTCATCGAGTCCGGGGCGCCCGGGACCGTCTACAACGTGTGCTCGGGGGTGGACACCTCCATCCAGGAGATCGCCGACCGGCTGCTCGCCGCCGCCGGCAGCTCGGTCCGCCTGGTGCCCGACCCGTCACTGATGCGACCGGTCGAGGTGCCGGTGCTCCGCGGCGACCCGACCCGGTTGCAGGAGGCCACGGGCTGGGCCACCGAGGTGCCGCTCGACCAGACCCTGGCCGACGTGCTGGCCCACTGGCGGGCCGCGTCCGCCTGAGTCGGCGCCCATCTGGGTCCGCCGCCCTCCGGCCGACCGGTCAGGGCCAGCCTGCGGCCGTCAACGCTCCGACCCGGCCCGGCCCCAGCCCGACGCCCGACGCCCGACGCGCAGGACGGCCCGCACGTGGCGGACCGTCCTTGCGGGGACCGAGGGGGGTCGGTCCGTTCCGTCCGGGGCCCGGAGGCCGCCGGTCGTGCGCCGGAAGGAGGGGGGGAGCCCTACCGGCGACGGGGTGCGTTCAGGCGACGGCGGTGGGACGCAGGTTGCGCAGCTGGGTGCGGGCGTCCTTGGCCTGCACGTGGGCCCGCTTGGTCATGTCGCGGGCCTGGGTGGGCAGCCGGTCCTCGAAGGGGGCGAACACGGCCTCGACCCGCTCGATGATCTCCTCGACGCGGTCCATCAGGTCCTCGACCCGGGTGTCCACGTGCTGGACGGCCTCGTTCAGGTCGCCCCGGACCGACGAGACGCGCTCGGCGATCGAGGACGGCTCCTGCAGCTTGGCCATGAGCTCACGGCGCTGGACCTGTGCCTGCTGGAAGCCCAGGACACCGGCGCCGATGACGACGTAGGTGGCGTCCTTGGCCACGTTGGCGATGTCCTTGGCCGCCTTGGTGACGTCGGTGTTGATGTCGGGCATGTTGTGCTCCTTGGGTTCGTGATGGGGGATTCCGACTCGTGCTGTCAGCACGGCGACCGGGCCTGCGTCCAGACCCCCCGCTGTGCTCGAATACAACTGTATACCGAATGATATACAGTTGCAAGCACCCCGCGAGCGTCCCGGCACGGGCCCGGCGGTGCACGCCGTCACTCCCCGGCCGGCGACGCCCGTCGCCCGCCGGCCGCCTCGGAGGTCGCAGGCGGCTCCGGGGATGGCTCCGTGGCACCCCATCGGCCCGATAGCCTCTGACCCCTGATGGAAACACTGGCACCGCCGGTTGTCGCCGTCGTCGTCGCCCACGATCCCGGTCCGTGGTTCGAGGAGACGCTGGCCTCGATCGCCTCACAGGACTACGGAGAACTGTCCGTCCTGGTCCTGGACACCGGTGCCGACGCCGACCTGGCCGCCCGGGTCGCCGCCGTGCTGCCCACCGCCTACGTGCGCCGGCTCGACGGCAACCGCGGATTCGGCGCCACGGTCAACGAGGTGCGGACGATGGTCGACGGTGCCGCCTACTACCTGCTCTGCCACGACGACATCGCCCTCGATCCGGACGCCCTCCACCTTCTGGTGGAGGAGGCCTACCGGTCGAACGCCGGAATCGTGTCCCCCAAGGTGGTGAGCTGGGACGATCCGCAGCTCCTGGTCCACGTGGGCATGAACGTCGACAAGGGTGGCTCCGTGGTCGAGCGGGTGCAGCCGCACGAGATCGACCACGGGCAGCACGACGCCGTGCGGGACGTGTTCGTGGCTCCCGGCGGGTGCACGCTGATCAGGGCCGACCTGTTCGACGAGCTCGACGGGTTCGATCCGGCGATCGTGGCCATGGGCGAAGACCTCGACCTGTGCTGGCGTGCCCAGGTGGTCGGCGCCCGGATCCTGGTCGCTCCCGAGGCCCGGATCCGCCATCTGGAGGAGCTCGCCTCCGGTGCCCACCAGCTCGAGTCCTCGCTCCTGGCCTCGTCGGCCACGGCACCCGGGTCCCGGGGCTCCGGCGGGTCCGGCGCGTCCGCCGGTCCTGACGGGCCCACCGGGCTGTCCGGGGAGGGGCCGCCCGGCCCGACGGAGGAGGAGGCCTCCGGAGCGACCCGGGAGGCGGCGCAGGAGGAGCCCGACGCACCCCGCTACCCCGTGACACTCCAGGAGCTGCAGCGTCGCCACGAGCTCCTGGCCGTGCTCAAGTGCTACTCGCGGAGTCACCTGCTGCGTGTGCTCCCCCAGGTGTTCGTCCTGGCCGTGGGCGAGGTGCTGGTCGCCGAGATCGCCGGCAACCGGGCCAGGGCCCGGGCCGTGGTGCGGGCGTGGCGATGGAACTTCGGGCGGCTCGCCGTCGTGCGTGCCCAGCGAACCGGGCTCCAAGCTAAGCGTCGGGTGAGCGACAAGGAGATCCGACTGCTTCAGGTGCGGGGCAGCGCCCGCCTGTCCGCCTACCTGCGGCGGGTCTTCCAGTTCGGGTTCCACGGTGCCCACGCCGACGAGCTGGCCGCCGCCGACGCCGCCGCACCCTCGGTGCCGTCGGACGAGGTGGCCGAGGTCGAGGCAGGTGCCGAGGACACCGAGGCCGGCCGACTCCCCGGTCGGGTGCGGCTGGGTGTGTGGCTGGTGGCCGCGGTGCTGGTCGTCATCGGCACGCGGGGCGTCCTCACCGGCCGCTTGCCGGCACTCGGCCAGTTCACGCCGTTCCCCGGTTGGTCGTCGACCCTGGCGCAGTTCTTCACCGGCTGGCACCCGTCAGGTGTGGGCACCACCGCTCCGGCGGCCCCGGCTCTCGGAATCGCCGGCGTGGTGGGAACCGTGCTGCTTGGAGCCATGGGCCTCACCCAGAAGGTGCTCATCTTCGGGTGCCTCCCGCTCGGGGCATGGGGATCCGTACGCCTGCTGCGCCCGTTCGGCTCGCAGCGGGCGTCCCTGGTGGCGGGCCTGGCGTACCTGGCCATGGGCCTGCCTTACAACGCACTCGCGCTCGGCCGGTGGGGTGCACTCGTCGTCTACGCCGGCGCTCCCTGGGTGATGGCCACGCTCCTCCGCTCGACCGGGCTCGAGCCCTTCGTCCGCCGGGTGGAGGCACCGCTGCCGCCCGGCGCCGTGTCCGAGGGTGTCCCGGCCCCGACCGGTGCGTGGGCATCCCGTCACGGTCTGCTCGGGGGCGCCCTGGCACTCGGCGTGCTGGAGGCCGTCCTGATCTCGTTCGTCCCGGCCGCCGCCCTGGTCGTCGTGCTGGTCGCGCTGTCGGTGTTCGTGTCGTCGGTGCTGTTCCGCGACGCCCGGGCCACGGGCCGGGCCGTGCGGCTCGCGCTGGGCTCGACCGCCGTCGCCCTCATCATCTGCCTTCCCTGGGTGATCGGGGTGCTCTCGTCGGGCACCGGTGTGCTCGCCGTGTTCGGTGTGCCGACCCCCGCCTCGGGCGCCGCCTCGTGGAGCTCGCTCCTGCGCTTCGCCGTGGGACCCATCGGCGGGTCGCCCCTGGCCTGGGGGTTCCTGGTCGGTGCCGTGGCCCCCCTGGTCCTGGCCCGAGGGGTGCGGTTCCGATGGGCGGCGAGGTTCTGGGCCATCGCCCTCGTCTTCTGGTTCGCCGCCTGGGTGACCGGACGGGGGTGGACGGGTGCACTCGCCGTCGACCCGCTGGTGCTGCTCGGCCCTGCAGCGGCCGCCACCGCCGCCTCGATCGGGCTGGGGGTGGCCGCCTTCGAGCGGGACCTGCGCAAGGCGGAGTTCGGCTGGCGGCAGGTGGCCACCGCCTTCGGCGTCCTGGCCGTGGCGCTGGCGTCACTGCCCACCCTGGTGTCCGCACTGCCGGGACGGTGGGACATGCCGGTGAACGACTACTCGCAGTCGGTGGCCTGGATGCACGCCAAGACGGCGGAGGGCGCCTTCCGCGTACTATGGCTCGGTGACCCGCGCAGTCTGAATCTGGGCAGCTGGGCGGCAGGTGACGGACTGGCCTACGCCACGTCGGAGAACGGTTCTCCCGACGCCCGCTGGCTGTGGAACGCCACCTCACCGGGCCCGGCCGCCGGGATGGGCGCAGCGGTCGACCTGGCCCGCGCCGACCGGACCGACCGTCTGGGGAGCCTGCTGGCGCCGGGCGGCGTCCGCTACGTGGTGGTGCTGACCGCGGTGGCCCCCGAGATCAGCGGCGAGCAGACCCCGACGACCTATCCGGTGCCGGCCGACCTGCTGCCGGCCCTGGGTCACCAGTTGGACCTCGAGCCGGTCCTGTCCGGCACCGGGATCACGGTGTTCGCCAACGCCGACTGGGTGCCCCAGCGGGCCGAGGTGCCGGGAGCGCCGGGCTCGGCCGTCACGGTGAGTGCGCCGCTCGGCGCGGGTCCCGGTGCTGCCATCGTGCCCGGCGCGGTGCCGGTACTGCCCGGGCCGGCCGCCGCCCGATCGTTCGACGGACCCCTGGTCCCGGGGACGGTGTTCGCATCGGTCGCTCCGTCGGGGCGGTGGGCGCTGGAGTCCGGCACCGGTTCGGTCGCCCCGCGCCGACCGGCGTTCGGCTGGGCCGCCCGCTACGCCGTGGCGACCCGGACGACGGGCACGCTGCACTTCGACGACGGGCTCCTACCGCTGGTGATCGGCGTGTACTCGGTGCTCGTGTGGTTCGTGGCGTTGGCCGCACTGGTCGACCGCCGCCGCATCCGCCGCGAGTGGGAGCGGGTCGGTCGGCCCCGCAGCTGGTCGTCGGGCCGCTCACGAGACGGTGACCCCCTGGCGGACGCGTGGTCCCTCGAAGACGGGGAGCTCGGGTGACCACGCCCGGCCCGACCGTGGACGGCACGTCCGACGAGCCTGTCCGCCTGGCGCCCACCGAGGTCCGGTCGCGGGTCGCCCGGCGCAGGGAGGCTGCCCGCCCTGTGGCCGGACGCACGCCGGCGCTCGTCATCGTGGCCGTCGTCGTCCTGGGGGTTGCCGGCGTGTCGGCACTGTTCCCGCCTCCGGCGGCCCCGTCGGCACCTCCGGCGGGTGACGGTGTGGCCGTGGCGCCGATCGACGCCCACGCCTCGTCGTTCTTCTGCACGACGGGGGCGGGCACCGACGCCGGGGTGGGGGCGACCGGGACCGTCGTGCTCACCAATACGTCCCGGACCCCAGCCACTGGTCTCGTGTCCGCCGTCTCGGTGGGCGGAGGTCCCGTGCAGACCCGGATCACCGTCCCCGGGTTGGGGTCGATCGTGACCGACCCCTCGAGCGGGCTCCCGGCCGGAGCCGTGGCGGCGTCGTTCTCGTTCGCCGGCGGTGGCGTGTCCGGTTCCGTGGTGGTGGCGAGTGCCCAGGGCTGGAGCACGGCACCGTGTGCGACCGAGGTGTCACCCGAATGGGACTTCGCCGGCGGGTCGACCGCCAGCGGCCTGCTCGACCTCTCCCTCTACAATCCGACGGCGGCGCCGGCGGTGGTCGACGTGACGTTCCTGACCTCGAGCGGTACCGTCATCGACCCCCAGGCGTACCAGGGGATCCCCGTGGACCCGGGACAGCTGGTAGTCGAAACCCTCGGGGCCTACGTGCAGAACCAGCCGGTGGTGGCCACTCTGGTCCAGGCGACGTCCGGTGCCCTCGTGGCCACCGAACTCGACCAGCTCGCCGTGCCTTCCGGCTCCGGCCTGGCCCTCCTCCGCGGCAGCCCGGGGCCGTCGAGCACGTGGCGGTTCGCCCAGACGACGGTGGTCTCCGGCGGCACGGTTGCACTCGACATCGCCAATCCGGGCACGTCGACGGTGTCCGCACGGGTGACCGTCGGCCTGCCCGGCGCCGCCGTGCTGCCCCGCACGGTTGCCGTGCCGGCGCAGACGGTGCTGTCGTTCGCCGTGTCGTCCGTCGCCGGATGGCCCCTCGGATCGCCCTACTCGCTCACGGTGTCGGCCGACGGCCCGATCGTGGTCGGCCGCACGGCGGTCGCACCGGCCGGTGGCAGTGCGCCCCAGGCCGGGATCACCTGCGGGACGACGACGACGGGCACGTCATGGCTGGTCGACGCCCCGGGTGTCCCGGGCAACCCGTCGGTGACCGGGGGCGCGATCAACACCCTCGCCGTGGCCGACCCGGGAGTGTCGCCGGTGGACGTGACGGTGGCGCCCCTGGGCGGCGGCGCGGTGGTGGCCCGGGTGCGTGTCGCCGCCGGCCGGGTAGTCATCCTCGGTGCGAACCAGGTCGGCGGGCTCCGACCGCTCGTCGTGAACTCCACCGGACCGGTCAACGTGGAGGCGGACGATGCGCCCGCCGGTGTGCCCGGTGTCGCCTCCTCGTCCGGGTTCGCGCTGCCGGCAGCGTGACGTGGGTCGGCGATCCGCCGGCAGCGTGCATCACCGCGAACGGCAGGCAACGGACACCGGGCGGCAAGGCCCGTGCCGTGCTGGGGGCGAGGACTACCGGACGGGAACGGCGGTCGCCCTACCGTTGTCGATGATCACGAAGTCGGTCTTCGGGATCGGTCCTGTCCCGCCACCTTGGACCGGGGAGTGCTCGTACGGGGCCGGCTCCTGTCCCGACCAGTGCCAGATGCCGCCGTTGCACGGCACGTTGATCAGCTTCGGGGCACCGGAGACCTCGAGGGCGAGCCGACTGCCCGCCGGATAGTTCCGGCTCGGAGTCGCCTGGCCCCACATGATGTTCCAGCCGACCGGAGCGTTCGAGGAGCCACCCGCCGCATGGGAACCGCTCCAGAACCAGATCAGTCCCGAGGGCTGTGGCGGGCTCGAGTGGCGGGTCGCGGCGAACAGGCCGATTGCGACTCCGAAGACGGCGATCGCGGCGACGGCCACGATCTGGCGACCTGGGCTCCACCACCGATTGCTGGTGACTGGTGCCTGCACCGGTACCCGGTCCGGCACCGCTTCAACCGCCACACCCATGTCTCAACCGCCACACCCATGTGCGTCAGCCCTTCTCGGTAGTGGCGACACCGCCGATCGGTCCGAAGGAGACGGTGCCCATGGCGGTGCCGAGCTCATGCCGATCGACGGACCACAGGCATGGAACCGATCGGGGCGGGCTCAGTGCGAGGCGGGCGGCGGCGGGGGCGGGGGCCACGGGGACTGCGTCGACGGCCACGAGGCGGGCGGCGGCGGCCAGTGGCCGGTCTGGGGCTGGGTGCCGTTGCCGGGGGCGTCGCCCTGGGGGGCGTCCACGGTGTTCGACACGGAACCGGCCGGCTCGCCCGTCGGGGACGTCTCGGTGGCCGGACTGTGGTCGGATGATGCCGAAGGGACGGCTGCCGGCGGGACCGGCCCGGTGACGGCGGCAGCGTCGGCCGGCGGGCCGTCGACGTTGTCGGAACCGGTCGGACCGTGTTGGCTGGCCACGAAGATCGGCGGTACGGACTTGACCCCGGCTGCATGGACGGGGCGGCCGTAGGCGGTGTCGACGAGCCGACCGACGGTCTCGCCGTCGATGGTCTCCTCGTCGAGGAGTGCCCGGGCCACGGCGTCGAGTCCACCGCGGTGGCGGGCCAGCACCTCGAGGGCCCGCTGCTCCGACGCCCGCAGGATCAGCTCCACCTCGTCGTCGATGACCTGGCTGGTGTGCTCCGAGTAGTCCCGGGTGTGCATCAGGTCCTCCCCCAGGAACACCTGACCCTGGGACCCCCACGCCATGGGACCGATCTTGTCGCTCATGCCCCACTCGCGGACCATCTTGCGTGCGAGCTCGGTGTTGCCGACGAGGTCATTGCTGGCGCCGGTGGACAGGTCACCGTAGACGAGCAGCTCGGCGGCCCGCCCGCCCATGCGCACGGCGAGCGAGTCCTCGATGTGTTGACGCGGATGGATGTGACGCTCCTCCATCGGCAGCTGCATGGTCACGCCCAGTGCCATGCCAGTCGGCAGGATGGTGACCTTGTGGACCGGGTCGGCGTCGGGCAGCACGTACGCGAGTACGGCGTGGCCGCCCTCGTGGAAGGCGACCCGCTCCTTCTCGGTGTTGGACAGGACCAGGCTCTCACGGCGCTGGCCCATGAGCACCCGGTCACGGGACGCCTCGAAGTCCTCGTTCTGGATGACCTGCGAGCCTCGGCGCACGGCGTGAAGTGCGGCCTCGTTCACCAGGTTGGCCAGGTCGGCACCGCTCATGCCGGGGGTGCCGCGGGCGACCTTGCCGAGATCGACTGTGGGGTCGACCCGCTTGTCCTTGCAGTGGACCTGCAGGATGGGGAGGCGCTCGTCCAGATCGGGCAGCGGCACCACGATCTGGCGGTCGAAGCGCCCCGGGCGCAGGATGGCGGCGTCCAGGATGTCCGGGCGGTTGGTGGCGGCCATGACGACGACTCCCTCGGTCGGGTCGAAGCCGTCCATCTCCGAGAGCATCTGATTCAGCGTCTGCTCACGCTCGTCGTGCCCGCCGCCGAGGCCGGCGCCCCGCTTGCGGCCGATGGAGTCGATCTCGTCGATGAAGACGATGGCCGGAGCCTGCTTGCGGGCGGTGGCGAACAGGTCGCGGACCCGGCTGGCACCGACACCCACGAACATCTCCATGAAGTCGGAACCGCTGACCGACATGAACGGGACGCCGGCCTCGCCGGCGACCGCCCGGGCCAGGAGGGTCTTGCCGGTCCCAGGGGGCCCGACGAGCAGGATCCCCTTGGGGATCCGGGCGCCGATGTCCTTGAACCGTGCCGGGGTCTTCAGGAAGTCGACGACCTCGCTGATCTCGAGCTTCACGCCGTCGTATCCGGCCACGTCGTCGAACGTCGTCGACGGGCGCTCGGTGGAGTACAGCTTGGCCTTGGACCTCCCGATGGACATGATGCTGCCCATCTGACCCTGGGCCCGGCGGGTGAACCAGATGAAGACGCCGAAGATCAGGGCGATCGGCAGCAGGTAGTAGATGATCGACACCAGCGGGTTCTGCGAGGACGTGACGAACTTGGCGTTGGGTCCGAGCGTCCTGAGCGTGGTCTCCTCGGAGTCGGTGACCGGGTTGGGCCCGCTCGAGGTGTAGCTCGTCCCGTCGGCGAGGGTGCCGGAGATCACGCCGGAACTCTGGTCGACCGTGGCCGTCCTGACCTGCTTGCCCTCCACCTGGCTCACCCACGAGTTGTAGGTGAGCTGGGTCGTGTTCGACTTCTTGATGAAGCTCGACCCGAAGACCACGGCCAGGATCACCACCATGACGACGACCGAGAGGATGATCCGGTTCTTGTTCTGCCCGGGGGCGTCCTGACCGGTGCCGTTGGGGGCGGGCGGTCCGCTGGGCATGTTGGGGCTGGGCGGGGTCACCCCTTCATGCTACGCGCCACCGGAGACGGTTGACGCATCGCCCCACCCCTGTCCGGGTGCACCGCCGGGGCCCGGGTCGGACCGGCGGATCGCCGCGGTGCCCCGTGCGTGGGTGTGGTCGGTATCGTGGGAGGGTGAACGACCGGCCCGAACAGGCGGTGGATGCCACGGGTCCCGTCGCACCTTCCTCGCCGACGCCCCACGACCCGGCGCCCCACGACGCGGCGTCCGACGGCGTCCCCCCTCCCGGCGCGCAGGCCGGTCCGCGGGCCGCCCGGTGGCGCTCGGCCCTGGCCGGCGACGTCTCGCTCGGCCGCCAGCTCGACGCCGGGGCGGTGCCGGTCGACCGCAGCGCGGCCTGGCTGTGGCTGCTCTACGCCGGACTGGGATTCCTGGGCGGCCAGGTGCTCGCCGCCGTCGCCGTCGCCGTCGCCGCCGCCCTTGCCGGCCAGTACCACCAGCTCGTCGCGCTCTCGAAGCTGGCCGAACCGCCCACCTGGTACGTGGTCTCCACCCTGTTCGGGCTGTGGGGCGGGTTCTTCGGTGCGGCGGTGCTGGCGAGCCGGCTCAGGGGGACCAAGCACCTCGGCCCCGACCTCGGTATCCGCTTCAGGTGGATCGATCTCATCGGGATCCCCATCGGGTTCGCCTCCCAGTACCTGGTCGCCCTCCTCTACCTGCCGGTCGAGTCCCACATCCACGACTTCCACAAGCAGTTCAGCGCGCCGGCGCAGCGACTGACCGGCAGCGCCCACGGCGTCGGGTGGTTCGTGATCGCCATCGCCACCGTCTTCGGCGCACCCTTCTTCGAGGAGCTGTTCTTCCGCGGGGTCATCCTGCGTGCGCTCGCCCGGATGTTCGGCCGGTGGGGCGGCTGGGTCGGACCAGGCCTGGCCATCGTGATCACCGGCTGCGTGTTCGCGGCTGTCCACGCCGAGGCGCTCCAGTTCGCCGGCCTGGCGGTGTTCGGCGTGATCCTCGGACTCATCGCCTACCGGACGGGTCGGATCGGCATGAACGTGGTGGCCCATGCCGCGTTCAACCTCCTGGCGCTCACCGCAGTGATCTTCCCCGCCGCGCTCCGCCTGCGGGGCCTGGCCTGAGATGACGGTGGAGGAGGCCGGGAGCCCGGCGGCGAAGACACTCGACGACGGTCCCCACGACGGCTCGCGCGACGCCTACCGGGACGGGGACAGCGACGGCGACCACGGCTCCGAATCGGGGCCCGTCCCCAGGGGGCCGTCGCCGCTGGCGGGGCGGGTGCCCCGGTGGCACCGACTGATCCGCCGGACGGCGTGGCCGGCCTGGGCCAACGCGGTGGCCATCGTGGGAGTGATGGTCGTCACGCTGACCCAGCTCCACCCGAACCTGCTCTTCCTCAACACGACCACGGCCGGCGGCGACACCGGAGCCCACGTCGCCCTGCCCGCCTTCCTCGAGTCGCACCTGCTCACCCACGGCGAACTCACGGGTTGGGACCCGGGCTGGTACGACGGCTTCCCCCTCTACACCTTCTACTTCCCGCTGCCCGGGCTGCTGACCGTGCTCGTGAACGCCGTCGTCTCCTACGACGTGGCCTTCAAGCTGGTCACCGTGCTGGGCAGCCTGCTGCTGCCGCTCTGTGCCTGGGCCTTCGGGCGCCTCACCCGGTTGCGGGACCCGGCGCCGGCCTGCCTCGCGGCCGCCACCCTGCCCTTCCTGTTCGAGCCGAGCTTCACGATCTACGGCGGGAACCTGCTGTCCACCATGGCCGGCGAGTTCTCGTTCTCGCTGAGCCTGTCGCTGTCACTCCTCTTCCTCGGGGTCGTGGCGTCCGGATTGCGCACCGGGCGGCACCGGGCGCTGGCCGGTGCACTGTTCGCGGCCACCCTGCTCTGCCACCTGATCCCGGCCATCTTCGCGGCGGCAGGCGCCGCCGTGCTGCTCCTGCTCGACGCCGACGTGGTCCGGCTGGTCGGGCGCGGCCGCCGCGCCACGGCCGCCGGACGCCGGTGGGGCCGACGGGTCCTGTGGTCCGTGGTGGCCGGCGCCGTCGGGCTGGGCCTGTGTGCGTGGTGGCTGGTGCCCTTCGGCCTCGAGCAGGCGTACACCACCGACATGGGCTACACCAAGGTCTTCGGCTACCCGCACCTGCTGTTCCCCGGGTCGTTCCGGTGGGTGCTACTGATCGACCTCGTCGGCGTGGCGGCCATGGTCGCCCGCCGCAACCGCATCGCCCTCTTCCTCGTGATCATGGCCGGACTGTCGGCCGCCGCCGTCATCCTCGATCCGGCCGGGAAGCTGTACAACGTGCGCTTCCTGCCCCTCTGGTTCCTCTGCCTCTACCTCCTGGCCGGCTACGCCGTGTCCGAGGTGGTGTCCGCCGTGGCCCGCCTGGTCCGCCGCCGCCGCCTCAACCTGTGGGTGGGCGACGTGCGCCGGCGCCTCGGGGAGTCGGACGGGTCGGACTGGACCCCGGGGCGGCGGGTCACCCCGTACCGCCGTCCGGTGCCGGTGGCGGCGGCCGCCGGAGCGGTGGTCGGCCCGCTGCTGGCGTTGGCCGGCGCCTGCCTGGCCGTGGTGCCGCCACTGGCGGTGCCGGCCACCACGCTGGCCAAGATCGGGGTGCACGTCGGGCCGAACCAGCCCAGTGCCTGGGCACAGTGGAACTACAGCGGCTACGAACTGAAGCCGGACTACCCCGAGTTCCAGGCCGTGATCGACATGATGCGTCAGGTGGGGGCGGAACAGGGCTGTGGCCGGGCGATGTGGGAGTACGACCCGTCGCTCAACCGGTTCGGAACCACCGAGTCACTGATGTTGCTCCCGTACTTCACCAACGGGTGCATCGACAGCGAGGAGGGCCTGCTCTTCGAGTCGGCGTCGACCACGCCGTTCCACTTCATCGACCAGGACGAGCTCTCGCCCAACCCGTCCGAGGCGGTGGTGCCCAACGGCGCGTTCACCTATGGCGGCCTGGACGTGGCCCTCGGGATCCAGCACCTCCAGCTGATGGGTGTGCGGTACCTGCTCACCTCGTCCTCCACCGTCCAGTCCGCCGCCTCCGCCGACCCGTCGGCCACCCTCATCGGCACGACCGGCCCGTGGAGCACGTCGTACAACGGCGAGGACCTGAACACGACGTGGAAGGTGTACCGCATCTCCGATTCCCAGCTGGTCGTCCCCCTGGCGAACCGCCCGGTCGTGTGGAAGGGCGTCGGCCCGGCCCAGTCCAGTTGGCTGCCGCCGGCGGCAGCCTGGTTCGGCACCCCGTCGCGGTGGGATGTGGTACCCGCCGCCGACGGGCCGGCCCAATGGACCCGGGTGACCGTGGGGGAGACGCATCCTCCGGTGGTGCCGGAGCCGACGACCACCGTGTCGGACGTGCGCCAGAGCGACCAGTCGATCTCGTTCCACGTCGACCGGGTCGGCGTCCCGGTCGAGGTGCGGGTGTCGTACTTCCCCAACTGGCACGCCTCGGGGGCGGTGGGCCCCTACCGCGTGGCACCCAACCTCATGGTGGTCGTGCCGACCAGCAACGACGTCACGCTGACCTACGGGCGTTCGGCCGCTGACGATCTGGGTCAGCTGCTCACACTGCTGGCCGTCGTCGGCGTCGTGGTCCTGGTGGTGGTCGACCGTCGGACCCGCAGGGCGTCCCGCGCCGCCCGGGGGGCACGGGCGGCCGGCACGGCGTCGCCGGCGTCCGCGCCGTGGCCGGAGCCGGGGCGATGAGCTACCGGCTCGGGATGTTCCCGCTCTCCACTGTCCTGTTTCCGGAGGCGGGCCTGCCCCTCCACGTGTTCGAGGAGCGCTACCGGACCCTCATGGGAGCGTGCCTCGAGTCGGACGGTGAGTTCGGAGTGGTCCTGATCGCCCGAGGATCGGAGGTCGGCGGAGGTGACGTGCGGACCGACGTGGGCACGGTCGCTCGCATCGCCAACGTGGCGGAGCTCGACGACGGCCGGATGCTGGTGGTGGCGACCGGCGTGCGGCGGGTGCGGGTCGAGGACTGGTTGCCGGACGACCCCTACCCCTGCGCACTGGTCGAGGAGCTGCCCGACTCGGTGGCATCGTGCCCGGCTGACGTGCTGACCAATGCCGAGCGGTCGCTGCGACACCTGCGGTCCCTGCTCTCGGAGTTGGGCGACGTCCCGGCGCTACCCCACAGCTTGCGAATCTCAGGGGTTCCCGAGGAGATCGGTTGGCAGCTGTGCGACATGGCGCCCCTCGTGTCGCTCGACCTCCAGCACCTGCTGGTGGCCGACGGGCTCGAGGCGCGCATGCGCCTGCTGGCGGAGCTGTGCGACGCCATGAGCAGCGACGTCATCGGCCTGCTGGCCGGCGGCGAGGTGGGGGAGACCGGCGGGCCGGCCTGACCGGAGGGGTGCGGTCGGTCCGATGCGGGAGGACGTCCGGTCCGGTAAGGGCAGGCGCAGCCGTTCAGGGAACCTCTCGTTGGACGAGGAAGGACGTGATGCCGTCGGCGAGGCCCTGGGCCGCCTGCTGGCGCCATCCGGGATCCTCCATGAGGGCGGCGTCGGTCGGGTTCTGCATGTTGCCGCACTCGATCAGCACCTTGGGCACGGTGGACAGGTCCAGCCCGCCGAGGTCCCCGCGTGGGACGATCCCGTCGGTGCCCGTGTAGTCGGCCACGGGCAGGCCCGTGTCGGCCAGGAATTTGTCCCGGACGTCGCTGCCGAGCTGGCCCGACGGCGCCACGATGGCGCGGTTGTCACTGATGGAGCTGACGACCGGGATGGGCACGTCGACGGAGAACCCCCGTCCGCTCACCGGGCCCCCGTCCCCGTGGATCGAGATGGCGGCGTCCGATCCGTCGTCGTTTCCGATGGCCGCCCGGGTGTTGACGCACGGGCCGACGCCGGTGTCGGTGGGCCGGGTGAGCACGACCGTGGCGCCCCCGGCCTGCAGGAGCGCGGCGAGCCGGGTGGCGACGTCGAAGTTGAACGCATGCTCCGGATAGCCGGCGGCGGTCGACGTCCCCGCGGTGTCGCACGTCTCGGTGAACCCGCCCCCGTCGATCGGCGCGTCGATGAACCCCGGGTCGCTGCCGTTGCCGCCGTCGTGGCCCGGGTCGATGGTGACGACTTCGCCCACCAGGGGCGGTACGTGGACCGAGCCGAGGAACGCGGCCCCGCCGAAGGCGTAGACGGAGCCGTCGGCCGACACGATCCGGTAACCGGCGCCGCTCGAGTCGAGGGAGACGGCGCGCCGCTGCAGCTGGCCGACGGCCGACCCGGTGAAGGGTGTCCCGAAGGAGAAGAGCCCGCCGTCGGCCGCCATGAGCCGGTACCCGCCACCGGCCGTCTGCATGCCCACGATCGGCTGGTTGAGCGCGCTGCCGCCCATCGACCCGTGGAACGCGGCGTCCCCGAAGGCGAAGACACCGCCGTCCGAGGCCACGAGCCAATACCCACCGCCGTCCTGGGTGGCGGCCATGCCCACGATCGGCTGGTTGAGCGCGCTCCCGCCCATCGACCCGTGGAACACGGCGTCCCCGAAGGCGAAGACACCGCCGTCCGAGGCCACGAGCCAGTACCCACCGCCGTCCTGGGTGGCGGCCATGCCCACGATCGGCTGGTTGAGCGCGCTTCCGCCCATCGACCCGTGGAACACGGCGTCGCCGTAGGAGAAGATCCCACCGTCCGATGCGACCAACCAGTACCCCTGGTCGGTGGCGGTCGGGGTCATGCCGACCACGGGACGGGTCAGGGTGAGGGCTCCTGCCGATCCCTCGAAGGGAGCCCCGAAGGCGAAGACCCCTCCGTCGGTCGCCGCCAGCCAGTACCCACCGGTGGCGGCGTCACCTGCCGATCCCACGATGAGGTGCGTGCTCGTGGCGACCACGTCCTGGGGCCGCAGGGCCGCGGTCAAGGTGGCACGGGAACGGGCGGCAGCGGTGGCGACGGCCGGGGTCGGGGTGCGGTCCGCGGTCGGGGCCGGGCCGTGGCCGCGGGTGCCGGACACGGCCACGAGGGGTACGACGACGGTGGCGCCCACGACGGCGAGGGCCGTGCGCACACGCCGACGACGGCGCCCGCCGCAGGTGGTCTTGGGTCGGTCCATGCCCCGATACTTCCACGGGGGCCGACGCCGGGGCTGGCCTAGGATGAGCCGATCATGTCCTCCCTCTCCCACGTGTTCAAGGCGTACGACATCCGGGGCGTCGTCCCCGACGAGCTCAACGCCGTCCAGTTCCGCGCCATCGGCGTCGCCGTGGCCCGGTTCACCGGGGCGCCGACGATCCTCGTGGCCCGCGACATGCGCGAGTCGGGGGTGGCCCTGTCCGAGGCATTCGCCCTCGGGCGCCCGTTCCGAAGGCGCCACCGTGGTCGACCTGGGCCTCGCCTCGACCGACCTCCTCTACTTCGCGGCGGGCAGCCTCGACGCCCCCGGGGCCATGTTCACCGCCTCCCACAACCCGGCCAGGTACAACGGGCTCAAGCTCTGCCAGTCGGGAGCCCGGCCCATCGGGCGGGACACCGGCCTCGCCGAGATCCAGGCCACGGCGGAGGCACTGCTCGACGAGTGGGGGTCCGACGGGCCACCCGAGCCCGACCCGGCCACGCTCGGCGCCCTCGAGCACCGCTCGGTGCTCGACGCCTACGCCGACCACGTCCGTTCGTTCGTCGACACGTCCGTGCTGCGACCGCTCAAGGTGATCGCCGACACGGCCAACGGGATGGGCGGGCTGGTGGCCCCCAAGGTCTTCGAGGGGCTGCCCTTCGACGTCGAGATCCTCTTCCCCGAGCTCGACGGGAACTTCCCCAACCACCCGGCCGACCCCATCCAGCCCGAGAACCTGGTGGCGCTGCAGCAGCTGGTCCTCGATACCGACGCCGACGTGGGGCTGGCCTTCGACGGCGACGCCGACCGGGTGTTCCTGGTGGACGAGCACGCCGAGCCCGTCTCGGGATCGCTGACCACGGCGCTGGTGGCGGCCTCGCTGCTCGACAAGCACCCGGGCGCCACCGTGCTCTACAACTGCATCTGCTCACGGGTCGTGCCCGAGGTGATCGCCGAAAAGGGCGGGATCGGCATCAGGACCAAGGTGGGGCACAGCTTCATCAAGCAGGTCATGGCCGACACCGGCGCCGTCTTCGGCGGCGAGCACTCCGGCCACTACTACTTCCGGGACAACTACCGGGCCGACTCGGGGATCATCGCCGCCTTGCTCGTGCTCGAACTGCTGAGCGTCACCGGGAAGCCGCTGTCGGAGCTGCTCGCCCCGTACAAGCGCTACGCGGCATCGGGCGAGATCAACACCGTGGTCGACGATCCGGCCGGCGCCGTCGAGCTGATGGCCGCCGAGGTCGAGGCCGCCGGAGGCGCACTCGGCACGGCCGACCGGCTGGACGGGCTGACCGTCGACCGGGGCGACTGGTGGTACAACCTGCGCCCCTCGAACACCGAGCCGCTGCTCCGGCTCAACGTCGAGGCCGCCGACGAGGCCTCCTGCGCCGCCCGGGTGGCCGAGGTGCAGGAGTCCATCGCCCGCCTGCTGTCCGCCTGACCCACAACGACCGTGGCCCGCACGGCCGGCGGCCTCCTGAGGACCGCCCTGCCCCGTGAACCACCCAGAGAGGAACCCCCGATGACACTCGACCCGCTCCTGATCGAGGTGCTCGCCTGCCCCGAGGACAAGGGCCCGCTCCTGTACTTCGCCGACGAGGACGTGCTGTTCAATCCCCGGCTCCACCGCACCTACCCGGTGCGCGACGGCATCCCGGTGATGCTGATCGACGAGGCGACCACGGTCGACGCCGTCGAGGACGCCCGGCTGGCGGCTAAGGCCGAGGCCGGTGGGGCGGTCTCCACGGGGACGCCGGCGGAGTCGTGACGACCTCGCCCTTACCGGTGGACTCCCGCGGCCTGTGGGAGGCGACATTCGACCTTCCCGAGCAGGTCGAGGCGTCGGTCGAGGCCGCCCGACAGGTCGACGACCTGCCTGCCCACGACGAGGTCGAGAACGTCGTCGTACTCGGGATGGGCGACAGCGGGATCGTCGGCGACGTGCTGACGGCCGTGGCCGCACCGTTCATGCCGGTGCCCGGTCACGGTGGTGAAGGGCTACGTCCCACCCGACTACGTGGGCACCGAGTCCCTCGTCGTCGCCGTGTCCTTCTCGGGGGACACCGAGGAGACGCTCGAGGCGGCCACCGCCGCCTACGAGGCGGGCGCAGCGCTCGTCGTGGTGTCCGGGGGCGGGGAGCTCGTCCGCCTGTCGGGCGAGTGGGACGTGCCGCTCGTCCCCGTGCCGGTGAAGATCCCCGAGGCGAGGACGGCGCTCGGTGCCATGGCGATCCCCCCGCTCGTGCTGCTCGAGCGGATCGGTCTGTTCCCTGGCGCCCAGCAGTGGATCGACCAGGCGGTTGCCCAGCTGCGGCGCCGTCGCGACGAACTCGAGCGCAGCGGCAACGTGGCCGAGTCCACCGCCCGGCGGATCGGCCGGACCATCCCACTGATCCACAGCTCCCAGGATCTCGGCGCAGCTGCCGCCCTCCGATGGAAGTCCCAGGTCAACCTCAACGCCAAGTCGCCGGCCTTCTGGAACGTCCACCCCGAGCTCTGCCACAACGAAGTGGCGGGCTGGGGGCAGAACGGAGATGCCACCCGCCAGCTCATCACCCTGGTGAACCTCCGCCACGACGCGGAGCACCCCCAGGTCAGCCGGCGGTTCGACCTGGTGACCGAGGCGCTCCGGGAGGTCATGGCCGACGTGGTGGAGGTCCGGGCCGCGGGCGAGGGCGACCTGGCCCAACTCCTGGATCTGGCGCTCGTGGGCGATGTGGTGTCGCTCCTGCTGGCGGGCCACGAGGGGATCGATCCGGGCCCCGTCCCGGCTGTCGACGACATCAAGGCCGCCCTGGCCGGCGGCGGCTGAGCCACGGCCCTGGGCCGGCGGCGGCTGAGCCACGGGGCCCTGGCCGTGCATCCGCCGCCCTCGTCCCGCCGGCCCGTCCTACAACCATGTTTCGGTTTGATGACGCCGAGGTGGCGGCGTCGTGAACTTCGCCCGGGTCGATTACCTTTCGTTCCCCGCGGGCGTACAGTTGTGGTCGTGAGCAGCGTGCGGGTCTGTGGTTGCAAGTCGAAGCCAGTCGCAGGCGAAACGACCCACGTAAGGCAACTCATGGTTGCTGAGCATGGTGCGGCTTAGGAGTAAGTCCTGCCCGTGGCGTCCCCGGCTGTCGGGGGCGGGCGGAGAGGGGATGACGCGTGCCCGTAGAGGTTCCGCAGGGTTCCCGACCGGTGACGGTCGGTGCCGCCGGAGCCCGGCCGCAACTCCCCCTGCAGGCGAGTGTGGGGTCAAAGACCAGGTCAGCCGCACGCCGCTCACGAATTTCCCGTACCCGTCCCTTCACCGACCGACCAGGAGGACCGGCCACCAATAGCTGTAACCCGATCATTGATGCCGAGGAGGCGAAACAGTGGACGTAGTCATCACGCATGGTAGGAAGATCGTGTCCGACGAAGTTCGAGCCCTGACCGAGGAGAAGGTGCGCCACGTGGGCGAGCACTGCCCCGGCCTGGAGCGGGCCGAGGTCCACTTCTCCGAGGAGCACAATCCGAGGATCCGCGATCGGGAATGCTGTGAGGTGGTGATGTCCGGGCACGGGCACACGATCCGCGCCAAGGCGTCGGGCGAGGTGCCCCTGGCCGCCGTCGACATCGTCGTGGAGAAGCTGGAGCACCAGATCGAGCGGACCAAGGGCCGGATCGTGGGTCGGTCTCAGCCCCGGCACCGGCTGGCCCCGACCGAGACGCTCTTCCGGAGGGTGCGCACCGCCTGAAGGGGGCGCCGGACGGTCCCGGTGGCGCCCGACCGGGAGCCCCGGGACCGGACCGGACGCCGCCGCCCGTCCGGTGCTGCCGGGGAGGCCGTCGACGGTAGAGTGGGGCCCCCATGAGCATGTTCTCGAAAGTCCTTCGCGCCGGCGAGGGGAAGAAGGTCCGTCGTCTGGCTGAGCTGGTGCCACTGGTCAACGAGCTGGAGCCGGTGATGGAGGCCCGCTCGGACGCCGAGCTGCAGGCGATGACGGCCGAATTCCGGGCCCGCCTCGACAACGGGGAGACCCTCGAGGACGTGCTGGTCGAGGCGTTCGCCCTGGTGCGCGAGGCCGCGTGGCGGGTCCTGGGTCAGCGCCACTTCGACGCCCAGCTGATGGGCGGCATGGCACTGCACTTCGGCTGGATCGCCGAGATGAAGACCGGCGAGGGCAAGACCCTGGTGTCGACCCTTCCGGTCTACCTGAACGCGCTGGCTGGCAACGGCGTGCACGTGGTGACCGTGAACGACTACCTGGCCACCCGCGACTCGGAGTGGATGGGCCGGCTCCACCGGTTCCTCGGACTGACCGTCGGACGCGTCGGGACCCGACATCACCGAGCCCGCCGAGAAGCGCGAGGCCTACCTGTGCGATGTGACGTACGGCACGAACACCGAGCTCGGCTTCGACTACCTGCGTGACAACATGGCCCGCTCCAAGGACGCCATGGTCCAGCGCGGCCACCGCTTCGCCATCATCGACGAGGTCGACTCGATCCTCATCGACGAGGCCCGGACCCCTCTGATCATCTCCGGTCCGGCGGCCGAGTCGGCGCAGCTCTACTACCAGTTCGCCGGGATCGTCCGCACCCTGCGGGCCGAGGACGACTACGAGGTCGACGAGGAGAAGCGGACGGTCGTCCCGACCGAGGCCGGCATCGAGAAGGTGGAGCGCCAGCTGGGCGTGGAGAACCTCTACGACGCCGTGGCCGTGAACTACGTCCACCATCTGACCCAGGCGCTGCTGGCCAAGGAGCTCTACAAGCGGGACAAGGACTACCTGGTGGCCCAGGGCGAGGTCCGCATCGTGGACGAGTTCACCGGCCGCACCCTCGACGGCCGCCGCTGGTCCGACGGCCTCCACCAGGCGGTCGAGGCCAAGGAGCGGGTCAAGATCAAGGAGGAGAACCACACCTGGGCGACGGTGACCCTCCAGAACTACTTCCGCCTCTACGAGAAGCTCGCCGGCATGACCGGCACCGCCGAGACCGAGGCCTCGGAGTTCGCCAACACCTACGAACTCCCGGTCGTGCCGATCCCGCCCAACCGGCCCCTCGTCCGCGAGGACCAGCCCGACCTGATCTACAAGTCCGAGGATGCCAAGTTCGCGGCCGTCGTCGAGGACATCGCCGAGCGGAACGAGACGGGCCAGCCCGTGCTCGTGGGCACTGCCTCGGTGTCGAAGTCGGAGCACCTGTCGCGCCTCCTCGACAAGCGGGGCATTCCCCACGAGGTGCTCAACGCCAAGCAGCACTTCCGCGAGGCCGAGATCGTGGCCCAGGCCGGTCGGGTGGGCGGAGTCACGGTGGCGACCAACATGGCCGGCCGTGGGGTCGACATCATCCTCGGCGGCAATCCCGAGGGCCTGGCGATCCGCGAAGCGGTCGCCCGCGGCATCGACGTCACCTCCGAGGAGGGTGCCGCCGAACTGGCGACGATCGAGAAGGAGTTCGTGGACCGGTGCGCCTCCGAGGGCGACCGGGTGCGAGAGCTCGGTGGCCTCTACGTGCTCGGCAGCGAGCGTCACGAGAGCCGCCGGATCGACAACCAGCTGCGCGGCCGGTCGGGCCGCCAGGGCGACCCGGGCGAGAGCCGGTTCTTCCTCTCCCTCGAGGACGACCTCATGCGCCTGTTCGCCACGGGGGCCATGAACTGGGTGATGGGCCGGGCGCTGCCCGACGACATCCCCATCGAGGCGAAGATGGTCACCAAGGCCATCGAGCGGGCCCAGAACACGGTGGAGGGCCGTAACGCCGAGTCCCGCAAGGACGTCCTCAAGTACGACGACGTCATGAACGAGCAGCGCAAGGTCATCTACGCCCGGCGCATGCAGGTCATCGAGGGCGAGGACCTCCGCGAGGACACCATCGAGCTGCTCGAGCACACGATGACGACGGTGGTGGCCACCTACTGCCCGACCGACTACCCCGAGGAGTGGGACCTGCCCGGCCTGCTGACCGAGGTGACGCAGTACTACCCGACGCGCTTCGTGGTGGAGGACTTCGCCGAGGCGGCGACGGGGGGCCAGGTCACCGAGAGCATCATCACCGAGGCGCTCGAGCTCTATGCCGAGCGCGACGAGACCATCCCCGGTGGCGAGGAGACGGCCCGACAGCTCGAGCGGGACATCATGCTGCAGATCATCGACCAGCGGTGGCAGGACCACCTGGCCGACATGGACTACCTGAAGGAGGGCATCAACCTCCGCGCCATGGGCAACCAGGACCCACTGGTGGCCTGGCAGCGCGAGGGGTTCGCCCTCTTCGGCAAGCTGATGGACAACATCAACGACGACTACCTGCGCTACGTGTTCCACGTTCAGGTGCTCACCGAGGAGCCCGCCGCCGAGCCGGACCTGGCCCAGGCCAGTTACGTGGCCGCCGAGGACCCGGTGCAGGGTGATGCCGGGATCTCCGCAGCATTCGCCACGGCGACCCCGGCCGAGATCGAGGCCGCCGCCGCGGTGGCCGGTGGCTCGCAGCTGGCCACCGGCGGGGCGCCTCGACGACGGAGAGACCCAGGCGCCCATCGTCAAGTCCGAACGCGAGAAGATCGGCCGCAACGAGCCCTGTTGGTGCGGCAGTGGCAAGAAGTTCAAGCTCTGCCACGGCGCCAACTGAGATGGCCGCCGACGGCCCCCGTCGGGGGACGGCGCGTCCGAGCGGGTGGACATCGCCGATTCCCTCACCCAGCTCGCCGAGCGGCTGCGCGAGGCCGAGCGGTTCCTCGGCGCCGACGCGCTGGCGGCGCGCCGAGACGAACTCGAACGCGCCGGCCTCGGCGCCGGACCTGTGGGACGACGCCGACCATGCCCGCGAGGTGACCACCGCCCTCGGCCGGGTGACGGAGGACCTCCAGCTCCTCGCCTCGCTGACCGAGCGGCTGTCGGATGCCCGGACGCTGCATGAGCTGATGCAGGAGGAATCCGACGAGTCGCTGCGGACGGAGGTCGAGGAGATCCTGGCCGACCTCGACCGCCGACTGGGGACCCTCGAGCTGCGCTCCCTCTTCGCCGGCGAGTACGACGACGGCGACGCCGTCGCCGAGATCCACGCCGGCGCTGGCGGCACCGACGCGGAGGACTGGGCCGAGATGATGCTTCGCATGTACACCCGCTGGGCCGAGCGCCGTGGGTTCACCATCGAGGTGGAGGAGGCCACGCCCGGCCAGGAGGCCGGACTCATGTCGGCGACGTTCATCGTCCGTGGGCGCTACGCCTTCGGTCTGCTGGCTGCCGAGCGGGGCGTGCACCGCCTCGTGCGCATCTCACCGTTCGATGCCCAGCACCGACGGCAGACGAGCTTCGCCTCACTCGACGTGGTCCCGTTCCTGGAGGACGTCTCCGGCGAGGTCGACATCGACGAGAAGGACCTGCGGATCGATACCTACCGGTCGTCGGGCGCCGGCGGCCAGCACGTCAACAAGACCGATTCGGCGGTGCGGATCACCCACCTGCCGACCGGGATCGTCGTGACGTGCCAGAACCAGCGCAGCCAGACGCAGAACAAGGCGAAGGCCATGCAGGTGCTCGGGGCGAAGCTGGCCGAGCGACAGCGGGCGGAGCACCAGGCCACATTGGACGGGCTGGCCGGCGAGCGCACCGACAATGCGTGGGGCAACCAGATCCGTTCCTATGTCCTTGCGCCCTACCAGTTGGTCAAGGACCTGCGGACCAGCGCCGAGACCGGCAACGTGGAAGCCGTGCTCGACGGCGACCTGGACATGCTGATCGAGGCCGAGCTGCGCCGCGGTGCCGACCTCCGGCGCGACGGGTCCTGACCCTCCGCGCACGGGTCCGACCCCGACGGGTCCGACCGGGCGCGGCCGGTCGCGCGGTCCGTCGGCTGCGCCGTCGCGGACGACCGCACGAGTGTCGCGGAGTCAGAGGGGCTGCCCCAGATCGCCGTGACCCCGGGTACACTGACGGTGCGGACATCCCGCACGCGTGCGTCCACGCAACCCCCGGTACTGCTTCCCCCATGATCAAATTCCAGAACGTCACCAAGACGTACAAGGGATCCACGGTCGCCCTCAACGACTGCACCGTAGAGATCGACAAGGGCGAGTTCGTCTTCCTGGTCGGTCCCTCGGGCTCGGGCAAGACGACGTTCATCCGGCTGCTCCTACGCGAGGAGATGCCCGACTCCGGTCGCATCTGGGAGGCGGGCAAGGAGATCGGCCACCTGCCGAAGTGGCGTATCCCGTACCTCCGTCGCAACATCGGCTGCGTGTTCCAGGACTTCCGCCTCCTGCCGAACAAGACCGTCTTCGAAAACGTCGCCTTCGCGCTCGAGGTGATCGGGCGGCCGAAGCACGTCATCGCCGCCCAGGTGCCCCAGGTGCTCGACCTGGTCGGCCTGGCCAAGAAGCGCGACAACCTGCCCGGCGAACTGTCCGGCGGCGAGCAGCAGCGTGTGGCCGTGGCCCGGGCGTTCGTCAACCGTCCGCTGATCCTCCTGGCCGATGAGCCGACCGGCAACCTGGACCCGACGACCAGTCTCGGCATCATGCGCCTGCTCGACAGGATCAACCGAACCGGCACGACGGTCATCGTGGCCACCCACGATGCCGGCATGGTCGAACCAGATGCGGCGGCGTGTGATCGAGCTCGACCGGGGCAACCTGGTACGCGACCAGGCCCATGGTGTCTACGACATCGACAGCGCCGCCCTGGCCGCCGGTGCCGGCTCGCCCACCGGTGCATTGGCCGAGCAGATGCCGACCGCCGACGACGATGTGGAGATGCCCGACACCTTCATGGCCCGGCCCTGATGGCTGTCTCCCCGGCATACGTCTCGAAGGAGGCCGTCACCAATCTGTGGCGGAACCGGCTGATGACGGCGGCGGCCATCCTGACCGTCGCCGTTTCGCTCGCCCTGGTGGGCTCCGCCCTCCTGCTCAAGCAGGGGGCGTCCAACGCCACCGAGCTGTGGCAGAACGGCGTCCAGACCATCGTGTGGGTGAACCCCAACGCCGGACCGGCCCAGACCGACGCCATCAAGACGGAACTGGGGCAGTCGCCGTACATCAAGTCGTGCATCTACCGGTCCCAGGCCTTCGACTACAACGAGGCCCAGAAGGTCCTCCCGCCCGATGAGATCGCCGTCACGACCGAGTCCCAGTACCCGTCGTCGTACCGGTGCCAGTTGAACGATCCGTCCCAGGCGCCGGCGGTCTACCAGGCGTTCCACGGAAGGCCCGGCGTGTTCGACGTCAAGTACCCGGGCCAGCAGATCAAGACGATGCAGAGCGTGATCCGCGTCCTGCAGTGGGTGTTCCTCGCCGTGGCCGTGATCCTCCTGCTCTCGGCGTCCGTGCTCATCCTGAACTCCATCCGCATGGCCATCATCGCCCGACGACGCGAGGTGTCGGTGATGAAGCTGGTCGGTGCCACCAACTGGTTCATCCGGCTGCCGTTCATGGCCGAGGGGATGATCCAGGGACTGCTCGGCGCCGCTGTCGCCGTGCTGGTCGTACTGGCGCTCTACTTCGGGATCGGGCTCAACCAGCACCGCTCGGCGACCGATTCGAACATCATCCACCAGATGGCGTTGAGCGGCTGGGAGGTGTTCTTCACCTGCCTGCTCGTGTCGTTGGTAGGTGTGGGCGTGGGCGTCGTCGGTTCGGCCTTCGCCGTCCGGCGCTTCCTCGACGTCTGACGCCTCCGTTAGACCGGCGGACACCGCCGGTCCGCATCAGCCGAGGTGGCTGAGCCCCAGGCCCGTGTCGGATGCACGAGTCGACCGCCGCCCCGCCGCTGAACGTGCCCGGATCCACCGGTTGATCACGGTCGGTCGGCAGGTCGAGGGCCTGGCTGTGGCCGTCGCCCCGCTCGGCCACGTAGTCCACCGAGTCGTACTGGTCGTGGCACAGGCTGCCGCTGACGAAGCTGGTGGTCTCGTGGAACGGCACCACCTCGTCCGCCGTGCCCTGCACCACGAGGATCGGTGCCGAGGTGGGTGAACCGCCGGGCCGGTTGGCCTGGTTGGCGGCCTGCACGGCGGGCTGGCTGCTGCCAGCCCGGGAGGAAGAACTGCGCCGGGGGGACCGCGTCGTAGAGCGAGGCCACCGCGTCGACGCACGAGGAGGACACGGCCGAGATCCCGGCGAGGCCCTCGGTGTGAGCACCTTCTGGAGGGAGAACGTCCGTAGTGGCGCGACCATGCGAACAGGGCCATCGCCGTGAACGCCGACTGTCCCGACGGGCGGGGCTGGTCTCCGGTCGGGGCGAGCTCAAGCACGGAGGTCACCGGGGCCACGGCGGCCACGCCGGCGAGGAAGAGCTCGGGGGCGTAGGACTGGGCGATCTCCCCGGCGAAGAGGGCGGCCTGGCCACCCTGCGAGAACCCGAGCACGACCACGGGTTCGAGGCCGCGTCGCCGACGAGGGACCGGGCCGCCCGGGCCCCGTCCAGGACGTCCTCCGCCTCGCTGTCGCCCACCAGGTAGGGGTGCAGGCCGGGAGCGCCCAGTCCCCGGTAGTCGGCGGCGACCACGATGTCGCCGCCGGCGAGGAGCGCGGGCAGGTCGGGGATGGTGGAGGTGCCGTCGAGGGACGGTGCGCAGCCCGAGGCCACGCCCGTGGTCCCGTGGGCCCAGCTCACGATGGGGAAGCCACCCGGGGGCGGCGTGCCGCCGGGGACCACGATCACGCCCGACTCGGCCAGGTCCCCACCGGAGTCCGACGTGGTGTGGAACAGGACCCGGTAGGCGCGGGTGCCTGCGGGCACGCCCGCCCCGGACGGGATCGCCTGGGACCGGATGATGGACCCAGGAGGGCGCGTAGGGGAGCGGGTCCGGCGGGCGGTAGAACGAGGCCAGGGCACCGGAGACGGTGGCATCGGTCCCGTGCACGGCGGCCAGTGCGGACACGGCGGCGACGGTAGCAGCGGTCCGACGGGACCTGGGGCGGACGTGGCGACCGGCGCGGCCGCCGAGGTGGTGGCGGCGGCGGGGAGGGACGGCGTCCCGGCGGCGAGCGCAACGCCGGCCAGTAGCGTAACGAGGACCGCCCGCATCGACGGCGCGGTCACGCGTCCGCGGGTGGGGGACATTGCGGCTCCAGCGTAGCCAGGCGGCGTGACCTACGTCTTCCCCTACGCTGGGCGGGGTATGGATGCACTGGGACTGGTGGCCGCATGGCCCGTCGAGGACGCCAGCGTCGGGGTCGTGCGCTTCGGTGGGGGTGAGCCCGGCCCGACGTCCACCACGGGGGACACCGGGAGGGTCCACGCCTGGGCCTCGGTGACCAAGCCGGCCACGGCGCTCGCCGTCCTTGTGGCGGTGGAGGAGGGCACGCTGGCGCTCGACGATCCGGCTGGTCCGGCCGGGTCGACCGTCCGCCACCTGCTCGCCCACGCCTCGGGTCTCGGCCCCGACCCCGGCCCGCCCGTCGAGGCCCCCGGCGTGCGGCGCATCTACTCGAACGCCGGCTACCAGGTGCTGGCCGGCGTGCTCGAGGAACGGGCGGGCATGCCGTTCGGCGACTACCTGGCCGCGGGCGTGCTCGAGCCGCTGGGTATGGGCGGGACCTCGCTGGTCGGATCGTCGTGGGGGGCGGCGGCGGCCGGGCTGGCCGGTCCGCTCACCGACCTGGTCGCCCTCGCCCGGGAATGGTCACGTCCCACCCTGGTGAGCGAGGCGACCTGGCGCGACGCCGTCCAGGTCCAGTTCACCGGCCTGGCCGGGGTGCTCCCGGGATTCGGACCGGCCGACCCGTGCGACTGGGGGCTCGGTGTCGAGGTACGTGGGACCAAGCGCCCGCACTGGACGGGATCGACCAACTCGCCGGCGACGTACGGGCACTTCGGGCAGTCGGGCTCGTTCCTGTGGGTGGACCCGGTCGCCGGCGTGCTGTGCGCTGGGCTCGCCGGTCGACCATTCGGCGTGTGGGCCTCCCGGGCCTGGCCCGTACTGGCCGACGCGGTGCTGGCCGAGATCGGGTTCTCATCGGACCGATGAGTGGACCCGGGTGCCCGCTGCGGACGCGGCCGGGAGCGCCGGCCGCACGCCCCACCGACCACGTCTAGGCTGCGCCGCATGAAGGGTGTCCTCCTCGCCGGCGGCACGGGCTCGCGTCTCCATCCGCTGACCCGGATCACCAACAAGCACCTGTTGCCGATCTACGACCGGCCCATGATCAACTGGGCCATCGAGGCCCTGGTGAACGCCGGTATCACGGAGATCATGCTGGTGACGGGTGGGACGCACGCGGGCGAGTTCCTCCGACTGCTCGGCAACGGCCAGGAGTTCGGCATCGACCGGCTGAGCTACGGCTACCAGGATCGCCCGGGCGGGATCGCCGAGGCACTGGGACTGGCGGCCCGGTTCGTCGACGGCGAGCCGGTGCTGGTGATGCTGGCCGACAACATCTGCGAACGGTCGATCCGGCCGATGGTGGACGCCTTCCAGGCCGACCCCCACGGTGCCCGGATCCTGCTCACCCCGGTCGAGGAGGACGAGCACCTGCGACACCTCGGCGTGCCCACCTTCGACGACGAGGGCCGTGTGATCGGCATCACCGAGAAGCCGGAGCATCCGGCCTCCAAGTTCGGCGTGACCGGCATCTACTGCTATGACGCCGACGTGTTCGACGTGATCCCGACCCTGGCACCTTCCGGCCGTGGCGAGCTCGAGATCACCGACGTGAACAACCACTACATCGACGAGGGAGCCATGGCCTACGACGTGCTCGAGGGGTTCTGGGGTGATGCCGGCGAGTCGATCGACGCCTACTACGAGGTCAACGATTTCGTCCGCACGCACGGCGCCAACAAGGGCTGACGGTCCGGGGCCGTAGGGACGGAACCCCGGGGACCCGACTTCCGGAGCGCCGGCGGGCACGGCCTCAGTCGAGCGGCACGCCCAGGGACTCCGCCGTCTCGGCGCGGTGGCGCGCGTAGTCGACCTTGCCGGACGGGGAGCGCCCGATGGTCGGGACGAACCGGACCCGTCGGGGGGCCTTGTAGCCCGCCAGTCGGCCCTTCACGTGGTCGATGACGGTGTCGGCGTCGACCGGTCCGTCGGCCGTTCCGGGCGTCAGCTGCACGACGGCGACGATCTCCTCGCCGAAGCGCTCGTTCGGGATGCCCACGACCACGGCGTCGAGCACGCCGTCCAGGGTCTTGACGACCTCCTCGACCTCCTCGGGGTAGACCTTCTCGCCGCCGGTGTTGATGCACACCGACCCACGCCCGAGCAGGTGGATCGAACCGTCCTCGCGGATCTCGGCGTAGTCGCCGGGGATCGAGTACCGCACACCGTCGATGACCCGGAAGGTCGCCGCCGACTTCACCTCGTCCTTGTAGTACCCGACGGGGATGCGCCCACCCAGGGCGAGCACACCCACCTGTCCGGACCCGCGCGACGTCGACACCGTCCGGGTCGATGACCCGTACGTCGGGCCCGAGCCGGAACCGGGCCGTCTCGGCCGCCCCGCCGGCCGACGACACCGAGTTTCCGATGCCGAGGGCCTCCGACGACGAGAAGGCGTCGATCAGGAGCATCCCCGGGTGGTGGCGGAGCAGCCCTTGCTTGGACTCCTCGCTCCACATCACCCCGGACGAAACGATGCCCACCAGGCTGGACAGGTCCCACCGTCCGGGTTCTGTGTCGAGCGCGGCCAGGATGGGCTTGGCGAAGGCGTCGCCCACGATGACGAGACCGTTCACCTTCCGGGCCTCGACCGTGTCGAGCAGCTCACGAGGGCTGAACTGGCGTCCGGTGAGGGTCACGACCTGTCCGCCCTCGCTCAGGCACTCCATGGCGGTGAAGGCCCCGGTCCCGTGCATGAGCGGGCACGCGGGGAGCAGGGTCATGCCCGGCCCGTTGGCCACCAGTTCGGTGCGGACCTCGTCGATCCCCCCGTCGGCCGGGTAGCGCCGGAAGCCCCCGCCGTTGAGGCGGGCGAAGAGGTCGTCCTGGCGCCACATCACGCCCTTGGGCATCCCGGTGGTCCCGCCGGTGTAGAGCATGTGGAGGTCGTCGGGGCTGCGACCCCAGGGGGCCCGGACCCGCTCGTGCCCGCCCGGACCGCCGGATCCGGTCGTCTCGGCGGCCTCGCTGTAGGGAACGGCCCATGGCGGGCACGATGCCGTCCCGTCGTCGACCCACAGCCAGCTGCGCACCGTGGGGACTCGGTCGCGGACGCCCTCGATTCGATCCACGAAGGTGCCGTGGAAGACCACGGCCACCGTGTCGGCGTTCTCCCACAGGTACACCAGCTCGTCGTCGGCGTAGCGGTAGTTGGTGTTGATGGGGACCATGCCGACCTTGTAGGCGGCGTAGGAGGCCTCCAGGTACTCCGAGCTGTTGTAGAGGTACAGGGCCAGCTTGTCCTGCTCGGCCACTCCCGCGCCGAGCAGCCAGCGGCCGACGTTGTCGGCGCGATGGTCGAACTCCCGCCAGGTGAGGGTGTGGCTGCCGTGCACGAGGGCCGGTGCCTCGGGCACCTCCTCGGCCACCGTCTCCCACACGTCGGCGAAGTTCCACTTGCTCACGTCGGCCTCCTCGTTCCCCGGTCCGGGCCCGGAAGCGGCCGCGTCCGGTGCCTTCCCCTCGGGCGCCCACCGGTAGCGGGCGGGGCGCCGACGCCGTGGCACCACCGCTGCGATCGGTGCAGCCTACGCTGACGACCGTGGACACTGCGCTGCCCCCCGATGACGATCACCGCCGGACCGAGTTGCGGGACTGGTTCGCCGAACATCCGGCGCCCACCGGTCGCCAACTGGCCGAGCGGGGACTGGTGGCGCCGCACTGGCCGGCCCCCTGGGGGCTGGGCGCCGACCCGACCCACCAACTGCTCGTCGACGAGGAGCTGAGGCGGGCCGGCGTGAGGCGGCCGGAGAACACCATCGGGATCGGCTGGGCCGGGCCGACCCTCCTCCACGCCGGGACCCCCGGGCAGAAGGAGCGCTACCTGTTCCCCCTGCTGGCCGCCGAGGAGATCTGGTGCCAGCTGTTCAGCGAGCCCGGCGCCGGATCCGACCTGGCATCGCTGACCACCCGGGCCGACCTGGACGGTGACGAATGGGTGGTCCGGGGCCAGAAGGTCTGGACCAGCTACGCCCACGTGGCCGACTACGGCATCCTGCTGGCCCGCACCGAGCCCGACGGACCCGTGCACCAGGGGATCTCCTACTTCATCTGCCCGATGGACGCGCCAGGCATCACCGTGCGTCCGCTGGTCGACATGACCGGGGCCCACACCTTTAACGAGGTGTTCCTCGACGAGGTGCGCCTGCCCGCCGCCAACCTGGTCGGGAGCCGGGCAGGGGCTGGGCCCTCGGCAAGGTGACGCTGGCCAACGAGCGGGTGTCGCTGTCGGGGGCGGGTGCGCTGTGGGGAATGGGACCGACCGCCGACGACCTGGTGGCCGCCGTGAAGGCGGGTGGCGGGACCGATGACCCGCTGCTGCGCCAGCGGCTGGCCGCGGTGTGGATGGAGGGGGAGATCCTCCGCCTGCTCCGCCTGCGGACGGTGTCGGCGGCGGTGGCCGGGGCGCCACCGGGCCCCGAGGCCAGTGTGCGCAAGGCACTGGCCGACGAGCACGGGCAGAACATCATGGGCCTCGCCCGTGACCTGGCCGGTGCGACGGGGATGCTCTCGGGGAGCGGTCCGGTCCCCGGGGTCACCGATGCGGGCGGCTGGCCCGACGCCATGTGGTCCTACGGGTTCCTGTTCGCCGCCGCGCTCACCATCGGAGGGGGTACGTCCGAGGTCCAGCGGAACATCATCGCCGAGCGGACCCTCGGACTGCCCCACGATCCACAGGCCTGAAGGCAAGGCCCGAGTGGTTGGGGCCCGAGGATACGGGGCCTGTGGGGGCGGGGACCGGCACACCACCTCGGCCCCCTACGCTGGCCGGGACGCCGTTGGGTCGGCGTCCGAGACGATGAGGAGCACCCGTGACGGAGACGACACTTCCCGGTGGCACGTTCACCATGGCCGGGAACCTGACGGTGAACCGCATGGGCTACGGGGCGATGCAGCTTGCCGGCCCCGGTGTCTTCGGCCCGCCCGAGGACCGCGAGGAGTCGGTCGCCGTGCTGCGTGCCGCCATCGACCACGGGATCAACCACATCGACACCAGTGACTTCTACGGCCCCTACGTCACCAACGAGATCATCCGCGAGGCGCTGCACCCCTACCCGGACTCACTGCACCTGGTGACCAAGGTCGGGGCACTGCGGGACGCCGAGGGCGGCTGGCCCCATGCCCGGTCCCCCGAGCAGCTGCGCCGGGCCGTGTACGACAACATGGAACGCCTCGGGCTCGACGTGCTCGACGTCGTCAACCTGCGTGTGGGCGGCCAGGACCGATCGACCCCGGGTTCGATCGCCGAGCCGTTCACCGCCCTCGCCGAACTGCGCCAGGAGGGGCTGATCCGGCATCTCGGTGTAAGCACCGTGTCCGCCGAACAGATCGTCGAGGCGCAGGACATCGCCCCGGTCGTCTGCGTGCAGAACTTCTACAACGTGGCCCACCGGGACGACGACGACCTGATCGACTCCCTCGCCGCACAGGGCGTCGCCTACGTGCCGTACTTCCCGCTCGGGGGCTTCACCCCCCTGCAGTCAGGGACCCTGGATGCGGTGGCCGCCCGCATCGGCGCGGCTCCGCTGGCCGTGGCGCTGGCGTGGCTGCTCCAGCGGTCGCCGAACATCCTGCTGATCCCCGGGACGTCGTCCGTGGCCCACCTGCGCGACAACGTGGCCGCCGCCGGGCTCACCCTGTCCGACGAGGACGTGGCCGAGTTGGACGCGATCGCCTCCTGACCCCCGTCGGCGTAACGGGCCTGTAGCCGGGCTCAGCCGGCGATCGGTCCGGCGTCCTCGTACCCCTGGCGGACGCCCCTGCCGGCACTGCGGGTGAGCCGCTCCGGCTCGTAGAGCATCCAGTAGGCGTTGCGGGCGTGTTTGCGGGCCCTGTTCACGCAGACCCGGGCCAGCTTGGCCGGGTCATCTTCCTCGTCCTCGTGGACGAAGACCTCGAGGATGTGGGTGGAGGTCATCAGCTGGGCCAGCATGATCCCCTGGGACGCCTCGTGGGCGCAGACCTGGTCGATGGCCGCCTTTCCGGGCATGCCGAGCGCCACCACGATGCGGCAGTCCTCCTGCTCGATCAGGCGCTTGGCGGCCACCCCCAGGTCCTTGAACCCGGGAACGGTCCGGCGGACCACGTCGAAGGAGGTCCCGAAGCCGGGGCAGGCCGCCAGCTCGTCGAGGGCCTCCGCCCCCATGTCGTAGCGGGCGAACATGGTGTCTACGACGCCGATGTGATCCATCGGTCCACTCTACCGGCCGACCCCCTCGGCCCCTCTCCCCGGACAGGTGCCGGTCCGGTCCGGGAACGGTTCGCCGGGGGCCTCGCCGGTGGGCAAGACTCGTGCCCGATGAGCGCCGAGACCCCGCACCCACCCGCCTCCGACCCGTGGGTGGCGCGGGACGTCGCCGTGGTGTGGCACGGCTTCACCCAGATGGCGGCCTACCCGTCAAACGCACCGGTGACGGTGGAACGGGCCGAGGGTCGGGAGCTGATCGACGTCCACGGCAACCGCTACTTCGATGCCATCTCCTCGCTGTGGGTGACCACCCTCGGGCACCGGGTGCCCGAACTCGATGCCGCCGTCATCGACCAGCTGGGCAGGGTGGCACACGCCACCCTGCTCGGCAACGGGAGCCGGTCGGTGGTGGAGTTCGCCGAGGCCCTCGCCGCCGTGGTGCCGGTGGACGACCCCCACACCGTCTTCGCCTCGGACGGGGCCGTGGCGGTGGAGCAGGCACTCAAGATCGCTTTCCAGTACTGGGTCAACATCGGCGTGCCCGGCCGCACCGGGTTCCTCGCCCTGGGCGACGCCTACCACGGGGACACCCTCGGGTCCCTCTCGGTCGGTGACGGCGGCTTCGGTACCTCGGTGTTCGACCCGCTCCGGTTCCCGGTCGTCCGCACACCGGGCTATGCCAGCGCCGACTGGGCGGCCAAGGCGGTGGCGGCCATCGAGTCCGACGCCGACACGCTCGCCGCCATGATCATCGAGCCGCTCGTCCAGGGCGCCTCGGGGATCCTGGTGGCCGACCCCGAGGACGTGGCCACCGTCGGTCGGGCCTGCCGGGAGCACGGCGTCCTCCTCATCTGCGACGAAGTGGCGACCGGGTTCGGGCGCACGGGCAGGCTGTTCGCCTCCGAGTGGGCCGGTCCCCTGTTCCGCCCCGACATCCTGTGCCTGGGCAAGGGGATCACCGGTGGCTACCTGCCGCTGTCGGCCACCGTGGTGTCGCGCCGGGTCTACGAGGGGTTCCTCGGCCAGGACCTCGGGAGCGCGACCTTCTACCACGGACACTCCTACGGCGGGAACGCCCTGGCCTGCGCTGTCGCCCTCCGCCACCTGCAGCTGCTCGACGAATGGGACGTCCTGACGCACGTCCGAACGGTCGCCGACCACCTGGGTGCCCGCATCGACGAGTCGGTGGCCGGTGTCGACGGCGTGGCCGACGTACGGCGGCGGGGCCTGATGGTGGGGGTCGAGCTGGCCCCCCCCGATGGGGCCGAGCGCTGGGGGCGTCGGGTGTGCGCCGCGGCCGTGCGCCGGGGTGTCCTGCTGCGTCCACTCGGCGACGTGGTCGTGATCATGCCTCCACTCACCAGTACCGGGGCCGAGCTCGACCGGGTGGTCGACGTGCTGGCCGAGTGCATCGCCGAGGTCCGTGACGAGGACGCCGGGTGAGCGGTACCGGATCGTCGGCCTGGCAGGCGTGGGTGGACGGCGCCTGTGACGACGTGGCCGCCGCAGGGCGCTGGCGGGCACCGCGCCCGTTCGACGCCCGGGGTCACGAGGGGCTCCTCGTCGGGGACCCGTCACCGACAGGCCGGCCGGTCACCTCGTTCGCCTCCAACGACTACCTCGGGCTCGCCACCCACCCGGCCGTGGTCGCCGGAGCCCGTGACGCCCTCGACCGGTGGGGTGCGGGATCGGGGGCGTCCCGCCTCGTGACGGGCTCCCGGCCCGTGCACCACGACCTCGAGGCGGCCCTCGCCGACTGGAAGGGGACCGAGGCGGCCGTCGTGACGCCCACCGGGTTCGCCGCCAACCTGTCCGTGCTGTCGGTGTTCGCCGCCGGTGGTGCCGTGGTGCATTCGGACGAGCTCAACCACGCGTCGATCATCGACGGGTGCCGGCTGGCCCGCGCCGAGGTCCGGGTCTTCCCCCACCGGGACCTCGACGCCCTCGATGCTCAGCTGACCGCCGTCGACGGTCGCTCGGTCGTCGTGTCCGACACCGTGTTCTCGATGGACGGGGACACCTGTGACCTGGACGGCCTGGTCGAGGTGGCCGGACGGCACGGTGCGCTGCTGGTCCTGGACGAGGCCCACGCCGTGCTCGGACCCGACCTGGACGCCACGCCCGGGGTCCACGTCCTTCGGGTGGGGACCCAGTCGAAGACGCTCGGCTCGGTCGGTGGGTTCGTGGCCGGGCCGCGTCGTTTCGTGGACCTGCTCGTGAACCGGGCCAGGCCCTACATCTTCACCACCGCCCCGACCCCGGCCGACGCCGGCGCTGCCCTGGCCGCGCTGGGCGTGCTCCGGTCCTCCGAGGGGGAGGGGCTGCGGGCCCGACTGGCGCAGCTCGTGGCGAGGGTGGCCGACGCCGTGGGCGTGGCCGACCACCCGTCGCCCATCCTCCCAGTGGTGATCGGTGGCGAGGCCGAGACGGTGGCCGCCTCGGCGAACCTGCTCGAGCAGGGCCTGTGGGTGCCGGCCATCCGCCCCCCGACCGTCGCCCCCGGTACCTCGCGGCTGCGGGTCACGCTGTCGGCCACCCACACCGACGACCAGGTCGACCGTCTGGTCGACGGGCTCGTCGGGATCGTGGCGACCAGCGGGAGGGCTCGTGGGGTCCACAGTGCGGCCTGAGCGGCTGGTCCTGGTGTGCGGGACGGGGACCGAGGTGGGCAAGACCTGGGTCGGTGCCCGGCTGTTGACCGAGCTGCGCACGAAGGGCCGGACGGTGACCGCCCGCAAGCCGGCCCAGTCGTTCGACGTGGACCATGCCGGGGGCCGGCTCGGGGGCCCCACCGACGCCGAGGTGTTGGGGGCGGCATCGGGTGAGCACCCGGGCGAGGTGTGCCACTCCTTCCGCTCGTACCACCGGGCGATGGCGCCGCCCATCGCCGCCGAGGCGCTGGGCCTGCCGCCGTTCACCGTCGCCGAACTGATCGGTGAGCTCGACTGGCCCGCAACGGGTGCCGATGTGGGACTGGTGGAGACGGCCGGCGGGGTGCGCTCACCGCAGGCCGACGACGGCGATGTCTGCGACCTGGTTGCCGCCCTCGGGCCGGACCTCGTCGTGCTGGTGGCCGACGCCGGACTCGGCACCATCAACAGCATCCGCCTGTCGATGGACGCGCTGGCCGGAAGCACCGGCGCGGCTCCGGCGGTGCCCGTGGCCGTCGTGCTCAACCGCTACGACGGGAACCACGACATCCACCGGCGCAACCGCGCCTGGCTGGCTACGCGCGACGGCTACACCGTGGTCACGATGCCGGGCGCCGAGCCGGCTCTGGCCGCCCTGGTCCTCGGTCCCTGAGCGGGCGGCGGGCGGGCCGGCGCGGGGCGGCGGGGCGGACGGTGACGTGCCTCCTGGTACCGTCGATCCCATGACAGCCGCCGGAGCTCGCCCGTGATCACGGCGGACCGGATCACCAAGTCGTACGGTGCCACCCGGGCCGTCGACGACCTGAGCTTCGTGGTCCGACCCGGCGTGGTGACGGGTTTCCTCGGACCGAACGGGTCCGGCAAGTCGACGACCATGCGGATGGTGATGGGCCTCGACCGGGCGGACACCGGGACGGTGACCATCGACGGAAAGCGATTCGGTGAATTGCGCTGGCCGCTGCGGGAGGTGGGTGCGCTGCTCGAGGCGAAGGCACTCCACCCCGGTCGCACGGCCTACGACCACCTGCTGGCCCTGGCACACACCAACGCCATCCCGAAGGAACGGGTCACCGAGGTGCTGGAACTGGTGGGACTCGAGGCGGTGGCCCGGCGGCGGGTGGGGAAGTACTCCCTCGGCATGAGCCAACGTCTCGGCATCGCCTCGGCCCTGCTGGGCGACCCCGGTGTCCTCCTCTTCGACGAGCCGGTCAACGGGCTCGACCCCGAGGGCATCCTGTGGGTCCGCAACCTGCTCAGGGGCCTGGCCGCCGAGGGCCGGACGGTATTCGTCTCCAGCCACCTCATGAGCGAGATGGCACTCACCGCCACCGACCTGGTGGTGATCGGGCGCGGCCGGCTCATCGCAGACACCACGGTGGAGGACTTCATCGCCTCCAACACCGAGGCCACCGTGCTGGTGCGGACCCCGGACCCCGCTGCCCTGACCGACGCTCTGGCCGCGTCGGGGGCCGCCGTGGAGGCCCGGGACGACGGCGGCCTGCTGGTGACCGGCATGGCTGCGGCCCGGATCGGCGACCTCGCCCACGCGGTCGGGGTGGTGCTCCACGAACTCAGCTCCGTGCAGGCCAGCCTGGAGGACGTCTTCATGGACCTGACGTCCGAGATGGTCGACTACCACGGCCATGCGCCGTCCGGGGTGGGGTCGTGACCACCGCCGCCGTCCCGGGGCCCGTCGCGCTCCCGGCATTCGAGCACGGTCGTGCCGGCCTGTCTGGCCAGGTGCGCTCCGAGTGGACGAAGCTCCGATCGGTTCGGTCCACGTGGATCTGCCTGGTGATCGTGGTGGTGGCCGGTATCGGCCTGTCTGCCCTGGTCTCGAACATCGAGGCCGGTCGGTGGTCCCAGCTCGGACTGGCCGACCGGGCCCAGTTCGATCCCGTGCGGTTCAGCCAGACGGGCGAGTTCCTGTCGCAGTTCGTGGTCGGCGTGCTGGGCGCGCTGATCGTGACCTCCGAGTACGCCACCGGGTCCATCCGCACCACGCTGTCGGCCACGTCGGGGCGGATCACGGTGCTGGCCGCCAAGCTGATCGTCATCGGCGCGGTGATCTTCGTGGTCACCGAGGTCACCGCCTTCGCCTCGTTCTTCGTGGGCCAGGCGGTGCTGGTGGCCCACGGGGGAAGGGCGCTCCCCGCCGGGAGCTCGATCCTCGACCAGGTCCACAGCGCCGCCATCCCCGTGGTCAGCATCAGCGACACCGGCGCACTGCGGGCCGTCTTCCTGTGCGGTGTCTACCTCCTCCTGCTCGCGCTCGTCGCCTGCGCCGTCGGCTTCGCCCTCCGCCACACGGCGGGGGCCATCTCCGCCTTCGTCGGCGTCCTGCTGGTGCTGCCGCTCATCGTGCAGATCCTGCCGTCGAGCCTGTCGGGCTCGATCGAGCGGTACCTCCCGTCGAACCTGGGACTGGCGATGATCCTGGTGTCCTCCCGCAGGACCGACTTCGCCGGGGTGCTGCTGAGCCCATGGGCCGCAGCCGGCCTCCTGGCCCTCTACACGGCGGCGGTCGTCGTGCTGGCCGGCATCCTGCTCGTGCGTCGGGACGCCTGAATGGCCGGGTCCCGACGATGACGCTGGCGCTGGTGCTCGGTGGCGGTGGCGTGGCCGGCGTGGCCTGGCACACCGGCGTCCTGCTCGGACTGGCCGAAGCCGGTGTCGACGTCACGGATGCCGACCTGCTGGTGGGGACCTCGGCCGGGTCCACGGTCGCCGCCCAGGTGGGCGGTAGGCACCCCCTCGACGGCCTGTTCGCCCGCCAGGTCGACCCGGCCACGCTGGCCACCGAACGGACCCCACCGGTCACGATCGCCGGGTTGGTGGAACGCCTGGGGCCGATCTACGCGGCGTCGGTCGACGCCGCCGAGCGCCGCCGGAGGCTCGGGGCGATGGCCCTCGACACGGTGACCGTCGACGAACAGGTGCGGCGCGACGTGATCGCGGCCCGGTTGGTCGACCACGAGTGGCCGGACCGACCGGTGCTCATCACGGCGGTGGACGCCGTCACGGGCGATCGCCGGGTCCTGGACCGCTCGTCGGGGGTCGACCTGGTCGACGCGGTCGCCGCGTCGTGCGCCGTCCCCGGCGTGTGGCCACCGGTGACCATCAACGGAACCCGCTACATCGACGGTGGCGTGTGGACGCTCACCAACACCGACCTGGCCGCCGGTCACGACCGGGTCCTGGTGCTGGCGCCGATCGTCGACCCGGCACTCGACGCCGAGGTGGCCGGCCTGGGCGTCGGCGTGGCGGTGGCCGTGGTACAGCCGGACGCCGCCTCGCTCGCCGCGTTCGGCGCCGACGTGCTCGACCCGGCGACCCGGGAACCGTCAGCCCGGGCCGGCCTCGCCCAGGGTCGGGCCGAGGCCGATCGGGTCAGGGGTCTGGTGGCCGGCTGACCCCGGCCCACCCGGCCCGGTCGGCGCCGGGGTCAGCCGCCCATCCCCGACGCGGCCACGACAGCCCGGGACAGGGGCCGGGCCAGGCCGCGGAGGCTGTCACACCCATCCTCGCCGATGGCCTCGTAGGCCACGACGGACAAGCGGTCGGTGGCCTCCTCGATGGCAGCGCGCACCGCCGCCCCCTCGGTGCTGAGCGTAAGGTGCTCGGCCGTGCCGCCCGGCCGGATCCATCCGCGGGCCACCAGGCGCTCGGTGGCCGCCGCCCATGCTTCGTCGGTCCATCCCCGGGTGGCCCGGAGGAAGGCGACGGGCAGCTCGCCGGTGGCCTCGTGCATCACCAGCGCCTCGAGCCCGTCCAGCCCGTGATCGACCAACTGGGCGACGTGACCGTCGCCCCGGAACTCGCGGAGCAGCGTCTGGGCGTGCCAGAGCACCTCGAGCGGGCGCTCCGGCCAGGGCAGGCCGGCGTGGCCGGCGAACAGCGGCCGTCCCTCCGGGTGCCCGCAGGCCGACAGGGCGGCCCGACGGGCGAGATCGGCGGCGGCGGCCACGTCCTCCGAGTCGGCTGCGTCCCCGAGCATCCGTCGGAGCGCCGCACCGGCGGCGGCGGTGCGGGCGGACAAGACGGCGGCCGGGGTCGTGGTGTCCCAGACGCCGGCCATCGACCGGTGTACCAGCGACGGTCGGAAATTGAAGAAGGTGGCCACCACCGTGCCGGCCGACACCGCGCCCATAGGGGCGGACCGGGAGGCGAAGTAGCCGGACTGGTCCTCGAGGCCGAGGCGGCGGTAGGACTCGTCGGCCTCGGGGGCGAAGTAGACCATGCTGTGCAGCGGCTCGACCGTCCGCCAGGTCTTCCTCGCCGTGACGGCCGACACGGGGGACGGGAACGAGCGGGGAGCCATGGCCCACGGTATCCCGACCGACCGACCGACCGACCGACCGACCGTGCCGGACCGGGCCCGGTGGGGTGTTCCCGTATAGTGCGGGGGAGTGGACGTGACCTCGCCGACGTGCCGGGGGAGCGGCGCTTCGGGTGGCCCGACCGGGCCGGGCGCGGGACACGGACGTGGCTGTGACCAGAGGGCAGTAGGCAGGAGTCGGCGATGTTGAACGGTGTCCCCGGCATGGTGGGCGAGACGGCGGTGGTCACCAAGGAGCTGGCGAACAGCCATGCGCCCGGGTCCGTGCTGGCCCGGGGCGAGGAGTGGTTCGCCCGGCCGCTCTTCCCGGGCACGGTGATCGCCCCCGGCACCACGGTCGTGGTCGCCGACGTGGAGCGGGGCGTGCTCGTGTGCTACCCGGCGGGAGAGAGCTGACGACCCTGTCGGCGGCCGGTGCCGGCGGTCCCCGGGGTGCCGCAGGTGGTCGGCACCGTGTCACCGGGCCCACGGGGTGCCTAAGGTGTTCCCAGGGAGGTGGTCGTCATGGTCATCGGTGCAGTCGGGGTCGTCATCGGAGCGGCGGTGGTGGGCTTCTTCATCTTCGCCCTCATCGTGGTCTTCCTGAAGTCGTGCCTCAAGGTCGTCCAGCAGGGGTGTGTCGGCGTGGTGAAGCGCTTCGGCGAGTTCCGGACGATCAAGCAGCCCGGGCTGCACGTGCTCATGCCCCTGGCGGACCGCATGGACAAGGTGGACATCCGTGAGTTCCCCCGGACGGGCGACCAGCAGGCCGTGATCACCAAGGACAACGTGTCGCTGTGGGTGAGTGCCACCATCTTCTGCCAGGTCACCGATGTGAAGCTCGCCCTCTTCGAGGTGAACGACTTCGGCCTGGCCATCGACCAGATGGCGCGCACGGCGCTGCGCGCCGTGTTCGGGGAGCTCACCCTCGACGAGTCCCTGTCCGAGCGCGAGACGATCAACGCCAAGATGCAGGACCACATGGCCGAGGCCACCCTCAAGTGGGGTGTGCGACTGAACCGCATCGAGATCTTGGACATCACGCCGCCGACCAACGTGCTCCAGGCCATGTCCGAGCAGAAGGAGGCCGAGCAGCACAAGCGTGCCGCCATCTTGAAGTCCGAAGGCGAGCAGCAGTCGGCGATCAACAGCGCCGAGGGCCGCAAGCAGGCCAACGTGCTGGAGGCCGAGGGCCAGAAGCAGGCCTCGATCCTGGCTGCCGAGGCCCAGAAGCAGGTGCTGGAGCTGCGGGCCGACGGTGAGAAGCGGGCCGCCCAGCTGCGGGGCGAGGGCGAGGCGGCGGCGCTGGCGGCCATCGACAAGGTCGGGATCAACCCGAACACACTGGCCATCATGCAGCTGCGCGCCCTGCAGGCCGTCGCCACGTCACCGAACGCCAAGGTGGTGGTCCCCTACGAGGCCGCAGGCCTGGTGGGTGCGGCCTCGGTGCTCGTCGATGCCATGAAGGACGCCGGCGGCGCTCCCGACGCGCCGGTGGCGGGCAACGGGAAGCCGGCGCCCACGGGCGCCTGACGGGCCGACGCTGCCGGCTCAGCGCCGGTCGTCGACGACCACGGGCACGCCGCCCTCGGGCACCAGGGCGCTGATGCCGCGGCCCAGGACGATCCGGTCCGGGTCGACCAGCCGCAGCCCCGTGCGCTGCACCAGCCGCACCACGGCGACGTGGAGCTCGGTCAGTGCCAGCGCGAAGCCGAGGCAACGCCGGTAGGGGCCGCCGAACGGGATGAAGCCGAACGCCGGCGGTCCGGTCTCGAGCCAACGGGCCGGTCGGTACGCGTCGGCGTCGGGACCCCACACGTCCACCATCCGTTGGGTGACGTAGGGGGAGAAGAGGACGTTCGATCCCGCCGGGATCGTGTAGCCGGCGCAGGTGAACTCGGTCGTCGACCGGCGGCCCGAGAGCGATCCCGGTGGCCAGAGGCGGAGCGCCTCGTTGACTGCGGCGCTCACGTAGGGAACGCTGCGCAGGTCGTCGGCGTCCGGTGCGGTCCCCGACGTGCCCAGACGTTGCTCGATGTCGCCTCGGACCCGGTGCCACTCGCCCGGGGTCCGCAGCAGGGCCAGGAACGTCCAGGCGGCGGCGGCCGAGGTGGTGTCGTAGCCGGCGGCGATGAGCGACACCACCTGGTCGCGGAGCTCGGCGTCGCTCAGGTCCGATGCGAGCAGCATTCCGAGGACGTCACCGCCGAGGTCGCCCGAGGTGCGGCGGCGGTCGATCTCGGTGTCGACCAGGGCGTCCGCCGCCCGACGCGCCCGGCGGGCGCCGCCGCTGCCGGGGGCCCCACGGAACTGGAGCTGGGGGATTCGGTCGATGTACGTCATGGCCGGCTCGAGCACGTCACCCAGCGCGTCGGCGCGCTCGGCCAGCGAGTCGCCGAACAGCACGCGCACCACGATGCGCCGCATCACGGCCTGGAACAGGGTGTGCAGGTCGACCACCGATCCGGGCGCCAGCGCGTCGACGGCCGAGTCGACCTCCTCGACGGCCACGGGCACGGCCGAGTCGATGCGCCGGGTGGCGAACGCCGGCTGCACGATCCGCCGACGCCGGCGGTGGTCCTCGCCGTCGGTCAGCACCAGCGCCGTCGGGCCGTCGACCGGCTCGAGGATCGCCATGGCCTCGTGCCACGTGAACGACTCCGGTTGCTCCGACAGGATGACCTCGTTGGCCTCGGGGCCGAAGAGCATGACGATGGCGGTGCCCCCCCGGCCGAGGCGGACCACCGGTCCGTAGCGACGAAACAGGTCGTGGGCGGCCAGGTGGGGCCGCCGCATCGAGGCGACGGTCACCGACGGGGTCGCCAGGAGGCCGGGACCGGGGAGTCGTGCCACGGGCACCACGCTAGGCCAGCCGTGCCTGAGGGGCCCACGGCGACCGGCGTCCGGCGGACGCCGGCCCCGCCACCCTTCCGCCCGTCATTCCGCCCGTCATTCCGCCGTGGACCCAGCCTTGGGTCCCACGTCACCGACGGCGTTGCGCCGCTACTTCATCTCCACCATGTCGAGGTAGTCGTCCCGCCAGTGCGTGAACACCTCGTCGGGAAGCTTCAGCGCGTGGGTCGGCTCCATGGCCTCGACGAAGGCCCGGTCGTGGCTGACGACAAGGATGGTGCCTGGCCAGTTGGCGAGCATGGTGCCGACGGCCTCGATGGAGGACGGGTCGAGGTTGTTGGTCGGCTCGTCCAGCAGCAGCACGTTGGCCTGGCCGGCGGCCAGCATGGCGAGCCCGAGCTTGGCCCGCTCACCACCGGACAGCGTCGCCGGCATCTGGTAGGCGACGTCGCCGACCAGGCCGAACGAGCCCAGCAGCGCCCGGCGCTCGGACTCCTTGGTCAGGATCCGGTCGTCGATGTTGTCGAGGACGCTGACGCCGAGGTCCACCTGCTCGTGCTCCTGGGCGAAGTACCCGAGTGCCACGTTCACCCCCGGCTCGACCGATCCCGACGTCGGCTCCTGCACGCCGGCCAGGCAGCGCAGCAGACTGGACTTGCCGGCGCCGTTCCTGCCGATCACCACCACCCGGTCACCCCGGCGGCAGTGGAAGTCGACGTCGGTCAGGACCGTCTTGTCGCCGTAGCGCACCACGAGGTCGGACACCCGCAGCGGCACCTCGCCCGACCGGGCGGGTGTGGGGAGCTTGAACGAGCTCTTCCGCTCGCGCTTGTGGACCTCGGTGCGTCCGCCCTCGAGCCGCTCCACGCGCTTGTCCAGCGACTTGGCGATCCGCGCCCGGCGGTTGGTGCTGCCGCGCATCGAGTCGGCCAGCTTGGACAGACGATCGATCTCCCGGCCCTCGAGCTGGGCGGAGCGTTCGCGCTGGGACTGGTCGGCCTCGAGCTGGACGAGGTACGACGAGTAGGTGCCCTTGAATTCGGTCAGGCGGGCGTCGGACAGGTGGAGCACCTTGTTGATCGAACGGTCGAGCAGCTTGAGGTCGTGGGAGACCACCAGGATGGCCCCGGGGAACGTCTCGAGCTCGTCCATCAGCCACTTCTTGGCCGGGCGGTCGAGGTGGTTGGTGGGCTCGTCCAGGATCATCGTGTCGGGCCCCTGGAACAGGATCCGGATAAGGTCGACCCGCCGCCGCTGCCCACCGGACAGACTCTCGATGTCCTCGAGCAGGAGGTCCTGGCGCAGCCCCAGACCGTCGGCCAGTCGGGACATGGTCGCTTCGGCCTCGTAGCCGCCGTTCTCGCGGAACTGCTCCTCCAAGTCGGAGAACAGGGCGATGTTCTCGGTGGAGGGGTCCTTGGCCATCTGTGCGCGGGCCTTGCCGAGGGCGTCGTCGAGCACGTCGAGGCCGCGACCCGACAGGACGTGGGAGAAGCCGTTGGGCTCGAGACCCAGGCCATGGGGCTCGGGGACCTGGGGCAGGTAGCCGTAGGTGCCCCGGATGGCCGCGCTCCCGGTGGAGCGGACGTTGCGCCCGGGCTCGCTGATCACGACGGAGATGAACGTGGACTTGCCGGTGCCGTTGCGGCCCACGAGACCGACCTTCTCCCCGGCACCGACGACGAAGGAGGCGTCGCGGAGCAGGGTGCGGTCACCGATCTCGATGGTGAGGGAGGATCCGACGATCATGGGGAGGGGAGGGGACGACCGGTCCGGTGCGGGTGGATCCCGTCACGGTGTCGGGTTCGCCGACGAGGTCGTGGCTCCAGTCTCCCACACCGCCGTGCGAGTCCGGTCGGCGGCCAGGGGCGGACCCGGGTGGCACCTGACGGCCCGTAGCGGGCCCTACGGCCAGGAAGCGTCGGTCCTCAGCGGCGGAATGAGTTCCGCAGGCGGCGAGCCAGTCGGTGGGACCGGGCACGACGGTGGCGGACCATGGCCCGGAAGGCGACCTGGTGGATCGGCCACAGCAGCCACCAGTAGGCCATGCCCGGCACGCCCTTGGTACGGAGCGAGCCGACCTGTTCGATCACCGGCGGGTGCGAGGGGGACACCCGGAATCCGAGCCACGCCTCGCCGCAGAACCACCCACGGGACCGGAGCACCAGCACCTCGGGCTCACGGTGGACCACGGTCCACCAGTCGACGGAGGCACCCGTCCGGACCTGGTCGGGCCGCCCCAGCCGGAGGTCCTCACCGAACAGGTTGCCGAGGGTGATCCGGAGCAGCCAGGCGAAGGGCAGCCCGTACCAGGACAGCCGGCCGCCGCAGTCGTCGAGGTCCTGGGCGAATCCGAGGACCTCACCGTCCCGCCCGACGTCGCCCGCGTGCACCGCCACCCCGCTCCGGTCGGTGTACACCCCGTCGGCGAGACCCTGGCACCGGTCGAACAGCGTGTCGCCCATCCGGTCGGCCTGGTCGTCGAGGGCGGCCCGGATGGCCTGGGCAGCCGAGCACGGGCGCACGGTGAAGGCGGCGTCCGTCCGGGCGCGGGTGTGCACGGTGACCTCGTTGGCGAGGCTCTGGATGAGGGCGTGGCTGACGGCGGTGTCGACCGGGGTGACCAGGTCGACCCAGTGGGCCGACAGGGCGGGGGTGAGGACCGGCACCTTGACCACCAGCCTCGGCCGCAGCCCCCGTACCCGGGCATAGGTGTCCATCATCTGGCGGTACGTGGTGGCGTCGGTGCACCCGACCTCGTAGACCCCGGGCTCGACCGCGGTCGACTCCACCAGGTAGTCGAGCAGGTCGACCAGGGCGATGGGCTGGGTCGGGGTGCTGACCCACCGGGGACAGACCATCATCGGGAGCCGCTCGGTCAGGTAGCGGACCATTTCGAAGGAGATGCTGCCGGCGCCGAGGACGACAGCGGCGCGCAGCTCGACCACGGGCACGCCGGTGGAGCCGAGCAGCTCGCCCACCTCCTGACGGCTGGCCAGGTGGACCGAGAGTCCCTCGTGACCGAGTCCACCGAGGTAGACGATCCGTCCCACTCCGGCGGCGGTGGCCGCCCGGGCGAACGACGTGGCCAGGACCCGGTCCCGCTCGGCGAACCCCTCACCGCCGGCCATTGCGTGGACGAGGTAGTACGCCACCTCGCACCCGGCCAGCGCTGAGGCGACGGCCGCCGTGTCGCCCACGTCGACCCCATGGACCTCGACGTGCTCGCGGGCCTCGACGGCGTCGGCACGACGTGCCACGGCGTGCACCGTCCAGCCCTGTCCGGCCAGGTGGGGAACCAGGTGGCCCCCGACGAAACCGGTGGCACCGACCACGGCGGCCCGTCGGCGCCGCGGTGTCGGCCCGCCGGGCCGCCGGGCCGCCCGGGCGTCATCCTCCGGACACGAGCAGGTCGCCATCCGCGGGCGGCGTGGGGTCGTCGACGGACGCGAGCCAACCGTCGGGAAGGTGGACCGGCCGGGGGCCGTTGGTGTGGCCCCGGGCCATGCGCAGCGCCTCCCGGGGGAAGGGCTGCGCATGGTCGAGCCCGTCGAGCAGGGCGGTCACCTCGGCCACCGTCGAGGCGAGGGCGAGGTCGCGGCGGACGGCCGAGCCGACGGGGAACCCGGTCAGGTACCAGCCGGTGTGCTTGCGGAACTGCCGGGTGCCGAGGTCCTCGCCGAACAGGCCGCACAGCAGGTCGAGGTGGACGAGCATCATCGAGCGGATCTCGCCCAGTCCCGGCGGATCCGGTACCGGCTGGCCGTGCAGGGCGGCGGCCAGGTCCCGGAACAGCCAGGGGCGCCCGAGGCAGCCGCGTCCCACCACGACCCCGTCGCAGCCGGTGGCGCCCATCATGGCCAGGGCGTCCCCCGCCTCCCACAGGTCGCCGTTCCCGAGCACGGGGATCGAGGTGACCGCCTGCTTGAGCCGCCCGATGGCGTCCCAGTCGGCGGTGCCGGAGTAGAGCTGCTCCGCCGTGCGGGCGTGGAGGGTCACGGCGGCCACACCCTCGTCCTCGGCGATGCGTCCCGACTCGAGGTAGGTGACGTGTCCGGCGTCCACACCGATCCGCAGCTTCACGGTCACCGGTACCGACCCGGCGCTGGCGACCGCACTGCGCACGATGGAGCGGAAGAGGGTGCGGCGGACGGGCAGGGCGGCCCCGGCCCCCTGGCGGGTGACCTTGCCGGCCGGGCAGCCGAAGTTGAGGTCGATGTGATCCACGCCGATCTCGTCGACGAGGCGCCGGACGGCGCGGCCCATGACGGAGGGGTCGACGCTCGAGAGCTGGACGCTGCGGACCGTCTCGTCCTCGCCGAACGACGCCATTCCCAGCGTCTTGGCATTGCCCTCGACCAGGGCGCGGGCGGTCACCATCTCGCTCACGTACAGCCCGGCGCCGTAGCTGCGGCACAGCGTACGGAAGGCGCTGTTGGTGACCCCGGCCATCGGGGCCAGGACCACGGGTACGTCGACGACCAGGTTGCCCAGCTTCAGCTCGGGCGCCACCGGGGCGGTGTTGGCTCCCTCGACGGCAGGGGTGGCGGGGGTGGCCGGGGTCACCGTCCGCCCTCGCGCCACAGGTCCGTGATCGCCACGCCGAGGTCGGCGAGCAGCGACCGAAGGGCCGGCAGCGACAGTCCGATCACGTTGCCGGGGTCGCCGACGATCCCGTCCACGAACGGGGCCGAGCGCCCGTCCAGGGTGAACGCCCCGGCCACCTCGAGGGCATCGGGTGTGGCGAGGTAGGCGTCGAGTTCGGCATCGGTGGTCACGCCGAAGCGCACGGTGGTCCCGACGACGGCCTCCGCCCGTCCCCCCGAGGCCTCGTCGATGACACAGTGTCCGGTGTAGAGGACCCCGTTGCGACCCCGCATGGCCGTGAGCCACGAGCGGGCTTCCTCCAACGACGCCGGCTTACCGAGGGGGCGGCCGTCGAACTCCAGCATCGAGTCACAGCCGACGACCAGGGAGTCGCCGTCGGGGCGGGCCACGGCCTCGGCCTTGGCGCCGGCCAGCCGGCCCGCCGACCCCCGGGTGTCGGCGGGGTCGACGTCGTCCTCGTCGATGCCGCTGACGCGGACCACGGGGTCGATTCCGGCGTCGCGGAGGAGCTTCAGTCGTGCCGGTGAGCCCGAGGCGAGAACCAGGGTGCGGGCGGGCATGGCACAAGCCTAGGGGTCCACCCGATCCACCGAAGCCGCAGGCCGGGGTGCGCCGCCGTCGTGCCGTGGCCCGGGGAATGCGCGATCCTTGATCCCATGAGTGACACCGGCATCGACCTGGCACCGACGCGCGTCGACCCCCAACTCGACGGCGACCACGAACGGATGTCCCACATCGTGCTCGAGGGCTTCAAGCCCGAGAAGGGCGACTTCATCTCGGCGGGTCCGTCGGTGGTCGAGGGGATGGTGAACGGCACGGCGGTGAAGGCACTGTGCGGCAAGATCTGGGTGCCGGGCCGCAACCCGCAGCGTTACCCGGTCTGCCCGACGTGCAAGGACATCGCCGAGTCACGGGGATGGAAGGTTCCCGCCGGCTGACCGCACCGACCGCAGCGAGGCCACGGCGGGACCTGGCCCCCACCGCCGTGGGTCCGGATCAGCCGGTGGCGTTGCGGAGCGCGGGGATACGGCGCTTGGCGTCGCGCACCTCCTCGAGGACGGAGGTCATCTGCGAGCGCACGGTGGCCTGGGTGCCGGCGACGTTGTGCCGCTCCTCGGGATCCGTCGTGAGGTTGTGCAGCTCGTACGCGGGTTCGGCCGCCGGGCCGAGGAACGGGTTCGGCGCGACGCCCTGTGCCGCGTACCAGTCGTCGAGGCGCTCGTAGTAGTGGTTGAGCTTCCACAGCTCGTCGGCCCCGCCCTGCCCCGTCGGCAGTGTGGCGAGGACCGACTCGATGCTGGTGGGCGGTGCGACGGCGTCGAACGGCGCCCCGGTCAGGATGTTGACCTGGCTGATGCCCCGGGTGACGTCGTCCTCGGTCATGAAGTAGATGGGCGAGGCGAGCGACTCCGGTACGGCCGCTCCCCGGACGACGGCGCTCAGGTCCCGGCCGGGAAGCGGCTGCGCCTCGTCGTGGTGCGCGGCGACACCGGCCGCAGCCTCCTCGAGGTCGATGCCGGCCAGTCCGAGCAGCGTCGGGATCAGGTCGACGTGGCTGGTGGGGATCGAGATGCCGTCGGCGCCCGGCTCGATCCCGGGCCCGGCGATCAGGAGCGGCACCCGGGTGGCCTCGTCGAACGCGTTGCACCACTTCTGGACGAGGCCGCCGTGCGCACCCAGCAGGTCCCCGTGGTCGGAGGTGAAGACGACGACGGTGTCGTCGGCCATGCCCGAGGACTCGAGCGACTCGAGGATCCGGCCGATGGCCTGGTCGACCAGCTTGTGGAGGTAGTAGTAGAGGCGCCGGTACCCGAGGTCCGTGGCCGTCTCGAAGATCATCTGGGGCCAGATCCCCTTGAACGCCTCCTGGCAGGCCGGCCGTCCGGCGAACGAGTCCGACTGCGACGGTGGTTCGGGCACGTCGGGGACGGTGTCGTCGGGTGGGCCGAACTGCAGCATCTGCTCCCACCCGAATCCGGAGAAGGCGATGTCATGCGGGTTCACGAACGAGGCGACGGTGAGCCACGGCCCGTCGGCCTGTGCGTCGGCGAGCCCGTCGAACAGTTCGACGACCTGCTCGGCGAAGACCCCGTCGCGCACCGTGCCGCAGTCCGACTTTGCCGCCCCGTGGGGCTCCCGGCCGATCCATCCCGAGAAACCGAACGGGTCCAGTCGGTCGGCCTTCCGGTAGGCCTCGACCACTGCGGGCACCGGATTGCCGTCGTCGTCGGAGGCCATGAGGCCCTCGTGGGTGCCCGGTGTGGTGAGGTCGGCGTGGGAGACGTGCCACTTGCCTCGGTAGTGGGTCCGGTAACCGCCCGCCCGGAACCAATCACCCAGCGTCGGCACCGAGTCCGGATCCAGCCACCGCATGCCCGGATCGGTGTTCTGCTTGGCCACCCCGTCGGTGGAGGTGACCCCGTGGAGCGACGGGTACTGGCCGGTGAAGAGCGTGGCCCGGCTGGGGGTGCAGGCGGTGGATCCGGCATAGTGCCGGTGGAACTCGACGCCCCGTGAGCGGATCGACTGGCGGGCGGTGAGCTCGGACGCCCGGAACGACCGGACGGCGTCGGACTCGTAGGGCGGCGGGTACCGCTCCTCGTCGGTCATGATGAGCAGGATGTTGGGGCGGTCCATGACGAAACCGTAGACGGCGGGAGTCCCGCCTGCGGTATCGGTCGGGGTCGTGGTCCGACCGGGTGCGCCGGTCGTCGCCGGGTACAATGGTCCATCGTCGCTCGGCGTCCGGCCCGCACCAGGCCCTCCGGAACGACCCTGCTCCACGCGCTCCCGCGCCATCGGAGGTTCCATGGGTCCCACGTCCGGCACCACCTCCGTCCTGGGCGCCGTCGACCCGTGCGTCGGTGGGGACCACCACCCGCCGGAGGTTCACGTCTCGCAGAAGATCCTCACTGCCGCCATCGTGGCCGGCCCGGTCGTGGCCCTCGGCCTCACGGTGTGGTGGCTGTGGGGCGGGGTGGTCAACCTGACCGACGTGGTCACCGCCCTGGCCCTCTACGTGGTCACGGGGTTCGGCATCACTGTGGGCTTCCACCGGCTCTTCACCCACCGCGGGTTCGCCCCCCGCCGGACGCTCAAGATCGCACTCGCCGTGCTCGGGTCCCTGGCCGTCGAGGGCTCGGTGACCAGCTGGGTGGCCACCCACCGCCGCCACCACATGTTCAGTGACGGGGCCGGTGACCCGCACTCACCCCACCGCTACGGCGACCGGGGGATGGCCCTGGTCCGGGGGCTGGCGTTCTCCCATGTGGGCTGGTTGTTCGTGTCCGACGCGTCGAGCGCCGAGCGGTACGCACCGGACATGCTGAGGGACCGGGACCTGGTGCGGATCGGGAAGCTGTTCCCACTATTCGCACTGGCCTCGCTGGCCGTGCCCTTCGGCATCGGTTACGCAATCTCCGGCTCGTGGGTGGGCGCGCTGATGGCGCTGGTGTGGGCGGGGCTGGTCCGTATGGCCGTGCTCCACCACGTGACCTGGTCGGTGAACTCGCTGTGCCACACCTTCGGCCGGCGCTCGGATCCGACGACGGACCGGAGTACGAACCTGTGGCCACTGGCCGTCGTGTCGTTCGGTGACGCCTGGCACAACGTCCACCACGCCCATCCGTCGTGGGCACGCCACGGCGCCCACCGGGGGATGGTCGATCCGTCCGCCTGGCTCATCACCCGGTTCGAACGGTGGGGTTGGGCGACCCGGGTGCGGTGGCCGGTGGCGGGTCCCGACCCCGTGTAAGCCCGTCATCCTTCGCCGGACGAGGGACCGAGGAGCATCGTCGAGACAGCGGTGCGGACCATCGCGCCGAGTTCGTCGGACGGCAGGTCGGAGAACACGTCGCCGGACAGGGCGAGGGCCCCCATTACCGCCCCGAATGCGCACGCCATCCTGACGCGGGACCCGATGGCGATGTCGTCGTTGGCGAGGATCTGTCGGAACCTGACCTGCAGGTCCTCGTGGTCCGAGACGTGGGCGGCACGGTGGAGCTCCTCGATGGCGGTCTGGTTCCGCTCGTGGAGGATAAACAGGGCCCGCTGGTCGAGCATTCGGTCGATCATCCGGTCGAGCAGCTCCCCCCACAGCTCGGGCGTCGGATCGTCACCGAGTGAGGCCAGACCCTCGCGACCGAACTCGTGCAGTCGGAGGTGCAGCGCCATGAGGATGTCCGCCTTGCTGGCGAAGTGGTAGTAGATGGCCGCCTTGGTGAACCCCAGGCGCTCGGCGATTTGGCGGAGCGAGGTCTTGTCGTAGCCCTGCGTCGTGAACAGATCGAGGGAGACCTCGAGAATGCGATCCCGGGTGGAGGCGGGCGAGGGCCCCGCTTCGCCGCCCGTGTCCGCGGTGGGCAGGGCTCCATCCTCGGGTGCGTTTCCCGGCGGTGCCACACCGGTCGTCGCGTGCGATGAAGGAATCGTCTCGATCCGTTCCATGAGATCATTCTACTTGACGACCGGTAAGTCCCCCGCTTACCATCCGGCAAGTAGACGTCACTTGCTGACCGACCGGTAAGGAGCCAGCGCGATGGATCAGGCCACGATCAAGGCGGAGGGGTTAACCAAGCGCTACGGCGACACGGTCGCACTGGCCGGGATCGACCTCGAGGTGCCGGCGGGGTCGATCCTCGCCGTTCTCGGTCCCAACGGCGCCGGCAAGACGACGGCCGTGCGGATCCTGACGACGCTCACCGCTCCGGACTCCGGATCCCGCGTGGGTGGCCGGCCACGACGTCGTCCACGAGGCGGCGGCCGTCCAGCGGAACATCGGTGTGACCGCCCAGGACGCCACCGTCGACGAACTGCTGACAGGGCGCCAGAACCTCGTGATGGTCGGTCGGCTCAGCGGACTCCGACGGGCGGACGCCACGTCCCGTGCCGTCGAACTGCTCGACCAGTTCGACCTCACCGATGCGGCCGACCGGCTCCTGAAGGGATACTCGGGTGGGATGCGCCGACGGCTCGACCTCGCCGCCGGCCTGGTGACCCGACCACCGGTGCTCTTCCTCGACGAGCCCACCACGGGTCTCGACCCGACCAGCCGCGTCCGCATGTGGGAGGTCATCCGCGCCCTGGTGACCGAGGGCGTCACCCTCCTGCTCACGACCCAGTACCTGGACGAGGCCGACGAGCTGGCCGACCGCATCGTGGTCATCGACCATGGGCGGTGATCGCCGACGGCACCTCCGGGGAGCTGAAGTCCGACACGGGCGGGGCCCGCCTCGAGGTCACGCTGAGCTCGCCGGCGGCCGGGGCCGCGGCCGCACTCGGTCCCTTCGTGTCCGGTGACGTCCACGTCAGCCACGACGGGCGACGGCTACGGGCGCCGGTCCGCAGCGCGCCGGCCTCGCCACCACCGTGGTCCGGGCGCTCGACAGCGCTGGTATCGCCGTGGACGACGTGGAGGTCCACCAGCCATCGCTCGACGACGTCTTCTTCGCTCTCACCGGGCATCCGACGGTCGAGCCTGAAACGGACGAGGACGGGGACGCCGGCGACGACACCGGCGCCGACGACCGGGATGCCCGATCGTTGCCTGTATCCGTTGTCGGACGATCGGAGGCCCGCACGTGACGACCACGCTGACCACGGTGACCGCACCCGGCACTCTCCGGGTACCCCGACCGCAGGGACTCGTCCGCCGCGCCGGCGACGTCGCCGTCCTCACCGGGCGCAATCTGATCCACATCGCACGAGAACCCCTGCAGCTCTCCGACGTCACGATCCAGCCGGTCCTCTTCACGCTGCTGTTCGTCTACGTGTTCGGCGCCGGTGTCGTACTCCCGGGACGCCAGACCTACGCCGACTTCGCCATCGCAGGCCTGCTGGCGCTCAACTTGACCACGTCGTCCATGGGCACGGCGGTCGGCCTCAGCAACGATCTGAACAGCGGGGTCATCAACCGGTTCCGAACGCTGCCCATGTGGCGCCCGGCGGTGCTCGTCGGCCGGTCGCTGGCCGACCTGTCGACGGCCGTCATCTGCGCGGTCATCGTGGCGATCACCGGCCTGGTCGTCGGGTGGCGGCCCGCGGGGAGCCTCCTCGCCACGCTCGCCGGCTTCGGTATCTTCCTGCTGTTCAGCTACTCCCTGTCGTGGGGTTGCGCATGCCTGGGGATGGTTTCCAAGGGACCCGAGTCGGCGCAGGGTGTCGGACTCGTCATCCTCTTCCCGTTGGCGATCGTCTCCAATGCGCTGGTGCCCACCCAGCGGATGCCCCCCGTGCTCCGCACGCTCGCCGACTGGAACCCAGTGAGCGCCGTGGCCTCGGCGGCCCGTCAGCTCTGGCACAACCCAAATCCGTCGGCGTCGATCCAGACGTGGCCCATGCAGCATCCAATCGCCGCCTCGCTCTTGTGGTGCGCTGCGATCCTCGTCGTGTTCGCTCCATTGGCCACCGTGCTCTACCGCCGACGCACCGCCGACTGACACCTCGACCCGTGCGTGGGATTGCGGGGCGGCCCGGGTCAGGGGAGCGCACGGACGCCCTTGACCACGAGGTAGCAGGCAAAGACGACCTCGATCACGATGCCGATCGTGCGGGTGTGGGCGCCGACCCAGTCGTGGGTCGCCTCCAGGGTCCGGTCGGCCCCCGAGCCGAGCACAGTCACCAACAGGACCGGGGCCAGCACGGGGAGCAGGACGATCACGTAGAGCACGGCGAACACCACGACCTTGGCGCCGGTGGCGGCGGTCGAGTGGGTGATCTCGTGCACCGCCGGAAGTACCAGCAGCAGGGTCGAGAAGTTGACCACCATCCCGAGGGCCCCGACACCGACGAACCACCCGGCCGACGCCGAACCCAGGCGGGCGGTGATCCGCGAGGGCTGCTTCTCTCCCACGGTCGGACGGCGGTTCAGCGAGCGCAGGGCCAGGAGGGCGAGCAGGCCTCCGCTCACCAGGAGGACGGCGGCATCGGTGGCCGACTTGTGTCCGCTGTGGTGCGGGCGCACCCGCTGCAGCGCGGTGACGCACAGGACGGAGAAGGCGCCGAGCACCAGGGCGGCGCCGAGGGTCATCGCCCAGGCCCGGGAGAGTCGGTGGCTCGTCCCCGTCAGGACCAGGAGCTGCATGGCCAGCAGGGTGGGGCTGACCGCCGCACCCAGGGCCAGGGGCAGCACGGCGACCACCAATGACCCCATCCGCCCAACGTACTCGTCGGTCCCTTCGGTTCCGGGGACGGGAGCCATAGGACGGACCACTGTGGTCGTGGGAGGGGCCGCTCAGTCGGTGGCGAGCTCCCCGTGGTCGCGGCACCGGGCCCGGTAGCCACCGGGGGTCACCGCAACCGTGAGCCGGCGCCCGCATTCGGCGCAGAACCGTGGGGGGTCGAGCGTGCGGTTGCAGCCGATGCACGACACCGAGCCGCAGCCCGTGCAGTGCGGGCCCGTCCCGCTCGCCGCGGTGGATCCAACCCGTCGCCCACCGGGGGCCGGCTCAGAGGACGCCGGTCAGGGCGCCCACCGGCATCCGGAGGTCCGCCAGCATCTGGAGGTCCTCGTCGGCCGATCGGCCGAGTGTGGTGAGGTAGTTCCCGACGATGAGCGCGTTGATGCCCGAGGTCATGCCCATGGACTGCAGCTCGCGGAGCGTGACCTCACGCCCGCCGGCGTAGCGGAGGATCACGCCCGGCAGGCCCGAGCCGGAACAGGGCGATCCAGCGGATGGCCTCCCACGCCGCCACCGGCTGCTCGTCGCCGAGCGGGGTGCCCGGGCGCGGGTTCAAGAAGTTGAGGGGTACCTCGGTGGGGCCGAGCTCCTGGAGCTGGACGAGCAGCTCGATGCGCTGCTCGTCGCGTCTCCCCCATGCCGATCAGCGCACCGCAGCACAGCTCCATGCCCTCGTCGAGGACGAGCCGGCAGGTTGCCTCGCGCTCCTCCCAGGTGTGGGTGGTCACCACGTTGGGGAAGAACGAGCGGGCCGTCTCCAGATTGTGGTTGTAGCGGTGGACCCCGACCCGCGGCGAACCGCCGGGCCTGGTCCTCGGTCAGCAGTCCGGCGCTGACGGCCACGTTCAGGCCGGTCCGCTCCTGGACCAGGGGTACCAGTTCGAGGATCCGCTGCATGGTGCGCTCGTCGGGACCGCGGACGGCCAGCACGATGCAGAACTCGGACGCCCCGGCCGCCCTGGTCTCCTCGGCGGCCTGCAGCACCTCGTCGGTGTCGAGGAACGGCGTGGCCTTGACCGGGGTGTCGAAGCGGGACGACTGGGAGCAGAAGTGGCAGTCCTCGGGGCACCCGCCCGTCTTGGCCGACAGGATGCCCTCGACCTCGACCTCGGGTCCGCACCAGGCCAGGCGGACCTGGTGGGCCAGCGCGGCCAGCGACGTCACGTAGCCGTCGGGCAGCGCGGCCAGGCGCGGCCAGCTCGTCGCCGCTGAGCAGACGCCGCTCGTCGAGCAGCGCGGACTCCGCGGCGTGGAGCCGGGCCCGGGCTTCTGCGGGATCGATGTCGGGCCGCACGGGCTCGGCCCGGCGGGGCGGGGCGAGCGTGACGCTTACCGACGTGGGGGAGGTGGCGGTGTCTCCGGACATGGGGCCACGGTACCCGCCAGCACCCCCGACCGGAAAACCCGGGACCGCCTACTCGTAGCGGAGGACGCCCCGGATGTTCTTGCCGTCCAGCATGTCGGCGTAGCCCTGGTTGATCTCCTCGAGCTTGTAGTTGTTGGTGACCATGGTGTCCAGGTCGAGCTGGCCCTGGTCGTACAGCTTGAGGAGGTGGGGGATGTCGTAGCGGATGTTGGCCGATCCGAAGATGGTGCCGACGACCTGCTTCTCCAGCAGGGTCAGCCAGGTCAGGGACAGCGTCACGTCCGTCTCGTCCATCGGGTGGATGTTGGTGACCACGACCCGGCCGCCCTTGGCCGTCAGCTGCAGGATCGATTCCATCAGCCGGCCCTCGCCGACGCCCATGGTGCACAGGACCTTGTCCGCGTTCTTGCCCCAGGTGACCTCGTTGATCAGGGCCGTGGCCTCCTCGATGCTCGAGTAGGCGTGGGTGGCACCGAACTTGAGGGCCATCTCGCGCTTGAAGGGAACCGGGTCGATGGCGAAGATGTGCTCCGCCCCGGCCAGCTTCGCCCCCTGGATGGCGGAGGCGCCGATACCGCCGATGCCGATGACCACCACGTCGTCACCTGGGCGGACCTCGGCGGCATAGACGGCGGAGCCCCAACCGGTGGTGACGCCGCAGCCGACCAGGCAGGCCTTGTCGAGCGGGTAGTGGTCGAGGATCTTGACGCACGAGGCCTGGTTGACGACCGTGTGCTTGGCGAAGGTGCCGAGGCAGACCATGGTCCCGAGGTCGGTGCCGTCGGCAGCGTGGTGGCGGCACGTCCCGTCGATCTGGGTGCCCATCATCAGCATGGCGCCGACGTCGCACAGGTTGGAGCGGCCGCGGGCGCACGAGGGGCACTTGCCGCAGGCGGGCACGAATCCGAAGACGACGTGGTCACCGGGCCGCAGGTCCGAGACCCCGTCGCCCACCTCCTCGACGATGCCGGCTCCCTCGTGGCCCCCGATGACCGGGTAGATGCCCCCGAGGTCGCCGGTGCGCATGTGCTCGTCGCTGTGGCACATGCCCGAGGCCACGATGCGGACGAGGACCTCGTCCGACTTCGGCGGATCGAGCGTGATCGTCTCGACGTGCCAGTCCTGGTTCTGTCCCCAGAGGACTGCGGCTTCGGTCTCCATGGTCGTTCCCTCCCTCGTCGAGTCCCGTGGCCCGGTCGCTCGGCCCCCTCGGAGGGGACTCCGTCCACCGGCGCCCACGGGTCGGACGGTGTCCCGTCCGTTCACCTCCGATGCTGGCACAGATGACGGCCACCGGTCGACCGCCCGGCGGCACGTACGCCCGTCGGGCCGGGACACCGGTCAGGGGACGCTGGGTGGGTCCCCGAAGACCGGCGGGCGCTTGGCCCGCAGAGCGGCCACACCCTCGCGGTAGTCCGGTCCGGCCATCATCGGGTCGAGAAGGACCTCGGCCGCCCGGACGGCCTCGGCCGCCGTCTGGTGGAAGGCGTCGTAGACCTGGCGCTTGGAGGCGGCCAGCGATGCCGGTGACACGGTCGTGGCCAGCAGGCGCGGCGTAGGCGTGGACATGGTCGAGGAGGTCGGGTCCGTCCACCACCGCGGTCACCAGCCCCAGGTCGTGGGCCTCGTCGGCGTCGAACGTCCGGCTGGACAGGATCAGGTCGAGCGCACGGGGCAGCCCGATCAGCTTGGGCAGCAGCCAGGCCAGGCCGAAGGCGCAGGGCAGCCCGAGCTTGCCGTGGGCCGTCGTGAACTTGGCGCCCCGGGCGGCAAAGCGGAGGTCGCAGTAGCAGGCTAGGGCGAAGCCGATGCCGGCGACGGGACCGTTGACGGCGGCCAGGACGGGCTTGGGGATCCCGAAGTGGTAGGCGAGCTCGGCATCGAACTCGGGACGGACGCCGAATCCGGGGGTGGCGAGGTCGTCGGGGGCTCCCGAGTCGTAGGCGCCGCGCTCGGCGTGCCCGGCCAGGTCCTCGGACTCGGCTCCGGCGCAGAAGCCCCGACCGCTGCCGGTGACCACGATGACCCGCACGGCCGGGTCGTCGGACGCCGACCGGAGGTGGGCGCGGTACTCGGCGTTCATGGCCGCCGTCCACGCGTTGAGGCGCTCGGGGCGGTCCAGGGTGATGGTGGCGATCCCATCGGCGACGCCGTAACGGGTGGCCTCGAGCGGGGACGGCGTCATGTGCGGCTCTCCTCGCCGTGCGGGCCGCCCCGACGACCGACTGCGCCACGGTTGGCTCCACGGGCGTGCCGGCGGTCGGCCGGCGGCACCGGTCCGGCCGCGGTCACGGTCCCGGTCAGTAGCGGTAGTGCTCGGGCTTGTAGGGACCCTCGACCGGCACGCCGATGTAGTCGGCCTGCTCCTGGGTGAGCGTGGTCAGCCGCACACCGAGGGCGTCGAGGTGGAGGCGGGCGACCTTCTCGTCCAGGTGCTTCGGGAGCAGGTACACCTTGTTCTCGTACTGGCCGGTGTTGGCGTAGAGCTCCATCTGGGCCATGGTCTGATTGGTGAAGGAGTTCGACATCACGAAGCTGGGATGGCCCGTGGCGTTGCCGAGGTTGAGCAGTCGGCCCTCCGACAGGATGATCACGGCCTTGCCGTCGGGGTAGACCCACTTGTCGACCTGGGGCTTGATGTTGACCCGCTCGATACCCGACGTGGCCATGAGGCCGGCCATGTCGATCTCGTTGTCGAAGTGGCCGATGTTGCCCACGATGGCCTGGTGCTTCATGCGGGCGATGTCCGAGGCCTTGATGACGTCCTTGTTCCCCGTCGTCGTGATGAAGATGTCGGCGGTCTCCACCACGTCGTCCAGGGTGGCCACCTGGTAGCCCTCCATGGCGGCCTGCAGGGCGCAGATCGGGTCGATCTCGGTGATGACCACCCGGGCGCCCTGACCCCGCAGCGAGTCGGCGCAGCCCTTGCCCACGTCGCCGAAGCCGCAGACCACGGCCACCTTGCCGCCCATGAGGACGTCGGTGGCCCGGTTGATGCCGTCGATGAGGGAGTGGCGGCAGCCGTACTTGTTGTCGAACTTGGACTTGGTGACCGCGTCGTTGACGTTGATGGCCGGGAAGAGCAGCTCGCCGCTGGCCTGCATCTCGACGAGGCGGTGCACCCCGGTGGTGGTCTCCTCGGACACACCCTTGATGCCGTTGGCGATCGACGTCCAGCGGTTGGGGTCCTCGGCCAGGCTCCGGGTCAGTACGCCGAGCACCACGGCGTACTCCTCGGAGTCGGCGGTCGACGGGTCGGGCACGGCTCCGGCCTTCTCGAACTCGACGCCCTTGTGGACGAGCAGGGTGGCGTCCCCACCGTCGTCGAGGATCAGGTTGGGGCCCTCGCCGCCCGGCCACAGCAGGACCTGCTCGGTGCACCACCAGTACTCGTCGAGGGACTCGCCCTTCCAGGCGTAGACGGGGACGCCCCGGGGGTCGTCGGGGGTGCCGTCGGGGCCGACGGCCACGGCGGCGGCGGCGTGGTCCTGGGTGGAGAAGATGTTGCAGCTGGCCCACCGCACCTCGGCGCCGAGGGCGGTCAGGGTCTCGATCAGCACGGCGGTCTGGATGGTCATGTGCAGCGAGCCGGTGATGCGGGCTCCGGCGAGCGGCTGGGAAGGACCGAACTCCTCGCGCATGGACATGAGTCCGGGCATCTCGTGCTCGGCCAGCACGATCTCCTTGCGGCCGTACTCGGCCAGGGAGAGGTCGGCGACCTTGAAGTCGTGGGTGCGTGCTTCGCTCGACATGTGGCTCCTTCGTCGTACCGGCCCGGTCGAGGGACGGTCCTCACCGGCCCGGGCCGTCCGGTCCGTCCGTGTGCGTCCGAGCCCCTCCTCCGGCCGTGGCCCCAGGTCCCCGGATCGCTCCAGCGATGATAGTGCACCCTCCCGTTTCGCCGTCCAGCAACGTCGGGTCCTCCGCCCGGTGCAGCCACGGTCCCGGTCCGGCCCGGGCATGTCCGGCCGGCTCCCGATGGCTCCTCCACCACCCCTGTTAGCCTCGGCCCGGCGCGTTGCCGGGGTCGGATCCCCGTCGGGCAGGCACGCGGGAGAAGGGAGTGCGGTCATGGGGTTCCACGGGACGTTGCGGGTGCGAACGACGAGAAGGCGAGGATGGCTGCGGCGACCCGCGGTGGCGCTGGCGACGGTCGTCGTCGGTAGCGGGCTCCTGGCTGCCTGTGGCTCCTCCTCGTCGTCGGGTCCGACGACGACGGCCCCGTCGGGGAAGGTCCTCCTGGTGGGCACCTACGCCGGGCACGCCGGGCCGTACACGTCGATCCAGGCTGCGGTGAACGCGGCACAGCCTGGTGACTGGATCCTGGTTGCCCCGGGTGACTACCACGAGACGGCGGACAGCACGAGCCTGGCCGCCGACCCGGTCCACGGCGACAGTGCGGGCGTGCTCATCACCAAGTCCGATCTGCACCTGCGCGGCATGGACCGGTCGACGGTGGTAGTCGACGGGACCAAGCCCGGCTCATCCGAGTGCAACAACATTCCGGCCGACCAGACGTACGGGCCGACCGACCCCTCCGGCAAGTCCTACGGGCGCAACGGCATCGTTGTGTGGAAGGCGGACAACGTCAGCATCGACAACCTGACCACCTGCAACTTCCTGGGCGGCACCGGTGATTCGGGGAACGGCATCTGGTGGAACGGGGGTGCCGACAGCGCCAAGATCGGCATGCACGGGTACACCGGCAGCTACCTGACGGCGACCTCGACCTTCTTCGGCGGCAACAGCAGTGCTGCCGAGTACGGGATCTTCTCCCAGGACGCCGCCGGCCCGGCCACCTGGAACCAGATCTACGGCAGCAACATGAACGACTCGGGTGTCTACGTCGGCGCCTGCCAGCAGGTATGCGGGATCACCATCAACCACGCCTGGATGGAGTACAACGCCCTCGGCTACTCGGGCACGAACTCCGGGGGGGCCATCGTCGTCGAGAACTCCCAGTTCGACAACAACAAGGACGGCTTCGACACCAACACCCAGATCGCCGGTGACCCACCGCCTCCGCAGAACGGCGACTGCCCGGACGGCGGGACCAGCCCCATCACCCACACCCACTCGTGCTGGGTCTTCATGCACAACTACGTGCACGACAACAACAATCCGAACGTACCCGGCTCAGGCTACGCCGGTGCCAGCGCCAGTCGGGACGGGGATGAGCCTGTCCGGTGGGCGCAACGACACGGTCATGGACAACAACTTCGCCAACAACGACGCGTGGGGATTCCTCATGGTGCCGTTCCCCGACTCGAGCACGCCGGAGTACAACGCCTCGTGCAGCGGTACCGGCGGGGTGGAGTCGACGGTGTTCGGCTGTGTCTACGACCCGATGAACAATGCGCTGCTCCACAACACGTTCTCCCACAACGGGTCCTACGGCAATCCGACGAACGGCGACTACGGCGAGCTCACGTTCAACAGCGGCCAGCCCTCGAACTGTTACGTGGGCAACACCGCGCCCGACGGCAGCTACCCGGCGGACCTGGAGCAGACCAAGCCGGTCTGCGGGGTCACGACGACGTCGGCCAATACCGGCGCCCTGCTCGGCCAGGTGGGGTGTGATTTCGGGCTCACCCCGTGTGCGGCGAACATGGTGTACCCCCAGAACACCGGCGTGGTCATGCACCCGCTGCCCAAGGGGCTGCCCACCATGCCCGACCCGTGCACGGGTGTCCCCGACAACGCATGGTGCTCGGGCGGCAAGCCGATCTGACGACGCCGCTCCGGCGACCACCCGGGGGACGGTCGCGGGACCAGGAGTCCGGCGTCGGCGCACCGACCTCCGGCTGCGTAGTTGACCAACTTGGTCAACTTTTGCCAGACTCGGGTCCCGCCGCGGAGCCGCACCGGCCCGCGCCCGGGAATCCGGTCCATCAGCACCGTCGCATCACCACCAGTCCATCGCCACCAGTTCACCGATCCAAGGGAGACACACCATGTCCGAGTGGGGATTCGAGACCCGACAGATCCACGCGGGGGCCGCACCCGACCCGACGACCGGTGCCCGGGCCACGCCCATCTACCAGACCACCAGCTACACGTTCCGGGACACGGCCCACGCCGCCGCCCTGTTCGGGCTGTCCGAACTGGGCAACATCTACACCCGGATCATGAACCCGACCCAGGCCGTGTTCGAGGAGCGGATCGCCGCCCTCGAGGGAGGGGTCGCCGCCCTCGCCGTGGCCAGCGGTCAGGCCGCCGAGACCATCGCACTGCTCAACCTGGCGGAAAACGGCGGGCACGTGGTCTCCTCCGCCTCCCTCTACGGCGGTACCTACAACCTCTTCCACTACACGTTGCCGAAGCTGGGTGTGGAGGTCACCTTCGTCGACGACCCCGACGACCTGGACGCGTGGCGTGCCGCCCTCCGGCCGAACACCAAGGCGTTCTACGCCGAGACCCTCGGCAACCCCAAGGGTGACGTGCTCGACTTCGCCGGCGTGTCGGCGATCGCCCACGAGAACCAGATCCCGCTGGTGGTCGACAACACCCTGGCCACCCCCTACCTGTGCAACCCGCTGGCCCACGGAGCGGACATCGTGGTGCACTCGGCCACCAAGTTCATCGGCGGGCACGGGACCTCGATCGGTGGCGTGATCGTCGACGGCGGCACCTTCGACTACGAGGGGAGCGGGAAGTTCCCCGGGTTCACCGAGCCGGACCCGAGCTACCACGGCCTCGTGTTCGGCCAGCTGCCCGAGCCGCTGTTCCCGGCCCGTTTCGCCCTGAAGGCCCGGCTGCAGTACCTGCGGGACCTCGGGCCGGCCATCACCCCGTTCAACTCGTTCCTCTTCATCCAGGGCGTGGAGACGCTGAGCCTCCGCATGGAGCGCCACGTGCAGAACGCCGCCGCCGTGGCCTCCTGGCTGGAGGCGCGCCCCGAGGTGACGTGGGTGGCCTACCCGGGACTGGCCTCCAGCCGGTGGCACGAGCGCCAGGAGCGTTACCTGCCCAAGGGTGGCGGTGCCATCCTCGCCTTCGGCATCGAGGGGGGAGCCGATGCCGGCCGGAAGTTCATCGAGGGCCTGGAGCTGTTCAGCCACCTGGCCAACGTCGGCGACGTGCGCAGCCTGGCCATCCATCCGGCGTCGACCACGCACTCGCAGCTGACCGAGGCCGAGCAGGTCTCGACCGGCGTCACCCCGGACCTCGTGCGCCTCTGCATCGGCATCGAGTCGGTGGAGGACATCCTGGCCGACCTCGAGCTCGGGTTCGCCGCCGCCAAGGGGGCGTGACGGAGGCCTCCGGCCAGCTGTCCTGGCAGCCGGGGGACGAGCCCGGTGGGCGTCGGTTCGCCCTTCTCGATCCGGACGACGGGCCCGGTCTGCAGCTGGAGTGCGGCAGCCCGCTGCCGGGGGTGGCCGTCGCCTACGAGACGTGGGGGACCCTGGACGCGGCGCGGTCGAACGCGGTCCTGGTCCTGCACGCGTTGACCGGGGACTCCCACGCCGCCGGCCCGTCCGGTCCCGGGCACCCGACCCCGGGCTGGTGGGACGCGTTGATCGGTCCCGGTCGGGCGATCGACACCGACCGGTACTTCGTGGTCAGCCCGAACGTGCTGGGCGGATGCCAGGGCACGACGGGTCCGTCGTCGCCGGCGCCCGACGGCCGGCCGTGGGGGGCGCGGTTCCCCCGCATCACCATCCGCGACCAGGTAGCGGCCGAGGTGCTGCTCGCCGACCAGCTCGGCATCGACCGGTGGGCCGGCGTGGTGGGCGGCTCGATGGGCGGCATGCGGGTCCTCGAGTGGTGCGTCGGCCATCCCGACCGGGTGGCCCGGGCGGCCGTCCTCGCCGTCGGGGCCGCCGCCACCGCCGAACAGGTGGCACTGTGCTCGGTGCAGTGCCGGGCCATCCGTCTCGACCCCGCCTTCGCCGGCGGCGACTACTACGACCGGCTCGCACCCGTCGACGGGATGGCGCTCGCCCGGGGCATCGGGCAGATCTCCTACCGGACGGAGGCGGAGCTGGCCGAGCGGTTCGGCCGCGTCGGCCCAGGGTGACGAGGATCCGCTGGGCGGTGGGCGCTTCGCCGTCGAGTCCTATCTCGGTACCAGGGGGAGAAGCTGGCGCGCCGATTCGACCCGAACTCCTACCTGGTCCTGAGCGAGGCCATGAACAGCCACGACATCGGCCGGGGCCGGGGCGGGTGGCCGCCGCGCTCTCCCGGGTGGCCGCCGAGGTCCGGGTGGCCGGCATCGACTCGCGACCGGCTCTACCCGCTGGCGCTCCAGGCGGAGTTGGCCGAGCTGCTGCCGGGCGACCATCCGCTGACAGTGGTCCACTCGAGGTTCGGCCACGACGGGTTCCTGCTCGAGTCCGAACAGGTCGGCGCCGTGGTGGCGCGGGCGCTCGACGCCTGAGCGACGGCAACCGGGCGGATGTGGCCCGGGGCGCTCCCACTTGTATCCTGGCCGAGGAGTCACCGTGGACGGGCCGTGGGCCACGCCGGATGTGATCCAGGCCGGATGAGGGCAGGACGATGAGCAGGGGCACGGAGTTCGAACAGGGGTACGGGTTCGAGGCGGTCGACGCCGTCCTCGCCGACCCCTTTCCGCCCGGGCTCGACCCGGCCACCCTCCGCCTGCCCACGATCCCGAAGGTGCGTTCGGCCGAGGACGACGAGGCGCACCATCGGGAGTACTGGCGGGCCCATGTGTGGGCCGTGCTCCACCGCTACCGGACCGCCTACGAGGATCCGGCCTGTCCGCCGACGCTCCGGGCCGACCACGACCGAGTGGCCGAGGAGGCCCTCCGCCTCGTCGAGCGCGCCACCGGGGCCCACCCCATCAGCCCCCTCGACTCCGTCGCCTGCCACGCCGCGCTCCGGGACCTGGCGGCGGGGGCCGGCGTGCTCGAGCAGACCGTGGCGGCACTGCGGGGGGTACCGGACGTGCGTGCCCCGGAACCGGCGGCGGGCGGGCGACGGACGGCGGCCGGGGCCGACGCACCCCAGCCGGTGGAGGTGCCGGGTGTGACCGGGAGCACTGCGCCGTCGGGCGTGCACGGGCACGACTTCTTCGCCTCGGCCGCCCCGTCCCGCGGCTTCGAGTTCCGGCTCAGCCTGCGCGGCAGCCGCGGGCTGAAGCGCAGCCGCCAGCTGGCCGGCGACGGTCCGACGGAGCCCCCGGCGGCCGACTAGTCCCGACCGATGCTCAGGCGGCCGATGTAGGGTGCCCGTCGGTCACCGGACGGCGAACCAGCGGGCGAGTTCGTCCATCCCCCGCTCGACCCCGACTTCGGGTGCCCAGCGCAGCACGCGCTGGGTGTCCGCGCTGGTCGAACCAGTGGGCCACCGACAGCTGTCGGGCGGCGAAGTGGGTGAGGGGCGGTTCGTCGCCCGGCCACAGGCGACCGATGACCCGGCCGGCCAGGGACGCCACCGGCGCGGGCACGGACCGGACGGCGGTGCCGAGCCCAGCTGCACGCAGGATGCCCTCGACCAGCTCCGCCAGTGGCCGAGGGTCGTCGCCGGTGACCACCCAGGCACGGCCCAGCGCTTCGCCCGAGTCGGTCGTGCGGTCGAGTCCGGCCACCACGGCGGCGGCGGCGTCGTCCACGTAGGTGGTGTCGACCAGTGGGCGCCCGTGGTCGGGGATCGCCAGGCGCCCCAGGCGGGCCCGGTCCACGATCCGCCCGATCAGCTGCCTGTCGCCCGGGCCCCACACCAGGTGGGGTCGGAGCACCACGGTGGGCACGACCGAGTGGTCCAGCACATAGCGCTCGGCCAGGGCCTTCGACCGGGTGTAGGCGTCGCCACCGCGGTAGCGGGCGGGCTCGGCGCCGACTCCGACGGCAGGCCCGCCGTCGAAGGCGACCGACGGGGACGAGATGTGCACCAGGCGGCCGCACCGCGCCGCCGCCGACACCACGTTCCTGGTGCCGACCACGTTGACGGCGTAGGCGTCGGCCCACCGGGGCCGGGGGGCGACGAGCGCGGCCAGGTGCACCACGGCATCGTTGCCGTCGGCCGCCTGCAGCACGGCACGCGGATCGCGGACGTCCCCTCGCAGTTCCACCGCACCGCTGCCGCTCGCCGAGCGTTGGAAGCAGGTGACCGTGTCGCCACGGGCCAGGAGGCGGACGGCCACGGTCCGGCCGAGGAGGCTGGAGCCCCCGGTCACGAGGACCCTCACCGGGCCGCCGCCGCGGCCGTCATGTGACCACCACCGTCATCGCCCGGCGAGGAAGCGCGGAGGCGTCGGCCGCCAGTGTCGTCCGGTCGACCTTGGACCGGTGACGCCGGTCGACGGGCAGCGCCCCCTCGAGCACGGCGGCGACGCGGTGGGGGCAGGCCCGGCGGGCGGCGTCACGGAGTTCGCGCCCGGCGACTCGCAGCCGGCCACCGCCCTCGACCACGAGGCACAGGGCCTGGCTGCCGGCGGGGCCGATGCCCACCGCGGCCACCGGTCGTCCGAGGGCGGAGGCCACCGGCCCCTCGACGGCGACGCTGGCCAGAGGGCCGCCCGGCACCTCGACGACGTGGCGCCGGCGCCCCAGGTGCATCACCAGGCCGTCCTCGAGGTAGCCGACGTCGCCCGTGCGGTGGAACCGGCGGCCGTCGTGCACGGCCCAGGTGTCGGCATCGGCCGACCAGGCGGCCTCGTACCCGTCGAACATCCACGGCGCGTGCACCAGCAGCTCGCCCCAGCCCGAGCCGTCGGCCAGGGTGCGGCTGGGGTCGTCGAGCGGTGACACCAGCACCGAGCATCCGGGGACGGGTCGGCCCGTCGAGCCCCCGCCCCGCCGGCCGACCCGGTCGGGCTCGGTCCCGTCGGTGACGGGGAGGCACTCGGTCATGCCCCAGGGTGCGCGCACGTCGCCGCCGGTCACCGTCCGGACGCCGGCGACGAGGTCGGCCGGGATCGGGCGCGCCGGCCAGCATCACCAGTGCGATGGGCGCCGTGCGTCCGCGGGCCGTGGCGACGATGGTCCGGGCCGAGGCGGGGGAGAGCCACGCCACGGTCACGGTCCCCCGGGCCCGGGCGGCCTGCAGCTCGTCGAACCCGAGGGCGGCGGGATCGTCGACGTCGAAGTCGGGGCGGATGCACGTCATCCGGAGCGACGGAGCGAGCAGCATGAACGGGCCGAACGACGTCGTGAAGGCGTCACCGGGTCGCATCCCGAACAAGGGCCCGACGACGTCGCGCTGGGCGGCCAGGGCGCCGTGGGTGTACCGGACCGCCTTGGCCGGGCCGGTGGCCCCCGAGGTGTGCACCAGGGCGGCCACGTCGTCGGCCGCGGCGGCGACGGCGGGGAACGGCGTGCCGGGCGCGTCGCCCGGGGCCAGGGCGAGTGCCCCGGGGAACCGGCCGAAGGAGGCCCTCCGCGATCCGGGGGCGAACCGGAGTGCGGTGGCAGCGGCCAGGGTTATCGGGGTCCCCACCGTCCACGACGGTGCCGCCGCCCGGATCAGGGCGCGCAGCCGGCGCAGGCCGGCCGAGGCGTCGGCCACCACCGGGACGGCGCCGACCTTCCACAGGGCGGCTGCGGCCACGAGCAGCTCGGCGCTCGGTGGGACCAGCACCGACACCCGGTCTCCCGGGCGGAGGCCGCCGGCCCGCAGCGCGTGTGCGGCCACCGACGACCGGGCGTCGAGCTCGGCCCACGACAGCACGCCGTCGGGACCGTCGTAGACGGGTGAGCCGTCCGTGGCGCGGTCGCCCACCGATTCGAGGACGGACACGAAGGGTGCTGGCGCCGGGTCGGAGGAAGCGATCGGTGCCGGATGGCGGAGCCGGTCCAGCCACCGATCCACCACCGGGCCCACCGGCACGTCGAGCGTCACGAGGTGTGCGGCCGCCGGGAACCGCTCGACGTCGGCACCGGGCACCCGGGAGCGCAGGTCGGCCAGGAACCGGTCGTGGAACACCGGGTCCCGCCCGCCCCACAGCAGGAGGGTCGGGCGGGGGTGCCCGTCGAGCGCGGCGGCGCAGGCCTGCAGGTCGCCGTACGAGGGATCGTCCGGCGTCACCGGGATGTCGGCCACGAAGTCGCGGACCGCCTCGCGACGGTCGGCGGTCCGGTAGGGTGCCCGCAGTGCGGCGCGGTGGTCCGGTGCCGTCATCCGGGCGGTCCCGACCACGAAGGCCGGGGTCCGGCGGCAGCACCAGGTCGACCAGGCTGCGGGCTGCGGCGATCAGCGGGGGACGGCGACACCGTCGGGCCTGCCCACGGCCGTGTTCGCCAGCACCAGGGCCTCCACGTCGAGCGCGCCGGAGGCGCCCGCCGCCACCGGGCCGCCCCAGTCGTGGGCGGCGAGCACGAGGGGTCCGGTGACCTCCTGGCGGCAGAAGGCGACGAGCTCGGTGACCCGGTCGGCCAGGCGACGGGGTCGGCCCCGCTCCGACCAGCCCATGCCGGTCTGGTCGACGGCGACCACCCGCCAGGTGGGGGCCAGGGTGACCAGCAGGTCCCGCCAGATGTAGCCCCACGACGGGTTGCCGTGGACGCAGACCACGGTGCCGGCCGGCCCGGGGCCGGTGTCGAGCACGTGCCAGTCCACCGGCCGACCGTCGGACCCGTCGATCGTGACCCGGCGGGACCACGCCGGGTCGAGGCCCCACGACTCGAGCTGGGCCGCCGTCGGCGACAGGGGAGCCGCCGGCCCGCCGGCGGTCGACGGGCTGGGGGGCACGGGGGCTACCAGATCAGCTCGGCGGCGGCGCAGTTGAGTCCCGAGCCGATACCCATCAGCAGCACCCGTTCGCCCTCGCCGATGTCGTCGGCCACCGTCGACAGCGTGTACGGCACCGCCGCCGGGCCCATGTTGCCGAATCCAGGGTAGGTGAGGGGCACGAGGTCCATGTCCACGTCGAGTAGCTCGCACAGCTTGCGGGTGTGGACGGCCGACACCTGATGCATGACGTAGCGGTCGCACGTGGTCCAGTCCCAGCCGGCCTCGACGGAGTCCTGGAACGCCTCCTTGGCCAGCAACAGCCCGTTCTCGAGCAGTGCTGCGGTGTCGGTGCGCATGGAATCGAGATCGCCGACGCACAGGTCGTGGTTGACGGTGGCGGCACGCGAGATGCCCCCGAGGAACCGGTGACCGCCCGCCCGGGGACCGCCCATCACCATGGCGGCGGCACCCGAGCCGAGGGTGAGCGACGCGAACTGGTCGAACACGTCGACGGCGGTGGCCGTCGGGAGGCGGAGCCGGTCGATGGTGGCCAGTTGGGTGTGGCGGCTCCCCTCGCCGTCGACGATGAGGACCGTGCGGGCTTGGCCGGTCTCGATGGCCATGGCGCCCACCTCCATGGCGTTGACGAAGCCGAGGCACGCGTTGCCTAGATCGAAGTTCACGCACCCCGGCCCGAGGTCCAGTCGGAAGTGGACGGAGCAGGCGACACTCGGCTCGAGATGGTGCTTGCACACCGACGTGGAGATCAGCATGTCCACGTCGGCGGGGGCGAGCTCGGCCAACTCCAGGGCCCGACGGCCGGCCAGCGCCGCCGCCTCGTCGAAGGAGACCTCCTCGGGCCACCACCGGCGCTCGACGATGCCCGCCACCGACTCCAGCAGTCCCGGCCGAATGTCGCAGCGCTCGAACGTCTCGGCCAGCTGCCCGTCGATCCAGGCGGAGGTGACCACCTCGGGGGCCTCGGCGTGTCCCACGCTCCAGATGGTCGGGCGCGTGAATTCGATCCTCGGTCTCACCGCTACAGGTTACGGCCTCCAGCGACCGGCGAGGTCACCGGAGGGCCGGGGACCTCAACCGTGGGGCCCGTGGGGTGGTGGGACGGGACGTCCCGGCCTGCCGGACCCGCTCGTCGCCGAGCGCTCCCCGTGGTGGGCCGGGGGACGCCGTCGATGGTGCCCGGTGCCTGTTGCCCCATCGCATCCCGTCGACCATGATCGGCAGGAGGCCATCTCGGCCGGGTGAGGAGGAGGACGTGACGAACCGGTGGATGGGTGGGACGACGACCGGGTTCCTCCCGGTCGTGGCCGTGCTCGTGGCTATTGCCCTGGCGTGGCTCGCGTGGGCCCAGCCGGCTTCGGCGGGTCCGGCGGCCGGCGGCGCCGCTCCGGTCGGACCGGCCGGTCGCCATGCGGCGTGGGCGGGCACCGTCGCTCCGACCTTCCTCACACCCTCGGAGGAGCCCCGCGTCGGAGCCGGGTCCGGGTACGACATGGTCGGCGCCGACGGCGGTGTCTTCGTGTTCGGATCGGCCGGCGGCTTCTACGGCTCGCTCCCGGGGCTCGGGATCCACGTCGACGACATCGTCGGCTTGGTCAGCTCCGCCACCGGCCACGGCTACTTCCTGGTCGGCTCCGACGGTGGGGTGTTCAGCTTCGGGGACACGACGTTCGTCGGCTCACTCCCCGGAATCGGCGTACAGGTGGGCGACATCGTCGGCCTGGTGCCCTCGCACGACGACAAGGGCTACTACCTCGTCGGCTCCGATGGAGGCGTGTTCGCGTTCGGCGACGCCGCCTTCGCTGGCTCGCTCCCCGGAACCGGTGTGGACGTGAGCGACGTCGTGGGGATCGCCGGCACGTCGGACAACGCCGGCTACTGGGTCCTCGCCAGCGACGGAACGATCTACAACTTCGGGACGGCGACGGTGGCCCCGGCCCTCACCTGCCCGACGCCCGGCAGCTGCGGCAATCTGGTCAGCATCGTCTCGGACCCCACCGGGACGGGCTTCTGGGTCACCGACCAGTACGGCTACGTGTACGCGTACAACGGTGCGTCCGATGCGGGTGACTTCTCCGGCTCGACCACCGGTCCCTCCGACATCGTGTCACTGGTGCCCTCGAGCGACGGCAACGGCTACGTCCTCGTCGGCTCCGACGGCGGTGCGTTCGCCTTCGGCGACGCGTCGTTCCTGGGGTCGCTCCCCGGCCTGGGGATCGTCGTCGACGACATCGTCGGAGCGGCGGCCGCTGCGCCGGTGAGCTGATCAGCCGGGTCACCTCCCACCGTGCCTGCGGGCGCGGTCCGCACCGGTCGCCCACGGCCGGAGCCCACGGCCGGGCCAGGACACGGTCGGAGCACCGGCGGCCCAGCGACGCCACGCTCGGCTCGACCGCTCGGACCCGGTGCAAACGGAAGCCGCGGGAGCGTCACATCCGGGCAGGTGGGTGACACCCCTGGTCAAACCTGGATCTGGTATTTACCGCTTTCAGCGTGGGCAAGTCACCAACTGTTGACAGTCGGGCCGGCGGAGCTGTCACCATCTGTTTACCATCAGATCCCCCACATGCTGCAGTGATATCTGTAGCCGGCTACATCGCTGTCAGACGAGCAGCGGAGTCATCGATCTGGCTACAGTGCAGTGACGGCGTGACCGAGTGGCCGAACGATGTCGGGAATGTGGCGGTAATGGGTCGCATGGACTTGCGTCGGCACGTGTCAGATGGAGCTATGGCCTTATTCGGTTGCCACCGGATGGGTGGGATGGCGGAACTCAACTCAATTGGTACTGAAAGGCTGAATACCGTGAACCGATTCACCGGCAGGCGTCCTTCGAAATCGCTCATGGCAGGCGCGCGGCGGATGGCAGCCAGCGGGCTGGTCGTGCTGGCGGGGCTGACCGTCGTCGCCACCCCGGCCTACGCCACGGGGCCGACCGTCGACTCGGTGACCTTCTCCGGCGTGGGGTCGTCGATCGGGCCCACGGTGACCATCAACGGCTCCGGGTTCGGTACGGAGTCCGGCCTCGGCACGGGCACGGCACTGGGTGCCATCCACGGGTACTCCGGTCTCGACTACGGGACGAGTTTCTTCTTCCACGACGAGACCAACAATTGGGAGGCCGGGAACTCCAGTGACGGCAACTGGGAGGGAGTGCTGATCACCTCCTATTCGGACACCCGGATCACGTTCACGTTCGGGCTCCAGTACGGCTCGGTCAGCTACGCCACCCCGGTGCAGGGGGACGCGTTCACGATGGCCGTGCTGGGAGCCGACCTCAGTGGCGACGTCTCGTTCGCACCGGTGCCGGCATCGAGTCAGCTGACCCCGGCGACTACGCCGTCGGACCGGGCCGGTCAATCCATGGCCTTCGACCCGGCGACGGGCCAGACCGTCATGTTCGGCGGATACGACAACGGCGTGTACTCCGGTGACACGTGGGCGTGGAGCGGTTCGGACTGGACCCGGCTGTCCCCGACCAACGCTCCCACCGCCCGCCAGGGCGCGGCCATGGCCTTCGATGCGTCCGTCGGCGAACTGGTGCTGTACGGGGGGACCAATGCATCCGGCCAACTGGGCGACACGTGGACCTGGGACGGGACCACCTGGTCCAAATTGGTCCCGTCCGCCTCGCCGCCGGCGTTGACGAATGCGTCGATGACCTACGACCAGGCGAACGGGTCCCTGGTGCTCTTCGGTGGCTATGCGGCCACCGGACAGTCCGACGGCACCTGGACCTGGGACGGCACCACCTGGACCCAGCAGACCCCGCTCACGTCACCTCCGGCCCGCTCCTCGGCGTCGTCGGACTTCGATCCCGCCACCGGCGACGTGGTCCTGTTCGGCGGCCAGGGCGCGTCCGACGATCTCTCCGACACCTGGACGTGGGACGGCACCACCTGGACCCAGCAGACCCCGACCACGTCACCTCCGGCCCGCTGGTCGGGGACCATGGCGTACGACCAGACCCTCGGTGCGACGGTCCTCTTCGGGGGGGCCACCGACTCCGGCAACGTCGCCGACACCTGGACCTGGAACGGCAGCAACTGGACGAGCCAGTACCCGACCACGTCGCCGACGGCCCGCTATGCCGCGGCCATGACCTTCGATCCGACGACCGGCACGTTGCTGGTGTTCGGCGGTGGCACCAGCACGAATGGAATCGTGGGGGACACCTGGACCTACGGCTTCCCCTCCGACGTCACGGACGGGTGGGTGAATTCGTCGTCGAACATCCCGACCGATTCGGCCGGTGACACGGCGATGGCCTATGACCCGGCGACGGGGAACATGGTCTTGTTCGGTGGCTACATCGCCGGCTCGGGAACCGCTCAGACGTGGACGGGCAACGGGACCACCTGGACCCAGCAGTTCCCGGCCACCTCCCCACCGGTAGACGACTTCGACGGGTCCATGGCCTACGACCCGGCCACGGGTGACATCGTGCTCTACGAGGCACTGTGCTCCGGTCCCTCGTGCCCCACGCTCGTCGCGGAGACCTGGACCTGGGACGGGACCACCTGGACGGAACAGTCCCCGTCGGCCTCCCCGCCCGCCTGCTACGGCCAGGGCACGTCCATGGCCTACGACCCGGCCATGGGGGCCGTACTGCTCTTCGGTGGGGCCGGCGATTGCGGGTTCGGTTCGGAGACCTGGACCTGGAACGGCACCGACTGGAATCAGCTGGATCCCAGTGACAGCCCGCCGGGACGGTTCGCGGCACCGATGGACTACGACCCGGCGACCGGCAGCATGGTGCTGTTCGGCGGCGCCACGGAGTCCGGCACCGTCACGGACACGTGGACCTGGAACGGCACCGACTGGACCCAGCTGTCCACCTCGACCGCTCCTGTGAGCGGGTACAAGGCCACGATGGACTACGACCCGTCGACCGGGACCATGGTGCTCTTCGGTGGCCTGCTGGGCAATCAGCGGCTCTCGGATACCTGGTCCTGGAACGGGACCGCCTGGACCCAGCTGTCACCCTCCACCGTCCCCCCCGCACGATTCGGTGCGTCGATGGCGTTCGACCCGGGCACCGGCGAAGTGGTCCTGGTCGGGGGGTGGAGCTCGCCCAGCGACGTGTGGACCTACGGTCCGCTGCTGGGTCCGACCATCACGGTCGACGTCAGCGGCTCGCAGTCCTTCGACGGGAGTGCCGCCTTCTCCCAGACCGACGATGCACAGTCCGGGGTCTCGGTCAGTGGGACGTTGACGTGCACCACCGTCGACGGCGGGACCCCCATCACCGGAACCCTGTCGACGGGATCCCACACCATCGACGGCGCCTCCTGCTCGGGGCTGTCCGCGTCGGACGCAAACGACCCCATCGAGTACGTGGGGACCAGCGGGGGTTACACCGTGTCCCCCGACACGTCGACCACGTCGGTGAGCACGAGTGCCACCACCCAGTTCGTCGGTACCGAATCGGGCACCACGTTCACCGTGAGGGTGGCCAGCGGCGGCGGTGAAACGCTCCCGGGCGGCGAGAGCGCGACCGTCGACGTCGGCAGCGCCAGCTGCGTGGCGGACCTGACACCGCAGTCGGGTGGCGGCTCCGGAGACTGTTCCATCGGCAGCGGTTCACTGCCCGGCGGCAGCTACACGGCCACCGCCACCTATCCGGGGGATGCCGACATCTCCGGATCGGGTTCTGCGGGCACACCGTTCACGGTGTCGCCCGTGACCGTGTCCTCGGTCGTCTTCACCGGCACGGCGGCCAACCCCACCGTCACCGTCTACGGCTCGGGCTTCGGCCCCGAGTCCGGCCTCGGGGCACCGGTGTCGAGCGGCGGCACCGGCTACGACTACGGGTCGAACCTGACCTTCGCCGACACGGAGGGCGGGGGGTGGACGGCGGGCGCATCGCCCGGTCCCGGGTTCGTGATCTCCTCCTACTCGAACACCCAGATCACCTTCGCCTTCGACTCCCTCTACTCGACGGTGGCGGGGGCCAAGGGCGGGGACGCCTTCACCCTGTCGTTGTTCGGCGTGTCCTCGAGCGGCACGGTCGCCTACCCGCCGGCGGGCCAGACCGGCCCGGGTCCGTTCGCCTTCGTGGCCGGCTCGGCCGCCCCGTCGCGCACCTCCCTCACCCCGATCGACACGTCGTCGGACACCGCCGAGCCGTCCTTCAGCGGCGGCACCGACCCGGTGGCGGTGGCCATCTCGCCCAACGGGTCGACGGCCTACGTGGTCGACCAGACCCCGGCCAACTCGGTGTCGGAGATCTCGACGTCCACCGACGCCGTCATCGGCACGCCCATCTCGACCGGGGCCGGGAGCGCGCCCGACAACATCGCCATCAGCCCCGACGGCACCACCGGGTACGTGACCGACTACGGCACCAGCCTGGTCACCGTGTTCTCGACGGCCGATCCCACCGGGCCGACCTCCACCATCGAGGTGGGCAGCGAGCCCGACGACGTGGCCATCACCCCCGACGGCACCACCGGCTACGTGACCAGCATCGGCTCGGACACCGTCACCGTCTTCTCGACGGCCGACCCCACCGGTGCGACCACGTCGATCGACGTCGGCGCCCCGACGGCGGCGGTGGCCATCAGCCCCGACGGCTCGACGGCCTACGTGACCACGTCGGACGGCACGGTCATCCCCATCCCGACGAACACCAACGTCCCCGACCCGACGCCCATCAGTGTCGGGGCGGGCCCGGTGGGCATCGCCATCACCCCCGACGGGTCGACGGCCTACGTGGCCGACTCCGCGGATGGAACGGTGACCCCGATCGCGCTCACGCCCGGGGGCGGCACGGCCGGAACCCCCATCCACGTCGGCGGCACGCCGTTCGGGGTGGCGGTCGCCCCCAACGGGTCGACGGTGTACGTGACCGACGCCAGCGACCACGCCGTGATCCCCATCGCCACCGCCAGCGGCACCCCGGGCACCCCGATCCAGGTCGGGGCCACCCCCTACTCGCTGGCCATCGCCCCCGACCAGGGGCCCACGGCCTCGCTCCAGGCCACCACGGCCGACGGGGTGACCACCTTCGACGCCTCGGCCTCGGGCACGGGCACCTCGCCGATCGCCTCCTACACCTGGAACTTCGGGGACGGCTCCCCGGAGGTGGTGACCTACTCGGCCACCACCTCCTACGCCTACGCCACCTCGGGGACCTACTCGGCCAGCGTGACCGTGACCGACGCGGCGGGCGCCTCGACCACCGAGGTGTACACCGGACACACGGCCAGCCTGAAGGGCGGCCCGGGGGCCACGGCCACGGCCTCGGTCCAGATCCAGATCACCGCGTGCTCGACCGGCTCGAGCTGCTCGTCGGGACCGGTGGCGGTGGCCGCCACCCCGACCACCCCGGCCCAGACGGTGACCGTCACCGCCCCGGCCGCCGCCTCGGGGGCCGCCCAGGCCCTCACCGTGTCCAACGGCCCGGGCGTGCTGACCTGTGGGACCAAGGGGTTCCAGGAGGTGGGCAACATCACCACCTTCAGCGCCAACTTCCAGCCCACCGGCAACGTCACCCTGACCGACGCCATCCCCACCGCCTCGAGCCCGAAGAACGTGAAGGTCTGCTTCCAAGGGGCGACCGGGGCACCGGTGTACCTGAAGAAGTGCAACCCCAAGCTGTCGGTGCTGCCCTGTGCCAGCGTGACAGCCGCCTCCGGTGGTGGGGTCGACGTCACCCTGGTCGACAGCGCCACCGATCCCCGGGCCCACATCGTCGACGCCCTCGGGGTGATCGCCGAGACCCCGACGTCCATCGGGACCAAGGCCACGGTGGGCAAGGTGTTCACCATCAAGGGCACCACCCTGCTGGGCAGCGGCCAGACCTACCCGACGGTCGACTTCACCTCGTGCGACGGCACCCTCGACGCCACGGCCCCCGTCGAGGTGTCGGCCTCCAAGACCACCGCCGTCTCGGTCCTGGTGCCCAACAACGCCAAGACGGGGACCGTGCAGCTGGTCTGGTCCAACCCCCAGACCTCGACCGCACCGCCCAACACCGAGACGGCGATCAGCATCAGCCCGGTGGCCGTCACCGGCTCACACTGCTAGGGGCGACCGGCTCCGACCCCAGGGGTCCGGTACTAGTGTCCTGTCCGGCTGATTAGCCGCGAAGTATCGCTGATTCGGGAATTTCCCTCGTCCGGTCGCGCTCTCCGATGTGAGCCAACATTGGAGGTGCCATGTCCACCCGAGGACGTCCGACAGCTGTCATCGAACTGACCGACGCCGAACGCGAGACCTTGCAGCGTTGGGTGCGGCGACACAGCTCGGCCCAGGCACTCGCGCTGCGATCCAGGATCGTGCTCGCGTGCGCCGAGGGGATGACCAACCAAGAGGTCGCCACCGCCGAGCGGGTGCATCCGGCGACCGTGTCGAAGTGGCGACGCCGGTTCGCGGTGGACCGACTGGAGGGTCTTGGAGACGCTCCCCGACCCGGGGCGGTTCGCACCATCGCCGATGCGACCATCGAAGCGGTGGTGGTCGACACGTTGGAGTCCACACCGGGCGAGGACACCCACTGGTCCACTCGGGGACTGGCGGCCAAGCACGGCATCTCCAAGACCACCGTGGCGGAGATCTGGCGAGCCTTCGGACTGAAGCCGTGGCAGCAGGGCAGCTTCAAGGTGTCCCCGGACCCCGACCTGATCGAGAAGGTCCGTGATCTCGTCGGCCTGTACATGAATCCGCCCGAAGCCGCGGCGGTCTTCGCCGTCGACGAGAAGCCGCAGATCCAAGCGCTCAACCGCACCGCACCGACTCTGCCGTTGTTGCCCACCACGCCGCAGCGGGCCACCCACGACTATGTGCGCAACGGAACGGTCGATCTGTTCGCCGCCCTTGACATCGCCCGTGGCACCGTCATCTCGGACATCCGGACCAGTCACAACCAGAACGACTTCATCGCCTTCTTGAACAAGATCAACCGCGAGGTGCCCGCTGACCTCGACGTCCATGTGATCCTGGACAACCTCGCCACCCACAAGACGCCCAAAGTCCATCGTTGGCTGCTGCGTCACCGCCGGTTCCATCTCCACTTCACCCCGACGTATGGGTCGTGGATGAACCTCGTCGAGCGGTGGTTCTCCGCGCTCACCACCAAGAAGCTGCACCGGTCGGCCCACTGCAGTGCCAAGGAACTCGCCGTCGACATCCAGGCGTGGGGCGACAACTGGAACGAGGACCCCCAGCCCTTCGTATGGCACAAGACGGCCGAGCCGATCCTCGAGCGCCTCGCCGGATACTGCAGCGCCATCAACGAGGGGGCGGACGCATGACATCACGACTTTCCAACCTCTTCAGCCGGACAGGACACTAGTGGTAGGTGAACGTGACCCCGGGGACGGCCGCCGAGAACCCGGTGCCGTCCAACTCGCCGGCCAGGGTCTCCACCTCGATGGGGACCGTGGTGCCGGCCCGGCCCGGTGGGGCGGTGACGTCGATCCTGGTGGGGTCGCCCCCGTCATCGGTCCCCTTGAGATTGGCGAACGTCGTGGCGTCCACCGAACCGAACCGGACGGCCACGACCCACCCGAGTCCCGAGCCGACCAGCTTCACGACGGTGCCCCCCGCGGCGGGACCCCGTAGTGGTCGGTTCGAGACGAGGACGGGATCACCGGGTCGGACGTAGGTGAACGTGTCCACCGCCGGGTCGGGGTTGGAGCACCCCGTCGCCGTGCACACCAGCACGTCGTCACGGCCGACGGCGGCCGCCGGCGTGTCGACCACGATGGTCGACCCGACGACCCGGAAGGCGGTGGTCACGCCGAACGACGGCGCCCCGGGAACCTGGTCGACCAACTGGATGTCGGTGGCCTCGGACAGGCCGGTGCCGGTGATGGTGAGCTGGGTTCCCCCCGTGGTCGGCCCGGCCGACCGTCCCGAGGCGGTGGACACGCCGGACACGGTGGCCGTCGACGCGTAGACGACCTGTCCGCCGGTGCTCGGGGGTGAGGATGCGCCGTGATCGTCGCGGTTCGGGCTGGCCAGGGTCTGCACGGCCACGGGAACGGTGAGCGGGAGCACGGACCCCGGCGGCGCGGCCGGCGTATCGACTACCAGCCGGGTCGCGCTGATCGAGAGCAATCCCGGGTAGCCCAGCCCCGAAGGTCCGGCGACCACGGACGCGGCCAGCCCCGGGGTCCCGAGGTCGGTCCACTGGTAGCCGAGGATGCCGAGGCCGTGACCGGAGACCACGATCGTGGAGTGTCCGTTGGCGCTGACGTACTGGCGGCCGTCGGCACCGGTGAGTGCGGTGACCGAGGTGACCACCGGGTCGGTGAGGTAGTCGTATTCGGTCGCCGCCGGGGAGACCTCGCATCCGCACCCCGACGGTGCGGTGACGGCGCCGTAGGGGTCGGTCGTGACGGCGCCGGCAAACGGGGGGAGGATCGGCTCCGTGGCACTCGTCCCGTCAGGTGAGAGCACCGTGACCTGGACCTGGCAGACGTCGGCGGATGGGCCGGCGGCCCCGGCACACACCGTCGACGCATCCTCGGCGGGGACCACCGCGGTGATCCTGTCGTCCGAGACGACCCGGACCTGCCGGGCGGGTACCGATCCGAACTCGACGCCGGCGGCCGAGCGGAACCCGGAACCGCTGATCGTCACCACGGTCCCGCCGGACTGCGGACCACCGGTGGGACCGACCCGGTCCACGGAGGGGAGTGTCCGGCCGCCCGCCGTGTCCACGTAGTGGAGCAAGCTCCTCGCACCGGGCCGGCTGGCTATCCCTCCGACGAGGGTGACGGTGACCTGGTAGGCGCCGGCTCCGCCGCCCGACGGGTTGAGCTGGGCTCCCGTCGGCACCGTGACCGTGAGCCGCTGCGCACTGATGACCCGGACCAGGCTCCGGACCCCGGCGGTGGCGGGGACGATCCGGTCCCCGATCGATACCGAGGCCACCAGGCTCGTCCCGCCCGATCCCTCGAACCCGCTACCGGTGACCGTGACCACCGTGGCCGGCTGACCGGCGGCGATCGTGGTGGCTACGGAGTCCGGGGTGAGGCGGGCGACCGTGGGCGCCGTTGCCGTAGCCGATGCGCACAGGGCGGCGGCCAGACCGGGCGTGCCCCCAGGGCCGGTGAATTCAGGGGTGCCCAGGCCGGTGGCCAGGTCGTAGCCGACCCCCGCGGGAAAGAGCCCGTGGGCCCCGGGCTCCACGGCGTCCGACCCGGTGGTGACGTCGTGGAACGACGCGGCGTACTCACCAGGGTCGGCGGCGATCTCGTAGAGCAGGGGGACGGCAAAGCCCAGGGCGTCGCCGGACCGGCCGACGGGCCGGCACGCGGAGGTCGAGGCGGTGTCTGCGAGCATGGCCGCCCACAGGGGGGCGGCCGACGACGTGCCACCCTCGCTGGTCCACCGACCTCCGTAGAAGACGGTGACCCCTCCTGCGGCGGGGTCGGCCGCCGCACTGACGTCGGGGACCTCCCGACAGGTCCCGGGGTTCGGGGCACAGAACTTCGAGCCGAGCACATGTTTGGCTGCGGCGATGGTGGTCGGGTCGGCCACACCCGGCACGCCGCTGTCGACCTGCCAGGCGGGGGCGGACCACGACCGGGAGATGCCCCCGCCGCCCCCCCCGCCGGATGTGGAGCCCCATGCGGTCTCGCCCCCCGGAGCGACGGCGGTGCCGCCGACGGCGAGCACGTACGGCTGGCTGGCCGGATCGTCGACGGACAGGACGGGCTTGGTCACGGTACCGGCGGCCACGTTGCAGTCGCTCGAGCCGCTGTCCCCGCTGGCTGCGACGACAGTCTGCCCTTGGGCTGCCGCCTGCTCGAACAGGATGTCCTCGGCCTGCTGCACCCCGGGCTCTTCCAGCTGCATGGCCGATTCACACAGTCCGTCGCTCGTGGAGATCACCGACGCGTTGTCGTCGGAGACGATCCGACTGAACTCGTCCAGCGATCCCGCCGTCGTGTTCGGCGCCTCGTAGACGTCGATCCGTGCACCAGGAGCCAGGGCGGAGACGTTCTCGACGTCGAGCGCAGCCTCGCCCGCGCCCGGGCCCGAGGGAAGTCCTCCATCCACCGGGACCACCTTGAGCCGGGAGGACATCGACGCGGCGGCGGACGCCCCGAAGTAGCACCGGTCGAAGGCGGCGACATCCGACGGGGCGAAGGGGTCGAGCTCGTAGACGTCGACGGTCTGGCCCACCCCGTCCGTTCCGTCGGCGTAGAGACCGTCCAGCCCGTACAGCGAGGCGAGCGCGTCGTCGGTCTCCGCCCCAGCGGAGCCGTGGAGGCCCTGGGCGGCGGCACAGGCGTCGGGACCGGTAGTGGTGGGGGCACGGCTCGACGTCAGGCCGATCGGCGCTGCGGCGGTGGTGCCGGCGCGTACCAGCGACACCGGTCGGGACGGATCCAGGTCGTCGAGACCGACCACCCCGCTCACCGAGTGGGCCAGGGAGCCGGTGAGCTCGGCCGGGCCGGTGGACCGGTGCCCGAGCGCCCCGTCGGCCAGCCTGACCCGGTCCAGCTTCGTGTGGAACAGTCGCTCGAGTCCCCCGACGGGCCCCGACACCGTGACGATCAGTCCACCGGCGACCGTCGCCGTGAGCCCCTGGGCCGCTGCCGCGGTGCGGAGGGCCGCCACCGCGGTGGGATCGCCGCCGAAGAGGCGGTCGAACGCGCCGCGCTTCAGGAAGTGTCCGAACTCCGGGGATCCCGGCGTGGACACGGCGCGGGCCATGCCGGCCAGACCGGCGTCGGAGCTGATGCGGAGCACCACGTCGACGCTCGATCGACCGACGGTGGCGAGTGGGCCGGCCGTCGTCGCCCCGGGCGGGAGGGGCACCGTCGGTGCCACCGTCGTGAGCGACGGAGGCGCCGGTTCCGCCGCAGCAAGTGCCTCGGCCGGTGCGACCGGAACGGCGAACACGCCCGCCAGGACTGCGAGCGCGACGACGACCGGTCTGGAGACCCAATGCGTGACCGCCCTGAGCGCGGCATGTACCACGCTGCCCCCTTGTCGTCACCGCCAAGCGCGCCGCGAAGGCGGCACAGGGGAATCCTAGCCAATCGGATCCACACACTGCACCGGGTCGGTGGGTACCGTTCGGAGGAGCCTTCGGCGATCGTGAACGTTGGCCCGCGGTCCCCGGCGCACTCGCCCGATCGCACGTCGCCCGAACGCGGTCAGGGGGATGAGGAGGTTGAAGGCATCAATGCGCTACCAGAGGGCGAGGTCGCTCAGCTCTATCGAAGATGGTCCGATACGGCATGTGCGTGGGGGCGTAATCCGCATGCTCGACTCACCGGGATTCGACGGTGGCAGGCACCTGAGCCCCGTAGTGACCTACCACTCTGCGTCACAAACGCTCGGTGCATGTCCGTCTTCTGGAAACAGCAGTTGACCGATTGCGGCACAATCTATTGCCCCGATCCAGGGTGCATGTTAGACAGTGCCGATGGTGGATGTGCTGGGTGCATCCCGAGCGCGAGGGGCAGTGCGTGATGACTCGATCCAGACAATTCCGATCCGGGAAATTCCTACGGACGGTGTTGGTAGGTGTGGTGCTGACGGGTGCCGGCGTGCTGACCGGAATCGTGGTTCCCACCGTAGTGGCCGGGGCCGGGGGGAATCCCGCCGTCCTCCACACCACCTCGGTATCGGGCCCGAACGTGTCGGTCGGCGACGTCCTGACCGGGGTGGGCAGTCTGAGCAGCCTTGCCGGGGCCGCATGCAGTTCCTTGGCCACCGATGCGACGGTGGTCTCCAACCCGGACGATCCGGGAACGGCCCAGCTGAACCTGACCAACGCCGCGTTCAGCGAGTGCACGGGTCCGGGTAGCACGGCTCTGACCATCACCGAGGAGAGCTATCCGATCACGGAGACCATCTCCGACACGGCAGGCGATCCGGTGACCACCGGGCCACAGACGGTCGCGGTCGACTCCTCGACCTACGGGTTCGACTGTCGGTAGCAGCGCGTCGGGCGGTTCGGGAAGCTGGGCGAACGCGGGCAACGCGGGGGGAGCGGCAACCATCTCGGGTGAGACGTTCACCCTCACGGGCGGGACGGGGAACACCAACCTCTGCGCCACTTCCACTGCGGCGGACCAGGTGCTGCCACTCACGGGCGACCTGTCCGTCCACGGACATCCTGCGGTGTTCGTGGCGAACGGCACGACGGCGCCCACCACTCCCACCATCACGAACCTGCCCGCACCGGCCTATCCCGGCGGCAGCTTCACGCCCGTCGTCTCCACCACCGGCGACGGGGTCACGTCGGTGACCTCCTCCACCCCGCTGGCGTGCACGGTCAATCCGACCACCGGTGTGGTGTCCTTCCTGATCGCCGGCTCGTGCACCCTCACCGCACACGTGGCCGCCGGGACCAACTACGGCGCGGCCGACGGCACCCCGCAGACGTTCGCCATCAGTCCGAACTCCCCGACGGCGCCCACCATCTCCAACCTGCCCTCTTCGGGTGCGGCCGACACCGGCTTCACGGCGACCGTGTCCACCTCCGGTGACGGGACCGCGTCGGTCACCTCGTCGACCCCGGCCGTGTGCACGGCCACGGGCCTGGCCGTGTCCTTCGTGGAGCCCGGCACCTGCACCCTGGTGGCCCACGTGACCGCCGGTGCCTCCTACGGCGCCGCCGACGGCTCGCCCCAGAGCGTCGACGTGTCGGTGACCGTGTCCTCGGTCGTCTTCACCGGCACGGCGGCCAACCCCACCGTCACCGTCTACGGCTCGGGCTTCGGCCCCGAGTCCGGCCTCGGGGCACCGGTGTCGAGCGGCGGCACCGGCTACGACTACGGGTCGAACCTGACCTTCGCCGACACGGAGGGCGGGGGGTGGACGGCGGGCGCGTCGCCCGGTCCCGGGTTCGTGATCTCCTCCTACTCGAACACCCAGATCACCTTCGCCTTCGACTCCCTCTACTCGACGGTGGCGGGGGCCAAGGGCGGGGACGCCTTCACCCTGTCGTTGTTCGGCGTGTCCTCGAGCGGCACGGTCGCCTACCCGCCGGCGGGCCAGACCGGCCCGGGTCCGTTCGCCTTCGTGGCCGGCTCGGCCGCCCCGTCGCGCACCTCCCTCACCCCGATCGACACGTCGTCGGACACCGCCGAGCCGTCCTTCAGCGGCGGCACCGACCCGGTGGCGGTGGCCATCTCGCCCAACGGGTCGACGGCCTACGTGGTCGACCAGACCCCGGCCAACTCGGTGTCGGAGATCTCGACGTCCACCGACGCCGTCATCGGCACGCCCATCTCGACCGGGGCCGGGAGCGCGCCCGACAACATCGCCATCAGCCCCGACGGCACCACCGGGTACGTGACCGACTACGGCACCAGCCTGGTCACCGTGTTCTCGACGGCCGATCCCACCGGGCCGACCTCCACCATCGAGGTGGGCAGCGAGCCCGACGACGTGGCCATCACCCCCGACGGCACCACCGGCTACGTGACCAGCATCGGCTCGGACACCGTCACCGTCTTCTCGACGGCCGACCCCACCGGTGCGACCACGTCGATCGACGTCGGCGCCCCGACGGCGGCGGTGGCCATCAGCCCCGACGGCTCGACGGCCTACGTGACCACGTCGGACGGCACGGTCATCCCCATCCCGACGAACACCAACGTCCCCGACCCGACGCCCATCAGTGTCGGGGCGGGCCCGGTGGGCATCGCCATCACCCCCGACGGGTCGACGGCCTACGTGGCCGACTCCGCGGATGGAACGGTGACCCCGATCGCGCTCACGCCCGGGGGCGGCACGGCCGGAACCCCCATCCACGTCGGCGGCACGCCGTTCGGGGTGGCGGTCGCCCCCAACGGGTCGACGGTGTACGTGACCGACGCCAGCGACCACGCCGTGATCCCCATCGCCACCGCCAGCGGCACCCCGGGCACCCCGATCCAGGTCGGGGCCACCCCCTACTCGCTGGCCATCGCCCCCGACCAGGGGCCCACGGCCTCGCTCCAGGCCACCACGGCCGACGGGGTGACCACCTTCGACGCCTCGGCCTCGGGCACGGGCACCTCGCCGATCGCCTCCTACACCTGGAACTTCGGGGACGGCTCCCCGGAGGTGGTGACCTACTCGGCCACCACCTCCTACGCCTACGCCACCTCGGGGACCTACTCGGCCAGCGTGACCGTGACCGACGCGGCGGGCGCCTCGACCACCGAGGTGTACACCGGACACACGGCCAGCCTGAAGGGCGGCCCGGGGGCCACGGCCACGGCCTCGGTCCAGATCCAGATCACCGCGTGCTCGACCGGCTCGAGCTGCTCGTCGGGACCGGTGGCGGTGGCCGCCACCCCGACCACCCCGGCCCAGACGGTGACCGTCACCGCCCCGGCCGCCGCCTCGGGGGCCGCCCAGGCCCTCACCGTGTCCAACGGCCCGGGCGTGCTGACCTGTGGGACCAAGGGGTTCCAGGAGGTGGGCAACATCACCACCTTCAGCGCCAACTTCCAGCCCACCGGCAACGTCACCCTGACCGACGCCATCCCCACCGCCTCGAGCCCGAAGAATGTGAAGGTCTGCTTCCAAGGGGCGACCGGGGCACCGGTGTACCTGAAGAAGTGCAACCCCAAGCTGTCGGTGCTGCCCTGTGCCAGCGTGACAGCCGCCTCCGGTGGTGGGGTCGACGTCACCCTGGTCGACAGCGCCACCGATCCCCGGGCCCACATCGTCGACGCCCTCGGGGTGATCGCCGAGACCCCGACGTCCATCGGGACCAAGGCCACGGTGGGCAAGGTGTTCACCATCAAGGGCACCACCCTGCTGGGCAGCGGCCAGACCTACCCGACGGTCGACTTCACCTCGTGCGACGGCACCCTCGACGCCACGGCCCCCGTCGAGGTGTCGGCCTCCAAGACCACCGCCGTCTCGGTCCTGGTGCCCAACAACGCCAAGACGGGGACCGTGCAGCTGGTCTGGTCCAACCCCCAGACCTCGACCGCACCGCCCAACACCGAGACGGCGATCAGCATCAGCCCGGTGGCCGTCACCGGCTCACACTGCTAGGGGCGACCGGCTCCGACCCCAGGGGCGTCGTCATGAGTCACCTGCATGATCCACCGCTTAGCGACGGACGCGGGCTCATGGACCGATATGGATTGATCACCTCAGGGTGTGCCAGTTCCTCACCCTGACGATCGACGGGCACCGGACGCCGTGCGACCCAACGCGTCACCGATGCGAGTTCACGGGCGTCACATCGGCCGGAGAAACCGGCGAGTGCTCACAACGGTCCACGCCTGCTCGTCCACAGTACGAATCGGCCGGTGGCGACCGAAGGTGGCCCGAGGGCCCGGCGGAAGAGCTGGATGACCGGTGAACCGCCCTGGTCCGCGTGGAGACCTTTCCGCTTGGAATGGATGGTGCCATGCCAGCGAACCAGGGATCCCAGAAGAGGTACCCGCCTGAGTCGAAGGAGCGGGCCGTCAGGATGGTCTTCGAGACCATCGCCGAGACCGGAGAGCGCCACGGCGTGATCGGCCGGGTGGCCCGACAACTCGGGATCGGCGACCAGTCGTTGCGGACCTGGGTGGCCCAGGCCGAGGTCGAGGGCGGCGAGCGAGCGGGCCTCACCGCCGAGGAGCGGGCCGAGCTGAAGCAGCTCCGCAAGGAGGTCCGGGAGCTCCGGCGATCCAACGAGATGGCGGATCCGCTACTCGGAGCGCCTGGCCGCCGAAGGAGCGATGACGTCGGTCGGGTCGAAGGGCGACTCCTACGACAACGCCCTCGCCGAGACGGTGAACGGGCTCTACAAGGCCGAACTGATCCGTCGACGAGGGCCCTGGCGGACGGTCGATCATCTCGAGATCGAGACGGCCAAGTGGGTCGACTGGTGGAACAACCGCCGGCTCCACGGGGCCTGCGGTGACCTCCCACCGGCAGAGTTCGAAGCCAACTACTACCGTGACCACGAAGAGGCCAGTTCGGCCGCGTAAATCAAAGCGCGAATGTCTCTACAGAACCCAGGGCGATTCAGACTTCTACGGCGCCCTCGACTTCCCGAGCGACCTTGCGGCCAAGGTGCACGCGCAGCTTCACGAGGTCCTCGATGATGAGGAGAAGGCGTCGAAACTGCGGCATGAACAACTGACTACTGAACTGATGCGGCTCGACCGGCAGGAAGAGAACCTGATCGATCTGGCAGCTGACGGCAATCTGCCCACCGCCAAGGTGAAACAGCGTCTTGGAATCATCTTGCGTCAGAAGACCAAGCTCAGCCAGCAGCTCGCCGAGTCAACCGAGCGGCTCGCCGTTGGGGCAGCTCTGATCGAAGATGCCCTGTTGGTCCTGAGCAATCCTCAGGGGCTCTACGAGAGGATGTCACCGGAACAGCGGCAGCTGATGAACCTTGCCATCTTCGAGAAGCTGTACATCTTCGACGATGGGATCACTGACGCAGTCTTCAAGCCGCCGTTCGATGACCTGATGCCGGTCCGCGACGCCGCTGAGGCTGCGGTCGGACTAGACAAAGAGTCCCCCGCCGCTGACACGGCAGGGGACTCATCGGGACTTCGCACCGGACCCCTTGCCACCGCCCTTTTTGGCGATGGTTCTAATAAGCGGGTCATGGTGGAGGTAAGGGGATTCGAACCCCTGACCTCTTGACTGCCAGTCAAGCGCTCTACCAACTGAGCTATACCCCCGAAGCGGGGCCAGGTTATCAGTACCCCACGGGGAGCCGGGACGGGATGCCGCCCCGCTCGCGGCGACCGGCCGGGTGTCGGATGCCCCGCCGATAATTCGCCTGCCTACCTCACTACGATTGCCGTCGGGCAGACGGGCCACGCCGCAGATTTGGCTGTGCGGCGGCCGTGTTCGTCACTGAACGGGATTCGACGAAGGGGCGCAGATGAGTGATTCGGTGGAGTACCGCGACGGGGTCTTCGTGGCCACGGGCCAACAAAGGGTGACCGAGCCCGCCGGGACCGCGACGACGACGGGCACTGCCTTGATGGTGCGGCCCGACGAGCATCTCGCCCCGATCGACGCACCCGGCACCGTGGTGAGCGCCGGGCTGCCGCCCGTCGGTCCCGGAGGGCCGACCCCGACAGCCACCCCCAGGGCCGGTGGGGCCCGCCGGGCCGCCGTGGCCACCGTCGTCGCCTCGCTGATCGCCGCCGTGGCCTTCGGAGCCGCGGCATTCGGTGGGGCATTCGGCTCCCACTCGTCCAACCCCGGATCGGGTCGGAGCGCCCTGGGTGCCGCCGCCGCCACCTCGGCCGGAGCCACGTCCGTGGCGTTCACGGTGTCGGCCACCCGTGGAACCTCGTCCTCGGTCACGACCCTGGTGTCCGGATCCGGTGCGGTCGACCTGACCTCCGACGTGGGCCGGCTGGCGGCCACGGTGCCCGCGCTCTCGAGCTTCGTGGGCAGTGGCAACGACTCCGTCGACGTCGTGGCCGACAGCGGTACCGTCTACGTGGGCTCGCCGGCGCTGACCTCGGTCAGCGGGGGCACCACCTGGCTGAAGGCCGCGTTGCCCTCGGACACGTCCTCACCCAGCGCCGACTCGTCGACGCTGGACGTCCTGGCCAATCCGTCGCAACTGCTCGGGCTCCTGTCCTCGATCGGCGGCCAGGTGACGACGGTGGGCAACGTCGACCTCCACGGCGTCCAGACGACCGAGTACCGGACCACGGTGACACTTTCCGAACTCGCCTCCCGGGCCGGGCTGACCGCCGGCTCCAAGCTGGGGGCCCAGGTCGCCCGGGTGCTGAGCCAGCTGGGCTCCACCTCGGTGCCGGTGACGGCCTGGGTGGGGACCGACGGCTACGTCCGCCAGCTGTCGGCCTCGCTCGACCTGTCCCGGCTCACGCTGGGAGGACTGGCCGGCGACCTCGTCAGCGGCTCGCTGGGCGGCTCGACCGCCGGGCGGGCCACCTCCTCGACCAACGTGACCGTGGGCTTCTCCGACTACAACCAGCCGGTGGCCGTGACGGTGCCCCCTGCCTCGCAGGTGACCGACGTCAGCGGCATCGTGTCCTCGATCAGCGGTGTCGTGTCGGCCATCCGGCACGCCGTGTCGAGTTTCGCCTCGGGCCTCTGAGCGGTCCGCCGGCGTGACGGCGACCGTCCGGAGAGGGTGCCGGTCGCACCCGGTACGATCCTCCCCCATGGCACGGGCCTACGACGTCATCGACATCGAGAAGAAGTGGCAGCGCCGCTGGAGCGACGAGGGCACCTACGAGGTCGATGCCGACGATCCCCGGCCCCCATGGTACGTGCTCACCATGTACCCCTACCCGTCAGGCCCGGCCCACATGGGGCACGTGCGCAACTACACGTTCGGCGATCTGCTGGTGCGCCACCGCACCATGCTCGGCCACGCCGTCCTGTCGCCGTTCGGGTTCGACTCGTTCGGCCTGCCCGCCGAAAACGCCGCCATCAAGACCGGCACCCATCCGCGGGTCTTCACCGATGCCCGTATCGACGAGCTGAAGGAGTCGATCACCTCGCTGGGTGCGGTCTACGACTGGCGACGGGAGATCCGCAGTCACGACCCCGACTACATCAAGTGGAACCAGGTCATCTTCACCGAGCTGCTCAGGGCCGGTCTGGCCTACCGGGCCAACGCACCGGTCAACTGGTGTCCGGGGTGCCAGACGGTACTGGCCAACGAGCAGGTCCTCGCCGACGGCACCTGTGAACGCTCGGGCGACCTGGTGGTGAAACGGGACCTCGAGCAGTGGTTCTTCCGTATCACGCGCTACGCCGACGAACTGCTCGCCGGACTCGACGACCTGGAGTGGCCCGAACGGGTCAAGACCATGCAGCGCAACTGGATCGGCCGCTCCGAGGGGGCCGAGTTCGATCTGGTGGTCGAGGGCAGGGACGGCACCGACGGCCGCCAGAGGCTGGCCCTGCGCGTCTTCACCACCCGGCCGGACACGTCGTTCGGCATGACGTACGCCGTGGTCGCCCCCGAGCACCCGATGGTGGCGGAGCTGACCACACCCGACCGCGCCGACGAGGTCGCCGCCCTGCAGGCCCGGGCGGCGGCGTCCTCCGACGTCGAGCGGATGTCGGAGTCCGGGTCGGCCAGTCTCGCCAAGCGGGGGGCCTTCACCGGTTCGTCGGTGGTCAACCCCTTCACCGGGGAGCCGGTGCCGGTCTACGTGGCCGACTACGTGCTGATGGGCTACGGCACCGGCGCCATCATGGCCGTACCCGCCGAGGACACCCGCGACTGGGACTTCGCCCGGGCCTACGGGCTCCCGGTCGTGCGGACGGTGCAGCCCCCCGAGGGCTGGGACGAGCACGGCGGTCCCGACGGCGGACCGGGTGGTGCCTGGACGGGCACGGGGGACAAGATCAACAGCCGTTGGCTGGACGGCCTCGACATCCCGACGGCCAAGGAGAAGGCCACCGAGTGGCTCGAGGATCAGGGCATCGGTGCGCGCACGGTGAACTACCGCCTGCGGGACTGGCTCGTGTCGCGTCAGCGCTTCTGGGGCTGCCCGATCCCGGTCGTCTACTGCGCCGAGCACGGCATCGTGCCCGTGCCCACCGACCAGCTCCCGGTGCTCGCTCCCGACGACGTCGAGTTCCTGCCGACCGGCGAGTCGCCTCTGGCGACCAATCCCACCTTCCTCCACACCACCTGCCCGGTGTGCGGAGGCCCGGCCACCCGTGAGACCGACACCATGGACACCTTCGTGGACTCGTCCTGGTACTTCCTCCGTTTCACCGACCCCTGGACGCCCGACGCCCCGTTCGACAAGGAGATCGCGCGGCACTGGATGCCGGTCGACCAGTACATCGGCGGTATCGAGCACGCCATCCTCCACCTCCTCTACGCCCGCTTCTTCACCAAGGCGCTGGTCGACGTCGGCATCGCCCCCGAGGGACTGCGCGAGCCGTTCGCCCGGCTGTTCACCCAGGGCATGATCCGGATGGACGGCACCAAGATGTCGAAGTCCAAGGGCAACCTCGTCGCACCGTCGAGCTATCTGAGCACGGTGGGGGCGGACGCCCTGCGTCTCTTCCACCTGTTCGTGGGCCCGCCTGCCGACGATGTGGACTGGTCGGCCCAGACCGATTCCGTGATCGACGGCTGTGCCCGCTACCTCGACCGGGTGTGGCGGCTGGCCGTGCCCGAGGAGCCCCGTCGTCAGGGTGACGCTGGCGGTGAGCCGGGCGCCACTGACCTGGCCGTGCGCCGGGCCACCCACAAGCTCATCGACCGGGTGTCGCGAGACTACGAGCGCTGGTCCTACAACACGGCGGTCGCCGCGTGCATGGAGTTCGTCAACCTGCTCCATCCCTATGCCCGCGATGGCGGGCGGGACGACATCGTGGACGAGGCCGTCGACACCCTGCTCCTGCTGTTGGCGCCCATGACCCCCCACATGGCGGCCGAGGCGTGGGAGCGCCGTCACGGTGACCACATCCATCTTCGGACATGGCCCGTGCCCGACCCCGCACTGCTCGTCGAGGACACCGTCACCATGGTCGTCCAGGTGAACGGCAAGGTCCGCGATCGGATCGACGTCGCGCCCGACATCGCCGAGTCCGATGCCGAGGCGCTGGCGCTGGCGTCGCCTCCCGTCGTCGAGGCACTGGCGGGCGCGACCCCGAAGCGGGTCATCGTCCGGCCGCCCAAGCTGGTCAACGTCGTCGTCTGACGTGCGGCCCGTGGAGCGCGCCGGCGTGGCCGAACCGGACGGCGACGCCCTGGTCCGCGGGCTCAGGCTCCGAGCCCAGGGGTTGGCCGACCGGGCTGCCACAACGCCCGATGCGGTGGTCGGGAACCTGCTCGCCGTGCAGGCACAGGACGAGCGCGGCTTCCGCCTGGCCGTGCGCAGCCGGAGCTACGGGCTCACGGCCCTCGACGTCGACGAGGCGTTGTCCGGACGCCGGCTCGTGGTCACCTGGCTCAACCGCGGAACGCTGCACCTGGTGCGGTCGGAGGACTACCACTGGCTACACGCGCTGACTGCGCCACGGGTCGTGACCGGCGTGACGCGGCGGCTGCGCCAGCTGGGGGTCGATGCGGCCAGCGAGGAACGGGGTGTAGCCACGGTGGTCGGCGCCCTCGGGTCCGAGGGTCCATTGACCCGTGGTGCCCTTCGGGGCCGCCTGGACGCCGAAGGTGTCCCCACGGCGGGTCAGGCATTCGTGCACATCCTGGCCGTCGCCAGTCTCCGCGGGCTGATCGTCCGTGGGCCGGTGGTCGACGGATGCCACGCCTTCGTCGCCGTCGACGACTGGCTCGGTCCTGCTCCCGCGCTGGTCGACCGCGACGAGGCCCTCGTCCGGCTCGCCCGTCGCTACCTCGCCGGTCACGCACCCGGCGAGCCGCGGGACCTGGCCGCGTGGGCGGGGATCGGCCTGACCGATGCGCGTCGGGGGTTCGCCGGGCTGTCCGACACCTCGGCCGGGACCCCCGAAGGGTTCGTGGCGGACACCGGCCTACCGTCGACCGGCGCTCCGGGCACCCCCCGGCTGCTCGGCCCGTTCGACCCGCTGCTCCACGGGTGGCGCGACCGGGGCCCCGTCGTCGGCCCGCACCGGTCGGTGGTGACGTCCAACGGGATCTTCCGCGCCGTGTGCCTGGTGGACGGGCGCGTCGTGGGAACGTGGACACTGCCGTCGGGCACGGTGGATATCCACCTCCTCGAAGGCGTGGGTGGTCGTGCGCTGGTCGCTCTGGAGCAGGATGCCGCCGATGTCCTCCGCTTCCTCGGGCGTGCCCCGGCGCCGGTCAGGGCCACCGGCACGTAGCCGACAGCCGATGACCCGTGCAGTGCCGGTGCCGGTGGTGTACCCAAGGGACGCGTAACGCCGGCCGGAGTCGGTTCGTTCTCCCAGGACGGGCGGCGCGACCGAGGCCGCGGCACCAGGCTCCCGCAGGTGGCGGGCAGACGAGGAGGACACCCATGACCGGCGCGACCGTGACCAGCACATCGATGGCGAGGACTCCCATGCGACGCGCACTGCCGGTCCTGGCGGCGGCCCTGGTCGTGGCCTCGTCGGGCGCACTGGCGGCCGACGCTGGTGCCGCCGTGCCGCCGCAGGGCAAGGTGCGGCCGAACCAGATCTTTTCGGCGTCGGTCGACGGCCAGCTGGGCGTGGGGACCCCGGCGACCATCCGGATGGCGTGCTTCGGCCCGCTCCGACCCGGGGAGACGGGACATCCCCTGGCGGGCCAGACCGTCGAGGTGTTCCGGCCCGAGGTCATCGCTGCCAGCCAGGGCTTCACCGGGCCCGACGCGACCAGCATCTCGGCCTTCTTCAACGCCCCACCGCCTTCGCCCGCGGCGGCATCGTCGGGCAACGTCTCCTTCACCCGGTACGCCGTCCCGAAGCGGATCCCCAGGTCGCTGGTGCTCCCGTGCGCCGGCTCGGGCAACGTCTATTTCGTGCCGCTCCCCGGGAGCCCACTCGGATCGACGACGGACGCGGTGGTGCCGGTCACCTACGTGGGCCAGCCCTGACCCCTCGGGGGTCAGGGCCCGCGCCCGTGCACCCGGCCGGGACTCGGCGGTAGCGTCGGCCCATGGATCCGGACATCAGCCTCGGACGATGGTTCGCGGCACGCGCGGTCTCGACCCCGCACCGACGGGCACTGACATTCGAGGGCACGACCTGGTCCTACGGCGAGATGCAGCACAGGATCGACTGTCTCGCCCGCAATCTGCGCGACGGTGGCGTGTGCCCCGGCGACCGGGTCGCCTTCCTCGGGCTCAACCAGCCCTCCTTCCTGCTGTCGCTGTTCGCCACGGCCCGGCTCGGCGCCATCTTCGTCCCGCTGAACTTCCGGCTGACCGGACCGGAGCTGGCGTTCATCGTCGGCGACGCCGGTGTGCACACGCTCGTGGCCGACGCCTCGTACCGCGAGGTGGCCGACTCGATCCGCGGCGACGTCCCGGTGCGCCGGTACGTGTCCGAGGAGCGTGGCCCCGGCTGGGACGCGTTCGAAGCCGGCACTCCGCCGCTGGTGGCGGCGGAGCCGGTGGACCCCCATGAGGTGGCGATCATCATGTACACCTCGGGCACCACGGGGCTCCCCAAGGGCGCCATGCTGACCCACGCCAACCTGTGGTGGAACAACACCAACGCCATGCATCAGTTCGACGTGATGGAGGACGACGTCACCCTCGTCGCCGCTCCTCTCTTCCACATCGGGGGCCTGAACGTGACCACCCTGCTCACCCTGCAGAAGGGCGGTGAGGTCGTGCTCCACCGGGTGTTCGACCCGGCCGCCTGCGTGGAGGACATCGCCCGCTACGGCGTCAGCACCATGTTCGGCGTGCCGGCCATGTTCCTGTTCATGAGCCAGGTGCCCGGATTCGACCAGGCCGACCTCACCACCATCCGGACGCTGGTATGCGGGGGCGCCCCGGTTCCCGAGCCCCTGATCAAGCTGTACAACGGCCGTGGGGTCCCCATCAACCAGGGCTACGGCCTGACCGAGACGTCCCCGATGGTCAGCTTCCTCTCGCCCGAGTGGTCGCTGGTCAAGCTCGGTTCGGCGGGCAAGGCGCCGCTGTTCGGCGAGATCCGCATCGTCGACGTGGAGAACCGGCCCATCACCGTCCCGGGTGTGGACGGTGAGGTATGCACCCGGGGGCCCAACGTGATGAAGGGCTACTGGCGGCGTCCGGACGCCACCGCCGCAGCCGTCGACGCCGAGGGATGGTTCCACACCGGGGACGTCGGCCACGTGGACGAGGACGGCTTCCTGTTCATCGCCGACCGGGTCAAGGACATGGTGATCACGGGGGGCGAGAACGTCTACCCGGCCGAAGTGGAGAGCGTCCTCCTCGACCACCCGGGCGTGGCCGACGTGGCCGTGATCGGGCTGCCCGACGAGCGGTGGGGCGAGGCCGTGGTGGCGATCGTGGCCCCCCACGCCGGCGCCGAGCTGACGCTGGAGGAGCTCCGGGAGTTCGCCGGGGAGCGGCTCGCCCGCTTCAAGCTCCCCACCCGGGTCGAAGTGGTCGAGGTGCTGCCCCGCAACCCGGCGGGCAAGGTCCTCAAATTCGAGCTCCGCGAGCGCTTCGGGGCCCTCTGAGCCGACCGACCCGTCCGGGCGGAGGGCTAGGATCTCCCCGCCCGTGCTCCCTGGAGGCCTGTCGGGCGTACCGTCGCACCAGAAGGCAACCGCCGATCGACCGCCAAGGAGTTGGGCCCGCATGTCCTCCACCCGGAACCCGGCAGGCGGGAGCAGCGGCGTGCGACCGACCGTCGTGCGGGAGGTCGGGGTGGAGGCGTGGTGACGCCCGAGGTCGAGATCGTCGTGGTCGCCTACGGCGCACCCGACCTGCTCGACGCCTGCCTCGCGGCGCTTCGAGGTGGGTTCGCCGTCGTCGTGATCGACAACTCGTCCAGTGTCGACGTCCGTGGTGTGGCGACGGCCCACGGAGCGGACTACGTCGACCCGGGTGCCAACCTCGGCTTCGCCGGTGGGGTCAACGCCGGCATCCGCCACCTGACCCGTCCTCACGGCGACGTCCTCCTCCTGAACCCCGACGCCACGGTCTCGCCGGACGCCGTCGCCGCCCTGCAGGCCCGCCTCCGGGCCGACGGCGGACTCGCCTGTGTGGCACCCGCCCAGGTGGACCCCCGCGACGGGTCGACCGCCCGCGTCGGCTGGCCCTTCCCCACCCCGGCCGGTGCGTGGGTCGAGGCCGTCGGACTGGGCCGCCTGCGCACCCACGTGGACTTCCTCATCGGCTCGGTGCTCCTCATCCGGGCCGAGGCACTCGACGCCGTCGGCCCCTTCGACGAGGAGTTCTTCCTGTACGTGGAGGAGATCGACTGGCAGCGGCGCGCCACCACGGGCGGCTGGCGGGTCGCCCTCTGCCCCGAGGTCACCGCCACCCATGTGGGAGCCGGGACGGGCGGGGACTCACTCGAACGGGAGATCCACTTCCATGCGTCCCACGAGCGGTACATCCGCAAGTACTTCGGTACGACCGGGTGGTGGGTCTACCGGTCGGCCATCGTGTGCGGATCCGCCGTCCGCGCCGTCGTGCTCCCCGGGGAGCGGCGCCACAAGGCGGGCGTCCGCGCGCGCCTCTTCCTGTCCGGACCGATGCTGGTCGAGTCCCGACTGGGTGACGAGCCCGTCGATCGGGGTCCGGCGTAGCCGGGCCGATCCCGCAGGCAGGTGCGGGGCCGCGAGCGCACGGATTCAGATCAGCGGGCCATGCCCACCAGGATCCCGTGCAGCGTGCGGGCGGTGCGGTCCCAGGAGAATCCCTCCGCCACCCGCCGGTTCTCCGTCCTGGCCCGTTCGACGAGCTCCGGATCGCTTTCGGCCCGCAACATGGCCTCCGCCATCGCTTCGACCGACGGGTCGACCCACAGCACGACGGCCCCGCCGGCCACCTCCTCGATCGCCTTCGCCCGGGTGGCGATCAGCAGCGATCCGCCGGCCATCGCCTCGAGGGGCTGGAGCCCGAACCCCTCGTCGGACGATGCATGCACGGTGGCGACGGCCCGGGCGTCGTGCTCGGCCAGCGCCTCGTCGGACAGGCGGCCGGTCAGCTCGGTGTCGCCCGCGATCCCGAGCTCCTCCGCCAGTCGGGTCAGCCCGTCCGCCCGCTCGCCCAGTGACCCTCCGACCACCAGCCGGCACCGTCCGCCGTGCTGTGACCGGTAGCGCCCGAAGGCGCGGCAGGACGAGGTCGGTCCGGTCCCGGTCGTCGGGTGAGCTCAGTGTGAAGAAGTACGGCGTACCGGAGGGGCGGTCCACCCGGGGTACGAACCGGTCGAGGTCGACGCCGAGGGGCACGACCGTTGCCCGGCCCGGGTCGAGGTGGTGGTTGCGCACGAGGTCGTCCCGGGTGGCCGACGTGGAGGTCACGACGGTCACCCGGGCCAGTGAGCGGTCCATGAGCAGCCGGCTGTACCGCCTGCGGAGCAGCTCGCGGGCGTCGGTCGTCGGTTCGCGCCGCCAGCGGATCTCGGGGTCCTCGGTGACGTGGAGGAGTTGGGGGGGTCCCCACAGGGCCCCGCACTCCCGATGGGAGTAGACGGCGGCGGCCCCGAGTCGGGCACAGGCCCGGGGGAGGACCACCTGCTCCCACACGGCGTTGGGCACACGTCGGATCACGACCGCCCCGTCGTCGAGCCCGAGCCCACGGAGCAGCGCGACGCCGGCCGGCGAGCACACCGCCCGGTACCGCTCCGGCGCCAGCTCGTGCAGCCTCGGTGCCACCTCGGTCAGTACCCGTGCCACGCCCTTGGAGTTGACACCGAGGTCGGCGAGATCGAGGACGATCGGCCCGTCCGGGTCGGTCCGGGCCGTCGGCGTCACGGGCCCACCGGTCCGCGGCACGCCGTCGTGGCCCTCACGGCGGGGCGGACGCGGGCATGGGCAGACTCTACGACAGGGTTCATCGGTGGCGACCGCCTCCTACGAGCGGAAGCCGGCCAGGATATCGGCCCATCGGTCGGCGTCGAGACCCGAGGGCGCGTAGACGTTGAACCGGTCGACCAGTCCGTCGTACCGGGAGCGGACCTTGGCGGCGATGGTGTCGAGGGAGCCGACGACGGCGAAGGTGTCGAGGACCTCGTCATCGATCAGCCCGGCCATGTCGTCCCAGGCGCCACGCTTCGACAGCGTGTTGAGGTCGGTCTGCAGGTCGCCCCAGCCGTGGAGTTCGAGCACCGGCCGGTAGGCCGGGGTCGAGCCGTAGAAGGCGAGCTGCTTGCGGGTGGCTGTCGCCGCCCGGACGGACGCCTCCTCGTCGATCCCCGTCACCACCATTCCCGGGTACGAGATCTCGACGTCGGCGCGGGTGCGGTTGCTCGTGGCCAGGCCCCGCTCGAGGGCCGGGAGCGTCACCTCGCGCAGGTAGCGCTCGGTGGTGAAGGCGTGGGCGAGCAGCCCGTCGGCGACCTCACCGGCCACCTCGGTCATCAGCGGGCCGACGGCGGCCAGGAAGACCGGCGGGTTCCCGTAGGGGTTCGGGCCCGGGTCGAACATCGGTGTCATGAGGGTGTGGCGGTAGTACTCGCCCCGGAAGGCCAAGCGGCCTCCGTCGGCCCAGCTCGCCCAGATGGCGCGCACGGCCAGGATCAGCTCGCGCATGCGGGGAGCAGGGTGCGACCACGGCATCGAGTAGCGCTTCTCGATGTGGGGCTTGATCTGGCTGCCCAGACCGAGCATGAACCGTCCCTGCGCCGTGGTCTGGAGGTCGTTGGCCGTGACGGCGAGCGTCATCGGGTTGCGGGCGAAGGCCACGGCGATCCCGGTGCCGACCTGCAGGCGCTCGGTGTGCTCGGCGGCCAGTACGAGGGGCAGGAAGGGGTCGTGGCTGGTCTCGGCGGACCAGATGCCGTCGTAGCCGGCGGCCTCCGCCTCCACGGCCTGGGCGACCACACCGGCCGGATCGAACCCCAGCGTCCCGTCGACGAGCATGCGCAACGGTACCAACGGGCCGCACCCCCGGGGACGGCCGGGGGGGTGCGGCCAGGACCATCCCCACGGGTAGTTGCGCAACGGCGCGCCGCGTCACCACAATTGGGAGGTGAGCACCGACGGGAACGACTGGCCCGGACCCGTGCCCGTCCCCGAACTGCGTATCGACGTGGCGCCCTCGACCGGGCCGGCCGGCGTCGTGTCCGACGAGGAGCGGAACCGCTACGGCGTGCTGCTCGACCACGCTGCCGAGCGGGGCCTGCTGTCCATGGCCGAGTACCAGGTCCGTCTGGCCGAACTGGCCGACGCCTCGTCCGTCGACGAGCTCCAGCGGATCGTCACCGAGCTGCCGGCTTTCGGCGGTCCGGGAGTGCCGGCACCGGCACCGGCACCGGACCGTCCCTCAGGTCGGGCCGGCGCCACCAGTGCCCGCAGCGAACCGGACCCTACCGCCCTCGACCCGGCCCTGTGGGCCAACCTCACGCCGGCCAAGCAGCGCCGCGGGTCAGGGGGCTCGTGGACGGTCCTGGTCGTCGTGGTCATGGTCCTGCTGGCCGCGATGGTGGTCCTCGCCGTCGTGGCCGACCACGTCGCCCACACCCATCAGTCGTGGGCGCCGGCCGGCGGCCCCGTCCTCAGTCGCCTTCGCCTCTGAGGAACTGCTCGAGTTCGGCGGCGATCTCGTCCCCACTCGGGAGGTCGGAGGCGAACCCCAGGGGTGTGCCCTCCTCGGAGTCGATGGCGGCCTCGAGTCGCCGGACCATCTCGAGATGGTCCGGATTGGCGCCGATCAGCTCGTCCACCTGGATCCGGGAGGCCTCGCCCGCCGTGCGCAGCTCCACCGTGTCGAGGACGGTGCCCGTCACGGCACACAGACCCTCGATGAGCGCGGCGCTGGCCTCGGGATAGGGCATGGCCGAGACGTAGTGGGGGACCCGGGCCCACAGCCCGATCACCGGGATGCCCGCCAGCCCGAGCGCCACCTCGAGCGCCGCCTGGATCCCGGCCGGCACCTCGAGGGTGCCGTGCACGGTGCCCACGCGACCGGCCAGGTCGGTCGACTCCGGCGGGACGGTCGAGGCCAGGCGCACCGGGCGGGTGTGCGGGGTCGGCGCCGGAAAGGCGCCCAGTCCGACGACGGTGCGGACACCCAGCCGCTCGGCGATGCCGACGACGGCCTCGATGAAGCTCCGCCACCCGAAATCGGGCTCGGGGCCGGTGAGGTACAGGAGGTCGGCGCCCACACGGTCCTTGCCGGCCAGCACCCGGATGGCCGGCCACGTCAATTCGGTGGTGACCCCGTCCTCGAGTCGGGCGATGGGACGGCGGGCACGCTGGTCGATCAGGGGCTCGGTATCGAAGGTGACGACCGTTGCCGTCGGGGACCCGGTCAGGAGATGGGCGATGGCGGCCGAAGCGCCCATGCCGGCATCGACCCAGCCCTCGAGCGCGACCACCAGCACCGGCCGGTCGAGCCGGATCCCGCCGGGCTCGCCCCAGCCGGGCTCGTAGGCGAAGAGGTCCGACGCCCCAGGGCTGCTCACAGGGCCTCCACGTCGGCGAGTGCCCGTTCGCCCAGCCGGGCGACGCCTTCGGCGAACTGGTCGACGCCACTGCGGTCGCCGGCGGCCGCACCCCCGGCATAGCGGACGTAGACACCCTGGAGGATGCAGGCCAGCTTCCAGATCCCGAAGGCCTGGTAGTAGGGAACGGCCGAGACATCGCGGCCGCTGGCGGCGGCGTACTGCTCGACCAACTGGGCCCGGGAGGCGAAGCCGGGCAGGGCCGTCGGCGCCACCCCGAGCACCGCCTGGTTGGCGTCGTCGGCCTCGGCCCAGTAGACGAGCAGCAGACCGAGGTCGGCCAGCGGGTCGCCGAGCGTGCAGATCTCCCAGTCGAGGATGGCGATGACGTCGCCGCTGTCGTCGAGCACGGTGTTGTCGAGCCGGTAGTCGCCGTGCACGATGGCAACGCCCTGCTGCTCCGGGATCTTGGCCGACAGCACCTCCCAGGCGCGGTCGATCACCGCCGGACCGGGCTGCCCGTTCAGGGTCGACTGTTCGAACTGGCCGTGCCACCGTTTGAGCTGCCGGGCGATGTACCCCTCGCGCCGGGCGAAGCCACCGAGTCCCACGGCGTCCACGTCGACGGCGTGCAGGACGGCGAGGGTGTCGACCAGCGACTCCGATGCGTGGGCCCGCACCGGTTCCGACAACTGCGCCGATGCCGCCTCGTCGCGCAGGATGTGCCCCTCCACGAAGGACATCACGTAGAACGGGGCGCCGTTGACGTCGGTGTCGACGCACAGCCCGAGAGTGCGGGGCACGGGGACCTCGGTCGACTGGAGCGCGCTGATCACGGTGTGCTCGCGGGCCATGTCGTGGGCGGTAGCGAGCACATGGCTCACCGGTGGTCGACGCAGGGCATAGGCATGGCCGGCGGCGTCGGTGACCCGGTAGGTGAGATTGGACCGACCACCGGCGATCAGGTCGAAGGCGAAGGGCGGGACGGCACCGGGCACGTTGGCGGCCAGCCACTCCGTGACCGGCCCGCGTTCGATCCTCGCCCTCGACGGCCGGCTCGACGGCCGGAGCTGCGATCGGGGCCTCGGCGACGGGTGCGTCGGCGTTCGGTGCTGCATCCATGCCCCGACGCTACCCGCGTCGCCGGAGCCACCCGGTGCCGGACCGGTCGTCACACGCCGCCCGGTATCGTCGGGGCATGCCTGACGCCACCGATGCCACGTTCGAGGACGTCGTCCTCCGGCGCTCGACCGAGGTCCCCGTGGTCGTCGACCTGTGGGCACCGTGGTGTGGGCCGTGCACCACGCTCGGGCCGATGTTGGAGCGAGCCGTCGCTGCCACGGGGGGAGCCGTCGACCTGGTCAAGGTCAACGTCGACGAGAACCCGACCGTCTCGGCCAGCTTCCGGGTCCAGTCGATCCCCGCCGTGTTCGCTATCCGGGACGGCGCCGTGGTCGACCAATTCATCGGCGCCCAGCCGGAGGCGGCGGTGCAGGCGTTCGTCGAGCGGCTGGTCCCGACCCGGTCCGAGGCCGACGTGCTCGCCGACGAAGGGGCCGAAGGTGGCGACGAAGCCCTGCTGCGTCGGGCGCTGGACCTGCAGCCCGACCACCCGGTGGCCCTTCCCGCGCTCGCCGGGTTGCTCATCGCGCGGGGGGAAACCGAGGAGGCCGTCGCCCTGCTCGGGCGCATCCCCGAGACGTCCGAGACCCGTCGACTCCTGGCCGAGGCGCGGCTGGCCACACGCGAAGACGTGGCCGGCGCTGACATCGGGTCCCTGCTCGACGGTCTGCTGGAACGGGTCAAGGACGACCCCGACGCCCGCCAGGAGTTCCTCGACCTGCTCGAGACCCTCGGACCGGACGACCCCCGGACCCTCGCCTACCGCAAGGCGCTGGCCTCCCGACTCTTCTGAGGGCCACGGACCTGCAGGAGTGCCGGCCGGCGACCCGGCCGTCAGCCGCCTCCGGTAGCGTCACCCCCGTGCGCGCCACCACCCTGCGACTCGGACCCCGGACGTTCGACATCGCACACCGGCCCCTCGTCATGGGGATCCTGAACCGCACGCCCGACTCCTTCTACGACAAGGGAGCCACCTACGCGCTCGACGACCTGGTGCGCCGGGCCGGGCTCCTGGTGGACCAGGGCGCCGACCTGCTCGACGTGGGCGGGGTCAAGGCCGGGCCCGGTCCCGAGGTCGGGGAGGCCGAGGAGCTGGAACGGGTGATCCCGGCCATCGAGGCCCTGGCCTCCCGATTCGACATCCCCCTGTCCGTCGACACCTGGCGGGCGTCGGTGGCCCGCGAGGCCTACAAGGCCGGTGCCGCGGTCGGCAACGACATCAGCGGGTTCGCCGACCCCGACTACCTGCCGGCCGCCGCCGAGTACGGCGCCACGGTGGTCGCCACCCACATCCGGCTCGGTCCGCGCATCCCCGACCCCGACCCCGTCTACGACGACGTGGTGGGCACTGTGACGGCCTTCCTCCTCGAGCGCGCCGAGCGGGCGCTGGCCGCCGGGCTGACGCCCGATCGCATCGTGATCGACGCCGGGCTCGACCTGGGCAAGACGGCAGCGCAGTCGCTCACGCTGCTTCGGGCCTCGGACCGGCTGGCCGACCTGGGCTACCCGCTGCTGCTGTCGGCCTCCAACAAGACGTTCCTCGGTGTGGTGCTGGGCCTCGAGATCGGCGAGCGTCGCGAAGCCTCCCTGTCGGCCACCGCTCTGGGCGCCGCCCTCGGATGTCGGGTGATGCGGGTCCACGAGGTCGGGGCCCATCGTCAGGCCTGTGACGTCGTGGCGGCCATCGTCAGGGCCGGGCGGTGACCACCTCGGCGGCCACGGGCACCGGCCTCCGGCCCGCCTACCTGGTCAAGGGGGGCGACCCGTCACTCGTCGCCCAGGCCGCCCACGCCCTGGTCGAACAGCTCGTGGACGGTGGTGACCCGTCGATCATGGTGGAGGAGTTCGGGGGCCCCGGCGTGGACCAGTTCGACGTGGGCGCCGTCATCGACGCCTGCACCACACCGCCCTTCCTGGTCGACCGGAGGATCGTGGTCGTCCGCGAGGCCGGGCAGGTCGGTGCGGGCGACGCCAAGCGCCTGGCCGGCTACCTGGCCGACCCCCTCCCCACCACGGCACTCGTGCTCGTCGCCGGGGGCGGGGCCGTCAACCCGACCCTGTCCAAGGCGGTGGCGACGTCGGGCGACGTGGTGGACACCTCCGTAGGGACGGGCAGGGCCAGGTCGCAGTGGCTGGCCGACCACCTGAAGGGTGGACCGGTGCGACTGGACGGCGCGGCCCAGTCCCGTCTGGGCGAGCACCTGGGCTCCGACATGGGGCGACTGTCGGGCCTGCTCGACACCCTGGCCGCCGCCTACGGGCCCGGGGCGACGGTGACGGCGGCGGACCTCGAACCGTTCCTGGGCGAGGCCGGAGCCCTGGCCCCGTGGGACCTGACCGACGCCATCGACTCGGGCAGGACCGCGCCGGCGATCGAGGTGCTGCACCGGATGCTGTCCGCCGGGGAGTCCCACCCCTTGGTGATCCTGGCCCAGCTCCACAAGCACTACCGCCAGATGCTGCGGCTCGACGGCTCGGGGGTGACGACGGCCGAACAGGCCGCCGAGGTGCTCGGGGTGAAGACCTACCCGGCGAAGAAGGCGCTGGCACAGGCCAACCGCCTCGGGTCCGCCCGCATCGCCCGTGCCGTGCAGCTGCTGGCCGCCGCCGATCTCGACCTGCGCGGGGTCACGGCGCTGCCCGGCGAATCGGTGGTCGAGGTCCTGGTGGCCCGGCTCAGCCGGCTCGGCGCCCAGCGGCGCTGACGCCGGTTCGGTGACGCTCCGACGTCGGCCCTCAGTCGGCGGCGGGGTCCCGGGACTCGACGCCGGCGTCGTAGACGTTCTCGGTCCAGGACCCACCGTCCCAGTACCGGTACTGGTGGCGCCCGGTGGGGTCGGGCAGCCACCGCGCCGCCATGGTCGCCCGGGGTGCCGCAGTGGCCACGGCCACGGCCACGGGACCGGAGCCGGCCAGCGGGGCCACCTCGTCGGGTCGAGGACGGAAGATCTCGGGGGTGCGCGGGGTGGCCACCGGGGCAGCGGTGAGCTGCGTGGCCAACGCGCCGACCACGGTGGCCCTCGTCGCCGACCGGTGCCCGAAGCCGCGTGCCGCGGCCGGCGCCACGAACGTCGGGCCGGGCACCTGGGCGGCAGGGGCGGGCTCGCTCAGGAGCGCCGCAACGCCGGGTCCTGGTTGGGCTCCGGTGGACGGGGCGAGCGGGGCCGCCGGAGCGGTGGCCACCATGGCCGCCGCCGGCGGGGACTCGGCGGTCCCCTGGCTGGCGTCGAGGATCTGTGCGGCCACCGACGCCAGTGACTGCCCGTCGTCGAGCGAGGTGCGTTGCTTCGGGCGGTACGGTCGGCCGAGGGATCCGGGGATGCGGATCGTCGGGTCCTCGGTGGCGGTCGCAGTGACGGTGCGCGCCGGCACCACCGGTTCGGACATTCCGCCCTCTCCGCCCACGGTGACGAGGTCGGGGTCGTCGAAGAACCCGCCGCCGGACGGCGGGGGCTCGGCGGGGCCGCTCGTCTTGACGGTGCGGGCGCTCCGGCGCTCGCCGAAGCTGCCGAGTGTGGTGGGCAGGGCGAGGGCCTGGATCGACCGGGTGCTCTCGGTGGCCAGGGTTTCCCGGTCGCCGAACCGCTCGAAGGGCAGGTTCGCGGCGCGTCCGGCGGACGCGATGGCGACGACCTTGGGCCGTGCCCCGAACACGTAGATGGCGAGGCCGACCCCGGGGAGCAGCAGCACGAGCGCCAGCGACAGGAGCTTGGGCTCACCTGCGGCACGCCACGCCCATCCCGGCTGGCGGATGAGATCGACGGCGCCGACGACGACGGCGACGACCACCACGGCGACGATGAGGGCGAAGGCGGGACTGGTGAATCCGGAAGCGGTCGCGGTCATGACCGTCGACCCCCTCGAACGCGCCCTGTCGACGTGGTCTGCGTCGACGTGGTCTGCGTCGACGGGGTCTGCGTCGACATGGCCTGCGTCGACATGGCCTGCGTCGACATGGTCTGCGTCGACATGGTCTGCGTCGACATGGTCTGCGTCGACGTGGAGGGTTCCGGCGTGCCGGTCCCTCGCCCGTCCCCGAATTGCCCGCTGATGAAACCCTGCCCCATGGAATCCACCGTTACCCCTCGTGGTTGCTTGACTACTCTAAGTGTTTACCCAAACGCTAAGAGTAGTCAAGAGGCACCGCATGTTCCCTCGTCGGGGGGGTATCGACACACCCGCACCGGATCTGCACGGGTAAGTCCCGGGTCGGTCAGCGGAAGTCCCGGGAGGACGGCACCGGGCCGAGCGGCAGGGGTTCGAACCGCTCGGCCACCAGCGTCATGGATCCCTCGGACCGCTCGACCCGGCCCCGGACCAGGAGCGCCGGACAGGCGCGGGCCACCGGCTTCCACCGGATCCAGGCGCCCCGCGAGCAGACGATGTTCACCATCCCGGTCTCGTCCTCCAGGTTGAGGAAGACCGCCCCGTGGGCGCTCTCGGGGGCCTGCCGGTGGGTGACCACGCCCCCGACGGTGACCCGGTCCCCGGCCGGCCGGCCGGCCAGCACCGCGGCCCGGACCACCCCGCGCCGGTCCAGCCCGGCCCTGGCCAGCTCCATGGCTGTGGTGTCGGGGGCCATGCCGAGCGACCACAGGTCGTCGGACACCTCCTCCCACGGGGTGGGGGTGGGCAGGGGTGGGGACTCCGCCCCGGTGACCACGCCCGGCAGCCGGTCGGCGGTGGCCTGGGCCGCCGCCCCCGCCCCCCACACCAGGGACCGCCGCCCGCCCGCCCGCCCGGCCCGCCCCGTCCGACCGGGCCCGCCGACGTCGTCGAGGGCCCCGGCGGTGGCCAGGGCCTCGAGCTGGGCCCGGGTGACACCGGCGCGGCGAACCAGGTCCTCCATGCCCGACCACGGCGCCCCCGCCTCGATCCGGGCGGCGGCGTCGGACCCGATGCCGCGCACCGACGACAGGCCGAGGCGCACCGCCGCCCGGTCGGGCGGCACCACCCCGTCGGGACCCCTGCCCGCGTCCCGACCCCTGCACGCCGGGCCCGACTCCGCCTCGAGCGAGGCCACCGCCCGCCCCACGTCGACGTCGGGCCGCCGGACGGTCACCCCGTGGCGCTTGGCGTCGGCCACCAGGCTCTGGGGGGACCAGAACCCCATGGGCTGGGCGTTGAGCAGCCCGGCGGTGAACGCGGCCGGGTAGTGCACCTTGCACCAGGCCGTCGAGTACACGAGATGGGCGAAGGCCACCGAGTGGCTCTCGGGGAAGCCGAAGTTGGCGAAGGCGGCCAGTGCCGCGTAGACCTGCTCGGACACCTCGGCGGACACGCCCCGGGCGGCCATGCCGGCGAACAGGCGGTCGCGCAGCCTCGCCATGCGCTCGCCGGACCGCTTGGCGCTCATGGCCTGGCGCAGCTCGTCGGACTCGGCCGGGCTGAACCCGGCCACGTCGATGGCGATCTGCATCAGCTGCTCCTGGAACAGCGGCACGCCCAGGGTGCGCTCCAGGGCCGGCTGCATCAGCGGGTGGAGGTAGGAGACGGGCTCGGTCCCGTTGCGGCGCCGGATGTAGGGGTGGACGGCGTTGCCCTGGATGGGCCCGGGCCGGATCAGGGCGACCTCGATGGCCAGGTCGTAGAAGCAGCGGGGCTGCACGCGCGGCAGCGTGTTCATCTGGGCGCGCGACTCGACCTGGAACACCCCCACCGTGTCGGCCCGGCACAGCAGGTCGTAGACCTCGTCCTCCTGCTCGAGCATGGCCAGGTCGACCGTGACCCCGTGGGCCTCGGCCACCAGGTCGACCATGTGGTGCAGGGCGGTGAGCATGCCGAGGCCCAGGAGGTCGAACTTGACGAGCCCGGCCGCGGCACAGTCGTCCTTGTCCCACTGCAGCACGCTGCGTCCCGGCATCCGACCCCACTCCACCGGGCACACCTCGACCACGGGACGGTCGCAGATGACCATGCCCCCCGAGTGGATGCCGAGGTGGCGGGGGAACCCGAGCAGCTCGCCGGCCAGATGCTGCACCACCGGCGGCAGGTCGTCGCGCTCGGTCAGGGGCTGGCCGCGCTCGGTCGACTCCGACCAGGCGTCCGCCTCCTCGACGGAGTGCCCGAGGGCCTTGCCCACATCGCGCAGGGCGGACCGTGACCGGTAGGTGATGACGTTGGCCACCTGGGCGGCGTGCAGCCGGCCGTAGCGCTCGTAGACGTACTGGATGACCTCCTCACGTCGCCCGGACTCGATGTCGACGTCGATGTCGGGTGGGCCGTCGCGGGCGGGGGAGAGGAAGCGCTCGAAGAGCAGCCCGAGCGAGACGGCGTCCACGTTGGTGATGCCGAGGGCGAAGCAGACGGCGGAGGTGGCTGCCGACCCCCGGCCCTGGCAGAAGATGTCGTTGCGCCGGCAGAACTGGACGATGTCCCACACGGTGAGGAAGTAGCCCGGGAACCCGAGCGCGCCGATCACCTCGAGCTCGTGGCCGAGCTGCGCGTACGCCCCCGGCACCCGTTCGCGCTCCCTCGGCCCGTACCGTTCGGCCGCGCCCCGGTAGGTCAGCTCGACCAGCCAGCTCTGCTCGGTGTGGCCCTCGGGCACCGGGAAGTCGGGCAGACGGGGGGCCACCAACCGGAGGTCGAACACGCACTCGGTGGCCAGCTCCGCCGCCTGGTCCACCACCCCCGGCCACCGGGCGAACCGCCGGCGCTGCTCGGCCTCGCCCCGCAGGCAGGCGGTGGCCGACGAGGGGAGCCACCCCTCGAGGTCCTCCAGGGTGGAGCGCGCCCGCACGGCCGACAGCGTGGTGGCCAGTGGGAAGCGGGCCGGACTGGCGTAGTGGACGTTGTTGGTGGCCACCGGCGCCACGCCCCGCTCGGTGGCCAGGACGGCCAGGACGTCGTTGCGGGGCCCGTCGACCGGAGTGCCGTGGTCCCACAGCTCGACGGCCAGGTTGTCGCGCCCGAACCGGTCGATGAGCCGGTCGAGGGCCCGTGCCGCCGCCGCCGGCCCCGCCTCGGTGAGGGCGGCGGCCAGGGGTCCCTTCCGGCATCCGGTCAGGATCTGCCAGTGGCCGCCGTGGTGGTCGGCCAGGGCATCGAGGGTAAGGATGGGGCGACCCTTCTCACCGCCGTCCAGGTGGGCCTCGGCGATCACCCGGCTGAGGCGGGCGTAGCCGTCGGGGTCGCGGGCCAGGACCACCAGGTGGGTGCCGGCCGGGTCGGGCATGCCGGTGCGCAGGTGGGGCCCGTCGGCATCCGACAGGGTGAGCTCGGCGCCGAACACGGTGGGCAGCCCGAGCGCCCGGGCCGCCACGGCGAACCGCACCACCCCGTACAGGCCGTTGTGGTCGGTCAGCGCCACCGCCGACAGCCCGAGCCGGACCGCCTCCGCGGCGAGCTCCTCGGGGTGGCTGGCACCGTCGAGGAAGGAGAAATTGGAGTGGGCGTGGAGTTCGGCGTAGGCCATGGTCGCACCGGCCTCAGCCGTAGGTGGCCTCGACCCACCACTGGCCCCGTTCGACCAGCAGTAGGTGGGCGGCCCGTGCGGTGACGGCCTGGAGCCGGGCGCCCCGCCGGCGCGACCGTGACCACCACCGCTCGTCGGACGGCCACGGCCCGGCCCATCCGGACAGCGGTTCCCACGGCCCACCCTCGACCGACAGGCGGTCGGGCGCGGCGGTCAGCAGTCCCCGGGCCGACACCCGCACCGGCTCGCCCCGGGCGTCGGCGAGGTCGGCCCGGACCGGGCCCGGATGGACCACGGCCGGCGCCGGTGCGGGGATCCGCCCGGGCCACGGCGCTCCCGACCCGGTCGTGACGGCGCGTGCGGCACCGGGAACGGCGCCCCGGGGCTGCTCCCCGGCCGTCCAGGTCACGAAGCGGGCCCGTTCGGCCGGACTGCGCCCGCCCTGCAGCCGGACGGTCACCACCCCGTCGGGGCCGAGCAGCTCCTGGGCGGCGGCCAGGCACCGGGCGGCCCGGGCGTCGGCGTCACTCACCCCGCCCCAGAACCCGGGCTCGGCCACCACCGGCGACTCCTCGGCCGGCTCGCCGGCGAGGAGTCGGGCGACGCGGGGCTGGCGCAGGTCGGCCAGCTCGCCGCTCCGGCCGCCGGCCACCCGGTGGGCGTGGGCGCCGTCGGCCCCGAACCGACCGAGGACGTGGGGGTCGGGGAGGGCGGCGAACCCTCCCAGGGTGCGGATGCCGAGCCGGTCGAGCAGTCCGGTCAGGTCGTCCAGCCCGAGCACGGCCACCGGTAGTGGGGCGAGGAACGCCGGGGTGCCACCGGCCGGGACGATCAGGCCCCGGCGAGCGGCCACGGTGGCGGCAAACAGCCCGTCGGCCACGCCGACCTCGGCCGGCGTGACCTGCTCGGCGGCCTCCTGGACGAGATCGGCCAGGGCGCCTTCGCCCCCGAAGTAGCGGGCGGGCCCCCGGGCGGGCAGCGAGCAGACGCCGGGCCGTACCGGGGTCACCCACGGGCAGTAGGCCTCCACGGCGGCGATCACCTCGGCGAAGGCACGGAGCACCGCACCCCCCTCGTCCTCCTCGAGCAGCTCGGGACAGCGGACGACCAGCAGGCGGTCCACGTCAGACCGCCGGGGCGAACGGCTCGTCGGCCGCGGCCGCCGTGCCGTCGGGGGCGGGAAGCCACAGCCGGTGATGGGTGGGGCGCGCCGCGGAGCGTCGACCGGTGACGGTCATCGTCACCTGCCGACGCCGGAGGTGACCCTCACCGGCATCGACCCCCTCCCAGGTGGCGTCGTCGACCCGGAGCTGCAGGTCGGGCGGCTCGGGCCAGCCGGCGCGGCCGGGCACGACGATCAGCACGGCACGCCGCTCGCGGGTGCGGGCCGCCAGCCGGTGGGCCATGGCCCGGCGGGGGGCGAAGGGCGGACACAGCACCACCAGGTCGACCCCTTCCAGCACGGCGGCCGTGGCTTCGGCCCAGGCCGCGCCGGGCCGGGGGAGGAGGGCGAGCCGCCCGAGGTCGACGCCGAGGTCGGCGGCGGCCACGGCGCCGAGGCCAGGATGGCCGACCAGGGCGCACCACGAGCCGGAGGCCGAGGCGGCGGCCACCAGGGACAGGGCGACGCTGAGGGCCCCGTCGTCACCGGGCCGGCCGACGGTCAGGGTGGAGCCCCGACGCAGCGCCCCGTCAGGGAGCAGCCCGGCCAGCGCCGGGAGTACGGGGAGGAGCCGGGTCCGGCTGGCCGCCACCGGCCGGGTGCGCTCGGCCAGGGTGGCCAGCGTGGCGAGGGCGGCCGGGTCGAGGTCCCGGACGAGCCGCCGGTCCGGCGTGGATACGAACATATGTTCGATAGTACCGACCGGATGTGCATCCGGCCAGTGGGCCTGGCATCCGGCCGGTGGACCTGGCATCCGGCCGGTGGGCCACCGCCCGGCCCGGAGGAACGGCCCGGGCGGGCACCACCCCGGTGTGGTTGGCTGGGGCAATGAACCACCGCACCCTCGGCACCACCGGCGTCCAGGTCAGCCAGCTCTGCCTCGGGGCGATGATGTTCGGCGCCTGGGGTAACCCCGACCACGACGACTCGGTCCGGATCATCCACCGGGCCGTCGAGGCCGGCATCAACTTCATCGACACGGCCGACATGTACTCCTTCGGCGAGTCGGAGGAGATCGTGGGCAAGGCCCTCCGCGATCTCGACCGCGAGCACATCGTGCTGGCGACCAAGGTGCACGGCCCGATGTCGGGGGACCCGAACGCCCAGGGCAACTCGCGTCGGTGGGTGATCGCCGAGTGCGAGCACAGCCTGCGGCGCCTCGGGACCGACTACATCGACCTCTACCAGATCCACCGCCCGTCACCCGAGACGGACATCGACGACACCCTCGGGGCCCTCAGCGATCTCGTCCACGACGGCAAGATCCGCTTCGCGGGATGCTCGACGTTCCCGGCCCACCTGGTCGTCGAGTCCCACTGGGTGGCCGAGCGCCGGGGACGCGAGCGCTTCCGGACCGAGCAGCCGCAGTACTCGCTGCTGGCCCGGGGGATCGAGGCCGACCTGCTGCCGGTGTGCGCTGCAGTACGGGATGGGCGTCCTCAGCTGGAGCCCGCTGGCCGGCGGGTGGCTGTCGGGGGCATTCGGCGAGGGAAGGAGAACACGTCGCGCCGCTCGGCCATGCTGCCCGAGCGCTACGACCTGACGCTGCCCGAGAACCAGCAGAAGCTGGCGGCCGTCGTCGCGCTCCAGCAGGTGGCCGACGAGGCCGGGCACTCACTGCTCGAGCTGGCGTTGGCCTTCGTGCAGGCCCACCCGGCCGTCACGTGCCCCATCATCGGCCCGCGCACCATGGAGCAGCTGGAGTCCCAGCTGGTGACGGCCGACATCACACTCGGCGAGGACGTGCTCGACCGCATCGACGAGATCGTCCCGCCGGGGCGGAACGTGGGCGGCGCCGACCCCGGATGGGCGCCCCCTTCGGTGACGGACGTGCGGCTGCGTCGCCGCTAGGGGTCGGTCCCACCGACCGGAGTGCGGCCAGGGCTCGGGCTTTCCGGGCCGTTACCGCCGGTCCGTGTTGTGCGCACACCGAAGGACGAACAGCCGGTGGGCCACCACGGCGCCACGGCGGGGTCTTCGCCTACGGCAGCGCCGGCTTCCACGGTGCGGCGGGGCGACGCCGCTCGATGAGCCCATCACTGCGATGCTCTCGACGTCGGACGACGGCGGCCGTCTCCTCGTGGCGAACGACGGCGGGATCTTCGCCTACGGCGATGCTCCCTTCTACGGGGGCCTCGGCGGCCAGGGCGCCACCGGTGAGGTGGGTGCCGTTGCCTGTCTCCGGGCCGATGGCCTACGCGCCCGGTCATCGCCACGCGAGAGCGCCCGGGCCGTTCGCCCCCGGAGCACCGCCCCCGGGGTCTAGGGCTGCCACCACCGCTTGCGCGGCCCGGTCGCCACACTCCTGTGCGGCTGCCGGCGCCGCTGCTCGGGCAGCCAGCGCAGAGCGAACCACAGGACGATGGGGACCAGCAGCACGACCAGGAGGATGACGTCGCCGGTCACGACGGCCCTGTCTGACGGGAATGCATCCACCAAACCTACCCGTCACCCGTCGTCCGGCCCCGGCCCGGGCGGTGGTCCGCTTGCCGCCGGCGCTCCCGTTTGCCATCCTGGCCGCCCGCGCCGAGAGGAACCCGCCGTGCCGATCACCGTCGACGTCGACAACTACGCCACCGCCGAGGTGGCCTTCCAGGTCGACCGCTTCGTCGCCCTGGGCGCGGTCATCAACCGATGGCTCCATTTCCGCCAGCCCACCCCGCTCGACCAGCAGAGCGTGATCCGCATGAACCGCGACACGCTGTACAGCCTCACCGTGGTCGACATCGACGAGGGCGCCACGCTGACCATCCCCGACGGCGGCGGCCGGTACCTGACCGTGATGGCCATCAACGAGGACG
>CAWJER010000007.1:0-40972 GCA_963841925.1 uncultured Acidimicrobiales bacterium
ACGCGACTCCGCCGGTGGCGCCTGGAGGTGTCACAGCTCGGCCGGTGGCGCCGGCGCGGGCGAGTGCTCTCTGGTAGGCGGCCACGGCCCGGGCGACCTGCTGGCTCGATGCCGTGAACACGTGCCGTTCGAGGCGGTGCTCCGCGCCGTCGCCCTGGGACCACCTGGCCGGCGCCCGGGCCCGTGGACGAACCTGCCGCGGCCGGCGGGACCGACCGCGCCGCGATCAGGGTGGAGCGGGACGACCACCATCGCCGTCAGCAGCAACACGGTCATGATCCGGCTGTACCAGGGTACGTGGCCCGTCGTGGCGCCGGCCAGGTAGTGGCGGCGGCGGTGGGGCCCGACGTAGCCGTGGAAGTGGCGGAGGATGAGGTCGTACAGGTCGGCGACCAGATCGGGGGAGATGACGACCTCGACGTCCCGGGGCCGAACGGCGACTTCACGGTGGAGGACCGCCAGTCCGGACGCGCCGGGTTCCGCCGTGGGGAACTCGTCCCCACGGTCCGTCACTCCCTCGGGGGTGAGTACCTCGCGCACCCTGGGGACCTGGCGTGCCCCTCCCGAACATCACCTGCACCATCGGCACGACCCCGACCCATCTGTAGCCGCGGGGACGACACGCGGCCGGTAGGTGAGGCGCTGCCGCCGCTACGCGCCGGGCCGGGACGTGATCGCCGGACGCGAGGGGATTCAGATGACCCGAAGACGATCTCGGGCACCGGTGGTCGCCGTCGGAGCCACGAAGCCACCGGAACCGCCACGGCGGTTGCGGGGCCTGGATGCGGCACGGTCAAGGAACGTACTGGCTCACGCCCGTGGCCGGGTGGGATCGGGCCGGACACCACGGGCTGCGACGTGGGGTCCGTGCGCGCGATCTCCGGCGCCCCGGCACCGACAGCGCCTCCGCGGTCACGTCTGCGACCGGTCGGGCCCGCCGCCGCGGCCAGCAGGTCCGGCAGTGTTCGGCACCGGGGTCGGCATCGGCCATCCCGAGCGAGATCCCCACGACGATGAACGGGGTGATCGACAGGGCACGATCAGAAGATGTCGAAGAGTCCGTCGACGTAGTGGCCCGACAGGATCACCAGGCCCAGCGTGCCGTAGATCCGCGGCAGACCGGCCATCACCGTCATGGTCACGATGACCATGACGAAGAAGGCGAGCGATCCGACCACGCCGGTGGATGCCAGGTTGTCCACCAGAGAGTTCGGTGGCACGTTGACCGATGAGAACTGGGGCAGGTTGTAGAAGTGCATTCTGAAACCGAGCCACGGGCTCTGGTGCCACACGTGGAGAGCGGCGTCGATCTGGGTGAACCGGATGGCCACGGAGTTGAACTGCGGGTTGTTGCGAAAGGCGAGGACGAAGCTCTCGTACACCAGTACTAGCGTGGGCACGGTGATGAAGATCACGAGCTTCGCCGGTCCCCGGACCTCGGAGTTGATCAGCACCGCCGTCACGAGAGCGAGCACCAGCAGGATGGCCGCCTGTCGTGACTGGGAGGCGAGGAGCCCGAGAAGGCAGAGTGCCTCGATGACCCGGGCCTCGGGCTTCTTGATCCCCACCCATCGGGGTTCAGCTGGGCGATGACCACCGCTACCCACAGGACGGCTCCGACCGTGTTCTTCTGGTACACGCCCCACTGGGCCGGCTGGAAGTGGAGGGCCACCGCGTGTTCGAGGGCGACCAGGGCGAGGATCGCCGAGCCCCACAGGTAGAGCCGGAAGGCCTGGCGCGCCCTGCCTTCCGTTGCGATCACCCAGCCGATGAGCGTGCTACCGGCCAGGTAGGAGAGGCGGTGGAACCATTCGATGACGTCGCCCTTGAACGGGTGGAGCAGCACGACCAGCAGGAGCACGGCCTGATACCAGATGATCCCCAGGAGGAACCGCTTGAGTTGCCTCGCCGATCGCCATTCGATGTGGAACAGGCACACGAACGCCCCCACGAAGACCAGCAGGTCGGCCACACTCAGGTTGGTGGTCGCCCCCCCCACCCGCTGGATCAGAATGGCCCCGGGCAGTGCCACCACGACGATCAGGATCGGATCGACCACGAAGATGCCGAGGGCGAAGACGACGAAGGCGACGGCGACGCCGGCGACGAGGTTCGCTCCCACCGCCAGGCCGGCCACGGCGGCCACGACGGCCACCGAACCCCACGCCAGCATCGGCGCGGCAAGCTGCTCCAGGCGGCTCCGCCCGCTCTGACGTCGTACCCGGTGGCGCGGGGAGGTCGGGCTCATCGTGGCGACGGGATCGGAATCATGGGGCCTCGGGCTGTCTCGCGCGTCTCACGGGAGAGGTCGTGTGCATCACGGGGTAGGCCCGGCCAATGGTAGCGGCCGGTCGGCATTCCGTCGGGACCCCTCGACCCGGGTAGTGTCCCGCGCGACCGTGTTCGCGTCACCCGCACAGGACAGTCACGACTACCTCAAGGTCCTCGTCGCACATGACGACGGTAGAGGTGGCCCGGGGACGCTCCCCGGACGGCCGGCCACCGGACACGGTGATGCCGGCCGGCGACCGGGAAGACGACACGTGCGCACGACAGCTGAATCGACCGAGGGGACCGAGGCCGTGACCGGGGCGCCCGCGGCCACGTCCCTGATCGTGTGCTCGCTCGAGGATTGGGGAACCGTGCGCCGGCGGATCCGCATCCTGGTGGACGAATTGGTGGACCGGGACCCGTTGCTGCAGGTTCTCTACGTGGCCCCGGCGGTCGACGTTCCGTTCGAACTGAGCCAGCGCAGGACTGCCGCCCTGACCCGGCCTCGGATGGAGGCCGTCCGCCCGCGGATCCACGTCCTGCGTCCACGGAAGTGGCTGCCCCGATCGCTCGGCCGGACAGCCGACCGGTCGTTGGGCAGGCAGGTCACCGCTGCCGCCACGTCGCTCGGACTGGTCGACCCACTGGTGTGGGTCAACGACGCCTACTACGCCGGGTGGGCGCTGGCCACGGGCTGGCCCACGATCTACGACGTCACCGATGACTGGTTGCTCGCCCCCCTCGCCCCCCGCCAGGAGGCCCGGCTGCGAGCCAACGACGAGCTCCTGCTGGCCCGCAGCGGTGCCGTGGTCGTGTGCTCACCCGACCTGGCCCGCACCCGGGGCCGGGACCGGGCCGTCGACCTGATCCCGAACGGCGTCGATGTCGAGCCTCTCCGCACCCCGCAGTCGCGGCCGGCCGAGCTCCCCGACGGCCCGGTCGCCGTCTACGTGGGCACGCTCCACGAGTCACGGCTCGATGTCGATCTGATCGTCTCGCTGGCCGAGTCCCGGCCCGACCTGGCCATCGCCCTTGTGGGACCCGACAGCCTGGCTCCGAAGGAGTCGTCCAGGCTGGAGGCGGTCCCGACGGTCCACCGGATCGGACCCCAGCCCTACGAGCGTGTGCCGGGCTTCCTCCAGCACGCCGACGTGGTCGTCATCCCCCACCTGGTGAACCCGTTCACCGAGAGCCTCGACCCGATCAAGGCCTACGACTGCCTGGCCGCCGGTAGGCCCACCGTCGCCACCCCGGTGGCAGGATTCCGGGGCCTCGGAGCCCCGATCGTCATCGCCGATCGGGACGAGTTCGTCGACGCCGTGTCCCGGGTGATCGACGCCTCCGGTACCGGGCCGCCGGCGACGGAACCCGATGGCGATGTCGCCTCGTGGGCCGAGCGCGCCGATGCGATGGAGGCCGTGATGACGAGGGTCCGCGCCGCGAGCGCCGCATCATGAGGCTCCTCACCCGCCTCGGGGCAGCGGTGCCACCCACCGTGGCCCGACCCCCGTATTCTGTGATCTCCCCTGTCCGCCGAAAGTGAGTTCCCGGTGACTTTCCAGCAGATGCTCCAGACACTGTGGAACAGGAAGCTGACCATCGTGGTCAGCATCGTGGTCGCGATGGCGGCCACACTGGCGTACAGCAAGACGTCGACGCCTACCTACCAGTCGAGCGCGCTCGTCCAGATCAACAGCTCCTCCCAGGGCGGCGGGAGTTCGGCATCGTCGTTCACCCTGCCCGACCCGGTTCAGGAGCTCTCGAGCACCAACGTGGAGCTCGCCGCGGCCAAGGCCCTGGGCGACCCGAACCCCGGTGCCGTGGCCGGTTCGGTGGCCGGAACGGTCGACCCCACCACCGGGGCCCTCACCATCACCGGGTCCGCCTCCTCGCCGCAGGCGGCCGAGGCGGTCACGAAGGCCTACTCCGAGGCGTTCGTCAGCCAGATCCAGGCCCTCGCCCAGGCACAGATCGACAAGTATTCGGCAGCCGTCACCGCCATCGACGGCAAGATCGCCGGCCTCCAGGCCCAACTGCCGCCGAACGGCGTCAACTCGCTCATCACCGCCCAGATCGCCGCGCTCGACCCAGACCTCGAGCACGCTCCAGGCGGCGCAGTCCAACATCCAGATCGGCATGCCCTACGCACAGGTGCAGGTGGCGGCGACCCCTGGTGTCTCCACTGCGATGAAGAAGTCCAAGCTCGCCGCCATCGGATTCCTCGCCGGCCTGCTGGTCGGATGCGGGATCGCCCTCATCCGCGAGCAGTTCGACGACAGGGTCCGGATCAGCCCGGACATCGAGTCGGTCATCGAAGCCCCGATCCTGGGCGAGCTGCCCGAGGACGCCGACGTGAAGCGGGGCGACGTGGCCCTTGCGCTGGTCCAGGTCCCCCAGTCCTCGCTGGCGGAGGCCGTCAGAGACCTCCGCACCAGTCTGCGGGTGCTCCTGCTCGAGCAGCAGAGCCCGATCCTCGTGGTGACCAGCCCCGAGGCCGGTGACGGCAAGACCTTCGTGACCGCCAATCTGGCCGTGTCGTGGGCACTCACGGGAAGCAGGGTGATCGTGGTCTCCGCCGACTTCCGTCGGCCGCGGCTCGAAGAGATCTTCGGCATCGATGCCACCGACAGTCCCGGGCTCTCCGATCTGATCAAGTCCAACTGGAAACAGGCGGAGCCTGAGGACGGGGGTCCCGGCATCGCCTTCGGCGACGCGCCGAACAAGACCCGCCGGGGCGAGTTGACGGAGCGGACGCACCGTCGACGCGGTCCCGAGTTCGACGAGACCGCAGTCAGCTCCCACCTCCTCGAGACCGGGATCGACGGGCTCCGACTGCTACCGGTCGGTGCCAACCTCGACAACCCGGCCGAGCTGTTCGACAGCCCGGGGATGCAGCCCGTCCTCGACCAGCTGCACCTGCTGGCCGACATCATCTTCCTCGACACGCCACCCGTGCTCGCCGCTCCCGACACCGCGATCCTCGGGAGCCTCACCCACGGTGCCGTCGTGGTCGCCTCGGAGGGGAAGACCGACCGGTCCGACCTCGAGCGCACGGCCAACCGGCTCGAGTCCACCGGGTGCCGGGTGCTCGGGCTCGTCCTGAACCACGTGCGCCACGCGTCGTCCGACGGCTACCAGGCCTACGGCTACACGCAGCGATGACCCACTGAGGACGCCGCCGTAGTCGGCCACCCGCCGCCGACCGGTGCCTCATCCTCACGGTCCGAAGTCGCCCCTCCTCCCCATCGGAGAGGCCGTCCCGTGCCTGCACCGGCGACCCGAGGCCTGCCGACGGCCCGTGCCCGTCGGGCCCGCCCCGACAAGGTGGCGCCCGGCACGGTGAAGGTGCCGGGAAGCCCTTCCGGCCGGGACCTTCGGCCCCTTGGGACCTGTATTGCCACGGAGCGTGGTTCTTTAGTGACTATTTGTGAATTTGCTCTAAAGGAAGAAATGCCAGGGCCGATGGGACCGTATGGACCGGGCAGGGACTATCACCAGGGGCAGTGGAATCGTGCGCGTCGCAGTACTCGCCGCCGCCGTCATCGTCACACTGGCCACCGTGGGTGCGGCTTCGGGCGGGTTGTCGGGCACCGCGGCCCCGACCCCCCAGATCCCCGGAAGCCCGGCGGCACCGACCGCCGCCGACGTCAGCCCGATGTGCACCACCACGGATCCGGCCGCCGTCCTCGGCCCGTCCACCAGCCTGCCGTCGACCACCACCTCGACCGTCGTGACACCCTCGGGCGGGGTGGTGACCTTCGTGGCCACGTCCTCGGACCTCTACGTGAACACGGGGACCCAGCTGGCCACCTACACCCTCGCCGGCTCCGAGGTGGGCTCGTTCGCCCTGCCCTATGGCTTCACCTCGTCCGAGGAGCCCACCGCGCCGGTGATCGACTCCTCGGGGAACATCTACATCGCCAGCAACTGGGGCCAGGTGGTCGACAAGTACTCGCCCACCGGGACGCTCGACTGGTCGGTCGACCCCGAGTCGGGCAGCCCGACCGGGCTCTTCTCGGTCACCAACGGCGGCACCTTCGAGCTGATGGTCTCCGTGTCCCAGGACACGGCCCACAGCGACGTCCTGAACACGGCCACCGGGGCGGTCACCGGCACCTTCCCGCTGGTCGACAGCGGCTACGTGACCCAGGCGCCGGGCGGCGACCTGCTGTACTCGGCCAACGGCTACGTGACCACGTTCAGCCCGACGGGCACCGTGCTGTCCCGGTTCGGGGACTCCCAGACCGAGCAGAACGGGGCCCACACCGGGGGCGGGGTCGAGTTCGCCGACGGCGGCCAGGCCCTCCAGGCCACCTCGGGCGGGACGATCTACACCGTCGACCCGAACCACACCATCGAGGCCACCAGCCCCCAGGGGTTCTTCCAGGCCAGCACCTCGTTCAACTCCACCCTGGCCGTGGGCTCCGGCTACGCCTCCCTGATCGGGTCGACCGTCTACTTCGTGGGCGGTCCGACGTTCAACACCCCGGCCGACGACATCTCCTCGGTCCCCCTCGCCACCCTCCAGGCCTACCTCGGGGCCATCCAGGCCCCGGACGACTCCCTGGGCTGGGGCGCGGGCCTGGCCACCCCGGCGACGGGCAACTACTTCGCCCCCGGCACCACCCCGTCGCTCGAGGCCACCTTCGACCCGTGGTGGACCTCGGTGGCCTCGGGCCTCCAGCTGTCCTACTCGGTGGAGAACGTGGCCTCCCTCGACGCCTACAGCGTCCCCGCCCCCACGGTGGTCACGCTGCCGACCACGGCCGCCGGGCTCGCCTCGGTCCCCCTGGCCCTCCCGTCCGCCGACACGGTGGCCGGGCCCTACCAGGTCCAGGCCTCCCTGATCGACACGGCCACCAACCCGCCGACCACCCTCGGCACCACGTGCATGCCCTACACGGTGGGGGCCACCGGTGACGGCCTGGACTTCGCCACCCTGCCCGCCGGGGTCGACACCGGCGGCCCGGCCGACCCCCGGGGCGTGGCCCTGGCCGCCCAGCTCGGACTGTCGGGCCTGCGCAGCCAGAGCGTCATCAACTGGGGGACCTTCCTCCCCAACTGCAACTCGTCGTCCCCGACGGCGGCCACCTGCGGCCCGTCGGCCATGACCTTCGCCTCGGCCAGCACCGACCCCTACCGGGCCGCCTACCTCGCCGACCAGGACGGGGTCGCCTACTGGATCCAGGTCTCGGGGGGCGACGCCACCTCGATGGCGCTGGTGACCAGCGGCCTGTGGCAGGCCGACGTGGCCTCCCTCGTGTCCCACTACGCCACCGTGCCCGCCGGGTGCGGGGCGTGCGCCCCGGTCACCAAGTGGGAGCCCTGGAACGAGTCGAACAACACCGGCTGGGGGAACGCCGCGGCCTACACCACCCAAGTGCTCGCCCCGTTCTACGCCGCCGTGAAGTCGGTGCTCCCGGGCACCTCGTCCACCGTCATCGGGGGCACGACCATCGAGCCCTCCATCGGGTGGTGGCAGCAACTGGTGGCCGCCGGCGGCCTGGCCGACATGGACGTCGCCGCCATCCACCCCTACACGGGCTCCAACGACGCCTACGAGGAGGACGGGATCCCGGCCCAGGTCCGCCAGCTGGAGGCCGTCCTCGGGACCAAGCCGCTGTGGTTCACCGAGATCGGCTGGTGGAGCGACGGCGACTACAACTTCCTCGGCCAGGCCAACGGCGTGAGCCGCTCGCTCATCTGGCAGAAGGCCCTGGGCGTGCCCGTCCAGAACTACTTCTTCGACGAGGGCGGCTACGGCAGCCAGGGGGTGTCCTACTCCCTCATCGAGGCCAGCCAGGGCGTCGACTACGTGAAGCCCTCGGCACTGGCCGCCATGACCACGTCGGGCCTGCTGGCCGGCCGGCCGGCCCTGGCCACGCCGTCCATCGGCATCCCCCAGGGCTACGAGGCCGACTTCGGCGCCACCGCCGGGGGCACCACCCGGGTCTCGGCGGTGTGGACCGACGGCCTCCCGGTCACGGCGTCGGTGACCCTCACCAGCCCGACCGGCTCCACCGACCCGATCACCGTCACCTCCGAGTACGGCAACGCCACCACCGTCTCGGCCGACTCGGGCACGGCCTACAGCCTCCCCCTCTCGGACCAGGTCTCCTTCCTCACCTACCCGGCCGGTGACACCCTCACCGTCGGCCCCACCGAGGCCTTCGGGACCAACCTGGCCTCGGCCGCCGCCGGGGCCACGGCCACCGCCTCGAGCGGCACCGCCGCCAACGCCATCAACGGGCTCCCCCTCGGCTACGGGCAGGGCTGGACCTCGGGGACGGGGGACACCACGCCGTCGCTGACGGTGACCCTGGCCGCCGCCTCCACCCTGGACCGGGTCATCGTGGACACCCAGTCCCAGGGCTCGGTGGCCGGCGGACTGCGCGACTACACGGTGTCGGCCGACGAGCCGGGCACCGGGTGGGTCACGGTCGGCACCGAGCAGAACCAGCTCCGGAACCACGAGGCGCTGCTCACCTTCGCCCCGCTGGTGGCCACCGCCCTCAAGGTCTCGATCAGCGAGATCGACTTCGGCGGCTACTTCGGAGGCGGCATCCCACCGTTCTGGCCCGTCACCTGGAACAACACAGCGTTCATCCACACCGTCGAGGCCTACGGCGGCTCGGGCGGCCCCTCGGTGGTCGACGGGACCGGGCTGCCGGCGCTGGTCGCCGGGGCATCCGGTGGTGGAGGCACCTCCACCACGACGACCACGACCACGACCACGACGACCGTGCCGCCGACCACGACCACGACCACGGATCCGCCGCCCACGACCACGACCACGACCCCGACGACCGTGCCGCCGACCACGACCACGACCACGGATCCGCCGCCGACCACGACCACGACGACCACGGATCCGCCGCCCACGACGACCACGACCACGGATCCGCCGCCCACGACGACCACGACCACGACCACGGATCCGCCGCCGACCACGACCACGACGACCACGGATCCGCCGACCACGACCACGACGACCACGGATCCGCCGCCCACGACGACCACGACCACGACGACCCGACCCCCGGGCCACGGCGGTGGGAACGGCGGCGGGAGGGGGGCCGGTACCAACCCCAATGCTGGTCGCCTGAAGGGCTACTGGCTCACGACGAGCACCGGTGGGATCTTCACCTTCGGCGACGCCCCGCAGCTCGGATCGGCTTCCGGGCTCACGCTCAGCAAGCCGATCGTCGACATGACCTCGACCCCGGACAAGCAGGGCTACTGGATGGTCGCCTCGGACGGCGGGATCTTCGCCTTCGGCGACGCCGGGTTCTACGGCTCGACGGGCGGCCTCCCGCTCAACAGACCCGTCGAGGGCATGGCCGCCACACCGGACGGCGGCGGCTACTGGCTGGTGGCCTCGGACGGCGGGGTCTTCGCCTTCGGTGACGCCGGCTACTACGGCTCCACCGGGGCACTCGCCCTGAACAAGCCCATCGTGGGCATGGCCGCCACCCCCGACGGCAAGGGGTACTGGCTGGTGGCCTCGGACGGCGGGGTCTTCGCCTTCGGTGACGCGGGGTTCTACGGCTCGACCGGTGCGCTCACGCTCAACAAGCCCATCGTGGGCATGGCACCCACGAACGGCGGCGGGGGGTACTGGCTGGTGGCCTCGGACGGCGGGATCTTCGCCATCGGTGACGCGGGGTTCTACGGCTCGACCGGAAGCCTGCACCTCAACGCCCCCATCACCGGGATCCAGACGACCCCGACGTCACAGGGCTACTGGCTCGTCTCCCAGGACGGTGGCATCTTCGCCTTCGGCGACGCCTCGTACTACGGGTCGGGAACCGACCTCAAGCTGCTGAGCCCGACGGTGGCCATCTCCTGAGCCGGCGTCGTCGACCCGACACAGGGTCGGTCGGATGGACCTCCCCGTCGGGCGGCGGCACGACACGGTAGGCGCCGATGCCGGCTCCCGGACCGGTCGGGACCGCGCCGCGGTGAGGGCGGGGTCCGGACCGTCCGTCCCGCCGACTCACCAGCTGAACGTCACCGGGCGGTCGTCCGTCACGTGTGCACCCTGGTAGGTCCACTCCTCGGCCGGCAGGCGTGCCGAGGGCACCAGGGTCATCGAGCCGTGGGTGCCCGGCAGGCGGAACTTCGTGACCACCGTCGACGTGCCACCCTGGTGGACCACGAGCGGCGCCGCCACCAACCAGGTCGGCCCCTCCGCCCCCAGCGAGCTCAACGGACCGGCCCCGGTCATGGTGAGCCCGGTGGCACCGGCGGGAAGGTTGTCGGCCACGACTCCCGAGTAGTCGCCGTAGACGAGCGGCAGGCCGGGATAGGGACCGGCGATGTACTGCGACTGGCCGTCGGGAGTCCGATTGGCCAGGGTGGTCGTGAGGGTGACAGCCGTATCGGATCCCGACGGTCGGGTCACCAGCGCCACCGACACAGGCAGGTACTGGTCGAGCTTGTTCCCACCCTGGTTCACGACTGCGACACCGACCGATCGCGGGGTCAGGCTGCCGCTGGCGCCACTGGCCACCCACGCGGCCTGGGCGGTCGGATTCGACGACCACACCATCAGGTGGCGGCCGGCGACGGCTCCGGCCACGGCCGAGGCCAGCGAGCGCAGGTCTGTCGACTGCCCCTGCAGCTGGCGCAGGACGGCGTCGGCAATGACACCCAGCGCGTCGGTACGCTGCGCGTCGGCGGTGGAGTCGTCCGACAGTCCGGCGTACTGGTCGTGCATCAGGTACTGCTCGACGTTCGCGGCGTCGATGGTCAGCCCGCCCGCCTGCACCGGGCCTATGGCGGTCAGGATCTGCTGCAGCGCGGCGATGTCCACGGCCAGGACCCCGTCGACCTGCTGGCCCGTGCCCGCGGCCCACATCCGGGCGGCCAGCGGAGCGGTCACGTCGAACTGGGGCGTCAGTCCGAGGTTGCGCCAGTCGACTCCCGGGTGCAGCCATCCCCAATTCCGCTCGAGGTCACCGGTGACGGTGACCTGTCCCGGGGCGAGCGCCAGTCCCCCACTCGGACCGAAGTCACCGAGGTGGACGGTCCCGTCCGACGTGTCGGCCGTGCCGACCTCGAGGAACATGCCCGAACCGGCCCGCATCTCCGCATTGTTGGCGGCCAGCACCAGATAGTTCTGAGGACCCTCCAGGATGGTGGCGGTCACCGCCGATACGCCAGCAGCCTTGGCCAGTCGGTTGCGGGCGTCGTCGAGCTGGCTGACGAACTCGTCGTGCTTGCGCGCCAACGGGCCGATCAGGGCCTCGCCGGGTCCGGTGCCGATCGCATCGAGCTGACGCGATGCGGACAGCGACAGGGTCGACAGCTGTCGGAGCGACTGCACCCGTTGGGGCCCGGCTCCGTGGGGCTGGTCGAGCACGTCGTGCACACGGGAGAGGAAGGTGGCACCGATGGTGGCGACCTGCTGGGCGGCGGAGCTCAGCGATCGGGCCGAGGTGAGCTGGCGGCCGAGTACGGGAAGCCAGGTGGCCGGGGCGATCAGAGGGCCGTCGAGCGAGGCGTGGGCCGACGCGAACTCGGCGGACGCCGTCTGCAGCGCCTGCTCGGTCGACGACGAGGTGACGGTCCCCGGGTCGAGGTGCGACCGCACCTCGTTCAGCTCGGACATGCCGCGCTCGTCGTGCCGGTAGGCGGACCACACACGGGCGATGACGAAGCCGCCCCAGACGAGGAGCAGGACAGCCACCACGGACACCACGATCCATCTGGTCCGCCGCCCACCCACTGCTTCGCTCACGCTGTCACTCGTTGCTCCAGGCGCGCCACGTGCACGACGAGGTGCGGGACCCGCGGGCGCAACGGTCGGGCCGGAACGATCGTACCGGAGGGGCACGCCAGGACGGTGGCGCGCCCGGCGGACACGGACAGGCCCGGTAGCATCGTCGTGTGTCGTTCTCGACCATCCGCGTGGGCGTCGGGCGCGTCATCCTCGTCATCGGCGTACTCGTGCTGCTGTTCATCCCCTACCTCCTGTGGGGCACCGGGTTGATCACCGCGCAGGCACAGCACGACCTGCGCCAGCAGTTCATCGCCTCCCAGCGCCTCCGCCACCGCAGCACGGTTGTCACGCCACCCCGCACCCCTACGTCGCCTCCGGAGATCGCGCCGTCCGTCCCTGCCCCGCCTGCCGGTGACGCCGTGGGCATCCTGTCCATCCCGAAGATCTCGCTCTCCATGGTGGTCGTGGAGGGCACCGGGGCCGATCAGCTCCGGGCGGGACCCGGGCACTACCCCGGGACGCCGCTGCCCGGCGAGGCCGGCAACGCCGCCATCGCCGGACACCGGACGACCTATCTGCACCCGTTCTACGACCTCAACGAGCTCGTCCCCGGTGACACCATCGACATCCTGACCGCCCAAGGATGGTTCCGGTACCGGGTCACCAGCAGCCAGGCAGTCAGCCCGAACGACGTGGCCGTCGTGGCGCCCACGCCGGGTCCGACCCTCACGCTCACGACCTGCAATCCGCGCTACAGCGCCAGCCAGCGCCTGGTGGTCCAGGCTGCGCTGGTCGCCGACGTGCTGACCGGTTCGCCGACGGCATCGGCCGCCCACCAACCGGGACACGCGGCCACAGCGTCATCCACGCCGGCAGCCGTGCAACGGCACTGGTGGCAGGCGATCCTGTGGGGCATCCTCGTGGCCGCGCTCCTCACCGTGGTCTGGATGCTGGCGGCACGATCACGCGGCGGGCGGCGGGCGGTGGTGCTGGTGGTCGGACTCACTGCCTGGCTGGGGGTGGTCTTCCTGTTCTTCGGGGCCCTGGCCCCACTGCTGCCCGCCAGCTACTGAACCGACCGGCGACGTACCGGGCCGGCACAGGACCTCAGAGCACGAACGACTGGGCGGTGCGGTTCGGCGCTACAAGGGTGCCGGCAGACGCCGGCGGCAGGGTCGGCTCAGGAAGCCGAGCGCCGGCGGCGGGCGAGAACCCCACCGAGCACGATAGCCCCGGCACCGACGACGGCGAGCTCACCGATGTCCGCTCCCGTGAAGGGCAGCGACGAGGAGCCGTTCACGGTCTGGGTCGCGTTGTCACTGGCCACTGCCGCCGGACTGGGCGGTACGACGCTGGTGCTCTCGACCGTGGACGGGGAGCAGGTCGGGTACGACGGGTTGCAGGTGTCGGCACCGGCGACACCGGCGACGCCCGGCGCGGCGAACAACGACGCCACCGCGATGGTGGAGCCGATGCAGATGCGCTGTGTCCACGTCAACGTCTTCATGCTGCCCTCTCCTCGGGGACTCCTGTCCCCGGACCCTTGTGTCGACGGCAGTCCCGCCGTTCACTCTCCGCCCATCATGCACGTCGGATCGCACTGCCGCAATGTGCCCAACCCACCTGGCACCACTCTGCAACCAATCCCACACCTTGCGTGGTCGCTCCAACGTTTTCCGTGACGGGAGCTGGCCACTGCAGTCATCACACCGGCACCACCTGTCCGAACGTGCTGCACAGACCGAACGCCTCGATGATCAGGAATGCACCCACCAGCGCGAGCACGACCGGCAGTCTCCAACGGGGGCTGAACCGGGCCATCGGCGCCGGCATGTACCACGTAGGCAACAGGCCGGGGCCCTGTCCGAGGAAGGTGGCGATGGGAACGGCATCCTCGGCCGGAGCCGACATGGGCTCGGCGGCGAGTGCGAGTTCGGTCAACTCCGCCTCGGTAAGCACACTTCGACCGTCCGCCGTCCCATCGACGCCGTCGCTGTCCCCGACCATCGCCAGACCTCCGTGTCGTGCCGTCGAACGCCTCGTGCCGTCGAACGCCTTGTCCCGTCGAAGGTGTCGTGCCGTCGAACGTGTCATCCGTCGAACGCCTCGTCCCGTCAGGTCAGAGCTTGCCATTGGCCTCCGTCCCAGCGTACCGGGACCGGCGGGCACACGGGCCAGCGTTCACAACAGGTGCACCCCGGCCTCCAGGAGGACGATGGCGATCCCGACGAGCACCAGCGCGCACACGTAGCCGATCCTCCGCGCCACGGGTCGGTCGTTCCCGCCTGCGGTGCCGATCCCGACGACCGCCAGGGCCAGCACGCCGACCACGTCGGCCAGGACGAAGGCGGTGTGCATGGTCCAGAGGTGGGCGCCCGCCAGGACGAAGATGACCGTCGCCGGTATCGCCGCCGTCACGATCGACCACGAGCTGCGGGCTTCGGCCGTGACGTCGGCCACGGTGAGCTGCATGTGGCCTCCCGACCGCTTGGACACCAGCCGCGACAGGATGTGGGCCATCCAGATGGCGAAGGCGCCGATGATCACGACGGCAGCGGTCGTCAGTTCCCCCGGATTGCTCTCGAAGGTGAGGCCGGCGATGGCGACCAGGGTGGCGATCGTCCCGTAGACGTAGTCGGCCAGCCAGTGGACGGCGGCCGGGTGCTCGGGCGATCGGATCCCGGCGCCGGCGTCGGTGGGGCCCGGGTCGTCAGCCACGGCGCCCGCGCCGGGGACCGCTCGGCCCAGAGGCTCTGTGGGCCGGGGGCGGCGCCTCGCCTGCCGGCGCGATGTGCACGAGCGCGTTGTAGGTGACCACGGCGATGGCGAGGTGCATGGCCATGAGCACCACGACCCCCTTGAACGGCTCTCCCTGGTACCAGATCCAGAGATCGGGAAGGAGGAGGACCAGCGTCACCGCCACGGCCATGCGGAGGAAGAGCCTGCGGGGCCGGGACGAGAGTCGGGTGACCACGGGCCAGGCGATGCCGGCCACCACCACCCCGATCACGGTCAGCTTGGCGTAGTCGGCGAACCCGAAGTGCACGAAGTCGGCGGTCGACGGGAAGATCCTCTTCCCCACCGCCACCAGTGCCGCGTCGGCTGCCAGCGATCCGACCAGGGCCACGACCGTGGCCGCCGCCCACCTCGGCCACGACGGCTGTGGGTCGGCAGGAACGAAGTCGACGTGGAAGGCGTCGAACAATGGCCCGAGGAAGGTGTCGGCGAGCGGGGCGAGCGGGCTCGGCTTCGGGGACGACGTGGCCATGACCGCCAAGGATAGGGTCCGGCCCGGCGGGTGAGGGAACCCACGGCAGCCATGCATGCGCCCCGGGCCGCAGCCACTCGGCCATCATGGGGCGGTGGCGACGCGAGGGAGACGGCCGTGACCGGCCCCGGCACCGGCGCCGCCGGTGCCACCGACGGTCCGTCGACCGTTCCGGCCCGACAGTGGTGGGTACTGGGGGCGCTGATCTCGGTCGCCGCCGTGGCCAACCTCAACCTGGCCGTGGCCAACGTGGCCCTGCCCGAGATCGGCGAGCAGTTCCGCGCCTCCCAGACGGAACTCAACCTGGTGAGCGTCGGGTTCAGCCTCGGGCTGGCCGGCACCGTCCTCTACCTCGGCGCCGTCGGCGACCGGTACGGACGCAAGCGCATGCTCGTGCTCGGGATGGCGGCCACGGTGCCGACCGCGCTGCTGGCCGCCTGGGCACCGACGATCGGTGTACTCATCGTGGCCCGGGTCCTCGGCGGCGTTGCTGCCGGCATGGCGTTCCCGACGACGCTCGCCCTCATCACCGCCCTGTGGGACGGCCCGCCACGGACCCGTTCGATTGCGTTGTGGTCGGCCGTGGGCGGCGCCATGATCGCCTTCGCATCGCTGGTCGCCGGGTGGCTGCTCACGCTGGCCTGGTGGGGCTCGGTCTTCCTCCTGTCGGCGCCACTGGCCGTCGGTGCGCTCGCACTGGCCGTCGCCGTCGTGCCCGCTCACGTCAACGAGACGACGGACCCCGTCGACCACATCGGAGGCGTGCTCTCGATCATCGGCGTCGTCGCCCTGGTCCTCGCCATCAATTTCGCTCCCAGCCCCGACGAGGGGATCGTGGCTCTGGTGTCGGGAGCAGTGGCCCTGGTGGCCCTGGCCGGATTCGTACTCCGGCAGCGAGTGGCCCCCGAGCCGCTCTTCGACCTCCACATCGCGGCTCGGCGCATCTTCTGGGTGGCCGCCCTGGCCGGTCTGATCGTCTTCGGCACCCTGATGGGGGCCATGTTCGTGGGCGAGCAGTTCCTGCAGAATGTGCTCGGCTATTCGACCCTGCGGGCCGGGGCATCCGTGCTCCCTGCGGCCGTCGCCATGATCGCCGCCGCACCGGTGTCGGCCCGGCTGATCGGGCGGTTCGGGTCCCGGGCGACCCTGCTCACCGGCTACACCTTCCTGCTTGCCGCCTTCGTCGTCATGCTGGTGACGTGGACGGCCTCGTCGGGCTATGCCGTCGTCGCACTGGCCTTCGTGCTGATGGGGATCGGGGTCGGGCTGTCGGGCACTCCGGCGTCGCACTCGCTCACCGGTTCGGTGCCCGTGCACCGGGCCGGGATGGCCTCGGGGACCGCCGACCTCCAACGGGACCTCGGTGGCTCGATCATGCAGTCGATCCTGGGTGCCATCCTGACCGCCGGGTACGCGGCCGGGGTCGCCTCACGGATCTCGGCGTCAGGCCGTTCGCTCGGCAACTCGGTCACCAGCGCGCTGGAGCGCTCGTACTCGAGCGCAGCAGCCCTGGCCCAGACCGAGCCGGGTGACGCGTCCCGGATCATCAGTGGGGCCCGTGCGTCGTTCCTGTCCGGCGCCAACTGGGCCTATGCGGTCGGTGCGCTGTCGATCGTGCTCGGCGCGGTGATCGTGGCCACGTGCTTCCCGTCCCACGCCCGCGAGCTCGAACTCCTGGCCGACTACCGGAGCACCGACCTGGCCGACGAGGCCGACAAGGCCGACCGGTCCGGCGAGGTCATCGGATCCTGATGGGGCGACGGCCGGATCGGTCGGACCGGTCGACGGTCCGGTTCGGGGTCGGTGAGGCGAACCGGGTGAGCTAACTCGCCGCCAGCCCGACCGTGTCGTCGTCCGACTCCGGACCCTGGTCAACGGTCACCGGACCGTAGTAGGGGGCCCCGGCGGTGCGGTGGCGGACCGTCTGGTCGTGGTCGCCCCGGATCCGGGCGCCGTCGGATCCCGTCGCGGTCGGCTCCGACTCCCACCAGATGAGCTTTCGCTTGCGAGGCACCCGTTCCGCCCTTCGGTCCCGTCGTGCCGGCAGCGCCCCGGTCGGGTGCTGTCGGCCCATACGACTCGCGGCCACGTTACCGACCGGCCCGGATCCCGGCAATGGAGAAGAGTTGCAACTCGGTTGCAACGTCCCCGCTGCGCCTACAGTTCCGGGCCGGACGGGCCGATAGGCCCGGACCACACCTTAGGGCCAGGACGAACCCCTGCCTAGTCGGGCTCGCCCTGAGGTCCGACGACGGCACCGGGAGCGCGGAGCGTCGCCGCCTCCCGCACCCAGCGCGAGGCGAGTTGGCGCGACACGCCCCACGAGCGGGCGATCTCGGCGATCGACATGCCCTCGTCGAGGGACATGGCCACGAGCACGAGGCGGGTCCGGTGACGGACCGTCTCGAACTCCCGGATGGACTCCGTGACCGCCGAGCGCCACCTGTCCACCCGCACCGCCGAAAGGGTGCACCCGACCGCGGCATGGTCGCGCACGTCGGCAAGCACCCGTCGGCACAGTGTCTCGTGGGTGATGAGCTGACGCCGGAGCTCCACCGTCGATTCGATGAGCTCCTCGAGGCCGGTAGCGGCCAGGTCGGTCAGCGGGTCCTCGACGAGCGGTGCCCGCTGATCGATCGTCACGAGACCGTCCCCCGCGACACGCACCCACGCTTCCGGTGATTCGCCATGCCCGGACCTCCGCCCATCCGCTCGATGCGCCACCGCCTGCGACGCTGAGTTGCATAACCAGCGTACCCGAGATCTGCTCATGACGGGGCAGGGGGCCGTCACCGTCGTTCCCGTCGAAGCCGACGGGTCAGTTGACCCGGGGAACCCGGGCCAGGATCTCGGCCACCACCTCGTAGCACGACGTCCCGAGCCACTCCGCCACGAGCGTGGCCGGAAGCTCCTCGGCACCCTGGCGACCGATCAGGACGACTTCGTCACCACGGCGGACGCCGGGCACCTCGGTCACGTCGATGGAGATCTGGTCCATCGACACCCGACCGGCCAACGGGGCGGGGCGGCCCCGCACGAGCACGTGGTGCCAGGTGGCTGGTGCTCGACGCAGGCCATCGGCGTAGCCGACCGGCACGGTCGCCACCCGGCTGGGCCGATCGGCGGTCCACGTGTGCCCGTAGCCGACCGACTCGCCGGCAGGCAGTTCGTGGACCTGGGCCACCTGTGACTTCCAGGCCAGGGCGGGGCGTAGGCCGTCGACCGGGACCTCGGGTCCCGGAGGGAGCCCGTATACGGCGATGCCGGGCCGGACGAGGTCGAAGCGGGCATCCTCCCGGCCCAGGAAGCCGGCGCTGTTGGAGGCGTGCGCCACCGGCGGGAGTGTGCCATCGGTGCGGAGCCGGTCGAGCACGCCCCGGAAGGCCAGCACCTGGGCGTCGGTGGCGGCCACCCCGGCCGGCGACGGGTCGTCGGCGCAGGCGAAGTGGGTGAACACACCGGTCACCTCCAGCCCGTCGATGGCGCTGACGGAGGCGACGAACCGGGGTACCTCGTCGGGGTGGACACCCAGCCGGTGCATGCCGGTGTCCACCTTGACGTGCACCGACACGGTGGAGTCGAGGGCGCGAGCCGCCCGGCCGAGGTCGCTGGCGGTCTCCAGGTCGAACACGGCGAGCGTGAGGTCGAGGCCGACCGCCTCACGGCCCTGCCAGCCCGGGGTGTACCCGAGGACGAGGACCGGGGCCCGGATGCCGGCCCGGCGCAGGGAGCGGGCCTCGGGCACGCAGGCCACCCCGAGCTGGGTGGCGCCGTTGCGCAGCGCGGTGTGGGCCACGGGCACGGCGCCGTGTCCGTAGGCGTCCGCCTTGAGCACGACCATCACCTCGGCATCGGCCGCCCGCTCGGCCAGGAGGCGGACGTTGGCGGCGATGGCAGACAGATCGATCTCCAACCAGGTCGGCCGATCGGGCTCGACGATGCGCATCGAACGCCAGGCGCGGTCCTGGCGCACCAGGAGCCCGGCGGCGTCGACCCCTTCGGCCAGCAGCTGCTCGACCACCCGCTCCATCCGAGCCGCCGCGCTCCCCTTCACCAGTACGACCGTGTCGGGGCCGAGCCGACCGGCCAGTTCGGACACCGCGTCATCGGGGGTGAAGGTGATGGCCACCCGGTCGGCGGGCAGGCCGGCGCGGACGGCGGCGTCGGCGATCCAGGCGGCAGCGGTACCGTGGGTCACGAGCAGGTCCACCACTCCGGCGGCGTGGACCCCGACCTCCCGGTGCAGCTCCTCCTCCGCCCCGCCGAGCTCGGCCATGTCGCCGAGGACGGCGACCCGTGACCCGGCGGGCAGCGCATCCAGCGCGTCGAGGGCGGCGTGGACAGACCGGGGGGCGGCATTGTAGGTGTCGTCCAGGATGGTGCTCCCGTCCCGTCCGGGGAGCGGGCGCAGCCGACCCGGCACCCTGCCGACGCGACCGATGGCCTCGAGGGCGGCGACCCGGTCGACCCCGAAATGGTCGGCGACGGCGAGTGCCACGAGCGCGGCCTGGGCGCTGTGGGCCCCGAGCCACGGGACGGTGACCGTCCCCCTCCACCCTTCGTGCACACACACGCACGTGGTCCCGTCCGGACCCACGACGACGTCCGTGGCCCGGTAGTCGGCGCCGTCGTCCGTGCCCACGGTCACCACCGGCGCCGTGCTGCGGGGGGCGAGGGCGAGGACCCGGGGACTGTCAGCGCTCAGCACGGCGAGCCCCTCGTGGGGCAGATGGGCGAGGAGGGCGCCCTTCTCACGGGCCACACCGTCGAGATCGCCCAGGGCGACCAGGTGGGCGGCGTCCACCGCGGTCACCACCCCGACCTCCGGCGGGGCCATGGCGCACATGGCGTCGATCTCGCCGAAGTGACCCGTGGCCATCTCGACGACGGCGACCTCGTGCTCGGGTCGCAGGCCGCCGAGTGCCACCGCCAGACCGAAGCGGCCGCTGTAGTTGCCCGGCGAGCGGAACACGGTAAACCGCGTGGCGAGCGCATCGGCGACCAACTCCTTGGTACCCGTCTTGCCCACCGTGCCCGTGATGGCCACCACCCACGGACCCCAGGCGCGCACCACATGGGCGCCGTAGCGCTCCATGGCCAGGACGACGTCATCGGCCACCAGCGCCGGCAGGTCACCGGGGATCCGTTCGGGGCGGTCGACCAGGACGGCACGCGCCCCTCGGGCGACGGCGTCGGCCGCGTGGTCGTGTCCGTCGGCACGCTGGGTCCGCACGGCCACGAACAGGTCACCGTCCTCGACCAGCCGCGAGTCGAAGCAGAAGCGGGCGTAGCGCCCCTCGTGGGCGGCTCCCCGCGCCTCGAGGCCGGGATTGGCGGTGGCCAGGTCGTCGAGGCGGATCATCGGGACTCGGGACCGCGCATCAGCCGGCCCGCGTCGCCCGGCCGTCGCCGTGGACACGGGCGAAGCGCTCGAGTCCCGCTCCGACGATCCGATCGAGTACGGCCCAGGGGGGAAGCGGGTCCTCGTCGGCCAGCCACTGCGAATAGAACACCGTGGCCTCGGTCAGCCCGCACAGGGTGTTGATCTCGAGGAGGTAGACGACGTCGTCGGCCTTGTCCCAGAAGACGTCGAGCCGGGCGTAACCCTCGAGCCCGAACGCCGAGCGCGATGCGCTCCACCCGGGCCCGTACCGACTCCGCGGCCCCGTCGGGCACGAACAGGTCGAGGGCCAGGTTGGTCCCGACGCCCTGCTGGAACTTCTGCTGGAGCGTCAGCTCGTCGGCCGCCACCGTGACGCTCGGCACAGCCGCCACCAGGCCCCGGCCGGGGCGGTCCAGCACGGCGACGGTCAGCTCGACGTACCGCTTGGCCGCGAACCACGGTCGCAACGACTCGAGGTTCAGGTCGCCCGGGGGCAGCTCCACCCCCACGCGCTCGACGAAGGCCCGCTCCACCAGCCACCGTTTGGGGGCGGGGACGGGCATGGCTACGGTGAGCGACCGGCCCCGCAGGTCAGCACGCGTGTCCTCGCTCACGAACTCGGGGAGCTCGGAGACGATCGCCGCGAAGAACCGTTCCATGACTTCGGGTCGTCTCAGGATCTTGACGCCGGTCGAGCAGCCGTCGCCCGCCGGCTTGCACACCACCACGTCGGCCCCCAGCTCGTCGCAGAGGGCCCGGTACCGGGTGGTCGCAGCGCCGGGCCGGTCCATCTGATCGAGCCACTCCCCCAGTTCGAAGACGTCCACCAGGCGCTGGGCAGGGGCACCCACCCCCGGCAGGCCGAGGGCCCGCACCCGTTCAGCGGTGACCGCCTTGTCTCCGGCAACGTCCGCGGCACGGGGGCCCGAGCCGTTGTAGGGGTACCCGAGTCGCTCGAGGGCCAGCTGGATCCGGCCGTCCTCACCGGGCCCCCCGTGGAGGGCGAGGAAGACGAAGTCGGAACCCACCGTGGCGTCGGCCAGTGAGGAGGGGTGGCCCACGGCGAGGGCGAGCTCGGCGGGGCCATCGGTCATGGCGAACTCGGCGCGCACCACACGGCTGACCGACTCGATCGTCGCCCGGCGGACCGGGTCGTTGACGAGTGCCTGGATCTCCTCGACGTCGTGGTGGAGGACGTAGAACAGACCGATCTCGGTGTACTGGCTCTGGAGGTCCATCAGGTGGAAGCGGACGTCGTTGCCCGAGGCCAGCAATGAGAGCCCGACGAAGCAGCCGCTCTGCCGGCTCACCTGACGCTCGCTCGTGGGACCGCCGAGGACCACGTGGATCCGGCGCCCCCCCTCGGCACGGCCCTCGGTACCGGCGGCGGTCACGTCGGTGGCCCCGAGCGCGGCGCCGAGCAGTCCCAGGATCAGGCGCCGATGGTCGATGCCCACCATGGCGGCCTGCTGGAACACGAAACTCGAGAAGCCCATGCCACCGATGCCGTTGACGTCGGTCACCACGATGGTCCCGTCGACCGTCCGGAAGCCGTCGATGCGGGCCATGTGGCGTAGGCCGAGCACGGCAAAGGCCTCGGTGGCACGGTGTCGGATGGCGTGGAGGACGTCGGCGGCCACCCGCATCGGGGTGTGGTGGATGACGCCGGAGCCGTGGAGGTACTTCTCCTCGGTCCCGTAGACCTGGCGGCCCGGGGGCTTCTCCACCTCGGTCGGGGCGAGGGCGGTCGGACGACCGCCCGGCCCGTCGAGCACCACGACCGAGAACTCGGTGCCGTCGATGAACTCCTCGACCAGGACGGCGCCGTCCGTGGCGGCAAAGGCCGACTCCAGGGCACGGCCGATGTCCGCGGCCGTGGCCGGGACGACGTCCACTCCGAAGGACGACCCACCGGCCAGAGGCTTGACCGCCACCGGGCGCCGGTCCCCGGTCGGCGCGGGAAGCTCGCCCGACGCCGGCCCGTCGAGCACGGCCACCAGCGAGGCCAGGAGGGTGGCCGCACCGACGGGGTCCGCATCCCATGCCGCCCGTTCGACACTGCGGTGGGCCGGCACGGGGAACCCGGCCGCGGCCAGCGTCTCGTAGCACCGCTGCTTGTCCAGGGTCCGCTCGAGCGCGTCCGGCGTGCTGAACACGTAGGGGATGCCCCAGGACTCGAGACGTCTCTGGAGGGCCCCGTCCTCACCGAACGCGCCGTGGATCAGCGGGACGGCGACGTCGTGCCGTCGGGCCAGTGCCGCCACCTCGTCCCAGTCCAACTCGAGGTCGAGCGTGCGGAGCTGGGTCTCGAAGTCGGCGCAGGTATTGGCGTAGTAGTACACGGGGGGCAGGCGATAGGCACGGAGCTCGCGGTCCACGAAGACCACAGTGAGCTCGGTGGCCGGGTCGGCCTGGAGGTAGGTGACCCACGGCTTGATGGAGCCGGCGCTGACGTCGCGCTCCTCGCTCGGGCCCCCGAAGAAGAGGAGGACCCTCACCTGGCGGCCACCTCCTCGGCCCGCAAGGCATCGGCAAGCCGGTCGAGGCCGACGGAACGGCTGGCCTTGACGAGGATCGCACTACCGGCGGGCAGCGTGCGCACCACGGCGAGGGCCTCGTCCTGATCGGCCACCACGGTGCCGCCGTAGGCGGGCGTCCCGACGGCCAGCACCTCGATACCCAGCGAGCCGGCCAGCTCCCCCATGCGCCGATGGGCCTCACCGGAGGCCTCGCCCAATTCGGCCATCTCCCCCAGCACGGCGACCCGTCGGGGTGCGTCGACCCCGGCGAGCGTGCGCAGGGCGGCGGTCACCGAGTCGGGATTGGCGTTGTAGGAGTCGTTGAGGACCCGGAGTCCGGTCGGGGACCGCCAGAACTCGGCGCGCAGTCGGCTGCCCTCCGCCCCGGCGACGCCGGCCAGCGCGTCGTCGAATCGGACCCCCGCGCACACGGCAGCGGCCACGGCGGCGGCGGCGTTCGCGGCCTGGTGATCGCCCCGCACGGCCAGCGTCACCTCACCCGACCCCCAGGGAGACTCGATCCGGACGGTGGGGCGCAGGTCGGCGTCTCGGCCGACGACGGCGGCGCTGACATCGCCACGGCCGATGCCGAAGGTCAGGACGGTGGCCCCGGTGCGGGCACGCATGTCAGGCCCGCAGTCCTCGTCGTTGAGGACGGCATGACCGGTGACGGGCAGACCCTCCAGGAGGGAGCCCTTCTCACGGCGGATCCCTTCGAGACCACCCAGGTGCTCGAGGTGTGCCGATCCGATCGAGGTGATCACACCGATGGTGGGTCGCGTCAGTTCGCACAGTCGGGCGATGTCGCCCGGGAACCGGGCTCCGAGCTCGACCACCACAGCCTCCACTCCCTCCGGTGCATCGAGCAGGGTGAGGGGGACACCGAGCTCGTTGTTGTAGGAGGCCCGGGTGGCATGGGTACGCAGGCCGGCGGCGAGGCCACCGGCCACCAGGTCCTTGACCGTCGTCTTCCCGACCGACCCGGTGATCCCGACCACCCGTTCCGGCAGGGAGTCCCGGGCGTGGGCCCCGAGCGCCCACAGGGCGGCGGCCGTGTCACCGACCCGGACCGCCGTCCCGCCGACCGGCTCCCGTGAGGTCAGGTAGGCCGACGCGCCACCTGCCAGCGCGGCGGCGACGAAGTCGTGACCGTCCCGGGCGGCGACGACGGGAACGAAGAGCTGGCCGGGAACGAGGGTGCGCGAGTCGATCGACGCGCCGTCCACGCCGGTGTCCGGCCCCTGGAGTTCCCCTCCGACCACGTCGGCCACCCGGGAGGCACGGAGCCTCATGACCGGGTTCCGGGCCGGGTTCCGGGCCGAGTGCCGGCGCGTCTGACGGCGGTGGTGCGGGCCAGGGGTGTGTGCTTGTCCGGACTCATCGTTCTGCGCATCACCACCCCGGGCTCCGCACTGCGCCGCGCCTGGTGCAGGCCGTCGATTGCGATCGGGTGACGATCGAACGATCCTACAGGCCGTGCCCCACGCGACCGGCGTCCGGTGGTGCCGGGCGAGGCTCGTCCGACCGCTTCAGGATGCGGGTCCGGGCGCCCAGTCGGGGTCCAACTCGAAGAACTGGTCAGCCAGGGCCTCCAAGCCGACGCCAAGCACCGTCCAGGGCTGGAGCGCACCGTCCGGGCCCGTGGGGAGCTCGAGACCCCGAATCCCGGGAGCGGCCCGGTCCCGCAGGGCGCAACCCTCCACCAGGGCGGTCACCGCCGTGGTGAACTGGCGCACGTCCAACGGCGGGCGGGGCCGGAGGCCGAGGAAGGCCATCAACGCCTTGGTGGCGACGACGCTCCGGTCCTCGATGACGGCATAGCTGGCGCGCATCGCCTCGTGGATCGGATCTCCCGTGCCCGCTGCCCGCGAGCCTGACGCCAACGCCCACACGCCGATCACCGTCGCCCAGCTCCTCGACGTGGTGCCGGTGACGAGGTTGGCTTCGCCGGCGAGGCGCAGGAACTCGCGCAAGGCGATCCGCCGGCCCTCGGGCGTCGAGCGGTCCACCGAGGCCACGTACCCGGCCGTGGCCGCCATCACCGCCCGCTCCTGGTCGGTCACCTCCTCGGACGCCACCTCGGCCAGCACCGCGCTCTGGAACTCGGCCTGGTTGGCCCAGATGCGGCCGATGACCGAGGCATTGGTGACCCGGATCGCCGTTTCCGCCGCCACCCGTTCGAAGACCCGCTTGAAGGTCAGCTGCTCCGCCCCGGTCCCGAGCCCGTCCTGGCGGAGCACTTCGAGCGCGGCATCGATGAGCAGCGCCCGCAGCTCGGCACGCGTCCGCCGCGACGGCACCGGGGTCGACTGGCCCGCTGGAGCGTCGGCGGTCACTACCGGGTCCTCCCGCTCACGGGTACTGCGCCGTGCCGGACTCGCCGGCGCCGCACTGCCTGTTGGGTACCTGCAACTGCCATGGAGCGACTTCCGCTGACTGGTGCGCGACCCACCGGTCGGCCGCAACATTCGGCCGGTCGATGGGCTGGGGTCGGCCGGTCGACGTGCTGGATCATCGTATCGGGCCGCCCCGCTCCCCAGGCGTCGTCCTCGCCGACCGTCCTGCCGGCGACCCCCGTGGCGGGCCACCGGCAGAAGGGCCGCCGGTCAGTGGAACATGAACTGGTCGGCCGGGGTGGCCGCGCTGGCACCCGCCGGCGACACCACCGTCACCGTCACCGAGCCGGCCACATGGGCCGGAGCCACGGCGGTGATCGATGTGCCGGAGTCCACCGTGAACCCGGCGGCCGGGGTCGACCCGAAGAGCACGCTCCCGGCCTCGGCGAACGCCGTGCCGGTGATGTGCACGACCTTGCCACCGGCCACGGGGCCGCGGCGGAGGCGCCACCTTGGTCACAGCCGGCGTCCCGAGGTCGTAGGCGAAGGTCACGCCGGCCAGTGCGGGGACGGCCTGATAGGTGGCGAGCATGTCGGCTCCGGCGATCCCCGGGAACCCGATTCCTCCGGTTCCGGAGCCCGACGTGACCTGGTCGGCCAGGAGCGATGCCACCGGGTCGACTCCGTGCTTCGTGAAGGCCGGCGACGACGGTGGGGCGTCCAGGGCGAGCAACGCCTGGATCACCAGGGCGGTCGAATCGGGGTCGGTCAGCCCCGTCCTGGGTTCGTAGCCCCAACCACCATCGGAGTGCTCGGCCCGCTTGAAGAAGCTCAGTGCGGACGCCGCCGCCTCGGGGGTGAGCGCGCCCTGGGCCTCGAGGCCCTCGACGGCCAGCGCTGTCGAGTTCGTATCCGGACCGGCGTACTTGCCGGGCCTGCCGTCGCACGGGTTCGCCGTGGTGATGAGGCTGGTCCACCCGCCGTCCGGGCACTGCTGGGACTCGAGCCAGGACTCGGCGGACGAGACTGCGGCGCCGGTGGTCACGCCGGCCGCGGCCAGCGCGGCGAGCGCGAGCCCCTGGCGGTAGGCACCGTCGTACGTGGCGTCCTGCACGCCGAACAGGCCCGCCTCCGATCCGGTGGACTGCTGCGTGGCGAGCAGGCGTGCCACGAGGTCGGAGCCGCCGATCGAGGCCGTGGACTGGTCGAGGGCGTGCGCGTCGAGGATGAGCAGCGCGAGCTGTCCCGGACCGTCGTTCCCCCCCACGGTCACATACGCGGTCAGGTTGCCCTCGACGAAGGAGAGGGCGGAGGACGCCTTCGCCAGGTCGACACCGGCGCTCCCCAGGGCGAGCACGGCGTTCGCGGTGGCGGTGAGGTCGGGGGACCCCGGCGTGACCGTCGACTCGATGGCCCCATCGGGCTGGATCTGCGCGGCGAGCCATGTTGCGGCGGACTGGGCCGCCGTCGTCTGCGGGAGCGACGGCGGGGTGGCGGCGCCCGCGACCCCCGGGGGGGTCAGCGCGGCCAGGGCCAGCGCGGCGGCGAGTGCGGCCGAAGCGGCAAGACGGTTGACGATCATGGATTTCCTCTCCGGTGACACCCGGAGAACCGATGACCTGTCAGGGCCCCGACCATCCGAGTCCCACCGCGTGTCTCGACGGATATGGACTCCCTGACGGTTCCCGGTAACCCGACTTGTGACGAGCGAACGTGCTCGGCACCCACGGTTGCGGACCAGCGCCGGACTTCGACCGGCTTCCCCGAAGAACTGTCATGTGCTGCGTGTGAGGTGCTGCAGTGGCCAACGTACCATCACAGGCCCGCACCCGCAGGGGGCGGGCCCGGCTCAGACCAGGAGGCCGATCGACGTCGAGATCCCCACGACGGGCGCCGTCAGGTCGGTGCCCGCCAGTGACCCGGAGAATCTCGCCGTGCCGAAGGCGAATACCCCACCGTCGGCGCCGACCAGCCAGTAGCCGTCGAACCCGGTCGTGGCCATCCCGACCACCTTGGATGCGAGGGGCGTACCCCCCATGGATCCCTCGAAGGTGGCCGTTCCGTAGGCGAAGACACCTCCGTCGGCGGCGACCAGCCAGTAGCCCTGGCCGTCGGCCATGGCGGCCATGCCGACCACCGGCTGGTTGAGGGGAGTCCCTCCGGCCGACCCGTCGAAGGCGGCCGTGCCGTAGGCGAAGACCCCGCCGTCGGCGGCGACCAGCCAGTAGCCCTGGCCCTGGCCGGCGACGCCGGTGTCGACGCCGACGATCCCGACGATCGGGGCGTTGAGCGCCAGCGACGTGGCCGGACTCAACGTGGTGGCGTCACCGAACGCATGGACGGCGCCGTCGCCGGTGACGATCCAGTAGCCCTGGTCGTCCGGCGTGGCGGCTATCCCCACGGCGGGATGGGCCAGGGCCGTGCCGGAGAGCGAGCCGAAGAACCCGGCACCGCCGTAGGCGAAGACACCGCCGTCGGCGGCGACCAGCCAGTAGCCGAAGCTTCCGACGTTGCAGGGGGTGTGCGAGGGCAGGCCGGCCGGGCCGCAGTAGGGATGGGCCTGGGCCATGCCCACGATGGGGGAGGCGAGGGCGAGGCCGGCGGCCGATCCGTAGAGCGGCGTGTGCCCGAAGGCGTTGACGGCGCCCGTTCCGGTGACGGTCAGGTAGGAGGACGGCGAGAAGGTGCCGGCCGGGGACGGGTCGGCGCTCGCGGCGTCCATCGGTACGGCCACCGCCGTGGCCAGGATCACGAGGATCCCGGCGACCGCCAGGACCAGTCGGGACGGCCGCTCGGCGGCCGGACTCGGGCTCGACAGGTGCATCGTGTTCCCCCTTCGGTTCCTGCCTCGGGACCACCGGGCGCCGGGTGTGACGGGCGCCGGGTGCGAGACGGCTGACCGGTGCGCTGCCGACCGGTGCACAGACCTTTCCACGCCGGGGCGCCGGACGAGGGGATGCACGACCGGGACCACCGGGCACACGGTCCGGGCGAGTAGCGTCGGATCGGTGTCCGGGCGCCCCGCCCTGCCTCCGGACCGGCGACGACCAGGGCGACGGAGGGTGTCACTCGTGCTCGTGCGCTGGGCGATCCGCATCGGGATGGGACTCGCCGGTGCCGCCGTGGGCCTCCTCGTGTCGGCCGCTGTCCTGTCGGACCTGTCGATCAGCGCCACCGCACTGATCGAGGCGACCGTCGTGTTCTGGCTGGTGCACCTGGCCGTCCAAATCCTGGCACTACGTGTACTGATCCGCCAGCCGTCCGTGGCCCTCGCCGGCCTCCTGGCCGTCGCCTCGACGATCGTGGCCCTCGTCATCGTGACCGTGGTGGTCCCGGGTCTCCGCGTGCACGGTGCCTCCACCTACCTCTTCGCCACGCTCATCATCTGGCTGACCACGGCGGTGGCCGACTTCATCGGACAGCGCATGATCCGCGAGCGCCGCCTGGACCGGCGCGAGGAGCGCCGGAGCCGCTGAAGGGTCGGAACTCCCGTGACCACGCCCAGCCGGTCGGGGCCATCGCCGGGGGACGGGTACCCGGCCGGGCCGGCCGACGTCGCGCCGCACGGCGCCGCGGCCACCGGTCACCCGCCGTGCCCGGCCGCGCCGTTGCTACGGTGAGGCGATGCCGCCGCCCATCCTGCTCTGCACCGACGGTTCGACCGAGGCCCTCGACGCACTGGTGGCCGGCGTCGACCTCCTCGGTCGGGGCAACGGGTACGTGCTCGTGACCGTGGCCGACGTCCCCGATCCCGACGTCCTGTCGGGCACCGGGCACGCCGGAGCCGAACTGTCCGCCGAGGAGTTCGACCTGGCCGTGGGCCGTGCCCACGAAACGGCCCGCCAGGTGGTGACCGAGGCCGAGGCGCGGCTCGGGCTGGACGGGGTCGAGGTGCGGGTCATCGGCGGCGAGCCGGCCACGGCCATCTGTGGTCTGGCCGCCGACATCGGAGCACGGGCGGTTGTCATCGGTACCCGGGGCCGCGGAGGGCTGACCCGCGCGTTGCTCGGATCGGTCTCGGACTACGTCGTACGCCACGCGCCGTGCACCGTGGTCGTCACCCCGTCCGGCCAGGGGGCCTGACCATGACACCGGTCCCCGCAGGCCCGGGCGGCCGGAATCCCACCGGGTGTCCGGTGCCACGGCGACCACGAACGGAGACCCTGTGATGCATGCGCTGAGCGGCTATCTCGAATTCCCGGCCGATCGGCGCGACGAGACGCTGGTGGCTCTGCCGCGAGGTCTGCGAACGCAGCCGTCAGGATCCCGGGTGCATCGACTACTGGTGGGCCGAGGACGTCGAGCGACCGGACCGCTTCCGCTTCTTCGAGTGCTGGGCCACCGTGGAGGACTTCGCCGCCCATCAGGCCCAGCCCTACGAGGTCGCCTTCATGGAGGAGCACGTCTCCCGGATCACGGGTGCCGACGCGCACGTCCTCGACATCGGCGGTCGCCGCCCCGTGCTGGAGGGCTGAGCCCTGACGGCGCGAACCGGGCCGACCCCCATCGACCGGCCACCGCTCTCGTGACCCGGCTCGTGCTGACCGGGGCCCGGGTCGTGGTGGGCGACGGCTCCGTGCGCGAGGCGACGACGGTGGTCGTGGACGGTCAGCGGATCGCGTCGGTCGCCCCCGATGCGGACGGGACCGGTCCGACCGGCGGGCCCCGTCCCGACGATCGCGTGGTCGCACTCGCCGGTCGGACGGTGATGCCCGGGATGGTGATGTGCCACTTCCACGCGACGTACCACAACCTCGGCGCCGCGCCCTCGCCGTTCGGTCTCGAGGAGCCGATGGCGCTTCAGGTGGTCCGGGCCGTGCGCAATCTCGAGCGCCTGCTACTGGCCGGGTTCACCGGGGCGGTCAGCGCAGGAGCTCCGTTCGCCATCGACGCCTCGATGAAGGTGGCCATCGAACGTCGCCTGATCCCCGGGCCCCGGCTGGTGCCGTGCAGCCGGGACATCAGTACCACCGGCCACGCCGGCGACACCAGCTTTCCGCCCCACTGGGAAGTGGGCGCGCTCGGCGCCATCCGCCGTTCCGACGGCCCCGACGAGTTCCGGCGCTCGGTCCGGCTCGAGGTGAAGGAGGGCGCCGAGATGATCAAGCTCTTCGTCACCGGTGGCCACGGAACGGTGGGGCCCCGGGAGCGGACGGAACTCTCGGCCGACGAGATGGCGGCGGCGATCGAGGCCGCCCATCAGCGCGGTGTCCGGGTGCGGGGGCACATCGCCAACCGGGAAGCGCTGCTCCTGGCGCTCGAATCGGGAATCGACATCGTCGACCACGGCGACGGCATGGACGACGAGTGCATCGAACGGCTCCTGGCCACCGATACGCCGGTTGTGCCGTCGATGCTGTTCCCGGCACGGTTCCTGGCCGCCATGGGCGGGGGCGGGCTCGGGTTCACCGACGGGATGCGTCACGACATCGACGCCATGTCGGCCATCCTCCCCGTCGCCAACGCCGCCGGTGTCCGGCTGGTGCTGGGCGACGACTACGGCGCCATCAACTTCCCCCACGGTCCCTACGCCGACGAGCTCGCCTACTACGTGGAGGAGGTCGGGATCCCGGCCCTCGACGTGCTGACCTGGGCCACCCGTAACGGGGCCGAGGTGCTCGGACGGGGCGACGAGCTGGGTACCGTCACCGCCGGCAAGCTCGCCGACCTGCTCGTCGTGGACGGTGATCCGGTCGCCGACGTGAACGTCCTGCGCACACCGGACGCCCTACTCGCCATCATGAAGGACGGACGACTGGTCACCGACCGGCTGCCCGCCGACCCGGTCACGAACTGTGGATCTCCATGGACACCTTCGACCTGATCGCCGCCGAGCGCCTGCGCCTCGCCGATGCCCTCGAACGGCTCGGACCCGACGACTGGGAGGCGCCGTCGTTGTGCGCCGGCTGGTCGGTGCACACCGTGGCCGCCCACCTCAACGCACCGTGGTCGGTGTCACTGCCGAAGATGCTGGCCGCCATCGCCCGGTCCTTCAGCCTCGACGGTGGATTCGACCGCATCGCCCGGGACCTCGCCGGACGCCTCGACGCCGAGGCGTGTGTGGCCGGACTCCGCGCCCACGCCGACTCGCACTTCACCCCACCCGGATCAGGCCCCGAGGCGCCGCTCACCGACGTACTCGTCCACGGCGCGGACATGCTCCAGCCGCTCGGACGGTCGGTCGACGCCGCGCCCGGGGCCCTGACCACGTCCCTCCGGTGGCTGGCGGCCGGCCGGGCGAAGGGGTTCGTCCCCCGGGGTCGGGTCGACGGGCTGGTGGTCGAGGGGACGGACGTCGATGTCACCGCGGGAGCCGGCCCCGCCGTCGTGCGTGGCCCGGCACTGGCGATCTGCGCCGCACTGTGCGGGCGTCCGGCGATGCTCGGCCAGCTGTCCGGTGACGGGGTCACCGTGCTGGCGTCGCGCATCTGAGGGGCGGCTCCCCACCCCGGACCTCCGTCGACGGACACCTGTGGGCGTCGCCTCCGGCAGTCACCCCGAGGGGCCACCGGCGGCCACCGGCGGGCATCAGCAGGTGGTCGACGGTGCCGACGTGCCGGGCCCGGCCTCGGGGTCGAGCACCTGGCCCCCTCCCTGGGGGCGGAGGATCGCCCCCAGGTGCACCACGTACCACTCGCCCCTCCACGAGATGAGCGAGGCGATGCCGAAGGACCGCGTCTGGCCGGCCAGCGAGTACACCATCCTGGAGTTGGCCACCTCGAAGTAACCGACCGAGTTGTCGCAGACCCCCGGGGGGACCCAGTGCGCATACTGCATGGGCACCTGGACCGACACCAGAGTGGCCGACGCAGCGTCCGTCCCCAGTTCGGCGGTGGCGGCGGCGATGTCCTCGTCGTATTCGGCGAGGAGCCGGTCCTGGTAGTCCCCTGCAGGGTCACCGATGGTCTTCAGCTGCACGTAGGCCGCCTCGGGAAAGAACGCACCGGTGGCGGCCTGCGGGGTCCCGTCGGCGATGGCCCCGAACAACTCCGTCATCGCCGCCTGGAACTGGGGCGTGGTGGCCGACGGGAAGCCCTCCGTCTGCGGGAGGGACCCGGCCGCCGATGTCGTGGTGGTGACGGGCACCGTCGTCGGAGTCGCAGGCGTGGTCGTCGTCGTCCGGACCACGGGCGACGAGGCGGGAACGGTCGTGGTGCGCGGGGCCGACCGGCCACCCAACAGCGTCGCCACCAGCCCACCGGCCACGACGGCGGCCACGACCAGTGGCACGAAGCGCCGCAGCAGGCGTTGGCGACGGGTGCGGGGTGTCGGGTGCCGGGCCATGTCGCCGACAGGCTACGGGACCTCCTGACACGCCTGTCGGCTCGCCGTAGCGGCCGGCCGTCCCGGGTCGCGGATCATCTGCCCGGGCATGCCGTATCCACCGCCTCCGGTCAGCTCGGGCCGGTGACGGACACGAGGGCCACAGCCGCCGCCATGGCCAGCGGGACGCTGACCAGACCCAGCAGCACCGCCCGGGACGTCGGGGGTCGTGCTCCCGTCTGCCTGGTCGTGCGCCACCACAGGACCCACGCCAGGGAACCGGTCACGAAGAGGTTCGGACCGACATCCAGTCCGATCAGCAGGGCGAAGGGGTGTGGAGGCGTCCTGGCCGCCAGCAACGAGGCGGCAGGGAGGTTGTTCACCAGGATGCTCAGCCCGGCGCCGAGGACGGCGGTACCGGCGGCATCCAGCTGGCCGAGCAGGGAGGTCGGCCAGTGCCACTGTCGGCCGAGCGTACCGAATGCGACAGCGATCCCGAAGAGGGCAACCAGGACACGGGCGCCGAGGACCCCGGCCACCCGACCCGGGTCCAGCTCACGCGACGACAGGCGCAGGGCGACGGCGACCACTCCGACGGCAGCGACCGGGACCGCCGGGGAGCGCAGGACCACCACGAGCGCGGTGGCGACGACCACGGAGACGAGCCCGACGCCCAGGACCGCCCGGTCGTGCGAACGGGTGGTCGGGGCCGACGACCGCAGGTGGCGGCGCTCGAGCACCCCGATCACCGCCGTGGTGACCACTACCGAGGCGACCCACGGCAGCGCCATCCGATGGAGGAACTGGCCGCCCGACAGGTGCAGATGACCGAGCACGATCAGATTCGTGAGGTTCGAGCCGGGCAGCAGGAGGCTTCCGGCGTTGGCCAACAGCAGGCAGCTGACCACGAAAGGTGTCGGGTCCGCCCTTCGGCTCCGGGCGGCATTGACGAGCACCGGGGTCAGGAACACCACGGCGGTGTCGAGGTTCAGTACCGCCGTGACGGTGGCAGTCAGTGCGGCCGCCCCGACGAACAGGACGGTCCCGTTGGGGGCGAGGACCGCCAACCGGTGACCGACGAGGGAGAACAGTCCATCCCCGTCAGCCACCAGCCCGACGAGGATGAGGCCGGCCACCAGGACGAACGGGGCGTAGACCTGGGCGGCCGCCGATCGCGCCGAGGTGGGTGCGAGGCCCAGGGCGACGACCATGGCGCCCACACCCGCTCCCACCGGGAGCCAGCCCGTCAACCAGCTCGGCGGCAGGTGACCATCGCCCTGCAGCTCGAGGTGGGGCTGGGTGTCGGGCATCCGCCCCATCGTGACCCGAAACGCACCGGCGCACACCTGGCGCCCTCCCGAGTCGCCCGGCGCTCACTCCCTCGGTCGCCGTTGGAGCCCGGAGGCACACCACGGGTGCCCCTGGTGTCGCCCGGCACCAGCCATCTCGAGCAGCGCGATCGGCCCGGCCGGTCCACGGTTGTGGGATGGGACGGTGCCCCCGGCGGCTCATCCGGTCGTGGCGCCGGTTGCCCTCCCACGGTGAGGTGATCTCCTTCGTTCCGTGGCCCACCTCCACCAGGAACCCCGCGGGCTCGTCGTGCAGAAGGTGAACGCGCCTTCGTCGGGGCGCGAGACTTCACCGATGGCTGCGGAACCACGGCGGATGACGGATGACGTCAGCGGGGCGGTCGATCGGGGTCAGGATCAGCGACCGTGGGGCACGCCTCCGCTGGGCGGGACGGTCCCGACGGGGACCGGACTGCGGAGCCGTCGTCTGGTCCACGAGGCCCACGCCCTCGACCGGGCCGTCTACGACGCCGTGGCGAACACGTCGACACCGACCTGGGACGTGCCGATCACCTGGATTTCGAATGCGGCGAACTACGGGCAGCTGTGGGTGACGATTGCCGGAGGGATCGCCATCGTCGGTGGGTCGCGGGGCCGCCGAACGGCGATCCGGTCGCTGGCGGTCGTGGGCGTCACGTCCATCGCCACGAACTTCGCCCTCAAGCAGGTGATCCGCCGACGACGCCCCCAGCGCGCCGCCATCACGCCGGCGCGTGAGGCGCGCATGCCCACGTCGAGCTCGTTTCCCTCGGGGCACACGGCATCCGCCTTCGCCTTCGCCACAGCCGTCACGGCCGATGTTCCCATCCTCGCGGTTCCCCTGTTCGGACTGGCGACGGCTGTCGGCTACAGCCGGGTCCACACCGGCGTGCACTACCCCGCCGACGTGATGGCCGGCGCCATTCTCGGCGTCGCCGTGGGATCGATCGCCAGTGCCGCGGGCCACCAGGCGCGTGGCGACACCGCGTAGGGGGCAACACGCCACCATTCCGGCTCGGACCAGGACCGGCACCGTTGACCTCCGGTGAACCGTCGACACGGGAACCTCCCTCCGCCCGAAGCGGATGCCACCGCACCGGAGCCCGAGATGCCCTTCCGCTGCCCCGTGTCGCCTCGTTGCCCACGAGTGCCAGGCGCGCCTGGGGGACACCTGGTCAGCGGGTGTCCGCTGAAGGGTGGATCGTGGATTCGCACGGCCACTCGGCGATCACCACGGCGACGGCCCGTGGACGACCAGGCCGGTCCCGCGGCCAGACATCGATCCAGGCTTCGACCGCCCCCGGTGGTACGAATTGAGCGTGAGATGGCGACCCGTGATCGGTGCGATGTCGGCAGTCGCCCTACTGCTCGTCCCCGGCTGTGGTGGCTCACCGGCAACCGTTCGGCCCCCGGCCAGTTCGGCGGTGCACCCGGCCACCACGTCGGTCCCCCCATCCACCGGTAAGCCGGGCGCTCCCACGACGGCTCCGCCCCAGGAACCACCGGCACCGAACCTGCCCACCCTCACGATCGCCGGTTGGACCGGTCGGGAGCCGGTCAGGATTCTACTTCTCGGGGGATGCCGGAAATGTGGCCACCGGGCTCACATGGTCACTGTGGAACCAGAGCGAGGCGGTCGGCCATGGTGTGCGCGACGAGCTGGGCTGCGTACCGGACTGCGCCCAGGGAACGGCGACCCCGTACGGGCTGACACTGACGCTGTCGGATCCGGTCGGGGGCGCGTTCACGTCGTTGGTCGAGCAGACGGCGGACGTCGACGGGACGGTCGACCGGTTCACGGCCCCGAACCTGGCCCAGGGCGTCTGTCCGACCTCGGACCAGGACAGTTGCGTGTTCGCAGGACAGAACCCGTCCTGAGCGGGCCGTGTCCGTCGGTCGTCGGCGTGACCCCGTACGCCCGCCTCGACGGTGATCGGTGCATCATCGGCCATGCTGGGAGCCACACCAGGTGCGGCCCATGGGCCCGCCCGTGGCCTCCCACCGCCAGCGGTGTGTCCCTTCCATCCAGGAGTCCCATGCCAGCCCTCACCCAGGAGTTCACCCCGTCCGAGCTCGATGACCTCCTCGCCCGGGCGGATGCGGTCGGTCGGCAGATGCTGCGCGACGTGGCGGACTTCCCGAAGCCCGGGGTGGTCTTCAAGGACATCACCAGCCTGCTGGCCGACGCGGCGGCGTTCGACCTCATCGTCACGGCCCTGGTCGCCCCGTTCCTCGGCCAGGTGGACAAGGTGGCCGCCATCGAAGCCCGCGGCTTCATCCTCGGCGCGCCGGCAGCCATCGCCCTCGGCGCCGGCCTGGTCCCGCTACGCAAGCCCGGCAAGCTGCCCTGGGAGATACTGAGCGAGTCCTACGAGCTGGAGTACGGCATCGACGCGCTCGAGATCCATACCGATGCCCTGGCCCCCGGCGACCGCGTCCTGCTGGTCGACGACGTCATCGCCACCGGTGGCACCGCCCGTGCGGCCGCGGCGCTCGTCGCCACCGCCGGCGCCCAGCTGGTGGGCCTGGCGGCACTGCTCGAGCTCGAGCACCTCGGCGGCCGCGACCTGCTCCCCGGGATCCGGCTCCACGTGGTCGCCCACTGAACGGGCAGCATCTCGTCCGGGACCGAGCCGCGGCGCGGCGGCATGGCGGGCGGCCCACCGGAGGTCACGTGGATCGGCCGCGCTGGGAGAGCCGAACCTCCAGGGTGGAGCGTCGCCCTGGAAGACTGCGACGATGATCGATCTCTCGTTGATTGACCTGGCCGACGGACGTCAGTTGGAGCTGTACGTCAGCGGCCCGGACGGTGGGGTACCCCTCGTGTTCCACCACGGGACGCCCGGATCAGCGCTTCCGGTCCGACTGTTGGAACGGGCGATCCACGCGGTGGGGCCTGCGATTGGTGACTGGCTCCCGTCCCGCCTACGGACGGTCCACGGCTCGGCCCGGCCGTCGGGTGATCGACGTGGTCGACGCCACGGCGGCGGTGCTCGACCACCTCGGGGCCGACCGCTGCCTCGTGGCCGGGTGGTCGGGCGGCGGACCCCACCGTGTTGGCCTGTGCCGCACAGCTGCCCCGGGCGGTCGCTGCGCTGGTGATCGCCGGTGTGGCTCCGTTCGAGGCGGACGGGCTCGACTGGCTCGACGGGATGGGGGAGGACAACCTCGAAGAGTTCGCCGTCACGGTGCAAGGCGAGGAGCCAACGAGGACCTACCTCCTGGAGCAGAGGGATGCCATGGACGACATGACCGTCGAGGGCGCGGTCGTCTCGCTCGAGTCGCTCCTGCCCGACGTGGACAAGGCCGTCACCTCGGGTGGATTCGGAGAGGACCTGGTGGCCGGCTTCGCCCAGGCACTCCTCGTGGGCGTGGAGGGCTGGCTGGGTGATGACCTCGCCTTCGTCGAGCCGTGGGGCTTCGATCTGTCGGGGATCACGGTCCCGACGATGCTCTGGCAGGGTTCCGAGGATCTCATGGTGCCGTTCGCCCACGGCCGTTGGCTCGCATCGCAGCTGCCCCGAGCCACAGTTCACCTGGAGGAGGGCGAGGGCCACCTCTCGATCGGCCTCGGCGCCTTCGACCGCATGCTCGACGAACTCGCCGCCGAACTCGACGGATAGCTTCGGGTAGGTCGTCGCTCCCTCACGGTGAGCCGTTCGCACGATGCTCCGCGGAGGGGAGCCGGAGGTATGGGGGGCGGGCTCTCCGAACCTGGTCCGGTGTCACCGTTGCGCGATCACGTGACACGTGCGGCCAACCACCGCTGACACCGGAGTCGTGTTCACATCAGCTGTGAAGTGACGTCCGAGATGCAGTCCGAGTGACATCCGACTTTCAGTACTCTGCCCGTTCCTGCTGCTCAGTGAACAATCAAGACTGCACATGGCGAGTGATCTAGGCGAGGGCCGACGAGCACGGCGCAGGCGGCCCGGGGCGTGCGCTTCGCTCCACAGCCTGCGCAACTCATGGACACCTAACAGCGGCACAGCAGTTCCACGTATCCCCCGAAGCCAATGTGCCACCGTCCGATGCCACTTGAGGGATGCTGAAGTTGATGGAAGTCGACCCGAAACCACCTCTACACGCCGGCGAAACTCCACTGAAGGCCTTCGTCAGCAGTGTTATGCGCCCTGAGCTGGATTGGGCAAGGGCTGCGACCGTCGAGGCGCTATCCATAGGTCCCACCCTGGTTCCGTGGGCTTTTGAATACACGCCAGCGAGCTCCGATGCAGCAGACTCGACCTATCTAGCGAAGGTGCGCGAGGCCGACATCTGCATCTGGCTCGTCGGTGATGCAACGACAGAACCGGTCCGGAACGAGGTTGCAGAGGCGCTTGCCGCCAGCAAGCGGATTTGGGCCATCACGTTGCTGTAAACGCTGATCGAAAAGGGGAGCACCTGAGACTCACATCGCGCTGATCGAAAAGGGGAGCACCTGACCATCCCCGTGCTCGCTCGAACCCATCCGCAGGCTTCTCGCCTGAGGTTCGAGCGAGTGGACGGGAGAAGGGTGCACACCGACATGGAGATGTGGACGGAGATCCGGCGCAAGGTGCTGGTCGAGGGCGCGTCGAAGCGTTCGATCAGGAGGGACTACCGGGTCAGCGCACGGACCCTGGAGAAGATCCTTGCCAATGCCGAGCCGCCCGGCTATCGCCAGGGCACGGCCCGGCCGAAACCGCAGCTGGGGCAGTTCTTGGGTGTCATCGACGAGATCCTGGCCGCCGACAACGATGCTCCGGTCAAGCAGCGCCACACGGCCAAGCGGATCTTCGAGCGCCTGCGTGATGAGCACGGATACACCGGCTGTTCATCCCAGGTCCGGGCCCAGGTGGCACAAGCCAGAAAACGCCAGAGAGAGGTCTTCGTCCCGCTCTCCCATCCGCCGGGCGAGGCCCAGTACGACTTCGGCGAGGCCACCGTGATCATCGCCGGCGTGCAGATGAAGGCGGCCCTGTCGGTCATGACCCTGCCGTACTCGGATGTCTTCCACGTCTCGGCCTATCCGCGAGAGTGCACCGAGACCTTCCAGGCCGGGCACGTGGCGGGGTTCACCTTCTTCGGCGGCGTGCCCACCCGCATCAGCTATGACAACTCCCGGATCGCCGTCACCAAGGTGACGGGCCGCGACCGCGACCTCACCCGGGAGTTCCTGCGTCTGGAGAGCCACTTCCTGTTCGCCCACCACTTCTGCCGGGTGGCCCGGGGCAACGAGAAGGGCCACGTCGAGAGCCTGGTGGGCTTCGGGCGTCGGAACTTCCTGGTCCCGGTGCCGAGCTTCGACTCCTTCGCCCAACTGAACGCCCACCTGGAGGCCGCCTGCCTGGCCGACATGGACCGATCGGTGCGGGGCAAGCCGGAGGGGAAGGCCCAGCGCTTGGAGGTGGACCGGGCCGCCATGCTCGCACTGCCTGCCGAGGCCTTCGACCCGCGTCGTGTCGCCCAGGCCAGTGCCAACTCGCTGTCGCTCGTGCGCTTCGACCGCAACGACTACTCGGTGCCGACCGCTCATGCCCATCACGAGGTGACCGTGCTCGGTGGCACCGAGGAGGTCCGCATCGTCTCAGGCACCGAGGTGGTGGCCCGACACCCGAGGTGCTGGTCGAAAGAGGAGGTCACCTTCGACCCTCGCCACTATCTGGCCCTCCTCGAGCGCAAGCCCGGCGCGCTCGATCACGCCCGTCCTCTGGAGAACTGGGACCTGCCCGGGTGCTTCTCCCACCTGCGCCGGCGCCTGGAGGCCGACCGCGGCTGGGCGGGCACCCGGGAGTACATCAAGGTCCTGCGTCTGCTGGAGCGGGCATCACTCCGCCAGCTCACCGGAGCGATCGAGGAGGCCCTTGCCATCGGGGCGACCGGGGCCGATGCCGTTGCTCTCATCCTGTTCCACCGCGACGAGCAGCCGGTCGGGCTGTTCAGCCTGGACGGCCATCCCCACCTCAAGTCCTTTGTCATCGACCCACCCGATCTCGGCGCCTACAGCGCCCTGACCCAGATAGGAGCAAGTGCATGAAGTCCACAGAAACCAAGTCCATGGTGCTGTTGCACCATCACCTGAAGGCCCTCCGGCTGCCGACCATCGGAACCGAGTGCGAAAAGGTGGCCACCCAGGCGGCGGCCGACAACGTCGACCACCTGGCTTACCTGCTGCAGCTGACCGAGCTGGAGCTGCTGGAGCGGGAACGCAAGGCTGCCGACCGACGCCTGAAGGCGGCCCGGTTCCCGACCATGAAGTCCCTGGACAACTTCGACTTCACCGCCCGACCCTCGGTCAACAAGATGCTGGTCGCCGAGCTGGCCCGCTGCGAGTTCATCGACAAGCGCGAAAACGTCCTCCTCGTCGGGAACCCGGGCACCGGCAAGTCTCACCTGGCCACCGCGCTCGCCGCCGCGGCCTGTGCCAGGGGCTACAAGGTGCGGTTCTTCCGGGCCACCGAGCTGGTGACCACCTTGATCGAGGCCAGGGACGAGCGGACCTTCCTGCGGCTGAAATCCCAGTTGGCAAAGTTGGACCTACTCGTCCTCGACGAGCTGGGCTACGTGCCCGCCTCAAAGGTCGGCGCCGAGCTGCTCTTCGACGTGATCTCGACGGCCTATGAGCGGACCAGCATGATCGTGACCACCAACCTGCCCTTCGAGTCCTGGACCGAGGTCCTCGGGTCCGAGCGGCTGACAGGTGCCACCCTCGATCGACTCACCCACCGCTGCAAGATCATCGAGACCAGAGGCGAGAGCTACCGGCTCCACGACGCCAAGGCCAGGACACGCCGGACCAAGCCGGTCACGCCTGTGGACGAGGCTCAGGCCGCCAAGTAGCTTCAGACCGAAGTGCTCCCCATTTCGACCGGCGCGCGCTCCCCGTTTCGATCAGCATTCA
>CAWJER010000008.1:0-404196 GCA_963841925.1 uncultured Acidimicrobiales bacterium
TGCGGATGATGCCGCGCTCGTCGAGGTCGGCCAGGATCTCCTCGGAGAGGTTCGGGATGTCCCGGGTGATCTCCTCGGCGCCCGAGCTTGGTGTCGCGGGCGTCGACCTCGTGCTCCTCGATGTGGATCGACGTGAGCACGTCGTCCTTCACCAGGCGCTCGGACAGGATGATGGCGTCCTCGTAGTTGTAGCCCTCCCACGGCATGAAGGCCACGAGCAGGTTCTTGCCCAGGGCGAGCTCGCCGTTGTGGGTGGCGGGGCCGTCGGCCAGGACGTCGCCGGCCGAGACCTTCTGGCCCTCGTCGACGATGACCTTCTGGTTGATGGCCGTGTTCTGGTTGGAGCGGCGGAACTTGGCCAGGCGGTAGACCTTCTTGCCCAGCACGTGGCCGTTGCGGTCCTTGGCCCCGGACTTGTACTCGACGGTGATCTGGTCGCCGGAGACGTCGACGACGGTGCCGTCGCCCTCGGCCATGATCACGTCGCCGGCGTCACGGGCGGCACGGGCCTCGACGCCGGTGCCGATGTAGGGGGCCTCGGGGACCACCAGCGGCACGGCCTGCTTCTGCATGTTGGCGCCCATGAGGGCACGGTTGGCGTCGTCGTGCTCGACGAAGGGGATCAGGGCGGTCGAGACCGACACGATCTGCTTCGGCGAGACGTCCATCAGGTCGACCTCGGCCGGGGGCACGAAGTCGATCTCGGAGGTGGTGCCGTACGAGGTGGTGGCGGCGCCCACCCGGACGCCGGTGCCCTGCGGGCCGCGGCGGACGAGCACCTTCTCCTCGGTGAACCGGCCCTTGGCGTCGAGGGCGGCCGAGGCCTGGGCGATGACGTGCTCCTCCTCCTCGTCGGCGGCGAGGTAGAGGATCTCGTCGGTGACCTGGCCGTTGACGACCTTGCGGTACGGGGTCTCGATGAAGCCGTACTCGTTGACCCGGGCGTAGGTGGCCAGCGAGCCGATCAGGCCGATGTTCGGGCCCTCGGGGGTCTCGATGGGGCACATGCGGCCGTAGTGGGAGGTGTGGACGTCACGGACCTCGAAGCCGGCGCGCTCACGGGACAGGCCGCCCGGGCCGAGGGCCGACAGGCGGCGCTTGTGGGCCAGGCCCGACAGCGGGTTGTTCTGGTCCATGAACTGGCTGAGCTGGCTGGTGCCGAAGAACTCCTTGACGGCGGCGACCACCGGCCGGATGTTGATCAGCGTCTGGGGCGTGATGGCCTCGACGTCCTGGGTGGTCATGCGCTCGCGGACGACCCGCTCCATGCGCGACAGGCCCACCCGGACCTGGTTCTGGATGAGCTCGCCGACCGAGCGGATGCGGCGGTTGGCGAAGTGGTCCTGGTCGTCGATCCGGTAGTTCGACTCACCGTCGGCCATGTGCTTGGCCAGGTGGAGCATGTAGGTCGACGGACGCCAGGATCTCGGCCGGGCTGAGCACGCCCTGGGTCGGGGAGGGGCGCTCGAGGTCGATGTCGAGCAGGTCCGAGATGCGCTCGATCTCCGGCCCGAGCTTCCGGTTCAGCTTGTAGCGGCCGACCCGGGTGAGGTCGTAGCGCTTCGGGTTGAAGAAGGCGTTCTCGAAGTACTGGCGGGCGGCCTCGACCGAGAGCGGCTCGCCGGGACGGGCGCGCTTGTAGATCTCGAGCAGGGCCTCCTCACGGGTGGGGGCGAGGTTCTGCTCCTTCTCCCACTGGCCCTCGAGGAAGTCGAAGTGGCGGACGAAGCGCTCCAGGAAGGCCTGGTCCTCGTAGCCGAGGGCGCGCAGCAGCACGAAGAGCGAGAGGCGGCGCTTGCGGGCCACGCGGCAGCCGGCGGTGACGTCCTTGCCCGGCTTGGCCTCGACGTCGAACTCGATCCACTCGCCGCGGTAGGGGTGGATGGTGCCGGTGAAGACCGTCTTGGCGTCGCGGCCGGGCTGGAAGATCACCCCCGGGGAGCGGACCAGCTGGCTGACCACGACCCGCTCGGTGCCGTTGACGATGAAGGTGCCCTTGTCGGTCATGACGGGGAAGTCCCCCATGAAGACCGTCTGCTCCTTGATCTCGCCGGTGCCGGCGTTCATGAACCGGGCGCGCACGAAGACCGGCGCGGCGTAGGTCATGTCCTTCTCCTTGCACTCCTCCACCGAGAACTTCGGCGGCGGGCGCAGGTCGGGGTCGGTCGGGTCGAACTCGAGCTCGAGGCTCAGCTGGCCGGTGAAGTCCTCGATCGGGCTGATGTCGTTGAACGTCTCCGCCAGCCCGCGGTCGAGGAACCACTTGAAGGAGTCCCGCTGGATGGCGACGAGATCGGGCAGCGGCAGCGCCTCGTCGATGTTGGCAAACGAAAAACGTTCCGGGCTGTTGGACCGTGTAGGCAACGGCCTACTCCTCCCAGTTGCAAGGCGAATGGGGCAAGGACGGGGTACTGCGGTGATGCGGGGTTCGAAGCGGCACGTCTAGGCGGGGTCTGCAGGGTCGACGACCGCCGCCGGAGCAGTCGTCAGGGGCGTGAGGGCGCGCGCCACTCAGCGCGAACGGCTGAGGAAGGCGACGGGGGCAGGCACGGCAACCAGTAAGCATAACCGGAAGCGCACAAGATCACAACCCATACGGGGGAACCCCGGAGCCAGGCCCCCACAAGGTACGAGAACCAGGGGGCGCAGTCAAGGATTCCGGCCGCCGGGCAGCCCGTCCGGGCATGCCCGGACCTGCTGCTGTCGACCACCTGCAGCCCGGTCCCGGCCGCCGACGGAGCGGCGGCCGGGACCGGGGAGGGGCTACTTGAGCTCGACCGTGGCGCCGGCGCCCTCGAGCTGCGCCTTCGCCTTCTCGGCGTCCTCCTTGTTGACCTTCTCGAGCACGGGCTTGGGGGCGCCGTCCACGAGGTCCTTGGCCTCCTTGAGGCCGAGGCTGGTCAGCGCCCGGACTTCCTTGATCACCTGGATCTTCTTGTCGCCGGCAGCGGTCAGGATGACGTCGAACTCGCTCTTCTCCTCGTCGGCGGCGGCCTCGCCACCGCCGGCCGGCCGGCCGGGGCGGCGGCGGCCACGGCCACGGGGGCCGCGGCGGTGACGCCGAAGCGCTCCTCGAACTCCTTGAGGAGCTCGCTGAGCTCCAGCACGGACAGCTCGGCGATGCCGTCCAGGATCTGGTCCTTGGTCAGGGTTCCTGCCATCGTCGTTGCTCCTTGTTCCTGGTTGTGTCGTTGATTGGTGGGTGGATCGGTGCGTCGGTGGCGCCGGCTACTCGGCGGCCGGTGCCTCGTCGGCCTCCGCCGGCCGGCGTCGGCCTCCGCATCGGGTGCCGCGTCCGTCTCGGACGGCGCGGCCTCGGCGGCGGGGGCGTCCGCAGCCTCGGCCTCGGCGGTCCGGGGCCTCGGCGGCCGGTGGCCTCGGGCTCGGCGGCGGCGGTCGCCTCCTCGGTGGGGGCCTCGGCCTGGCGCTGCTCGAGCAGGGCGGAGATCCCGTAGGCCAGGTTGCGGGGCAGGGCCTGGACCAGGCCGGCCAGCTGCTGCAGCGGGGCCGACAGGGCGCCGGCGAACTGGGCCAGCAGGGTGTCCCGGGACGGGAGCTCGGCCAGGACCTCGACCTCGGCGGCCGACATGACGGTCGCCCCGACGACACCGCCCTTGACGCACCAGGTTCGGATTGGCCCGGGCGAAGTCCCGGAGGGCCTTGGCCACGGCGCTGACGTCACCCTGGACGAAGGCGATGGCGGTCGGCCCGGTGAGCAGGTCGCTCACGCCCGCGCCGGGGGTGTCGGCCACGGCCAGGCGGACCAGGGTGTTCTTGTACACCTTGTAGTCGCCACCGGCGGCGGTCAGCTCACGGCGGAGCTCGGCCAGCTCGGCGACGGTCAGACCTCGGTACTCGGTCAGGAGCGCGCCGTCGGCGGCCTCCATGCCGTTCCCGCACCTCGTTGACGACGGCGACCTTCTCGGCCCTCGGATTGTCCATCGTGCCTCCACCGAGCGAATCGCTCGGGTTCGGGCCGCAGACACCTTCGAGTGGCCAGCTGCGAGCACGCGGTGCTCGGAGCGGAACGCCTCATCAGGCGGACCCGTCCGGGTCCCTTCGGTACCGGGTGACCGGTACACCGGAGGTCTACGGCAGTTCTGTAGATCGGGAAAGGGAGATGCTAGCCCACCCCGGCGGGCCGGGGCCAGCGGGGTGGCTCAGGCCGTGGCGGCCAGCTCCTCCTCGACGTGGCGGGCCTGCAGCGGGTCGATGTGGACGCCGGGGCCCATGGTCGACGACAGCGTGACCGCCCGGACGTAGCGGCCCTTGGCCGAGGCGGGCTTGGCCCGATGGATCTCGTCCATGACGGCGTGGATGTTCTCGAGCAGCTTGGCCTTGTCGAAGGACGCCTTGCCCACTCGGATGTGGACGTTGCCCACCTTGTCGGTCCGGTACTCCACCCGGCCGCCCTTGAACTCCAGGACGGCCCGCTCGACGTCGTCGGTCACGGTGCCGGTCTTGGGGTTGGGCATGAGCCCACGGGGGCCGAGTACCCGGCCCAGCGTGCCGACCTGGCCCATCAGGTCCGGGGTGGCGATGGCGATGTCGAACTCCAGGAAGCCCTCGTTGGCCACCCGGGCGACCAGGTCGTCGGCACCGACCACGTCGGCCCCGGCGGCCCGGGCCTCGGCGGCCTTCTCACCGGCGGCGAATACGGCGACTCGGGCGGTGCGGCCGGTCCCGGCCGGGCAGCGACAGCGTGCCCCGGACGATCTGGTCGGCCTTGCGGGGGTCGACCCCGAGCCGGACGGCCAGCTCGACGGTCTCGTCGAAGCTGGCCTTGGCCGAGGCCTTCACCAGGTCGACGGCCTCGGCCGCCGAGTAGAGGTGCTGGCGGTCGATCCCGGCGAGGCTGGCGGTGTACTTCTTTCCCCTGGACATGTGGTGCGTCTCTTTCGTGTTCGCGGATGCGGGTGGTCGGCCGGCTCAGCCGGCGACGGCGATCCCCATGGAGCGGGCGGTGCCGGCGACCTGCTTCTTCGCCGACTCGAGGTCGGTGGTGTTCAGATCGGGCAGCTTGACGGTGGCGATCTCGGTGATCTGGGCGTCGGTGACGGTGGCCACCTGCTCGCGGCCGGCCGTCGAGGCCCCCTTGTCGATCCCGGCGGCCTGGCGGAGCAGGGCGGCGGCGGGCGGGGTCTTGAGGACGAAGGAGAACGTCCGGTCCTCGTAGATCGGAGATCTCGACCGGGATGATCGAGCCGGCCTGCTTCTCGGTGGCTGCGTTGTACTGCTTCACGAAGTCCATGGTCTGGACGCCGTGCGGCCCGAGGGCCGTGCCCACCGGGGGCGCGGGCGTGGCGCCGCCCGCGGGCAGCTGGATCTTGACGACCGCGAGGATCTTCTTCTTGGGGGCCATGGTGTGAGTGTCTCCTAGTGAATGGATGCTGGTCCGGCAGGCCTAGAGCTTCGCGACCTGGCTGAACTCGAGCTCGACCGGGGTCTCCCGGCCGAAGATGTTGACGAGCACCTTGAGCTTGAGCTGGTCCTCGTTGATCTCCGCCACCTGGCCGGAGAAGTCGGCGAACGGGCCTTCCTTGACCCGCACCGTCTCGCCGACCTCGTGCTCGAGGCGGGGACGGCTGCGCTTGGACGGGGCCTCGCCACCCTCGACCTTGACCTGGAGGATGCCCTCGACCTCCCGGCGCGACAGGGGGGTGGGCTTGGTGCCCGGGCCGACGAAGCCGGTGACGCCGGGGGTGTTCCGGATGACGGCCCAGCTGTCGTCGTCGAGCTCGCAGCGGCACAGCAGGTAGCCCGGGAAGACCTTCTTCTGGACGATCACCTTCTTGCCGTTCTTGAACTCGGCCACGTCCTCCATCGGGATGACGACCTCGTAGATGCGGTCCTCCATCCCCATCGACACGGTGCGGCTGTGCAGGTTCGACTTCACCTTGTTCTCATAGCCGGCGTAGGTGTGCACGACGTACCAGCGCCCGGGCTGGTCGTAGGGGCTGACGACGAACGGCTCGTCCTCCTCGTCGTCGTACTCGTCATCGGCCTCGGCGTCGGCATCGACGTCGGTCGCGGCCTCGTCTTCGGCGTCGACATCGGTTGCGGCCTCGTCGAGCTCGGTCACGCCCCCGGCGAGGCGGCGACCGCCGCGGGGGCGTCGTCGGCCACCACGGCGTCGGTGGTCACCGGCGCCCCGGTCTCGTCGAGTTCGGGCTCGTCGCCCAGGGGTGCAGTCGTTCCGTCGTGGGTCACAGTCATACCGATCAGGGGTTGAACAGCCAGAGGACGCCCTTTGCGAAGGCGTAGTTGAGTACGAAGATGAGGACCATCAGGGACAGCAGCGTGACCAGGGTCACCGTGGTGTAGTTGATGACCTCCGACCTGTTGGGCCAGGCCACCTGGCGGAGCTCCGAGCGTACCTCGCGGAGGAACTGGCCGATCCGGAACGGCTCGCGCTTCACCGGCTTGCGAGCGGGCGTGGCAGTCCGTGCGGGCGCGGCCTCCCCGTCGGGGTCCTGGCCCTGACGCTGCATCTGTCGCTTCTGTTCTCGGTTCACGTGCTGTTTCCTTCGACCACTGTCACAGGTACAGAGCAGGGCAGGAGGGACTTGAACCCCCAACCTTCGGTTTTGGAGACCGGTGCTCTACCAGTTGAGCTACTGCCCTCTGTCGACCGCCGTGGCGCGAACGGACTTCCGAACGCAGGGGCGGTTCTCCAGGCTACCACCGGGGACGGCCCGCGTCCCAGGCGGAGGTCCCGCGGCCCGGGGCGGGGACCACCGTCGGCAGATGCCTAGCGGGTCTCCTTGTGGAGGGTATGGCGACGGTCCCACGAGCAGAACTTCTTCATCTCGATCCGCTCACGGTCGTTCATCTTGTTCTTGGTGGTGATGTAGTTCCGTCGTTTGCACGACTCGCAGGCCAAGGTGACCTGGATCCGCTTCTCGTTCTTTGCCACGGTGACTCCCTTGTTCCCCCAGCCGGCGGCTGCGGGTCCGATGTGCATCCTGCCCTGGACCTGGCGGAGCCGGGGCACGTGCTCCGGATCCGGTGCTTCGGGGACCCTGCCCTTGCGGGTCCGGTGAACTGGTAGCGGCGGCCGGACTCGAACCGGCGACCCCACGATTATGAGCCGTGTGCTCTAACCAACTGAGCTACGCCGCCATGGGCGAGCCCCCGGTGGGGATTGAACCCACGACCCCCGCCTTACCATGGCGGTGCTCTACCACTGAGCTACAGGGGCAGTGCGGCTCGATCGAGCAGCAAGAAAGAAGATCATAGCCACATCCGCCGCACCTGGACAGACGGCCCCCGTCTACCATCCACGGATGCACGTGCGCCTGGCCGAGCCCGCGGACGCCGAGGCCGTCCGCCGGATCTACAACGCCGAGGTGGTCGGCTCGACCGCCACGTTCGACCTCCGGCCGCGGACCCCCGAGGAGCAGGCGGCCTGGATGGCCGAGCACCAGGGCACCTATCCGGTGGTCGTGGCGGTCGACGACGACGGCACCGTACTCGGCTTCGGGTCGCTCTCCACCTACCGGGACCGGCCGTCCTACGCCACGACGGTCGAGAACTCCGTCTACGTGGACGGCGACCACCGGGGCGAGGGGGTGGGTCGGGCCCTGCTGGAGGAGCTGGTCCGGCTGGGCACCCTCCACGGGTTCCACTCGATGATCGCCCGGGTCGGGGGCGACAACAGCGCCTCGATCGCGCTGCACCTGGCCTGCGGATTCGAGCAGGTGGGCGTCGAACGGGAGATCGGCCGGAAGTTCAACCGGTGGCTGGACGTGGCCGTGCTGCAGCGGATGCTGGGCGGCGACGGGCTCGACATCGACGTGCTGACGCCGGGCCCGGCCGGCGCGGTCAGGCCGGGCGGCGACGGCGGCGGCCGCGGTGCTCGCCGGCCGGCGGCCGCCGGGCGACGGTCCCAGGAGGACAGCGGCACGGTCAGGACGATGAGCAGCCACAGCAGCGTCAGGACGATGAGGAGCGGGTCCCCGTGGAACAGGGTGGTGACCAGCTGGGTCCCGCCGGGCAGCTCGATGAAGGCGGTGACCATCGACAGGCCGATGACCAGCGAACGCAGCTGGCCGAGCGCCACCGGGGCGAGGAGGATCAGGCCCCACGAGAGGTACCAGGGCTGGACGACCGGGCCCAGCAGGACGAACAGCAGCAGGGTGGTGCCCAGCGCCTTGAGGGTGCCGATCCGGTCGCTGTTGAGCAGGAGCCACACGCCGGCCACGGCGGCCCCCAGCAACCCGAGGAACCGGCAGACCGACAGCACGCCGCCCACGCCCACGTCGACATGGAACAGGTGGGCGATGCCGGTGACCAGGAAGGCGATGCCGGTGGTGGGCGAGGCCCAGGACCGCACCACCCCGGGGGTGCCGAGGATGGTGACCCAGCCCCATCCGAGCCCGCTCACGTAGGAGAAGAACCCGAGCACGCCGAGGCCGATGAGGCCGGCGGTCACCACCGGTCTGACCCGTTCACGCACGGGCACACCGGTGCCCAGCCAGCTCCATCCGATGTAGAGGATGCCCAGTGCGGCCGGCGCCTTGACCGCCGTGGCCAGCGCGCACAGGACGATCCCGACGATCGGGCCGCTTCTCCTTGGCCATGGTGAGGCCGGCCACCAGCAGCCCGAGCATGAGGGCGTCGTTGTGGGCGCCGCCGATCAGGTGGAAGATCGTGACCGGGTTGAGGACCATCAGGGTGAAGAGCTCGGCGCCGTCCCGGTGGTAGAGCCTGGCCAGACGGGGGACGCAGGCGGCGATCAGCAGGACGCCGACCAGGGCCAGCAGGCGCAGCAGCACGATGGTGGCCAGCTCGTTGTGGAAGGTGATGCGGGCGAAGAAGCCGTCGAGCTGGAGGAACATCGGCCCATAGGGGGCCGGGGCGTTGCCCCACAGCGGGTCCACCGGCGCGGTGTAGGAGTTGTTGCCCAGCTCGAACGGCCCGTAGAGGTACGGGTTCATGTGGTGGCTGACCATCTCGCCCTGGGCGGCGTAGGAGTAGGCGTCTCGGCTGAAGAGCGGGGCGATGACCATGACCGGCAGCGCCCACAGGGTGAAGACGCCCATCATGGTCCGGACCGGGACGCCCCGGCGGCTGCGGTAGAGGCGGATCATCGCCCACCACACCCGCATGAAGAGGAGGAGGCCCCCGTAGACGGCCGCCAGCGAGAAGTAAACGCCCCAATGGCTGGCCGCTGTCGGTGGTCGGCTCGCCGAAGAACCAGACGCCGGGCATCTCGAGCTTGAAGGGCGAACTCGGCAGGGACGAGCCGACGGCGACGGCCAGGACGGCCACGAATCCGAGCAGGGCGGGACGCCACACCAGCCCGCGGGTGTCGACGGGCCCCTCGGGCTCGTCGGTCACCTCGAACGTGTCCGTGGGCCGCCGAGCCGGTCGCGGAGGGCGTCGGCATAGGACAGCAGGATCCTCCCACGGCATGGCCGCGACCCTCGTCCTTCGGGGCGCCGGTGGATCGCTCGTCGTCGGGCACCGCTGGTGCGGTGCGTTCCGCTGGCATGGGGTCTGGGACTCTCCTGGCTCGACCTGTGCTGCAGGGTCGGCCGGTCCGCGGCGCCCTGCACGGAGTTGTCCGCGCCCCCGACAGTTCCCCCGCGGGTGCGGTGGAAACTGAACGCAATCATTCCGTAACGTCATTGTAACCAACTGCGGGCAGCGGGGTCGGGTGCCCGGTGGAGGTACGCCGGCCCCGGCGGTTCCTCCCGCTCCACCCCGCTCAAGCTGGGCCTTCTTGCTGACGATAGGAGTTCGCGGGGTCCCGGCCGTCGTGGCACGCCCCCGAGATCGATTCGTCCGGTCGAATCGACGGAGAGGGAGCGGGACCGACGGTGTCGACGGACGACGGACGCGGGGACAACAGGTGAGCGCCTCGTCGGGGCACCGTGCCGTCGTCATGGGCGCGGGGATCTCGGGCCTGCTGGCGGCCCGGGTGCTCGCCGACCACGTCGACGACGTCGTCGTCGTCGAACGCGACGGTCTGCCCGAGACACCGCGACCCCGGGCCGGCGTACCCCAGGGACGTCACCTCCACACCTTGCTCCCCGGCGGCCTGGAGATCGCCTGCGGGTACTTCGCCGGCCTGGCCGAGGAGCTCGAGGAGGCCGGTGCGGTGCGCGTGCGCTTCGGGCAGGACCTGGCCGTCTACCGACCCGAGGGCAGGTCGTACCTGGCCCCCGTCTACCGACCCGAGCCGCTCGTGACGGGGATCGACTACTTCTCGATGTCGCGGTGGCTCCTCGAGGACGTGGTCCGGCGCCGGGTCCGCGCCCTGCCCGGTGTGACGGTGCGGGGGCGGTCGCTCGTGCGCGGACCTTTGACATCCGGCGACTCGGTCGTCGGGGTCGTGCTCGACGACGGCGAGGTGCTCGACGCCGATCTCGTCGTCGACGCCGCCGGACGGGCCGGCCGTTCCGTGGCCTGGCTGGCCCACCTCGGGTTCGAGCCGCCGCCCGAGTCGGTGATCGAGTGCGACGTCGCCTATGCCAGTGCCGTCCTGCGTCCCTCCGCTCCCGAGGCCCTCACCGGCGCCGGCGTGCTGGTGCTTCCCGACCCCGCCGGTGCCTCCCCCACCCGCGTGGGCTATCTCACCCCGATCGAGGGTGGGCTGTGGATGGCCGGTCTGGGCGGCCGCTTCGGCGACTACCCACCCGCGGAGGTCTCCGGCTGGCGGGACTTCGGGAGATCGCTGGCGTGGCCGGGCTGGGACGAGCTGGTGGGCACGGCCGAACTGGTCGGGCCGCCCGTGCCGTACCGCTACCCGCGGTCGGTGCGCCGGCACTTCGAGCGGCTCGAGCGGTTCCCCGACGGGCTGCTCCCGCTCGGGGACGCCATCTGCCACGTCAATCCGCTGTACGGCCAGGGGATGTCCGCCGCCGCCGCCCAGGTGCGGGCGCTCGACGACGTCCTGGACGATCGGGCGCACCACCGGTCGGGTCTCGACGGGCTGGCCCGGGAGTTCTTCCCCCTGGCCTTCGATGCCACCCGGACGCCGTGGGCCGTCTCCGCCGGCGCCGACCTGGTCAGCCCCGGGACGGTGGGCGACTACCCCGACGAGGAGCTCGGCGGCCTCCTGGGCCTCGTCCAACTCGGTCGATTGATCGACGAGGACGCCGAGGCAGCCGAGTTGCTGGCCGACATCTTCTCCTTGCGCAGGCCCCTGTCGGTCCTGGACCAGCCGGGCTGGCGAGAGCGGCTGGCCCCGGTCGCCCCGGCGTCACCGGTCGGGGTCGACTGAGCGTCGAGGACCCACGCGTCGGACACACCGCCGCACGGTCCCGGTGGCCCAGGCCGGGGTGCTGCCGCACCCCCGGACTGGGCCACCGTCTGCGTGGGCCGGGAAGGATTCGAACCTTCGAAGGCAGAACCGGCAGATTTACAGTCTGCTCCCTTTGGCCGCTCGGGCACCGACCCGCAGGCGGGCAAGGTTACCGCCTCGGGCGGGGGTACTGTTTCGCCATGCCCACCTTCGACGTCGTCTCCGAAGTCGACATGCAGGAGGTCCGCAACGCCGTGGACCAGGCGAGTCGCGAGGCCGCCACCCGGTTCGACTTCAAGGGGACCGACTCCACCATCGAGCTCAACGACAAGGAGCTCGTCCTGGCCTCTTCCACCGAGGACCGCCTCCGGGCCCTGTACCAGCTGCTCCAGGAGAAACTGGTCAGGCGCGAGGTGTCCCTCAAGTCGTTCGACGTCGGCAAGGTCGAGGAGGCGTCGAAGGGAACGGCCCGCCAGCGCCTCGGCATCCAGGCCGGCATCTCGTCCGACCACGCCAAGAAGATCAACAGATTCATCAAGGATCTCGGCCTGAAGGGCGTCTCGTCACAGACCCAGGGCGAGCAGCTCCGGGTGACGGGCAAGAAGCGCGACGACCTCCAGGCCGCCATCGCCGCCCTCAAGGGCGAGGACTTCGGGATCCCGCTGCAGTTCAACAACTTCCGCGACTGACCGTCACCGCCGCGAGGTACCGGTCGGCGCTCGGCCCGTCAGGACGGCCTCTTGCGGGCGGCGCGCCAGACCGAGAGCCCGAGCACGCAGGCCACCAGCACCGGCAGCACGAACGCGGCCGCAGTCCGCAGGCCCGGGCGTACGCAGAGCAACGCGGTGATCCCGACGGCGACGACGGCCCCGACGAACAGCTCCGGGGTGTCGCCGACGAGGAAGTCCCACCAGAAGCGGCCGAAGGCGACGACCCACCCGACCACCGACCGGCGCCGGCCCGGCGGTCCGTCAGCCACGGGCCGGCTCCCCCGTCGGGGCCAGGCCGGCCGCCGTTCCGGGCACCCTGCGGCCCAGGGCGACGACCAGCAACCAGGCGACGAGGCCGTAGCAGGCGACCAGGACCGGGATCGCCAGGTCGGAGCCGGGCCACGAGACGCGCACGCCCTCGCTGGACCAGAACGTCCCGAAGCTGACCAGCATGAGCCCGACGCCCATCTTCATGGCGTTCTCGGGGACGCCCGACAGTTGGCGGTGCACGACCAGTCCGACGGCCGCCACCAGCACCACGGCGGCCGCCGCGGCCAGGGCGGCGAGACCGAGCCGGTGGGACGTGCTCCCGAGGGTGAGCACGATGACCACCACCTCCAGGCCCTCCAGGAACACGCCCTTGAAGGCGACGGTGAAGGCGGTCATGTCCCGCCCGGCGCCCGCGGTGCCGGCAGACAACTCGGCCACCTGCTCGGCGAAGATGGCGTCCTCGTCGTGCCTGGCCTTCAAACCGGCGGCCCGCAGCACCGCCTTGCGCAGCCACTGCAGCCCGAACACCAGCAGCAGTGCGCCCACCACCAGCCGGAGGGCCGACAGGGGGACGTAGCGCACGAGCGCCGGGCCGAACACGGCCACCAGCGCGGCCAGCGCCACCAGTGCGGCGGCGACCCCCTCGAGCGCCGACCGCCATCCGCGGGTGACCCCCACGGCCAGCACGATGGTCAGCGCCTCGACCATCTCGACGGCGCTGGCCAGGAACACCGCCACCACCAGGACGGTGGCGTCGGTCGGGGTGGAGGAGGCGATCAGCACCGCCGGCCCGCACCGGCCCCGATCACGCTGCTTCGACGAGTTCGTCGAGCTCCTCGAGCGGATGCACCTTGAAGATCCGGTTGAAGACCAGGTACTTCGCCACCCAGAACACGGCGAACGAGGTGACGTTGGCCGCCTCCACCAGAAGCGTCTGCTCGAAGTGGCTGAGGCCGAAGTGCTGCCCCAGGTGCTTGGCCACGGAGGCGCCCACGATCGAGAAGGCCACCCCGAGTGCGGACATCGCCCAGAAGGGGATGATCTCCTTCACGAGATGGGAGCGGCCCGACTTGCCCCACACCCATCTGCGGGTGAGGAAGTACGACGGAACGCTGGCGACGATGTTGGCGAAGAGCGTGCTGCCGACCTCGCCCCAGATGTGGAAGACGCCGAAGACCAGGCCGAGCACGGCGAAGGAGACGCCGGTCGAGATCACCGACACCATGGTGTAGCGCATCAGCTGCTTCGCCTCGGGGGTGTCCCGCTTCTCCCACAGGTGGACGATCCGCTCGGGCAGGGTGGGTCGGGCGGCGGTGCTCGGCATCGGAATCACTCTAGCCGTCATGCATCCGTAACATTGGGGCGCTACCGGACGCCGGGCCGGGACCCCTCAGACGGTGAGCCGCCCGGCCCGGGCGACGCCCCCGAACCAGGCGGCACTGGGCTTGGGCCTGCGCTCGAAGGTCGCACGGTCCACCCCGCACAGGCCGAACGTCGGCCCGTAGCCGAGGACCCACTCGAAATTGTCGAGCAGGCTCCAGTAGAAGTAGCCGCGGACGTCGATGCCGTCGTCGAGGCAGCCCCGCACCCCGGCCAGGGCGCGGGTGACGTAGTCGATGCGCAGCCGGTCGTCGTCGGTGCCGATCCCGTTCTCGGTCACGTAGACCGGGAGACCGGTCACGTCGACCGCCCGACGGACGGTGGCCGAAAGGGCCTCGGGATAGACCTCGTAGCCCATCTGGGTGGTCCCTACGCCGTCCTCGGCCGCCAGCGCACCGTCCGGACCGACCCGCATGCGGGTGTAGGTCTGCACCCCGATGAAGTCGTCGCCGCCGGTGGCCTCGAGGAACACGTCCTCGTTCGGACCGCGCAGGCGCGCCAGCCACTCCTCACCCCCGGGCTGGACCTGGTAGTCGGTCATCGACACGGTCAGCCCCACCGGGAAGTCGCCGGGACCGGACCGGATGGCCTCGACGGCCGACCGGTGGGCGGAGACCAGGGCGGCGTTGACGCCGTCCCTCCTGGAGCGGTCCCGCACCCGGGGCGGGAAGATCCCCAACCGCCAGCCCATGGTGGCCACCACGTTGGGCTCGTTGAGCGTGCAGGCCATCCCGATCAGGTCGCCCAGGTGTTCGGTCGCCCGGTGACAGAAGCGGGCGAACCGGTCCGGAGCGTTCGGGGCCTCCCAGGTACCCGCCGCCGCCAGCCACCGAGGGTGCGTGAAGTGGTGGAACGTGACCACGGGCAGCACGCCGTGCTCGTGGCAGGTGGCGGCCACCCGCCGGTAGTGGTCGAGGGCGACGGTGGAGAACTCGCCCTCCTCGGGTTCGATGCGGCTCCACTCGAGGGAGAACCGGTAGGCGCCGAGGCCGAGGTCGGCGATGAGGGCGATGTCCTCGGGGTAGCGGTTGAACGAGTCGCACGCGTCGCCGCTCACGTCCGCGCAACCCGCCGCCGGGTCGTGCTCCATGGCCCACCAGTCGTTGTTGACGTTGCCACCCTCGATCTGGTGGGCGGCGGTGGCCGTTCCCCACAGGAACGACTCGGGAAAGCTGATCTCCGGCACGGCGCCACCGTAGCGGCCGTACCGGAGGCGGCGCCGTGCCGGACGGGCCGGGCGACCTGACAGGATGTGGGCCGTGAGCGAAGCCCTCGAGTCCCTCGTCGAACTGCTCGATCTCGAGCCCATCGAAGTCAACATCTTCCGCGGGGCCAACCCCAACGAGGAGCGCCAACGGATCTTCGGGGGCCAGGTGGCGGCCCAGGCGCTGATGGCGGCCGGACGCACGGTGGAGATCGGCCGGCCCCACTCGCTGCACGCCTACTTCCTCCGCCCGGGCGACCCCAACGTGCCCGTGCTCTACGAGGTCGACCGGATCAGGGACGGGCGCTCGTTCACCACCCGCCGGGTCGTCGCCATCCAGCACGGGCGGGCCATCTTCAACATGTCGGCGTCGTTCCACGTCGACGAGCCGGGTCTCGAATTCCAGATCGCCATGCCCGACGTCCCCGATCCCGAGTCACTGCCGACGCTGCGCGAGCGGCTCGAGCCCTACCGGGACAAGGTGGGCGACCTGTTCGAGCGGCCCCTCCCCATCGACGAGCGCCACATCGGGCCGCTCCCGTGGATGCACCGACGGAGCACCGAGCCGGTGCAGCGCCTGTGGCTGCGCGCCGACGGGGTGCTCCCCGACGACCCGCTCCTGCACACCTGCGTCGCCACGTACGCGTCGGACATGAACCTGTTCGACACCATGCTCGCCCCTCACGACGTGGGGTGGGACGACCCCGAGTTCATGGGCGCCAGCCTCGACCACTGCATGTGGTTCCACCGGCCGGTGCGGGCCGACGACTGGCTGCTCTACGACATGGACACCCCGACCAGCCACGGCGCACGGGGCCTCGCCCGCGGCTTCATGTTCGCCCGGGACGGCGAGCTGGTGGTGTCGATGGTCCAGGAGGGCCTGATGCGCTTGGTACAGCCGAAACCCGCCGGCTGACCGGGACCCGGCAACCTCCGGCCACCGGGGACGCGCCCCGGGCGCCTACCGCTCGCCGATGGGCCGGTAGTTGCGCTCGTCGGCCCCGATGTAGAGCTGGCGGGGACGGGCGATCTTGGAGTCCTGGTTGAGCATCTCCTGCCAGTGGGCCAGCCAGCCCGCCGTGCGGGGGATGGCGAACAGGACGGGGAACATCTCGAGCGGGAACCCCATGGCCTGGTAGATCAGGCCCGAGTAGAAGTCGACGTTGGGGTAGAGCTTGCGGGAGGTGAAGTACTCGTCCGACAGGGCGATCTCCTCGAGCTTGAGGGCGATGTCGAGGAGCGGGTTCTTGCCGGTGATGGCGAAGACGTCGTCGGCCGTCTGCTTGATGATCTTCGCCCGCGGGTCGTAGCTCTTGTAGACGCGGTGGCCGAAGCCCTGGAGCCGACCGCCGGATCCGGACTTGACCGAGGCGATGAAGGGCTCGACGTTGTCGATGTGGCCGATCTCGGTCAGCATCCGGATGACGGCCTCGTTGGCCCCCCCGTGGCGCGGGCCGTACAGGGCGGCGGCGGCGGCGGCCGTGGCCGAGTAGGGATCGGCGTGGGACGACCCCACCACCCGCATGGCCGTGGTCGAGCAGTTCTGCTCGTGGTCGGCGTGGAGGATGAACAGCACGTCGAGCGCACGGGCGAGTACGGGGTCGGCCTCGAAACGGGGCTCGGCGATCTTCCACATCATCGACAGGAAGTTCGACGTGAAGGGAAGGGAGTTGTCCGGGTAGACGAACGGCATGCCCACGCTGAACCGGTGGGCGGCCGCCGCCAGCGTGGGCATCTTGGCGATCAGGCGGATGATCTGCTTGTCGCGGGACTCGGGGTCGAAGATGTCCTTGGCGTCGAGGTAGAAGGTCGAGAGCGCGGCCACGGCCGATACGAGCATGCCCATCGGGTGGGCGTCGTAGTGGAAGCCCTCCAGGAAGCGCTTGCGTACGTTTTCGTGGATGAAGGTGTGGAGGGTGATCTCCCGCTCCCACACCTCGAACTCGTCCGTGGTCGGCAGCTCGCCGTTCAAGAGGAGGTAGGCCACCTCCAGGAAGGTCGAGTCCTCGGCCAGCTGCTCGATCGGGTAGCCCCGGTAGCGGAGGATGCCGGCGTCGCCGTCGAGGTAGGTGACCGCGCTCTCGCAAGCTGCGGTGGCGGTCAGGCCCGGGTCGTAGAACCAGATGCCCGGCAGGAGCTTCGAGAAGTCCGCCGCCGAGACCCCGCCGTTCTCCAGTGGGATCTCGAGGGACTGGCCCGTGCGGTTGTCGGTGATCGTGATGCTCTCGGCCACTCGCGTCAAACCCTTCGCTCGGTTCGTATCCTCGTCGTCCCCCAATCCTAGATGCTGACCCCCCGCCCCTGACCAACCGGGCGGCGTCCGCTCAGCTGGCCACCTGGATCAGGAAGTCCTGGACCGAGCCGGCCGGATCGGCCTGGCCCGGCGGCAGCGACACCGACACCGACACCGAGTAGCGGTGGGAGGACGCCACCGGCAACGGGGCGAGGACGGGTGCCGCCGAGGCCCCCGACGCGATCGTCACCGTGGCCCGGCTGGCGCCACCGGCCCCACCGACGGGAAGGGACGCCGTCCCGGGGGGATCGGCCGGGGTGACGGTGAGGGTGACGACGACGCCGGACTCGGGCACGGTGCCGCAGTTGGTCACGGTGACATCGGCGGCCAGCGTGGAGGTCGGCGGAACGATGGCCGGGGTCGGGCCCGGGGCCGTGGACTGAGGGCTGACGCACGACGTGGACACGAGCCCCCCGCCGCCCGACGGGACGGCGGGGGGGTCGAGCCCGACGGCGGTGACCACCAGCCGGTGGAAGGGGACGAGCGCCGCCGACGCCGCCAGCGCCGTCGGCGTCGCCCCGAGTGCGGCCGAGCCGAGCGGCGCGGTGGCCACCGGGGCCGGCACCCAGATCGACGGGCGCAGGTGGAACGGGGCCCGCAGGGTGACCGCCGTCGCCTGCAACGCCCGGAACGCGCTGTCCGACTGCTCGAAGGCCAGACCCTCGGCCGACATCTCGGCGGAGGCCTGGTCGACCGAGATCAGGGTGGCCGGGGTGGACGGTGTGCTCGTGGTGGGGGCGCCGGCGATGGGGAGGGGCTGCATCCCGAGCAGCCGGTCCACCGTCGAGCGGAGCCTCGCCGTGGTGGACGCCCGTAGCGCCATGATGGCGGTGAACTGCGCCGACAGGTTCCCGACGGCGGGCGGCGAGGCGATGGTGCCGGCCTGTGCGGCCTGGTCCGACGTGTCGAGCACCGCCGAGTCGAGCCCCTGTTGGATCTCGCCCCGTGCCGTATAGGGGAGGTTCTGGTTGGGGAGCGTGGGTGCCGACGCCATCAGTGCGGACAGCGCCGCTCCGGTCCGGTCGGAGTCCTGGCCGACCTGGTCGGCCAGTGCGGCGTAGCCACGGGTGGTGGCGTCCCGGTAGGCCTGGGACTGGGTGTGGATGGCCAGGAGCGAACCGGCCACCAGCACGACGGTGACCGTGGCGGCGATCCCGATCAGGACCGTCTGACCGAGGCCGCGTCCCGGCGGGCGGCGTCGGCGTCGGCTGGCTCGGGGCATCCCGAGCACGATAGTTCCGACCCCGGGGCGGAACCCCGTCGCCCGGGGTCGTCAGCAGGGTGCGGTCAGGCGATCCCGGCGGACTCGGACTCGCCCGGTCCCGGGAGGGCCGCGCCGTGGGACCCCGCCGTGGCCAGGCTCGACGACGTGCTGCGCCAGTCGACCGTGGGGAGGATGGCGGTCGGGTCCACCCTGTCCTTGAACTGCTCGCACACGGCCAGCAGCGAGCGGACCACGGACGAGGTGAGGAGGTGGGGCACCAGGCCGAGGTCGAGCAGCTTGGTGTGCGCAGCCCGGTAGTAGTGCTCCTCCTTCTCCACCCTCGGGGTCGGCGGGTGTGTGATGGTCACCGGACCGGAGTACTGGTCGACGACCATGTCGGCCATCTGCTGCACCGAGAACGACTCGGTGAACTGGTTGAAGACCCGGAACTCGCCGCGATCGGCCGGGTTCTCACAGGCCAGCTCCACGCAGGCCAGGGTGTCGAGGATGTTGAGCATGCCCCGGGTCTGGCCGCCGGCCCCGTAGACGGTGAGCGGGTGACCGGTGACGGCCTGCACGCAGAACCGGTTGAGCACGGTGCCGAAGACCCCGTCGTAGTCGAACCGGGTGGCGAGGTCGGGGTGGAGGCTGGTCTCCTCGGTCTCGTGGCCGTAGACGATGCCCTGGTTGAGGTCGGTCGCCCGGATGCCCCAGATGCGGCAGGCGAACATGATGTTGTGGCTGTCGTGCACCTTGGACAGGTGGTAGAAGCTGCCCGGCTGCTTGGGGTAGGGCAGCACGTCGGTCCGCCCTTGGTGGGTGATCTCGATGAAGCCCTCTTCGATGTCGATGTTCGGCGTGCCGTACTCACCCATCGTGCCCAGCTTGACCAGGTGGATGTCGCGGTCCTGCTCGGCGATGGCGTAGATCAGATTGAGCGTGCCGACGACGTTGTTCACCTGCGTGTACACGGCGTGCTTGCGATCGATCATGGAGTACGGGGCCGAGCGCTGCTCGGCGAAGTGCACCACGGTGTCGGGCTCGAAGGAGGCGAGGGTCGAGCTCACGAAGTCGGCGTCGGTCAGGTCACCGACGAAGACGTCGATCTCGTTGCCCGACACGTCGTGCCAGCGACGGACCCGCTGCTGGAGGCCGACGATCGGGACCAGGGTGTCGACCCCCATCTCCATGTCGTACCCACGGCGGGCGAAGTTGTCGACCACCCCCACCTTGTGCCCCTTGCGAGACAGGTACAGCGCCGTCGGCCAGCCGAGGTAGCCGTCTCCTCCGAGAACCAGGATGTTCACGCGTCCACTCACTTTCTGCCCGGGGCCGGATCTGCCCGGTGCCGTGCCCGCATCCCCGAGGGACGGAGGTCCACCGGCGGTGCATGGTGCATGCAGTTCTAGCCCTTCCACCTTGGAAAAGCCTGAGAATCGCAACACGACCGTAATACTCGTGCAGCACCGAGAACGATCCGAGGAGGCCCTCGGTGATCCCGCGCCGGTCAGACCGCCGGGTCGGGCACGGCGTCGACGGCGCGTCCGGCGGCGCCGGGGAGGCCCGGCCCGGTCCCGACGGCGGATGCCGTTGCGTGCCCGACGAACTCGGTGGCCTGGAGCGGCCGGACGGCCGAGGCCACCGGCTCCGCCTCGGGAAGCGTCCGCTCCCCCGCCCCGACCACGCCCATGTCGACGAACCGTCGGGCCGTGACCAGGACCCGGCCCTCGAGCGAACCCACCGCCCGGTTGTAGGAGGCCACCGCACCGGTCAGGCTGCGCCCGACCCCCGCCATGTGGTCACCGAGGACCGAGAGCCTCTCGTAGAGCTGGGCCCCGAGGACCTGGACCTGGCGTGCGTTGTCGGTGAGCGCCTCCTGCTGCCAGCCGTAGGCCACGGCGCGCAGCAGGGCGATGAGCGACGTCGGTGTGGCAAGGAGCACGTGGTTGGCGACGGCGTACTCCATGAGGCCGGGCTCGTGCTCCAGCGCCGCGGTCAGGAGCGGGTCCCCCGGGATGAAGGCCACCACGAACTCGGGGGACGGATCCACCCGCTTCCAGTACTCCTTCTTGGACAGGGAGTCGACATGGGCCTTCATCTGCCGGCCGTGACTGGACAGGTGGAGCCGACGGGTCGACTCGTCCTCGGCCTCGTTGGCGTCGAGGAACGCCTGCATGGGCACCTTGGCGTCGACAGCGACGTTCTTGCCGCCCGGCAGGTGCACCACCATGTCGGGGCGGAGCCGGCCGGTGTCGCCGTCGCTGGTCACCTGCTCCGAGAAGTCACAGCGCTCGAGCATGCCCGCCATCTCCACCACCCGGCGGAGCTGGAGCTCGCCCCACCGGCCACGGGTCTGTGGACTGCGCAGCGCGGTCACCAGGCTCCGGGTCTCCTTCTGGAGCTGGTCGTGGGAGGTCGCCAGGTGCTTCATCTGCTCGGTGAGCGCCGTGTACGACCGCGCCCGCTCTCGTTCGAGTTGCTGCATCCCCTCGTCGTACCTCCCTAGCTGGTCGGCGATGGGCGCCAGCAGGTGCTCGATAGCCTCCTGGCGGCGGCTCAGGTCGCCTTCGGCCGCCAGGCGGGACTCGCCCAGCTTGGCGTCGGCCAGCTGCAGGAATTGGTCGGCGTTGCGCTGGAGGGCGTCGGCCGAGAGCTGGGCGAACTCCCCGGCCATCTGGCGGCGCACGTCCCCGACGGCGGCCGCACGCGCCTCGGCCGCGGCACGGGCAGCCCGGGCGCGGGCCACCTGGCTGCCGCGTGCCAGGAGCCCCAGACAGAGGCCAGCGGCGAGTCCGGCGAGCAGTCCGAGCACGATTCCGGTGAGCATGGCGGTACCTCCCGTGGGGCCGGGTGGCCCACCCGGGGCGGGCGGGCCCGCCGCCCGTGGTGCGGGGCGACCGGCACGGTCGCGCCGCAGCGTATCGATGGGGTGTGACATCAGCCCCGCCGCGGGATCCGTCCCCGGGGCCCTCCCCGTCGCCGCCTCCCCACGGGAGCGGGCCCGGGCCGGCGGGGGGTCGCCCCGGCTGTGAAAGCATGGGGCATGCACCGGGTCGTCGTCGTGGGAGCCGGATTCGCCGGCCTGTCCGCGGCACGAGCCCTCATCGGCAAGCCGGTCGAGGTCACGGTCGTGGACCAGCGCAACTTCCACACCTTCCAGCCGCTGCTGTACGAGGTGGCCACGGCCGGGCTGGATTCGGGCGACGTGGCCTACCCGATCCGGGTCATCTTCGGGAAGGCCGCCAACGTCTCGTTCCGCATGGACCGGGTGACGGGCGTCGACTGGGACCGGAGCGAGGTGCTCCTGGACGGGCCGGCACCGCTCCCCTTCGACTCGCTCATCGTGGCCAGCGGGGCCACCGCCAAGTTCTTCGGGATCCCCGGGGCCTCGGACCACAGCTTCCCCCTCTACACGCTGACCGATGCCCGCCGGCTGCGCGACCACATCCTGCGCCGGCTCGAGGACGTCGACGCCCACCCCGAGGGTGCGGCCGCCCGGGGGGCGCTCACCTTCGTGGTGGTGGGCGGCGGGCCGACGGGAGTCGAGGTGGCCGGGGCACTGGCCGAACTCCTCGACGTCGCCGTCAAGCACGACGGATTCCACTTCGACCGCTCGGCGGGCCGCATCATCCTGGTGGACGCCCTCGACCGGCTGCTCACACCGTTCCGCCAGTCGGCGGCCGACTACGCGGCGACGACCCTGGCGGGACGGGGTGTCGAGCTCCGGCTCGGGCAGCTGGTCAAGGCCGTGCACGACGACGACGTCGAGCTCGAGGACGGAACCGTCATCCCGACCCGAACCGTGGTGTGGGCCGGTGGCGTCACCGTCGAGAACACGGTTGCCGGCGACATCGGCTTGGCGACTGGTCCGAACGGGCGGCTCGTGGTGCGGCCCGACCTCACCGTCGAGGGCCACGACGACGTCTACGCCGTCGGCGACGCCGCCGCCGTGCTGTGGGGACCCGGTGACGGCGCCGCCGTCTGCCCCCAGGTGGCCCAGGTGGCCATCCAGTCGGGCGGCCACGCCGCCCGGCAGATCCTCGCCCGCCTCGGCGGCGAGGAGCGCCGGCCCTTCGCCTACAAGGACAAGGGGATCATGGCGACCATCGGCCGACGGGCCGCCATCACCCAGTTCCGCAGTGGTCGGGTGGTGCGGGGCACGCTCGGGTGGATGGCCTGGCTGGCCCTGCACCTCGTCTACCTCGTCGGCTTCCGCAACAAGATCGTCGTCTTCGTCAACTGGTCGTGGCGCTACCTGTCCTGGGGATCGGGGCCCCGGATCATCGTGAGCGAGGAGTCCGCCACCGGGGTCGACGAGCACGGGTCACACGACCCGGCTGACCCACCCGATCCCGGCGATCCGTGCCCGGCACGCGACGGCGTCGGCGGCCCCGGGCCGGACGGGCACGGCGGCGGTACGGTGGACCCGTGGAGTCCCCCTGGAGCAGATCGACCGGAAGGTGCTGCAGCTCTTCGCGCTGGTCGGCGACTCGGTGTCCGGCGCCACCCACGCCTTGCTGGCCGGGGACCGTGAGGCGGCCAAGGCGCTGGCCGACCGGGACGAGGTGGTCGACTCGCTGTGCCACGACATCGAGGAGCTCACACTGCAGCAGCTCACCGTGGCCGGGATCACCTCACCCGACCAGCTGCGCTACCTGGTGACGGTCATCCGGATGCTGCCCGACCTCGAGCGCAACGGCGACCTGGCCGAGCACGTGGCCCGGCGCGCCGCCCGGGGGCTCGGCGCCGAGCTGTCGGCCCGCAGCCGGGGGCTGCTCGAGCGGATGGGCGAGGTGGCCGTCCACATGTGGCGGGCTACCACCGACGCCTACGCCGAGCGGCAGTCCTCGGGTTGGGCGCTGGTCGACGACCTCGACGACGAGATGGACGATCTGCACGTGAGCCTGACCGTCGAGGTCGTGGCCGGCACCATGCCGCTACCCGTGGCGGTCGAGCTCGCCCTGTTGGCCCGCTTCTACGAGCGGTTCGGCGACCACGCCGTCAACCTGGCCAAGCGGGTGGCGGTGCTGTCGCGCTCCACCGTCGCCATGGGCGACTGATGGGTGACGGCCCGGCTTCCCGAGTCCCGGGGGGAGCCCGCCCGGGCCCGGCAGCCCGGCGGGCGAGGGAGGTCAGGCCACGATGCCGAGGCGCACCAGCGACTCGGCGATCTGCACGGCGTTGAGGGCTGCACCCTTGCGGAGGTTGTCGCCACTGACGAACAGGGCCAGCCCGTTGGTGCCACCCTGGGCGGCCCGGATGCGGCCGACGAACGAGGGGTCGGTGCCGGCGGCGGCCAGCGGTGTGGGCATGTCGCTCAGGACGACGCCCGGTGCCCCGGTCAGCAGCTTGGCGGCGTGCTCGGGGGTCAGCGGCTCGGCGAACTCGGCGACGATGGCCAGCGAGTGGCCGCTGAACACGGGGACCCGGACGCAGGTGCAGGTGACCAGCAGGTCGGGGATGCCGAGGATCTTGCGGCTCTCGTCGCGGAACTTCTGCTCCTCGTTCGTCTCGCCCGAGCCGTCCGCCACCAACGTGCCGGCGATGGAGAGCACGTTGTGGGCGATGGGGCCAGGAAAGCTCGTCGGCGACGGCCCGATCACGGCCGAGCCGTCGAAGGTCAGGCCGGCGGCCCCCTCGACGGTGGCCCGCAGCTGGGCGTCGAGCTCGGCCACGCCCGCCAGCCCGGCGCCGGACACCGCCTGGTAGGTCGCCGCCACGATCCGGGTGAGACCGGCTGCGTCGTGCAGCGGCTTGAGCACCGGCATCGCCACCATGGTCGTGCAGTTCGGGTTGGCGACGATCCCCTTGGGGATCGAGGCGAGTGCCGCCTCGTTCACCTCGGGGACGACGAGCGGGACCTCGGGGTCCATCCGCCAGGCCGAGGAGTTGTCGACGACGACGGCACCGGCCGAGGCGAACCGGGGGGCGAGCTCGCGCGACGCGGTGGCACCGCTCGAGAACAGGGCGATGTCGAGGCCCGAAGGGTCCGACGTGGCGGCGTCCTCGACCACGAGCTGCTCCCCCCGGAAGGCCAGGGTGCGTCCGGCCGAGCGGGACGAGGCGAACAGACGAAGCTCGTCGAGTGGGAAATCGCGCTCCTCCAGGATCGCCTGCATGACGGTCCCGACCTGCCCTGTTGCTCCGACCACTCCGATGCGCATGACCACCAGTCTACGGGCGCCGGTCCCCGGGCCTCACCGGTCCGGCGCCGACGGGGTGGAGCCGGTGCCGGTGGGAATCAGGCGAGCTCGAAGGCGGCGTGCAGCGCACGCACGGCGTCCTCTGCCTGCTCGGACCGGATGAGGCACGAGATGCGGATCGACGAGGTCGAGATCATCTCGATGTTGATGCCCAGGGCGGCCAGGGTCTCGAAGGTGAGGGCGGTCACCCCGGGGTGGGTCTTCATGCCCACGCCGATCAGCGACACCCGTGCCACGTCGTTGTCGGCCGTCACCCCGGTGGCACCCAGGTCGGGGACCAGTGCCTCGCACACCTCGGTGCTGACGGCCAGGTCCGACTCGGGGATGGTGAAGGAGATGTCGGTGGTCCCGTGGAGCGAGACGTTCTGGACGATCATGTCGACATTGATGTTGCGGTCGGCGAGGCCCCGGAAGAGCCTGGCGGCCAGGCCCGGCCTGTCGGGCACTCCGGTCACGGTCACCTTGGCCTCGGACAGATCGTGGGTCACCGCGGTGACGACTGCCTGCTCCATGGACTCCTCCTCCTTGTCGACCCACGTGCCCGGCTCCCAGGTGAAGCTCGAGCGCACGTGCAACGGGACGTCGTGGTTCCGGGCGAACTCCACCGAACGCAGGGCGAGCACCCGTCCGCCGGTGGCGGCCATCTCCTGCATCTCCTCGTAGCTGACCCTCGCCAGCTTGCGGGCTTCGGGAACGATGCGCGGATCGGTCGTGAACACGCCGGACACGTCGGTGTAGATCTCGCAGGCGTCGGCGCCGAGCGCGGCGGCCAGAGCCACCGCGGTCGTGTCCGAGCCTCCCCGGCCGAGGGTGGTGACCTCCCGGTCGGTCGACACACCCTGGAAACCGGCGACCACCGGCACGGCGCCGGCGGCGAGGGTCTCGCGGAGGCGGTCGCCCTTGACCTCCAGGATCTTGGCCCGGGTGTGCGAGGTGTCCGTGATCATCCCGGCCTGGCTGCCGGTGAACGAGACGGCGTCGACACCCAGGCCGGCCAGGGCCATGCACAGCAGGGCCATGGTGATCCGCTCGCCCGAGCTGAGGAGCATGTCGATCTCCCGCTCGGGTTGCACCGAGCTGACATCGGCGGCCAGGCGGACCAGTTCGTCGGTGGTCTTGCCCATGGCGCTGACCACGACCACCACGTCGTCGCCGGCCCTCCGGGTGCGGGCCACGTGGTCGGCCACGGCGCGGATGCGGTCGGCGTCGCCGACCGACGTGCCGCCGTACTTCTGCACCACGAGAGACATGGTCCGCAAGGCTACAACCCGGGACCCGTCGGACCGCAGGGCGAAGCGACCGGACCCCGTCGGGCCGGGGACCGGTGCGGGCGGGCGCGCTCCGAGCGCACCGGCGGGACCGGCTACCCTGCAGGACCGTGGGAACCGAGAAACGAGAACGTCAGAAGGCCGGACGGCAGGCACGTCGGGAGGCCGAGCAGAAGGCGGCCAAGCGCCGGCAGAGCATTCGAAGGGTCGTGACGATCGGCATCGCCGTCGCCGTGGTCGTGGGCCTGTCGCTCCTCATCACCAAACCGTGGAACCATTCGACGACGACCGCAGCCACGTCCACCACGACCACGACGTTGCCGACGTCGTCCGCCCAGGCGACCGCCGATGCCGCCTCGAAGGCCGCCGGATGCCCGTCGAGCCCGTCCACCGCGCTGGCGAACCCGCAGTACTCGGCGCCGCCGATGACCATTGACACGTCGAAGACGTACACGGTGACCATCAAGACCGACCTCGGGACCATCGTGGCCAGTCTCGACGCCAAGACTGCGCCGGTCGCCGTCAACAGCTTCGTCTTCCTGGCGGACAAGAAGTACTACGACTGCAACACCTTCGCCCGGGTGATCCCGCAGTTCATGAACCAGACGGGTGACCCCACGGGCACCACCGGTGGCGTCGTGGGCTACACCGTGCAGGGCGAGGTTCCGGCGACGGCCACCCCCCAGTACCCGCTGGGCTCGCTGGCCATGGCCAAGACCGCCGCTGCGCCCAGCGGCACGACCAGCAACCAGTTCTTCATCGTCGCCGGGCCCCAGGGCGAGTCACTTCCGCCCCAGTATGCGTTGTTCGGCCAAGTGACCTCGGGGATGAGCGTTGTCCAGGCCATCAACGCCGACGGCAGCCAGAACGGGATCCCCCCCACCGTCACCCACCGGATGCTGTCGGTCACGGTCACCTCCTCGTAGGCGCCCCCGACAGCGACGCCGCCCGCCCCACCCACGAACCCAGGAGCAGACCCATGGCCCCCGAGATCCCCGCAGCCGACGGCAGCAGCCCGAAGACACAGCGTTTCGACGCCGCTCCGCCGATGATCATCGACCCCACCAAGACCTACACGGCGGAGGTGCTCACCAACAAGGGCGCCCTCACCGTCTCCCTCAACCCCATCGCCGCGCCGAAGACGGTCAACAACTTCGTCTTCCTGGCACGTTGGCACTACTACGACGGGGTCACCTTCCACCGGATCATCCCGGGCTTCATGTGCCAGGGCGGCGACCCCGAGGGTTCCGGGCGCGGTGGTCCGGGCTACCGGTTCGAGGACGAGCTCCCCGGGCCCGGTCGCTACGAGATCGGCTCGATCGCCATGGCGAACGCCGGCCCTGACACCAACGGCAGCCAGTTCTTCATCGTGAGCGGGCCCGACGGCGTCGGCCTGCCCCCCAGCTACTCCCTGTTCGGCAAGGTGGTGAAGGGCCTCGACGTGGTGAAGGCCATCGAGTCGGTGGGCAGCCGGTCCGGCACGCCGACCGAGCCCGTCGTCATCGAGTCGATCACCATCGTCGAGGGCGACTGAGCCCACTGCCGCCGCCGGCCGGTACCCGCCGGCGGGCGGGCGCGGACTGGTGACGGTCCGACTCGAGGCCCCGGACCCCGATCAGGCGGGCAGGGCGGCGAGCCCGTCGACGGCCGGCGCGCCCCCGAGGAAGACGGCCACCGGCTGCCGGCCGACGGACCGCCAGGTGCCGTCGGGCTCCCGGACGAGCGCCGTGCGCTCGGGAATGCCGACGACCGGCGTCCCGGCGGGTGCCAGCAGCACGGACCGATGCAACTTCTGGCCGTGCTCGTCGTCCGAGGCGTCGCCGAAGTGGGGCACGACGGCGACCCCGGACACCAGTCCGAGGCCGATCGTCAGTCCGCCGCCGCGTGCGTCCACCATCGGGTCGGTCAGGGCCATGGCCGCGGCCGACGAGCCGACCACCACGGCCCCGTCGTGCCACGCCGCCACCAGCGAGTCCCACACGGCCGAGTGTTTGAGCACGCTGCGCACGTGCATCGGCGAGCTCCCGGCGAGGTAGATCAGGCGGGCCCGACGCACGATGTCGGCGGCACCGTCGTTCTCGGCGTCGGCCCGGGTCAGGACCATGAGGCCTTCGACCCTGCCCCCCAGTGTCTCGAACCAGGCCCCGGCCCTGACCACCAGGCGCTCGGGGTGCTCGTAGGCGGCGGCCGTCGGGAGCACCAGGACCTGATGGCCCCCCGATGCGGCGAGGAACTCGGCGTCGAAGGTACATCCCTCCTGCCACTCGCCACCGCCGACGAGGGCCAGGAGTCCGGGGGTCGCGTCCATTCCCGGAGTGTAGAGGGCGCCCGGCTGGCCTTCAGCCGTGGTGGTGCGGGGTCACCCGACGCATCAGTGATCCCATGGCGTCGCAGACCTCGGTGGCCAGCGCCAGGCAGTCGGGGACCACGCCCATCCCGAAGAATCCGTGGACCATGTCGTCGTAGCAGCGGTACTCCACCGCCACCCCGGCACCGGCCAACCGCCCCGCGTAGGCGGCCCCGTCGTCCCGCAGCGGGTCGAAGCCGGCGGTGATGACGACGGCCGGCGCCAGGTCGTCGAGGTCCTCGCACAGGACCGGCGAGGCCCGCACGTCCTCCCAGTCCCCCGGATCGGGCAGGTAGAGGGAGCGGTAGGCCTCCATCCCCTCACGGGTCAGGAAGAACCGGTCCCCCATCACCCGGTACGACTCGGTGGCGAACCGGGCGTCCAGTGCCGGGTACACCAGGCACTGGGCCACCGGTGGCGGAACGTCCTCGGCGGCGGACCGCCGACCGGGCCGCGTCTCCTGGGCCACCACGGCGGCCAGGTTGCCACCGGCACTGTCACCCATGACACCGACCACGCCCGGCGCGGTGCCGAGCACACCATGGTTGCGCTGGACCCATGCGTAGGCGGCCAGGGAGTCCTCGACCGCGGCCGGAAACGGGTGCTCAGGGGCGAGCCGGTAGTCCACGGCCACGACCACGCACCCGGTGACGCCGGCCAGGAGCCGGCACGAGGCGTCGTGGGAGTCGAGGTCCCCCTGCACCCAGCCACCGCCGTGGAAGTAGGTGATGGCCGGCGGGCGCCGCCCGGGCCGGCCGATGCCCACACCGAAGCGGCGGTAGACCCGGACGGGCAGGTCGGGTTCGCCCGAGGGGCCGGGGATGACGCGCCCGGCGGCGTGGACGTCGGTGCGGGACGGCATGACCATCCGGGTCGTGGCCACGAAGACGCCCCGCGTGGTCACCGGGTCGGGGACGCCGCCGCTCCGGTTGGTCGCCCGGTCGAGGGCCACCGTCAGCCCGAGCAGTGCCTGGACGCCGCGGTTCAGGACCCGGCCGTCCCGCTCGACCGGTGCCCGATCGCCCCCCAGGGCCAGGAGCGGTCCGGGGTGGTCGAGCGCGGCCGACAGCAGGCGCCCCGGGAGCGGCCACCGCTCGTGGGCGGAACGCGCCCGACGGTCGTAGAGGGCACGACGGGCGAAGCCGCCCCTGGGGCCCGGCGGACGGCGGGCCCAGGGTCCGGTGGGCGGCCCCGCGGCGTCGCCGGGGGTCGGTGCGTCTGCGGGGGTGTCGGTCACGGCCCCATCGTGTCGGCGGGTGGACGGGAAGGCAAGCGGCCGTCCACGGCACGGGCCCGGCCCGGTTCGGCGGTCCCCGCCGGCCACCGCTAGCATGCCCTCCCATGTCGATCGCACACGTGGGAATTGTCGGTTCGGGGATCATGGGGTCGGGCATCGCCGAGACCGCCGCCGTCAGCGGCTTCGAGGTGGTGCTGCGCTCACGGAGCCAGTCGACCGCCGACGCCACCCTCGCCGCTCTCGAGAAGTCGCTCAACCGGCAGGTGGAGAAGGGCAAGAAAACCGAGGAAGAGCGGGACCAGGCACTGGGCCGGGTCACCGGGACCTCTGAGCTCGACGCGCTGGCCGGGTGCGACCTGGTGATCGAGTCCGTCGTCGAGGACCTCGCCGTGAAGAAGGAGCTCTTCAGCGACCTGGCCCGGATCACCGGCGACCACGCCGTCCTGGCCACCAACACGTCGACCCTGCCCGTCATCGAGATGGCCATGAAGACCGGCCGTCCCGACAAGGTGTGCGGCATCCACTTCTTCAACCCCGCGCCGGTGATGTCCCTGGTCGAGGTGGTCCGGCCGTTGACCGCCTCCGACGAGACCATCGCCGCCGCCCGCCAGTTCGCCGAGGCCTGCGGCAAGACACCGGTCGAGGTCAAGGACCAGGCCGGATTCATCGTGAACGCGCTGCTCTTCCCGTACCTGAACAACGCCATCCGGCTCTACGAGCAGGGTGTGGCCTCCATTGCCGACATCGACGCCGCCATGAAGGGAGGGTGCGGGTTCCCGATGGGCCCCTTCGCCCTGCTCGACCTGGTCGGCCTCGACACCTCGTTGGCGATCCTCGACGCCCTCTACCAGGAGTTCAGGGACCCCAACTACGCGGCCGTGCCGCTCCTGCGTCGCATGGTGAGCGCCGAGGAGCTCGGCCGGAAGTCGGGCCGGGGCTTCCTCGACTACCGGAAGTAGCCCGGGCCCGGGCCCGGGCCCGACCCGCCACCCGGCCTACCGCACCGGTCCTGGTTCGGGCCACAATGTGGTCATGAGCGACGTCGACCGGGCAGTGCAGGGCAGCGGCGCGCCGGGGACCACCCCCGTGCGCGACAAGCCGTGGGTGATGCGGACCTACTCGGGCCACTCCACGGCCAAGGCGTCCAACGAGCTCTACCGGACCAACCTGGCCAGGGGACAGACCGGCCTGTCGATCGCCTTCGACCTGCCCACCCAGATCGGCTACGACCCCGACGACCCGGCGGCCGCCGGCGAGGTGGGCAAGGTCGGCGTGCCCGTGGCCCACCTCGGGCACATGGGCGAGCTCCTCGACCAGATCCCGGTCGAGTCGATGAACACGTCGATGACCATCAACGCCACCGCCGGCGTGGCTCCTCGGCCTCTACATCGCCAACGCCGAGGACCGCGGCGTCGACCCGAGGGTGCTGTCCGGCACCACCCAGAACGACATCGTCAAGGAGTACCTGTCCCGGGGGACGTTCATCTTCCCGCCCCTCCCGAGCCGGCGCCTGACCGTCGACACCATCGCCTACACCGTGCGCAACGTGCCGAAGTGGAACCCCATCAACGTCTGCAGCTACCACCTCCAGGAGGCCGGTGCCACGCCGCATCAAGAGGTCGCCTACGCGTTGGCCACCGCCATCGGCGTGCTCGACGCCGTGCGTGACTCGGGACAGATCCCACCCGACGAGTTCCCGGCCGTGGTCGGGCGCATCTCCTTCTTCGTCAATGCCGGGGTCCGGTTCGTCGAGGAGACCTGCAAGATGCGGGCCTTCACCGAGCTGTGGGACAGGGTGTGCGCCGAGCGCTACGGCGTCACCGACCCGAAGCTCCGCCGCATGCGCTACGGCGTGCAGGTCAACTCGCTCGGACTGACCGAGGCGCAGCCCGAGAACAACATCCAGCGGATCGTGCTCGAGTCCCTCGGCGTGACCCTGTCGAAGAGGGCCCGCGCCCGGGCACTGCAGCTCCCGGCCTGGAACGAGGCCCTCGGGCTGCCCCGGCCGTGGGACCAGCAGTGGTCGCTCCGCATCCAGCAGGTGCTCGCCTTCGAGTCCGACCTGCTGGAGTACGGCGACATCTTCGACGGGTCCGTCGTCATCGAGCGCAAGACCGCCGAGGTGGCCGAGGCGTCGTGGGCCGAGCTCGAGGACGTGCTCGCCCTGGGCGGCGCCTTCGAGGCCATCGACGAGCTCAAGTCCCGGCTCGTCGGCAGCCAGTCCGAGCGGGTGCGGCGGATCGAGACGGGCGACCTCCAGGTGGTCGGCGTCAACTGCTTCACCGAGACGGCCGAGTCACCGTTGGCGACCGACAGTGACGGGGGTGGCTCCATCATGCGGGTCGACCCGGCCGTCGAGGCGCAGCTGCGGGCCGACGTCGAGGCGTGGCGGGCCGACCGCGACGGGGCCGCCGTGCAGCGGGCCCTCGACGACCTGAAGCGGTCGGCCGAGGGGACGGACAACATCATGCCGGCCACTATCGCCCTGGCCCATGCCGGCGGCACCACCGGCGAGTGGGCCAACGCCCTGCGCGACGTGTTCGGCGAGTACCGGGCCCCAACGGGTGTGAGCGGCGGCGTCGGCCACCGCGGCGCGGAATTCCAGGGTGTGCTGGCCCGGTCCCGGGCCCTGGCCGAACGCTCCGGGGGCCCACCCCGCCTGCTCGTGGCCAAGCCCGGGCTGGACGGTCACTCCAACGGGGCCGAGCAGATCGCCGTCGCCGCCCGCGACGCAGGGTTCGAGGTCGTCTACCAGGGCATCCGACTCTCGCCCGCCGAGATCGCCGCTGCCGCACGTGACGAGGACGTGGACATCGTCGGAATCTCGATTCTGTCGGGCAGCCATCTCGAGCTGGTGCCGGAGGTCGTGGAGCGCCTGCGGGCCGCAGGCGTCGATGCGCCGGTCGTGGTGGGCGGGATCATCCCGCCGGAGGACGAGACCGTCTTGGTGGGCAAGGGCGTCGCCCGTGTCTACACGCCCAAGGACTTCGAGATCGGCCAGATGATGGACGACATGATCGACCTCGTGGAGGCGCACCGGGCCGCGGCCGTGGGCTGAGCGGCGCCCGGTCGGCCACGGGCCTCCACCCCGCCGGCCCGGGCAACGGATAGGTTCCCGGCGTGCCCACCCGACCCGGCCCCCCGACCCGCCGCTCCTCGGGCATCCTCTCCGGCCCGATCGACGCCCCACCCGAGGCGAAGCTGGCCGAGGTGTACCCGCGTGTTCCGGCCACGGCGGGGCTGGCCGCCGTTCACCGGGCCAGCGGGTTCTCGGGTTCCGTGGTGCGCACCGAGGGCGGAGGCGTCGAGTTGCGGGGTCGGACCGGCCAGGTGCGGGTGTTCCGACTGGCCCCCGGGGCGTTCGCCGTCGACGGTCGAGCCGTGAGCCTGGTGCGTCCGGCCGTCGAGCGGTCCGGGCCCGCCGGGGTCACCGCCTCGGGCTCGGTCGCGCCGGGCCACGCGCCGGCGCGGGTGGCCAAGGCCGGCCGGATCTGGGTGGAGGGCGTCCACGACGCGGAGCTGGTCGAGCGGGTCTGGGGTGACGACCTGCGGGTGGAGGGGGTGGTCGTAGAGCGCCTGGACGGGATCGACCACCTCGACCGGTCCATCGTCGAGTTCCGGCCCGGACCGGCCCGACGGCTCGGGATCCTGGTCGACCACCTGGTGCCCGGGACCAAGGAGTGGCGCCTGACCGAGGGGCTCCAGGGCGGCGACGTCCTCATCGCGGGCACTCCGTTCGTCGACGTGTGGCAGGCCGTGCGCCCGTCGGTACTGGGCATCGGGTCGTGGCCGGAGATCCCCAGGGGGACGGAGTGGAAGGCCGGGGTGTGCGCCGAGCTCGGATTCGGGGACCCCACGACGGCCTGGAGGCGGATCCTGGCCTCGGTGTCCAGCTACGCCGACCTCGAGCCCTCCCTGGTCGGCGCCGTCGAGCGCCTGATCGACTTCGTGACCGACCCCACCTGAGTCCGCGACCGGCCCGGCTACCCCGCCGGGGGCGCCGTCGTCGTCAGGTGGAGTTCATGTGAGCGGATCACGTCGGCCACGTGCACCGAGTACCAGGAGTAGAACTCCTCGCGTCCCCGACGCTGGGCCGCACGGTGGTCCGGGTGGTTCCGCCAGGCAGCCGCGGCCTCACCGGTCTCGAAGAACTCGAGCGAGACGTGGCTGCCGTCGGGGGCGTCGAAGCTCTCGATGGAGAGGAACCCGGGCTGGACCCCGACCAGCTCGCGCATCTCGCGAGCCAGGGCCCCGTAGGCATCGAGGTCCGCACCCTCCTTGTACCGGGACCGGAACACCACGATGACCATCTCCACCACCGGCCTTCCCCCGTACCCACCGGCCCGGGTGTCGCGTGCGGGCAACGCTACCTGACCGGCCTCCCGCCGTTCCGGCCGGCGCCACGCCGGCCGGAACGGCGACGGGCGAAGGGCGAAGGGCCTGCGGCGCGATGGGCCGTTCTACCCCCGGGACCGGGGCCTTTCGGCCCTAGGTGGGGACGGCCGCCGACCGTAGGTTGGCCTGTGGAGCGGCCCCGACGTTCGGATGGCACCCGTTTTGGAGGCGAGAATCATGAAGCGCAGGACATTTGACGGCATCCTCACCGCGGTAGGAGCCGGTTTGACGGTCTTCTTCATCGTCGCCGGGAGCTTGGGCCTGTGGGCCTACAGTTTCGCCAACACCAACGTGCACAACCAGCTGGCCCAGCAGCAGATCGTGTTCCCGGCGGCATCGGCCTTCGCCAACGCCAAGGTCGGGACCGAGATCACGCCCAGCATGATCCCGGTGATCTCCCAGTACGCCGGCCAGCAGCTGCTCACCGGCAAGCAGGCCGAGGCCTACGCCGACCACTTCATCGCCGTGCACCTCCAGGAGATCGGTGGCGGCAAGACCTATTCCCAGCTGTCGGCCGAGGCCATGGCCCTGCCCAAGGGGTCGGCCGAGTACACGGCGGCCGAGGCCACGGTGCAGACGGTGTTCCAGGGCACCACGCTGCGGGGGCTGCTGCTCGAGGCCTACGCCTTCTGGCAGATGGGCCAGATCGCCCTCTACGCCTCGATCGCCTGCTTCGCCCTGGCGGCGGTCATGCTGATCTTCACCGTCATCGGCTTCGTGCACATGCGCCGCACACCGGAGACCGCGGAGATCTGACCGCTCCCTCCGTCAGACGCGGTACGTCGGCCCTGGGCCGGTGGGCGGAGTTCAGCCCCCGGTCCAGGGTCGGTCGCGTCGGGTGGTCGCCGGACGGGTCCACCACCGGCCGCTGAACCGCCAGGCCGGCGGGCCCGACACCGGGACGGGGGCCACGACCACCGGACGGGGCCAGGACTGGTCCACGGCGGCGACCACCACGGCCAGGACCACCGGGTCGATCGGCTCCCGCCCGCTCACAGCGGCATGTTCCCGTGCTTGCGCTTGGGCAGGTCCTCCCGCTTCGACACCAGCAGTGCGAGGCTGCGGACCAGGATGCGCCGGGTCTCGGCCGGGTCGATGACGTCGTCCACGTAGCCCCGCTCGGCCGCAGCGTAGGGATTGGCATAGCGCTCGGTGTACTCCTCGACCAGCTCCCTGCGCCGGCCCACCGGGTCGGCGGCCTCGGCCAGGTCGCGGCGGTACACGATCTCGACGGCGCCCTCGGGGCCCATGACGGCCAGCTCGGCCGACGGCCAGGCGTAGGCCAGGTCGGCACCGATCGACTTGGAGTTCATGACCACGTAGGCCCCGCCGTAGGCCTTGCGGGTGATGATCTGCACCCGGGGAACGGTCGACTCGCAGTAGGCGTAGAGGAGCTTGGCGCCGTGGCGGATGATGCCGCCGTACTCCTGGTCGGTGCCGGGCATGAACCCGGGGACGTCGACGAAGGTGATGAGCGGGATGTTGAAGGCGTCACAGGTGCGCACGAACCGGGCGCCCTTTTCCGAGGCGTCGATGTTCAGCACCCCGGCGAGCATCTGGGGCTGGTTGCCCACGATGCCGACCGCCCGGCCGTCGATGCGGGCGAAGCCGCAGACCAGGTTCATGGCCCAGTGGTGGTTGACCTCGAAGAACTCGCCGTCGTCGACGACGGCCTCGATGACCTTCTTCATGTCGTAGGGCTGGTTGGGCGACTCCGGCATCAGGGCCGACAGCTCGGGCGTCAACCGTTCGGGGTCGTCCCCGGACAGCACCAGCGGCGCCTCCTCCAGGTTGTTCGACGGGAGGAAGCTCAAGAGGTAGCGGACGTCGTCGAGGCAGGCCTTCTCGTCTGGGGCCACGAAGGCGGCCACGCCCGACTTGGTGGCGTGGCTCATGGCTCCGCCGAGCTCCTCGAGCGTGACGTCCTCGCCGGTCACCGTCTTCACCACGTCGGGACCGGTGATGAACATGTGACTGGTCTCTTGGACCATGAAGATGAAGTCGGTCATGGCCGGGCTGTAGACCGCACCACCTGCGCACGGCCCGAGGATGACGCTGATCTGGGGGATCACGCCGGACGCCTGGGCGTTGCGGTGGAAGATGCCGCCGTAGGAGTGCAGCGACACCACGCCCTCCTGGATGCGGGCGCCGGCGCCGTCGTTCAGGCCGATCATCGGGACGCCGATGGAGGACGCCAGGTCCATCACCTTGTGGATCTTCTCGGCGAAGACCTCGCCGAGCGCGCCGCCGAAGACGGTGAAGTCCTGGCTGAACACGCAGACCCGGCGACCGTCGATGGTGCCGAACCCGGTGATCACGCCGTCGGTGTAGGGGCGGTTCTCCTCGAGCCCCATGCCGTGGGCCCGGTGCCGGGCCAGCATGTCGAGCTCCTGGAAGGTCCCGTCGTCGAGCAGGTAGTCGATCCGCTCCCGGGCCGTCATCTTCCCCTTGGCGTGGTGCTTCTCGACTGCCCGGGCGGACCCGGCATTGCGGGCGAGCTCCCGGCGCTCCTCGAGGTCCTCGAGCCGTTGGGTCATCGTGTGATCCATGGACGGTGAGGCTATCGGAAGCGCCACAGGGGTTCGATCCGAGGGCCGCCGGCCCGGGGTGGCCCGCCGCTACTGGGCGGTGTTGACCCAGTGGGGGCCGCACCAGACGTAGGTGACCTGGCTGGGGGTACCCGACCCGAGGTAGGCGGCAACACTGCGACCGGCGTAGCGGGCCTCGAGATCGGCGTCCCGCTCCCCGGCGAACGACCAGCGCTCGACGCCGCCGGCGCCCGACGGCGGGGACGGCTCCCAGCCGTCGATCCGGTACACGGAGTCGACCAGGTCACCCGCGACGAGCAGGGCCCACTTGGGCGAGCGCACCGACGCGGTCTCCACCCAGCGTCGGCCGATCCGCCAACCGTGCCGTGCCGTGGCGTAGCCGGCGTCGGCCCCGTGCGGCCCGACCCGCAGCAGCACGGACTGATGGGCGCGCTTGATCTTGGCCCGTTTGGCCAGCGACGCGCCCAGTTCGGCAGCCGGTGCCCGCTGGCTGCCGAGGCGGGTCGGCAGGCCGAGGCCGAGTGCGTCGTCGACAGCGGCGACCACCAGGTCGGCCTCGGGGACGGTGAGCCCGTAACGGAGCACGTCGATGCGGACGGGGCGCCCGTCGGACTCGGCCTCGCGGATGCGGTCGAGGACGGGGAACCTGGCCGTCGAGGCGGCGTCGGGCTGCGTGCGCGCCGCCTCGACGTGGCGGAAGCAGCGGTCACCCCGACCCCGGCCGACGTGGAACGGGCGGCCGGTGCGGGCGTCGACCAGGAGGTAGACGTAGGCGCCGAGCCTTGCGGCCACCCCCGGCGGGAACGAGACCTCCGTCGCCGACGCGGCCACGGCGGTGGGCACGGACTCGGGTGCCCGGTCGATCGGCTCGGTCGGGACGGCCCCGGCCGGGGGAACGGCCACGGCGGGCCGGGGATCGGGTCCGACGTCCGCGGCCGGGGCGGCCGGGGCGGCAGGGGCGGACGACGCGTCGGGCACGTCCCAGGGCATGACCGGCTTCATCACCCCGCCCGGTACCGGCACGGGCGGCGCCAGCGGGGCGGCCAGACCCGCCCACGGATCACCGTCGGGGACGGCGGTTGCGGACGGGGACCGGCCGGAGGTGTCCATTCGCCCGGTCGACTACTCCTGGACCAGTTCGATCAGGGTCCCGAAGGCGCCCTTCGGATGGACGAAGGCCACCGTGGTGCCCCTCGAGCCGGGCCGGGGGGCCTGGTCGATGACCTGGCCGCCGTGGTCCTTGACCGACTGCAGGGCGACGGCGCAGTCGGCCACGCGGTAGCCCACGTGGTGGATGCCAGGACCCTTCTTCTCCAGGTACTTGGCCACCGGCGACTCGTCGGACGTCGGGGTCAGCAGTTGGACGTAGCTGTCGGCCACCTTGAGCAGGGCCTCCTCCACCCCGTCGGAGTCGATGCGCTCCCGGTGGGCCACCGTGGCCCCGAACGTGTCGGCGTAGTACGCGATGGCCGCATCCAGGTCGGGGACGGCGATGGCCACGTGGTCGATTTCGGTCAGCAGCATCTCGGTCATGCGCCGTGCCTCCTGAAGAGGGTGATGCGGTCCTCGCCCACCTCGGCCCGCAGCTCGCGGTCGTCGATCCCGAGCCCCTCCTCGGGCGCCAGGCACAGCACCCCGATCTTGCCCTCGTGGAGGTTCTTGTGCACCTGGTAGGCCGCCTCGCCCACCGCCTCCAGCGCGTAGACGGCCGAGAGCGGCGGCAGGATCTTCCCCTCGCACACCAGCTGGTTGGCGTCCCACGCCTCGCGGTAGTTGGCGAAGTGGGAGCCCCTGATGGTCTTGAGCTTCATCCACAGGTGTCGGTTGTCGTACTCGATCATGTAGCCCGAGGTCGCCGCGCACGTGACGATCGTCCCACCGCGCTTGGCCGCGAACACCGAGGCGCCCATGGTCTGACGGCCCGGGTGCTCGAAGACGATGTCGACGTCGTCCCCCACGAGCCCGCGGATGTCCTTGCCCAGCCGGCGCCACTCCGACTCGTCCTGGTGGAACTCGTCCTTCCAGAACTTGTAGGCGGCGGCCTTGCGGTCGATGACCGCCTCCACGCCGAGCTCGTGCAGCAGGTCGACCTTGGACTGGGAGGAGACCACCCCCACCGGGGTGGCCCCGCCGTTCAGGCAGTACTGGACGGCGTAGGCGCCGAGGCCGCCGGAGGCTCCCCACACCAGGACCCTGTCGCCCTGGGTGATCGGGGCACCGTTCTTCGACACCAGCATGCGGTAGGAGGTGGAGTTGCACAGTGCGTTGACCGCCGCCTCCTCCCAGGACAGGTGGGTCGGCTTGGGCATGAGCTGGTTGGCCTTGACGACGGCCAGATCGGCCAGGCCGCCGAAGTTGGTCTCGAAGCCCCAGATCCGCTGGTTGTCGGCGAGCATCGAGTCGTCGTGGGCGGTGGGACTCTGGTCGTCCACGTAGTTGCAGTGGACGGTGACCTTGTCGCCGGGCTTCCAGCTGCGGACGGCGGAGCCGACCCGGAGCACGACGGCCGAGGCATCCGAGCCGACCACGTGGTAGTCGAGGGCGTGGCGAGCACCCCACACGCCCTCGCGGCCCAGCCGGTCGAGGAAGCCGAAGGTGGGCAGCGGCTCGAAGATCGAGGTCCAGACCGTGTTGAAGTTGATGGCGCTGGCCATGACGGCGATGTAGGCCTCGTCGGGGGCTAGCTCCGGGGTGGCGACCTCGCCGACGTGCAGCGAGGTGCGGGGGTCCTTGTCCTCGGACTCCATGCCCTCGAACATGCCCATCTCGTCACGCGAGACGTAGGCGGCGCGGTAGGTCTCGGGGACGGGGATGGCGGCGAGCTCCTCACCGGACGCGCCGGCCAGGATGGCGGAGAGGATTTCCTGCATGGGGGTGGAGGATAGCCCGACCACGACAGGCGCTCCCGGGGCCACAGGCGCTCCCGGGATGGCACATCGGCGGACAGGCCGTATCATGTGCATCTGTCGTGGTGGGCCCATGGGGGGACCGCCGCCTGAATCGGCCGAACGGCCGCGGAGGTTCCCATGTCCGGATCCGTCATCGTCGCTGGAGCACGCACCCCGATCGGCAAGCTGTCGGGCACCCTCGGCAGTTTCTCGGCCACCGACCTCGGCGGCTTTGCCATCGCCGCCGCCCTGGAGCGGGCCGGTGTCGCCCCCGACCAGGTCGACTACGTGTTCATGGGCCAGGTCATCCTGGCCGGAGCCGGTCAGATCACGGCCCGCCAGGCCGCAGTCAAGGGTGGTGTCCCGATGGACGTCCCCTCGACCACCGTCAACAAGGTCTGCCTCTCGGGGCTCAACGCCATCTACCTCGCCGATCTCCTGATCAACGCCGGCGAGGCGGACATCGTGGTGGCCGGCGGCATGGAGTCGATGACCCAGGCCCCCTACCTGCTGCCCGGGGCCCGCGGTGGTTACCGCATCGGTGACGGCACCCTCGTCGACTCGATGATGTACGACGGCCTGTTCTGCGCCTTCGACCAGTGCGCCATGGGCCTCGGCACCGAGCGCTACAACGGCGCCGACGGCGTGTCCCGTGAGCGCCAGGACGAATTCAGCGCCCTCTCCCACCAGCGGGCGGCGGCCGCCATCGCCACGGGCAAGTTCGCCGAGGAGATCGTCCCGGTCGAAGTGCCCCAGCGCAAGGGCGACCCGAAGATCGTCGACACCGACGAGGGCGTCCGTGGCGACACCACGGCCGAGTCGCTGTCGGCGCTGCGCCCCGCCTTCGACAAGCAGGGCACCATCACCGCCGGCAACGCCAGCCAGATCTCGGACGGTGGGGCCGCGGTCATCGTGATGTCGAAGGCCAGGGCCGAGCAGCTGGGTGTGAGCCCGCTCGGCGAGCTCGTCAGCTACGGCCAGGTGGCCGGGCCCAGCCCCTCACTGCTCAGCCAGCCGAGCCACGCCACCCAGGTGGCGCTCAAGAAGGCCGGGCTCAGCGTCGGTGATATCGACCTGTTCGAGATCAACGAGGCCTTCGCCGCCGTCGGGCTGACCTCGGCCGACGATCTCGGCATCGACGCCGACATCGTGAACGTGAACGGCGGGGCCATCGCCCTCGGTCACCCCGTGGGCATGTCAGGCACGCGCCTGGCGCTCACGTCGCTGCTCGAGTTGAGGCGCCGCGGCGGCGGCACCGCCGCCGTCAGCCTCTGCGGCGGCGGCGGCCAGGGCGACGCCGCCATCCTCCGCAGCCTCTGACCGGCCCCGGGAGGTCCCGCAAGGGGCCGCCCGGCACACGTCGGCAGGAGGAGCCGGATCAGTGATGCGGCCGGTTCGGAAGGGCCGCCGGATCGGCCTGTTCAGTAGGGCGGCGCGAACAGCCCGAGCAGCGTGGCGCAGCCCGGTGCGACGTCCTCCCACGCGCCCACGTGCAGGGCGAGCACGGCCAGCCCGCACGTGGGGAAGCCACCGTTCTCGAGCGTCTCGCGGCCGGTCGACTCCTCCTCGAGCAGGTCCCAGGCCAGGAGGTACATGGTCGGGTTGTGCCCGACCACCATCGCCGACGGGGCGTGCTCGTCGACCTCGCGCAGGTAGGCGAGGACGGATTCGGGGCTCGCCTGGTAGAGCGACCGGTAGGCGTCGAGCGGGACCCGCTCCTCGCGTGCGCCCAGCACCAGGTCGGCCGTGTCCACCGTGCGCACCGCGTTCGAGCACAGCGCCAGCGCGGGTGCGGCGCAGCCCTCGAGGCCGAGCGGCGGGTCCTCGTCGGCCAGGCGGCGACCGAGGGCGGCGGCGTCGCCGCGGCCCCGGTCGGTCAGCGGCCGGTCCCGGTCGCGGCCACCCCAGGTGGCCTCAGGAACCGCCTTGGCGTGGCGGAGGATCCAGAGGTGACGGGCGTCGGGGGCCTGCTCCATCCCTTCATGGTGCCCCACCCCGGGTGCCGGCCGTGCCGCGCCCGCCTCCCGGAACGTCAGGCGTCGACCTCGCGCCGGCCCTCGAGGGCCCGACCCAGGGTGAGCTCGTCGGCGTACTCGAGATCACCACCCACGGGTAGGCCACTGGCGATGCGGGTCACGGACAGCCCCAGCGGCTTGAGCAGCCGGGCCAGGTACATGGCGGTCGCCTCACCCTCGAGGTTCGGGTTGGTGCAGAGGATCACCTCGGTGATCCCCTCCTCGTCGAGCCGGAGCAGCAGCTCGCGGATCCGGAGCTGCTCGGGCCCGATCCCCTCGATCGGGTTCAGCGATCCCTGGAGCACGTGGTAGCGGCCGGAGAACTCCCCCGTCTTCTCCACCGAGACGATGTCCCGGGGGTCCTCGACCACACAGACCTTCGTGCCGTCACGCCGGTCGTCGAGGCAGACGGCACACAGCCCGCCCTCGGCGACATTGAAGCAACGCGTGCACAAGGTGATCCGCTCCTTCACGGCGATGATGGCCTCGGCCAGTCGCAGCGCGTCCTCGGGCGCCACCTTCAGCAGGTGGAAGGTGATCCTCTGCGCGGACTTCGGGCCGATGCCGGGCAGGCGCCCCATCTCGTCGATGAGGTTCTGCAGCGGCCCGCTGAACACCGCCACCTAGACCACCTCCTCGGCACCGGGGAAGGCCTGCAGGAGTCGGGCCTCGGCCGAGTTGTCGATCTCCGCCACCTCCAGGTTGTCGGTGTCGAAGGCGGACAGGTCCTCGTCGAGGTCGTCCGGTTCGGCGGGACGCCGGGTCGGCGGCGGCGCTCCCGACCCGTCGTCCTCCCGGTGCCCGTCGTCCACCCGGTCGTCGGCCCGGTCGGAGGTCAGCACCGGTTCCGGTGCCGTTCCCTCCGACCCGTCCACCACGAGCACCAGTGGGATCGGCCGTCCGAACTGGTCGGCCAAGGCTGCCTCCACCTCGGGGCGCATCTCCTCGCAGCGGTTGCGGTGGATCTCGTTCGGGAGGCCGAACTCGGCCCGCTCCCCGTCGGCGCCGACGAACCGCCCGGCCTGGAAGAGTGCCTTGGCCTTCGGCCGCAGTCGACCGATGACCAGGTCGCCCCAGGCCTGGACGAGCTGGTCACGGGACGGGAAGGGCACGGACGGGGCGGACGGGACCGACGCCTCTGACGGGTGGGCGACCGGCTCCGACGGCGGTGGCGCATCGTCGACGAAGGGGGCCACGGGCTCGGGCGGACCCGGGTCCACCGCCGCACCGGTGTCGGGGGTGGCCGCCTTGCGGCGATGAGCACCGAGCGTGGGACGGGGGCCCTTCGGGCCGGCGGGTGCCGGCGGAGCGGACACCGGCCCTTCGGCGTGCTCGACCGCGGCAGCGGGGGCGGGGTCGGGCGAAGGAGGGTCGGGGCGACCGGTCGGCACCGCGGCCGCACGGGCGGCCAGTGCGGCACCGGTCGGGGTGGGGGCGTGCGATGCCGAGGGTGCGGCGTCCGGCGGGGTGGCCGGTGCGGCGACGTCGGACCGCTCCAGGCGCTCGATGCGGGCCAGCAGTGCGGCGGGCGAGTCGTCCGCCTCGGGGTGGACGAGGCGGACCAGGGCCACCTCGAGGTTGACCCGTGGGTCGGGCGCATCCCGCATGGCGACCTGGGCGCGCCCCAGGTCCTCCATGGCCCGGACCAGGGTGGCGAGCCCGACCCGGCCGGCCTGGTCGGCCAGCACGTCCCGCTCGGCTCCGGCCACGGTGACCAGTGCCGGGGCGACCAGGGCGAGGAAGCCCTGACGGAGGTGGTCGACCAGGTCGACCGTCAGCTGCTGGGGGCTGAACCCGGCAGCGGTCAGATGGGCGACCGCCACGAGGGCCCGTTCGACGTCGCGCTCGGCGAGGGACTCCACCACCTCGTCGAGCTCGGGAAGGTCGTCGTCGACGGTGTCGGACGCCACCACCTGGTCGAGGATCGACAGGGCGTCGCGGGCCGAGCCCCGACCCCGGCGGACGGCAAGGTCCAGGGCATCGTCCCCCACCTCGAGGTGGGCGTCGTCGCGCACCTGGGCGAGCAGGGCCGACAGCGTGTCGGGGCCGAGGAGCCGGAACTCGTAGTGCTGGGTGCGGCTCCGGATGGTGGGGAGCACCTTCTGCGGATCCGTGGTGGCGAGCACGAACACGACGTGGGCCGGGGGCTCCTCGAGGGTCTTGAGCAGGGCGTTGGACGCCGCCGTCGACAGCATGTGGACCTCGTCGACGATGTAGACCTTCTGGCGGCCGGGCGAGCCCAGCGCGGCCCGGGACACCAGGTCGCGCATGGCGTCGACCCCGTTGTTCGATGCGGCGTCGAGTTCGTGGACGTCCATCGACGTGCCCCGGGTGATCTCGACGCACGATGGGCACACACCGCACGGCTCGCCGTCGTGGAGGTCGGTGCAGTTGAGGGCCTTGGCCAGGATCCGGGCCGTCGAGGTCTTGCCCGTGCCCCGTGGGCCGCTGAACAGGTAGGCGTGGGCCACCCGGCCGTCCCGCACGGCGTTGCGCAGGGCCAGGACCACGTGGTCCTGGCCGCGGACCTCGGCGAACGTCGAGGGGCGGAACCGTCGGTAGAGCGACTGGTAGGGGACTTCCTCGGTCGTGTCGGCCACGGTCGGGAGCCTACCGGTCGGCCCGGACACCGGCCGAGGGCGCCGGTCCGGGCGGCAGCACCGCGGAACGTCCGGGAACGGAGCCCCGGTGGTCGGTGCGACGGCCAGGTTGACTGCGGCACACGGACCTTGCCCGCTGAGAGCTGCTGCCTTCCGACCCTGACTCGATTCACAGGAGGACGTTGCGCAGGACCCAGCCGCCGCACCCACCACCGGGGAGACCACGATGCTACCGCCCCGTGGACCCGACGCCAGCTGCGGCGGTCCGGGCCGGTCGGGTGCGCGGAGTAGCCTGTCGGGGCCGTGGGCGGCCCGGGGACCCGGGTCGTGCGCGACACGGAGGCGTGCGAGAGCGGCCGAATCGGCACGATTGGAAATCGTGTGTGGGGAAACTCACCGTGGGTTCAAATCCCACCGCCTCCGCCGCGGGGTCCTAACGAAACCGGACCTCGACCTACGACGGGGCCAACGGCTTCCGTCGGCCACAGGGGCCGGGTGGGCGCTCCGGATCCGGGCATCGGGACAGAGCCGAGCGTCGCCACGCCGCCCCTGCGGCAGGTGCCCGGTGGGGTGGTCGGGCAGACCGTCATTCCCGGGCCGGTCCCCACTCCCGGGCCGGTCTACCTCGACTGGGCCGTCACGACCGCCCGTCCAGGTCGCGTGTGCGGACGGAGGCGGACCGTCTGCGGGGTCGCCGCGGTACCCTCTTGGGGTATCCCGACCCCCGGAGGAGCACATGCACGGCTACGGCGAGGACAAGGACCGGCTCACCAAGCGTCTGCGCCGGGTGGAGGGTCAGGTGCGCGGCATCCAGCAGATGATCGAGGACGATCGGTACTGCATCGATGTCATCACGCAGGTGGCGGCGGCGACCAAGGCCCTCCAGGCTGTGGCACTGGAACTGCTGGGCAGCCATCTGGGGTCCTGCGTCCGCGAGGCAATCGACGCCGGCGGACCCGAGGCCCAGCAGAAGATCGATGAGGCCAACGAGGCCGTGGCGCGGCTCGTCCGTTCCTGACCGGCACGAGCAGCGGGCCCCGTCGGTCCCGTGGGGGCCCGAGGTAGGATGCACTCCGTCGGTAGAGAGGGATCCCGTTGACCACGTCCACCCGCTGTGACAATCCGATGTGCACGTGCGATCCGTGCACGTGCGAGGACTGCGCCTGCGGTGGGGCGCGCCTGGGTGAACTCGAGCGTCGGGTGATGGAGATCCTGTGGGCGCAGGGCGGCGGGGAGATCACTGGCCGCGAGGTGGCCGACCAGCTCCCGGACAGCGCCTATACGACCGTGGCGACCGTGCTCGACCGACTGGTCCGAAAGGAACTCGTGCACCGGCGGATGGACGGGCGCAAGATCCGCTTCACCCCGGTCGGGTCGCCCGGTGCCCACGCCGCGGTCCTCATGCGCCAGGCCATGGCCGTCGGCTCCGACCCCGACACGGCGCTCGCCACCTTCGCGCGGTCACTGTCCCCGTCCGAGGCGGCGACGCTGCGCCGGGCGCTCGGCGGCGCCGGACTCGAGGCGGCGGGCTCCGCGTCGTAGCGCAGGGACGCGATCGGGTCCGGTTCAGATCATCAGTATCAGCATGAACGCCATACCGATGCACATCACCACGTGGCTGAGGTCCTCGAGCCAGGGGATGGCGACGAGCGCCTCGACGTCACCGGTGGCGCCGTCCGGGCCGCCGTGGGGGCTCACCGGAGCATCGGAGCCCGCGGCACCGCTCATGGCGTAGGCGGGCAGGTGGGTCCCGTGGTGCGAGGCACCCTTGTTCGGGCGAGGCCAGCGTGAAGATCGCCGATCCGAGGAACACCAGCGCCAACAGCAGGCCCAGACCGGGATCGAGGTGCACCCCTCCCGGTGTGCCCGACATGGACATCGAGCCGGAGCCCGAGGTGAGCCCCATCGGGAACCAGTACATGAGGATCATGGCGAAGCTCATGACGGCGTGGACGAGCGCATGGGGCACGTGCGGTCCGAACCGCTGGATCGACTGGATGCTCCGCACCACGAACCAGACCAGGAGCACGCCGAAGATCAGCTCCCACACGGCCTTCGGTCCGAACGCCCAGGCGGGGACGAACATGCCGGCCATGGCGATCCCCATGAAGGTGTGGGAGATATCGACGTCCCGTCCGGCCGGCCGGTGGGACGTCAGGGACAGCACCAGCAGAACGAAGCAGTAGCCGGCCACGGCGAACATCAGCACGCCGAAGAGGTAGTAGAGCCAGGTCGGGGTGCCCATTGCCGTCAGACCTCCGTCATCGACGGGGTCGGGGTCGAACCCTGGTCGCCAGGCGCCGCCCGCCTGCCGGCAATGGGCCAGTAGGCGAGCGAGAACAGGATCACCGGCAGGCCCGAGTTCGGATCGGTAGCCCCGCCGGCCAGGATGCCACCGAAGTTCTGGACGGCCACCCAGATCGTGGCGAACACCACCATGGCGACGACCAGCACGACCTGCGTCGCCTGCGGGGGCAGGAACACGCACACCGCGGTGATCACGCAGAGCGTCGCCAACAGGACCGCCGCCGTGGTCCCGTGGTGGAGGAAGAAGGACTCGGAGATCCTGTCGATGTGGGCCAGCCAGCCGGGCTGCCCGTTGTCCAGGCCGGCGACCAGGTCGTGCAGCGCCTGGGGGGACCGGCCCGACCCCACGAGCGCGAGCACGGCGAGCACGCCCCACACCACCACCCAGATTCCCTTGGCGACGCTGACCCCGACGGTGCGGGCGGCCACGAAGGGCTCGTCCGACGCCCCTCCCGGCCACAGGAGCACGGCCAGCACGGCATAGAACAGGACGCCGCCCGGGCCTCCCCCGAAGGGGGTGGCACCGCCCTGGAAGACCTGGCCGGCGGCCTCGCCGAACCACCACACCCCCAGTGCCCACACGATGGAGAGGCCGAGAGCGTACTTCGTCGTGCGCTTCCACACGATCCCGAAGGCGATGAGGTACTGGATGGAGGCGAATGCCGTGTTGGTCAGGATCGGCTGGTGGTAGATGATCGACCCGTTCCAGGTGATCGTGTGGGCGACCCAACCGGGATTGCCGCTGGCCAGTCCGTTCAACATCCCGCTGAACCCGCTCGGACCCTTGGTGAACATGAAGGGCTGGAGCTGCAGCACGGCGTCGAGCAGCCACACGGTCGCCAGCAGCAGCTGGAACGTCCGTTGGAGGTCCCGCGGCTCCTTCCGGGGCTCCTGTGCAGGGCCCACGGCTTCCGCTGTCGAAACCCTCTTCACATCGCCCACATCGATCTCGGCCACGGCCATCGTCCACCAGCCCTTCCACTCTCGGGCAGTAGTACTACCACTCGTAGTACTTCGGGACAAGCGAAGGCGATCTCGCCGTCCGGCGGGCCGCCTAGCCCACGGTGTGGCGCTGGGAGAACGAGACCGTCCGGCCGTCGAACGGCGTGGTGACGACGAAGCGCCACGTCCCCGGGGTCAGCACGACGAAGTCGGTGAAGTGGCCCGCACTGACCTGCAGCTGGCGCAACGTCTGCGGCTGGGTGCCCACGGGCCCGGCCGCCACCAGGGGGTGGACGGTGGCGAGCTGGGCCGGAGTACCGGCGAAGATCAGGTGCCACTGGTTGACTCCGACCCCTCCGGGGTCGAAGTAGCTCTCGACCGAGCCACCGTCGGGCAGCTGGGTGACGACCACGGAGGGGAGCTCGGGGAGCAGGGCCTGTCCGCGGGCCGGTGAGACGACCTGGCTGACCACGGTGAGGCCGGCGAACAGCACCACGGGCAGCAGCACCGAGAGCACCACACCCAACCGGCCGGTGAGCCCCCGTCCGCCACTGACCCCGGCCAGTCCCGAACGGCCCAGGCGCGCCAGCCGGAGGCTGTTGAGGACCACGAGGACACTGGACAGTCCCATCGCCAGTGCGGCCACCAGCGGGTCGAGGAGCCCGAACGCGGCCAGCGGGAGCGCGGCCACGTTGTAGCCCATCGCCCAGCCGAAGTTCTGCACGATCACCGCGTAGGTCGAACGGGCCATCCCCACGGCCGCCGGGATCCCCTGCAGGTCGTTGCCGAGCAGGGCCACGTCGCTGTTGGCCAGCGCCGCTTCGGAACCACTCCCGATGGCACAGCCGACGTCGGCTGCGGCAAGAGCCGGGGCGTCGTTGACACCGTCCCCCACCATGAGGACGCGCCGGCCCTGCTCGCGCATCGTGGCCAGTGCGGCCACCTTGTCGGACGGGCTCAAGGTGCTGCGGGCATCGGTGATGCCAAGCTGGTCCGCCACGTGGTCGACGGCCGGGGCGCTGTCGCCGCTGAGGATGGTGGCCTGCAGGTCCAGGTCGCCCAGATGGTGGATGGTGGCGACGGCCTCGGGTCGGAGGGGGGTCGTCACCGCCAGGACGCCGAGCACCTCGCCGTCCGCCAGGACCACGACGACGGTCTCGCCCCGGGCGTGCCCGCGGTCGACCGCTGCGGCCAGCACCGGGTCGAGGCCCTCGGGGACCACGCGCCCCACCTCGACCCGGCGTCCGTCCACCGTTCCCGACACACCGATGCCGGCCACCGATCGGCCGTCGGTCGCCACCGGCACCGGGAACACCCCTGCATCCCGGGTCGCCGCCTCGGTCACGGCCGTGGCGATGGGGTGGTCACTGCCCGACTCCACGGCGGCGGCCAGGGCCAGGACGGCGCCGGCCTCGGAGCCGGCCACCGCCACGACGTCGGTGACCTCGGCGTACCGTTCGGTCAGCGTGCCGGTCTTGTCGATCGCCACCCGGTCGACGTGGGCGAGGCGCTCGAGCGCGTCACTACCGCGGACGAAGATCCCCAGTGCCGCCGCCCGGCCGCAGCCGACCATCATGGCGACGGGCGCAGCCAGTCCCATCGCGGACGGGCACGCCACCAGCAGCACGGCCAGGGCGGACAGCACGGCCCGGCCGAAGTTGCCGGCGATCGCCCACCAGACCGCGAAGGTGACGAGCGAGCCGATGATGACGACGGGCACGAACACGGCGCTGATGCGGTCGGCGATCCTCTGCAGCGGTGCCTTGTCCCGCTGCGCCTCCTCGACCAGTCGCTGGAGCCGCGCCAGCACCGACTCGGCGGCCACGGCGGTCACCTTCACCACCAGGGTCCCGCTGCCGTTGCGCGTGCCCCCCGTGACCTGGTCGCCCGGCTTCCGGTCGACGGGAAGGGGCTCCCCGGTGAGCATCGACTCGTCGACGGCCGACTCGCCGCTCCTGACGACCCCGTCCAGCGGGAGCGCCTCGCCCGGGAGCACCCTTACCAGGGCGCCGACCGGGACCGTCTCGGGGGCGACGAGTTCGCCCTCGGCGTCGGCGCCCCTGACCACCCGGGCCGTGGGGGGTCGGAGGGAGAGCAGCGAGTGCAGCGCGGCCGACGCCCGGCCGCGCACCCGTGCCTCGATCGCCCGCCCCGTCACCAGGATCGCCACGATGATCGGCGCCATCACCCCGTGCAGGCGCGCCGCGAAGGCCCCGCTCCCGCCCAGGTGGACGTGGCGGCCACCCAGGGCGACCGCCTCGACCAGGGAGACGGACAGGGCTGCCAACGTACCCAGGGCGATCAGCGTGTCCATGTTGGTGGCCCCGTGGCGGGCGAGCCGGGCCGCGTTGCGCAGGAAGGGCCAACCCCCGGCGATCTCCACGGCGACGGCCAGGAACAGCACGACCCAGCTGGGAGTCGCCGTCTCCGGCGCGAACAGGGCAATGGCCAGGGCGGCCAGGGCCAACGGCCACGAGATGACCAGCCGGATCATCCAGTGGTCCGGGTCCGACGCGGCATGCGCCGGCGCGTCCTCGGCCACCAGTTCGGCGGAGTACCCGACGGCGGTGACGGCGGCGCAGAGTTCGGTGTCGTCGGCCATCCGGGCGTCGTAGGACACGAACGCCCGGTGGGTGGCCAGGTTCACCGAGGCACTCGCCACCGCCGGAAGCCTGTTCAGCGACCGCTGGATCCTGGTGGCGCACGCGCTGCAGTGCATGCCACCGAGGTCGAGTTCGACCGTGTCGTACCCGGTGTCCACCGGTCCGGGCGCCTGTGTGGGAGCGGTCACCATGTGGCCGTCACCACCCGGCAGGCGCCACGTCAGCCAGCCGGGGTCGCCACGTACCCGGCCTCGGCGACGGCTGCGGTCAGCGCGTCGACGTCGATCTGCGCGGGGTCGAAGCCGACGACCGCCCGGGCGGAGTCGAGGTCGACGGTGGCGCTGGTCACGCCGGCCTGCTCCTGGAGCGTCTCCTCGACAACGGCGACGCACGAGCCGCAGTGCATCCCCTCGACCAGGAGCTCGACGGACGCGGTTGCCGCTCCGTCGGAGGTGTCGGTGCCGTGGTCGGTGTTCGGGGCGTTCACGTCCGACAGCGTAATTGCTGGCGACCCCCGACGCGACAGCGGGTCACGACGCCCCTGTCACGGCTCGACGATCGTGCCCCGCGTCCCCTGGAGCAGCTCCACGGCGTCCTCGAGCCGGCCGATCATGGCCGGACGACCCGTGGCCTCCACGAACCGGCAGGCCGCCTCGACCTTCGGGCCCATGGACCCGGCCGGAAATGATCCCGCCCGGAGTTCGGCGGCGGTGGTGTGGCGGATCAGCGTGGCCTGCGGAGTGCCGAACCCGACCTCGACCCCGTCCACGTCGGTGAGGATCAACAGGGCGTCGGCGTCCAGGTCCCGGGCCAGCAGCGCGGCGCCGTGGTCCTTGTCGATGACCGCCTCGGCCCCTCGGAGCAGGCCGTCCTTCCCCCGGATCACCGGGATGCCACCACCCCCGGCGCAGATCACGATGGCGCAGTCCCCCACCAGCACGCGGATCATGGACAGCTCGACCATCGCCAGTGGCTCCGGTGACGCCACCACGCGCCGCCAGGCGGTCCCGTCCTGGCGGATCTGCCACCGGCGGCGGGCGCAAGGTCCTCGGCGACCTCCCGGGTGTAGACGGGTCCGACGAACTTCGTCGGGTCGCGGAACGCCGGGTCGTCGGCGTGCACCTCGGTCTGGCACACCAGGCTGACCACGTTCCGCCCGGGGAGGGCGTTCTCCAGCGCCTGCAGGAAGAAGTAGCCGATCATGCCCTGGGACTCAGCGCCCAGGACGTCCAGCGGGTACGGGCCAGGGAGGTCGGGATCGAGGGCGCTCTCGTTGGCCAGCAGCCCCACCTGGGGACCGTTGCCGTGGGTGACCACCAGTTCGTTGTCGGACGCCAGTCGGGCGAGGGCGGCGACGGCCACGGCGACGTGGCCTTCCTGGATCTGGGCGAGCGGGACCTCGCCCCGCTCGAGGAGCGCGTTGCCGCCGACCGCGGCCACCAGGCGCATGTCAGTCCCCGATGCTGGCGACCATCGCCGCCTTGATGGTGTGCAGGCGGTTCTCGGCCTGGTCGAAGACGATCGACGCCGGTGACTCGAACACCTCGTCGGTGACCTCGAGGGCGTCGAGGTGCCAGGTGTCGGCCAACCGACGCCCGAGCACCGTGTGCGTGTCGTGCAGCGCAGGCAGGCAGTGCATGAACTTGACGTCGGGATTGGCGGTCATGGCCAGGGTGGCCGCCGACACCTGGTAGGGCAGCAGCTTCTTGATCCTCGGTTCCCAGTCCGACGCCGGCTCACCCATCGACACCCAGACGTCGGTGTAGAGGAAGTCGGCGCCCTCCACGCCGCCGAGGACGTCGGCGCCGATGTGGATCCGGGCTCCCGACTCCGCGGCCAGGGCCTGGGCGATGGTCCGGACGTCGACGGAGGGCCAGAGGTCCTCGGGAGCGGCGATGCGCACGTCCATGCCCAGCAGCGCACCGGTGACCAGCAGGGAGTTGGCCGTGTTGTTCCGGGCGTCCCCCAGGTAGCAGTAGCCCACCCGGTCCAGGGGCTTGTCGGAGTGGTCCCGCATGGTGAGGATGTCGGCGAGCATCTGGGTGGGGTGCCACTCGTCGGTCAGGCCGTTCCACACGGGCACGCCGGCGAACCTCGCCAGGGTCTCGACGGACTCCTGGGCGAACCCGCGGTACTCGATGCCGTCGTACATGCGCCCGAGGACCCGGGCGGTGTCCTTGATCGACTCGCCCTCCCCGATGTGGCTCCCCTCGGGGCCCAGGTAGGTGACATGGGCCCCCTGGTCGTACGCCCCCACCTCGAAGGCGGCGCGGGTGCGGGTCGAGGCCTTCTCGAAGATGAGCGCGATGTTGCGGCCGACCATCCGCCGGCGCTCGGTGCCCGACCGCTTCTCGTCGCGGAACACCACGGCGAGGTCGACGATGGACAGGAACTCGGCCGCGGAGAGGTCCGTCACCCTGCACAGGCTCCGCCCCCGCAGGTGGCCGCCTCGACGGCGGCAGCCGTACCGGTCGTCACCGTCAGGCCGCGTCGCGCTCGAGTGGGCAGGTCATGCACCGGGGACCGCCCCGGCCACGGCCGAGCTCGCTGCCGCCGATGTCCACGACCTCGATGCCGTGCTTGCGGAGCATGGTGTTGGTGGCCACATTGCGCTCGTAGCCCATGACCACCCCGGGCGCCACGGCCAGGTAGTTGGTCCCGTCGTCCCACTGCTCGCGCTCGGCCGCCCGGATGTCCTCGTCGGTGGTCAGCACGGTGATCGCCTCGACCTCGAGGATCTCGGACAGGGTGTCCCACAGGCTGTGGTTACGGGAGACGGAGAATCCGTCCGGCTCGTCGCTGCTGGTCAGGGTCCAGCTCCGCAGGTGACGGTCGAAGTACGGGTAGAGCACGAACGTGGCCACATCGACCATGGACATCACCGTGTCGAGGTGCATGAAGGCGTGGCTGTGCGGAAGTTCGATGGCCACCACCCTCGTCGCCTGCCCGGTGGCGAAGAGCGCCCGGGCCACCGACTCGACGGCCATGGGCGACGTGCGCTCGCCCATGCCGATGAGGACGGCGCCGTGGCCGATGACGTGGACGTCACCACCCTCGATGTGCGCCGGCTGGTAGTCGTGGTCGTCACCGCCGTAGTACGTGGTGAAGTCGGCCCCGACGAACAGCGGGTGGTGCTGGTAGATCGCCCGGGTGTGCAGCGACTCGCGGCGACGGGCCGGCATGGCCATGGGGTTGATGGTCGTCCCGCCGTAGATCCAGCACGAGTTGTCCCGCTGGAACAGGTGGTTGGGCAGTGGCGACAGGATGAAGTCGTCGGACTGGAGCATGTTCCACTTGAGGCTGTGCGCCCGCATCGGGTGCAGATCGGCCTTCAGGATCCCGCCGATCAGGAACTGGGCCAGTTCGGTCCCGTCCAGGTCCTCCAACAGGTGCCGCACCGGCCCGACCAGCGACGGGCCGAGGTTCTCCGGCGTGCAGACGCGGTCGAGCACGAAGGCGCGACCGTCCGGCAGCCCGAGGGTCTCGGCCAGGAGTCGGCCGAAGTAGTGCACGGTCACGCCCTTGTCGCGGAGGGCCTCGGCGAAGGCGTCGTGCTCCTCCTTGGCCTTCGAGGCCCACATGACGTCGTCGAAGAGCAGGCCTTCGATGTTGTCCGGGGTGAGTCGGGACAGCTCGAACCCGGGTCGATGGACGATGGCCTGGCGGAGCTGGCCGATCTCGGAATCTACGTGGAAGGACATGCGTACGGCTCCAATCGGTGGAAGGCGATCATGGGTCGGCTCCGCTCATGCGGGCGTCGCCGCGTCGGCCGGGGCACCGGCCGGTGGGTCGGCTGGCATTCCGCCGGTACCGTGTCGGGCACGTCGACGGGCTCGGACGCCTCGCCGAGGCGCTGGCGACGGGCGTTGAGGAAGGCGTAGAGGACCAGACCGGCGAGGATGACCACCAGTGCCTGGTAGACGACCTGGTAGCCGGAGGCGAAGGTCACCCACATCGAGAACAGCACGCTGGCCCCGGCCACGCACAGGTCACGGGCCAGCTGCCAGCCCTGCACCTTGCGCCGGCGGGACACCAGGTAGGTGAGCTGGGCGATGGCCGACATGAAGTACGGGATCGCCACGGTCACCACGGTCAGGTCCACCAGGTAGGTGAAGACGGTGAGCCCGGCGCTGGTGTTGTAGCGCCACAACATGAGCAACGACGGGAGGGCGGTGCCCACCAGGATGCCGAACCAGGCCGTGCCCCTCTTGTCGGTCCAGGCGAACGGACGGGGGAAGAGGTCGTCCTGGGCGATTGCCCGCGACGTCTCGGTCACGATGAGGGTCCAGCCGTTGAGCGCCCCGATGCCGGATACCACGGCCACGGCGGCGATGAACTTCCCGGCCCATGCGCTGTGGGGGAACATCGAGTCGAAGGCGTTGACGAACGGTGACCCGGTGTTGATCAGGGTGTGGTGGGCCACCAGACCCATCACCACCGCGGTCACCAGCACGTAGAGCACGGCGCTGAGTGCGGTGCCGAGCATCGAGGCCCGCAGCACGTTCACCCGGGGATTGCGCACCCGCTTGGCCGTCATCGCCGCCGCCTCGACGCCGATGAAGGAGAACAGGGCCACCCCTGCGGCGATGCCGATGGCGCTGTAGAGGCTGCCGCCCGAGGCGTTGAACGGGCCGAAGTGGGCCGACTCGACGAAGAACCAGCCGACGATGCCCACGAACAGCAGCGGCAGGAACTTCAGCACCACGGTGATGTTCTGGAACCAGGCCATCTGACGGACACCGGCCAGGTTGATGATGGCCGGTACCCACAGGCCGACCATGGCGATGCCCCAGTTGGCCATGCCCGAGGGGTGGGCCCAGCCGAACAACGCGTCCACGTAGAAGACCCACGAGGAGACGATGGCGGCGTTGCCGGCCCACGACTGGATCCAGTAGCACCAGCCGACCAGGTAGCCGGCGAAGTCGCCGAACTCGTGGCGGCTGTAGGCGTACAGCCCGCCGTCGCTGTTGGGGATCCGTCTCGTGAGCTGGCCGAACAGGATGGCGAGGAGCATGGCGCCCACGGCGATGACGCCGAGCACGATGATCCCCATGGTCCCGGCCCCGGCGATCACGGCCGGCATGGTGAACACCCCGGTGCCCACGATGCTCCCGATGACCAACCCGGTGGCCGAGGTCAGACCGAGGCTGTGGGCCTTGGCCTCGTTGCGGGGGGAGAGCGACGGGCCGACAGACGTCGGCGGAGGAGCCGACTGCGGTGGTTCGGTCACTAGTGCCATGGGAACTCCATTCCGGTCGCCCGACTGAACGGGATGAGGGCTGTCAAGTGCAGTGTGAACCGGCTTCGTCGGGCGCGGCAGAGTCCAATGGCCCTGGCCGGTGAACAGTGGGTGACGCCCGGGCGTCGCCACGGGGAGGGCCCGGCGGGTGCAGTGCGTCCGATCAGGCGCCACGCCGGGCAGGGCCACAGGACGGCCCGGCCCGACCGGTCCGCAGGGCGCGTCGGGTGCCCACGCGTCAGGGCCCGAACTCACGGCGAGCGTTCACGGAGGACTCCTGGTGCCGCTCAGGCATCACCGGGGATCCGGAGCGACGGATGCGGGATCGCCGATGCCGGCGGACCCGGTGGTGGATCCTCCCCTCCGACCGCGCACCACGCCGACCGTCCGGCCGACCGTTCCCGGTCGGCCTCCTGGAGGTCGGGCCGACCACGGACCCGGGGGGGGTGGGGTCCGTGGCGGCCACGACATCCAGGACGGCGACCGTCCGGCCGTGGTTCGTCAGGTCCGCCAGTCGGCCCCCCGTTCGGGTGGAGCCTCGGCCAGGGCACGGCGGACGCCGTCGGCGTCGAGGCCGCCCCCGTAGACGGGGTCGAAGCCCAGTGCGTCAACCAGTCCCGTCACCACGGCCTTGGCTGCGGCGTCGTCCCCGGCTACGGGCAGCGCGATCCGTCCCTCGGATCCCGGCGGCAGGCCCCGGGTCAACAGGTGCTCGGAGTGGATCCCGTTGAAGGCCTTGACCACGGACACGCCCAGCTGCTGCTCGACCCACCGGTTCTCGGTCATCCCGTCCTCGATCTCGACGATGCGGCCGTCGCGCTGCTGCGGGTAGTAGTTGTTCGAATCGATGACGACCACATCGGCAGCGGCACCGTCCAGCAGACCGTCGGGCAGGTCGGGCACCGCCCGGAGCGGCATGGTGACCACCACGACATCGGCCCCTGCGGTGGCATCGGCGGCCAGAACCGCCACGGCCCCCGTCTCGGCGGCGAGATCGGCCAGTGTCGACGGGTCGCGCGAGTTGGCCACCGACACCCGGTGGCCGAGTGCGGCGAAGCGCCGGGTGAGGTTGCCACCGATATTGCCCGCACCGACGATGCCGATCTTCATGCCTGCCCCTCCCGCTCGTGTCGAACGGCGGCCGCCGAGTCGGACGGTTCGTGGCCCCGGCCGCCAACGTGACAACCCCACTCCGCTCGCACAGATTCCCGGATGCCGTGGCGGACGATGGCACCCGTACCCGGCCGGAAGGCCATGCCAGGAGCTCGATCAGAGCCCGTACGGTCGGGTGCCGGTGGATCTGCCGGCACACTTCCGGGCAGGAGGCCTAGGCGGACCACTCGTTCCTCGTCTGACCGGCCACGAAGGTCCGACGGGTCGGACGGCGCACCGGCGCGCGGAACGGGCTCCGTCGAACGGCCACCGGAGGTTCTGGGACCGGGGCCGACGGGGACTCCGGGCTCCCGCCCGGCTCCGACGAGGACGGGTGCCGGGAGTCGATGTGTGGCTCAGGCCCGTCGGACCCGACGGGCGCCACGAGTGCCAGCTCGATCCGCTTGTCCAGGCTGCTCGACATGACCACCTCGGTACCGTCCTGCGTCACCGGGGTTCTGGAGCGACGTGCTTCGATCCTGCGTCGTCGGACGGAAGGAGGATCGGGCTTCGTAGCGACCGTACACCCGGCGTGAGCCGCACGCACCGCTCGCCCGTCCGGCTGGCGGCTCCGGGAGTCGGAAGCACGGGTGTGTAGGGTTGCGGGCGGACCGGTCGCGCCGAGCGGCCGGGTGCGCTGAATCCGGACCCCGTTGAGCGTCTGACCCGTCACCCGGGAGGCAGTCGATGACGCGACGAGGACCCGCCTCCTTCCCGGCCTACCCGCGCACCGCTCCTCAGCGGGCGCGAGTGCAGTGACGGTGCCCGTGGATCGGATGGCCTCCATCGTGCGCCGGTTGGCGTCCCACGCCGCTGACGCCTCGGGGACGCTCCCACTGTGCGAGCTCGCTTCCGAGCTCACCGGAGCGAGCGGGGCCAGCATCGCCCTGCTCTCCGACGAGTTCCCCCGGGGCTCACTGTGCACCACGGACGGTGTGGCGGCGTACCTCGACGACCTGCAGTTCACACTGGGGGAGGGGCCGGCACTCGAGGCGCACGCCAGCGGGTGGCCCGTCCTCGCTCCCGACCTGGCCGCACCGGCCGAGGCGCGCTGGCCGGCATTCACCCCGTCCGCCGTGGCCGTCGGCGTCCGGGCCCTGTTCGCGCTGCCGCTCCGCATCGGTGCGGTCCGACTGGGGGCCCTCACGCTCTTCCGCTACGCCCCCGGCCCACTCACCGACACCCAGTACGCGGATGCCTTGGCCATGTCCACGGTGGCGACCCGGACCATCCTGGCCCTGCAGGCCGATGCACCACCGGGCTCGGTGGCCGTCGAGCTGGAGGAGGGCTCCAATTTCCACTTCGTCGTCCACCAGGCCGCCGGGATGGTGTCGGTCCAGCTGGGGATCGGTGTCACCGAGGCACTGGTGCGGCTCCGCGGCCATGCCTTCCTCACCGGCCGCACCATCGACGACGTCTCCCGGGACGTCGTGGCCCGACGACTCCGCCTCGACGAGGTGCCGCCCGACGGGTCGGGGGCCGGACCGACGCCACAGGGGCACGGGTAGGGTGGAGTCGGCCCCCATCCACCCTCGTGTCGCCGCCGAGTGCAGCCCGATCGATTGGCGGAACGATGTCCCGAGAAGCCCTCCTGGTCCGGACACTCGTCGAGCTGGCCGACAACCTGGTCGAGGACTTCGACGTCATCGACGTACTCACCGTGCTGAGCGACCGGTGCGTCGAGGTGCTGGACGTGGATTCGGCCGGGGTCATGCTCGCCGCCCCCGGGGGCGAGCTCCAGGTGGTCGCATCGTCGAGCGACGCCATGCGGGGCCTCGAGCTGTTCGAGCTCCAGGCCAACGAGGGCCCCTGCGTGGACTGCTTCGTGAGCGGGGAGCCGATCGTCAACCTCGAGCTGGCCGCCGTCGACGACCGGTGGCCGCGCTTCGCCCGCCGGGCGGTGGCGGACGGCTTCCACTCGGTACACGCGCTCCCGATGCACCTGCGCGGGACCACGGTGGGGGCACTCAACATGTTCCGCACGAGGCAGGGGTCGTTGCACGCCGACGACGTACTGGCCGCCCAGGCGCTGGCCGACGTGGCCACGATCGCCATCATCCAGCACCAGTCGTCGGTCAGCGCCGCGGTCCTCAACACCCAGTTGAGCGAGGCGCTGAACAGCCGCATCATCATCGAGCAGGCCAAGGGGAAGGTCAGCGAGGCCTCAGGACTGGACATGGACCACTCGTTCCTGCGCATGCGCAACCACGCCAGGAACCACAACCTACGGCTGACCGAGCTGGCCCGCGGGATCGCCGAGGGGACCACCTCGATCGTGGGCCTCGATCCCCTGCCCCGGACCCGCCAGGTCCGGTCGATCTCCTCGAATCGCCGCCGCGACGCCGGGGCCCCACCCTCCTAGCGGCGGACTCGCGCCGACAGGACGCCAGCGGGACTGATCCTCACAGCCCGTAGGGCCCACCCGTCACCCGATCGCCTGGCCACGGCACCGGACCTGTGTTGGACTTGGTCGCACACGACCGACCGGAAGGAGACCGCGTGGCAGCGAACCCGGATATGAAGGTGACCGTCACGAAGAACGGTCCGTACCTGGTGGAGGGCTCGGTCCCGCTGGCGGACCAGACCATCGTGGCCGATGCCGACGGGAACTCCGTGGGGTGGGCCCAGGGTGAACCGATCGACACCCCCGCCACCTGCGCCCTGTGCCGGTGCGGCCAGTCGGCCACCAAGCCCTTCTGCGACGGCTCCCACGTGCGCGTCGGCTTCGACGGGACCGAGACAGCCAGCCGTGCCCCGTTCGTGGAGCAGGCCACCGACCAGGTCGGTCCCTCGCTCATCCTCTCCGACGCCCAGCCGCTGTGCGCCTACGCCCGGTTCTGCGACGTCGCCGGCCAGGTCTGGAACCTGGTCGAGGAGCCGGGCGAGGGCGCTGCCGCCCAGACCGTGCTCGAGGCCGGTCTCTGCCCCTCCGGCCGGCTGGTGGCCTGGGACGCCGAGACCCGGACGGCGCACGAGCCGACGTTCGAGCCGTCGATCGGCGTGGTCGACGACCCGACCCAGGGACTGGGCGGCCCGCTGTGGGTCCGCGGGGGCATTCCCGTCGTCGGCGCCGACGGGGAGACCTACGAGGTCAGGAACCGGGTGACCCTGTGCCGGTGCGGTGCATCACGGAACAAGCCGTTCTGCGACGCGTCGCACGCCTCCATCGGCTTCACCGGCTGAGCAGGCCCGCCCCCTGACGGGCGGGCACGGCCGGGGCGACCGCTCAGGTCCCCGAGAGGGAGTGGCTCAGGTCCCCGAGAGGGAGTGGAAGGCGACCGCCGCCGCCGTGGCCACGTTGAGGGAGTCGACCCCGTCGGCCATGGGGACGGCCACCACCACGTCGGCCGCGACCAGCGCGGCGTCCGACAACCCGCGACCCTCGGCACCGAGGAGCAGGGCCACCGGGTCGCCCGACGAGGTCCGTCGGTCGTGCAGGTCCGCCAGGGTCACGACGGGCACGCCGGCACCCGGGGACGGGTGCGGGTCCAGGGCGGCCACCACGAATCCGGCGTCCCTCGCCCGCTCGAGGCCGACGGGCCAGGGGGACAGGCGGGCGAACGGCACGTGGAGCACGTGGCCCATGGACACACGGACCGACCGCCGGTACAGGGGGTCGGCGCAGGTCGGGTCGAGCAGGACGCCCGACACCCCGAAGGCGGCGGCGTTACGGAAGAGCGCACCGATGTTCTCGTGGTCGTTGAGCCCCTCGAGGACGGCCACCACCGGCGGATCCCCCTCGGCGCGGTCGACTCGTGCGGCGGCCAGCAGCCGCCCGGCATCGGCGGGTGCCGGTCGTCCCGCCACCGCCACCACGCCCCGGTGGAGGGCGAAGCCGACCGTGGACGCGACGACCGGGCGTGTCCCGACGAACACCGGCACACCTCGGGACCGGACCGCCGCCACCAGGTCCCCGGCCGACGACACCTGGTGGTCGTCGACGAGCAGGGAGCGCACGTCGTACCCGGACTCCAGGAGCCGTCCGACGGCGAGCCTCCCCTCGACGACGAAGATCGAACGGTCGGCCTCCAGTCGGCGGCGGCGCTGCGGATCGTTCAGTTCCCGGTAGGGGGCGAGCCGCGGGTCGTCGGGATCGTCGACCTCGACGAGTGGCCCGGAAGGGTCAGCCGGCGGGGGTGGCATCGGGTCCGGCACCCCACCAGCCTCGCGTACGGCCCGGACGGAGGACGCCGCCCGGCGTCGGCGCGGGGAGCAGCGACGGCGCGGTGCCCGGGTTCGTTAGCATCCCGCCATGGCCACCACCGGCGGAGCGACGCACCACGGGCCGCCTGGGCGCGGTGGGCTGCTGGACGACGACGAGGCCATGGGGCTGGCACTGACCGAGGCGTCGGCGGCGGTGGCGCACGGCGACGTGCCCGTCGGCGCCGTGGCCATCGTCGGCGGTCGGGTCGTCGCCTCGCGTCACAACGAACGGGAGCGCACCGGCGACCCCACGGCGCACGCCGAGCTCCTGGCCCTGGCCGACGCCGCCGCCGCCGTCGGCACCTGGCGCCTCGGTGACGTCACCCTCGTCGTCACACTCGAGCCGTGTCCCATGTGCGCCGGTGCCCTGGTGGCGTCCCGACTCGGCAGGGTGGTGTTCGGCGCCGCCGACCCCAAGACCGGGGCGTGCGGCTCCCTGTACAACCTGTGCGCCGACCCGCGCCTCAACCACGAGGTGGCGGTCACGCCCGGGGTGCGGGCCGACGAGGCCGCAGCCCTGCTGACGGGGTTCTTCGGCGACCGGCGCACCGGGGCGTGAAGGCCGTGGACGCGGACGACCTGGCAGCCACCGAGTCCGAGCGGGAGGCCACGCTGGACGCGGCGACCGCCTGCTACCTGCGCCTCGGCGTGGCCAAGACCACCGCAGCCGACATCGCCCGCGAGGTCGGCTTCTCGCGGGCCACCCTCTACCGGCGCTTCGGGAGCCACGAGGCGATCTTCCTGGCCGTCCTGACCCGGGAGTCCGAGGCCATGGCCGCCGAGGCCCAGCACCACCTGGCCGCATTCGACGACCCGGCGGAGCAGGTCATCGAAGGGATGCTGTTCAGCATCGGCCAGATCCGCTCGCGACCGGTCCACGCCGCCGTGTTCGGCGGCGACTCGGCCGCCTGGGCGGCTGGCCAGGCCTTCCAGGAGGAGGCGCTCCGCCTGATCGGCGACGCCGGCGTCCGCCCCCTGCTCGCCCCCGCTCTGGCCGACGGCACCCTGTCCGAGGACGACGTCGCCGACCTGGTCGACTGGATCCTCCGGATCCTCATCTCGTTCGCCGCCGTGCCCGGTGACGGGGGGCGCACCCCCGAGGCGATCCGCCGCCAGCTGACCTCGTGGTTCCTGCCGGCGTTCGCGGCGTTGGTGTCCGGCGGCGACGTCGGCCCACTCGCCCACCGGTGAGACACTAAGGTCATATCGTCTCACGCACCGGCTCCGGGGGGCCCGCCGGCGTCGGTCGGCGACGGCGTGGGCAGCGAGCGAAGGGGGACACATGGCCGTGATGCAGGCACTGCAGGTGACGAGGAACGGTCCGCCTGCCGAGGTGCTGGCCGTGCGCACCGTCGAACGCCCGGTGCCTGGCCCGGGTCAGGTGCTGGTGGAGGTGGGCGCGGCGTCCCTCAACTTCAACGACATCGACCGCTGCCTGGGCAAGCTAGTGTCGGTGCCGACGCCGCCGCCCTACACGCTGGGCATGGACGTGTGCGGCGTGGTGGTCGAGGCCGGCGCCGGCGCCGAGACCTGGCTGGGCCGACGGGTCGTGGCCATCACCACCACCGCTCTGGGCGGGATCGCCGAGTACGCCCTGGCCGACGCGGTGGCCGTGTTCGACGCACCCGACGGGTTCGACGACGCCGAGGCGACGGCCTTCCTCATGACCTTCCAGGCCTCCCACCTGGCCCTGTTCCGGCGCGGGCGGCTCCGGGCCGGGGAGACCCTCGTGGTCCACTCGGCGGCGAGCGGGCTCGGCTCGGCCGGGATCCAGCTGGGCAGGGCGGCCGGGGCCCGGGTCATCGCCGTCGCCGGAGGAGCGGACAAAGGGGCGTTCTGCGCGGCCCAGGGGGCCGACCTGGTCATCGACCACACCGCCGAGGACTTCGTCGAGGCGGTGCTGGCCGCCACGGACGACGAGGGTGCCGATGTCGTCTACGACCTGGCCGGTGGCGACTTCGTCGAGCGGTCCTGGCGGTGCACGGCCCGGGGCGGCCGGTACCTGGCCGTCGGATTTGCCGACGACGACGAGAACGGCATGACCGGTCGGCCGCTGCGCATGGCCTGCATCGGCAACATCGACCTGGTCGGGGTCATGTTGGCCTGGGTCGACCAGGTCGATCCCGGGATGCGGCGCTTCGGGTTCAACCCGTTCGGGCGCGACGTGGCCGAGGAGATCCACGCCGACCTGCTGCGTCTGGTGGCGGAGGGGGCCATCCGGCCCGCCGTCGGCCGTCGGGTGGCCATGGCGCAGGCCGGTGGGGCACTGGAGGAGCACCGGGCCCGACGGTCCATCGGGCGCACCGTGGTCGAGGTGGCCCCGGCCGGCTCCGGGGATGAGCCCCCACGGCACCGCAGGCGCCACGGCCTACACGTGGCGCGACTCGGAACTGACCGCTCCACCGCTGCGAGCCCTCAACGCTGTCGGTGCCCGACTGGCGCGGCGAGGCATCGTCCGGCCGGCGCTCACGCCCGAAGGGGTCGAGCGGGCGGCGGTCAAGGCGGCCGGGTCGGACGACTTCGGCAGCGACAGCTACCGGGAGCCGCTCGAGCGCTTCCTGGCGTCGTGCCGGGACGAGGCGGAGCTCACCACGTTCGGCAGGATCCTCATCACGAAGATGCTGGCCGCGGCGCTGGCCAACCGGATCGAGCTGCACCGGTGGTCGGCCGAGCACCCCGAGGCGGCCACGGAGCGCCTCGTCGCCCCCTGGGTGATCGTGGGCCTGCCGCGTACGGGCACGAGCCTGTTGAACAATCTGCTCGGGCTCGACCCGATGAACCGTGTCCTGCTCCAGTGGGAGGCGGCCCACCTGATCCCGCCGGCCACACTCGAGGGGGCGGCGTCCGACCCCCGGATCGCCCGGTCGACCAAGGAGCTCGACGGACTGTTCAAGCTCAACCCGCCACTGCAGGTGATGCATCCCTTCGGGGCCACGCTCGCCGAGGAGTGTGTGAGCCTCTTCATGTACGACGTCCGCACCCTGGCCCTCGAGACCCAGGCCCACGTGCCGGCCTACGCCCACTGGCTGGAGCGGGCCGACATGGCCCCCGCCTACGCCCAGCACCGGTCGGCGCTGCGGGCTCTGCAGTCCGCCCAGCCGACCGGCCGATGGGTGCTCAAGACACCCAACCACCTGTGGGACCTCGAGGCGCTGCTGGCCTCCTACCCGGACGCCCGCATCGTGTGGACCCACCGCGATCCGGGACCGGTGGTGACCTCGCTCGCCAGCCTGGCCAACGCCGGACAGCGTCCGTTGACCTCCCGGACCGATCCCCGGTCGGCGGCCGAGGAGTGGAAGCGCAAGTGCGCCTTCGCCATCGGGTCGGCCACCGCCTTCGACGAGCGCAGCGGGCCGGGCTGGTGCCGCCACCTCCACTACGAGGATCTGCTGGCCGACCCGGTGGGGGCCGTGCGCGACCTGTACGCGGCGTTCGACGAGGAGGTCAGCGACCTGCATGCCCGCAGGATGCTCGCGTTCCTGCACCAGCGCCCCCAGGACGCCTTCGGCCGCCACGCCTACGACCCGGCCGACTTCGGCTGGACGTACGAGGGGCTGGCCGAGGAGTTCGACGGCTACACGGAGCGCTACGGCGTCCGCACCGCCGACCGGTAGGGGCCGGGCCCGCGTCGGGCCGGCCTCCCACCGGGCAGTGCGGCGCGGCGCTCAGCTCCCCGGCGGGGTGACGTACGAGTAGTCGCAGCGGAAGCCGTGGGTGCTGCCGCTCACCGGCGGGTCGTCGAGGCGCTGGAAGTTCCCGTTGGCCACGTCGCCGATGATGTAGCAGTTCCCGACCGTCTTGGCCGCCGGGTTGTTCGGCCCGATCAGGTGATTGCCGTCGAACGAGGTGATCTTGGACAGCTGAGTGAGCAGCGATCCGCGGCTCGGGTCCGTGCCCGCACCCTGCAGCGCCTGGGCGAACAGCTGCGCGGACAGCCACCCATAGAGGGTGAACAGGTCCGGCGTGAACCCGGGCGACGCCACGTTGACCCAGTGCAGGAAGGTCGAGACCGCCGGCACCTGCGATGCGTCCTGGCCCTGGTAGAGGGTGGTGGCCATCTCGAAGTAGGAGCCGTCGACGGCGGACGCGCCACCCGAGTCCGGCACCAGCTTGGGCGTGTACGTCGCCGCACCCAGGACCACCACCGGGTGGAAGTTCTGCTGCACCAGGTTCTTCAGGAGCGCCGAGGCGTAGGTCTCGTCCATCGAATCGAGGAAGAGGATCTTGACACCGGCGTTCTTCATGGCGATCACGTTCGCGGTGAAGTCGGTCTGGGCCACCCCGTAGGAGGCAGCGTAGGCGATCTTGTAGCCGATCTTCTGCATCACGTACTTCTCGCCCGCCCAGTCGGTCTGGGCCGAGGGCAGCGAGGCCACCATCGTCCCGACGGCGGTCACGTCGGTCGGGAACTTCTGCTTGAAGTACTGGAGGGGGCCCTCCTGCCACCCACCGTTGAGCGGCACCGGGCTGTACACGTTCGGCAACGCTCCCGTCGTGGTGCTGAGCACGTTCGAGACGTCGGGCATCCCGGGATTGGCGGCCAGGACCGTGCCGCCGTAGCTGTCCTCGAGGGAGAAGCTGCCGACGAGGGCGAAGTCGTTGGTCACCGCGTTCTGCGTGGCCTGCTTGTTGGCCGCCCCGGTGAACTGGTCGTCGGCACTGGCCACCTGGATCTTGCGGCCGTTGACGCCGCCGGTCGAGTCGACGTAGTCGGCGAAGGCCTGGGTGCCGACGACGGCACCCTTGAACAGCCCGCCGAGGGAGAGGGTCGACACGTTGCCGACGGTCACCGAATCGGAGGTGATGCCGGTGTGGTCGCTGAAGGCGCTGGCCGGGACCTTCGACGAGCTCGTGCCTCCACCGCTCCCGGTCGACGTCGTAGTCGTCGACGCGGAATTGGTCGAGCTGCAGGCCATCGCCGTCGTGGCCAGCAGGAGCACCGCTCCCACCGCTGCCAGCCGCGTCTTCCGGGACGTACGTGTCATGCTTCCCCCTGGCTGTCGCGCCACGGGCCGATGTATCGGTCCCCCATCAGCCCGGGCGTCTTGGATGAATGCCCGACCATACTGCGCGTCGGGTGCCGCGTGGGGGGAACACCGTCCACGGCCCCCGTTTCCAGCAGTTTCGATCCCCCGGGGATAGCGACCCTTCCGGGGACGGAGCCACCATCGGGAGGCGGACCTGTGCTGAGACTTACCGGTATTTCTGTCTCATCCGTGAACCTGACCGCCGACGTCGACGTCGATCCCGACGTCCCTGTCGATGTCGGCGACCGATGCCTCGACCACGGGGCCGAACGACGGACCCCAGACAGGCCGACGGACCGCAGGCAGGGGAGTCCCGTGGTGATGTCGTCGACACCGGGATCGATCGGCCGGCCGTCGGAGCCGCACGGACCCGTTCTAGGGTCTCCCCCGCCTCCGTTACACTCGCCGGCGGAAGGGTGGCAGAGCGGACTAATGCGCACGCCTCGAAAGCGTGTGAGGTGAAAGCCTCCGGGGGTTCGAATCCCCCCCCTTCCGCCATCGGGGCCTGACCTCATCGAGTGGACCATCGCGTGAAGGGTGCCGTACCGGGCGTGCCGAGTGCCGCACCGGGACCCGGACCCGGGTGAGCCCGGTCGGTCGGTACACCAGGGATCAACCCAGCGTTTCGGCCACCGGCGCCTCCACGTCGACCTCGACCCCGAGCCTCGGCACGACCCGGTCGAGCCACCTGGGCATCCACCAGTTGGCCGGGCCGAGCAGCTCCATGATCGACGGCACCAGGACCATCCGCACCAGGGTGGCGTCGATCAGGATGGCCGAGGCCAGGCCCAGGCCGAAGACCTTGAGTACGTGGAGCGGGTCGCCGAAGACGAACGACCCGAACACGAAGATCATGATGGCGGCCGCCGCCGTGATCACCCGGGCCGTCTTGGCCAGCCCGTCGGCCACCGCCGAGGAATTGTCCCCCGTATGGCGCCACTCCTCACGGATCCGGGACAGGAGGAAGACCTCGTAGTCCATGGACAGGCCGAACAGGATGGTGAACATCATCAACGGGATCCACGGGTCGATCGGACCGGTGGCACCGATGCCGAAGAAGCCGCCGAGCCAGCCCCTCTGGAAGACGGCCACGATCACGCCGTAGGAGGCACCCACCGACAGCAGGTTGACCACGACCGCCTTCAGCGGGATGGCCACCGAGCGGAACACGGCCATGAGGAGCAGGAACGACAGCAGCAGCACAGCGCCGATCACCCAGGGGAGCCGATCGGAGAGATAGGTGGCGGCGTCCACGGACCCCGCCGTCTCCCCGCCGACGTAGGCCCGGACGCCGGTGCCGCCCGTGGCCGTCGGGATGACCTCCTTGCGCAGGAGGTGGACGAGCGCCTCGGTCTGGGCCGCCTGCGGCGCCGTGGTCGGGTACGCCACGATGAGGGCCGCCGAGCCCGAGGCGTCGAACTCCGCCGGCGACACGAAGGCGACGCCGGGCGTGGACCGCACCCGGGCGTCCAGCTCCTCGATCGCCCTCTGCTGCCCCGGGGGCACCCGGGCGGCGATGACCAGCGGACCGTTGAACCCGGGACCGAAGCCGGCGGCGAGGGCGTCGAAGGCCTGGCGGGTGGTCGTGCTCGGCGGGTCGTTGCCCGCGTCGGTGAAGGCCTGGCGCATCGAGAACATGGGCAGTGCCAGGCACACCAGCACGAGGACGGCCGCCAGCCCGGCGACGACCGGATGGCGCTGGACGGTCCGGCTCCACCGGTACCAGAACCCACGTCCGGACGACTCGGCTCCGCTCTGCAGGAGACCGGGGATGGCCAAAATTGTCGATGGCCCGTCCGGCGAATCCGATCATGGCGGGTAGCAGGGTCATGGCCGCCAGCATCACCAGCACCACGGCGGCGATGGCGCCGATGGCCAGGCCGCGCATGAAGGGGATCTGCAACAGGAAGAGGCCGAGCAACGACAGGATCACCGTGGTTCCTGCGAACACGACGGCGCGGCCCGACGTAGCCAGCGACACGGCGACGGCGTCCCGCGGATCGCGGCCCTCGGCCAGGCCCTGCCGGTACCGGGTGACGACGAACAGGGCGTAGTCGATGCCGACGCCCAGGCCGATCATGGCCATGATCTCGGGGGCGAACACCGGTGTCGTGACCACGTGGGAGAGCAGGTCGAGCACGGCGAAGGCGACGGCGATGCCGAACAGCGCCGTGATGATGGGCAGACCCATGGCCACGACCGACCCGAACGCCAGCAGCATGATGACGATGGCGGCCAGGATCCCGATGCCTTCGGCCGGGCCCGGCTTTGCCCCGGCCACCAGGCCGATGGCCTGACCGCCGAGGGCCACGCGGTATCCCGCCTCCTCGAAGGAACGCGCTGTGTCGATCACCCTCTGGACGGCCGCGGTCGGCAGGTCTCCGGCGGCCTCGTCGAAGTTCACCCGTACGTAGCCGATGTGGCCGTCCCGCGAGATCTGCGCCGCTCCCGGCGTCGAGAACGGGCTGGTGACCGATGACACGTGGGCGAGCGGAACCAGGGCGGCGGACAGCTGCTCCGTGCGGGCCCGCTCGGTCGGGTCGGTGAAGGGCGTCGTCGTGGTGATGACCACCTGCACCGGACTGCCGGACACCGACGGGAACGCGGTGTCGAGGATCTGCTGGGCCGCCTGCGTCCCGCCCGACAGGTTGTTCGAGAAGTTGCTGCCGAGGGCCTGGGCCCCGACATTGACGCCCACCAGACCGACGATCCAGATGACCAGTACCCACCAGCGGTGGTCGTGGCACCAGCCGGCCAGACGGGCCAGCGCGCTGTGCTGCGCCGGTTGTGATGCCTCCACAGCCCGGGCGGGCGCGTCCAGGGGTCTGTTCGATGGTGGTCATGCGAAACCTCCGCTGGGGGTCGGCACCGACCGGCGCCTTGTGGCGTGTGCGGCCCGTTCTACCGGGACCGACGGCCCGATCGGACGGACCGAGGCCGGCCCGCCCCAGATCCGCCCGACGGTCGACACGGGGGCGTCGGGGCTGCCCCGGCGTCGGTGGGCGCGAGGCTCAGCCTGCGGCCTCGGGACGCAGCATGGGGAAGAGGATCACGTCCCGGATGGCCTCGACCTCGGCGAGCAGCATGATCAGCCGGTCGATGCCGATGCCGATGCCCGCCGTCGGTGGCAGCCCGTACTCGAGCGACCGCACGAACGCCTGGTCCGCCGGGTGGGCCTCGGCATCACCACCAGCTTTGGCCGCGGCGCTGAATTCGAATCGCGCGGCCTGCTCCTCGGGGACGTTGAGCTCGCTGTAGCCGTTGGCGAACTCCCTGGCGGCGATGCACAGCTCGAACCGGTCGGCCATCGTCGGGTCGCCGGCCGTGTGGCGGGCGAGCGGCGACACCTCGACGGGGAACCCGACCACGAAGACGGGGTCCACGATGTCGGGGAGCAGGACCTGGTCGTAGAGCTCGAAGACGAGCTTGCCGGGACCCCATTCGGGGAGCGGTGCGACGCCGTGCTGCCCACAGACGTCCCGGAGTCCGTCGACCGGGTCGGTCGGGTGGACCCGGCGACCCAGCCGTTCCTCGAGCATGTCGAGCAACTGGCGACGGGGCCACGGTCCGGCCAGGTCGATCTCGGCACCGCCTGCGGCGAAGGTGGTCCGTCCGGTGGCGGCCTCGGCGGCGGCGAGCACCAGCGCCTCGGTCAGGTCCATGCCGTCCGTGACGTCGCCGAATGCCTGGTAGGCCTCCAGTGCGGTGAACTCGGGACTGTGGCGCGTCGAGACACCCTCGTTGCGGAAGTTGCGGGCGATCTCGAAGACGCGTTCGAAGCCACCCACCACCAGGCGCTTCAGGTACAGCTCGGGAGCGATGCGCAGGCTCAGGTCGATGTCCAGCGCGTTGGCGTGGGTGAAGAAGGGCCGGGCGATGGCACCACCGGCCTGGGGCTGCAGGATGGGTGTCTCGACCTCGACGAAGTGCTCGGCCTCCATCAGGCGGCGCAAGGCGGCGATCGCCGCGAAGCGAATGGCGAACACCCGGCGACTGTCGGGGTTGGCCAGCAGGTCGACCTCGCGCTGGCGGTACCGGGTGTCGGTCTCGGTCAGCCCGTGCCACTTGTCGGGCAGCGGACGCAGGGCCTTGGCGAGCAGCCACAGCTCCGTGGCGTCGACCGACAGCTCGCCGCGCCGGCTGGTGATCACCTCGCCCTCGGCCCCGATCCAGTCACCGAGGTCGATCGCGTCGAGGACGGCGGCCGCGCCGGCTGTCAGGGACGCGGCCTGCAGGAGGAGCTGGATCGAGCCCGAGGCGTCGGCCAGGGTGGCGAAGGACAGCTTCCCGTGGCGTCGCACGGCGGTGACGCGGCCGGCGAGGCGCACGTGCTCACCCGTACGGGTGTCGGGCTCCAGGCCGGCATGCCTCCCGTGCAGCTCGCCGGCGAGAGCCGTCCGGTCGAACCGCGGCGGGTAGGGGTCGATCCCCTGGGCGGCGAGGGACTCGCGCTTGCGGCGCCGCTCGGCGATGAGGGCGTCGAGCGTCGGTGCGGCGGCGTCCTCGGACGGCGGATCGGTCTCGTTGGTCACGGCTGGTTCCTCGTTCCGGGGGTTCCGCCGACGGTGACGGATCCCGTCGCGGAGCCGCCATCTTAGGAGAGGACCCTGCCACGACCCCGCTGCCACACCCCGCCCCGGGGACCGGTACGCGCCGATGCCGGGTGCGGCTTATGCTGCCTTCGCGCCCCTAGCTCAACGGTGGAGCACCGGATTCTTAATCCGGAGGCTGGGTGGTTCGAGTCCCCCGGGGCGCACCAACGGGCACGGCCGGCGGATCATCCGACACCCGCCGGGCTCACGGCTCGGGCGGCTCCGAGCCGGCCGTGGGGGTTCGCCCGTCCAGCCATCGCCTGAGGCCGGCGGCGTTGGAGTGCACGCCGTTCATGACCTCCAGCTTTTCGCGGTGTTCCTCGGGCACGCCGTCGAGGTCCGAGGCGAAGGTCGCCGACAGTGCGGCGGCGATGTCCCCGCCGTCCCGGTAGGCGGCCTCGGCCACGGTCGCCCAGCGCCGAAGGGTCCCGTCGGCCTCGTCCAGCACGTCGAGCGGGTCGGCCAGCAGGCCGTAGTGCGCCAGCGCCAGCCCGGTCGGGCGGCGAGCCGCGAATTTACCCAGCGATGCCGAGCGCGAGGTCCAGGTCGAAGTCGGGCGGGGGTGTCGACGGCCGCAGCACACCCCCGTCGGGAAGCTTCACCCCGACGGCGTCGCCGACGAACATCGTGCCGCTCCAATTGTCGTGGAGCCCGAGGTGGTGCTTGGCGTGACCCGGTGAGTCGACGGCCGTCAGGGACCGGTTGGTGCCGACCCGGATCTCCTCTCCGTCCTCCAGGACGTGGATGCGGTCGGCCGGGGTCGGGTCGAGGCGACCGTAGAGGGAGTCGAGCAGCGGTCCGTAGACCCGGGCGGCGGAGTCGACGAGCCGAGTGGGATCGGCCAGGTGACGGGCGCCTTTGGGGTGGACGTAGACGGTGGCCTTGGGAAAGGCCCGGGCCACGTCGCCCACGCCGCCTGCGTGGTCGAGGTGGATGTGGGTCACGACCACGCCGGCCAGGTCCTCGGGACCGAGTCCGAGCCGGTCGAGGTGGGCCAGGAGGGAGGGTACCGAGCTCTGGCTGCCCGTCTCGACAAGGACCGGGGCGTCGCCCTCGATGAGGTACCCGGCGGTGACCCGCTCCCAGCCACCGAGGAGGGTGTCGAGCTCGAGGACACCCTCGGCGATCCGGGTCCCGGTGGGTGGGGGCGTCGCCACCCCGTCGCCATGGGGATGGGCCCCGGGACCGTGGTGGTGGTTTCCGCTCACCCGTACGTCACCCGCGTCCCCTGGACGGGGCCGCCGTCCCGACCGTCCTCTTCGTCGCGGCCGCCTTCTTGGTGGCCGCCGTCTTCTTGGCGGTCACACTGCTCTTGGCGGCCGCCTTCTTGGTGGGCGCCGTCTTCGTGGCCGCACGCTTCTTGGTGGGCGCCGTCTTCGTGGCCGCACGCTTCTTGGTGGGCGCCGTCTTCGTGGCCGCACGCTTCTTGGTGGCCGCCTTCTTGGTGGCCGCCTTCTTCGCCCCCGGCGTCCTCACGGCGACGACCCTCACCGGTGCCGCCAGTTCGGCCCCCGTGTCGGCGGAGCCGGACTTCTTCCGTGGCACCTGGCGCTGGACCGACCGTTTCCTCGTGGGACGTGTCGCGCCTGCCCGCCCCTTGGCGGTTCCCGGGATGGCCCCCGACCGACCGACCAGGTCCGCCATGGTGGCCCCAACCGACCCGACGGCCATGTGACGGCGGGCCATGCCCGTCGGCCGCATCCCGGTCAACGCCTGGCGGGCCAGGCCGCGGAAGACGTGGTCCGCGCTGGGCTTGCGGTGACCGGTGATCTTGGCCGCCGAGTTGACCAGCGACACGTGCGAGAAGGCCTGGGGGAAGTTGCCCACGAGCCGGCCGGCGACCGCGTCGTACTCCTCGGACAGGAGGCCGAGGTCGTTGCGCAGGTCGAGCAGGCGCTCGAGCAGCTGGCGGGCGTCGTGATCGCGCCCGAGCAGCTCCAGGCAGTCCGCCAGCCAGAACGAGCAGGCCAGGAACGCCCCCTCGGTCCCGGTGAGCCCGTCGACCTCGCCCGTGTCGGCCGTACGGTACCGGAGGACGAAGTCCCCTTCCACCAGCTCGCGCTCGATGGCCTCGATCGTCTCGCGCACCCTCGGGTCGGTGGCCGGCAGGAACCCGACCAGCGGGATCATCAACAGGCTGGCGTCGAGCTGGTCGGAACCGTAGTACTGGGTGAACGAGCCCTTGGCGGCGTTGAACCCCAGTTCGCAGACCTGGTCGTGGATCTCCTGTCGGATCTCGCGCCAGCGCTCCACCGGGCCCGGCATGCCGTGGACCTCGACCGTCTTGATGGCGCTGTCGAAGGCCACCCAGGCCATGACCTTGGAGTGGGTGAAGTGCCGGCGCGGTCCCCGTACCTCCCAGATGCCGTCATCCGGCTCGCGCCATCCCTCCTCCAGGAACGTCAGCAGGGACAGCTGGAGCTCCCACGCCGCATCGCCCTCGGGGTCCCCGGGCTGCACCGACTCGTAGAGGGCCGACAGGACCTCGCCGTAGACGTCGAGCTGGAACTGGCCGGCGGCGGCATTGCCGATCCGCACCGGACTCGCCCCTTCGTAGCCCGGGAGCCAGTCCACCTCCCACTCGTCGAGCCTGCGCTCGCCCCCGGCCCCGTACATGATCTGCAGCTGCGACGGGTCCCCGGCCGTCGCCCGCAGCAACCAGGACCGCCACGCCATCGCCTCCTGGTAGAAGCCCCCACGCATCAGCGATTCGAGCGTGAGCGTCGCGTCGCGCAGCCAGCAGAACCGGTAGTCCCAGTTCCGCCCCCCACCGAGTGTCTCGGGCAGTGACGTGGTCGGCGCGGCCACGATGCCCCCGGTCGGCTCGTAGGTCAGCGCCTTCAGCGTGATCAGCGACCGGACGACGGCATCGCGGTACTCGCCCTCGTAGGTGCACTGGGACGCCCACTCCTCCCACCACTGCTGGGTGTCGGCGATGGCGTACACGGAGTCGACCGGCCGGGGCGGGGTCTCGTTGGCCGGGTACCACGACAGCGAGAACGGCACGCACTGGCCCTCGGACACCGTGAACTCGGCCACGGTGGAGAGGTCGCTGCCCTCGGTCGGCACCGTGGTCCACAGGGACAGCGCATCCGGCCCCGCCACCGCCGTCAGCGTCCCGTCGGTGTGGCGCACCCACGGCACGACCTGGCCGTAGCCGAACCGGATGGTGAGCCGCATCTCCATGGTGACCTTGCCGCGCACGCCCTCGACGAGTCGGACGACCTCGGGATGCTGCTGACGGATGGGCATGCAGTCGATGATCCGGACGGTCCCCTCGTCGGCGACGAACTCGGACTCGAGGACGAGCGTGTCGCCCCGGTAGTGCCGGTGGGTGGCACGGGTGACGCCCTTCGGTGCCAGCCGCCACGAGCCGTGGTCCTCGGTGCCGAGCAGCTTGGCGAAGCAGGCCCCGGAGTCGAAGCGCGGGAGGCACAGCCAGTCGATCGAGCCGTCGCGGCCCACCAGGGCCACGGTGTGCAGGTCTCCGATGATCCCGTAGTCCTCGATGGGGAGCGCCATGGCTCTGTTCTACTCCCCCGAAACGGCACGGGGACGGGACCCGGACCGGATCAGGACGGGGTGCAGGGTCCCGTACCGACCGCCGAGGTCACCGTCTCGGCCCGGGCCACCCGTGGGACCACGTCCGCCGAGGTGAGGGCGTAGCCGATGTTGTCGTCGACCGTCGAGCGCGAGAACACGACGCCCACGACCTGCCCGTCGGGCAGCACCAGCGGGCCCCCGGAGTTGCCCGGACGGACCACCGCGTCGATCTCGTAGACGTTGCGGATGGTAAGCCCCTGTCCGTAGATGTCGCGGCCCTCCGCCTCGAACAGCGCCATGACCCCTGCCGCGTCGACGGTGAAGGAGCCGCCCCCGGGATAGCCCAGTACCGCGGCCTGCGTGCCGCGGGCGACCGTCGCGGGGTCGAGGGCCAGTACGGGAGCGGCGAGGCCCGACACCCGCAGGACGGCGAGGTCGAACGAGGGGTCGAAGGACACGACCTCAGCCGGCTTGACGCTGGTCCCCACCTGGACCAGCGGATGGGGGATACCGGCCACGACGTGGGCGTTGGTCACCACCAGCCCGGGTGCGGCCACGAAGCCCGACCCCTCCTGGAGCACGCCGCACCCGTAGCCCTCGATCTTCACCGTCGACGCCCGCGCCACCAGCACCGCCCGGCTGAGCTGGCTGTTCGTGGGTAGCGCCACGGGCCGGGCCGACGCCGGGGCCAACGCCGAGAACACGGGTGGGAACCCTTCGGCCGACAGGAAGCCCTGCGCCTGGGAGAACACGCTGGGCGGCGGCGGCAGCACCGAGTCGAGGGCGTCGATGACCCGGGACTGGAGGATGGCGGTGTCGAGGGTCGCCGACGAGCTGTTGACCAGGGTGCTGGCCACCAGCCAGAACGTCACCAGCGCGGCGACCACGGCGACCGCGGTGCCGAGCACGGCGTCGGCCGAACGGGCGATGCCCGGGTGGACCCGGACCACGAGCATCCCGCCGAGGACGCGGCCCACCATCCCGAGGGCGAACGCCACTCCGATCATCGTGGTGAGCGCCACCGCCGTCCTGGCCGTGGGGTTGTGCGCCCAGCGTACGGTCACCGAGGCCAGCAGGGCCCCGAGGAAGAGGCCGCCGAGGAAGCCGAGGATGGCGCAGACCTGCACCAGGGCACCCACCCGCGCGCCCTGGTAGGCGGCCATCAGTGCGACCACGACCAGGATGACGTCGACGACGTTCACGCCGCGGACCGGCCGGCCGGCGGGGGTCGGTTCGAGGAGCGCGCGGCGGCCATGGCCTCACGGTAACCGGGACCGGGGTGCCGGTTCCGTCATCGCCGCGGACCGGTCATCACCGGCTACCCATGTCCGCCGTGGCAAGATCTGCGGGGTCCGGGCCGCACCACCGGCGGCGCACGCAGACGCGGCGACCGGCCGGAGAGGACGTCGCGGTGCGTGTCGATCGAGCCCAGGGCGGACGGGTGGGGACCCGACGGTCCCTTGCCGTCGGCGGCGCGCTCCTCGTCGTCGTGGCCACGACCGCCTGCGGTTCGGGCTCCGGCCCGGCGGCGGGCGGGACCACGACTCCGCCACCGATGCTGCTGCCCTTCACCGGCGCCTTCGCCACGGTGGCGCTGCCCCCCGGGATCCAGGCACTCCAGGACGTCGACTGTCCGTCCACCTCCCGTTGTTGGGCGGTCGGCTCGACGCTCGGCACGGCCAAGGCACCGTCGACCGCCGCCATCGTCACCACCTCCACGGGAGGGACCACGTGGACGGTCCAGTCCGTGCCGTCCACCGTCGGGTATCTGACCGGAATCGCCTGCCCGACCACGAAGGCGTGCACCGCCGTCGGGCAGATCGGAACGGACGGGACCGGCCCCGGAGCGGTGCTCACCACCGCGGACTCCGGCGGTACCTGGACGCTGCAGACCGTCCCCACCGGCACCACCGACGCGACCGCCGTGGCCTGTCCGACGGTGGAGGACTGCATGGTCCTGGCCGACGTGGCCGGGCAGGTCACCACATTGACAGCGGGCGGCTCGGGAGCGTCCTGGGTCGCCGGCGGGGCGCTGCCCGCCACCGTGGCCTCGGCCACCGACCTCTCGTGCACCGATGCCGACGACTGCTGGGCCACCGTGGCCAGCCCCGTGGGTCTGGGTCACGTCGCCGGCGGGGTCGCCGCCACCGTCGACGGTGGGGCGACGTGGGCCATGCAGGCACTGCCGGCCGGTACCGGTGCCCTCCAGGGGATCGACTGCGTCCCGGGTGCAGCCTCGGCGACGACGACCACTTCGGTGTCGACCCCCGTCCGGGCGGACTGCACCGCCGTGGGGACCACGGCCACGGTCACGGGCGCGACCCGCGTGGGGGAGGGACTCGTCCTCACGACCACCACGGGTGGGGCGACATGGGCGCAGGCGTCCGTCACCCCGAACAGTGCCGACCTGCTCGCCGTGTCGTGCGGTGCCGGTCCGTGCGTCGCCGTCGGGACCACCGTGTCCACCGTGCCGACGGCCGGCCTGGTCGTGCTGACCGGCTCGGCTCCCGCCGGGCCGTCGACCTGGCGCCGCGCCGAGACCGCCGACGTGCCGCTTCCCCTCACCGGCGTGTCGTGCCGGTCCCTGTCGGCCTGCGTGGTGGTAGGCGAGACGGTGAGCGCCCACCTGTCCGCCGCTTGAGCCACCGGGTTCGACCGGCAGTCCGGAACCAGCTGGGCCACGCTCCATCCCCGGGAGCTCGGGCGCGCGCCGGTAGCCTCCCGACGATGGGAGCACGTCCCGCCGGCCCTTCCCGCCGCCCCACCACATTCCGGGGGCCGTCGGCCCGGTGCCCGACTCGACGGGCGCGCACCGCCGGTGGCCCGCTCGCTCCCGACACGACGGTGCGCCGATCCGGTCCGGGGTCGGAGGACGTCCGCTGACCCCTGAAGACGGCGTCCCGCCGAGTGCCGTCCCTCCCGGTGACAGCGCGTGGGACGGTGGCGCCTACCAGCGGCGGTTCGACGACCTGGCTGCATCCGGGGTCGACGTCCACGGTGAGGCCGACTGCGTGGTCCGCTTCGCTCCACTCTCCGTGCTCGACGCCGGGTGCGGGACCGGTCGGGTGGCGGCGGAGCTCGCCCGACGCGGGGTGGAGGTCGTGGGCATCGACCGCGACCCCTCGATGATCGCCACCGCCCGCGCCCTCGCCCCCGGCGTCGAGTTCCACGTCGCCGACGTGGTCGAGGCCGACCTGGGGCGGACCTTCGACCTTGTCGTGATGGCCGGCAACGTTCCCCTGTTCACCCCCGAGGGGACCCAGGCCGACCTCGTGGCCGGGTGCGCCCGCCACCTGGCCCCCGGCGGGAGGCTCGTGGCCGGGTTCCAACTGGGACGGGGCTACACCGTCGACCGGTACGACCTGCACTGCCGGGCCGCCCACCTCGAGCCCGAGGCCCGGTGGTCGACCTGGGACGGCGACCGATTCGACCCTGCCGGCGGTTACGTCGTCTCGGTCCATCGGCTCCCCGGCTGAGCGGCCGATCGGGGCCAGCACCCCGCAGTGGCGCCGCGATCGGCGGGGATCCTCGGTCGCCGTCTGCGATCATGGAGCGCCGATGCAACCAGAACGGACCCCCATGCGCAACCCGATGTTCGTGTACGACGAGAAGCTCACCGACCTCATCTTCGACTACTGCAGGTGGCGGCTCTCCCTCGACCCGGTCCCGCTCGACTACGGCGGTGCCGTCCACGAGTCGCTGGCCGCCAGCCTCGAGGGGCTGATCACCGAGGGTGGGGTGGACCCCGCCGTCGTCATGGAGCTGTTCGACAAGACACTGGCTACAGCCGTGGTGTCGTGCGACAGCCCGAAGTTCCTGGCCTTCATCCCGGCGGCGCCCACCAAGGCCGCCCTCCTGTTCGACATGGTGGTGGCCTGCTCCTCGCTCCACGGCACGTCGTGGATCGAGGCGGCGGGTCCCGTCGCCGCCGAGAACCAGGCGCTCCGGGTCCTGGCCGACCTGGCCGGCCTGCCCGGGGAGCGGGGGGCTGCTTCGTCGCCGGCGGGTCGGCCGGCAATCTGTCCGGCCTGATGGTCGGCCGCGACACCGCCGCCTACCGGATGGGCGATCTCCTGCCCGAGCAACCGGTGGTGGCCATCAGCGAGGAAGCCCATTCCTCGGTGGGCAAGGCCCTGCGCGTGCTGGGCGTGGAGCCCCTCCTGGTGCCGGTGGAGGACCATCGCCTGACCGGCCACGCACTCCGGGAGGCGCTGGCCACGCACCCCCGGGGCGACGACGTCATCGCCGTGGTGGCCACCGGTGGGACGACCAACGCCGGCATCATCGACGACCTGGACGGGGTCGCCGACGTGGCCGAGGAGCGCAAGCTGTGGTTCCACGTCGACGGCGCCTACGGGGCCGCCGCACTGTTCGCCCCGTCGGCCCGCGCACGGTTCCGCGGCATCGAGCGCGTCGACTCGTTCGTGGTCGACCCGCACAAGTGGCTGTTCGCGCCGTTCGACTGCGCCGCGCTGCTCTACCGCGAGCCGCGCCTGGCCAAGGCCGTCCACTCCCAGGACGCCTCGTACCTGGAGGTCCTCCACACCGATGCCCCCGAGGAGTGGAACCCGAGCGACTACGCGTTCCACCTGACCCGCCGGGCCCGGGGCATGCCCCTGTGGTTCTCCCTCGCCGTCAACGGGACCGACGCCTACCGCGACGCGGTCGAGACGGTGCTGGCCGTGACCCAGGAGGTGGCCGACCTGATCGAGGCGACCCCCCACCTCGAGCTGGTCCGCCGTCCCGAGCTCTCCGTGGTGCTGTTCCGCCGGGCGGGCTGGGGCAAGGCCGACTACGAGGCGTGGTCGGACCGACTGCTGGCCGAGCAGATCGGCTTCGTGATGCACACCACGTGGGAGGGCGAGCCGGTCGGGCGGCTGGCCCTGCTGCACCCGGACACCACCATCGGGCTCATCGCCGACATCCTGGCCACCACCGCCTGACCCCGTCCCGACGATCCGGACGCCGGCCGGTGAGGGAAGCGCCGGTCAGGCCAGCGCCGACTCGGCCGGGACCCAGTTGAAGCCGAGCTGGCTGGCGGCGAAGCCCATGGCGATCCGGACGGCCCTCGCGGGGTCGAGCGCCGGGTCGCCCAGGGCGAGCTGCACGCCGAGTCCGTCGAGCAGGGCGGACAGGGCGGTGGCGAACTCGTCCGGGTCGGTGGCGTCGAACTCCCCCGCCGCCTGACCCTCGACGACGACGTCGGCGATGACCCGACGCCAGCGGGCGTCGAACTCCTGGCGGACACGGGCCACCTCGGGGTGGCGGAGGGAACGGGCCCACAGGTCGACCCACAGCGCCCCGAGGTCGGGGAAGCCCACCTGCGACGGCGGGGTGAAGTCGCTGGTGATCATCTCCTCGAGGCGGGCGGCCGCCCCGGTGACGGCAGCCATTCGCCGGAAGCCCAATTCGTACCAGAGGTCCTCGGCCAGGCGGACCGCCTCGGTCAGCAGGTTGTCCTTGGTCCGGAAGTAGTAGATGACGAGCGCCGGGCTGGTTCCGGCCCGCTCGGCCACATCGGCGATCCGGGTGTCGGCAAATCCGCGGTCGGCGATCACGTCGAGGGCGGCTCGGAGCAGCTCCTCGCGTCGGGTGTCACCCTGGCCCTGCGTCGTACCTGCACCCTTGCCGTCGTCTGCCACGAACTCCGCTCCCCTGTCCGTCCGAGCCTGGTGCGCGATCCGCCCCTGGCCTGGGCCCCCCGCCGGCGACCCGTCGTGTCACGGTACCAGGGGGGTGCGCCGTGGTCCCATACGGGTCGGACCGGACCCGTGTACGGTCCGGTCACCCACAGGCCCCCCGGCGGCCGGGCATGCCACACTGTGGCCGGTCCGACCCGGCGACAGACAGGAGTGGCACATGGCATCGGAGGTCCGAGGCGTTGTGGCGACGTCCGTGGGCGAGCCCGTCCGGGTGGTGACCATCGTGGTCCCCGACCCTGGTCCGGGCGAGGCCCTGGTGCGGGTGCAGGCCTGCGGGGTGTGCCACACCGACCTCCACTACCGGGAGGGCGGCATCAACGACGAGTTCCCGTTCCTGCTCGGCCACGAGGCGGCAGGCGTAGTGGAGGCCGTCGGGCCCGACGTCACGACCGTCGCCCCCGGCGATTTCGTGGTCCTGAACTGGCGGGCCGTCTGCGGCGACTGCCGGTCGTGCCGGAGGGGACGGCCCCAGTACTGCTTCGCCACACACAACGCCACACAGAAGATGACGTTGGTCGACGGCACGCCGCTCGCCCCGGCGCTCGGGATCGGCGCCTTCGCCGACAAGACCCTGGTAGCCGCCGGCCAGTGCACCAAGGTCGACCCGTCGGCCCGGCCGGAGGCCGTCGGCCTGCTGGGCTGCGGGGTGATGGCCGGGCTCGGCTCGGCCATGCTCACCGGCGAGGTGGGGCCGGGCGATTCGGTGGCGGTGTTCGGGTGCGGCGGCGTGGGGTGCGCCGCGGTGGCGGGTGCCGTGCTGGCCGGGGCCTCGACGGTCATCGCCGTCGATCTCGACCCCCGCAAGCTGGACCTCGCCCGCCAGTTCGGTGCTACCGCGGTTGTGGACGCCTCGACCGAGGACGCGGTGGCAGCCGTGCAGGCGCTCACCGGTGGCAACGGGGCGGACGTGTGCATCGAGGCGGTCGGGAACCCGAAGGTGCTCGAGCAGGCCTTCTACGCCCGGGACCTGGCCGGCACGGTCGTCCAGGTGGGAGTGCCCACCCCGGACATGCGGATCGACCTGCCCATGATCGACTTCTTCGGACGGGGCGGGCGGCTCAAGCCGTCCTGGTACGGGGACTGCCTGCCCAGTCGGGACTTCCCGATGCTGGTCGACCTGTACCTCCAGGGCCGCCTCGACCTCGACCGCTTCGTGACCGAGACCATCGGGCTCGACGACGTCGAGGAGGCGTTCCACCGGATGGAGCGTGGCGAGGTGCTGCGCTCGGTGGTCGTCCTCTGATCCGCAGGCCGACGTGATCCGCACGCCGACGTGATCCGCAGGTCGACGGCACCCGGGTCCCAACCCTCCGGCCGGACGGCTCCCGTTCAGAGGTAGCCGGCGGCGATGTCCTCGATCCACCACGCCGGCGCCGAGTTCATGAGCGTCGACAGGTCCCAGTAGTCCCACCACCGGACGATCGACCCGCCGTCCAGCTCCTGGACCGACACGAACGGCAGGGTCACCTCCTCGCCGGTGTGCCAGTGCCAGGTCTCGGCGTGCTCGGTCACCACGGTGTCGCCCTCGGCGACCATCAGGCGCAGGTGGTGCTCGTAGCCGGAGATCTTCCCCAGGCCCAGCTTGAGTCGGGCCACCACCTGCTCGGGCCCGCGGGCGACGTCGTCGGCCGGCGAGGGGACGTCGGTGTACTCGCTGTCGGTCCTGAAGAAGGCCCCGATGGCGTCCCAGTCCCGTGCGTAGAGCGCGTCCCAGAACTCCTGGACCCGTGCCTTGTTGGCCGCGCCGTCGCCGGCCGTGGGGGTGTCGGTCATGGGCGCCATGATCGCACGGCGCGTGGGCCTGTGCCGCGGGGCCCGGACCCAGGTCGGGACAGACCGGTCGGGAGGGCCCACCGGCTCACCTACGATGGGTCATCGGCACACAGCCGACACCATGGAGGCAGCAATGACCGACGGGATCAAGCTCGACGCCCACCACCGCAAGACGGTGGAGAAGATCTTCACCCACCCCACGAGCCACAACATCCAGTGGCACGACGTCCTGTCGCTGCTCGAGGCCGTGGCCACGATCGACGAGGCCAAGGAAGGTCGCTACAAGATCACCCTCGGCCCCGAAACCGAGACGTTCGACACCCCGCGGGGTACCGACATCGACGCCCAGATGGTCGTGGACCTGCGCCGGATGCTGAAGGGCGCCGGCATCGAGCCCGCCTGATCCCCACTCGGTACAACACTTCCGGGTCGGCATGTCCGGTCGGTCCTGCCGGGACGGCACGTCCGGGTCAGCCCTGCTGGGCGGCGCCCCGCTCGATGATCCCGTCGCGACGGGCCTCGAAGGCCGCGGCGTCGAACCGATCCGCCATCCACCGGCGCGACCAGCGGGCCTCGTCGCGGTAAGACTCCTCGTCCCCCCGGTGGGCCAGCGCCCCGTACATCGCCCGTAGTTCGCCGATGGCGGCCGGGTCGGACTCGGCCACGGCACCGGCCAGCTCGAGCGTCCGGGGAAGCAGCTCGTCGTGGGGCACGACCTCGTTTACCAGGCCCCAGGCGCACGCCGTGGTCGCGTCGACGAAGTTCCCGGTGAGCGACATCTGCCGGGCGCGGTTGACCCCGATGAGCTGGGGCAGGCGGATGGTCATCCCCCCGGCCGGCATGACCCCCACCCGGGCGTGGGTGTCGGCGAACGTCGCCCGTTCCGAGGCGATCAGGAAGTCGCAGCCCAGGGCGAGCTCGAGGCCGCCGGTGACCGCCGGTCCGTTGACGGCGCCGATGCGGGGCTTGGTCGTCTCCGGCGTGAGCCCCCGGCTGATCCGGGCACGGTCGGCGTCGTCGCCCCGTGGTGGACGCGGCCACGTCGCGGTAGGTGCGGGCCAGGTCCTTCAGGTCGAGGCCGGCGCAGAACGCCGGGTCCCGACCGGTCAGGACCACCGCGGCGACGCCGGGATCGGCGTCGGCCTCGGCCAGTGCGGTCCCCAGTGCAGCGATCATGGTGGCGGTGAGCGCGTTGCGGGCCTCGGGTCGGTCGAGGACCACGAGGGCGACGGGGCCGTGGCGTTCGGTGGTGATCACGCCCCTTTGCTACCACCGCGGACGACAGCACGTCCCGTGGGCCGGACCGGCCCGACCACCCGTGGGAGGGCCGTCTCCTCCAGCCACGTGCCGGGTCCCTGGCAAGATGAGCGGGCGATGCTCATCCTCTGCACCTCGGTGGCCCACGGCACCTTCGGCGACCGGCTCACCCGGCCCGGCATCGAATGGCTGACCATGGAGGCCGACGGCACACTGCTCGACGGGACCGGCGCGGTGGTCCCGTGGCCCGAGGCCCGCCCCGAGGTGGCCTGGGGCACATCAGACCTGTTCCGGGAGGGCGCGCCCGTGGGCGCCTTCTTCCGCTTCCTGGTGGAGTGCCCGTCGCTGCGGTGGTTCCAGTCGCCGGCCGCCGGGTACGACAGCCAACCGTTCCGACTGATGGCCGGCAACGGGGTCCGGGTCTGCAATGCCCACGTCAACAGCCTTCCCATCGCCGAGTTCGTGCTGCGGTCCGTCCTCGACGAGTTCCAGGGCGTCGAGATCTGGCGTCGCCAGCAGGACGAATTCACCTGGCGCATCCACGACTGGCGGGAGGTGTCGGGCACCACGTGGCTGGTCGTGGGACTCGGTCACATCGGGGGCGCCGTCGCCGTCCGGGCCCGGGCCCTCGGCGCCCGCGTGATCGGGTGCCGCCGCTCGCCCTCGCCCGACGACCCGGTCGACCGCACGGTGACCCCCGACCGCCTGGGGGCCGTGGTCGGCGAGGCGGACGTCGTCGTCCTGTCGGCACCGGCCAGCCCGGCGACCCACGGACTGGTCGACGCCGGATTCCTGGCCGCCATGAAGCCGCAGAGCCTGCTCGTGAACGTGGGCCGCGGTTCGCTGGTCGACGAGCAGGCACTGCTGGCCGCCCTCGACACGGGCACGCCGGCGGCGGCGGTGCTCGACGTCTTCGCCACCGAGCCCCTGCCGCCCGACCACCCGTTCTGGACGCATCCCCGGGTCCGGGTCACACCCCACAACGCGGCGGGCGGGTTCGGTCGGTTGGGGCGCCAGGCGGACCTCTTCGCCGCCAACCTCGACCACTACCTGGCGGGCGAGCCCCTCGAGCACGACGTGACCGATGCCATCAAGGAGCACCATCCGTGACCGGAACTCCCCCGACCTACGTGCCGCTCCCCGACGCCCCGCCGTGGTTCGTCCGGGCCCTTGCGGTGCCCCGGGACGACCTCGTGGTCGACGTCGACGGGTGTGCCATCCACGCGCTCACTTTCGGACGGCCCGGTAGCCGGGGGCTCGTCTTCGTCCACGGCGGCGGGGCCCACGCCCACTGGTGGACCCACGTGGCGGCCACGTTCAGCGAGGAGTTCCGCGTGGTGTGCCTCGATCTCTCCGGCCACGGTGACAGCGGCCACCGGTCGGCCTACTCGCTCGAGCAGTGGACCGACGAGGTCATGGCCGTGGCCGCCGCCGGGGACATCGCCGGGCCGCCGGTGGTGGTGGGCCATTCGATGGGCGGGTTCGTGACCATCGGCACCTCGGCGCGGCACGGCGACCGGGTCAGCGGGGCCATCGTCTGCGACTCCCCGGTGACCGAGCCCGACCCCGAGATCGCCTCGTACCACCTGAAGGAGGCGTTCGGTCGACCCCGGGTGTACACGACCCTGGAGGACGCCGTCGCCCACTTCCGGACGGTGCCGGCCCAGGACCACTACCTCGACTACGTGATGGACCATGTCGCCCTCCGGTCGGTGCGGGCCGCCGAGGGCGGGTATCAGTGGAAGTTCGACCGTGACGTCTTCGCCCAGTTCGGCGGGGGGATGCGCAGCGTCGCCCTCCCCTACCTGTCGCGGGTCCGGTGCCGGTTCGCCCTGCTGCGATCCGAGCACGGGCTCGTCACCCGGGACATCGGACGTTTCATGTACGAGGAGCTGGGTCGGGTGACCCCCGTGCTCGAGCTGCCCGAGGCGGGGCATCACGCCATGCTGGACCAGCCGCTCATCCTGCTGACGGCGCTGCGCGCCCTGCTGGCCGACTGGGACCACTCGGAGCCCCGCCGGCGGCACTGACGCCCGGCCGCCGGAGCCCGGGCGGTCCGCCGCCGACGGTGTGGCGCCTCACGCCACGTCCCGCACCGCCCCAGGCACACTGCCCTCGACCGGCGCGGACCTACCAGCCCGAGGCGGCGATGATCGGGGCGTTCAGGTGGGTACCGGCCATGCTGCCGTCGGCAGTGGCGTCCCCGTAGGCGTGGACGGCGCCGGACGACGTCGCCACCCAGTAGCCCCCGCCGTCGGCCGTGGCGAACAGGGCGGTGGCGGTGTCGGAGCCCAGATCGCCCATCGGGTCGCCGTAGGCGCCGGCGTCGCCGAAGCCGGTGACCTGCCCATCGGCGAACAGGACCCAGTAGCCCCCACCGTCGGGTGTGCGCACGGCCGAGGTCACGGCCACGTTCCGTCGGGGCGAGGCACCCTGGTAGGGGGCGTCACCGAAGGCGTATACGGCGCCGGTGGCGGTCACCAACCAGTAGCCGTCGCCGGTGGCATCGGGCATGACGGCGACGGCCGCGCCGCTGCAGCCGCCGATCCCGGGACACGAGCCGGCGAAGCGGGCGTCGCCGAAGGCGAACACGCCGCCGTCGGCGGCCACCATGAAGTAACCGGCGTCATCGGTGGAGGGGACCATGGCCACGATCGGTGCCGCCAGCGACGAGCGGGCGCCGGAGCCCGCCGGGGCGATACCGAGGCCGGGCAGCGAGCCGTGGTAGCCGGCGTCGCCGAAGGCGAAGACGCCGCCGTCGGAGGCCACCAGCCAGTAGCCGTGACGGTCCGCCGTGGGTGCGATGCCCACGACCGGGCGCTGCAGGAGGAGGCTGCCGGTCGAGCCGAAGAAGCCCGCCGACCCGAAGGAGAAGATCCCGCCGTCCGCCCCCACGAGCCAGTAGCCGTCGGGGACGGCCTGGTGGCCGGCCGGGGAGGAGACGGCCACCGTGAACGGACCGGCGCCGGCCGACGGGCCGATGCCGTTGGAGGCGGAGACCGAGTAGGTGAACGAGGTGGTGCCGGCGGGTGGCGTGCCCGACACGGTTCCGGTGGAGGCGCCGATGCCCAGCCACCCCGGCGCGCCGTCCAGCGAGTAGGTGGGCACCGGGTCGCCACTGGCGGCGAAGGTGTACGAGTAGCTCGTGCCGGTCGATCCCGTCCACGGCGGCGCTGCCGAGGTGAACGCCGGTGGCGATCCGGCCGCCACCTTTACCGGGGCGGACGCCGTGGCGGTGAACCCGTCGGTGTCGGTCACCGTCAGGGTGACCGTGTAGGTGCCTGCCGAGGCGTAGACGTGGGAGGCGACGGCACCGGAGGAGATCGGGCTCCCATCGCCGAACTCCCACGACCAGGCGGCGATCCCCTCGGCCACGTTGGCCACTGCGGAGTCCGCACCGTCCACGCCCACCGGGAGTCCGGCCACGGGATGGGCGGTGGTCACGTCGAGGGACGCCGTCGGCGTGGTCTGGGTGAGCGCGCAGCCGCCGGCCGGGTCCAGTGTGTAGTCCTCGTTGGAGAACTCCTGTTGGAGCTCGTAGTGGTGGCCGTTGATGGCCTGGTTCCACTCCGCGCCCGGGGGCCCGCCGAGGGCGGAGCCGAAGTCCCAGGCGCACTCGTCGGCCTCCTCGTTGCCCGTGCCGTCGATCCATGCGTCGCCCAGGGGGTCGGTGATGGTCTCGTTGTGCTCGTGGCTGATCACCGACAGCGTCGAGTCGAGGGCGGGCGAGCCGCTGGGGGCCTCGGTGCCGATGCACGTGTAGCGGTAGCCCGTCGGGAAGGGGATGTTGGCGTAGAGGGCGACGCCCGACGCCGCTTGGAACGCGCTGTGGTAGGCGCAGAACCCCGGCCTCGGCCGTGTCCGAGCAGACACCGCCCCCTGCTGCGTCGGCCGTGCCGGCACACGTCTCGACGTTCGGCGGGAAGACGAGCAGGTAGACGTCACCGAGACCCGCGGGCAGGCCGTCCGTCGACAGGACGCTGCTCAGCTCGGAGTGCATCTGGTCGTCGGTGACGCACGCCGTGTAGGTTTCGCCGCTACCCGAGTCGGGGATGCAGCCCCCGCTCGCCGGGTACGGGGCGGTGATGGTGACGGGCGTGCCGGCATGGACGTCGTAGCGGATGTGCGGCGATCCGGTCGCCAGGCCGTCGGTGTACTGGGTCGCCACGGCGTACACGTCGGACGCCGTCCCGTCGGCGGCGGCCACGTCGGTCAGGTACGTGTCGATCCCGGCCTCGTAGCCGGCCGGGAAGCTGTAGCCCGACGGGGCCCAGAACAACGGGTGGACCGTGTTCTCTCCGGTGGTGTCGGCCGTGCCGACCACGGGCCCCCCTCCGTACAGCAGGGGCGGGTCGCCGCCGTTGTAGCTGAGCTGACCGGAGCTGCCGGCCAGGAGTGGGCCCGGCCCACCGTGGGCCATCACGCCCGGAGTTGCGGCGCAGGCGGATGGCGACCGGTCCGGGACGATGCCGTCGAGGCCGGCGGGCACGGCCAGGCGCGGACAGCTGATTGTGGGGGTGGCGCCCACAGGCGTGGCCGGGGCGGCCGTGGCGGCGATGCCGCCGAGCAACGGGAGCAGGAGGACGATGGCGAGCAGCCCGCGTCCTCGACGTCGGGGCCCGGATGCCGCGCGCGTCGTCATGGTGTCTCCCCGGGGGCGGATCTGCATTGTTCCTCAGGCACTGCGTCGGCTCGTACGGTGACGAACTGTAGGTCCGGTCCCCCGGCAGGCGCGGGCAGCGGCCCTACGGGCGTCGCCACAGGACCCGACGGTGCAGCAGGTCCATCGCCCCGGTGAACACATCGCCCCGGGGGTGGAAGCCCGAGCGCGCCGTAGAAGTCGACGGCCTCGAGGCGAGCGGCGGCCCACACGTCGTACCCGGCCCCGGTCGCCGCCCGCTGCACGGCGCCCACCAGCGACCGGCCGACGCCACGGCGCCGCCAGCCGGGATCGACGGCCATCAGTACGAGGTGGAGGGTGGCGAACCCGGCCCACGGCTCGACGAGGACCGACACCCCGCCGACCACCCGTCCCCCGGGTGTGGTGAGCCCGAAGTGGAGCGTCGAGGGGTCGAGATCGGTCGGGTAGGCAGCGGGCAGATCGGTCCTCCCGTCGCGCAGCACGGCACGACGCAGGGCGACGAGCGTCGCCGGGTCGACCTCGCCCACCGTGCCCTCGGGTGTGGCGACCGGGGCCGGCGGTCCCCACCACCGCTCCGGCGGATGCTCGGTCGGCGCCCGGCCCGTGGACGTCACCCGTGAGCCGGTCCCAGCTCCTCCACCTCGAGCAGAGTGAAAGCGTTGATGACGGCACGCAGCACCGGACGGGCGATCCGGGGGTCGAGGCCGCGGGACCGGGCCGTGGCCTCGACGGCGTCGAGCATGGCGTCCTCGCGGGTCCGGTCGACCACCGCCATGCCACGGTCCCGCTTGTAGCGGATCACCTCGGTGATCAGCCGGGACCGCTCGGCGAGCACGTCCACCAGGTCACGGTCGACGGCGTCGAGGCGGGCGCGGATGTCGTCGAGGTCGAGCTCGGGCACGGTCCCCCCTGGTCGTTCGGACCACTCACCGTACCGCCCCGGGGGCCCGGAGGGCCGGCCGAACCGGGCAGGGAAGGGCCGACCCTCCCGACCCCCGGGAGATGCCTGTCAGGCGACCGGGCGGCCTACTCCTCAGGTGCCGGGTCGTACAGCGTGGTGATCCGCAGCGGCTCCCGGTTGAACACGGGGAACTTCGGCTTGGCCTGGGCCCGGTAGTGGTCGGTCGAAACCACCGGGTCATTGTCGAACTCGGGGATCACGTGCTTCCCGAAGGTCTCGATGATCTCGATGGCCTCCTCGTAGGACGTGGCGTCGCCGGGCAGGCCGAAGGCCACCTGGCTGGCGCCGTAGCCCACGAACGGCTGGAGCTGCTCGCACACCTCCTCGGGTGTGCCGCACAGCAGGTAGCCACCGTCGATCAGGGCGTCGAGCTGGTCCTCGCGAGGCGGGCGCGGTGGCTTGGGCCACCGCGAGCCACCGGGTCCGGGCATGGTGTCGTGGTAGAGCGACACCATCGACGGCAGGTAGCCATTGCCGGCGCGGCACGCCTGGGACCTGGCCACGTCGCGGTTGGACGAGCACCGCACGGCGGTGGTGATCATCACGTTGTCGTTGACGAACTCGCCCACAGGATCGGTGCACTCGCTGATGCCCTTCTGGTAGGCCTCGATCCACGGTGCCACATCGTGCACGGAAGAGAAGGTGAAGCCCAGGGCACCCTGGCCGAGACGGCCGGCCTTCTCCCACGTGGACGGCGAGCCGACGGCCAGCCAGAACGGTGGGTGGCCCGGCCCCCACGGCTTGGGCAGCACGTTGTGCGGGATGTCCATGTCCCAGTGGGTGCCGTGGTACGTGTAGTCCTTCTGCTCCCACATCCGGACGATCTCGTAGATGACGTCGTCGTAGTCGGCCCGGGTCGACTCCTTGTCGTGGATGTTGAGCGTGGCGATCTCGTGGCTGCCCGCGCCCCGCCCCGTGCCGAACTCGAACCGGCGATTGGTCAGGTGGTCGAGGGTCGCGACCTTCTCGGCCGTGCGCACCGGATGGTTCACACGGGGGGAGATGTTGAAGATCCCGGCCCCGATGTGGATCCGCTCGGTGGAGGCTGCCAGGTACCCGGCGTGCACCTCGTTGGCGGACATGTGGGAGTACTCGGACAGGCCGTGGTGCTCGGTGAGCCACACGAACTTGAAGCCGTTGCGGTCGGCCACCTGGGCGAGCTCCATCTCCCGCGTCAGGGCGGTGTGCTCGGCGTCGGTGTCGTGCGCCTTCTGTCCGGGCAGGTAGCCCTGGAGGAAGATCCCGAATTCCATGGTGTGCTCCTTCGTGTGCTCGCTGTGTCGGTCCTGTCGTGCTGCTCAGACAAGAAGTTGCCGCATCGATGCGCCGCAGGGGCCGGGGGTCACGCAGGCGAGACCACCTGGCCGGGGAGGTGGCCGGTGAGCTTGCCGTCGAGGACGATCGGGACCCCGTTGACGATTGTGGCGTGGATGCCGTTCGGGTAGGCCTGGAATCGGGCGGAGTCACCGGGCAGGTCGTGGACCAGCTCCTTGCGGCCGGGGCGGCGAATCTCCTCGGGGTCGAAGATCATGAGGTCGGCGAAGTTGCCCGGCTGCACCAGACCCCGGTCGCGGAAGCCGAGGAGGTTGGCGGGCACCGACGTCAGCTGTCGGACGCCCTGCTCCAGCGTCCACTCGCCCAGGTCGAGCACCCACCGCCTGAGGAAGTAGGTGCTGTAGTCGGAGCCGTCGTCGCGCGACAGATGGGCACCCCCGTCGGACGTGCCGGTGATCATGTTGGGGCTGTGCTGGGCCTCGCGCACGGCGTCCATCCACTCCTCGGTCTCGGTGACCCACCGGAACTGGGTGGCGAGGTCGTCGACCAGGGCGAGGTCGAGCATGGCGTCGGCCGGCGCCTTGCCCTCCTCGGCGGCGATGTCGGCGATCGAGCGGCCGACGTAGCGGTCGAGGCCGGGGTCGCCCACCGAGCCGACGAACAGGACGTCCCAGTGGGGCGGGGGCAACGTCGACCCGCGCTCCGGATCGCGGTTCGGCTCCTCGACCGCGTGGCGCATGGCGGCGCGTGCGTCGGGGTCCTCGAGCTTCGCCCTCCGGTCGTCGACGAACGGCGCCACCACCCGGTCCCAGGCCGGTACGCCCTCGTACAGGGTGGTCCCGTCCGCCAGGTTGAAGGGCCGGTCGAAGGGGCGGGCCAGCAGGAGCGAATAGACCGCCGACCCGGCGGCCTGGGCGCGGTCGAGGAATTCCAGGGCCACGTCCCACCCCGCACCGGGAGCGTCGACCTTGTTCCGCCCGCCGAGGCCCTGGATGATGACGGGCAGGCGGCTCACCCGGCCGAGCTCGATCAGGAGGTCCATGTCGGGTGCGTCGAGCCCCCCCACCGCGCTGCGCGGCAGGTAGGTGATGGTGCCCCTGTTGACCCGGCCGAGCTCGTCGGCCAACGCCAGCAGTTCGTCGGGCTCGGCGAACCTGCTCGGGACCGGGTGGTTGTCGCCGTCGTTGTGGGTCGAGGCGTGGGTGGAGGAGAATCCGGCCGCCCCCGCCTCCATCGCAGCCCGTAGCAGCTCACCCATCTCGAGTACCTCGGACGGCGACGCCGCCCGGGCCGAGCCCTCCGGCCCCATCACCCAGCGCCGGAGGTTGCAGTGGCCCACGTAGCAGGCCATGTTGACCCCGAGCTTTCCCGCCCGGTCGGCCAGGAACTCGGGAAAGTTCTCGAAGCCCCAGTTGATGCCGTCGAGGGCGGCCGGGACCATGCCCTCGACCTTGGCGAACAGCCCGGCGAAGAACCGGCGGTCCTCCGGCTTCGTGGGCGCCACCGAGAATCCGCAGTTCCCGGCGAGCACGGTCGTGACCCCGTGGAAGCATGACGCCGTGGCGTAGGGGTCCCAGGTGATCTGGGGGTCGTAGTGGGTGTGCGGGTCGATGATGCCCGGGGCCACGATCCGACCCGTGGCGTCGAGTTCGACGTCGGCGGTGGCGTCCTCGAGCCGGCCGATGGCGGCGATCCTGCCGTCCCGGGCGGCCACGTCGGCCCGTCGCCGGGGATTGCCGGATCCGTCGATCAGGACCCCGTTGCGGATCAGCAGCTGGAAGTGCTCCCCCACGACCGGCCCCTCAGGCGCTGACCGTCAGGAGGCCGGGCAGCCGGTCTCGCAGACCGAACAGCTCGATGGCGTTGCCCCGCATCACCTTCTCGACCACGGCAGGGTCGAGCCCGAACGTCATCTCCTTGGCCACGTCGAGGGTGTCGGGCCACGTGCTGTCCGAATGGGGGTAGTCGCACTCGAACATCACGTTGTCCTCACCGATGTCGGCCAGGTTCTCGAGACCGAACCGGTCGCTGAAGAAGCACCCGAAGATCTGTCGGGCGAAGTAGCTCGACGGTGGGTCGGCCAGGAGGTCGGCGACACCGCCCCACGCCCGGTTGGTCTCCCACACGTGGTCGGCCCGTTCGAGGATGTACGGGATCCAGCCGATCTGGCCCTCGCTGTAGGCGAGCTTGAGGGTGGGGTAGCGCTCGAGCAGCCCGCTGAACAGCCAGTCGCACATCGACAGCATGCAGTTGGTGAACGTGGCGGTCGACTGCACGGCGGGCGGGGCGTCGGCGGACGTGGACGGCATCCGCGACCCCGAGCCGATGTGCATGCACACGACGACACCGGTCTCCGCGCACGCGGCGAACAGCGGGTCCCAGTAGCGGTCCTTGTCGTGGATGGACGGCCAACCGAGGTAGGCCGGGATCTCCGAGAAGGTGATGGCACGCACCCCCCGTGCGGCGACACGACGGACCTCGCCGGCGGCCAGCGCCGGGTCCCAGAACGGGATCAGGGTGATCGGCACCATGCGCGGGTCGGCGCACCACTCGTCGATCATCCAGTCGTTGTACGCCTGGACGCATGCGAACCCGAGCTCCTTGTCGTGGGCCTCGGAGAAGGCCTGGCCGGCGAAGCGTGGGAAGGTGGGGAAGTTGAGCGACGCCTCGATGCCGGCGGTGTCCATGTCCACCAACCGGGCCACAGGGTCGTAGCAGCCCGGACGCATCTCGTCGAAGGTCACGGGCGACACCGTCACCTCGTCGCGGGGCAGGCCGGCCGCGGCCATGACCCGGGTCATCGGGTAGCGGAGGTCCTCGAAGAGCCAGAAGTCGCACGGCGTGGCCTCCGGGTCCTCGTCCCAGGAGTACACGCCGCCGACGCTCCCCATCCGCGACACGCCGGAGCGGATGACGCGCGGGCCCTCGGCCCGGAACCGCGAGGGGAGGTACGTCTGCCACACGTGCGGCGGCTCGATCACGTGGTCGTCGACCGAGACGATCCGGGGGAAGTCCTCGTCCATGTGCCCTCCTCGGGGGTCCATCGCCGTCACGTCGACGGTAGGAAATCGGCACGGCCCGGAATAGGGCCGAAAGTCCCCAACTGGAACACGTTCCTGTCTGAATCGGCCCGGATGGCCGTCAGCCACGCCTGGATTCGGGTCCCAGGGCCGATGAACATCCGGTCGGGTACTGGACATCTTCTGGAACCGGTTCTACTCTGGCCGACGACAGGGCACCACCCCCATGGCGCCCGCACGAGTTGGAGGCGCCCCGAACGATGCCGACCGAGACCCGTCCCCTCTGCGATGTCGACGTGATCGACCGCACCTTCTACCTCGACCCGCATCCGGGTTACGCCCACCTGCGCGCCACCTGCCCGATCTCCTGGGACGAGAAGCGGGAGCTGTGGGTGCTGACCCGTCACGAGGACATCAGCTACGTGTCCACCCACGCCGACCTGTTCTGCTCAGGCGAGGGCGTCCGGCCCACGCAGTCGATCGACCTCTCGCTGATCGGGCTCGACGGCGACCGTCACATCCGCCAGCGGCGCCTCTTGAACCAGGGGTTCTCACCGCGGATGATCCGGGCCATGGAAGGCCGGGTCCGCCAGGTGGTCACCGAGGTGCTCGACGGCGTCGCCACCCGGGGCGAGTGCGACTTCGTCACCGACATCGCCGTGCCCATTCCGCTCGTCGTCATCGCCGAACTGATGGGCCTGCCCATCGAGGACCGGGAGAAGCTCGGCCACTGGTCGGACCGCATGATGGGCGGCGAGGGCCGACTCGATCCGGAGGACCCGATGGCGATCGACGCCGGGGCGGCGTTCGTCGAGTACGTGACCTATGTCACCACCATGGTCGAGGACCGGCGGGAGGCGCGCCGCGAAGGTCGGGACACTCCGGACGACGTCATCAAGATCCTGGTCGGAGCGGACGAGGACGGCGTCCTCGAGTCCAGTGACGAGCTGTCCCACGACGAGCTCACCATGTTCCTGGTCGTGCTGCTCGTGGCCGGCAACGAGACGACCCGCAACGCCATCAGCGGCGGCATGTCCGCCTTCCAGAAGTTCCCGGACCAGTGGGAGCGGCTCGTGCACGAGCCCGAGCTCTTCGCCACGATGGCCGACGAGATCGCCCGATACGTCAGCCCGGTGATCAGCTTCGTCCGCACCGCCACCCAGGACACCGAGCTCCACGGCCAGCGCATCGCCAAGGGCGAGAAGTTGCTGCTGCTCTACCAGTCGGCCAACCGTGACGAGGACGTCTTCGAGGAGCCCGACCAGCTCCGGCTGGACCGGAGCCCCAACCCGCAGATCGCCTTCGGTGTCGGGCCCCACGTGTGCATGGGCATCAACCTCGCCCGGCTCGAGATCCGGGTCCTGTTCGAGGAGCTGGTCCGGCGGTTTCCGGACATGCAGGTGGCCCCGGGGTTCGAACCGGTCTACCTCGAGCACGCCCTGGTCCACGCCCTTGAGACGCTCCCGGTGGTCTACACGCCCGAACCGGCCTGACCGTGACTGCCGGGGTGCCGGCGGTCACGTCCCTCGGGTGCCTACGCGGTTGCGGTGCGAGTCGGCCGGCGCGGAGCGCGACCCCTCGGCCAGCGCCCGGTCGTCGGCGGCCACCCGGGCCAGGCTCGCCCCGGCCAGCTCGTCGCAGAGCGCGTCGCGGGCCGAGGACCACACCCAGTGGAGTGCGCAGACGTCGTCCCAGTGGCACGGGCCACCGCGCAGCGCGCACTCGGCCGAGCGCAGCGGCCCCTCGAGCGCCTCGACGATCTGCAGGACGGCAATCTCCTCAGCCGGACGAGCCAGGGCGTAGCCACCGGCCGGGCCGGGCCGCGACGTCACCAGACCGGCCTGCTGCAGCTCGCGCAGCACCTGCTGGAGGAAGCCGGTGGGGATGTCCATGGCCTGCCCGATGACCCCGGCCGGCACCGGGGATGCCTCGGCACTGGCGAGGAAGATCAGCGCCCGGATGCCGTAGTCCGTCCTCCGCGTCGGGATCAGCTTCATGCCCACATGTTCCCAGTTCCACGGTGCGGCGGGCCAGTTGGGATCCGCCGGGCGCCGTCGGTCCCGGCGTCAGGGGCGTGCGACCAGTGCGGCCAGCTCGTCGACTGCGGCCACGAAGCCGCGTCCGAGTTCGTCGACGTCCTCGAGCAGGTCGGGGCAGGCCATGATCCCGACGTTCAGGTGGTGGGCCTCGGACAGGACCGTGATGTTCACCCCGGAGCCCTCCATGACCGGGCCCATGGGGAAGATGCCGGTCACCCGCGCCCCGGCGCAGTAGAGGTCGAGGGGCGAGCCGGGCACGTTGGAGATCACGAGGTTGAGCACCGGCGGGTGGAAGCGGGCCAGGCCCAGTCCGGAATAGAGGCGGGCCGCGGCAGTCATCACCGGCGGCAGGGTGAAGCTGGTCAGCTCCTGGAGCGAGTCCGGTCCGAACGCGCTCTGCAGCGCCTTCGAACTCGTCGTGTTGGCGTGGACGGCCACCAGGCGCTGGCCGGGATCGTCGGGCTCGAGCGGCAGCGGCACCATCATGTTGGAGACCTTGTTGACCAGGTCACGGTCGGCGTGGCCCCCGTCGTCGCGGTGGGTGCTCACCGGCACCGCCGCCACCAGGTCGCGGGACGGGAGTCCACCCCGGGCCAGCAGGTAGTTGCGCAGCGTCGTGCCCGAGGCGGCCAGTACCACGTCGTTCACCGTCGTCCCGAAGGCCCGCCGGATGCCGAGCACCGTGTCGAGGTCCACCCTGGTCAGGCTCACCGATCGCCGTGCCGTGAGCGACCCGTTGAAGCTGGTCCCCGGCGCCGTCAGGGGCGGGGCGTTACCCGCCCGGCTCTGGCCGAACCACGTCCGTGCCGTCCCGGCCACGCCGGACACCGAGCGGGCGAGGGCTGCGGGGACGTGACGCTGGCGGGCGACCAGCGAGGTGACCGAGCCGGCGACCTGGCGGGGCGTGGACGGAACGGGATCGGCCACCCACAAGCCGTCGGGCGGCGCCACCCCGTCGCCGTCGGGCGCCAGGTCGAAGATCGAGGCCATGAGATCGGCACCTGCACCGCCGTCCATCATCGAGTGGTGGAGCTTGGTGACGAGCGCCACGCCGGGCCCGTCCGCCAGGTCCACCAGCCACATCTCCCACAACGGTCGCGAACGGTCGAGGGGTCGACCAGCCACGTCACCGGTGAAGCGTTCCAGCTCCGCCCAGGACAGCGGGCCCTGAACAGGGGCCTGTCGGACGTGCGCGTGCAGATCGAAGTCGGGGTCCTCGATCCACAGGGGGTGGTCGATCCCTGCCGGCGAGGGCAGCAGGCGGCGGCGCAGCGGCGGGATCAGGTGGATGCGCTCGGACAGCACCCGGGTCAGCTTCGCCAATGTGAACCCGCCGGGGGAGTCACCGGGGTCGAGGACCAGGACCCCGACCACGTGGAGGTGCATCGAGGGGGTCTCCATGTAGAGGAAGGCGGCGTCCATGCCGGCCATGCGCTGCACGGGCTCAGGACCCCACGGCGGCGCGCGCTACGGCAACGGACCGGGCGTGCGGGTAGTCGGGCTTGCCGCTGGGCGAGCGTACGATCTCCTCGACGAACACGAACTGGCGCGGCACCTTGTACCCCGTGAGCAGTCTGTGCCCGTGGGCACGCAGCTCCTCGTCCCCGACCACGTGCCCGGGCCGGACCTGGACGAGCGCCACCACCCGCTGGCCGAACCGCTCGTCGTCCAGGCCCACCACCAGCGCGTCGGTCACGGCCGGATGACCCTTGAGCGCGGCCTCGACCTCATCGGGGTAGACCTTCTCGCCTCCGGTGTTGATGCACAGCGACCCGCGTCCTAGCACGGTGATCACCCCGTCCTCGGCCACCGTGGCCTGGTCGCCGGGCAGGGCCCAGCGGGTCCCGTCCCGCTCCACGAAGGTCGACGCCGTCGCATCGGGGTCGCCCAGGTAGCCGAGAGGCACGTGCCCGCCGCGCGCCAGATGACCGATGACACCGGACCCGGGCACGACGGGCTCCAGGTCGGCACCGAGCACGGTCGTGCGCTCGTCGACCCGGAGGCGGGGCGCACCGAACGGGTCGTCGGCCGGGGGCTCCCCGCCGACCTGTCCGGTCTCGGACGAGCCGAACCGGTCGGCCACGATACGGCCCGGCAGCAGCTCGGCCAGTTGGGCCTTCGTCGACGGCGACAGCACGGCGCCTCCCGAGCCCACGGCCATGAGCGAGGACAGGTCGTAACGGTCGGGGTCGGCGGCCAGGACGTCGAGCAGCGGCCGTGCCATGGCGTCGCCCACCACCACGACGGCGTTGGCGTGCTCGGCCTCGACCAGCTGCCACACCTCGGCCGGGTCGAAGCCGCCGTCCGGGGTGGTCACGATCGTGCCCCCGCCGAACAGGGTCGAGAAGGCCAGCCAGTGCCCGGCCGCGTGCATGAACGGAGGGATGGCCAGCGCCGTGACACCGGGCCGCAGCACCCGCTCCGCCAGCTCCTCGGGACGGGTGATGTGGTTCCCGGACGCGAAGGGATCGCCCCCGCCCATGGCGGCGAGGAAGATGTCGTCGTGGCGCCACAGCACCCCTTTGGGCATACCCGTGGTGCCGCCGGTGTAGACGCAGTACAGGTCACCCGCCGAACGCGAGGGGAAGTCCCGGCCCCCGGAGGCGGCAGCCAGCGCCTCCTCGTACCCGACGCCGATGCCCACGGGTGGGGAGCCGTCGGCCACCTCGAAGACGGCGCGCCGCTCGGCCATGGCGCCAAGGGCGCCGGAGACCGCCGGTCCGAACCGTCGGTGGAACACGAGACCGACGAGACCGGCGTCGGCGTAGAGGTACTCGAGCTCGCGGGTGACGTAGCGGTAGTTGACGTTGACGGGCACGGCCCGGACCTTGAAGCACGCCAGCATGGTCTCGATGTACTCGGTGCCGTTGGCCAGCTGCACACCGACACGGTCGCCGGGCCCGATACCGGCGGCGGCCAGGTGGTGGGCCAGTCGGTCGGCCCGCCGGTCGAGCTCTCCATAGGTCAGCCGACGGTCGCCCGAGATCATGGCCCGGGCCTCGGGCACCTCGTCGGCGACCAACTCGAACAGGTCCGCCAGGTTCAGTTCCATCAGCGTCCCTCCCCCCTCTGCAAAGGGACTTCCGGCCCTAACCAGCCGCGATGCCCGTCTTAGTATTCCAGGTAGCGGGGCTGGCGACACCGTCGACCGCCCCCGGTGGGGGAAGGAGTCCCATGGACGAAGGCGCACGGGACATCGGCGGCGGCGAGCCGTCCGGAGGATCCCCGACACCCGACCCGGTCGCACCCGGTGGTCCCTCCACGATCGAGCAGCTGCTCGCCCCCGCCGTTGCGATCGGCGGCTTCCTCAACCGTCGGGCACTGGTCCGTGCCACCCGGGCCGTCCCCCGGACGCTGCACTTCGTGGGTAACACCCTGTGGAGCGGCGAGGTGTCCGAGTCCCTCCCCGCGCCCCACCTCTCGCTGGGCCTGGCCGCCCAGGTCGCCATGGACGAGGCGCTCCTGGCGATGGCCATGGCCCCCAACCGGTTCCCCCTCCCGGGGGACTACGGCCGGGTGGCGCAGGAGCTGGCGGAGGCCGAGGCCCTGTTCACCCGCCGCGGCTGGGTCGCCGACCCCTCCAGCTACCACCGGACGCCGCCGCCCCTGGGCGACGGTGACCTCACCCGCAGCCACGGGTGGGCGCTCGGCCAGGGGTACGAGCGGGTGTCGTGGGAGAGCGGCTTCGCCCCCCACGAGGGCGAGCCCGGATCGGAGCGGTGGATGGCGTTCGAACCGAACGCCACGGCCACCGCCGCCGTGCTCCGCCATCCCGACGCCACCCGACCGTGGGTGATCGCCGTGCACGGCTTCTGCATGGGGTACCCCTTCATGGACTTCCCGGGACTGCACGCCACCCGCATCCACCACGACCTCGGGATGAACGTGGTCCTGCCGGCGCTGCCGCTCCACGGCCCACGGCGGGTGACCCGGGTGAGCGGCGAGCCGTTTCTCTCGTTCGAGCTGATGAACGCCGTGCACGGCCTGACCCAGGCCGTCTGGGACATCCGCCGGCTCATCAGCTGGATCCGGTCCCAGGGAGGCACCTCGATCAGCCTGTTCGGCGTGTCGCTCGGGGGCTACACCGTGGCGCTCCTGTCGGGCATCGAGCCCGGCCTCGACGGTGTGGTCGCCGGCATCCCGGTCGCCGACTTTCCCGGGCTGTTCCACGGGCACAGTCCGCGGCACATACGGGTACGGGCGATCGAGCACCGGATCATGGGCGGCACCGCCGACAACGTCTACCGGGTGGTGTCGCCGCTCTGCTTCGACCCGCTGGTCCCGGCCGACCGGCGCTACATCTTCGCCGGCTACGGTGACCGGTTGGCCACGCCCGACCAGGCCCGGCGCCTGGCCGACCACTGGGGTGATCCGAAGGTCTCGTGGTACGCGGGCAACCACGTGGGCTACCTGTGGTCCCGCCAGGTCACCGAGTTCGTGGAGGCGTCGCTCGCCGAGGCGGGCGGCGACGAGCCGCCCGTGGCCGAGGTCGCCTGACCGTGGAGACGCGCTGACCGTGGAGACGATGTCCGGCCTCGACGCCAAGTTCCTGTACTCGGAGACCCCGACGGCGCACATGCACACCATCAAGGTGGCCGTGTCGGATCTGTCCGACCTGGAGGGTGGGTTCTCGTTCGCCAACATGACCGAGGTACTGGGTCAGCTGCTCGTACGTCTGCCGCCCTTCCGCCGGCGCGTCGTTCCCGTCCCCCTCGGCCTCGGCCACCCGGTATGGGTGGAGGACCCCGACTTCGACCTCGCCCGCCACCTCGGACGGGTCGTCCTCGACACCTCCGGGTGACGACCGTGCCCTGGCCACCGCCATCGGCACCTTCGCCAGCACCATGCTCCCCCACGACCGCCCGCTGTGGGCCATCCAGGTCGTCGAGGGGCTGCGCGACGACCGCATCGCCGTGGTGGTGAAGCTGCACCACGCCGTGGCCGACGGGTCGGCGGCAGTGGCGCTGCTCAACAACGTGGTCGAGGCGGCCACGGTCGCCCCGCACCCGTCTCCGTCAGTCGACCCGTGGGTGTCCGAGGCGCTCCCCACCCGTGGCCGCCTGGTGGCCCGTGCCCTCGGCGAGCACGTCACCCGGGTCAAGGGGCTCCCCCACCTGGTCCGAACGTCGGTGTCCAGCGCACGGGCCTCGGAGCGCACCCGGCGCTCGTTCGAGCCGATGCCACCCATTCCCCTGCACCACATCCCGAAGACGTCGTTCAACGTGTCGCTCGACCCGGCCCGGACCTTCGCCATGACCCGACTGCCCATGGACGTCCTCCGGGAGATCCGCCGGACGACCGGGACCACCCTCAACGACGTCTACCTGACCGTGTGCGCCGGCGCCCTGCGGGCCTACCTGGCCGAGCGCGACGAGCTGCCTGCCCGATCACTGGTGGCGAGCGTACCGGTGTCGACCGACCCCGACGTGGCCCGGCATGTCCGGCAACCGGGTGGACAACATCTACGTGGCGATCGGCACCGACATCGCCGACCCGGCGGCCCGGCTCCGGGCCATCCACGACGGCGTGCGCGGCCTCGAAGGAGGTCCGCAGCGACTCGGCCACGGCCTGCTCGAACAGCGGGCCGACGTCGTCCCCCCGCAGCTGTACCAGCCCACCGTCCGGCTGTGGAGCCGGTCCCATGCCGCCAACGTGCTCCACCCGCCCCTCAACGTCATCCTCTCCAACGTGGCCGGGCCGAAGGAGCCCATCCGCATCGGGCCGGTGGCCCTCGACGCCCTCTACTCGGTGGGGCCCATCCTGGAGGGCATCGGCTGCAACATCACGGCCTGGAGCTACGTGGACGACCTCGGCGTGTCGGTCATCGGCTGCCCGTCGAGCATCCCCGACCCGTGGATCCTCGTCGATCGCCTGCACGACGCGCTCGGAGGACCTGGCCGACGTCGTCGCCCGCAGCGTCCCCGCCGAGCCCTGAGCCCCCGCCGGCTCCGGTCGGCCGACGTCGGTCGGCCCGCGTCGGTCGGCCCGCGTCGGTCGGCCCGCGTCGGCCCTGGGTAGCATCGGGTCGCCGACAGCCGCACCGTTCCGCCCACCTTCGACACCGGGAGCAGTCATGACCCCATCGGACCCCCGAGGCGCCATCTTCCTCGACCCCACGGCCTTCGCCGACCAGGCCCACTGGCACGCCATTGCCGCCGACCTGCGGGACACGGCACCCGTGCTCCGGGTCGAGGAGGAGGGCTACACCCCCTTCTGGGCCGTGACCCGCCACGAGGACGTGTTCGCCGTGTCGCGTGACAACGAGCACTTCCTCAACACACGTAACTCGGTCCTCGGACCCGATGCCCAGATCGCGTACCTCGACGTCCATCGGCATCGAGCCCGAGACGCTCATCCACATGGACGGCGAGGAGCACGCCGACCACCGCGGTCTGGCCAACGACTGGTTCCGCCCCCGGAGCGTGGCCAGGCGCCAGGAGGCCATCGACGGCATCGCCGACCAGTTCGTGGACAAGTTCCGCCAGCTCGGCGGCGAGTGCGACTTCGCCCAGGAGATCGCCGTGCCGTACACCCTGCGGGTGATCATGAGCATCTTCGGCGTGCCGGTCGAGGACGAACCGACGATGCTCAAGCTGACCCAGGGGATCTTCGGGGCGGCCGACCCCGAGTACCTCGGCGACCTGAGTGACCCGATGGCGCTGCTGACCGACACCATCGCCCAGTTCGACCAGTACTTCACCGAGCTGACCGAGGAGCGCCGGGCCCACCCGACAGACGACCTGGCCACGGTGATCGCCAACGGCGAGGTGGACGGCTGCCCGCTCGGCGGCAACGCCCGGCTCTGGTACTACACGATCGTGGCCACAGCCGGCCACGACACCACCTCGTACGCGCTTGCCGGCGGGCTCGAGGCGCTGCTGCGCCACCCGGACCAGGTGGCGCTCCTCCAGGACCGCCCCGAACTGGTGAACAACGCGGTGGACGAAATGATCCGGTGGACCTCACCGGTGCGGCAGTTCCTCCGCTACCTGACCCGACCGGCCACACTGTCGGGGGTCGAGGTGCCCGAGGGGGACCGCCTGCTGCTGTCCTACCCGTCCGCCAACCGGGACGAGCGGATGTTCGACGAGCCCATGGAGTTCGACGTCAGCCGGCCCAACGCCAACCGCATGATCGCCTTCGGCGGCGGTGAGCACTTCTGCCTCGGGTCGACGTTCGCCCGCCGCGAGCTGCGCACCATGCTCCCCCGGCTGCTCGGCGCCGTGGACACCATCGAGCTGGCCGGTGAACCCGAGTGGGCGCAGGCCAACTTCGTCGGGGGCGTCAAGCACCTCCCGGTGGCCGCCACCTTCAGGTAGCACCGGCGCGCCACACCCGGGCCCTGTGGCTCCGGAGCCACAGGGCTACGCTCGGCGCACGGCCGGACGGCCGGGACTTGGGGGAGTCGCATGGGGGATCACCTGGCCGGCCGATCGGGCGCCGGCGCGCATGGACCGTCGCGCCTTCCTCGGCGGGTCGCTGGCCGCAGGTGCGGGGCTGCTCGCCGCCGCGTGCGGCGGCTCGACCGTGTCGCGTGCGGCGTCCACGTCCCCGGCCGGATCGGATCTCGGGGCCATCGAGCACGTGGTCTTCCTCATGCAGGAGAACCGGTCCTTCGACCACTACTTCGGCACCTACCGGGGCGTGCGCGGGTTCGACGACCACACCGCCGGGAACCTGGGCGCCTTCGCCCAACCCTGGGCGGGCAACCAGGTGAGCTCTCCGATCGGGACCGTCCTCCCGTTCCACCTCGACGTGGCCGCCGGACTCGGCGAGTGCACCCACGACCTCGACCACTTCTGGGAGGCCCAGCACCTGTGCTGGAACCACGGCACCAACGACTCGTTCGTCGCCACCCATGCGTCCGCCCAGTACGAGGGGCCGGCCTACGGGCCGCTGACCGTGGGGTACCACACGAGGGCCGACCTGCCCTACCACTACGCCCTGGCCGACGCCTTCACCCTGTGCGACGGCTACCACTGCTCGGTCCTCGGGCCCACCCACCCGAACCGGCTGATGGCCGTGTCCGGCACGATCGACCCCGCCGGGCTCCACGGCGGACCGGTGCTCATCACCAACCCGGACCCGTCCGCCCGGTTCAGCGTGGACTGGCCCACCATGCCCGAGGTGCTCGAGGACGCCGGTGTCTCCTGGAAGGTGTACTCGCCGCCCGGGGACGCCTACCGGGTGGCCAACCCCGAGGTCATGGCCATCTCCGACGCCATCCTCCCCTACTTCTCCCAGTACTCGAACCCGTCGTCCCCGCTGTACCGGAAGGCGTTCCTCCCCGTCTTCCCGAACGACTTCGCCGCCGACGTCCGCTCCGGCACCCTACCGAAGGTCTCGTGGATCATCCCGCCCCTCGGCTACGACGAGCACCCACCGGCCCCGCCGGCGCTGGGCGCCTGGTTCATCGACCAGGTACTCTCGACCCTGGTGTCCCATCAGGGGGTCTGGTCCAGGACCGTCCTCTTCGTCATGTACGACGAGAACGACGGGTTCTTCGACCACGTGGTCCCTCCCGTCCCGCCTGCCGGGACCCCCGGCGAGTACGTGACAGTGAGTCCGCTGCCCGCCGACGCCGGCGGGGTGGCCGGACCGATCGGTCTCGGCTTCCGGGTCCCGATGCTGGTGGTGTCCCCCTTCAGCCGCGGCGGCCACGTCTCGTCCGAGGTGTTCGACCACACCTCGCAGCTCAGATTCCTGGAAGAACGGTTCGGGGTCACCTCCCCGAACCTGTCCGCGTGGCGACGGGCGACGGTCGGGGACCTCACCTCGACGCTGCGGATGGGCGATCCGGTGGCCGGGGCACCGCACCTGCCGTCCACGTCGCAGGACACCGCGGCCGCGGTCGGGGCGCTCGGCTGCCAGTCCGGGGACATCCTGGAGGTGCGCACCGATCAGCCGGTGGTGCCGCTGCCCGACCCGCAGCAGATGCCCACCCAGGAGCCCGACCAGGCGAGCACCGTCCCCGCCTAGTCGCGTCTGTGCGCCGCTGACGGCGACCGGACGACCCAGTTCCCACCGCACCTCGGCCTCATCCCCTCATGGCCCCATGTGGCCCACCGACGTCGTTGGCGCCGGCGGATGGTGGACGAAGTGCGAGGCACGGCGACGGATCCGACGCTCCATGCGTTCGGTGTGGCTGGACCGCTGCGGGTGGGACCGGACCGGTGCCGAGCGGTAGAACCAGAGCTTGGCCACCTCGACCAGCACGAGGTAGACGACGACCATGCCGAAGAGGATCAGGAAGAATGTCGTGGGCAGAGGAGTGAACCCGAGGAGTGTGGCCAGCCCCGTGTAGGGGAGGACGGCACCGACCAGGGCGGCGCCCGTGGGCACCAACAGCATGGGCAGGCTGGGCCGGCTGGTGAAGAAGGGGACCCGTCGGGTGCGGATGACATAGATCACCAGTGTCTGGGTGGCGATCGACTCGACGAACCAACCGGTCCGGAACTCGATGTGCCCGGCATCCAGGACCCGAAGCATCACCCAGAAGGTCAGGAAGTCGAAGATCGAGCTGATCGGTCCGAAGATCGACATGAAGCGCCGGATGAACCGCATGTCCCATGCGGCGGGGCGAGCCAGCGTCTCCGGATCCACGCGGTCGGTCGGAATGACCAGCTGACCGGTGTTGTACAAGGAGATTGTTCAGCAGGATCTGCGACGGGAGCATCGGGAGGAAGGTCAAGAAGACCGATGCGCCGGCGGCGCTGAACATGTTGCCGAAGTTCGACGAGGTCGCCATGAGCACGTACTTCATCGTGTTGGCGAAGATCCGACGGCCCTCCATCACACCCTCCGCCAGAACCCCGAGGTCCTTGTCCAGCAGGACCACGTCCGCCGCGTCCTTGGCCACGTCCGAGCCCGAGTCGACGGAGATCCCGACGTCGGCGTGGTGCAGGGCCACGGCGTCGTTGACCCCGTCGCCCATGAACGCCACGTCCCGTCCGGTCCTGCGGGCCACCTTGATGATGCGCGACTTCTGCTCGGGGCCGATCCGGGCGAACACGGTGGTCGTCGCGATCGCCGCCTCGAGCCCGTCGTCGTCGAGGGTGTCGACGTCCCCACCGGACAGGGTGCCCGTGCAGTCGAGCCCGATGTCGGCACACACCTTGGCGGCCACCAGGCCGTTGTCCCCGGTGATGATCTTGACCTCGATCCCCAGGGCCCGGAGCTTCTCCAGTGAGCTGCCGGCATCCGCCTTCGGCCGGTCGGCGAAGGTGAGGAACCCGTCGAGTACGAGGCCCTGCTCATCCGTGGTCGTCACGGTGTCGGCCCCTGGCGCCGACCGGCTGGCCACAGCCACCACCCGCGCCCCCTGGGCGAACAGTCCGTCCAGGACCGCTCGGGCGCCGGCAGGGACCGACACGCACCGCCCCAGTACGACCTCGGGGGCGCCCTTGGTGACCAGCAGGGAGGTGCCGTCGGGTGCGGCCACCAGCACGGACACCAGTTGACGGTCGTGGTCGAAGGGGAGCATGGCCCGCCTGACGTAGGCCTCGGGTCCCGGCCCCGGGCGTCGGGTGCCCTCCGACCACGCCGACCACAGAGCCCGGTCGAGGGAGTTCCCGCCCACCGGTTCCCCCCGGTCACCGTGGCCTCGTTGCACACCAGTCCGAGGAGGAGCGCACGGTCGGAACCCGCTCCGGCCGGGTCGAGGGACCCCTGGAACGTGATGACCCCCTCGGTCAGGGTCCCGGTCTTGTCCGTGAAGAGGATCTCGATGTTCCCCAGGTCCTCGATGGCCACGAGCCGCTTCACCAGCACCCGCTTGGCGACGAGGGCCCGCGACCCCGCGGACAGGCTCACGGTCACGATGGCCGGCATCATCTCGGGAGCGATCCCGACGGCGATGGCCAGTGAGAACAACAGGGCCTCGAGGATGGGCCGGGACAGTGCCACGTTGACCGCGAAGATGAATCCGGTGAGTACGGCAGCGACCAGGAACAGGAAGCGGGAGAAGCGCGACAGCCCGACCTCGAAGGCGGTCTGCCCCTGCGTCTCGGACAGGCCCGCGGCGATCCGGCCGAAGGCCGTCCCGACTCCTGTCCGGACGACCACCCCCGAGCCCGAGCCCTGCTGCACGATCGTCCCCATGTAGGCGCACTGTGCCGCGCCGGCACCGGATGGGTTCGCGGGAGTCCCACTGACTTGGCCGTGGGCATCGACTCACCGGTCAGTACAGCCTCGTCACACTCCAACTGGTCCGCGTCGAGGAGCCGGACATCGGCGGGGACCAGGGCCCCGATCCGCAGGAGGACCACGTCGCCCGGGACCAGGTCGACGACCGGCACCTGGCGAACCACGCCGCCGCGCCGCACCTCGGCGGTGTGGTGGATCGATGCCCGCAACGCCTGCATCGCCCGCTCGGCCCGGTACTCGTTGACGAACCCCAGCCCCACGCTGAGGGCGACGATGACGGCGATGATGGCCGCGTTGGTCCCTCCGCCGGTCAGCGCGGACACCAGTGCGGCGCCCATGAGGAGGACGAGGATCGGGTTGCGGACCTGCCGGGAGAGGACGGCACCCGCTCGCACCTTGTGCACGGCCAGCGAGTTGGGCCCGAAGGTGCGCAGACGTTCGGCGACCTGTGCGTCGACCAGGCCGTCACGGCAGCTGTCGAGCCCGCTCGAGGGCCTCGTCGGGCATGAGCACCGCCACGTCGCCCAGCGCGAGCTGCCCATCGGGGGTCCGGGCGGCCACGACCATGGCGTCAGTGTCCCCGACCCGGGCCGTTCCCACCAGGGTCGGAGGACCCGACATCCGCCCCTTCCGTGCGGGCCTCCCTTGACATCTCGTCGGCCGTTCGTTGGACTTACCGCACACCGCTCCCGACGGGGGCGCGAGGGGAAGTGCACCGGACGATGGCCACCGAGACCGACTGGACGGCGTACCGGACCGCCGTGGTCGACCTCGTACCCCCGGGCAGGCCGGCCTTCCGCATCGTCCCCGACGTTCCCGGAGCGGTCGGACCGTGGCCCGACGGAGTGGTGGGCCCGGTGGTGGTGGTCACGGCGTGGAACCCCGACAGCGCCCGGCTGGCCGCCGACGTCAACGCCGCCCGGCACCGCGTCCTGGCGCTCGAGCTCGCCACGCGTGGACTGGCGTGGTGGCCGGCGACCGGCAGGGACCTCGCCGACGGGCACTACGAGGCCGGTGCCGCCGTGCCCGGCCTGACCGAGACCGAGGGACTCGAGCTGGGCCGCCTCCACGGGCAGGCCGCCGTCTACGTGTGGACGCCGGAGGCGTGGGAGGTGGTCTCGTCCACAGGTGACCGGCGCGAGACGCTGGGCTGGCGGCTCACCGACGTCCCCGGCTGAGCCGCAGGACATCCGGGGGCCCCAGGCCAGGGGACGGACGGGCCGGGTGGCGGACCGGTCGGGGTGGCGGTCGACGGGGTGTCATCACGGCGTCACGTTCGCCCCGTACGATCACGGCATGAGCCCTACCCGCCCAGCGACGGGGCGCGCCCCCGACCGCGGCACGTGTGGCGGGCGCGCCGACCCCGTGATGGGACGCGCCCGGACCCGGCTGCGCCGATCGGTCGAGCGCCGCGTCGTGGCCGGCGGTCGTGTCGGCCGTCGTGGTCGTGTCGGCCGCGGCGGTCCCCGTCGTCGCCGGTGCCGCCACGAACCCGGGTGCCGCCGGCACGGCCCAGGGGGGCGTCCCGGTGGCGTCGCCCGTCGTCCCCGGTGCCGCCACCGGTCTGCCCACACCGCCCATGAGCACGGCGACGTGCCCGTGGCTGGCCTCGGCCATGGCCGCCGGTGAGCGTCCCGCAGCCCTGGCCGAGCTGGTGGCCAGCCGCATGACCCTGCCGGAGAAGCTGGGCGAGCTGGTGCTCGACACCTCGGGTTCCTACGAGAACGTCAACGCCGGGGTCCCCCGACTGTGCATCCCTTCGCTCACCCTGCAGGACGGCCCCTGGGGACTCGCCTTCGGCGACACCGGGGTGACCCTGCTGCCCGCCCCCCTCGCCATCGGGGCCACCTTCGACACCTCCATCGCCCGGCAGTACGGCGAGGTCCTGGGTGCCGAGGCCCGGGGCCAGGGGATCGACGTCAGCCAGGGGCCGAACCTCAACATCGACCGCGTCCCGCAGAGCGGCCGGGCCGACGAATCCTACGGCGAGGACCCGCTGCTCACCTCGGAACTCGGTGTGGCCGACATCGAGGGCATCCAGTCCCAGGGTGTCATGGCCGACGCCAAGCACTTCCTCGCCTACCAGCAGGAGACCAACCGGGGAGTCGTCGACGACAAGGTGTCGGCCCGGGCGCTGCAGGAGATCTACCTGCCCCCGTTCAAGGCGGCGGTCACCCAGGCCCACGTGGCCAGCATGATGTGCGCGTACCCGCGGCTCAACCAGGTCTACCAGTGCGAGGATCCCGCCCTCGACCTCGTGCTCGACCAGTGGGGCTTCGCCGGCTTCGTCCGCTCCGACCTCGGCGCCGTCCACTCGACACCGACGGCACTCGCTTCGGGGATCGACCTGCTCAAGCCCTCGTCGGTCGACGAGCTGGCCGACCTCGTGGCGCGGGGGCTGGTCGCGCAGGCGACCGTCGACACCGATGTCGAGCAGGTCCTGACCCAGATGTTCGCGTTCGGCCTCGTGGGCCGTCCGGCCAGCGGCACACCGGGGACCCCCGTGGCCACACCCGCCCACGCCGCGTTCGCCCTCACGGCGGCCGAGCGGTCCGCCGTGCTCCTGCAGAACACGAACCAGCTCCTCCCCCTGGATGCATCGACACTGCGGTCGGTGGCGGTGATCGGGGCCGCGGCGTCGACCCAGCCGGTGACCCAGGGCTTCGGTTCGTCCCACGTGACACCGCCGTTCACCTCGACCCCGCTCGCCGCGCTGCAGGCCCGGCTCGGACCGGGCACGGTGGTCACCTACGCCGACGGGGGATCGACCGCGCGGCACCTGCCGACCATTCCCACGGCGTACCTGACCCCGGCGTCGGGCCAGGGCCACGGCCTGACCCTCCGGATCGGGCCCGCCTCGGGCCCCGGCCAGGCCGTCACCACGGTCGACCCCGTGGCGGCAGCCGCCGTCGAGCCGACCCCGGTCCTCCACGACCGGGACCACGACGACGTGCGGTCCAACCCCCCGTCGGAGCGGGCGAAGAGGATCCCTGCCGGGCACGCCGACGGGGGCCGGCTCCCCGATCTCGACCCCACGACGGCCGGGGCCACCAGTGTCGAGATCCCGGCCGGATGGAAGGGATCGCAGGCGACGTGGACGGGCACCCTCACCCCGCCGCAGTCGGGCCGCTACACGTTCTCGCTGGCCGGCACCGGCTCGGCGGCGATGACCCTGGACGGGCACCCGGTCGTGTCCGACCTGCTACCCCACGATGCCGGGACGTGGTCGGGATCGGTCGTGCTGACGGGCGGGAGGCCGTACCGGCTGTCCCTCCGGTGGACGCCGATCCCCGACGCCACCACACTCGACGTCCCGAGCATCGTGGACCTGGGCATGGCCTACGTGGGCGACGCCATCGCCCAGGCCGTGGCCGCCGCCCGCTCCGCGCGGGTGGCCGTCGTGTTCGCCTCCGGCTACTCCTCGGAGACCTTCGACCGACCGAGCCTGTCGCTCCCCGGGGACCAGGACGCGCTCATCGCCGCCGTGGCCGCCGCCAACCCGCGCACGGTCGTGGTGCTCGACACCAGCGGGCCGGTGCTCATGCCGTGGCTGCACCAGGTGCAGGCCGTCCTCGAGGCGTGGTACCCGGGGGAGCAGGACGGGGCGGCGGCCGCGGCCCTGCTCACCGGCGACGTGGCGCCGACGGGACACCTCCCGGTGACCTTCCCGACCAGTGCGACGGCCACGGCGGTGTCGAGCCGGTCCCAGTGGCCCGGGACGGCGCTCGTCGCCAGCTACTCCGAGGGCCTCGCCGTCGGCTACCGCTACGACCACCTCACCGGGACCAAGCCGCTGTTCCCGTTCGGCTTCGGTCTCACCTACACGACGTTCGCGTTCCGACGTGCAGCCGCCACCCGGAGCGGTGGTGGCTACGCCGTCACCGTGTCGATCACCGACACGGGACAACGTCCGGGCACCGACGTGGTCCAGGCCTACCTGACGTTCCCGAAGCAGGCCGGCGAGCCACCGGCCGAGCTGGCCGCCTTCGTCCCGGTGACGCTGGCAGCGGGCCGGACCGAGACGGTGACCCTGGCCATCCCGGCCACGGCGTTCCAGTCGTTCCAGCCCACCGGATGGACCACCACCGGGGGGACCTACCGCATCGGCATCGGGGACAGCTCGGCATCGCTGCCCCTCCAGCTGTCGGTCCCCGCGCCCTGAGCCGGCCGACGGTCGGCGGAGCTCAGGTCCCCACAGCGGTGGTCGTCATCGGGACCCACGGGAACCCGGCGGTGGACCGACGGGTGCCGTCGTGTCCGATGACCAGGGCCTCGACGCCGTCGACCCGACCCAGCCGTCCGAGGAGGGACTCGCCGCCGACGGCCAGCGCGGTGGCCAACGCATCCGCCAGCCCCAACTCGGGACCGGTCACCGTGGCCGACGCCACGGCGGCCGTGGCCCGGCGGGATCGGGGGTCGAACAGGTGCTGACCCCGCTCGTACGTCCCCGACGTGGCCACCGCTCCGGTGTGCTCGACCACGCCGGACGGTCGGGTCCGGTCGAACGGGTCGACGACGGCGAACCGGAACGGCTGGCAGGGGGCGGGACCGCCGAAGCTGGCGATGTCCCCGGCGGCATTGACGACGGCCCCGACGACACCCGGCACCCGCAGGGTGTCGAGGGCACGCTCGGCGGCCCACCCCTTGACGTAGCCCGTCGGGTCGACGCCACCGGGGAGCTCCCACGGATCGAACCAGCCGTCGCTCAACATGCGTGCGGCCCGGCACGCCTCCAGGACGTGCGCCACCTCGGGAGGTACCTCGCTCAGGGTCACCTCGCCGCGACGCAGTCGGCTCATCGGGCTGTCCGGCTTCCAGGTGCTGAACACCTCGTCCGCCCGGTGCAGCACCGTCCGGGCCCGACCCAGGTGTGCCGTGAGCCGGTCCACCGGTGCAACGGCATCCACGTAGACGTCCAGCGTGACGACCGTGCCCATGACCTCCTCGCGGTGGTGCAGGGCGCGGACGTGACGCGCCACGACCCCTGCTCCCGGGTCGCCGCCCGGGGGCATCACGCGAAGCCCAGCTTGCTGAGCGCGGCCTGGAGCGACTGCTCGAACCCGGCACTCGTGTAGCTGGCCCCGGACACGCCCTGGATGTTGGCGCTCTGCGCCTGGAGCGCCTGTTGCTCCAGGATGGGAACCGACTGCTGGTCGATCGACTGCGAGCGGGGATTCCCTCCGTCGTCGAGGGAGGCGATGGACACGTTGGTCAGCTTCGACCCGGTGACGGTCGCCGTGACCGAGATCAGGCCGAAGTTGTAGTTCACAGAAGGTCCCGTGGCCGAGCGGGAGGTCGAGGGCGCCGCTGTGGTCGGCGGGCTCGTGGTGGCCGGCGCCGCGGTCGTCGGCGGATTCGTGGCCGGTGCGCTCTGGGCGACCGGGGTGGTGGAGGCGGTCGACGACCGGGACGTGGTCGGGGTCGGTGGTGGTGGGCCCGTGGTCGGCGGCGACGCGCCGGCCGGGGACGTGGTCGGCGTCGACCGCGAGGCCGTACCCACCGGGAGCGCACCGAGCGTGAGCTTGGCCGGTGTCGTGTGGAAGCTGAGCACGCCCACCAGCCCGACGACGGTGGCCCCGATGACCAGGATGGCCCGCTTCATGGCGCGCCCTCGCATCCACGGAGCCCCACCGGACACTCCCGCCTCGACCACCGCACCCGCTGTCCCATCGAACTCCCTCCCATCAGAACGAGAACGCCTCGGCGTGGATGCGGCCGTCGGGGACACCGGCCCGCCGGCACGACGCGATCACCTGGTCGTCGAATCCCTCGGGGCCGCATACGTAGACATCGCTGGCCGCCAGGTCGGGCACCAGGCGCCGGAGGGTGGCGACGTCGAGCTGGACCGTCGTGCCGGGACCCGACCGCCTCGAAGAACCGCCCACCCCGCGCCGCCACCAGCTCCGCCAACTCGTCGCGGTGGACGATCTCCTCGATCGTGGAGGCCCGGACGACAACGGTGACCGCCACACCCCGCGGGAGGTCCTCGAGCAGGGCCCGCAGGGGGGTGATGCCCACACCGGCGCCGATCAGGACCACGCGGTCCGACGAGCGGACATGGTGCGTGAACGCGCCGTAGGGGCCCTCGACGAACACCCTTGGTACCCGGGCGGAGGTGAGCCACGGCGCGGCTCTGGTCGCCCAGCCCCTTGACGGTGACCCGCAGGTACGGCGGCCTGCGGCAGCGCCGACAGCGAGTACGGGTGGGCGTGCCACCAGAGGCCCCGGGTCACGAAGCGCCACTGGAAGAACTGGCCGCCGGACACGGCGAGGTCCGACAGGTACCGCCCCGTGCAGGTGACGGAGTACACGCCCGGCGCCTCTTCGCGGACGGCCACCACCTTCAACTGGTGGCGCAGGTTCCGGACCACCGGGAGCAGGACGCGGAACGCGAGGACCGTGCCTGCCGTGGCCGCCCAGACCACGATCCAGAACGTCCGGGCCAGCGGGTGCCCGAGGAAGGCGACGCCGGTGACCACCTGGTGGGCGAAGGCCAGTGCGAGGGCCAGGTAGAAGTAGAGGTGGACCACCCACCACGTCTCGTAGTGCAGGTGTCTGCGGGCGATCCGGATCGACGTGACCCCGGCCATGATCAACAGGCCGAACCCGACCACGGCGGCCAGCAGGTCCGGGTACGTGGTGAGGAAGACCCACAGCTGGCGCAGGAACCCGGTGTGCGACATCGCCGCGTAGCCGAGGGTGATGAGGACCACGTGGGCGGTGATCAGCCAGAGCGCCCACGGCCCCAGTCGACGGTGCCAGGCCACCAGCCGGTCCTGTCCCACGGCACGCTCCAGCCAGGGGAGTCGGGCGATGAGGAGGATCATGACCAGGATCAGGTACGTGCCGGTGAATCCGGCGAGCCGACCGCCGGCCAGGAGCATCCCACCCGGGGCGGCGACCGAGCTCCGGCCCTCCGCCGTGGCCCACAGCGCCAGTGTGACACCGAGCCCCAGGCCGACCAGGCCCAGGAACAGGTCGGCGACCCACGGGCGGGGGGCGTGCCCGGGTCTGCGCCGGCGGGGCGACCCGGTCGTCCAGGCGATGCGGTCGACGGCGCGGGCCTGCCTGGTCGGTGTCACGGCACCACGGTAAGACCCGGAACTAGGCGCCGCCTGTGCGCTTCCTGTGAACAACCTGACGCGCCACGGCGGCTGATCCCGGGAGCGCCCGCGTCCTGCTCCTCGGCACGTCCTCCCAGCTCAGCCCCGGTTGTCGGCGAGTGTCCGGGCGCCGGTCACCGGTGCGAAGGCGTCCGGGACAGGGTACTGGCCGAGCACGAAGTTGAGGACGGCCGCGTGCTGCATCTCGACCGGCTGGATGCTGGCCGCCACCTCGATCGACGAGGTGGCCGTCACGGCCGAGATCGCCGACAGGTAGGTGGCGGCGGCGATGTCCTCCAGGGTGAGGGCCAGCTCGGCCGCACCGGCCACGTCGGTCACCTTGGCGAAGGCGGCGTCGACGGTCGGGACGAGCGCCTGGTCGGGCCCGGTGATCGCCGGATGGCCCGCCGCCACGAGGGCGGAGTTCCATGCCCGGGCGTGCTGGGTGTGCTGGCCCTTCACCGTGGTGACGAACGTGGCGACGGCCGGCGGGACGGCTCCCAGCTTGCCGGCGCCCGCTGCGGTGAGCACGTCCCCGTAGGCGGCGACGGCGAGGTTCTCGAGACCGGCCGCCAGCGCGGCGACGGCCAGGTCCCCGGTCAGCCTGGCCGTGGTGGTACCTGACCCTCCGCCGGCCGTCGTGGTGGTGGTGGTGGACGACGAGGACGAGGTGCCGCAGGCGGCGAGGACCGCCCCGCCGAGGACGGCGCCTGCGCCGATGAGGAAGCCCCGTCTGGAGGTGCGGATCTCCTCGGTCCAACGGTCGAGCGCGGCGTGCATGGCCGGCATCCCGACATCGTGATGGAGCTCGTCGAGGTTCCGGGTCAGGGACGAGAGCTCGGCCTCGGTGATGGCCATCGGGGTCGGCGTGCGGTGGCGTCGCCTCATCACCGTGCTCCTTCGGTCGCGGGGCGGGCCATGTCGGTCGGGAAGAACGCGTTCGGGAACCCGACGGACCCCGACGCCGCCGGCAGCGACGCCACGTCGGTGGGCGACAGCGTGATCAGCTGGGGTGCGCCGGCTGCCAGCAGCGCCTGGACGGCGAGCAGCACCGAGGCGTGCTGGGCCTCGACGCCCATGACCGACGCCGTGAGCTTCCTGGCGTTGGTGTCGGAAAGTGCGGCCGTGTCGGCCACGTAGGTCTCGGCGGCGCCCTGTTCGAGCTCGAGGGCCAGCGCCACCACCTGGGCGGGCCCGGTCAACCCGGGCACGGCCGCCTGCACCACCTTGGCCAGCTCCGGGTCCGGATCGGTCTGCGCCGTCCCCCCGAGACGGGTCACGGCCGCGTTGAACGCGCTGAGGTGCTGCTGGTGCTGCTGCTTGGTTGTCGTGGCGAACGCCTTGACCACCGGGTCGGCCGACGTCCCACCGATGAACGGGAGCGTCAGGGCCGTCGTGTAGGTGGCGACGGCCAGCACCTCGATGGACGCCGCCGTCCGGAGGATCTGGATGTCGGGCGACGACGCAGCGAACGCCGGCGAGGCGGCCACCGCATCGAGGGCGGCCACCACCCCGGCGGCCGCCAGCAGGCCGCCGCCGAAGGTGATCCGACGCCGGTTGGCGTCCCGTCGGGCCACGGCCTCGGCCACCTCGTCGGGTGTCATCGGGGCCACACGGGCGGCAGGGGCCGAGTCGACCAGGTCGTCGAGGGCCACGTTGGTCCCAGCCATGACGTCCCGGTGGACGTCCTCGAACTCCTCGACCAGGAGGGCCAGGGCCGTCCGGTCGATGTCGGGGACGGCGTCCCCGACCGGCTCGGGATCGGGTGTCTGCTGGTGTGCCATGGGAACCTCCTCGGTTACCGGGTCGGTGGTCTGTCGTGCTGCAAGTGAGGCGTCGCCGTCCGCTCGGGGCGGTGCACCGGCCCGCCACCGGACCGGTGGCCGTGGGGCCCGGGTCAGGCGACCGTGAGCGTCCCCGACATGTACTGGTGGATCGAGCAGATGTAGGGGTAGGTTCCGGGCGTGCTCGGTGCCGTGATGGTCACCGATGCACCGGGCGCCACGCCCTTCGTGTCGAACCTGCCCGAGGTGCTCGTCAGCGTGTGGGTCACGTCGTCCCGGTTCACAACGGTGACCGATGCACCGGGGGCGACGGTGAGATGGGCGGGGATGAACATGAAGTTGGAGATGGCGATGGTGCCGGTTGCCGCCGCGTGCGCGCGTGCGGCGGGCGTCGTCGGTGTCGATGCAGCACCCGAGCTGCATCCGGCGGTGGTCAGCACCACGAGCGCACCGAGGACGACCACCGACCGCACGGCCACCGAGCGCACGGCCACGGAGCGCCGGACGCGTCCGCTGCCTGAACCGCTGTTCATCCCGGTGGGCTCCGTGGGTGTCATCACCCACTGTTCGGAGCAGGTCCCCGCACGGGTGCACATCGATCGGTGAACTCCCGGTCACGGGACGTCGTGACCATGTGCGTCGTGCGACGTGACGTCGAGTCGACCGACCGTACGGCAACCGGTGCGTTCCGGACCCGACCCGCGCCGAACGGCCCCGCACGGTTCGGTAGGCTGGAGCGGTGCGACGCCGGATGCTCAAGTCCAAGATCCACCGCGCCACGGTGACGGCGGCCGACCTCAACTACGTCGGCTCCATCAGCATCGACCCGGTACTGCTCGATGCGGCCGACATCCTGGAGCACGAGCAGGTGACGGTGCTCGACGTCGACAACGGCGCACGCTTCGAGACGTACGCCATCGTCGGCGGCCCGGGCGAGATCTGCCTGAACGGTGCCGCCGCCCGCCTGGTCCACGTCGGCGACACGGTGATCCTGCTCACCTACGGCGACTACGAGGAGCACGAGCTGGCGGCCCACCGGCCCCGGGTCGTCCACGTCGACCAGAAGAACGCCGCCGTCGACATCGTCGCCTGACGCAACGGCCAAGCGACCCGCGCCGGGCCGTGGTCAGAAGCCGGTCGGCTCCGTCTCGAGCTCGGGCTCGCGGCGGACGGCTCTCGTGGTGGAGGGGACGGAGTGCCCGGGTCTCCTCGAACCACAGCAGCGCGTCGTACCGGGCGCCCATCTCGGTGGGGACGTAGTTCCCCTCCTCGCGGCGGGGCTGGTAGACGACGCCGATGGCCCGGTGCCCGAGGCGCGACCGGAGCCAGGCACCACCCCGGTCGGTGGCGAAGTCCAGTACGGCGGGCTCGCCGAGGGCACAGTGCAGGAGGTCCTCGTGGCTGCCGGGCCGGGCCACCGGCACGGGGAGCACCTCCTCGGTCGCACCCCAGGCGCCACCGGCCACCACCGTGCCCCGGTGGCCCGCGCACCCGATCAGGGCCACCGCGCCGGTGCCGTGCCGCTCACGGAGGAGCTGGCCCACGTTGACCATGCCGGCCAGGGCCATGTCGGTGGCCCGGGCGTCACCGACGTGGGTGTTGTGCTCCCACACCAGGCCCTTGGCCGACGGCCCCAGGTGTCGGGACAGCCGGTCGACCGTGTCGACCATGTGGTGGTCCCGGATGTTCCACGACTCCCGGTCGCCCCGGACCATGATGCGGTAGTAGCGCTCGGCGTCGGCAGCCACCTCGGCGTTCTGGCGGGCGTCGAAGGCCTCCTCGTCGTCGCCCGGATCGACACCGGTCCGCCGCCGCACCTCGGCGAGCAGCGTCACCACCTCGGACTCGCAGTTCTCGGGCACCAGACGCGTGCTCCATGCATACTCGTGCGGATCCTCGCGGAAGGGGACGAAGCACTGCCACGCCTGCATGGCCGCCTCGACCGCACCGGGGGCGTTGACCTCGAGCCAGGCGATGATCCGCTTCAGCGAGTCCCACAGCGAGTAGACGTCGAGCCCGTAGAAGCCGACACGGTCCGAGGCGGGCCGGTCCGCGTTCCACTCACGCAGCCAGGTCAGGAACGACGCCACCTCCTCGTTCGCCCACATCCACGTGGGCCAGCGCTCGAACCCGTCGAGCAGGCCCCGGGCGTCCAGGTCCTGGTGGTCCTCGCCCCGCACCCACCGGTTGATCCTCCAGCAGTCCGGCCAGTCCCCCTCGACCCCGATCCAGGTGAACCCGCGCTCCTCGATGAGCCGGCGACTGAGCCGCGCCCGCCACTCGTAGTACTCGTGCGTTCCGTGCGAGGCCTCGCCGATGCAGACCAGGCCGGTGCCGCCGAACCGGTCCACCAGTCCGTCGAGGTCGGCGTCGGTGCGCAGCGGCCGGGCCAGCGAGCGGACCTCGGCGGCGAACTCGGACGGGGTGGGCCCGGTAGGCGTCACGACGCCACCCCGGCACCGTCCACCAGCAGGTGGCGGACGAACCAGTCCCGGGCGAGGACGGCCGCCTCGGCCAGTGTCCCCGGCTCCTCGAACAGGTGGCCGGCCCCGTCGACCACCGCCAGCCGCGACGACGGCCCGAGCGCGGCCAGTGCCCGTCGGTTCGCCTCCAGCACGGCCACATCCTCGCCCCCCACGATGAGCAGTGTGGGCGCCGTGACGGCGCCGAGGCGCTCGAGGGCCAGGTCGGGGCGACCGCCCCGCGAGACCACGGCATCGACCGAACCAGGGTCGGCAGCGGCCGCCCACAGCGCCGCCCCCGCACCGGTGCTCGCACCGAAGTAGCCCACGCGGCACGCCGCCGCCTCCGGGCGGGTCCGGAGCCATGCCGTGGCCGCAGCGAGCCGGCCGGCGAGGAGTTCGATGTCGAACACGTTCGACCGCAGCCGCTCCTCGCCGGGTGACAGGAGGTCCAGCAGCAGGGTTCCGAGGCCGGCCTCGTAGAGCGCGTCCGCCACGAACCGGTTGCGGGGGCTGTGCCGGCTGCTCCCGCTGCCGTGTGCGAACACCACCACGGCCCGGGCCGGCTCGGGCAGGTGGAGGTGACCCTCGAGTACCACGTCGCCGACGGGGATGGCGACGTCGACGTCACAGTCGGGCGTGTCGGCCTGTGCCCCGGCACCCGTCCGGCGGTGGGCCGCCCGGTCCAGCAGCACGATCACCTCGTCGTCGCTGGTGGGTGAGAAGTCGACATAGTGCTGCCCGACAGCCAGGAAGTGCCGTGGCACCGACACGGCTACGACCTCGTCGGCCTCGTCGAAGTCGCCCAGCGTCTCCGCCGGTCCCACCGGCACGGCCAGCACCACGGACGCCGCGCCCAACAGGCGGGCGATCCGGCACGCCACCCGGGCCGTGGAGCCCGTGGCCACGCCGTCGTCCACCACGATGGCCGTCCGTCCGGTCAGGTCGACCCGCTCACGACCCCGGCGGTACCGACTGATGCGCGCCGCCAGCTCGCGCCGCTCGCGCCGCTCGACCTCCGCGATCTCGGCCTCGGTCACGCCCGCCTGGGTGACGACCCGCTGGTCGAGCACGCGCACCCCGTCCTCGCCGATGGCGCCCATGGCCACCTCGGGCTGGAAGGGCACACCGAGCTTGCGGACGACGATCACGTCGAGGGGGGCGTCGAGCGCGGTGGCCACCTGGTAGGCGACGGGGACCCCGCCCCGGGGCAGGCCGAGTACTACCAGCGGCGTGCCCCGGAACCGCTCGAGCCGCTCGGCCAGGCGCCAGCCGGCCTCGGCCCGGTCCGTGAAGCGCCCGGCATCGCGGTCGGGATCCCGGCCGGGATCCCGTACGACCGTCCGTCGCCCGGCCGTCTGGATCCGGGTGACCGGCCGACGCCCGGCCGGGCCGATGTGCGTCACCGGCGGCAGCCCGACCTCGGGACGCTCGGCCGCGGTCACGTCGCGCACCGGGCGTTGGCCACATCGAGCCGCCGGTCCACCTCGGCGTCGGCCTCGTCGACGAGAGCCGAGGGGACGAACCACCGGACCACGTCGCCCACCACGTCTGGCCCACCACCCTCGCGCCAGTCCACCGGGCCACCGCGCTCGCCGACCGAGGTGAACTGGAACACCTCGGTCCACTCCAGCCCGGGTGCCGCGGTCAGCGCCCACTCGACCTCGACCCGCTCGCCGATCTCCTTGGCCGTCGTCCGCCCGGTGATACTGATCGCCCCCGGGCGCGTCTTCGACTCGTGGGTCACGGCGACCACCTCCTGGAAGACCGCTGGCTGCTGTTGCCCCCATGCTCGGGCATTGCGCGCACGAGGGCTAGAGCCGAATGTCCCAACCCGCCGGTCCGAGCCCATCCGTGCCGTTCGGCACTTGGCCCCGGACGCGGGATGTGGCAGAACAGGGGTATGACAGGTCGTCCATCCCGAATGACGACCGGCGACGGACCGGGCGCCGGGGACGGGTCGGTACCGCGCCCAGTCGGCCCGCTGCGGCCCCTCGCCCACCGTCTCGAACAGGAGCACACCCGCCGGGCCGACGACCGGGAGCCCGAGTACATCGAGCAGCAGATCGGCAGGGTACGGGCCTTCACCGCCTACTTCTCCCCCGAGGTGCGTGGGGCCGAGCACCTACCCGCCGAAGGACCCGCCCTGGTGATCGGCAACCACAACGCCGCCTGGTACATGCCGGACACCTGGGTGACCGCCCTGGCCATCATCGACCGGAGGGGCACGGAGCACCCGGCGTACACCTTGACCTACGACCTGCTGTTCGCCCTGCCGCTGGTCGGGACCTTCCTCCGCCGGATCGGCGCGATCCCGGCCGCCAGCGACGACGCCACCCAGGTCCTGGCCGAGGGGGCCCTCGTGCTCGACTACCCGGGCGGCGACTGGGAGGCCTGCCGACCGTGGGCGGAACGCAACCGGGTCGACTTCGGGGGCCGTACGGGCTTCGCCCGCCTGGCCCTGCGGACCGGTGTGCCCGTCGTCCCCGTGGTCGCCCACGGGAGCCACGACTCGGTGGTCGTCCTGGCGCGGGGCGAGCGCATCGCGCGGTGGCTCGGGCTCCCGGGCATGCACATCAAGGTGTTCCCGATCCTACTGGGGCCGCTCGGGGTCACCACGGTGCTCCTGCCGCCACCGCCCCTCCCGTCCTCGATCACCGTCGAGTTCCTACCGCCGATCACGTGGCCCGACCTCGGGCCCGAGGCGGCGGACGACCCCGAGACGGTGGGCCGCTGCGCCGACCAGGTCGTCCGGACGATGCAGGAGGCACTGGACCGGCTCCGGGTCGAACGGGCACACCCCGTGCTCCGCGGGTACGCCAACCTGGCGGCCCGTCTGGTGCGCCGCTGACCGGGCACCGGTCCGCCGGCGACGCTGACCGGGGGCGGTGCCGGGCCGACGGCCCGGCCGACCCTCAGCGGCGCGGGACCAGCGACACCAGCCGCATCGTCCCCGTCTGCGTGTAGACCGACGTCCCGAATTCCGTCGCCGCCGTGACCCGGACCTGCTGGTCGAGCCGGACAGGGAGCCCGTCGACCCGGTCGATCCACACGTCGGCGATCTCGGTGCCGGTCTGGGCCCCGGTATCGGTGCGCACCCGGTGGAAGTGGGCCACCGGGACCGGGGTGCCACCCACATCGAGCTCCCCGGTCCCCGCGAGGCGGTAGGGACCCGAGGTCACGGTCACCCCCGGGACCGTGGTGTTGGATCCCGTGCAGTGCGAGTGCCAGGCCTGCCCCGGCGTGCCTTCGGCCGGCAGCGCCATCGAGCCGGCGGCGCACGTGAACGTCGTGAGGTTGGTGACGTTCACCGGGCCGACCGACCAGAGCTGCCACGTCTGGCCGCCGGCCTCCTCGAGGTCCGCCCCGTGCAGGCAGTAGTGCCAGGTCTGCCAGTGGTGGGTGCTGTAGTCGATACGCCACACCCAGCAGCGGGCACCGTCCAGGGTCACCGTGCCCGGGATGGTCGGCCCCTCCGACTGGGACAGCGGCGGGAGGGAGAGGTGCTCCGTGCCCGAACCGACATAGGCATAGACGCCGGGCGCCGGTCGCCCGGAGCCGGGGGAACCACCACCGGAGCCCCCCAGGCGGGCCACCGCCTGGCCGAGCGTCACCTGGCGGGCATGGTCCGCGGCGCGCCAGGCCACGAGCCCTGCGGCCGCCGACACGAGGACTGCGCCGATGACCACCCACGGCCACCGCCGACGACGCCGGGGGGTCATGCTTCCCCAGGTGACGTCCCGACCACCCGGCCGTCGAGCATGGGGATGATCCGGTCGGCGGCGGCGGCGACGGCGAAGTCGTGGGTCACGAGGACGATCGTCACGCCCCGGTCGTCCCGCAGTCCCTCGAACAGCGTCAGCACCGTGTCGACGGAATGGCTGTCGAGACTCCCCGTGGGCTCGTCGGCCAGGAGCAGCGGGGGGTCGTTGGCCAACGCCCGGGCCACGGCCACCCTCTGGCGCTCCCCTCCCGAGAGCTGCGGCGGCCTGCGGTCCGCCAGCGCACCCAGCCCGACGTCGTCGAGGAGCGCCCGGGCGCGGCCGTCCCGTTCAGCGCGGGGTCGGTCCGACCCCATCATGGCGATCTCGACGTTCTGGAGGACCGTCAGGCGGGGCAGGAGGTTGTGGAGCTGGAAGACCAGGCCGACCTCCTGGCGACGGAAGCGGTCGGGATCACGGAGGTGGGCCAGGTCGAAGCCGCCCACCTGGAGGGTGCCCGAGTCCGGCGTGTCCAATGCCGCCAGCAGGCTCAGCAGTGTCGACTTCCCGCATCCCGACGGTCCCGTGACGGCCACGAACTCGCCGGAGGCGACCGTGAGGTCGACGCCGTCGAGGGCCCGTACCTTCCCGTCCGCATACACCTTTACCAGGCCGCGGGTCTTGATCGCCGGCGATGCCGACAGCCGCTCACTCATGGCTCAGCGCCTTGACCGGGGTCAGGCTGGCGGCGCGGATCGCGGGGTACAGCGAGCCGAGCACGGCCATGCCCATCCCCACCAGGAGGCCCCGCCAGAACGCTCCGGCGGTGAAGCTCGAGTGGAGCACACCGTGGAGTTGGGGGAGGGACTCGAGGACGAAGGTGACCAGGTAGGACAGGCCGACGCCGGCGGCGGAGCCCACCACGGCGAGGAGCAGGCTCTCGGACACGACCAGCGCCACCACCCGGCCGCGCGACCAGCCGACGGCACGCAGCAGGCCGAACTCGCGGGTGCGCTCGAAGAGTGACAGCAGCATGGTGTTGCCGACGATCACCGCCCCGATCAGCAGCGCCAGGATGGTGCTCCCGGTGACCGCCGCCTTCAGGAAGACGATGTTCCTGTCGGCCCGGCCGAACTGGGATGCGGTCCGGATGGTCGTCAATTCGGGGTGCGCCGATTCCAGCGCGGCCTGGACCCGGGGTACCGAGTAGCCCGGCGCCACCTTGACGAACACCAGCGTCACCGAGCCGGGCACCCGGTTGAAGGCCTGGACCGCCGGGAGCGGGAACATCGCCCCGAGGTCGCCGTAGGAGATGCCGGTCGAATAGATCCCGACGACCGTGTTCCAGGTCCCGTTGGCCTGGAAACGGCTCCCCACCCCCAGGCCGAAGTTCTGGGCGGCCCGCCACCCGAGCATCACCTCGTCGGTGGCCTCCGGCGCGTAGGCGTGCCCGGCGACGACGGTGACGCCGAACGTCGCCAGGTCGTCGGGGGCGATGCCGATCTCGATGAACAGCGGGTTCGCCGCGTTCAGCCGCTGGGTCTCGACCAGGACCCCGACGGCGCTGCGCACCCCCGGGGTCTGCCGGACGTCGGCGACCTCCTGGTCGTCCAGGCTGCTGTAGATGATGTCCGAGACACCCTTCTGCGCCACGGTGAAGTCGGCCTTCCCGATGGTGAGCACGGCGGCGGCCTCCTGCTCGAGCCCGCTGCTGACCACGGTCAGGGTGACCACGGTCATCACCGCCAGGGCCACGGCGAAGGCGATGCCCGCCGACCGGGCCTTCTTGGCCCGGATGTTCCCCAACGCCAGCGTGAACAGAGTCATCGCTCCCCACTGTGGACGAGGATCCGGTCCCCGGAAAGGGTCACAGGACCCGGATCACCCCGGGACCTCCGTCCGGGGCCCGTGTGACCTTCGGCCCTGCGCAGCGGTCGGGGGGACGCCCCATCGCCCTGGTGACCGCTGAACGACGACCGACGCCCATCGGTCAGGGCCGTTCGTCACCAATTGCCGGCGGACCGCTCGACAGTGGGATTGTCGCGACCTAGGTCTCTAGGACGGCGGGAAACGTCCTGCCAGGCTGCGTCCGACGGCAGAGGATCCGAGGGGCTCGAAGGGACGTGGTGTGGTCATGGGTGGATCAACGAGGATCAGGAAGTTGGCCACGGCGGCCGCGGCGGCACTGGTGATCGGTGGTGTCGCGATGCTGGGGTCGGCCGCCCCGTCGGGCGCAGCCGGCTCGACGGCCACCATCACGGGAACGGTCACCGCAGCCGTGGGCGGGGCCCCGCTGAGCGGGATCTGCGTCACCGTCTTCCAGTCGGGCACCGGCCCCGGCTCGCCGGCTGCCGGCAGCGCGACGACGACCGCAGGCGGTTCCTACTCCGTGACCGGACTGGCCCAGAACATGTACACGGTCGAGTTCTCCAACGGGTGCGGCAACAGCGGCGACTACGCCACCCAGTGGTACAACAACGCCACGTCGGAGCAGAATGCCATGCAGGTGCAGGGCAACCAGGGATTCACGACCGGCAACATCAACGCCCAGATGGCCGCGGGCGGCGATGTCAGCGGTGTCGTGACGGCGGACCCCGACGGCAGCACGGTCCAAGGGGCCTGTGTGTTCGCGTCCCCGGTGGGCAGCTCCAACGACTGGACCACCGCGGTCAGCGCCTCGGACGGCACCTGGTCGCTCGACGGCCTCGCCGTCGGGAGCTACGACGTGCAGTTCACGGACGGCGCCGCGTGCTTCCCGCAGGGCGGGGTCAACCACGGCTACGCCCCCCAGTACTGGCAGGACGCGTCCACCCTGGCGGCGGCGACACCGGTCCAGATCGTGTCGGGCACGCCTGCCGGGCCGATCGACGCCCGCCTGACCATCGGCGGCTCGATCAGCGGGACGGTGACCGCCGCTGTCGGTGGTCAGGCCCTCGGAGGCATCTGCGTGTCGGCCGCCGGTGCGACGTTCGGCGTCTTCGGCACCGCTCCCGACGGCACGTACTCCATTCCCGACCTCGCCACGGGCACCTACACCGTCGGCTTCTCGAACGGGTGCGGCAACAGCCAGACCTGGGTGCCCCAGTCGGTCCAGGCCGTGGTCGTCGCACCGGGCGACACCAGCGGGGTCGATGCGCAGATGGTCGTCGGGTACCCGCCGGTCGTGACGTCGGTGTCCCCCAATTCGGGGCCGACCAGTGGCGGCACGCCGGTGACCATCACCGGGAGCGGGTTCACCGGTGCCACCCAGGTGTTCTTCGGGACCAACCCGGGGCAGCTGCAGTTCACCGTCGTGTCGGACACCGAGATCACCCTGACCTCACCCATGGGGAACCCGGGACCGGTGGACATCCAGGTGGTCACCCCCGAGGGGACGTCGTCGATGTCGCCCGCCGACCAGTTCACCTACGAGGGCACGGTGGACCTGACACCCCAGGTGTACACGCTCACCCCGTCGTCGGGGCCGACGACGGGAGGGACGACCGTGGTCATCAGCGGCAACAACCTGATGAACGTCGGCCACGTGTCCTTCGGGATGACCGCGGCGACGTCGTTCACCGTCCAGTCGAATCAGCAGATCACCGCCGTGTCGCCGCCGCAGGGCTTCGGCGGGCAGGTCACGGTCCAGGTCAGCTCGCCCAACGGGACCTCGGTGATGTCCTCCGGCTCGCAGTTCACCTACACCCTGGCGCCCACGTTCACCTCCCCGTCGGCGGTCGGATTCGTCAGCGGGGCGCCGAACTCGTTCACCGTCAGCGACATGGGCTTCCCGGTGCCGGCCATCACCATCGGCCCCGACCTCCCGTCGTGGCTGGTCGTCACCTCGGGTTACGGTCAGATGACCCTGAGCGGGACACCGCCTGTGGGTACCCGGCACCAGTACTCGCTGCCGCTGGTGGCCTCCTCCTCGGTGGGCAGCGCCACCCAGACGCTCGTCCTGACCGTCGGCACACCGCCGGCCTTCACCACCCCGGGCACGGCCACCCTGCACGTGGGCAAGTCGGGCACGGTCCGGATCCATGCCTCCGGATCCCCCACTCCGAACCTGTCGCTCGTGGGCAGCCTGCCGCCCGGCGTGACGTTCACGGCGACGAGCCTGGGGAACCTCGCCCTGACGGGGGTCCCCGCCGAGGGGTCCGGCGGCACCTACCCGCTGACGGTGCGGGCGCAGAGCGCCACCGGCAGTGCCCAGCAGGCGTTGGTGATCACGGTGGACCAGCCCCCGTCGTTCACCAGCTCCCCCGTCGCCACCTGGACCCACGGGATCGTCAACACCCTGATGATCCAGACGTCGGCCGCCTATCCGGTGGCCACGCTGGCGACGAAGGGGACGTTCCCGTCCTGGATGACCTTCACCGATCTGGGCGACGGCACGGCCACGCTGTCGGGCAACCCGCCGGCGAGCGCCGTGCGGCACACCCCGTACGCGGTGACCGTCGTGGCCACAGGCGGTGGGGCGACGGTCTCCCAGAAGGTCCTCGTCACGGTGGGGTGACCGTGCGGTCGGGTGGCTGACCGGGACGACATGGGCCATCCGGCCCTTACCGGCAGCCACCACCGGCCGTAGCATCGCGTACAGAAGCGACGAGGAGAACCGGATGCGCGCCCTGCGGCTCATGGAGTGGAGGTCCGACCCGGTGCTGGTCGAGGTGGACGACCCCGTCCCCGGGCCGGGTCAGGTCGTGGTGCGTGTCGGGGGCGCGGGGGCCTGCCACTCGGACCTCCACCTGATGCACGAGTTCGAACCCGGGCTGCTCCCGTGGAACCCGCCGTTCACCCTCGGCCATGAGAACGCCGGTTGGGTCCATTCGCTGGGTGACGGTGTCCGCGAGGTGGAGCCCGGTCAGCCCGTCGCCGTGTACGGGCCGTGGGGGTGCGGCACGTGCCCGCGCTGCCTGCTGGGCATGGAGAACTACTGCGAGAACCCGGCCGGGGCGCCCGTTCCCGGCGGTGGCGGCGGCCTGGGCATGGACGGCGGCATGGCCGACTTCCTGCTGGTGCCGTCGGCCCGCCTGCTCGTACCGCTTCCCGACGGGCTCGAGCCCGCCACCGCCGCGCCGCTGACCGATGCCGGACTCACCCCGTACCATGCGATCCGGCGCTCGCGGGCGAAGCTGGTGCCCGGGTCGACGGCCGTGGTGATCGGCGTCGGCGGGCTGGGCCATCTGGCCGTCCAGATCCTGAAGGCCACCACGGCGACGAGGGTCGTGGCCGTCGACACCCGGGCCGAGGCACTGTCCCTGGCCGCCGACGACGGTGCCGACCTCACCGTCGAGCCAGACAGGTCGGCGGTCCCAGTCATCCGCGAGAACACCGGGGGACGGGGGGCGGACGTCGTCCTCGACTTCGTGGGGTCCGAGTCGACCATCGCGCTGGGGGCGGCGGTCAGCCGTCCCCTGGGCGACGTGACCGTCGTCGGGATCGCCGGAGGGACCTTCCCCTTCAGTTTCTTCGCCCTGCCCTACGAGGTGTCGTTGCAGACGACCTACTGGGGCAGCCGGCCGGAGCTGGTCGAGCTGCTCGACCTGGCCGCCCGCCGCCTGGTGCGCCCGACGATCACGACGCTGCCGCTCGAGGAGGCGGTCCACGCCTACCAGCTGATGGAGTCGGGTTCGGCCCTCGGGCGCCAGGTCGTCGTGCCGTCGGCCACCGCGTGAGGCGCCGTCCCGGCCGGGCGAGGCAGTGACGGCGACCATGAGGGCCTGGACGGTCGGCACCCCCGGCCCCATCGACGGCGGGCCGCTGGTGGCCGTCGAGCGGCCGGTGCCGGAGCCGGGTGCGGGCCAGGTGCGGGTGCGTGTCCGCACGTGCGGCGTGTGCCGTACCGACCTCCACCTGGCCGAGGGGGACCTCGTCCCGCGGCGACCGGGGGTCGTCCCGGGCCACGAGGTGGTCGGGGCGGTCGACCGCGTGGGACCCGGGTGCACGCTGCTGGGCGAGGGCGACCGGGTCGGGATACCGTGGTTGGCCCGTACCTGCGGGGTGTGCCGGTTCTGCCTGGCCGGTGCCGAGAACCTGTGCACCGACCCCCGGTTCACCGGGTGGGACCTCGACGGCGGCTACGCCGAGTGGGCCGTGGTGGACGAGGCCTTCGCCTACCGCCTGCCCGCGGCGCTGGACGAGCTCGAGGCCGCCCCGCTGCTGTGCGCCGGGATCATCGGGTACCGGTCGCTCAAGCGGGCCGAGCTCCCCCCGGGCGGTCGGCTCGGCATCTACGGCTTCGGGGGTTCGGCCCACCTCACCGCACAGGTGGCGATGGCCGCCGGGGCGACGGTCCACGTGATGACCCGATCGGCCGAGGCCCGGGAGCTCGCCCTCGAGCTGGGGGCGGCCAGCGCGCAGGATGCCGCCGACCCACCACCGGAGCCGCTGGACGCCGCCATCCTGTTCGCGCCGGTGGGCACGCTGGTGCCGCCCGCCCTCGAAGCACTGGAGCGGGGCGGCACCCTCGCCATCGCCGGCATCCACCTGTCTGACATCCCCGTGCTCGACTACCAGCGCCACCTGTTCGAGGAGCGGACCCTGCGCAGCGTGACGGCCAACACCCGCGCCGACGGGGTCGAGTTCCTGGAACTGGCCGCCCGCATCGGCATCCACGTGTCCGCCGTGCCCTACGCCTTCGACCGGGCCGACCGGGCACTGGCCGACCTGGCCCACGACGACGTCAACGGCGCCGCCGTGCTCGTCCTCGACGGCGCCGGCTGAGCGGGCCGGGAGCCACGGGCCAGCGGCGCGCTGTTCCAGGACCCGTCCCCGTATCCGGACACGTCGGGTCTCCGTCGTCAGCTGATCGCCCGTGCCGTCCCGCCCCAGGCGGTCCAGGTGCGGTTCGTCCCCCGGGGGACGGTGAAACTCCGCCCCGTGGGCGGCCCGTAGCGGGCAGGCGTGGGCGGACCCCGAGCGGCACCTCCACCGGGTCCGGTGGCGTCGAGGTCCGGAAGGCGGGAACGCAGCGCACCGCCACGTTCCCGCCGACTCACCAGTGCTGCCGTGCCTCCTCGGCGAAGCCCTGGGCCCCCACGACCGCCAGCTCGAGCCCGTCGTCGGTCACCAGCCGACCGGACCAGTTCCCGAAGACCTGGTGGGTCTCGCTGGCCAGGTCGCCGGCCTCGGCGTGGCTGCGCTCGTCGAAGCGGGGGGTGAGGACCAGGTCGAGCTGACCACCCGGGTCGCGCACATGCCACGGCCGCATCGGCTCGTTCCACGAGTAGTCCCAGGTGAGCTCGTTGCCGAGCTTGGTGAGGTGCCCGTCCACCAGGAACCCGTTCTCCGTCGCTCCGGTGCCTTCCGTCCACTTGGCCCCGACCTGGATCCCCACGACCCGGTCGTCGACGCGACCGGCGTCGCCGCCCCAGTTCCAGGTCATGGCCGATGGCCACCGGCCGCGGCCCACGTCGAGCACCCCCCACGCGTCGGGTTCGTCCGCCCCGCCGATGGACCAGGTCCGCTCGCCGACGGTGAGCGATCCGGTGGCCGGTCGGGCCTGGTGCTTCGACGTGAAGTTGAACAGCTCGTCGCTCCACGGGACGACCACGTTGAGCGACTCGGGCCCGGGAGGCAGTGCGACGACCACGTCGAGCCGACCGGGCCGGCCGTCGACCTCCGTCCACGCCGCGGTCAGTCGGGTGCCCGTGCCGTCGTCGACGATGGCCAGGTCCAGACCGTCCCGGTCCACCATCAGCGGCGTCGACCCCGGAAGCTCCGGCAGTTCGATGGCGTCCGGGTCGGTCACGATGGCCGTCCCACCCTGCTCGCCCGCCGACAGGTCGATCCATTCCACGTCGGCGAGTCCGATCACATCGATGTTCGAGTACAGCGTCGAGACCACGACGTCGCCGGCCAGCACGGCCCAGTAGTCCCACCGCTTGTTCGTGCCCGGCCGGCCGCGGAGGTTGGCCCGGTGCAGCGGGGTCCGGGACCAGCCACGGGCGGCGGGGTTCAACCGGTCGCCGTCGGGGGTGCAGAGGTCGACGGGGGCAACCAGTTCGGGCTCGCGCGTACTCACGCCGTCAGTCTCCACCGCCGGGGCGGAGGGTGCCGTTCCGAGGTGGCCCCGGGTGCGGTGCGTCAGGTGGGACGTATCGGGCGGGGCGGGTCAGGCGGGGGGCGCTGCGGGCTCGACGGAGGGCACGACGGACGGAGGCACGACCGTGGACGTGGTCGGTCCCGTGGTCGACGTGGTCGGGTCGACACCAGGCACGGTGGTGGGCGGAACGGAGACCGGTGGCGTGCTCATGCACCCCGGGCCCGACGCGGAGGCGGCCTGGTCCGTCGCCACCGTGGCGACCGTGGCCCCTCCGGCGTCGAGTGCCACGGCCGAGGTACCTGCGAGTGCGGTGGCTCCGGTGGTGGCCAGCACGACCACACCGGAGGACGGTGTCATGGAGTCGAGCACGGCGCCCGACGGGGACACCAGGCGGACGGAGGCCACGTCGCCGGAGACGACCACCGCCACCCAACCGGCAGGTGCACCCTCGGCCTCGCCGAAGGAGCCGGTGTCGACGACCTGGAGGGTCCCCGGCCCGGATCCTGGGAATGTCGGGGCGGCGATCACCGCCGAACTCACGGCGGCGGCGGTCGAGAGCTCCAGTGTCAGCTGCTGACACCCGCTGACCGGTTGTGGCGCAGTGGTCGGGGTGGTCGAGGTCGTGGTCGAGGACGGGGTGGAGGTCGAGGTCGAGGTCGAGGTCGTGGTCGTGGTGGTCGGGCTGTCACCCCCCGAGCCGGAGCCGGTACCGACCGGGACCGTTCCGGTGGTCGACCCGCTGCCGGAGCTGCTACCGGGTTCGCCCGACGTGGCGATCGGCGTGGTCACCGGCTGCGCGCACGGCACACCGGTGGGGCAGGGAACCGGGCTCGGCTCCACACCGACGGGCGGGCACGACGTCGCCGTCGTGCAGCCCCCGGTCGACGTCGTGGTCGAGGTGTAGGCACGGATCGTGACCCCCGATCCGGTGGTGCGGGTGAACAGCGAGGTGAGCGCGACCGACGACACGGTGGGCTCCCCCAGGGCGGCGCCGGCCGAGCCGGACGCCTTCGCCGCCCCCTGGGCCGACGGAGTCACCGATCCACCGGCGGTGGACGTGGACGCCGGGCTCGACCCGGCCACGGCCAGGCCGGAGGCGAAGCCCCCACCGGCGAGCACCACGACACCGGCCACCGTGGCGGCTACGAGCGGAGCAGCGATCCGGCGCCGGCCGGCCGACCGCTCGACGACCCCCGCAGGGTCGGGCTCGGCGGAGACCCGGGTGGCCCGGTCGGCGAGGTGGGAGCGCAGGCGGTCCTCGAGTGGGTCGGTCATGGTTCGATCACCTTTCGGAGGTCGGCGAGGGCGCGGCTGACGAGGGAACGCACGGTCCCTTCACGGCACCTCAGCGCGCTGGCGATGTCGGCGTCGGGCAGGTCGCCGTAGTACCGGAGCACCACGGCCGCCCGCTGGCGGGCGGGCAGCTTGGCCAGCGCGTCCTCGAGCTCGTCGGCCCCGAGCTCCGCGGCCGGTGGCTCGGGGGGCGGGTTGCGACGGGCCACGGCGGCCCGGCGATGGTGGGAGGCGCAGGCGTGGACCACGCTGCGCCGGATATAGGGGAGCGGCTCGCGCACCGTCGACCACCGGCCGTGGAGGCGGACGAAGCAGTCCTGCACGAGGTCGGGAGCGTTGTCGGGCGAGCCGCTCAGGAGCACGGCCAGGCGGACCAGTCCTGAGTACTGGTCGGTGTAGAAGTCGCCGAAGGACACGGGTGCTCCGGCCAGGACCACGGCCGACGGAACGTCCGGCGTCGCCCCGGCGGCCGACGCCGGGGACACGGCCCCGGCCGGGGACGGTTCGGGCTCCGGGGCGGGCGACGCCGGCACCGGATCGGCAACCGCCCCGTCCCCCTCGACCTCGTCCACGATGCTCCTCGTCTCACCCATCACCAATTACGACGCCCGACCGGGCCGGGACGTTGCGTGAATTCTCGGGAATCCGCCGGCGGTCGCCCGCCGGCGGATCGTCAGAGCGGGCGGCCGGCGGTTCGACCGATCCGGCCTAGTCGGCGAGGACGGGCTCGATCGCGGGTGCCACCGGCAGACCGGGAGGCACCTCGGCGGACGCTGCGACCGCTGCCGCCGCGCCTGGCAACGTCGACAGGGCGTCGGGCACGGCACCCCGGATCACCCCGGGGTACTCCCGGGCATCGAACCCGGTGACGAAGCCCCGCACCGGCTTCGGCAGCTGGACGACCAGCTTTCCGCCCGGACGGGCGCCGTCCTCGCGGGTCAAGGTGAGCACCAGCGTGCACGGGCCGACGGAGACGGAACGGATCCGAGGGTCGGTCCGGAGCAGTGCCGCGGTGTACAGCGCGATGGCGCACGACGAGTTGCTGCGGGGGACGCCCTGGACGCCGGCCCGGTGCAGGGACTCCGCCACCTCGTCCGGGTCCCGGCCAAGTCCGTCGAGGAGTGCGCCGGCACGCTTCTTGATCTGTCGCAGATCACCCATGGGCACCTCGCCTCGACCGGCGCCGCACTCGGCGGCAGCGCACGTCCCGATGGGCAATCATACGTGTCCCGGCCGACGGGCCGCAGCCGGGTCGACCGAGAGTACGGAGGTGCCGGGATGGACGACGAGCTCTACGGCTGGGGCCCGGCACTGGAGGAGATCGCCCGACGCAAGGATCAGGCGTACGGCATGGGCGGCGAGGCCCGGAGGGAACGCCAGCACGGGCGCGGCAGGCTGGATGCCCGCGAGCGGCTGGCTGCACTGTTCGACCCGGGCACCTTCGTGGAGATCGGGACACTGGTCGGCACGACGGAGGACCCGCCGGTGCCGGGCGACGCCCTGGTGTGCGGGTCGGGCCGCGTCGACGGCCGCCCGGTGCTGGCCGGTGCCGAGGACGTCACCGTGCTGGGTGGCTCGATCGGCAACGGCGCGTCCGACAAGCGCTACCGCCTGTGCCAGCTCGCCCGTCAGGAGCGGGTCCCCCTCGTCATGCTCCTGGAGGGTGCCGGCCACCGAGTCACGGAATCGGCCGCCGGTCGTCGACCCGGCGACCTCATGGGACTGGCCGAGCTGTCGGGTGAGGTACCCCTGGTCAGCCTGGTGCTGGGCGCCTCGGCAGGGCACGGGGCGCTGACGGCGCCGCTGTGCGACTTCGTGGTGATGACCGAGACCGCCTCCATCTTCGCCGCCGGGCCCCCGCTGGTGAGGTCGGCCACCGGCGAGGACGTGACGAAGGAGGTGCTCGGGGGCCCGGCGGTGGCCGTCACCTCCGGCGGTGTGGTCCACAACGTGGTGGCCGACGACGTCGCTGCCATCGCCGTGGCCCGTCGGTACCTGGCCCACTTCCCGACCAATGCCTGGCAGGCGCCTCCGTCGGGCACCGGCGCCGACACCGGGCCACGCCGGCTCGACGTGCTGGGCCTCATCCCGCCCGACCCGCGCCAGCCCTATCCCGTCCGCCCGGTGCTGGCCGAACTCGTCGACGACGGCGAACTGCTCGAGGTCCAGCCCGGCCACGGCAGCTCGATCGTGACGGTACTGGCCAGACTCGGCGGGCGGAGCGTGGCCGTCGTGGCCAACGACCCCGCCACCCTGGCGGGCACCATCGACAGTGCGGCCGCCGACAAGGCGGCTCACTTCCTCGACGTGGCCGACGCCTTCGGCCTGCCGTGCGTCTTCCTGGCCGACAACCCAGGTGTGCTGGCCGGCACCGCAGCCGAGGGCCAGGGCATCCTGCGCCACGCCGCCCGGCTGTTCGCCGTCCAGCACCGGATGCGCGTCCCCAAGCTGCACGTCACCCTGCGCAAGGCGTTCGGGTTCGGCTCGTCGGTGATGGCCATGAACCCCTTCGACGGCCAGACCGTGACCCTGGCGCTGCCGTCGATCACACTCGGGGCCATGCCGGCGGCGTCGACGGCCAGCGCGATCGAGGACGCCGAGGAGCGGGCCCGGGTGGCGGTCGAGCAGTCCGAGGCCTCGGTGCGGGCTGCGGGCCGCCTCGCCTACGACGACGTCATCGACCCCCGCGACCTGCGGGACGCGCTCCTGGCCGGACTGGCACTGGCCGAGGGACGCGACACCGGGACCCGGCGCCCACGGGGGCTCGGCATCCTCCCCTGACCGCCGTGCCCCCGCCGGTCACCGCCGTCCGGCTCAGATCGGTCCGGCCTGGAGGCGCAGCATGTCGGTGGCGCCCGCCCCGTCCACGGCGATCACCTGCCCGGACACGAACCGGGCCACCGGGCTGCACAGGAAGAGTGCCAGGTAGGCGACGTCCGAGCCGTGCCCGTGCCTCCCGAGCGGGTTGGTGGCCTTCGGGGTGCTGCCCGGCACGGCCTCGGCGAACCGCTTCAGTCCTTCGGTGCCGACCATGGAACCCGGGGCGATGGCGTTCACCCGGATGCCGTAGGGACCCCACTCGACCGCGCACGTGCGGGTGAGCGAGTCGACACCCGACTTGGCCGCCGCCACATGTGCCTGGTAGACGACGCCGCGCTGCTCGAAGGGCGCACTGATGTTCACGATCGAGCCGCCGTGCTCCCGCAGCCACGCGTCGAAGGCGGTTCTGGTCACGTTGTAGGTGCCCAGCAGGTCGATGTCGACGATGGCCTTGAACCCGTTGGGCGAGATGGCCGACATCGGGGCCGGGAAGTTCCCGGCGGCGTTGTTGACCACGATGTCGAGGGAGCCGTGATCGGCGACCACCCCATCGACCACGGCGCGGACAGCGTCGACGTCGCGTACGTCGCACACCCCGAACGTGGCGTCGACGCCTTCGGCACCCAGCTCGGCGACAGCGGCCTCCAGCACCTCCTGCCTGCGGCTGGCCAGCACGATACGCGCACCGTGGGCTCCCAGGATCCGGGCGATCTCCCTGCCGATGCCGGTGCCGCCACCGGTGACCAGCGCCACCGTGCCGGCGAGCACGTCGGAGGCGAAGCAGCTCGGTGCCACCAGCTCGGTCGTCTCGTCCACGGCATCCCCCTGCACTCCGGTCCGGGCGTCACGGTAGTCCGCCCGGCGGGTCGACCCGTCGGTCAGCTCATCGCCGCGATCGGCACCTTCGGTGGAAACCGGCCGAAGGTGCCGAAGTGTTTGGCGATCCCGCTGGTGAAGCTGTCGATGTAGGCCAGCTTCCGGATCATGTAGCTGTGGTTCTCCTTCGGGTCGAGGTACAGGTTGTACAGGCGGCCGTGGGAGTACTTCTGGGTCACGCCGGTGAACCCGCCGAGGTTGAAGCAGTCTCGGTCGTCGTCGGACGACGAGGCGACCATGAACTTCCACTCCCCCACCCGCAGGGCCGAGAACACGTTGGTGAGCCAGTAGTAGAGGTACTTGCGGTTGGACACACCGTCGGGGTCGAGGAGGAACGACGTCTGGTCCACGGCGTCGACGAAGCGATCCCGGGGGACCGAGTCCGAGGCGCCGGCCAGGGACAGGCAGGTGGTGAACAGGTCCATCAGGGAGAAGATCCCGTCCGAGGCCCGGTCGGCGGCGATCATGCCGGGCCAGGTCACGATGCCCGGCACCCGCTGGCCACCCTCCCAGGTGGAGCCCTTGGCACTGCGGAAGGGGGAGTAGGCGGCGTCGGGCCAGGTCTCCATCTCAGGGCCGTTGTCCGAGGTGATCATGATCATCGTGTCGTCCATCTGGCCCGTGGCCTCGAGCTCGGCCACCAGGCGGCCCACGATGTCGTCGAGCTCGATGATGGTGTCCTTGTAGGGGTGCTTGGCCGGGGACGAGCCCAGGAACCGCTCGTGCGGGTAGTTGTCGAAGTGGGCGCCCCGGGTGCAGTGGTAGAGGAACCACGGTCGACGGGAGCCCTCGGGCTGGGCGCCCATGCGTCGGATGAAGTCGAGCGAGTAGTTCGCCCACTTATCGTCCAGCAGCGACAGGACGGGGACGGTGACCTCTTCGACGTTATCGGTGTCGCCGCCCCGGGTGGCGTGGACGAAGCACTTATTGAAAGGGAGGTTCTCCACCCACTTCGTGCGCTCCTCGCTGTAGACGATCTCCGGAAAGAAGTTCGGGTCCCGCCACTCGGTGTACATGTCCGACACGGACAGGAACCCGTAGAAGTCGTCGAAGCCGACGTGCTGGGGCTGGGACTCCACGTTCTCGCCTATGTGCCATTTGCCCACGGCCTGGGTCACGTAGCCGGCCTCGGACAGGAGCGACGGGAGCGTGACCTCACCGTCGAGTCCGCCGGGCTGCCCGTACATCGGTGGCCGGAGCAGGCCGTGGCGCATGGGGAGCCGCCCGGTCATGAGCGATGCCCGCGAAGGCGTGCACGACGGCTCGGAGTAGCAGGAGGTGAGCAGCAGGCCGCGTCGGGCCAGCCTGTCGATGTTGGGTGTGGGCGCCCCGACGGCCACGCCCCCGCCGTAGCACCCGAAGTCGCCCCAGCCCACGTCGTCGAACAGGACGACCAGGATGTTCGGACTGCCCCGCTCCGTCCGGTAGGCATCGAGGGCCGCCGTTGCCCGCTCCTCCTGCTCGGGCAGCACGAAGCGCGGCTCCAGGCTGTCGCGCTGGCGGACCGTGTCCGCCACCACCGGGTCATGGGCCATCGGGATCCCCCTTCGCCAACGTCGTGGCGTCATGGTAGCGACGGGCGCCGACTGCAGCCCGTCCGCTGCCGGTCGCCGGTTGCGGTGCGGTGCGGTGCCCGCGGTAGCGGTGGACGGCCGGGGCCTGCACCCCTCGTTGCATCCCGGATTCCGCCGTCGGCCCGGCCCATGCCCTCGGGCACCGGTCCCTTCCTCTTCTCCCTGGTGGTGGAGGGCGGCACGCACCGACCCACCCCCGGATGCCGGTCCCGGATGACGCCGGCGCTTCAGTTCGGCGTGCCTCGGGCCGAAGGACGCGACGAGGGGCGTGGCACGGAAGGCGGAAGGTCATGGGCACGGAACCCCTGCGGCAGTGGGACGACGACGACATCGGCACGACACTCGGGGACGAGGCGCTGCAGCTGCCGCCGACCCCGCGGCTGCGACGCTGCGGCGCCATCAACGACGTGGGCGAGGGGCCGTGGATCGGCACGTTGGCGTGCTGCAGCCGACCCGTTGGTCACGAGGGTCGCCATGCCATGTCGCTCGGCGATCCCGGCTCCCCCAGCTACTGGGAGGAGAGCTGGGCGTAGCCCGACGCCACTGGTAGCCGGCGCCGCGCCCGTTGGTCGTCTGTGCAACCATGAGCGAACGGCGCCCGGGCCAATCCGGGGGCGACTCGGGGGGAGCGGGATGGACGATCTGTCGGGCAAGGTTGCGGTGGTGACCGGCGGCGCGGCCGGGATCGGCCGGGGCATCGTCGGTGCACTCCTCGACGAGGGCTGCCGGGTGGTGATCGCCGACATCGAGGAGCCGGTGCTGGCTGCGACGGTCTCCGAACTCGCCGGACGGGGAGACGTCCGGGGCGTCATCACCGACGTCTCGGATCCCGCCTCGATCGGGGCGCTGGCCGAGGTGGTCTACGGCGAGCTGGGTGCCTGTCACATCCTGTGGAACAACGCCGGGGTGACCTCCGGGGGAGGCGGCAACCCGTGGGAGCAGGAGCCGAACGACTGGCGCTGGTGCTTCGGCGTCAACGTCTTCGGCACGGCCAACGGCGTGCTCGAGTTCGTGCCCCGGATGATCGCCGGCGACGAGGCCGGAGTGGTGGTGACCACGTCCTCGGGCGACGGTGGCATCGCCCCGGTCCCCTATGCCTCGGTCTACGCGTCGTCGAAGGCGGCCATCAGCTGCTTCACCGAGGCGCTGGCCCACCAGTTCGTGGCCCAGAAGACCAAGCTGCGCGCCGCCGTCTTCTACCCGTCGGGCGGCCTGCTGGAGACCGGACTGTGGGAGGCCCAGCGCAACCGACCGGCAGAGCTGGCCCGGGTCAGGCCGCGCCCGCCGGCCCCGGGCACCACCTTCGCCGAGTTCAAGGCCGCCCTGGCCGCCGCTGGCCGCCCGGCCGACACCGTCGACCTCGACGAGCTCGGCCGGTTCGCCGTCCAGGGGGTCAAGGACGGGCGGTTCGTGATCAGCCACAACCTCGACGCCGCCGGTGCCCTGTTGCACGCCCGGGCCGATGCCATCGCCGAGGGCAGGCTGCCGCCCTCGGCCCTCGAGGGACTCACGTGACCCCTTCCACCGCCACCGACCCGACGCCCACCCCAGGGGGAGATCCGATGACCGACGAACTCGCACCGGACAGCCGCTACACCGTCATCAGTGCCGACGCCCACGCCGGGGGTGACATCTACGACTACCGCCCCTACCTGGCGAGCCGGTGGCACGACGAGTTCGACACCTGGGCCGCCGCCTACGTCAACCCCTACGCCGACCTGCAGGCCCCGACCGCCTACCGGAGCTGGGACTCCGACCGGCGCCTGGCCGAGAACGACGCCGACGGCATCGCCGCCGAGGTGCTCTTCCCCAACACCGTGCCGCCCTTCTTCGAGGAAGGCAGCCTGCTGGCCCTTCCGCCGACGGAGCAGGACTACGAGCGCCGGTGGGCGGGCCTGCAGGCCCACAACCGGTGGCTGGCCGACTTCTGCGCCCGGGCCCCGGGCCGGCGGGCCGGCGTGGCTCAGATCTTCGCCAACCGGATCGAGGACGCCCTCGACGAGGTGCGCTGGGCTGCGGCGGCCTTCGACCCCTTCGGTGGCGTCCTGCTGCCCAGCCTCCCCCGGGGGCGGACCTTCCCGGCCTGTGGGACCCGGCCTGGGAGCCGCTGTGGGAGCTGTGCGAGGAGCTGCGTGTCCCGGTCAACATCCACGGGGGCGGGGGACTGCCCGACTACGGGGACTCCGAGGTGGCCCGGGCCATGATGCTGGTCGAGCTGCCGTGGTTCTCCCACCGCTCGATGTGGCACCTCATCTTCGGCGGGGTCCTGGAGCGGCATCCCACCCTCACGGTCGTGCTGACCGAGCAGGGGCTGGCGTGGCTGCCCCGCGGGCTCGAGACCCTGGACTGGTTCTACGGCCGCATGACCATGGGTGGGGCGGCCGAGGCGTCCTACTTCGGGGTGGCGGCCCAGGGCATGTCGATGACCCCGTCGGAGTACTTCGCCCGCAACGTCTACGTCGGGGCAAGCTTCCTGCGGGCCACAGAGTCGGCCGTGCGCCACGAGGTCGGGGTGGACCGGATCATGTGGGGCTCGGACTACCCCCATACCGAGGGCTCCTACCCGTACAGCCTGCTGGCGCTGCGGGCCGCCTTCGGACGGTGCGACCCGGCGGAGACGAAGCTGATGCTCGAGGACACCGTGGCCACCGTCTACGGGTTCGACCTGGTGGCCCTCCGGTCCGTCGGTGACCGGATCGGGCCGACGGTGGCCGACGTGGCCACCCCGCTCGAGGTCGAGGACTACCCGACGGACTCGACCTGCAACGCCTTCGACCGCCACCAGGTCCTGCGCAGCTGGTAGCCGGACAGCCGGGCAGCACGGGGACCGCCTGAGCCTCCCTCGCCCGTTGGCTCAGGCCGGTGGCTGCACTCCGTACTCCGCCTTCCACCACCGGGCCCCGGCCCGCTCGGCCGGGTCGCTGCGGAGGGTGGGGTCCTGGCCGAGGGACTCGGGGGTCGGGCCGATGCGCCGGGCGATGGGGCGGAGCTCGTCGAGGTCGAAGCCGTAGACCCGGGCCGCCGTCAGTCCCAGCAGCTCGGCGGTGTCGTCGAGCGGGACGTCGGCGAAGTCGGCCCGCAGCTTGGCCGCCGTGTTCGGCCAGGTGCCCTCCGGATGCGGGTAGTCGGTCCCCCACATCACCACGTCGGTGCCGATGACGTAACGGCGGCGGATCTCCTCCTTCGACATGGTGGAGGCGCCGATGAAGATGTTGGTGCCGAAGTAGTCGGAGGGGAGCTTGGAGATCTTCCCCTGCAGCATGGCGGCCAGCTTCTTGGTGGTGTGGCCTCCTCCCATGTACTGGTCCCACTTCCACATCAGGTCGGGAGCCCAGTAGGCGGCGGCCTCGGTGACCACGAACTTGAGGTCGGGGTAGCGCTCGAAGGCGCCGCCGAACAGCAGGTGCCAGGCCGGGCGGACCGTCCACCACACCACCTCGGCCAGGTAGACGCCGGTGTTGTCGCCGTACTCCTCCATCGGGGCCTCGCCCGAGTGGGTGTGGACCGGCAGTCCGGCCTCGGCACAGACGGCCCACACCGGGTCGTAGGCGGCGTCGTTGTAGGGGAGGTGGTCCCGCCACATGGTCGGGATCATGATGCCGCGGATGCCGGGCTGGGAGGCCACCCACTCGATCTCGCCGACGGCACGGGCGATGTCGTGGGTGATCGGCACCAGGGCGATGCCGCCCCGACGGTGCGGCGAGTGCGAACACATCTCGGCCAGGAACCGGTTGTGGGCGTGGGCGCCGGCGAAGGCCAACTCGGGGTCGGCGATGGCCCCGGCGAACAGCCCGGCACCGAACGGCGGTGAGGCCATGCCGGTCACGGCGTCGGCATCGGCGAAGAGCACATCGGCGGCCACACCGTCGGAGTCCAGTTCCTTGTCGCGCACGGCGGGGTCGTAGGCGCCCTTCAGGCCCTCCTCGTTGTCCGTCTCCCACCCCATGATGTAGTCGTAGTTGAAGGCCAGGGACTCCTCGCGATGGGCGGTGCGCTCGGCCAGGTACTCCTCGAAGGCCGGGTGGTACCGCGCCTCGAGGTAGAGCCGGTAGTCCTCGCAGGCCAGTCCGGCGTGACCGTCGGCGGACACCACGATGTAGCGGTCGGTGGGACCGGACGGGACGTCGCTCACGACTTCGCCCCCAACACGCTCAGGTCGTCGTAGCGCTGGTGCATGAACGGGACCAGCCACTCGGCCGGCACCCGCTCGACGATCTCGCCCTGCTGCGACGACGCCAACTCGGCGTACTCGAACGTGAGGACCTCCTCGATCGGGAAGTCGGCCACGGGATCCAGCGGGGCCTCGAGCAGCTTGCACTCGCCGGTGACCGGCCGGACCACGCGGGCCGTCTCGTGGCGGCGGCAGTAGACGAGGGCCGGGTCCCCGTCCAGCCCCTCGCCCGACGGATCCGGCAGCCCCTTGAAGTAGAAGTCGAGCTTGTCGATCTCGTAGCCCGGTTGCTCGGGTCCGAGCGTCCCGGTCACCTCGGCGACCCTGGCACCCATCCGGGACACCTCGGCGGCCAGGGTGTCACCCTCGGTCATCAGCGACAGCTGGGCGATCTTCTTCGGCTCGCCGAACGTCTCGCGTCCACCCGTGGTGGCCTGCTCGGTGCTCATCGGCATGAAGAGCGCGTACTCGCCCTGGACGTCGCCGTGGCGGGCCTGTACACCGAACCAGCCGGCACCGAAGGTGGGGAGGCCGGTCCCCATATCGACCACGGCGATCCGCAGGCGGGCCGTGGCCGAAGCCGGCTCGAGCGGCCGGGGCAGCACGGCGGCCACGGCGTCGGGGTCGGTGCGGAATACGACGGTGACCGCCTTCGACCAGATCGGACGGCGCGTGGCCTCGACCTCGCGGTTCGACCGCTGGTCGACGGCGCGGGCCCCGTAACGGACGTTCCCCATGGCATTCCCTCCCCCTGGCCGCCCCGCGGCCGCCGTCCAAAGTGTGGCACGCGGGACGGGCGGGTGCCGGGGGGACCGCTACTCAACCCAGTGCGGCCAGGGTGGCCTCGGACCGGCGCAGCACCGTGCCGTAGCCGTGGGCCGCCGCCGACTCCCTGGCCTGGGCCACCAGCAGGCGCGCCCCGCGCGTCCCCGGGCCCGTCCCTGTCGGCCAGGAGAAGGCCCCACCGAAGGCGCGTCTGGGCGAGGAAGAACTGCGCCCCGGACCGCTCGGCCATGCCCGCAGCCGAGGCGAACCAGGCGTCGGCGTCGTCGTGACGTCCGAGGACGGCGGCCAGGCCGCCGAGGTAGTGGTTGACGGGGGCCAGCACCGACCCGCCCGTTGCGGGCACCTGGTCGGCCCACGGTTCCAGTCGTTCGAGGAGCGGCCCGGCGAACGCCGGGTCGCCGCACTCGATGGCCGCCTCGGCGAAATCGACCATGCCAGTCATCCAGATCTGGTCGAGCGGCATCTCGAACCCGGCGGCGGCGAACTCCTCCAGGAGGCGCCGTGCGGGCTCGGTGCGGTCGCCCTCGACGTGCGCCTTGGCCAGCAGGGAGGCGAACAGCCACCGCGAGATGTTGGGGGCACGGGACGCCATCTCCTCGATCAGGGGAGCCAGTTCGCTCATCGTCCCCTTCTGCCCGCTCGACACGATGAACTGGGCGCCGAAGATCGTGGCGGCATCGGGCTGGCCGCTGTCGGTGCCGATGCGCAGGGCCTCGGACGCCAGTGCCTCGGCCCGGTCGGCATCCCCGGCGAACTGCGCCTCGATGGCGCACAGGAACGTGTGCTCCCAGGTGAACATGGGCTGGTCCAGCTGCTCGGCCTCGGCACCGTGGATGGCGATGCACCGGTGCATCTCGGCGACGTCCCCCGAGCGGGCGGCGTCGGTGGCACGCCAGTGCGCGGCCCACAGCACCTGGACGGGATCGCCCAACCGTTCGGCCAAGGCCAGCGCCTCGGTCGTGCGCCCTACGGACTCCTCCAGGAGCGAGGGAACCTGCAGGGCGACGTGCACGTGGTTGAGCACGCGCACCAAGGTGGCGTCGTCGGCCAGCGACCGGGCGATAGAGACGGCCTCGCCGGCGAGAGCCGTCCTTCGCTCGAGCGGGCTGCCGTAGGCGAGCTCGGAGCACAGCGTGGCGAGCACCAGCGCCCGCTCGGCCGTCCCCGGCGCAACCTGCTCGGCCGCCCGCTCGAGGACCGCCACCTTGTCGGCGTCGATCGCCCCGACCGCGCTGTAGAACCCGCGGTCGTTGGCCAGCGCGGCGGCGACCAGGCGGACCGTGTCCCCGATCCCGTCCGCGCTGCGGGCGGCGTCGAGGAGCGTCTGGCGGTAGCCGGGGTCACCGATCTGGCGCTGTGCCGTCCCGAGGCCGATGGCCAGGTCGATCCCGAGGACGGGGTCCGACGCCGGTTCGTTGGCGGCCAGGTCGATGGCCCGGGCGAAGTGGCGCAGCGCGTCGGCCGGTGCCAGCGCGGCCAGCGCCGCGTCGCCCGCCTCGCGTGAATACCGGACGGCCTTGCCCACGTCGACGCTCCGGGTGGCGCTGAACCAGTGGTGCGCGAGCTCGCCGATCCGGGCGTCGGGGTGACCGCCGCACAGCTCCTCGAGGGCCTCGGCCACGGCACGGTGGGCCCGGGCCCGACGGGTCGGCCCCATGTCCTGGTACAAGGTGTGCTGGATCAGCGCATGGGAGAAGGTGTAGCGGCCCGGGTCACCCGTGACCTCCCGGACCAGGGCGGCGTCGGCGGTGCTGTCCAGCACGTCGAGCAAGGGGTCCTCTTGGACCGCCGCGGCCAGCGACAGCAGGTCGAGGTCGAAGTCGCGCCCGATGACGGCGGCCACCGACAGGATGCGCTCGGCGACGGGCCCCAGCCGACCAACCCGTGCCCCGACCACCTCGCGCACGCTCTCGGGCAGGGCGACCTCGTGCCACCTGTCCTGGAGCGTCCACCGGCCCTCGGCGTCCCGGGCGATGGCCCCGGCCTCGGAAAGGTGGCGCAGCACCTCGTAGACGAAGAACGGGTTGCCGTCGGTGTCGCGGTAGACGGCGTGGGCGAGTTCGACGGCGGCGTCGTCGAGTACGTAGCCGGCGATCGCCTCCATGAGCGCCACCACCCCGGCGTCGTCCAGTCCGGACAGCTCGACGCGGGTCACGAGCTCGGTCCGGCGGAGTGCGGCCAGCGTATCGAGGAACGGATGGAGGTGGGAGAGGTCGCTGTCGCGGAACGTACCGAGGATCAGTAGCGGCGAGCGGTGCTCAGCCGAGGCCAGGTGGCGCAGCAGCAGCAGGCTGCCCTTGTCGGCCCACTGGAGGTCGTCGAGGACGAGCACCACCGGACGGTCCGCCGCCGCATCGGCCAGGAGCCCGACCGCCGCCGCGAACAGGAGGTAGCGCTCCGAGTCGGTGTCGGCGGCCCGGGACGGCGGCAGGTCGGGCACCCGCAGGCCCAGCGCCGGAGCGATGCGGGCCAGCTCGGAGCCGTGAACGGCGACGTGGGCGAGGAGCTGCTCGTCGGGGGCATGGGCGACGAAGTGGCCGAGCGCCTCGGCGAACAGCTGGTAGGGGGTGGCGAGGTCCTCCTCGCAGTGCCCGAAGAGCACGCACGCGCCCAGTGCCGAGGCGGCGCGCGCCGCTTCTGCGATCAGCGTGGTCTTTCCCTGTCCGGCCTCGCCGGAGACCAGCACGACCTCGGAACCGCCGCCCGAGGTGACGCGCTTGTAGGCGTCGGCCAGCACCTCCAGCTCCGCCACCCGTCCCACGACGCCGGACCCCGGGCGGACCTCCATCCGGGCGGGGAGCGGGACGGCGCCGCCGGTCGGTTCCAGGGGTTCCCACAGGAGCTCGACAGCCTCGACCGGGTCGGGCAGCCCCTTCAGCGACAGCCCGCCGATCGGCCGCGACGGGTGGGGGCTCCGGCGTCCCGCTGTCAGCCGGACGACCTCGGCGACCAGGATCTGACCGGGCGCACTGGCCGCGCAGAGCCGCGACGCCCCGACGACGGGGTCACCGAAGAAGTCGTCCTCGTCGCCAGCCACCTCTCCCCCGCTGACCCCGATCCGCAGGCCGACCGGTTCGACCGCCCCGCGGTTGTCGTGGTCGACGGCCTGCTGCATGGCCACGGCACAGGCCAGGGCCGCCGAGGCCGTGTCGAACACGACCATGAGACCGTCGCCGAGGTTCTTGACCTCGGTGCCGCCGGAGCGCGCCACCTCACCGCGGAGCAGTGCGAAGTGCCGTTGGCGCGTCTCGTCCGCCTGCGCGGGGGACAGCCGTTGGGACAGTGCCGTCGAGTCGACGACGTCCGTGAACAGGATCGCCACGTTCTGTGTACCCACGTCCGCCCTTCCGCTGATTCCCACCAACGTAGCCAGCGGCAACACTTCGCGCCCGGGACACGGCGCCACACCGGTGGCAGTATGCGGTCCGAGGAGGGGCACCACGCACCCCCGACCGGAGGACGCCGCATGCGCACCCGAACGAGCAACGAACCCACCGCCTGCCGCAACCGGTCCGAAGGGACCGTCGGTCGATGATCCTCGACCGGTTCGACCTCGGTGGTCGGGTGGCCGTCGTCACCGGAGCCGGGCTGGGGATCGGCCGGGGCATCGCCGTGGGCCTGGCCGAGGCCGGCGCCGACGTGGTGCTCGCCGCCCGCACCGAGTCCGACCTCGAGGAGGTCGCCGGTCGCGTCCGGTCCCTCGGGCGCCGGGCACTGGTGGTCCCCACCGACGTGTGCGACCAGGGGCAGTGCGAGCACCTGATCGACCGGGGCGTCGCCGAGTACGGACGGCTCGACGTCCTGGTGAACAACGCCGGAGGCGCCATGCCCCGAGCCGCCATGGACACCAGTGAGGGGTTCATGGCCCGCACCTTCGCCTTCAACGTGACCGCACCGCTGACCCTGACCAAGCTGGCGGCGCGCCGGATGGTGGACACGGTCGGCACCGGCTCGGTGGTCAACATCTCGTCCCGGTCGGCCTCCATGACCCAGCCGATGTTCGTCGCCTACGGTGCGGCCAAGGCGGCTCTCGACCGGTTGACCAGGAACATCGCCGCGGAACTGGCGCCCCGGGTGCGGGTCAACGCCCTGGACGTCGGTGGCGTGTCCACCCGGTCGCTCGACATCGTGCTGACCGACGACGACCTGCGGCGCCAGTTCCTGGCCGGCACCCCGATGCAGCGCCCGGGCGAGCCCGAGGACATCGCCTGTGCCGTACTGTTCCTGGCGTCGGACGCGTCGTCGTGGGTCACCGGAAAGGTGTTCGAGATCGACGGCGGCACCGAGGCGCCGGCCATCCTCGTGCCGGTGGCGCCGCTCGAGCCGAACCCGGTGGAGGGCGCCGGGTGAGCGGCACCCGGCCCGGCGCACCGTTGACCGGACTGTCGCACGTCCAACTCAACGTGACCGACCCGGTGGTCAGCGCCGGCTGGTACACAGCCGCGCTCGGGCTGGAGCCCTTCGCCGCCGACCCCGCCGTCGGGTACGTGGCGCTCAGCCACCGGGCGGCCCGGTTGGTCGTCGTGCTCACCCGACGGGACGGCGGCCTGCCCGACCCCGCCGCCGGCGCCCTCGACCACCTGGCCTTCGCCGTGCCCGACGGGGCGTCGCTCGACGCCTGGGCCGAGCACCTCACCTCCGTCGGGATCGACCACCCGGGGGTGGCTCCCGAGAACGGGAACCTGTCGCTCCAGCTCCGTGACCCGGACGGGACGGCGATCGAGCTGGTGGCGCCGCGGCCCCGGCCGCGGGCGGACCTGTGACCGGTGCGGGTGGTTGAGGTGACCCCGACGACCGACGACCGGTACGTGTTCCGCGGCGGTGGACAGTGGCGCGACCCGTGGCCCGCCTACCGCCGCCTGCGCGACGAGGCACCCGTGCACCATCAGGTCGACGAGCGTCACGGCGAGTTCTGGGTTCTGTCCCGATTCGCCGACGTGCGTGACGCGGCGCGCGACACGGTGACGTTCTCCTCGGCACAGGGCCTCACCCCCGATCCCGACTCGATGGCCATGTTCGAGGGCCGGGCCGCCCCCATCGTGATGATGGACCCGCCTGAACACACCGCCATGCGCCGGAGGGTGAGCCGCCCCATGACGCCCCGTGCCGTCGCCGGCATCGGCCCTGCCGTCCGGGACTTCGTCGACGACCGGCTCGACCACGTCGGTGAACGGGGCGAGGTAGACATCGTCGAGGCCCTGTTCAAGCCCCTGCCGAGCTTCGTCGTGGCCCACTACTTGGGCGTGCCCCACGAGGACCGCGAGCGCTTCGACGGGTGGACGGGCGCGATCGTGGCCGCCGCTGCCGACGGGGACGTCGCCGGCGCACCCGGAGCCGCCCTCGACCTCTTCGCCTATGCCACCGAGCTCATCGGGCGACGCCGGAGTCAGCCCGGCGACGACCTGGTGTCCGACCTGGTCCGGGCGGGCGAGGGCGAGGTGTCGGACGAGTGGATCATCGGCTTCGTGTTCACCCTGGTGACCGGGGGAAACGACACGACGACCGGACTGTTGGCCGGGACGGCCGAGCTGCTCACCGCCCGTCCCGGCCAGCGGCAGGCCCTCCTCGACGACCCGGCCCTGGTCCGCCCGGCCGTCGACGAGTTCCTCCGCCTGACGACACCGGTCCAGAACCTGGCCCGCACCACCACACGCGACGTGACGCTGCACGGAACCACCATCCCGGCCGGGGGGAAGGTCCTGCTCCTCTACGGCGCAGCCAACCGGGACGAGCGCGAGTTCGGGCCCGACGCCGACGAGCTCGACGTCCGGCGCACGATCCGTCACTCCCTCGGCTTCGGCCACGGTGCCCATCAGTGCCTGGGCGCCGCCGTCGCCCGACTCCAGGCCGGCATCGCCCTCGAGCAGCTCCTCGACCGGTTCCCGCGTTTCGCCGTGGACGCCGGGGAGGGCGTGTTCGCCCCCGGTGCCTACGTGCGGCGCTACGCGTCGCTGCCGTTCTCCACAGGGACCTGAACGCAGGACCGTCCTGAACGCACGGCCCGACTCGGGCGGGGGCGTCCGCGCTGCAACAGGTGTGGAGGATCTCCACCCGCTCCACCTGCCGTCCCGATGACCCGCGACCTAGGGTGGGCGGACGGTGCGGGGGCGACCCCCGGTGGACCCAAGGGGGAACGATGGAGCTGCAACGAGGCAAGGTCGCGGTCGTGACCGGAGCGGCAGGTGGGATCGGCCTGGCACTGGCCGAGCGGTTCGCCCGCAGCGGGCTCGACGTGGTGCTGGCCGACGTGGACGAGGTGGCGCTGGCCGCAGCGAGCGAGACGATCTCCGCCATGGGGGTCGAGGCGCTGGCCGTCCCGACGGACGTGAGCAGCGAGGCGGCGGTCCAGGCGTTGGCGGCGGCCGCGCTCGAGCGCTTCGGAGCGGTCCACGTCGTGTGCAACAACGCCGGGGTGGCCACCAGGGCCGACGCATGGACGGGCCCCCTGTCGTCGTGGGAGTGGGTGATCGGGGTCAACCTGTGGGGTGTCATCCACGGTGTGCGGGCGTTCCTCCCCATCCTCGTGGGCCAGGGCGAGGGCCACATCGTCAACACGGCGTCGATGGCCGGCCTGCTTCCCGGCATCGACCCCGCCTACGACGCCACCAAGCACGCCGTGGTGGCGCTCACCGAGGACCTCTACGCCACTCTCACCCTGTCCGGACTTCCGGTCGGGGTGAGTGTGCTGTGCCCGGGCTGGGTCCGGACCGGGATCGTGGACGCCGACCGGAACTGGCCCGGACACCTGGGTGACCGACCGCCCGACGCCTTCGGCGCCGAGATCATGGCCAACCACGTCCGGCGGGCCGTCGACGAGGGGACGACCCCGGCCTCGGTGGCCGACCTGGTGGCGGACTCGATCACGGGCGGGCGCTTCTGGGTGTTCCCGCATCCCGACTTCGTGGAGGTCGCCGAGCGCCGCTGGGCAACCATCGGCGAGGGGCAGAACCCGGCGCTGATGACCGACGTCCCAGGCCTGCCACCAGCCGAGCAGATCCTCACCGAGGTGGCGGCCCTCCTGGATGCGCCCCCGGCCGGCTGAGGTGCGGCGTCAGTTGACGCCCCGTTCGTGGCCCTCCCAGTAGGGGGCCCGCAGCTCGCGCTTCAGCACCTTCATGGCTCCCGACAGCGGTAGCGGCTCGGCACGGAACTCGACGCTCTTCGGCACCTTGTAGCCGGCGATCCACTCCCGCGAGTGGGCCACCAGCTCGTCCTCGCCCACGTCGTGGCCCTCGCGCAGCACCACAACGGCGTGGACCGCCTCGCCCCACTGCTCGTGGGGGATGCCGATGACCGCCACCTGCTGCACGGCCGGATGGCTGGCGATGGCGTTCTCCACCTCCGACGAGTAGACGTTCTCGCCACCGGTGACGATCATGTCCTTCACCCGGTCGACCAGGTAGAGGTAGCCGTCCTCGTCGAGATAGCCGGCGTCGCCCGTGTGGTACCAACCGTCGCGGAACACGTCGGCCGTAGCCTCGGGCTGGCGCCAGTACTCGATCATGTAGTTGCCGCCCCGGGCGCAGACCTCGCCGGTCTCGCCCGTCGGCAGCGGCCGACCCACCGCGTCCTGGACGGACAGCTCGACGCCCATCAGCGGATAGCCGGCCGACTGGAGGTACTTCCCCCCGATCCGGTGCTCCTCGGGGCCGAGGACGGTGATCACCGAGCTGGACTCGGTCATGCCGTAGCCCTGCCAGATGTTGATGTGGGGGTACAGGTCGAGGAGCGTCTCGAGCAGGGCCTTGGGCATGGGCGAGGCTCCGTAGACCAGGTCCGCCAGGCCGGCCAGGCGCTCGGGCCGGAAGTCGGGATGGGCCATCGTCAGCCCGATCATGGTCGGCACCATGGTGGTGATGGTCGGCCGATAGGCGTCGATGGCCTCCATGACGGCCCCGGGCTCGAACATGGGCAGGATCACGGTGTGCCCGCCGAGGGCCGGGCCGCCCACGGCGGCGTAGATGGAGGCGGCGTGGAACATCGGGGTCTGCAGGAGGTTCACCGAACCGCGTCCCCGACTGGATGGTCGATCGTGATGTGGTAGGCGTTGAGGATCTCGGCCCGCTGGTCGATGAGCACGCCTTTGGGCATCCCGGTGGTGCCGCCCGTGTACATCAGGAGGACCGGGTCGGTCTCCTCGCCCTCGGCCGGCAGGAGCGGCTCAGCGGTGAGCAGGTCGTCGAAGGTCACGGTGTGGGGTATGTCGCCATGCCCGATCAGCACGACGTGCTCGAGTCCCGCCTCCTCGCGGACGGCCTCGATCACCGGGGCGAACACCGGGTCGACGAAGCAGATCCGGGTGTCGGAGTCGCGCAGCACATGGACCAGCTCGCGAGGCGCGAACCGAAGGTTGAGCGGATTGACGATGCCGCCGCCGAGGAAGGCGGCGTGGTAGAGCTGCAGGTACTCGGGCGAGTTCAGCGCCATGATGGCGAACCGGTCGGTGCGCCGGATGCCGAGGCCGTGCATGCCGCCGATGAGGCGCTCCACCCGGTCGAGGTGCTCGGCGTACGTGATAGCTCCGGCCCGTGGACGCGTCGGTGGCGACCGGACGGTCGGCATTGCGGGCCACCGAGGGCAGCAGCAGGCGGTGGTAGACGAGTTCCTTCATCACCTCATGGTAGGAGGGCCCGGGCCATCGCACACGGCCTGACCTGCACAGACCTGCAACAGCAGGTGACAGCGACCCGTGCCACCGGAGGAGGTGTCCGTCGCTGCAGGACCAGCGTCGTCGAACCGTGAGCCCCGACCTGCGCCACGGAACGCCCCCGTGGACGCCCGGGTCGTACGCTCGTCGCATGCCAGCGCGCACCGCCGACAACGCCACGATCGCACTGACCGCCGCCGGGTCCACGTCGCCGCGCTGCCGCACCGCCGTTCCGGGTCGGTGCTCCCAACGTCGTGGTGATCGTGCTCGACGACACGGGCTTCGCCCAACTGGGCTGCTACGGGTCCGACATCGCCACGCCGGCGATCGACGGCCTGGCCGCACGGGGCGTCCGGCTCACCAACTTCCACACCACCGCCATCTGCTCGCCCACCCGGGCGTGCCTGCTCACCGGCCGCAACCACCACCGGGTAGGGGTCGGCATGCTGCCCGACCTGCCCATGAACTTCCCCGGCTACGAGGGCCGGATCGCGGAGGGTGCCGGCACCCTCGCCCAGATCCTGCGCCAGGACGGGTACGCCACCTTCTGTGTGGGCAAGTGGCACCTGACCCCCCGCGACCAGCGGTCCCCCTCGGGTCCGTTCGGCAACTGGCCGCTGGCCAAGGGCTTCGAGCACTACTACGGGTTCCTCGGCGGGGACGCCAACCACTGGGCGCCGGAACTCGTCCGCGACAATTCCTACGTCGACCCGCCCCGGACACCCGACGAGGGCTACCACCTGACCGAGGACCTGGCCGAGGAGGCCGTCAGCCGGCTGCGCGAGCTGAGGCGGAACCATCCGACCCGACCGTTCCTGATGTGGTTGGCGCTCGGGGCCACCCACGCGCCCCACCACGTGGCCCCCGAGTGGAGCGACCGCTACCGGGGGGTGTTCGACACCGGATGGGACGAGTGGCGGGCGCGGACGCTCGAACGGCAGATCCGCCTGGGCATCGTTCCCGAGGGGACCGAGCTCCCGACCCCGTCGGCCCACGTGCCCGACTGGGACGGCCTCCCGCCCGACCGACGGCGCCTGTACGCCGCGGATGATGGAGCTGTTCGCCGGCTTCCTGTCCCACGCCGACGCGCAGATCGGCCGTGTGATCGGAGCGCTCGAGGAGCTGGGTGACGCGGAGAACACCATCGTCGTACTGGTGTCCGACAACGGGGCGTCGGGCGAGGCCGGGCCACACGGTTCGGTCAGCGAATTCCGGTTCGCCCAGGGACGCGACGAGGACGTCGACCTGAACCTGGCGCGCATCGACGAGCTCGGTGGCCACAAGGCCTACAACCACTATCCGTGGGGGTGGGCCGAGGCGGGCAACACGCCGGTCCGTCGGTTCAAGCGCTACACGTTCGAAGGCGGCGTACGCGACCCGTGCATCATCGCCTGGCCCGCAGGCCTGCGTGGCACGGGTGCGGTCCGCAACCAGTACTGCCACGCCGTCGACGTCCTCCCCACCGTCCTCGACCTCGTCGGCCTGGAGGCGCCCGAGGAGCTCGGCGGTGTCGCCCAGATGAGCCTCGACGGGGTCACCCTGCGGGGGATGCTCGACTCGGCCGACGCCCCGGACCCCCGGACCAGCCAGTACTTCGAGTGCTGGGGGAGCCGCGCCATGTACGAGGACGGCTGGAAGGTGGTCACGAACCACGTGAACCAGCTCACCCACGCCGACCGGGAGCTGATCGAGGGGAGCGACGACTTCGCCGGCGACCACTGGCACCTGTTCGACACCCGCACCGACCTGGCCGAGAACCGTGACGTGGGCGACGAGCACCCCGACGTCCGTGCCCGGCTGGTGGCACGCTGGTTCGAGGAGGCCGAGCGCAACGGCGTGCTGCCGCTCAGCGACGGGGTGATGGACCGCCTCGCCCACTTCTTCGTGCCGTGGCCCTCCGGCGCCCGACGGGTCGAGCTCCTGGCCGGCGAGCGGGCCTTCGAGGACAACGTGCCCGTGCTGTCCCACGGGTTCACCGTCACCGCCCGCCTGGGCACGCCGATGGCGGCCGGCACGGTGGGGGTCCTGGCCGAGCAGGGCGACTACAACGGCGGGTGGGTCTGGTTCGCCGACGACGCCGGGCTGACCTTCGCCTGCAGCTTCGTGAGCGAGTACGTGACCCGGCTCTCGGTGCCCCTGCCCGTGGGCGCCACCGAGCTGCAGCTGGTCGGGCGCCGCAACGGGACCGGGGTCGAGGTGGCCTGCGCCGCCGACGGGCGCCACCTGGGCCAGGTCCGTCTCGAGCACGAGTGGCCCGGATTGTGGACCCCGAACTCGGCGGCCTCGCTGCTGGCCGGCTGCGGCCGGAACCTGCCGGTGTGCGACGGCTACGACCCGCTGGTCCCCTTCGGCGGGGTGCTCGACCTGCTGGTGGTCGAGGCCGACGGGGGAGGCGGCTTCGACGACCTGGCCCATCAGGTCGAGACCGCGTTCCGGAGCCAGTAGTGCGGCCGGCGGTGCCGTCGCGGCGCTAGACAGGGCACGCCGGAATCCATCACCACAGAAGTCGTCACCACGGGGAGGTCCCATGGGCAGCGAGCACGAACAGGCGGGCGACGGGAGGGTCCTCGACCCCGGCCGCGTCGCCGACCATCTGGCCATCCGCGACCTGGCCACCGCGTACGCCTACGCGGTGGACGACCGGGACTGGCCGCGGTGGCAGGCGCTCTTCACCCCGGACGCCCTCGTCGACTACACGTCGGCCGGGGGGATCGCCGGCACCCCGGCCGAGGTGGTGGCGTGGATGCCGGGGGCAATGTCGGTGTTCACCTTCTGCCTCCACACCACCTCGACCCACGAGGTCCGGTTCGACGGACCCGACCGGGCGTCGGGCCGGGTCCACGTGTTCAACCGCAACGGCGTCGTGTGGGAGGGAGCCCCCGAACTCCTCGACGTCGGCGCCGTGTACGACGACACCTATGTCCGCGTGGGCGACGGGTGGCGGTTCGCCCGGCGGATCGAGCACACCACCTACGTCGACGGGGGCGGGTTCGCCCGGATGATCCTGGACATGGCCCGGGCGGCGGCCACCCCCGAGCGGCCGGCGCCCTTCGGCTAGGAGGCCGGCCGGGCCGACGGTCGGTCGGGACGCGGGGCGACGACGCCGGGCCGTGAGGTCGACCCGCGTAGCCGGGTTGCGGTGCTCCACGAGCCCGAGTCGCCGGTCCCGCGGAGCACCGGTGGGTCCCCGGTTGCACCGACGGCCCACCCGGCCACCGGTCCCCGGGTCGCACCATCCGGAGGCCGGCCCGGAGTAGGTGTGCTTCTCCCCCGAGGGTGACCTGGTCGGCGGTGTCGTCGTCGTGGCCGTCGGCGTGGACGCCTGTCGCCACCTGGGTGACCAGAAGGAGTACCTCTTCGTCGCCGCGCTGCCGCTGCTGCTCGGACTCCACCAGATCGACGAGGCCTTCGTGTGGTGGAGCCTGCGGGGGCTGGTCTCCCCGACGATCGGGAACGTGGCCATGTGGCCCTACCTGCTGTTCGCCCTGGTGGCCCTCCCCGCCATCGGGCCGCTCCTCGTGCTCGGTCTGGAGCGGACCCCGGCGCGGCGCCGGCGGATCGCGCGGTTCGTGGCCCTCGGCGCGGCGGTGAGCGGCATCCTGCTGTCCACCATGCTCCGGACCCACCCCACGGTCCACCTCGGGGCCTACCACCCGGCCTACTCGATCGGGCTGCAGCACGCCATCCTCGTCGTGGGCCTCTGCATCGTCGCCGTCTGCGAATCGATGATGACATCGGGCTTCCGGCACGTGTTCTGGTTCGGCATCTCCAACCTGGTGGCGGTCGCCGTCCTGGCACGGGTCAGCGCCGACGGCTTCACGTCGTTGTGGTGCCTCTTCGCCGCACTGGCCAGCGGGGCGATCGCCCTCTACCTGCGGTTCGGCGATCACGGGCACCAGCTGGCGCCGGAGCTCGCCACCGGCTCGGCGGTCTGACGACAGGGACCATCCGACCCGGGCCGGCGCCCGGATGGCAGCACCGGCCGGTCGACGATGCCAGAATCGGCGGGACGCTGTCGCGCTCATCGTGGGCACGGCACCGAGGACGTCACCGAAGGAGAGCCTCACCATGCCAGGAGTGCACATCGTCACGGACAGCTCGTCCGACCTGACCGCCGACGACCTGGGAGAGCTCGACGTCGAGGTCGTGCCGCTGAGCGTCCGGTTCGGCGACGAGGAGTTCACCGACGGACTCGACCTGACCGTGACCGAGTTCTACAGGCGGATGGCCGCCGCCGACGAGCTCCCCCAGACGGCGTGTCCGTCACCAGGCGCCTTCGAGGAGGCGTTCAACCGAGCGAGCGCGGCCGGTGCCGATGCGGTCGTCTGCGTCAACATCTCGGGCGACCTGTCGAACACGATCCAGTCGGCCCAGACGGCCTCCGAGGCGGTGGCCGACCGGATCCCGGTCCACGTCGTCGACAGCCGATCGGTCTCCAGCGGTCTCGGCACCATCGTCCTGGAGGCGGCACGTGCCGCCCGCGCCGCCGCCGACGTCGACGCCGTGCTGGCCAAGGTGCGGTCCCTCGTCCCGAAGACCCACGTCATCGCCGCCCTGAACACCCTGGAGAACCTGAAGAAGGGTGGCCGGATCGGCGGGGCGAGGGCGATGCTGGGTTCGATGCTTTCCATCAAGCCCGTGATCGACATCACCGGCGGCGAGGTCAACGAGATGGGCAAGCCCCGGACCCGCAAGCGGGCCATGCACATGCTGTACGAGCGGATGCTCGAGGCCGGCTCGATCGATCACGTCGCCGTCATGCACGGGGGCGCCCAGGACATCGGCGAGTTCCTCGAGCTCATCGCCTCGCGCTTCCCCCGCGAGTCGTTGCGGCTCGGCCAGCTGGGGGCGATCATCGGCACCCACGGCGGGTCCGAGATCATCGGCGTGAGCTGGATCGCCGGGGCGTGAGCTGCACGGTGGTCCCTGCCGGAGCGGCATGAGCTCCGCGTCCTACCGAGGGAGTGGCAGGGGCGTGGGCCGCCCATCCGACGAGATCCACCGCTGCGATCCGTGAGCCAGCCGACCCAGGTCGAGGAGTTGAAGGCGGCCGCCACTGCGCTCGAGCACGCCGATCCGGAGCTGGTGCGGCGTGCCGCGGCCGACTGCGAGGCCGGTGCACAGCGGGACCACCTCGACGGGGTCCCACGCGGCAAGGCCTACGTCCGCCGGCTGCGGGACGTCACCGGCGAGCGGCCCGAGCTCGGGATCGCCGTCGGTCGGGCCCTCGGCCTGGAGCACATCGTGGAGGACCTCCTCGACGGGAGGTCGGTGGACGGCGTGACCGGCCTCGGCCCCGACGGAGCGGTGCTGCCCCCCAGCCGTTCCGACCGGCGGCGGCGACGGGGTGTGGTACTCCTGCTGCTGGGCGGCGTCGTGGTCCTGGCCGGTGCCACCGTGGCCGACTCGCTGGCGCTGCCCGCCGTGATCACGTGGACGGCCGCCTCGTTCGTGCTGATCTTCGTGGGCCTGCGCGACCTCCTCCACCGCGAGTGAGCCGGCCCGGCCCCACTCCGTGATCGAGGGTGCGAGGCGGCTGACGGAGGGGCGCCCTCGTCTGGGCACCGTCCCACGGGGCGCAGCCGCCCCGGTCCCGGCTGGCCTGTGTGACGTGCGCGGGGCGTCAGCGTGACGTGCACGGGGCGTCCGTGTAACGGCCGTGTTACGTTCGTTCCGGGTCGTTGACTCGCCCTGTCCGTCCCGCTAGAAGTGGTCAGCGCCGGGAGGATCCGACCTCCCGGCGGACGTGTGGAGGGCCGAGGGATGGCGGGACGGAGCGACAGGCGGTCGCGCAGGGCCACGGTGTTTCGAGTGGTGGGTGCGCTGGTCGTGGCGGGACTGTGCGGGGCCTTCGTGGTCGGTGCCGTGGTGGACGGCCCCGACTGGGACCAGGTCGTGTAGCGGCTGACCGGTGCGGTTGCCGGATGCCGGCGGCGGCGCACGCCGCCGGGGCTCACCGGAGTACGCGGTGCGTGTTCGACGGATCGGCGTAGGCGGCGTCCATCGCATTCGGTCGGTCCACCCGGAGCAGGGCGACGGCGGGACCGGTCGGGCTCGACACCACGCAGGCCGGTCCTTCGGGGGTGCCCGCCTGGGAGACCGCCACGCCCCAGCCGGCCTCGAGGAGCCGGGTCCGGGTGCCGTCCAGATCGTCGACGGCATAGATGGGCAGTACCGAACCGGCGGGACGGTGGTCGGCGACCAGCAGCAGCGGACGGGACCCCGGGTCGATCGCGGCCACGTCGGCCCCGAAGTGTCGGAACCACCAGCGCAGACCGGTCCCGGGGAGCGCCAGCCAGGCGGCCACGTCACGCCCGGTGTCGTCGGAGCCGAGGTACAGGTAGCGGAGCTCCACCCCGCCGATGCTAGGGGTCGGGTGTCACCGCCTCCACGGCCTCACCGTGCGTCGTCGTCGGTCCAGCCCAGTTCGTCGGCGAGCACCAGGAGCACCTTGTTGGGCAGACGTTCCCCTCGTTCGAGGAGCTTGAGACAGCCCTGCACATAGGCCTTACGGGCCTCCTCCAGGCCTCGGTTCCGCACGAGCGCGGGAGCCGGGGGGCGGATCCCGATGATGTCGGCCATGTCGCCGGCCCCGTCGGGGAGGTCGGGCTCGTGGACCAGGTCCTCGAGGGTGTGGAGCATGTAGCGGCTGGGTGGCGAGCCCTGCTCCCACCGGGCGACGGACTGTTGGGTCACCCCCAGCTGGTCGGCCAGCTCGCGCTGGGTCATCCCGTGCCCCCGTCGGTAGGCACGGATCCGCTCGGCGAGCCCGCCGACCGTCTCCCCTGTGTACTCGTGTGTATCCACCAATTGTCAAGGGTAGACCCGCGCGTGTGCCGGGTACAAGGGCCAGATTGGGAGCCCTACACGTGGCCGGTCAAACTACAACGATGGGGTTCACACGCTGCGGGTACGTGTGCGCCTCTGCGGCCGCCGGCGAGGCAGGTCAGATCTCTTCGGGAACCATGTCGATGGCACCGCACGGGCACTCCTGGGCGCAGATGCCGCACCCCTTGCAGAAGTCGTAGTCGAAGGAGTAGTCGCCGGCCGATCCGAGCTTCATCACGGCGTTGTCCGGGCAGACGGCGAAGCAGTTGTCACACCCGAAGCAGTTGCCGCACGAGAGGCAGCGCCGGGCCTCGAACAGGGCGTTCTCCCCCGTCAGGCCGACGACGACCTCGTCGAAGGTGCCCTGGCGACGGACCCGCTCCAGCTCGGGACGCCGGGTGCGCGGGGCATCGGCGTAGTACCAGGTGTTGAGCCTGTCGAAGGAGGCCGCCTCCGGCGGTGCCGCGGGCTCCGGGGCGGGGCGTCCGGCGAGGTAGTCGTCGATCCCACGGGCGGCCCGGGCGCCGTGCCCGACGGCCACCGTCGCCGTGCGCGGGGACGGCGTGGCGTCGCCCCCGGCGAAGACGCCCTCCTCGCTGGTCATCATGGACGGCGTCAGCTCGAGCACCCCGTCGGCGGCCACCGGTGCGGCGTCCGCTCCCAGGAGGGAGAGGTCCGTGTCCTGGCCGATGGCCAGGACCAGCGAGTCGGCGTCGAGCTCGTCGAACTCACCGGTGGGCCGGGGTGTCCCCTCGTCGTCGGACTCCATGCGCTCGACGGTGAGGCCCGGGCCGGAGAAGCTGTCGACGGTGGTCAGCCAACGGACCGTCACCCCCTCGGCCAGGGCCGCATCCAGCTCCTCGGGATGGGCGGGCATCCGCTCACGGGTGCGGCGGTAGACGATGACGGCGTCGGTGGCACCCAGACGGCGCGCCGTGCGTGCCGCGTCGACGGCAGTGTCCCCTCCCCCATAGACCACGACCCGGCGACCGAGCTGCGGCGGTTCGCCATCGGCCACCCCGTGCAGGAGGGCCAGCGCGTCGAGCACCCGGGACGAGTCCCCGGCCGGGATGTCGATCCGGCGGGCCAGCTGCGCCCCCACGGCAAGGAAGACGGCGTCATAGGACCCCACGTCCCGCTCCCGGTGGACGTCGGTCACGGCCCTCCCGAGCTCGAGCTCCACACCCAGGTCGACGATCCGCCGGATCTCGGCGGCGAGCACGTCCCGCGGCAGCCGGTAGGCGGGGATCCCGTAGTGCATCATCCCCCCCGGCTGAGGGGCGCCGTCGACCAGGTGCACGGCGTGGCCCAGGCGGCGAAGGTGGTAGGCGGCGCCGAGGCCGGCCGGGCCCGAACCGACGACCAGGACCCGGAACCCGGTGGACGGGGCGGGCTCGGGCAGCGCCCACCCGCGCTCGAGGGCCAGGTCGCCGAGGAAGCGCTCGATGGCGTTGATCCCCACGGCCTCGTCGAGCTGGACCCGGTTGCAGGACGTCTCGCACGGGTGGAAGCAGATCCGTCCCATCACGGCCGGCAGCGGGTTCGCCTCCACCAGGAGCCGCCAGGCCGCCTCGTAGTCGCCGGACTCGGCGTGGTACAGCCAGCCCTGGATGTCCTCACCGGCGGGGCAGGCGCCGTTACACGGCGGGAGCCGGTGCACATAGGTCGGGCGCTCGACCCGCCACGAGCCGGTGTGGTTGGCGTGGCTCGACCCGACGTCGAGGGTGATGGCGAACGGGCGCTCCATCGTCACTCCCCGCCGTCCGACCCGGGCCCGTCGGCGCCGACGAGCCCGTACCGGGCGATGTTTCGGTCGGCCAGGGCCTGGATGTGGGCGATGACGTCGTCCCGCACCGGATCGCGGAACAGGTGGGCGTAGCGGCCCTGCCGCGACAGATAGGCCTCGACGGGCCGTCGGTGTCGGATCGGCGAGACGTCGGTGACCGCGCCGTCCCGGGCCTCGAACACCGGGAAGATCCCGGTCTCGTGGGCGAGGCGGGCCAGTTCGATGGTGTCGGCCGGCGCCGAACCCCACCCGAGTGGGCAGGGGACCAGGACGTGCAGGTAGCGGGCGCCGTGGATCCCCATGGCCCGCTCCACCTTGGCCTCGAGGTCGTGGAGATCGGCCACGGTGGCGGTGGCGACGTAGGGGATGTCGTGGGCCATGGCGATCCGTGGGAGGTCCTTGCCCTGGCCGAACGGGGCACCCGGTGCGTCGCCGACCGCCTCGGTGGTGGCCGTGCGGGCCGCCGGCGGCGTGGCCCCCGAGCGCTGGACCCCCGTGTTCATGTAGGCCTCGTTGTCGTAGCAGACGAACAGAACGTCGTCGTTGCGCTCGAACAGTCCCGACAGACAGGCCAGGCCGATGTCGACGGTGCCACCGTCACCGGCCTGGGCCACCACCCGGACGTCGGTCCGACCCTTGACCCGGAGTGCCGCGCTGACCCCGGTGGCCACCGCCGGGGCGTTTCCGAAGAGGGAGTGGAGCCAGGGGATGCGCCACGACGTCTCGGGGAAGGGGGTGGAGAAGACCTCCAGGCACCCGGTGGCGTTGACCGCCATCAACCGGCCGTCGCACGAGCGCATGGCGGCGTCGAGCACGTAACGGGCGCCGAGGGCCTCGCCGCAGCCCTGGCACGCCCGGTGGCCGGAGTCGAGGGCATTCGTCCGTCCCGCCCCGGCCTGCACGGTGCGTTCCCCTTCGTCGAGCAGCCGGTTGCCCGCCGCATAGCTGCCCACCTGGTAGAAGCGCACCGGGGACGTGGTCACGGGGCCTCCCCGATCCGCGGGTCCAGCGGGGCCGGGCGGCGACGGAGCGCTGTGGCCACCGTCGACCCGGGGGGCGAGGACGACAGCACCCTGGCCCGCTCGCGCTCGACCACGTCGTGGTCCAGGTCGAGGAAGTTCATCGCCTCCAGGTCGCCGCGGGCGGCGGAGTCGAGGACCGACTCGAGGCTCCGCCGCGTGATGGGCCGGCCGCCGAGGCCGGCCACCACCGTGTGCACGGCGATGCCGGCTCCCTCGAGCGCCAGAGTGACGTCACCGGACAGCACACCGCCGCCTCCCGCCCGGAACGCCTTCTCCACCACGACCACCCGGCGGGCACCGGACAGGGCCCACCGCACCTCGCGGGCGGGGAAGGGCCGGAAGGTGGTGATCCCCACCACCCCGACGCGCTCCCCCGTGCGGCGGCGGACGTCCACGGCGTCCTTGACCGTCCCGAGCACCGAGCCGAGCGCCACCACGACGGTGTCGGCATCCTCGGTCAGGTAGGCGCTGACCAGGCTGGCGCTCGGTCTCCCGAAGGCACCTTCGAACTCGGCGGCCAGCTCGGGGATCCGGCCGATGGCGTCGAGCTGGCGCAGGTGGCCGAGGACCTTCACCTCCTCGAAGGCCTCGGGCCCCACCATGGCGCCGATGGAGACCGGGTCGGCCGGGTCGAGGGACTGGCGCGGCGCGTAGGGCGGGAGGAACGCATCGACCTGCGCCTGTTCGGGCAGGTCCACCTGCTCGACGGCGTGGGTGAGGATGAAGCCGTCCATGCACACCATGACCGGGAGCGAGAGCTCCTCGGCCAGCCGGAACGCCAGGACGTGGAGGTCGACGGCCTCCTGGTTGGTCTCGGCGAACAGCTGGATCCACCCGGCGTCGCTGGCCGCCATGGCGTCGCTGTGGTCGTTCCAGATGTTGATGGGTGCCCCTATGGCCCGGTTGGCCAGGGTCATCACGATCGGGAGCCCGAGTCCCGAGGCGTTGTGGACGGCCTCCATCATGTACAGGAGCCCCTGGCTGGCCGTGGCCGTGTAGGCCCGTGCCCCGGCGGCCGACGCCCCGATGGAGACCGACATCGCGGCGAACTCGGACTCCACGTTGATGAACTCGCACGGGGACAGCTCGCCCGTCCGCACCAGGACGCCGACTGCCTCGATGATGTGGGTCTGCGGGGAGATCGGGTAGGCGCAGACCACCTCGGGCCGACAGCAGGCGACGGCCCGGCGACGGCCTGGGAGCCCTCAATCTGCCGCAGCACCGGTGACCACCCCCCGGTCCCGCACGAGACGCACCTGATCGGCCACGACCCCGTAGGCGGCCCGCGCCGCCGTCGCGTTCGCCACCCCGGCGGGGCCCGGGAAGCGCTCGCCCATCGCCTTCTCCAGGGCGCCGAGCGAGACCCGGCCGGTCAGGGCGGCGAACCCACCGAGCAGGGCGGCGTTGGGGAGCGGGCGTCCGAGGTGCTCGAGGGCCAGGGCGGTGGCCGGGCACGTCACCGCCCGGTCGGGCCCGAGGCGGGCCGCCAGGTCGACCAGTCCCAGGTCCTCGAAGCTCTTCGACGTGTTGACCAGCACGAAGGCCCCGTCGGACAACCCGGCGAACACGTCCACCTGATGGACGAGGGTGGCGTCCTGCACGACCAGCGCGTCGGGCTCGGTGATGGGCTCGTGGGTGCGGATGGGCCGGTCGTCGATCCGGCAGTAGGAGACCACGGGGGCGCCCATCCGCTCCGAGCCGAAGCTCGGGAACGCCTGGGCGTATCGCCCCTCGTCGAAGGCCGCCATCGACAGGATCTCGGCGGCGGCCACCACGCCCTGGCCGCCCCGGCCGTGGATCCGCACCTGGAACGCGGCACCACGCCCGTCCCCACCGGCGACGGGAACCGGGACCACGTCCCTGGTCACCTCCATCCGGTCGTCGCTGCGCATGGCGCTCCTCGTCCCCCACTGTCCGTTGTCGTCCATCCGTCGGCTGCCGGCCGTCGGCGGCGCCGCCCATCTCCCATGCTCGCCGTGCCCCGCCGGGGCGGGTAGGGCCGAACGGCTCTGGTGGGGAACCACCGGATGGACGATCCTCGGAACCAGGCGGTGGTCCCGGCCCGGGTCGCGGTGCGTCCCCGGTCGGACACTCCGCCGGAGGAGGAACCATGCAGGTCGGCCCCGTGTACACACGCCGCTTCGACGAGTTCGGCATCGGTGACGTCACCACGGTCGGCGGAAAGTCGGCGGGGCTCGGCGAGATGTACCGTTCCCTGTCCGGCGAAGGGGTGCGGGTCCCCGACGGCTTCGCCGTCACCGCCGACGCCTACCGTCACGTGCTCGAGGCGGCGGGCGCCCTCGGGCCGCTGCACGACGCCCTCGACGGGCTCGACCCGACCGACCTCGACGACCTCGCACGGCGGGCCGCCCTGGCCCGCGCCGTCGTGTACGACGCGGGCCTGCCCACCGACCTGGCCGCGGAGATCGCGGCCGGCTACCGGCACCTGCAGGAGGAGTACGGGGACGACGTCGGCCTGGCCGTGCGCTCGTCGGCCACGGCCGAGGACCTGCCCACGGCCAGCTTCGCCGGTCAGCAGGAGACCTTCCTCAACATCCGGGGGGTGGACGGCCTGCTCGAGGCCTGCCGGAAGTGCTTCGCCAGCCTGTTCACCGACCGGTCCGTCCACTACCGGGTCGACGAGGGATTCGACCAGTTCTCGGTGGCCCTGTCGATCGGGGTGATGAAGATGGTCCGGTCCGACCTCGCCTCGTCCGGGGTCATGTTCACCCTCGACACGGAGTCGGGATTCCGCGACGTCGTCTTCGTCACCGGCTCGTACGGTCTGGGCGAGAACATCGTGCAGGGCGCGGTCGACCCCGACGAGTTCTACGTCCACAAGCCGAGCCTTGCCGCCGGCCACCGGGCCGTGCTGCGGCGCCTCCTCGGCAGCAAGGCCGTCCGGATGGTCCTGTCGGACAGGGCCCCCGACGGCGGATCCGGAGCCACCACCCGCAACGAGCCGACGCCGGAATCGGACCGGGAGCGCTTCTGCCTCGACGATGCCGACGTGCTCGAGCTGGCCGACAGCGCCCTCAGGATCGAGGAGCACTTCGGGCACCCGATGGACATCGAATGGGCGAAGGACGGCATCGACGGCTCGCTGTACATCGTCCAGGCCCGCCCCGAGACGGTCGTGTCCCAGCGCGCCCGGTCCGGTCTCGAGACCTACGTTCTCGACCACCGGGGGGAGGTGGTGGCCGAGGGCCGCTCGGTGGGCGAGCGCATCGCCACGGGCCCGGCACGGGTGATCGAACAGGCCGACCACCTGGCCCGGTTCCGGCCCGGTGAGGTCCTGGTGGCGGACATCACCACACCGGACTGGGAGCCGGTGATGAAGACGGCCGCCGCCATCGTCACCAACCGGGGCGGGCGGACCTGCCACGCCGCCATCATCGCCCGCGAGCTCGGCATACCCGCCGTGGTAGGCACCGGCGACGCCACCACCACCGTCCGCGGTGGTGAGCCGGTGACGGTGTCGTGCGCCGAGGGCGACGCCGGCTTCGTCTACCGGGGGGAGATCGGCTTCCACGTCGACCGCCAGGAGGTCGGCACGGCGCGCCCGGTCACCCGGATCATGGTCAACCTCGGCAACCCCAACCTCGCCTTCACGACGTCGTTCCTCCCCTGCGACGGAGTGGGTCTGGCCCGGATGGAATTCATCATCAGCGAGTCGATCCGTGCCCATCCGCTGGCGCTCCTGCATCCCGACCGGGTCACCGACCCGGTCGCCCGCCAGGAGCTCGCCCGGCTCACCCGCGCCTACGACAGCGGGGAGCAATTCTTCGTCCAGCGCCTGTCCGAGGGGATCGGCACGATCGCCGCCGCGTTCTGGCCGAAGCCGGTCGTCGTCCGCATGTCGGATTTCAAGACGAACGAGTACGCGCACCTCCTGGGCGGGACGGACTTCGAGCCGGACGAGGCGAACCCGATGCTGGGCTTCCGGGGAGCGTCGCGCTATGCGCACCCGGCCTATGCCGAGGGGTTCGCCCTGGAGTGCGCAGCCATGCGCCGGGTGCGCGACGAGATGGGGCTCACCAACGTGGTACTCATGATCCCCTTCGTCCGCCGGGTCGAGGAGGCCCGCCAGGTGGTCGACCGCATGGCCGAATTGGGCCTGGAGCGCGGGAGGAACGGGCTGGAGGTCTACGCCATGTGCGAGATCCCGAACAACGTCGTGCTGATCGACCGGTTCGCCGAGTTCTTCGACGGGTTCTCCATCGGATCCAACGACCTGACCCAGCTGACCCTCGGCGTCGACCGGGACAGCGAGATCGTGGCCTTCGACTACGACGAGCGCGACGAGGGCGTCAAGGAGATGATCCGCATGGCCGTCGAGGGCTGCCGGCGCAACCACATGCACTCGGGCCTGTGCGGCCAGGCGCCATCCGACTACCCGGACATGGCGGAGTTTCTCGTCGAGCTCGGGATCGACTCGATCAGCCTCAATCCCGACAGCGTGGTGAAGACGACCCGACTGGTGCTGGAGGTCGAGGCCCGACTGGGCCGGACGGTTGTCGCAGGGCAGGCAACCCCCGGGGGGCCGGGCCCCGCGTGACCCGTCCGGGTGGCGGCAGGACTTCCGGGAGTGGCGACATCCTGGGTGGCGACATCCCGAGTGGCGATAGGACTTCCGGCCCTGCGAGGAACGCGTGTGGCGGCGCGACGATGAGCCCATGACCAGCGAGCAGACTCCAGCCGAGGCCGGACCGCCACCGGCCATCCGCGGCCGGCCGGGGCACCTGCACATGACCCTTCCCCGTCCCATCCGGCTGCTGGCGACGTTCCTGCTGCTGGCGGCGGCGTCCCTGATCGTCTGGACGGTGTTCCTCGGCCTCACCCTCCCTCCCAAGTACGACGCCGGTCACTGGAACTTCCTGTGGACGGGATTCGACATCGCCCTCCTCTGCGTCCTCGCCTACGGGGCGTGGGCGGCGTGGTTCCGCCGCCAGATCCTGGCCACGACGGCGATCGTGGCCGGGACGCTCCTGCTGTGCGACGCCTGGTTCGACATCGTCACGTCGATCGGCCACCGCGACCAGTGGCTCACGCTGCTCACCGGATTCGCCGGTGAGCTGCCGATGGCCCTGTTCTTCTTCTGGCTCTACCGACGGATCGTCCTCGCCACGCTGGCCGCGCTCCACGGGCAATTAGGGAACGGGCCCCCACCCCGGCGGTTGCGGGACGCCAGGATCCCCGGGCGTCCGACCGGGACGACCGGGCCCGCGGGGACGGTCGGGAATCCGGCAGCCCTCGACGGCCCGGTCCGGGCGACCCGACACTGAGGGTTCGGCGGTCTCCCGCGGGCCCCGTTCACCGACACCCGATTCCTAGACGGATCTTCGGATCCCCTTAGGTTCTTCTTCAAGGGCGTCCCTACCGTCGGGAGTGGAGGCAAGCGGAGTCCGACTACCGCCGCTTGACAGGCCATGGACTGGATCATCACGATTCCGCTGCTCGCCATCGCGTTCGTCTGTGCCGCCATCCCGATGCTCATGGACTGAGGTCACCGGCCCCGACAACCGCCGACCGCCGCCGGACCCCGGTCGGAGTCGGCCGGACCCTCACGGGCGCTGCACACCGGCGCTGCTCGCACCCGTGGCTCAGCGCAGTACGCCTTCCCCGCTCACACCCGTCGCTCGGCCGCACTGGCCAGCCCCTGTCGCCCCACGGTGGGCAGGATGAACGACTGGAGCCACTCACCACCGGCCTCGGAGATGTGGACGCCGTCCGCCCACCGCACCGTGACGCCGCCGATGGCCAGCTGGAAGTGTCCGTGGGGGTCGAGCTTCCTGTTCAGGTCGATCAGCGTCACGGTGGACCGGCGGTGGGCGGCGACGCTGGCCACGATGGCGTTGAACTCGTTCACCCGGGACTGGTCGTTCTCGGGATAGGCGGCGCTGCCGGGCGCCTCGTCGGCGGCATCGATGTCGGGCATGGTGAACAGGACGACCTTGGCCCCGCCGGCACTGAACTCGTTGACAGCCTGGTTGATCTCCGCGTACAGGTGGGCGTTCCACGCCGGCTGGCCGACGTGGACGACCTGGCCACGGTACACGTGGTCACAGATGTCCCACCGGCCCATGAGCATCCCCACGACGTCCGGACGGGACCGGGCCACGTCGGTGGCCCACAGGGTCCTCCAGTGGGTGCAGTTCGAGACCGGCTCGTCGACGCGGCCGGCGATGATCACCGGGATGTCGTCGAGGTCGCACCCCAACGTCTCGTAGTTGACCAGCATCACGCCGTAGTGGGCGACGCTGTGCACCTCCAGCCCGATGGCCAGCGTGACCGCCATGGAGTCCCCCACCAGCATGAACCGGACCGGCCGTCGGGTGAAGGCCCCCGCGCCGGCCAGTGCGGCGCGCTCGGACGCGGTGAGCGAGCTCCCGGTCGGGACGGCCACCACCGCCGGGCCGATCGTCCCCACGACGACCACCACCACCGTGGCCGCCAGGGCCGCGACGCCGGGCGCGACGGCCTTGAGTGAGCGCCAGAACGTGCCGTAGAGGACCGGCCGCTCGATGAAGTAATAGCTGGCCGCGGCCAGGGCGAGCGTCGTGGCGAACCGGACGGCCAGCAGCGGGAGGCTCCCGAGGCCCGTACGGGCGCCGTCCAGGAAGATGTAGACGGGGAAGTGCCACAGGTAGGCCCCGTAGGAGACGGTGCCGATCCACACCAGGAGGCGGAGGGACAGGAACCTGGCCACCGGTCCGGCAGGTACGCAGGCCGCAGCAAGGATGATCGCCGCCGCCGAGGACGCGGACAGCAGGAATCCTCCCCGGTAGTCGAGGGCCGACGTGCCCCGGAGGGTGTAGGTCAGCGCAAAGGTGCCGGCGAACCCGGCCACGCCCACTGCAGTCAGGAGACGCCGACCCACGGGCGTCGATGCCGCCGGTGCCATACCGACCCCGCCGCGGCGCATCTGCACCAGGGTCAGCGAACAGGCCACCACCGACCCCAGGAGGATCGACTGGGCGTGGGTGTCGGTGCCGAAGTAGAGCCGGGTGAGGTTCGCCGTCGGGCCGAACAGCAGCGCCATCGCCGCCGCCGAGGCGAGTGTTCCGGCCACGGACAGCACGAGCAGGTTGCGGACCCCCTTGGCGAAGGTCCCCGAGACGTGCAGCACCGCCAGCACGACCAGCGGCCACACCAGGTAGAACTGCTCCTCCACGGCGAGGGACCAGGTGTGGGTGAGTGGGGACACCGCTCCGTTGGCCACGAAGTAGTTGCTGCTGGCGGCGATCTGCCACCAGTTCGAGAAGTAGAACAGCGCCGAGAGCGCGCTCATCCGGAAGTCCGGGTAGAGCCCAGCCGGGGCCACGAAGCGCACGAACAGCGTCACCACGACGAGAACGACCAGGAGCGCCGGAAGCAGCCGCCGGGCCCGGCGCACCCAGAAGGCCGCCAGGGCGATCCCGCGGCGACGCCGGTACTCGCCCAGCAGGAGTCCCGTGATCAGGTAGCCGGACAGGACGTAGAAGATGTCCAGGCTGAAGAAGCCCCCCTGCAGCCACCCGACGCCGAAGTGGAAGCCCATGATGATCAGCAGCGCCACGGCGCGCAGGCCGTCGAGGGCGGGGATCCGGTTCTGGCCAGTCGCCGATCGGCCCGCGCCGGTCGACGGGCCCCCGCCGCTCGTGGTCTGCTCGGTCGGCCCCATCGGCGTCAGCTCAGCGGGACGACTGGCGCACGGACGGTGCCCGACCCACGGAGCCGGGGGTCACGGCCGACCCCGGACGGTCGCCGTCGGGTGGTCCGGGGCACGCCCGTGGACCGTCGTGCGGACCGGAACGGACCCTGGACGACGACGGACGCACCACGGATCGACCCTACCCGCGGCCTGGCTGAATCTTCAGTCGGGTCCGGGGCGATCGGTCAGCGGGCAGCCGGGGCAGCGGGTGTCCGCCGGGAGCGGACCAGCATGGCTAGTGTCTCGCTCACACCGGTTCACGGTGCACATCGGGTCGCCCCTCGGGGGAGTGGGCGAGGGTTCCCGGTCGAACGGTGTCGCCGAGCGCGACACGATCAGGGGGAAGACCATGCGGATCGACCGTTCCGAGCAGCGCCGTAACGTGGGCGGCTCCCGTCGCCGGGGTGCCGCGCTCCTGGCCGTGCTCGCCATCGGGGGTGGCACGCTCACCGCCTGTTCGTCGACGAGCAGCTCCAGCAGCACCACCGCGGCATCGACATCCCAGTCGTCGTCCGGTGCGTCCTACCGCGCGCCGATCCCGGCGTCGGCGTTCACCAGTACGAACGGGCTGACGGGCTCCGAGGTCAGGATCGGGAACGTGTCCACGGAGACGGCCGGCCTGTTCACCGGCTCGGTCGTGGGCACCGAGGCCTACGCCGACTACATCAACTCGCTCGGCGGGGTGAACGGGCGCAAACTGGTCGTGGACGCCCTGGACGACCAGTTCACCGGGGCCGCCAACAAGCAGCAGACCCAGGTGGCGGTGGACAACGACTTCGCCCTGGTGGGGAGCTTCTCGCTCGAGGACAGCTTCGGCGAGACGGTGCTGGCTCAGAACCCCCAGGTACCGGACGTGTCGACCACCCTCGACCCGACACTGGGCAAGCTGCCCAACTCGTTCAGCGCCAACCCGACCGGGTTCGGTTGGCCGACCGGGCCTCTCGACTACTTCAAGCAGAAGTACCCGACCCAGGCACTGCACACCGCCGTGCTCACCTCCACGTTCCCCTCCGCCCTCGCCAGCTGGGACCTCGAGAAGCCCGTGCTGAAGCAGGCCGGCTACCAGCTCGCCTACTACTCCGAGGTGCCCATCACCCAGACGGACTTCACCCAGAACGCCGTCGACATGAAGAAGGCGGGGGTCCAGCTCGTCTACATCGACCAGCTCCCCGAGAACTACGCCGGTGGCCTGCTCCTGGCCCTGAACCAGCAGGACTTCCACCCGGTGCTCGTCATCGGGACGGCCTCCTACAGCGAGGCGCTGGTGTCGGCCGCCGGTGGTCCCTCGGCGGTGAACGGGAGCAACCTGGAGATGCCGAACGCCCTCTTCCTGGGCGAGGACGCGTCCCAGATCCCGGCCGTCAACACCTTCCTCACCTGGGTGCAGAAGGCGTCGCCCGGTTTCAAGGCGGACTACTACACGCTGGCCGGCTGGGCCAACACCCAGTTGTTCGTCCAGGCGCTCCAGGCGGCCGGGAAGAACCCGACCCAGGGCTCGGTGCAGCAGCAGCTCCGCAAGGTCACGTCGTTCAACGCCTCGAACCTGCTGGCCACGACCAACCCCGCCCAGCGCAAGCAGGCGACCTGCTACCTCATCGCCAAGGTGGTCAACGGCCAGTTCGTGCGCTCGGACGACCCACCGGTCAACGGGCCGACCAACGGGTACCGGTGCGACGGAGGCTTCCTCGCCTCGTCCGGCTGAGGGTCCGGCGCCGGAGCCCCACCGGGGTCACCGGTGGGGCTCCGGCCCTGGCCCCGGTCCTGACGGCGGGACGGCCTGCCCCGTGCGGATCAGGAGCAGGGCAAAGCCCATGCTGGCGACCGCCTGGCCGAGGAAGAGCAGGCGCCCGACGCCGAGGACGGTGAGGCCCGCCACCGCCGACCCGACCAGTTGCACGGCCAGGAACACGGCGTCCCACCCGCCCCGCAGCTGCGCGTACATCCACACCGAGGCCGCCACCTCGAAGGCGACCGTGGTCACGCCCGCAGCGACGTGGATCTCCTTCAGCCCGACGTCCAGCCGGTAGCCGTAGGTGCTGAGCAGCGTGAGGAGCAACAGGCAGGCATAGACGGTCAGCAGGTACCGGAACCGTCGGGTGGTGATCCCGGGACCCCGACAGAGGCCGGCGGCCCTGATGGAGAAGTAGGCGCACAGGACGAAGGCGAGTGAGTACGGGACCACCGTCTTCAGGTGGATGCCGTAGTTGCTGATCCCCCCTTCGTCCGCCTTGAGCACGAATCCCGGGTGCAGGGCGACGGCGAGGGCCAGGAAGACCAGGAAGCTGACCTGCCCGAGGACGATCAGCGCCCCGGGACGACGGTCGTCGCCCACCACCTCCCCGAACACCCGTCGAATCGAGCCCACCACTGCCTCCCTACCCCGGACCTGCGGGACCGTCGGAGCGCCGGTCACCCGGCCCCACGGATCGGGTCGGCGCCCGGGTGGAGGCTCGGCCGGCGGGAGGGTCCGGGGGTCCGCCCCCGTCGTCGACCCCGTCCGGGTCGGGGATCCCCGTACGGATCGGGTCAGGGATTCGTGCCGGTCGCCTGCTCGCGATGGGCGGCGTTCTCGGACAGGCGCTGCTCCCGGGCGGCACGGACGGTGTCACCGATCTCCGGATGATCGGCGAGCAACGTCGAGAATTCCGCCTTGTTGATCACGTCGACGACCACATCGGTCCTGGCGACCACCGTCGCCGTCCGCGGCCCGTGCTCGAGGAGGGCGATCTCGCCGAAGAAGTCCCCGGCACCGCAGGTGGCCACGACCTCGTCATCGATGAGGACGTCGACCGTGCCATCGAGCACGATGATGAACTCACGTCCGGGCTTGCCCTGATGGGCGAGCTTCGCCCCGGCGGGGATGCTGACGCGCGACGCCAGACCCCCGACCTCCCGGAGGTCCTTCTTCGAGAGCCCCGCGAACAGCGGTACCCCGGCAAGCAGCTCGTCGGTCGTCCTGACCGTCATGTCCTGACCTCCAGCGGTGGATGGGCCAGCCGATTCTGCCACGTCGGTCCCCGGTGGCCGGTCGTGGATCGCCGGACGGCGGTGGACACCGGGGCTCCACCGTCCTGCCAGGATGACGGGCGCCGGTGCCGACGCGACGACAGGGGGCGGCTGATGACATCCGAGGACCCGGCCAGGTGCGGACCGGTCTGCCCGCCACTGCCTACGTCGATCCGGTCCGCCACGAGGCGGAGCGACGGGCCGTCTTCGCCCGGGAATGGGTCGCCGTGGGCGACGTCGAGCGGCTCGACCGGGCGGGCACCTACCTGGCCCTCGTGGTAGCCGGCTACCCCATCGTGGTGGTGAACGACGGCGGGGTGCTTCGAGGGTTCCACAACGTGTGCCGTCACCGCTCGGGGCCCCTGGTGTGGGACGGGGCGGGAACCTGCCGTTCGCTCGTCTGCCGCTACCACGGCTGGTCGTACAACCTCCGGGGCGAGCTGCTCTCGGCCCGCGACTTCGGGACCGGACTGGCGGCGGAGGAGTTCTCGCTCGTCGATCTGTCCGTGGCCGGGTGGCGCGGGCTGCTCTTCGTCAATCTGGACGGTCGGGCGCCGCCACTGACCGACTGGCTCGGCGCCGTCGTCACCCGGTGCGCACCGTGGGTCATGGAAAGGGCTCCGGGTCGTCCATCGGAGCAGTCACGACCTCGCCGCCAACTGGAAGGTCTACGCCGAGAACTACCAGGAGGGCCACCACATCCCCCTCGTGCATCCCGGCCTCCACCGCCAGGTCGACTCGTCGCGCTATCAGGTGGAGCTGGACGGGCCCGTGGCCTTCCACTCCGCGCCGGCCCGTGACGGGTCGGTCACCACCGGCAAGTGGCTGTGGCGGTTCCCGGGGTTCGCCCTGAACCTCTACCACCGGGGCATGTCGCTCGAGGCCTACTGGCCGACGGGCCCGACCGGCACCCGTGTCGAGTACACCTTCTTCGCCGAGGCGGACGTCCCCGAGGACGAGGTCCGGGCGACGGTGGACAACTCGGTCCGGATACTCGACGAGGACCGCGTCATCTGCGAGTCGGTGCAGCGGAACCTGGGCTCGGGCTCGAGCCGGACATCGGTGCTCAGCCCGCGCCACGAGCAGGGTGTGGCCCTCGTGCACGATCTCGTCGACCGGGCCCTGGCCCGACCGGAGCCCTGAACTCCGCACTCCGCCGTCGTCGTGACCCGCCCACGGGCACACGGTTCGCGCCCGGCGACCATCCCGTGGATGCGCGCCGCCCGCGGGTAGATTCGCCTCCATCGTCCACGAGTGACTCTGGGTCAGGCGAGGTGGTGCGCATTGCCGGGTCGGTCGATGAAACACATGTCGGTGCTGCGTGTGGGAGCGGTGGTGGGGGCCACCCTGGTGGCGCTGGTGGGGTGGAGCCCGGCGGCGACGGCCCAGCCGGGGGGTGGATCCGTCACGGTCACCGTCGCGTCGTCGGCCAATCCCTCGGCGTACGGCGAGGGCGTGACCTACACGGCCACCGTGGTCACGTCCGACGGGCTGGACGTCTCCCTGATCGCCTCCGTCGAGTTCCAGGACAACGGAGGGGACATCATCGGCTGCAATGCGCAGCCGCTCAGCCCCTCGCCCACGCTGCCGGCCGGGTCGTTCATCGCCACCTGTGACGAGCCGGGCAACCAGATGTCCGTCGGGACCCACCCGATCGAGGCATACTTCAACAACGACCCCAACTACGCACCCAACAGCGGGTCACTGACCCAGGTGGTCGCCCAGGGACCGACGTCGACCACCATCTCCTACCCCCTCGCCGGTGCGTCGCTCCCGTACGGCAACGAGGGGCAGAATCCCTTCGTCGTGACCGTGGCCGCGGCCCCGGGCGTCACCGACCAGAGCCCGTCCGGCAACGTCAGCATCTACACCGGCGTACCGGGCCCGAACACCTACCTGTGCTCGACCGGCATCGGTGGGCCCGGGAACGGGCAGTCGACCGGGAACTGCTACCTGAACTCCAACACCCTGGACGCGGGCACGTACCAGCTCACCGCCGTCTACACCGGCGACGGCAACTTCCTCGGCTCGACGTCCACGCCACAGGCGCTCACCGTGGACCAGGTCGACACCCAGATGAACGTCTTCGCCGTCCCCGGGTACGCCTTCTACGGCGCCGAGAACGGCAACTTCCTCATCGTCGGGGCCAGCGGGGGGAACGGCGGGAACCCGACGGGCTCCTTCACGATCACGTCCGCCGGGACGAACCTGGTCGCCCCGGGCGCGTGCCCGGCGGGGAACGGTGGCGGGAACCCGTGCTACCTCGACTCGGCCACCGCGCTCCCGGCGTCCACGACGCCCTACACGGTCGACGTCTCCTACCCGGGCGACGTGAACTTCACCCCGGCGTCGACATCCGTGTCCCTCCTCGTGTTCCCGGCCACGACCACGACCAGCCTGACCGTCACGCCGTCGACGGTGACCTTCGGCCGCGAAGACCACGTCGGCGTGTCGGTCACGGTGAGGTCGGGGACGAGCGGATCTCCCACGGGCACGGTCCTCGTGCAGCACGACGGGTCCACCGTGTGCACGGTCGGCGATCTCCAGCCGTCCGGCCCGGACACGGCCACCGGGAGCTGCCCTGCCCTCGGGTCGACCCAGCTGCCCACCGGGAACTACGGGCTGACCGCCGTTTACCGGGGTGACGGGAACTACCAGAGTTCGGTGTCCGCCACCCAGGCCCTGACCGTCGCCGACCAGGGCTACTGGCTGGTGGGCGCCAACGGCGCCGTCTTCCCCTTCGGACCGGCGCCGTCCCTGGCCTCGGCGGCGGGGCTGCCGCTGGGGGCGCCGATCGTCGGGATCGCGTCCACCGCCGATGGGGGCGGCTACTGGGAGGTGGCCCGGGACGGCGGCGTGTTCGCCTTCGGCGACGCAACCTTCTACGGCTCGATGGGTGGCGTCCACCTCGCCCAGCCGATCGTCGGGATCGCGTCCACCGCCGATGGGGGCGGCTACTGGGAGGTGGCCCGGGACGGCGGCGTGTTCGCCTTCGGCGACGCAACCTTCTACGGCTCGATGGGTGGCGTCCCGCTCAACCGGCCGGTGGTGGGGATCACCGCCGATCCGGCGACCGGGGGCTACTGGCTGGTGGCCGCGGACGGGGGGATCTTCTCGTTCGACGCTCCGTTCCTGGGTTCCACCGGGTCCGGCCCGCTGAACGCGCCGATCGTGGGGATGACCCCGAAGCCCGACGGGCAGGGGTACTGGGAGGTGGCCTCGGACGGCGGGGTGTTCGCCTTCGGCGATGCGCCGTTCCTGGGGTCGCTCGGCGGGCAGCGACTCGACAAGCCGATCGTCGCCGTGTCGTCGACGGCCGACGGGGACGGCTACCGGATGGCCGCGTCCGACGGTGGCATCTTCACGTTCGGCGATGCCCAGTTCAGCGGGTCCAAGGGCGGCCAGCCGCTGGCGGCGCCGATCGTGGGCCTCGCCGGCTAGCGACGGCGCCACGGGCCGGGACCGGTGTGCCGGCCGGGGTTGACCGGCCTGCTGCGCCACCCGATAGCGGGGTCCGGACGACAGGAGGGCACGGCCGATGGATCGCCGATCCGACAACGCGGACAACCTCCGGAGCGGGGGAGGCCGTGCCTGAGCTCCCCGAGATGCAGGCGCTCGCCGAACGCCTCGAGGCCGCCCTGGCCGACGCCGCCCTCCAGCGGGTCGAGCCCGTCGGGTTCACCGGGCTCAAGACCGTCCAGCCCGCCCCCGACGAACTGGTGGGCAGCCGGGTCACCGGTGTCGGCCGGCGCGGCAAGTACCTGGTCCTCTCCTTCGACGGCGGCCGGCGGATCCTGGTCCATCTGTCCCAGGCCGGGAGGCTGGATCTCGAGGCCCCCGCCAAACACACCCGCCCCCGCGGCAGTGTGGTCCGGCTGGGCTTCGACAACGGCTCGGCGATCCTGGTCCGCGAGCACGGGAGCCAGCGCAAGGCCGGGTGGTGGGTGCTGGGCGACGGGGACGACGGGCCGCTGGCGACGCTCGGGCCCGAGCCCGACGATCCCTCGTTCGCCGACTTCCTCCTGACCGACGACTCCACCCGCCGGCTCCACACGGTGCTGCGCGACCAACGCACCCTGGCCGGGGTCGGACGCGGCTACGCCGACGACGCGTTGAACCTGGCCGGGCTCTCCCCGTTCGCCTCGCTGCGGTCCCTCTCCCACGAGCAGCGGGCCCAGCTGGTCGACGCCGTGCGCACGGTCCTGGACCGCGCCCTGGCCCAGGAGCGTGAGCGGACCGGTGGGCTGTCGGAGGCCAAGCTGGGTCTGCGCTTCGCCGTGCACAACCGGGTGGGACAGCCGTGCCCCCGTTGTGGCGGCCCCCTGCGCCGGGTCTCCTACGAGTCGCACGAGATCGTCTACTGCAGTCACTGCCAGACCAAGGGTCGCACGCTGGCGGACCGGCGCCTGTCCCGGCTCCTCCGCTGACCCGCTCCACCTGACGCCCGCTCCGGTGGGATGATCGGACCCATGGCGAACGAGGGACGACCCCGGCCGGCATCGGTTGCCTCAGCATGATCGTCGGCCTGGTTGTGCTGGTGGGCATCGTGGTGCTGGTCGCACTGGTCGGGTTCATCGCCCTCGCCGTGGTCGCCGCACTGCTGGTCATCGGCCTCGTCGCCCTTGCGGTCGACCGGGTGCTGCTCGCACTGAGCCCGAAGCGCCGGGAACGCCGGGCGAGCCAGAGTCGGGCGTTCGTCTGGCAGTTCGGCCAGGTGCCGTCGGGTCAGGTGATCGACACCACGGCCATCGACACCACGGCGGGTGTGCACGACGCACGACCCGACGGCACGCTTCCCGACGGCACGTTGCCCGACGACCGGGGTCCGGAGGGGCCCGGACCCCGGTAGCCCCGGGCCCAGCCCGGCCGGGCATCGGAGAACCCGTGTGGGTCGACCAGCGTCAGTCGGCGTGCGTCAGTCGGCCAGGGCCTCGTGGCGCCGTCGGAGCGCCAGCAGGTCGCCGCAGACGAACGTGAAGGCCAGGCCGGCGGCGGCGACGGCGTCACGCTTGCCGATGAACGGGATCGCCCACAGGCTGACGACGGTGTCGAGGGTGTCGCTGGCCAGCGTCGCCAGCATCCACCGGGTCGCCTCGTCGTCGCCCTCGGTCGTGGTGGCCGCCACGGTCCCGAGTCCCAGTACGAGGTCCCGGACGCCGATCGTCCGCATGAGCAGGAGCGACGACCCGGACGGCTCACCATTCCCGGCGATCCTCATCGGCACCCCCGGGGCGACGATCAGGGCCACCCCGACCGAGGTCCGGAGCCATCCCATGGTCCGTCTGCTGATCGCTGGCACCTACGAAGCGTAGTTCGGCCCCGACCGGAGAGCCGGGCCGAGACCGTGTGCGGCACCCCTCAGGACAGTCGCTTCGCCTCGGCAAGGCCGGCGGCGCTGTAGACGCCATCCGGGAAGACGGCATCCCAGGCGTCACGCACGCCACGGAAGTCCTCGCTGGGGCCGTAGGCGGCGCGGGCGGCCGCCACCACCTCGTCCCGACGGGAGGCGACGGCGGCGCCCGAGGCGAACTCCAGCTCGGTGTCGATCTGGGCGATCGCCTCGGCGAACCGCCGCTGGTGGCCGATCAGTCGGACTGCGTTGGGGGGCGGCGGCATGGGTCTCCGTTTCGGGCAGGGGAGCCGACGTGCGCTCCCGTGGTGGTGGACGTCGATGTGATCGTCCGGTGGACCATGGTCCCACCGGGTGGGCCCGGGCGTCGGCCACCGTGCTCGGGACGACCCGGTCACCCGGTCGTCACCCGTGGCTGGCGCCAGGCGGCTCCTGCCGTCGCCCGTCCAGGCGTCGGAGCAGCGCCGCGGCCCGGCGCTCCACGGTCCCGTACCCGTGGGCCGAGGCGGAGGCATGGGCCTCGGTGAGCATCGTGCGTGCCCGCTCGGCATCACCCGCGGCCGCCCGCTCCACCAGCATCCTCCCCCGCCAGAGGTTCGTCCGGGCGGCGAAGTACTTCGCTCCCACCCGATGGTTGAACTCCTCGGCCCGGGCGAAGTGGGCCTCCGCCACATCGTATCGGCCGAGCACCGTCGCCAGCCCACCGAGAAGGTGCCTTACCGGCCCCTGGGCGGTGGCGACGCCGTCCGTCGCCAGCTGGTCGGCCCACGGGGCGAGGCGGTCGAACAACGGCTCGGCGTAGACGGGGTCGCCCACGGCGACGGCCGACTCCGCGTAGGAGGTCATCCCGGTGAGCCACAGCTGGTCCACGGGGAGGGCGAAGCCGGTGGCGGCGAATTCGTCGAGCAGTCGCCAGCGCGTCCTCGTCGCGGTCGGCCTCGGCGTGGGCCACGGCCAGGGCGGAGGTGATCGCCCCGGCGATGTCCGGGGCGTCGGCGGCCATCTGCTCGAGCAGCGGCACGAGATCGCCGAGCGTGCCCCGCTCGGCATGGACCATGACGGTCTGGGCGCCGAATATGGAGGTGACGTCGGGTTGGCCGCTTTCGGTTCCGATCCCGAACGCCTCCGTCGCCAGGGCCTCGGCCTCGTCGATGTCGCCCGCGATCTGCGCCCGCATGGCCCTCAGGTAGGTGTACCTCCACGTCAGCATCGGCTGGTCGAGCTGCTCCGCCACCGCCTCCACGATCCGGCAGCAGCGATCCATCTCGTCGATGTCCAGCCCACGGGAGGCGGTCTCGGCACGCACCCACCCGGCGAACATGAGCAGCACCGGATCGCCGATCCGCTTGGCCCGTTCGAGGGCATCGGCCGACAGCTCCAGCGCCCGCTCGAGCCGGGTGGGGTCCTGGGACGGATTGGCGGTGTGGTTGAGGACCCACACGATGACGGCATCGTCACCCGAGCGCTCGGCGATGGCGAGCGCCTCGTCGGCCAGCGCCCGGCGGCGCTCCACCGAGCTCCCGAAGGTCAGCTCCGAGCACAGGGGGCCAGCACGAGCGCCCGCCCGGGGCTGTCGGCGGCGAGCCGGTCGAGGGCCGTCTCGAGCATCTCCACCTTGTCGGCGTCCAGGACCCCGACGGCACTGACCCAGCCCCGGTGGTTGGCCAGGGCGGCAGCCACCAGTCGTCGGGTGTCGCCGGCGTCCTCAGCCTTGGCTCCGGCCTCGAGGAGGGTGTCGCGGTACTCGGGGACCCCGGCCTGGCGCTGCGCGGTACCGAGCCCGATGGCCAGGTCGATCCCCAGTACCGGGTCGGGGGTGTCGAGCTGGCCGAGCAGGTCCAGGGCCTGGGTGTAGTGGCCCAGCGCGTCGGCCGGGGCGAGGGCACGGAGCGCAGCGTCACCCGCCTGCCGCGAGTAGCCGATGGCCTTGGCCAGTTCGATGGGTTGGGAGGCTCGGACCCAGTGGCGCGCCAGCTCGCCCACCCGGCCCCCCGGGTCGTCCCCCGTGGATCTCCTCCAGCGCCTCGGCGACGTACCGGTGCGCCAGGGCCCGACGGGTGGGACCCGGATCCTGGTAGAGGGTGTGCTGGATGAGGGCGTGGGAGAAGCGGTAGCGCCCGGTGGCGTCCGCCACCTCACGCACGAGGGACGCCGTACGGGCGGCGTCGACGATGTCCAGCAGCTCCCCGACCGGGGTTCCGGTCGCACGGGACAGGATGTCGAGATCGAAGTCGCGCCCGATCACCGCAGCCACCGACAGCACCCGGCCGGCATCCCCTCCCAGTCGTCCGACCCGTGCACCGATGACCTCTCGCACGCTGTTGGGCAGTGTCATCCGCCCGAAGCCGTCCTCGGCCACCCAACGTCCCGTGGCGTCCTGGAAGAAGGCACCGGTCTCCGACAGGTGGCGCAGGAGCTCGCCAGCGAAGAACGGGTTGCCGTCCGTCTCGCGGTACACGGCGTGGGCCAGGCCCAGCGCGGCGTCGTCGAAGGCGTACCCGGCCGTCGCCTCCATCAGGGTCACCACCCCGGAGTCGTCCAGGCCGGGGAGGCCGATGCGGGAGATCCCGTGCTGGCGATGGAGGACGGCCAGCGTCTCGACGAGGGGATGCGCGTGCGACAACTCGTCGTCGCGATAGGTCCCGTGAACCAGTACCCGCATGGCCTGGTCGGAGGCGGCCAGGTGGCGGAGGAGGAGCAGGCTCCCCTGGTCGGCCCCATGCAGGTCGTCCAAGACGAGGACGACCGGCTGGTACGCCGACAGCGAGGCGAGGAGCCCGACCACGGCGGCGAACAACAGGTACCGCTCGGAATCGGAGTCGGTGGCCCTCGACGCAGGCAGATCGGGGATCCGGCCGGCGAGCGACGGGACCAGCCGCCCCAGTTCGGACCCGTGCGCATCGATGTGGGCGCGGAGGTGGTCCTCGGCGGCATTCCTGACGAAGTGGTCGAGCGCCTCGGCCATGAGCTGGTAGGGGGTGGTGAGATCCTCCTCGCAGTGGCCGAACAGCACGCAGGCCCCGCTGTCGAAGGCGGCGCGGGCCCCCTCGGCCACCAGGGTCGTCTTGCCCTGGCCGGCCTCGCCCGAGATGAGCACCACCTCGCGCCCGTCTCCGGTCGTGACCCGCTTGACTGCGTCCGCCAACGCCCCCAGTTCGGCGTCGCGGCCGACCACGCCGACGGAGGGACGGCGGATCAGCCGCACCGGCAGTGGCACCCCGCCGGCGGCGGCACCCCCGAGCGGCTGCCAGAGCACCTCGACCGTCTCGACCGGGTCCGGCAGGCCCTTCAGGGTCAGTTCGCCCAGCGGATCGTACCGTTGACGGCTGCGTCGGCCGGCGGTGAGCCTGACGATGTCTGCGGCCAGGATCCTCCCGCTCTCGCACGCGGCGCACAGCCGTGCCGCCTCGATCACCGGATCGCCGAAGTAGTCGTCGTCCTCCCGGCTCACCTCCCCACCGCTGAGTCCGATCCGCAGGCCCACCGGGTCCTCGCGCTGGCGGTTGTCCCGATCGACGGCTTGTTGGATCGCCACTGCGCAGGCAAGGGCCGCCGACGCCGAACCGAAGACCACCATCAGGCCGTCGCCCAGGTTCTTGACCTCGGTCCCACCGCACTCGTCGACCGTCCGGCGCAGGATGGCGAAGTGCCCACGTCGGATGGCGTCGGCCTCTTCGGGGGCCAGCCGCTGGGACAGCTCGGTCGAACCCACGATGTCCGTGAACAGGATCGCCAGATTCTCTGTGGTCAAAGCAGGACCTCCGCCGTCCGACACTCCCCACCGTAGGCGACCCGGTGCCGGATCCGCATCGGATCGGCCCTGGTCCACGCTCGGCCGGTGACCGTTGCGCGCACACCGTCGACGGCCCGCGCCGACCGCGCTCCCCGGCCGGACCGCCCCGGCCCGGACAGGTCCCGCCGCCTCGTCGGGCCCACGGGCGGACGGATCCCCGGATGACGGCCGCGTGGCTCCGCGGGCAGACTGGCACCATGGATCCCGTCGTGCGAAGGCTCCGGGCCGAAGAGGGACCGGCATTCCGGGAGTCCGTGATGGTCCCCTTCCTCGAGCCGTTCGCCGGCGACCCCGAGCAGGTCGCCGATCACGAGCTGTGGGCGGCCACGTCGAGTTTCGAGCGGGCATGGGTCGTCGACACCGGAGGACGCTTTGCCGGCAACGCCGCCATCCACAGCCTGGACGTCACCCTGCCGGCCGGGCCGGGACAGCCGTGTCCGACAGTCCCCATGGCCGGTGTCAGTGCCGTCGGCGTGCATCCCACCCACCGCAGGAGGGGCTTCCTGCGCCAGCTGATCCGGGCCATGCACGACGACGCCCGGGAGCGGGGCGAGCCCATCGCCGGGCTCGAGGCGTCGGAGTCGATCATCTACGGAAGGTTCGGCTACGGACTGGCCGCCAACGTGGCCGGGTACTCCATCGACAGCCGGGCGTCGGCCTTCGCGGTGCCGGCCCCCGACATCGACGTTTGGCTGGTCGACCGGGACGGGGCCGTCGCCGCGCTGCCCGACCTGTTCGACCGGCAGCGCCGGACACGGGCGGGCGAGATCAGCCGGAGTCCGGCCTACTGGACCCAGTTCCTGGTCGACCGTCCCCACGACCGAGGAGGCCTGTCCGCCCGGTTCCACGCGGTGTGCGACGGGGGCTACGCCCTGTACCGGGCCACCCGTGACACGAAGGTGTTCCGGGCGGAACGCGTCGGGATCGTGGTCGAGGAGCTCCGTGGCGACACCCCCGAGGTCGAGGCGGCGCTCCACCGCTTCGTGCTCGACCTCGACCTCGTCGGTCGGGTCACGTTCACGCGGGCCCCGGTGGACGAGCCGATCCGCTGGCGGCTGGCCGATCCACGCCAGCTGGTCACCGACCACGTCGAGGACCGTCTGTACGTGAGGGTCCTGGACACGGCCGGGGCGTTCGCGGCCCGCGGGTACCAGGCCGAGGGCCGCCTCGTCATCGATGTCCTGCCCCCTCGCGCCTCCGAAGGGGCTGCCGACGGTGCACCGGGCCGGTGGGTGCTCGACGCCGGACCGGACGGCGCCTCGTGTCGGCGGGCCCGCGCCGGTGAGGACGCAGATCTCCGTCTCGGACTGCCCGCCCTGGGCTCGCTGTACCTCGGTGGATTCCCCGCCTCGTTGCTGGCCGCAGGTGGACGGATCGAGGAGCTGCGGGCGGGTGCGCTGGCCACGGCGGACAGCCTCCTCACCACCCGACCGTCCCCGAGGTGTGGGACGGGATTCTGAGGTCGGGTCCCGACGGCGGGTCCGGCCCACAGGAGCGACCGGGCGCACCGGCGGTCCCGCACGGCGCCCCTCGACCGACGATCGGGACCGTGCACCGGGACACACCGGAGCGGGGTCCTTCGCCTCTGTCGGCGGGCCGAGTCGTGGGGCAAGCTCCCCTCGTGCCCGATCCGACCGCCGACCAGGACGGACCGCGTGCCGCCCACCGGTCCCGACGGCGGTGGCTCCTCGGACTGGAACCGGTCTTCGAGGGCGGCTGGTTCCACAAGGGGGACCGTTGCCGGTCCTGGGGCGTCGACGAGCGATTGGGGGCGGTCGCACTCCTGGGCGACGTCACCGTCGACCTGGCGAACTCCAGGAGCATGCCGTCCCGAACGCGCATCCAGGCCTTCGCGATCCTCCGGGACGTCGATGTCCTCGTCGGACCGGACACCCGGGTCGAGCTCTCCGGACGGGCCGACAACGATCACCTGAGAAACGATGTCGTCGCCGGCTCCGGCGATGACCGCCTGGTCACGATCACGGGTCACGCCTTCCTCGGTGACGTCACGGTGCGCACGGTCGGCGCCGGCTCGTAGCGGGCGGGGCCTCGGCCCCGGGACCTCCGGTGCTCTCCGACCCGGGGCCCGTCGCCGGTCCGGAGAGCACCTGGGCACCGCGGGCCGGTGCCGGTCCGCGGCGCGGACCGAAATCGCTTGACGTACGCGGAGTGCAGGGGGGACACTCACAACAGGTCACCACCTGGCGAGGGTCACGGTGAACGACGTGGGAGGCGGCTCATGCATGAACTCACGACCCATCGCAGCGGATCGGTGACGCATGTCTAGGCGGACCACGAACACGGCCAAGATCGAACTCCTCCGGAACGTCGACCTGCTGGCTGAGTGCACCAAGCGGGAGCTCGCCGAGATCGCCTCCCTGTCGACGGAGTACGACGCCGAGGCCGGACAGGTACTGGCCCAGGAGGGACAGCTCGGATCCGAGTTCTTCATCATCGTCGAGGGCCGGGCCACCGCTACCCGGAACGGTGTGGTCCTGGCCGAGCTCGCCCCGACGAGCTTCTTCGGGGAGCTCGCGCTGCTCGACGGAGGGCCCCGGACCGCCACCGTCGTGGCCGACACGGATCTGCACCTGCTCGTCCTGTCGAGGGGGGAGTTCAAGGAACTGCTCCGGACCTTCCCGACCGTCAGCTACCGATTACTCAAAGGACTCGGCACCCGGCTCCGGAAGGCCGACGAGATGATCGACGCCGCCAGCCGAACCGAGCTACCACGCCACATCACCGTCTGACGGTCGCCGTCGCCGTGGTGGACCCGCTCCCGACCGACGAAGCGTGCCCGGCACCGGCGGGACCGGTCGCGCGCCGGAGCAAAGCGGTGGGCGATGTCCGACCACACCCGGAACGGCGCGACGGATGGCGGACCGCCCATGACGCTCCACGGACCGACCCCCTTGACGAAACGGTGCACCCGGTGAGTAGCGTGGTGGGGAACTGAGTAGCCTGCTGGGGAACATGGGCGGGTCGAGATGGCTTCAGGGGGCCTGATGAGGGGAAGAAAGCTCGTAGTGCTGACGGCTGCCGCCGCCGTGGTCGTGGCCGGAGTGACCGTCCCGATCGCGGTGGCCCTGGCGTCGGGATCGCCCAACGTCACCACCGCCGGGTACAACAACCTGCGGGACAATTGGGATTCCAACGAGTCCGGCCTCGGCCCGTCCGTCGTCCAAACGAAGAGCTTCGGCAAGCTGTTCTCGGCGAACGTGAGCGGTTCGGTCTATGCCCAGCCGCTGGTGGAGAACGGAACCGTGATCGTCACCACCGAGAACGCCTACGCCTACGGGATCAACGCCACCACCGGCGCCACCGAGTGGAAGCGCTCCTTCGGCAAGCCCTTCAAGGCGTCCACCATCGGCTGTTCGGACCTCACCCCGGACATCGGCTCGACGTCCACACCGGTGATCGATCCGTCGACGGGCATCGTCTACCTCACCACCCGTCTGGAGACGGGGCGTGGCGGACTGGCCAACGCCCACTGGTACCTCCAGGCGGTCTCGTCCTCGACGGGAGCCGAGGCCCCCGGCTTCCCCGTGGAGATCACCGGCACGCCGTACGACACGCCCGGGGTGCCGTTCAACGACGCCTACTCGCAGCAGCGACCGGGCCTCCTGCTCCTGAACGGTGTCGTGTACATCGCCTTCGCCTCGGACTGCGACATCACCCCCTACCGGGGCGTCGTCGTCGGCGTCAGCACCAGTTCCGACTCCGTGACCAGCATGTGGAGTGACGAGTCCGGCGTCGGAACCGACCAGAACTCGCAGTCGGGCATCTGGCAGAGCGGCGGCGGGTTGGTCTCCGACGAGCCGAACACCATCGTCTTGGCGACGGGCAACGGCGTCTCCCCGCAACCTGCGGCCTCGAACGCCCCCTCCGCCACGCTGTCGGAATCGGTGGTCGGCCTGACCGTCCAGGGCTCGGGTGCCATCACCCCGACACAATTCTTCTCGCCGAGCGATGCCGCCAACCTCGACGCCAACGACGAGGACCTCGGTTCGGGTGGTCCGGTGGCCCTGCCGGCTCCCTACTTCGGGACGACGGCCGACCCCAACCTGCTGGTGCAGCAGGGCAAGGACGGGCGGATCTTCCTGATCGACGCCGACAACATGGGCGGCTTCGAACAGGGGCCCGGCAGTTCGGACGCCGTGCTCCAGACCGTCGGCCCGTTCGAGGGCGAGTGGGGGCACCCGGCCGTCTACGGCGGCGAGGGCGGTTGGCTGTACTTCACGGAGAGTTCCGGTGGCCCCCTGCGCGCCTTCAGCTACGGGACGAACGGACAGGGCGCGCCCGCGTTGACGTCGGCCGGCACGAGCGCGGCATCGTTCGGATACACCTCGGGCTCGCCGTTGGTCACGAGCAACGGGACCACACCGGGCAGCGCCGTGGTCTGGGCCGTCTCGTCCCCGAGCGCCTCCGGTACGCACGCCAGGCTGATGGCCTACGGTGCCATCCCGAGCGGGGGCGTGCTCCCCCTGCTGTGGTCGGCGCCCATCGGGACGGCCTCGAAGTTCGCCGTGCCCACGGCGTGGAACGGCCAGATCTTCGTCGGGACCCGTAACGGACACCTCCTGGCGTTCGGTCCGAAGCCGAACGCCGCGCTCCAGGTTGCGTCGGTGGACGTCGGTTCGGTGCCCGTCGGCACGTCGCGAACGGTCCCGGTGGCGGCCACGACCTCCAACGGGCTGACCATCACGGGTCCCGTGTCGGCCAGCGGTGTCCAGGGCGCCGACGGACCGGTGGCGGCATCAGGCGCGGGCTCGTCGTCGGGCACCGTCACATCGACCACCCTGGCGACGGCCGGACCGACCACGCCACCGCCGCTCGAGACCACTCCCCTCGTCGGCTCCACGATCTCGGTGACCCAGCCCCGGGTCGGGACGAAGTTCGCGGCCGGCGCCCGTGTGCCGATCAGCGTCACCTTCTCCCCCAGCCATCCGGGACCGGTCATCGCCAACCTGTCGATCCCGACCAGTGCAGGCGTGCAGACCGTCTCCGTCTCGGGATACGGCACGGCACCAGGTCTCCTGGAATCCGCCCTGCCGCTCGCCTACGGGACCGTCAACACCGGGGCCGGAGGCAAGACGCTGACGGCGACGTTCTCCAACTCCTGGGACAAGCCGGAGACCCTGACCAAGTTCGACCTCCCGGGTGCTCCCTACACCGTGAGCGGGCTGCCCGCCCTGGGCACCGTCCTCGCCCCCCAGCAGTCGCTGACCGTCTCCGTCACCTTCGACCCGACGGTCGCCGGCACGTATCCCTCGACCCTGCGGATCTCGACCGACAAGGGATCGGCGACGTTCCCCGTGTCCGGGACGGCCGTCACCGGCATCGCCCGGCTCGCCGTCAGCACGCCGGCGATCGACGTGGGGACGGTGCCCGTGGGCCACTCCGTGAACGTGACCTTCCAGGTGGGCAACAGCGGGACGGTGGCCCTCGTCGTCACCCGGTCCATCGCTCCGAGCGGGGAGTTCACCGCGCCGGTACCCGTGCCGGAGGGCACCACGATCAACCCGGGCACCTATCTCCAGCAGACCGTGACCTTCGAGCCGACAGCGGTCGGCCCGGCGTCCAGCACCTACAGGTTCAACGCCAACACCGGGCAGGGCTACGTGACGGTCACCCTCACCGGGACGGGGTCGTAACCGGGGGGGCCTCCGTCGCCCCCATCCGTCGCCCCATCCGCCGTCATCCCATCCGCCGTCATCCCATCCGCCGTCATCCCATCCGCCGTCATCCCATCGGACGACACCCCATCGGCCGACAGCCCGGCGGCCGACACCCCATCGGCCGACAGCCCGGCGGGCCACCCCGGGACCAGGTACCCCGCCGGACATCACCGCGATCGTCACCGCCCACCCGCGGTCGGCCGGACTGGGTGCCGCCAACCTGGTGCCCTTCGACTCTGGTCAACAGTGGCCGGCTTGGTTCGAATGGATCCGTGAGCCTGCTGACGCGACGACCGACGGACCACCATGCCCATCGCTGGAGCGCCCTCGTCGTCCTGTGCGCCTCGGTCCTGATCGTCAACGTGGACAACACCATCCTCAACGTGGCGCTGCCCACACTGGTACGTGACCTGCACGCCACGTCGAGCGAGTTGGAGTGGATCGTCGACTCCTATGCCATGGCCTTCGCCGGGCTGCTGTTCGTCGGGGGGAGCCTGGGCGACCGGTTCGGGCGCAAGCGCTTCTTCCTCCTCGGCCTCGCCGTGTTCGCCTGCGGGTCGATCGGAGCCGCGCTCTCCCCGTCGGTCCAGCCGCTCATCGCATGGCGAGCGGTGATGGGAGCCGGCGCAGCGCTCGCCATCCCGTCGTCGCTGGCCATCATCAACAACGTGTTCCGGGACCCGGTGGAGCGGGGACGGGCCATCGGCGCGTGGGCCGGGACGATGGGCCTGGGCGTCGCCATCGGTCCGATCGCAGGCGGACTGCTGCTGTCGCGGTTCTGGTGGGGCTCCATCTTCCTGGTCAACGTCCCGATCGCCCTGGCCGGCCTGATCGGCGCCGTCGTACTCGTGCCCGATTCGAAGAATCCCGCCGCCGACCGACCCGACCCGGTCGGCACGCTGCTCTCCATCGTCGGCCTGGGCCTCCTGCTGTGGGCCATCATCGAGGCCCCGGCCCGGGGATGGACGTCGGCGACCGTCATCGGGGTCGGGGTCGCCAGTGTCGCGGTCCTCGGCTCCTTCGTGGCCTGGGAGGCCCGCAGCCGCCATCCGATGCTGAACCTCCGGCTCTTCCAGGAGCGGCGGTTCTCGGTGGCCATGACCGCCGAGAGCCTGGGCGTCTTCGCCCTGCTCGGTTCGCTGTTCGTCCAGACCCAGTTCCTCCAGTTCGACCTCGGGTACTCGCCCCTCCAGGCCGGACTGCGCATACTGCCGATCGCCGCCGTGATCTGCGTGGTGGCGCCGCTGTCGCCGATGGCGGTCAAGGCCACCGGGGTCAAGCTCACCGCCGCCGCAGCCCTGTCCGCCATCGGGGGTGGTCTGTGCTGGATCGCCACGCTGTCCACCCCCACGGCGACCTACGGGGAGATGGTGCCCGGCATGCTGCTGATCGGCATGGGTGCCGGGCTACTCCTGCCGACGGCGACGAACTCCGTCCTCGGATCCGTACCGAAGGGCGACTCCGGGGTCGGGTCCGCCACCAACACGGTGGCCCTGCAGGTCGGCGGAGCGCTGGGTGTCGCCGTCGTCGGGAGCATCATGTCGACCCGCTACCAGGAGCACCTGACGGCATCCCTGGCCGGCCGCAACGTCCCCTCCGGGATCCTCCAGGTCATCCTCGGCTCGCTCGGCGGCGCACTGGCCGTGGCCGAACGGCTCGGTGGGGCCACCGGGGCCGAACTGGCCCGTGCGGCACGGGCGGCGTTCATGAACGGCAGCGGCGTGGCGATGGCCATCGGCGGCGCCGTCGCCCTCGGCGGCGCCGTCGTCACTCTCATCGGGTTGCCGGCGCGGGCAGCGGACCATCCACCGGAGGTCGACGCCGTGCCCCCCGAGGCGGATCCGGAGGAATCCCGCGATGTGGTTTGCTGAGCTGCGGTGACCGCCGTACCCGACATCGTCGACTTCCTCCGGCAGTGCCCTCCCTTCGACGCCTTCGATCCCGAAGCCGTCGAACGGTTGGCGGAGGCCGTGGAGGTCGAGTTCCATCCGGCCGGGGCGACCATCTTCGCCAAGGGAGCCGATGCGGTCGAGTTCCTACGGGTGATCCGGGCCGGGGCGGTGGAGGTCGTCGACGACGGCCGCGTCCTCGACCTGATGGGGCCGGGTGAGATGTTCGGCCATGCGTCCATGCTGTCCGGGCTGCCGACCAGCTTCGGCACCCGTGCCGTGGAGGACACGCTGACCTATCGGATCCCGGCCGACACGGCATCCGAGGTGCTCGCACAGCCACAGGGGCTGCGCTACGTGACACGCCTCATGCTCGAGGACCGGCACCACCTGGGCTCGCAACCGGGTTCCGAGGTCGTGCGTGACCGACTCCGCGAACCGGTGAGCGCCGCCATCCGGTCGACGCCGGTGGTCTGTGCACCCGACACGACCGTCACCGAGGCGGCCAGGCTGCTCACCGATGCCGGGGCGACCGCGCTCGTCGTGGATCTCGGGGACTCGGTCGGCATCGTGACCGACAGCGACCTGCGGTCGAGGGTGGTCGGCGACGGGCTCCCGATCGACTCGCCCGTCTCGGCGGTCATGACCGCCCCGGCGTTCACGGTGCCGAGTGACCGCTCGGGCAACGAGGTCCTGGTGGACATGCTCGACCGCGGCATCCGGCACTTCCCCGTCGTGTCCGCCACCGGTCGGGTGGTGGGGATCGTCGAGGACCACGATCTCCTGGCCGTGGAGCGGAGCTCGTCGTTCTACCTCCGCCGGGCCATCGCCCGGGCGGACACGGCGGATGAGCTGATCGAGGCGTCGTCGCGCCTGCGCCCCACGGTGACCGCAATGCGCCAGGGCGGCGTGCCGGCGGCGGAGGTCATGTCGCTCTTCTCGGTGGTCGCCGACGCCCTGACCCGGCGCGTGCTCGACCTCACCGTAGCGGAGGCGGGTGCGCCCCCGACACGGTTCACCTGGCTGACACTGGGCAGCCAGGCCCGGCGGGAGGCGGTGCCGAGCTCCGATCTCGACAGTGCCATCGTCTGGTTCGACGGGGAGCGGGCCGACGAGGCGGCGATCCGGCGGTACCTCGCCTCGGTGGCCACCGAGGCGACCGGGCTCCTCGTGCGGTGCGGCTTCCGACCGGACGAGCACCGGGTGAGTGCATCCGATCCGCTGTTCGTGCGGTCGCTCTCGTCGTGGCGCCGGGCGGCCCGATCCTTCCTCGACGACCCCACCCAGGCCAAGGCGCTGGTCCTGGTGTCCGTGCTCGTCGACAGTCGCGTGGTGTGGGGGAACGAGACCGAGCCGCTCATCGCCGAGACGTTCCGCCTCGCCCAGGCCCGACCGAGGCTGCTTCGCCTGCTGGCCGAGTTCGCCCTCGACCACCGGCCACCAACCGGCTTCCTGCGCGGCTTCGTCGTGGAGTCCTCCGGCGAGCACCGAAGGCGCCTCGATCTGAAGAGCGGCGGCATCGTGCCCATCGTCGACATCGCCCGATGGGCGGGCCTGGCCGCCGGGGTCACCAGCTCCTCGACCACCGCACGCCTGTCGGCGGCAGCGGACGCCGGCACGCTGACGGACTTCGACGCGCTCACGTTGGCAGAGGCGTTCGAGCTGGTGTGCGAACTGCGGCTCGACCACCAGGTTGCCCAGCTCCTGGCGGGGACCGATCCCGACGACTTCCTCGATCCCGACGAGCTGAACCCCCTGACCCGCAACTACCTGAAGGAGGCCTTCCGCGCCGTGGCGTCGGTGCAACGCCACATCGCCAGCGAGCTCGCCCTCCCGCTCAAATGACGTTCCCGTTCCGTGCCCGCGACAGTGTCCCGGACGGAGCACCGGGCTCCAGCCACCGCGGGTTCAGCGCGGGCCGGACCCCGTGGCGACTCGCCCACCTCTGCGTGGTGGATCTGGAACTGAGCGGGCTGGACTCCCGGCACGACGAAATCATCTCGTTCGCCGCTGTGCCCATCGACGCCGGACGGGTGGTCGCCGGCAACGCCGTGTACGGCCTGTGCCGGAACACCCGCCCCCTGCCGGAAGAGTCGGTACTGGTGCACGGGATCCGCACGGTCGACCTGGCCGACGCCCCACCGCTCGACGAGGCCATCAGGCCGCTCATCGAACTGATGGCGGGACGGGTGCCGGTGGCGCACGCTGCGTGGATCGAGCGGTCGTTCCTCGCCCCGGTCCTCCGCCGGCAGGGTCAGCGACTCCGTCAGCCCATCCTCGACACCCGCGACCTGGGTCAGCTGCTGGCCCTCGAACGGGGTGTGCCCTTCGTCGGCTCGTCGCTCAGCGACCTCGCCCGCAGCCTCGGACTTCCGGTCCACAGGCCACACCATGCGCTGGGGGACGCCCTCACGACGGCCCAGGTGTTCATCGCGCTGGCCACACTCCTCGAGGAGTACGCGCCCCAGACGGTGCGGACACTGGCGCTGGCCAGGAAGAGGGCGCGGACGCTGGCCGTCTATCCCGCCGGTCCACGCACCCGGACGCCGGACGGGCCCGGACCATGACCGCGTGGCGACCGGAGCGGTGTGCCGTCCCTGCCCGGGTACCCGGTCTCCGGCGGCGCCCACCCCCTTCCTCGTAGGGTTGGGCGATGGGTGAGTCCCGAGGGGTGATCGTGGTGACCGGGGCGGGCGGCATGGGTTCGGCGATCGCCCGGCGGATCGGTACCGGATCGACCGTCGTGCTCGCAGACGTCGACGACGGATTGCTCGAGGTCGAGGTGCGGTCGCTGACAGCCGTCGGATACGACGTGGTGAGCCACATCGTCGACGTCTCCCGGCAGGAGTCCGTGGACTCGCTGGCCGCCGAGGCCGCCGCACGGGGCCCGGTGACGGCCGTCGTCCACACCGCCGGGCTCTCGCCCGTCCAGGCTCCGGTCGACGCGATCATGCGGGTGGACCTGCTGGGGACCGCACTCATGCTGGACGCATTCGGCGCCGTGATCAGTTCCGGGGGCGCGGGCGTGTTCATCTCGTCGATGGCGGGCACGATGGCAACCCTGGATCCGGGGTTCGAACGCCGGTTGGCCACCACACCGACCCGGCAGCTCCTGGACCTCGCCGAGCTGGCGCCCGGTGCCGTCGCCGACCCCGAGACGGCCTATGTCGTGGCCAAGCGGGCCAACCAGGTCCGCGTGGCCGCCGCCTCGCTCGCCTGGGGCCGCCGCGGTGCCCGGGTCAACTCCATCTCCCCCGGGGTCATCGCCACCCCGATGGGGGCGTCGGAGCTCGAGGGTCCGAGCGGACAGGTGATGCAGGCGATGATCGCAGGCGGCGCCACCGGCCGGATCGGCACGCCCGAGGACATCGCCGGCGTAGTGGACTTCCTGGTCGGCCGCGATGCGGGCTACATCACGGGAACCGACGTGTTGGTCGACGGCGGGGTGGTGGCGTCACTCCAGGCGCCACCCGCGTGAGCCGGTGGGACCATTTGGGCCGGAGGTGCACGTCGGCAACGGTAACGGCCCAACGGCCCTGGTCCCCCGGTCGCCGCCGGATGATCCTCGACAGTGGGTGGCAGCAACCGACCGAGGACGAGCCAGGAGGACACCGAGGTGACCGATGATTTGCGCCGGGCAGTGATCGACGGTGCCGGCCGGGAGATCGAGCAGCTCGAACGGCTCATCCACGCCTGCCGGCAGATGGAGGACGAGCTACGGGTGTCACTCGCCCTGATGGACGAGGGCTACACGATGACGATGATCCTCTCCCGCGGGGGGACCGAAGGCGTGATCCCCCAACTGACCGAGGCCCTGGAGCGGACCAATGCGTCGAGGCGGGTCGGTCGAGCGGCCATGATCCGCCTGGCCCTGGGCGAGGGGATGACCACCACCAAGCTCGCCGAGCGGCTCGGGATCTCCCGGCAACTGGTGGCGCGCTACCGGGACGAGGTGTAGTCCCGGTCGGCGAAGGATCGGGACGTCGGGGTCGCACCACCTCGAGCCCCGCAGGGTCCGGTGTCGCGGTCCCGCCCATGTCCGGTTGCCCGGTGGTTGGAGTCCACCGGCGTCCCGTCCGCCCCCGATGTGCATGCCGGGATGGGCAGCGGCAAGACTGACCGCCTCGACAGACGTGGTCCGACGCGGAAGGCAGATGGCAATGGAGCGGAGCAGCAACGGGGAGCCCTCGCCGACCGACGCCCTGCGTGAGCGGTACCACCGGGAGCAGGAGAAGCGGCTGCGGCCGGACGGGATGGCCCAGTGGCGTGAGCTCGGTGAGGAGCTGGACCGTGACCCGTTCGTCGAGCCCGGGTACACCCGGGACCCGGTGGTCGAGGAGACGACCGTGGTGATCGTGGGTGGTGGCTTCGCCGGGATGCTCACGGCCATCGACCTCGGCAAGCACGGGATCACCGATGTCCGGATCATCGAGAAGGCGGGTGACTTCGGCGGCACCTGGTACTGGAACCGGTACCCGGGCTGCATGTGCGACGTCGAGTCCTACGTGTACCTGCCCCTCCTGGAGGAGACGGGCTTCATGCCGACCGAGCACTACGCCAGCGCCACGGAGATCTTCGAGTACTCCAAGCTGCTGGCCCGGACGTTCGACCTCTACCCGCGTGCGCTCTTCCAGACCGACGTGACCGGGGCCGACTGGGACGAGGAGGCGAAGCGGTGGCAGGTCACCACCAGCCGAGGCGACCGGCTCTCGAGCCGGTTCATCGTCCTGGCCGGGGGGATCCTGCACAAGGCCAAGCTGCCGGGGATCCCCGGCATCGAGGACTTCGCGGGCACGGCCTTCCACACCAGCCGGTGGGACTACGGCGTCACCGGCGGCGGCCCCACCGAGCCCATGGACCGACTGGCCGACCTGCGGGTGGGCATCATCGGCACCGGTGCCACCGCCGTGCAGGTGGTGCCGCAGGTCGCCCGGCTGGCCAAGGAGCTCTTCGTCTTCCAGCGCACGCCGGGGGCGGTTGGCGTCCGCAACCAACAGCCCACGGACGCTGAGTGGTTCCAGGGCCTCGAGCCCGGCTGGCAGCACGAGCGGATCGTCAACTTCACCCAGGCGGTGACCGGCGCCCAGCCCGAGGTCGACCTCGTCCACGACGGCTGGACCGAGATGCTGTGGGTCGACACCCAGACGTCCACCAGCCCGGAGGAGGCCGAGGAGTTGGAGCGGATCGACTTCGAGGCCATGGAGACGATCCGGCGCCGAATCGACGAGATCGTCGAGGATCCCGAGACGGCCGAGAAGCTGAAGCCCTACTGGGGCAAGCACTGCAAGCGGGTCTGCTTCCACGACGACTACCTGCCGGCGTTCAACCGCCCCAACGTGCACCTGGTGGACACCGACGGACGCGGCGTCGACGCCATTACCGCCCGCGGGCCCGTCGTCGACGGTGTCGAGTACCCGGTCGACCTGCTCATCTATGCGTCGGGATTCGAGGTCAGGACGGAACTGCACCACCGCCTGGGGTTCGATCCCGTCGGCCGGGACGGCGTCCGGCTCTCACAGCGGTGGGCCGAGGGGGCCCACACCCTGCACGGCGTGCTGGCCAGCGGATTCCCCAACATGCTCCTGATCGGCCTCGTCCAGGGGGGATTCGGCACGAACTTCTCGCACCTGCTGTCCGAGTCGGCCAAGCACGTGGCGTTCATCCTGGAGGCCTGCATCGAGCGGGGGATCGTCACCATCGAACCGGAGGAGGCCGCCGAGGATGAGTGGCTCTCGGTGCTCCTCGACGTCGGTGCTCCCGGTGCCCGCTACTTCGCCACGTGCACACCCAGCTTCTACAACAACGAGCAGCAGGCGATCGACTCGCGTGCGGTCCGGAGCCTCACGTACTTCGGCAGCCTCCTCGACTACATCGGGTACCTGGAGCGCTGGCGGGAGGAGCCCGAGTTCGACGGTGTGGCCCTCCAGCGGGGGGAAGCGGTCGACGCCGACTGACCGCGGCCCCCACCGGGTGCCGCACCGGTCCGCGGCTCCTCGACGACCGACCGGATGACGTCGATGGCGATCGGACCGTGGTCGAGGGCCACCTCCTCCCGGCGGAAGAGGCGACGGACGCCGGCTCCCACCGGTACTGAGCTGGCCTATTGTAGAAATCGAAACGGAACGGTTGCGTTCTGTTGCGGGATCAACTACTGTTAACGGCACGGAACGGTTCCGTTCTTCTTCGAGAGGCATCCTGGCATGGCCATCACCGAGACGAACATCACCGAGCGGGAGGGCCGACCCACGGGGACCCGCGCCGCCGCCCGGCGCCAGGCGATCCTCGACGCCGCCCTCGCCCTCCTGATGGAGGTGGGCTACGACCGCATGAGCATGGACGCGTTGGCCGAGCGGGCCCGTGCCGGCAAGGCCACCATCTACCGGCACTGGTCGGGCAAGGCGGAGATCGTGGCCGAGGCCATCCGCTGCCGCAAGTGCGACGACTTCGCGGCGCCGCCCGACACCGGGTCCCTCCGCGGCGACCTGCTGGAGTCCCTCAACCGCAGTCGCGAATCCTTCAGCGAGGAGGACTCCGCCCTGCTCATCGGAGTGGTCTCGGCCATGCACCACGACCAGGAGTTGGCCGATCTCATGCGCCGGCAGCTCCTCGAGGCCAAGCAGGGCCTGTACGACGAGATCGTGGCGCGCGCCGTCCGGCGCGGCGAGCCGGTCTCGATGCGTGCCGCGCCGGTGGCCAACGAGGTCAGCTCGGCGCTCTTCTTCAATCAGGTGGCCATGGGCGGTGGCGAGGTCGACGAGGCCTTCGTCCTCCATGTGGTGGACGACGTCGTCCTCCCGCTCCTCCGCTGCTGACCACCGACACCCGCGCCACCGACGGGTGAACGGCCCCCGGGCCGTGCCATCCGTCACACGCCGTCTCCACGCTGTTCCGCCCGTCCCCCGGGCATTTGCATTCCCATGTTCGTCCCCGACCTCCACCCAAGGAGCACCCATGACCACCGTGACCGGCCCGATCGGAACACCGACACACCTCAACCCACGGGAGGCGGATCCCAAGCGCTGGGCCGCCCTGGCCGTCATCGCCGTGGCCCAGCTGATGGTGGTGCTCGATGCCTCCATCGTCACCATCGCCCTCCCGTCGGCCCAGAAGTCGCTGCACATCTCCACGGACAACCGCCAGTGGATGGTGACCGCCTACACCCTCGCCTTCGGCGGCCTGCTGCTGCTCGGTGGACGCATCGCCGACTACGTCGGCCGCAAGCGCATGTTCATCATCGGTCTGCTCGGGTTCGCCAGTGCCTCGGCACTGGGCGGGGCGGCCGTCAACGCCCCCATGCTGTTCGGGGCGCGGGCCCTCCAGGGGGCCATGGCCGCCATGCTGGCCCCGGCCGCCCTGTCCCTCATCACCGTGACCTTCACCGAGGTGAAGGAGCGGGCCACCGCGTTCGGCGTCTACGGAGCGATCGCCGGCGGCGGGGCGGCCATCGGCCTGATCATGGGTGGTGTGCTGACCCAGTACGCCTCGTGGCGCTGGTGCCTCTACGTCAACGTCCCGATCGCAATCGTGACCGCACTGGTGGCGGTGCCGATCGTCCGGGAGAGCCGGGCCCACGGCAACACCAGCTACGACGTCCCGGGGGCGGTCACCGTCACCGCCGGCCTGGTCTCCCTCGTCTACGGCTTCACCCAGGCTGCCCAGAACAGCTGGACCGCCGTCAGCACCCTGTCGTACCTGGGGGCGGCCGTGGTGCTGCTCACGGCGTTCGTGCTGATCGAGCTGCGGACCACGAACCCGCTCCTGCCGATGCGGGTCGTCCTCGACCGCACCCGTGGCGGCTCGTTCCTGAGCTCGCTGATGGTGGGCTCGGGGCTGATGGGGATGTTCCTCTTCCTGACCTACTACTTCCAGGAGAACCTGGGGTACTCGGCGCTGAAGACCGGGTTCGCCTTCCTCCCCTTCTCGGCGGGCATCATCCTGGCCGCCGGGGCCTCGTCGAAGATCATCCCCCGCACCGGCCCCAAGCCGGTGATGGTGGGCGGGTTCACCGCCGCAGCGCTGGGCATGCTGTGGCTTACCCAGATCGGCGCCCACACCAGCTTCAGCGCCCACGTGCTGCCGGCGGAGATCCTCATCAGCATGGGCATGGGACTGGCCTTCGTCCCCATGAGCAGCACCGCCCTGTTCGGGGTGCCCTCCCACGACGCCGGGGTGGCCAGCGCCACCCTCAACACCACCCAGCAGATCGGTGGCTCCCTCGGGACCGCCCTCCTCAACACCGTCTTCGCCTCGACCACGGCGGCCTACCTGGCCACCCGGGTCGGGACCCCGGCGGTGCGGGAGGCGGCGCAGATCCACGGCTACATCGTCGGCTTCGCCATCGGTGCGGTGTTCCTGGCCATAGCGGCCCTGTCGGCGGGCCTGCTGATCACGGCCAAGCGGGAGGACATGGCCGAGATGGACGCCATGGCGACGGCCCCGGCCTGAACCCCATCGACGTGCGCCGGCAGGTGACCCCTGCCGGCGCGCAGGATGGTGTCCGGGGGCATCGACCGGATCAACTCCGGGATGAGGATCGACCCGCCCCGGTCCTGACCCGGGCGACTGCACGGGAATGGATGTCCCCTTGCAGTTGCGACGGACGATCAGCGACCGCACAACAATGCTCCTCGACACACCTAGCCGGCGACGCGGTCGAGGCTCCCCAGCGGTCGGAGCCGAGGCCCGCCGGCCCATTCGTCGCTCGGGGACCCGGAGCTTGAGCGCGATCGCCTCGATATCGAGAGGCATGGAAGCGACTTCCCAGCCGACGTCGACGGCCCCGTCGTCAGGCAGTTCGGGTGCGCGACCGTCGAGATCGAGCAACACCGTCGTCGCCGGCCAGGCGAGGCGCTCGTCCCCGTCGTCCAGGGCATGGTCGTTCGTCATCGAGTGGAGGGGGCAGCTGCCGGCAGGGTGACGGACGAGTAGGCATCCCCACCGAACGCACTCCGACGAGGTCGTGCGACGGCCGATTCCAACAACCCGACATCTCGGACGGGTCCGAGGCCGAGATCCCGAACGAACTGCAGGATGTCCTCGAGGATCAGATACTCGACATGGTTCACTCGGTACCGAGGCGCTGCACCAGGCCGCCCCAGCGCTCGGTCATCCGCCGTGCAGAGCCGTCGACACGGCCGGCATGCCCGGACCGCTCCTAATCGTTCCATGACGGCACGTCGGATGACCTCCTGCTTCGATGTGTTCTCGGTCCGGGCCAGCGCTTCGAGGGCTTGCTCCAGCTGCCGGTCGGTGCGGGCGGTCGACGCCACGACCGGCCCGCGCCCACCCCGCTGCGGGTGTCCCGCGGAGGCCGAGCCGCACGGTGGGGCGGGATCGCTCACCCCCGACCGTGCCTCGAGGTCAGCACCGGGCGCGGGCGGTGCACGTCACCCGGGACCGCCTCCGGACGGGGCGGTAGCGTACACCCGGTCGGTTCCGGGACCCCGAAGGAGGTGATGGCGATCGACATCCGCATTCCCAAGCTCGGCATGGAGATGACCGAGGCCACACTGGCCGGGTGGCTGGTGGCCGACGGGACGGCCGTCGCCCAGGACCAGCCGATCTACGAACTCGAGACCGACAAGGTCAACACCGAGATCACCGCCCCGATCGCCGGCACCCTCCACCAGAGCGGGGTGATCGGCGAGGTCTACCCCGTCGGCCACGTCATCGGCGAACTGCACTGAGGGTCGTCCGCGGCCCGAGCAGGGCCGGCCCGGTCGGCCTAGCATTCCCAACGTACGGAGGGGGAACCGTGGCGGACGACGAGCACCAGATCCTGCGCACACTGGCCGAGTACGGCCAGTGGTGCGACGACGGACGCTTCGACGAGTGGGCCGGCCTGTTCACCGAGGACGCCCGGCTGGAGGTGGCCGGGCAGAGCACCGAGGGCCGCGAGGCCATCCGCACCTACATGGCGACCGTGCAGGCCGACGGACGACGGGGAATGCACATCACCTCCAACGCCATCGTCGACGTCAGCGGGGACGGCACGGCCACGGCGGCCAGTGACTACCTCTTCGTCCGGCCCGGCGATTCGGGACCCGTCATCGTCGCCGCCGGCCGCTACCTGGACGAGCTGGTGCACGACGACGGCCGGTGGCGCTTCCGGAGGAGGACCATCTCCATCCTGTCGGTCCGGGACGGTGGCGCCGGTGGCTGACACCACCACCAGCGTGGTCGCCGCCGGCGGGGCCCTGGGCGCGGACGGCGCGACGCCGTCCGCCGACGTGCCCCACGCCATGGACCGGCCCGACCTGGTGCCAGTGGGCCGCTACGTCGACCCGGTCTTCGCCGACCTCGAGCGTGATCGCCTGTGGACACGCACCTGGCAGATGGCCTGCCGGCTCGAGGAGATCCCCGCACCGGGGGACTTCGTCGAGTACGTGATCTGCGACCAGTCGCTGCTGGTGGTCCGGGTGGACGACTCGAGCATCCGGGCGTTCGCCAACGCCTGCCGCCACCGGGCCACCGAGCTGGCCAAGGGGTCGGGGTCGTTCGCCGAAGGGATCATCGCCTGCCCCTTCCACGGCTGGCGCTGGGGTCTCGACGGACAGAGCGCCGGGGTCTTCGGGGGCCACGCATTCGACCCGGCGCTGGTGACCCCGCAGGAAACCTGCCTCCGCCAGGCACGGGTCGACACCTGGGGCGGCTGCGTGTGGATCAACCTCGACCCCGACGCACCGCCGCTGCTCGAGGCACTCGACCCCATGCCCGGCCTCCTCGATCCGCTGGGCGTGGCCGACATGCGGGTCCTGTGGTGGAAACAGGTCGTCCTCCCGGCCAACTGGAAGATGGCCCAGGAGGCGTTCATGGAGGGCTACCACGTCCCCCAGACCCACCCCCAGCTCACCCTCGGCCACCCCGAGCGCTACAACCTGGACGGGCTGGTGTACTCGGTCCACGAGCACGGGCACTCGAGCTTCCAGCTCCGCCCCAACGCCCAGGCCGACAAGGGCCGGACGGTCGGCGTGGGCGAGATCGACGCCATCATCGAGTCCGCCCGGCAGCTGAGCACCGGGCTCGAGGCCATGACCCTCGAGCGCGATCTCCATGTGATCGAGGGCATGCGGCAGCGACCGATCCCCGAGGGGAGCACCTTCGGTGCCCAGTTGGTGCAGGCGGTCTACGAGTACGCGGCCGGCGCCGGCATCCCCCTGCCGCCCCCCGAACCCGACGCCCTGGCCCGCTGGGGCGGGGTGTTCTTCGTCTTCCCGAACTACTTCGTCCTCCCCCAATACGGCAACGCCCTGCTCTACCGGTCCCGTCCCCACGGCGGCGATCCCGAATCGTGCCTCTTCGACGTGTGGTCCGTCTCGATACCGGCCGCCGGTGCCGGCACCACCCGGCTGACACCCGAGGGACCGTACGCGCCGGACGACGCCGGGCACTGGCCCCGCATCCCGCTCCAGGACTTCTCCAACATCGGCCGCCAGCAACGCGGGATCCACAGCCGGAGCGTCGACGCCCTCCGTCTGTCGCACGTCTACGAGGGCGGGATCGAGGCCATGCACCGCGAGCTCGACCGCTACCTGGCCACCTGAGGAGCGGAGGATCCGACCATGACCACCCCTGCGATCCCGGCCGACGTCGTCGTGGTGGGCACCGGTGCCGCCGCACTGGCCGCCGCCGTGGCCGCCCACGACCGGGGCGCGCGCGTGGTGGTGATCGAGCGGTCCCCGTCGGTGGGCGGCACCACGGCCGTGTCCGGGGGCGGGATCTGGATGCCCCGGAACCACCACATGGCCGAGCGGGGCGTGGACGACTCCCGGGCCGAGGCACTGGCCTACATGACCACCATGACGGCCGGCCGGAGTCCGACCGCACTCCTCGAGCGCTACGTGGACCGGGGTCCGGACATCGTGGCCGAGCTCGAACGCACCACACCGCTGCGCCTGGCGGCCATGTCGTGGCCCGACTACCACCCCGAGATGGACGGGGCCAAGCCCGCCGGCCGGATGCTCGAGCCGGAGCTGTTCGGGGCGGACGCGCTCGGGTCGTGGGGCGAGCGCATCAGGAAGGCCCCGGTCCTGGGCCTGCCCATCACCCTCCAGGAGGCCACCGCCGACTGGCGGCCGGCGTACTCTCCCGAGCGGTTCGACGCCGCCGAGATCGGCCGTCGGGTGGCGGACCGGCGGCTGGCCTGCGGCCAGGCCCTGATCGGGGCGCTGCTCCTCGCGTGCCTGCAACGGGGCATCGAGCCGGTGCTCGAGACGCGCGCCGCCGAAATCACCCTGGACGGCGGTGACGTGTCCGGGCTCGTGGTCGAGTCCGACGGTCGGCGGTCGACGCTCGACGCCCGGGCCGTGGTGCTGGCGTCCGGCGGCTACGAGTGGAACGTCGACCTGCGCTCGCGCTTCCTGCCCGGCCCCCTCACCCATCCCCACTCGCCCCCGACCAACGAGGGCGACGGCCTGCTGATGGCCATGGAGGTGGGCGCCGACGTGGCCAACATGAACGAGGCCTGGTGGTACCCGGCGGCCTCGCTGCCCGGCGAGCGGTACGACGGCCGGCCGCTGGCCCGCTTCGTGGGCGTGGAGCGGACCGCCCCCCACTCCGTCATCGTCAACCGCTTCGGGCAGCGGTTCGTGAACGAGGCGGCCAACTACAACGACATGCAGAAGGCGTTCTTCTCCTTCGACGCCAACGAGTACGCCCCCCGGAACCTGCCCTGTTGGGTGGTGTTCGACCGGCAGTACCGGTCGCGCTACCCGGTGGTGGGAGTCCGGCCGGGCGAGCCCGACCCCGAGTGGCTCCCGGTCCACGAGTCCCTCGACGGACTGGCCGGCGTGGCCGGGATCGATCCGTTGGGACTGGCCGAGACCGTCGAGCGGTGGAACCGTTTCGTGGCCGACGGCTGGGACCGCGACTACGGCCGGGGGCGGAGCGCCTACGACCGGTTCCACGGTGACCCGTCGGCGCCGCACCCCAACCTCGGGACCATCGAGCAGGGGCCGTTCTACGCCTTGCCCGTCTACATCGGCTCGGTGGGGACCAAGGGCGGCCCGAGGGTCGACGGGGACGGCCGGGTCCTCCACGTCCACGACCGACCGATCCCCGGCCTCTACGGGGCCGGCAACGTCGTCGCCAGCCCGGCCGGCCCCGCCTACTACGGAGGCGGGACATCGATCGGCATGGGCCTGGTCTGGGGTCACCTGGCCGGGGCCCACGCCGCCTCCTACGTCACCGCCGACACCGGAGGCCGCTCGTGACCCCGCCTGCCACGCCGGCACCACCTTCCCCGTCCGCCGAGCAGCGCCGGCAGATGTACGCGCTCATGGCCCTGATCCGGGCCTGCGACGAGCGGATCCGTCGGGGCCTGAGCGGCGGTGAGTTCGCCTGCACCTACTGGCCGGCCACCGGGCAGGAGGCCATCGCCGCGGCGATGGGTGCGGTGCTGCGCACCGACGACCAGCTGGTCACCACCTACCGGGGACTGCACGACCAGCTGGCCAAGGGGGCGCCGCTCGGGCCGGTGGTGGCAGAGATCCTCACCCGGGCGGGCGGGATCAACGCCGGCAAGGGCGGGTCGATGCACATCTCCCATCCGCCGTCGGGCCTGGTGCTGTCGACGGGCATCGTCGGTTCCGGCCTGCCCATCGCCGTCGGCGTGGGCCTGGCCCTGCAGCTGCAGGGCACCGACCGGGTGGCCGTGGCCAGCTTCGGCGACGGGGCCACGGGGACCGGCTCCTTCCACGAGGCCGTGAACCTCGCCGCCCTGTGGCGGCTCCCGGTCGTCTTCTGCTGTCAGGACAACCGCTACGCCGAGATGACGCCGGCCGATCACGGCCAGCCGGTGGACCACGTGGCCGACCGGGCCACCGCCTACGGGATCCCAGGACAGGTGGTGGACGGCAACGACCCCGACGCCGTGTTCGGCGCACTGGCCGCCGCCACCGAGCGGGCCCGGCAGGGCTCCGGCCCGACCCTGCTCGAGTGCACCACGTTCCGGCTCTGGGGCCACTACTTCGGCGACCCCATGCGCTACATCCCGTCCGACGAGCTGGAGGCGGCCCGCGTCGGTGAGCCGGTGGGGCGCTACCGGGCCGCCCTGGCGGCCGACGGGGTGTTGGACGGGGCCGGAGCGGAGGCCCTCGACCGGTCCGCACGGGGCGCCGTGGAGACGGCGTTCGCGGCCGCCCTGGCCGACGACCCTCCCGGGGCGGACACGGCGTTCACCGACGTCTACGCCGACATCCGTGGGGTGCCAAGGTGAGCGGGCCGGTCCCGGGCGACCCGGCGCCGAACGGCCCGGTGCTGGTGGACCTCTCCATGCGCGAGGCCCTCAACGCCGCCCTGGCCGAGGCGCTGGCCGCCGACCCCGACGTCATCCTGCTCGGGGAGGACCTGGCCGACCCCGGCGGGGGGATCTCCCAGGTGACCAAGGGGCTCTCCACCACCTTCGGAATCGACCGCGTGCGCGACACGCCCATCTCCGAGGCCGCCATCGTCGGCGCGGCGGTGGGAGCGGCGATCGCCGGGCTCCGGCCGGTGGCCGAACTCATGATCATGGACTTCATCAGCATCGCCCTCGACCAGCTGGTCAACCACGCGGCCAAGGCGCGGTTCATGTCGGGCGGGCTGCTGCGGGTCCCGCTCACCCTGCGCACCGCCGTCTTCGGCGGGATCGGCTCGGGGGCCACCCACTCGCAGACCCTCGAGGCCTGGTTGGCCCACGTCCCCGGACTGAAGGTCGTGATGCCGGCCACTCCGGCCGACGCCAAAGGGCTGCTCACCTCCTGCATCTTCGACGACGACCCCTGTGTCTTCGTGGAGAACGTAGCGCTGTACGGCACCCGCGGCCCCGTGCCCGAAGGGAGTCACCGGGTCTCCCTGGGCCAGGCGGTCGTGGCCCGGCCCGGCAGCGACGTGACCCTCGTCACCTACGGGCGGACGGTGCGCGACGCACTGGCCGCCGCCGAACAGCTGGCCACCGAAGGCGTCGAGGTGGAGGTGGTCGACCTGCGCACCCTGGTGCCCTTCGACGCCGGCACCGTGCTGGCCTCGGCGGCCCGCACCCGCCGGGTCGTGGTAGCCCACCACGCCACCCGCTTCGCCGGGTTCGGGGCGGAGGTGGCCGCCACCGTCGGCGAGGAGCTGTTCGGCACGCTGGAGGCACCCGTCCGCCGCGTCGGGGCCCGCTTCGCCCCCATCGGTTCGGCCGCCGTCCTCGAGATGGCCGTGATGCCTTCGGTGGCCTCCCTGATCGAGGCCGTGCGATCGGTCACCGGCGCATGATCCCGGCGCGGCCACCGGCACCGGTAGACCGGTCGGCACGGGCCGGCAGCGAGGTGCGGGGCTAGTGTCGTCGGCCATGGGCGACGGCGGCTCCAACCCGGTGCGCGGTGTGTCCGGCCACGCCCGGTCGGACCCCGGCCGGCCGGCCGTGATCGTCGGCGGGGCGTCCCACACCTACGCCCAGCTGGACGACCGTGCCCGCCGACTGGCCACGTTCCTCGGCGACCTCGGTGCCGGCCCCGGCCGTCCGGTGGCCGCCATCCTCCCCAACGGCGTGGAGATCTTCGAGGTGGCCATGGCGGCGGCCGTGCTCGACGCCCCGTTCCTGCCGGTGAACTGGCACCTGCGGTCGGCCGAGCTGGCCTACATCCTGGGCGACGCCGACGCCGCCGTGGTGGTAGGGCACGGCGACCTGACCGGGGACCTGTCGGCGGCGCTGGCCGAGCACGCCCTCCCCTCGCTCGTGGTCGGCGCCGGTTACGAGGAGGCGGTGGCCGGGGCGGAGCCGATGGCCGACGCCGACACCGGCGGCGGACCGGAGCTGATGTTCTACACGTCGGGCACCACGGCCCGCCCGAAGGGCGTGGTCCACGCCGCCACGGCCTCGGACGGGGGACGCCGCAGGGTCATGGAAGGCCAGGTCGCCCTGTGGGGGTGGACCGGGGACGACGTCTACGTGATGAGCGGTCCGGCCTACCACGCCTCCCACCTCGGGTGGTCTCTGTGCGCCCTGTACATCGGGGCCACCACCGTGGTCACCGAGCAGTTCGAGGCCCGGTCGTGGCTGGGCGAGGTGGAGCGTCACCGGGGGACCCGGACCTTCATGGTGCCGGCCCACTTTATCCGCATCCTCGAGCTGCCCGAGGAGGACCGGGCCGCCATGGACCTGGCCAGCCTCGCCCTCATCGTCCACGCCGCGGCCCCCTGCCCGGTGGCCGTCAAGTCCAAGATGATGGAGGCCTTCCCCGACGCCGAGATCCACGAGCTCTACGGGGCCAGCGAGGGCGGTGCCACCAAGATCTCCCCCGACGAGTGGCGGGCCCGGCCCGGCAGCGTGGGCCGCCCCTGGCCCGGGGTGGAGATCCGGATCCTGGACGAGGAGGGGGTGCCGGTGCCGACGGGCGAGCCCGGCCTGGTCTACATCCGTCCGGCGGGGCCGCAGCGGTTCCACTACCGCAACGACGCCGAGGCGACCGAGCGGGCCTGGCGCGACGACGCCTTCACCGTGGGCGACATCGGCTACCTCGACGGGGACGGCTACCTGACCATCACCGACCGGGTGTCGGACATGGTCCTGTGGGGAGGGGTCAACATCGCGCCCCGCGAGATCGAGGAGGTGCTCTTCGAGCACCCGGCCGTGGTGGACTGCACCGTCTTCGGCGTCCCCGACGAGCGGGACGGCGAGCGCCTGAAGGCCATGGTCCAGCTGCGCACCGACGTCGACCCGGCCGAACTGGCCGACTACGTGGGCGCCCGGTTGGCCAAGTACAAGGTCCCCCGCGAGTGGGAGGTGGTCGACGAACTGCCACGCGACCACAACGGCAAGGTGCGCAAGCGTCTGCTGAGCCAGGCCCACCGTCCCGCCGGGGAGTAGCGCGCCCGGCCCACCGCCGTCCCGGCGCTCAGGTACCGCCGTGCAGCCGCAGCTTCGACTCGGCGGCCTCGACCTTGGCCCGCTCGGCGTTGCGCCGTGCCGCGTCCCGTGGCCGGAGGCCGGCGGCGAACACCGACTTCATGTACTCGCGTACGTCGGTGGCCTGGGTGGCCAGCGTCAGCAGGTCGTTCGACTGCTGCAGGTGGTTGCGCAGGCCCATGAGCTCCCAGGCCCGCCGGATGTTGGCCTTGGCCGCCATCAGGGTCGACAACGGGGCCTGGGCCACGTGGAAGGCCAGCTCGAGGACCTCGTCCTCCAGGCGCTCGGGAGCGACCACCCGGTTGACCAGTCCCATCTCCTTGGCCTGGTCGGCGGTCAGCTCCTGCGCCGTGTACATGTACTCCGACGCCCGCTTCCAGTTCATGAACAGCCACGGCTCGATGCCCGTCTCCATGGTCGGCATGGCCATGCCCTGGAGCACCGGGAACTGGAAGTAGGCGTCGTCCGAGGCCACGGTCATGTCGGTCAGGAGACCCCACACGGTGCCGCCACCGAGGCAGTAGCCGTGGACCTGGGCGATGGTGACCTTGGGGAAGTCCCACAGCTTCATGACCGGGGTCCCGTAGATGTCCCACTGGCCCTTCCACGGGCTGCCCAGCTCGGCCGTACTCCGGTCGATCTCGCGCATCTCGGTGCCGGGGGTGCCGGCCACGACGTGACCGGCGCTGAAACCGGGGCCGTTGGCCTTGATCACCAGGACCTTGACGGCGTAGTCGTGCTCGGCGTCGTCGAGGCACTCGTCGACGTCGAACACCAGGTCGGAGGTCTGGATGTTGGCCTTCTCGGCGTAGTCCAGGGTAACCCAGGCGACCGGACCGTCCTTCTGGTACAGGACCGTCTTCAGCTGCTTCGTCTCCATCGCCCGCTCCCGTCCGCTCGGCCGGGCCCGTCGGGCCCGTCCGGTCCGGCAACCTAGCAAACCTCCCCGCGCCGGGCCGGGCCCGGTCGTCACTGCCAGGGAACCGAGAGCGCGCGGTGTCCCACGAGGAAGGTGGGCGCACGGCCCGCGGCGGCAAGTGATGGATACTGTCCGGCGGACCGCCCGGCCGGGGGCCGGTGCCCGGCAGGGCGCTCGGGTCGGGGGGCATGCGGGGCGAACCGTCCGTCCGGATCGGGGTGCAGGTGGATTTCGACGACACGCACGAGGAAGCGGCCTTCCGGGCCTCGGTCCGCGCCTGGCTCGAGAGGAACGCCGACCGGCGCGAGGCCGGATCGGTGGCGTCCAGGCGCAGATGGCGCGACCCGTCCCCCGCCGCGCAGCTCGGGCACGTGCGCGCCTGCCAGGCGTGGCAGCGGAAGCTGTTCGACGGTGGCTGGGCCGGCGTCACCTGGCCCACCGAGTACGGCGGCCGGGGCGGGACAGCAATCGAACAGGCGATCGTCAACCAGGAGATGGCCGGTTTCGAGGTCGGCGGAGGTGCGCTGGCCGTCGGGGTCGGGATGGTCGGCCCGACGCTGATGGCGTGGGGCACCGACGAGCAGAGGTCCGGCCACCTCCGGGCGATCCTCCGTGGTGACGAGGTCTGGTGCCAACTGTTCAGCGAACCCGCTGCCGGCTCGGACCTCGCCGGCCTCGCGACCCGGGCCGAACCGGACGGCGACACGTGGGTCGTGAACGGGCAGAAGGTGTGGACGTCCTTCGCCCGGCACAGCGACTGGGCCATCCTCCTGGCCCGCACCGATCCCGACGTCCCGAAGCACCAGGGCATCACCTTCTTCCTGGTCGACATGACCAGCCCCGGCGTCGACGTCCGGCCGCTCCGCCAGATCGACGGGGTCGCCCACTTCAACGAGGTGTTCCTCACCGACGTCCGGATCCCCTCGACCCAGGTCGTCGGCCCGGTCCACGGAGGATGGCGGGTCACCCGCACTACGCTGCAGAGTGAGCGCTCCCTGATCGGCGGAGGCGAGGGCGTCCGGTTCGAGGACCTCCGTGCCCTGGCCCGGGCCTCTGGGCGGTCGGCCGATCCGGTCCTCCGTCAGGAGCTGGCCCGGGCCTACACCCGGTTCGAACTCCTGCGCTTCCTCGGGCTCCGTGTCCTGACGGCCCTCAGCCACGGGGTCCCGCCGGGATCCGAGAGCTCGGTCATGAAGCTCGGCTACTCGGAGCACGCCGCCGCGCTCTCCGACCTGGCCCTGTCGCTCGAGGGTCCGTCGGGGATGCTCGGGACCGACGCCGCCCCCGATGGCGGGTTCTTCCAGCAGCACTTCTTGTCCCAGTGGACCGTCCGCATCGGTGGCGGTACCGATCAGGTGCAGCGGAACATCATCGGGGAGCGCGTACTCGGCCTGCCCCGCGAGCCCGATCCCTGCCGTGCCGAACCGTTCCGCACTCCACTCGGCGGTCCGGCCACCTGATCGACAACTCGGACATCGGAGCGATCGACCGTCGATCTGGGGGTCGGGCCAGGATCCGGCCGGGCTCAGGACGGGTCGGGCTCCACCTCGTGCAGCTCCGCCAGTGACCGCACGAGGGAGGCCTCGATGAGCTTGTCGTTGCCGTCGGAGATGAAGTGGTGCACCCGGCGCTCGAGGAGCAGCCGCATCACCGGGTTGAACACCTCGTAGGTCTCACGGAAGTGGACCCGGGTCCGTCCCCCACCCAGGTCCTCCAGCCGGGTCCCGCCCGAGGCCCGTGACCACAGGGGCTTGCCCACCGCGTCGTACCGCCACGACACCGGGCGCCGGGCCTCGGTGATCCACTCCCAGGACTGGGCGCGGCGGCCGGACAGCAGGTACCGGGGTACGGGGAAGTAGCAGTGGCGCACCAGGCCGTTGCCCTCCTCGTCACCCTGGTGGAAGATCTCGATCCTGACCTTTTCCGAGGTGAACCCGGCGCGGGTCCGCCTCCAGATGACGTCCCACACCTCCTCGGGCGTCCCGTCGACCACGAAGTCGAATGTGTGTTCCTGCACGTTCCTGGCTCCCGTCTCTCCTACGTCGGACCGTCCGGTCCGTCCGGTCCGTCCGGTCCGTCCGTCACCGGCCGGCTCCCGTCACCCGGGCCGGCGGCCCCGGTCAGCTGGGACTTGACCACCTTCCCCCCGGCGTTCCTGGGCAGCTCACCCACGACCACCACCCGGCGTGGCACCTTGTAGTCGGCCAGGGTCGAACGGGCGAAGTCGACGACCGCCTCTGCGGTGGCCCCCGCTCCCGGCCGCAGGACGACCCAGGCGGCGACGTCCTCTCCCAACACGGCATGGGGCACGCCCACCACGGCGGCCTCGACCACGTCCGGATGAGCCTGGAGGGCCGCCTCCACGTCGTCGGCATAGACGTTCATCCCACCTCGGACGATCATCTCCTTCCTGCGGCCCACGATGTAGAGGTAGCCGTCGCCGTCGAGGTGGCCGAGGTCGCCGGTGTGCAGCCATCCGCCGGCCCACTGCCGGGCGGTGGCGGCCGCGTCCCGGTAGTACTCACGGTGACCCGCCGGGTTGCGGGTCAGGACCTCGCCCACCTCCCCGGTGGGACACTCGTGTCCGTCCTCGTCGACGATCCTGACCTCGACCGGTGGGGTCGGCCGACCGACGGCCCCGGGCCGGGTCCGGGCCGCCTCGGGGTCCATGGCGAAGGTGGCGTGGCCCCCTTCGGTCATGCCGTAGCTGTTGAGCACGTCGGCGGCCGGCAGCTTGGACTGCAGGGCCCGCAGGGTGTGGGGGGCCAGCGGGGCGCTGCCCAGCACGAGCTTGCGCAGGCTGGTCAGGTCGGCGGAGGCGAACGCAGGATGGTGGATGAGCAGCTGGGCCATGGCCGGCACCACGAAGGCGGAGTGGGGCCGCTCCCGCTCCACGTTCGCCAGCCAGCGGCCGGCGTCGAAGGTCGGCAGGTGGAGCACGGTCATCCCGGACTTCATCGGGTTGTGGATGAATCCCAGTCCGGCGAAGGTGAAGACCGGGGAGGCGGTCAGCCATCCGGTCCCCTGCCACTCGGGCAGCTGGTTGGGCACCCGGGCCACCTGGCTGTGCCGGACGGCCACCCCCTTGGGCCGGCCGGTCGTGCCCGAGGTGTACATGATGTCGGCCAGGTCGTCGCCGACGAGTGGGGCCTGGAGCGGGGAGTCGTCCCCGGCCATCACCTCCTCGAAGTCGACGGCGCCGTCGATCCCCGGTCCGCCCACGGCGACCACCAGCGACAGCGAGGGTACGGAGCCGACCAGCGGCCCGACAGACGCGCCGCAGGAGCCGCTGGCCACCACGGCGGTCACCTCGGCGTGCTCCACGATGCCGTGCACCTCCGGAGGCGACAGGCGGTTGTTGAGTGGGACGGCGACCGCGCCCAGCTTGTGGACGGCGCTGTAGGTGACGATCCACCGGAGGATGTGGTCGGCCTCCATCACGATGGCCACCCGCCGGCCCCGGGCCACCCCGCGGTCGGCCAGCCCGCGGGCCAGCCGGTTGGACCGTCGCTCCCACCGGTCGAAGGTGATCGACGTGTCGTCCCCGAGGTTCCGGTAGGCGGTCTCGTCGGGGTACGCCGCCGCCATCGTCCGCAGCTGGTCGGTCAGGAGCCCGGTCACGGTGGCACCCGTCCGTCCCGCGTCCCGGACACGCCGCTCAGGACCGGGTGCCGGATTCCGAGGCCAGCGGCACGGGACGGGCCAGGCTCCAGCTGAAGGTCTCCGGGATGTCGTCCAGGCTGATCGGCCCGGACAGGTCGGCAACCGTGGGACCGACCCGGTCTGCCACCTCCTGGAGCTGCGCCTCGTCGAAGCCGAACAGCCGACAGGCGTTGCCCCCGAGGATCCGGCGGAGGTCCGGTTCGGGCAGTCCCCCGAACACCTGGCGCAGGACCAGACGGTGGACGGGCGCGGCCCCCTCGAGATGGGGGTAGTCGGCGCCCCACATGAGCCGGTCCACCCCGATCTCCTGACGCATCTCGGCATCGGCGCGCTGCATCAGTGACCCGCCCAGGTACACGTGGCGGTCCACGTACTCCGACGGGCGCATCGAGAGGTAGGAGCGCACCGGGGCGCCGCCGTGGGTGTCGAAAAAGGACTCCAGGTCCCGCACCATCGAGGGCAGCCACTGCACCCCGTTCTCCGTGACCACCACCCGCAGGTCGGGATGACGGTCGAAGACGCCGCCGAGGATCATGAACCACAGGGGCCGACGGGTGAACACGAACGCCTCGTACAGGCCGAGGAAGCCACCGTGCCTGTGGTCGTAGAGCTGCCGGGCGTCGGTGGCCGACCCCGACGCACCGGTGTGCAGGTTGACCACGACCCCGTTCGCCTCGCACGCGCTCCACAGTGGCTCGTAGTACTCGTCGGCGTAGCCCGGGAGCCCGGAGCGCAGGGACATGGCCGGCAGCATGATGCCCCCGTGGATGCCGTGGTCCCGGGCCCAGCCGATCGCCCCGGTGGCCTGGTCCATGTCGTGGAGGTCGATGGGGATGCACCCGGTGCGCCGTCCCGGGGCGGCGGCCACGAACTCGTCCAGCCACCGGTAGTAGGCCCACAGGGCCGGCCACACCGGCTCGAGGTTCTCGGCGGTGTGGCCTCCCAGGTACATGGCCGGGGACAGCCCGCCGGCCAGTACCGGGCCCGGGAACACCACCTCGGCGTGGATGCCCTGCTCCTCGAGGTAGGCCAGGCGCCGGCCGCCGGCGTCGGAGGCGAACACCCACTCCTCGCCGTAGCGGGCCAGCCACGCCGAGGCCGCCTGGGTGTCGACGCCCATGCCCGCCAGCCGCCGGATGGCCACGGCCCGGACGGCATCGGCGTCGTCGACCTCGCCGGGGTCGACCCCCCCGAACATGGGGATGGCCAAAGAGGAGAGGTCCCCGAAGGCCGCCACCGCCTCGCGGTGCGCCGGATCGACGAAGGAGATGAACTCCTCCAGGGTGTCCGGCGCGGCGTGGGCATCGGCCGACACCACCACGTAGGGCCGCGCCGTGGACGGGGCGTCACCACCGGGATCTACCATCCGACTCGCCTCCCCGGCTCGCCTCTCCCGGCTCGCCACTCCCGGCTCGGCTCCCCCGTCCGGTCAGGCGCAGACTACTGCGCGTCTCCCCCGGACGGCAGGGGGACGGTGCGGCGGGGGGAACGGTACGGTGGATGTATGGACTGGCCATCGTGGGCGGAGCGCCTCGAGCACGCGCTCGGCCCAGAAGGCGACTTCCCGTCCTTCTTCGCCCCCGGAGCCCTGTTCAGCGACCCGGTCAACGAGCCGACCACCGACCTGGCCGCCATCGAGGAGATGACCCAGGCGTCCTTCCCCGACTGGCGACAGGAGATCACCTGGGTGCGCGGCGATGACACGGGCGGGGCGTTCGAGTGGATCGGGCGGGGTACGCTGGGGGGCACGATCGCCATCGAGATTCACGGGTGCACGGTGGTCGACGTGGACCCCGACGGACTGGTCACCCGCTGGCGGGACTTCTTCGACCTGCACCAGATCGACGACCAGATCGCCGCCCATCCAGCCAAGGCCACGGAGTGAGGCGCGGGCCGACGTCGGATTCAGCGGCGCCGGAGTGCGCCAACCAGACCATCCGCCGACATCGTCGCGTCCACTGCGGACGCAGCCGAGGACGCGCAGGGAGGTCAGCGGGTCCTCGTGTCGGGAGCGGCGATGCGAAGCATGTGGTCGCCGAACATCGGCACGGTGAAGTCGATGCGCCCGCGTTCAGGCGCAAAGCACAGTGACCGCTTCAGCAGCGACTCACGAATGGGTGTGACCGCGGACGGCTCCCGTCCGAGCACTCTGGCCACCTCTGCGGTCCGCACTGGTCCGGGCCCGATCTGAGCCATGGCCCGCATGTAATGACGCTCGCCTCTGGTCGAAGCGCCGGCGCGCACCTTGAAGAATCCGTCGTCGAGCTCGGCAAGAGCGAGTGGAATGCTGCGGCGCACGTCGTCCGCCGTGATCACGTCCGGGCCGTCCGACACGTCCCACGCCTGGAGCCCGAACTGCTGGATGAAGTACGGGTAGCACTGCGTGACCCCGAGAATCGCGGCCAGCGCTCCGTCGGTCCACACGACGCCTTCGTCGGTCGCCGGTTGCTGCAGCGCGTCGACAGCTTGGTCATCGCGGAGAGATCCGATCACGGGAAACATGAAGAGGCGTTCGGCGTACGCCTTGGCCTGCCCCGTCGTGGCCGCCAGGGTCGGCAGGCCCGCACCGGCAACCACGACGGGGAGGGCGAGTTGGGAGGCGCGTTGGAGTCCGATGATCAGTGCTTCGAGCGTGGCCCGATCGACATGGTGCAGTTCGTCGATGGTCAGGAGGATTCCGGTCTGATGGTCCTTCGCCGCCGTCCCGAGCTCGACGAACAGGCCGGAGAGGTCCGCACTGAGGTTGCCCGGGTCGGCTGGACCGGAGATGGCCTCCACGTCGATGCTGAGCTCGGTGCCATCGGGTATCCGAAGGCTGAAGGCCTTGAGGACACCGAATGCGCGACGGAGGGTGTCGCCGGCACGCCGCTTGGCATCCATCGCCAGCAGGATCCGCCGGAGCGCCGCTGCCAGGTCCGGCGCCAGGACTCCATCCTCGGCGACCTCGACGTGGGCGTGGAAGTAGCCGTGAGCCTCGGCGAGTTCCTGGAACTCGACCAGCATCACGGTCTTCCCCACACCCCGAAGGCCGGTGAGGATCTGGCTCCTCGCGTTCGAACCCAGGAGCAGACGTTGGAGCGCGACGCTCATCGTGTCGATGTGTTCGTCCCGTCCGACGAGCGCCGGCGGCCGGCTGCCCGCCCCGGGCGAGTAGGGGTTGAGCACGGGGTCCACCGGCTGCTCCCCCAGTCACATATGTCGCTTTATGGGTAAGTAGCTATTGAGCCGTCGGGTTCACATTGGCAGGCCCACCTATAGCTAGAGGGTCATACGCTGCTCTTCCGCAGAGCAGCCCGCGGCGGGCCCGAATCTATCGGCTTCTACAGGATGTGGCCTATAGAATCGAGATCACCAACGGGCTGGCCGCCGACCCGGACGGACAGGCCGGGCCGGGTGCTCGAGCCCGTTCGTCGCCCCGGATCGGCTCCACGGCGATCGACGAGCGCGACCTCCCGAGCCGGCACCGGCACGGGCCCGTACCCTGTGCGCATGGTCACCCATCCCCGACGCCCACCAGGGAAGTCAGCCGTTCAACTCCGCATCTCACTCAACGACCACCGGCCTACGATCTGGCGCCTGCTGCTGGCACCCGGCGAGATCAAGCTCTCCAAATTGCATTCGATCTTCCCGGCAGTCATGGGCTGGGAGGGCTACCACCTCCATCAGTTCGACATCGGAGATCGCACCTACGGTGTGCCCGATCCCGAGTTCGAAGCCGAGGAGTTCGACTGCATCGACGAAGAGACGGTGACGCTGTCCCACGTCGTCGACGAGTCGATGCGCTTCTCCTACCTCTACGATTTCGGCGACGGCTGGGAACACGAAGTGGTCGTCGAGAGAATCGAGCCCGTACTGCAGGTACTTAAGTCTGCCGTGTGCATCGACGGCGAGGGGGCCTGTCCTCCGGAAGACTGCGGAGGCACCGGTCGGTTCCGCGAGCTCCTCGATGCCATCACCGATCCCACCCATGCGATGCACGACGAATACCTGCACTGGATCGGGCGACCCTTCGACCCGGACCGATTCAGCGTGGCCGCCGCCAACGCCGCCCTCCAGCGGGTGCGCTGATCCGCCGGCGGAACATGCCACCCGGCGCGCACGGCTGAGGACGCCAACTACGGCTCCGAGCCGCTCGAGCCGGGAGTGCTCGACCCGTCCACCACCGCCGGCACGGTGATCCCCCGACGACCTCGCCCATCGCGCACCCGTGGGCGTGGCACTCCAGCCCTTCTTGGCCGGAGCGGCCAACGGTTCGTTGTCCGACCAGGTGAACGCCTCACCCCCCCCACAGGGTGCCGTCCTACGCTGACGCCTCGACCGGGGTCGGCAGCTCAGCGCAGGTCGCCAGCACCGACTCGGACCAGACGACGGAGCCGGCGGTCAGGCGCATGTCGAACTCGAGGTACGCACCCCCCAGGAACGTGTCCACCTCGAGCCGGTGGACGGGGTCGACACCCGACCGGGCCGGATAGGTGATCGACGCCGGGCCGGTGAACCGCAGCTGGTCCCCGAACGCATCGGTGCGGATGGCGAGGTCGCAGTTCCAATGGATCAGCTCGTGGACCTGTGTCCCTCCGGGAGGTCCAGGCAGGTGGCGTAGCGAGTACATGGGGGTGCCGCTCGGGAGCAGGGCGTCGAACAGCTGGGCAGGGAACCGCTCGGCGGGAGCCACCTCGACCCTGGTCAACACGCAGTCACCGGGTCGGGCGAGAGTGCCCACCGCGGCCACCGACTCCAGGTCGACGGTGATGTCCGCCAGCTTCTTGGGTGCACCGAGCAGCTCGCGTCCGGCAGCCAGTGCCGCCTCGTTGGTCACGTAGATGTAGGGGATGTAGAAGCCCGCCGCACCGTCGTCGTCGACGACGTGCAGGATCGAGACGTACTCGCCGTAGGGGCCGAGCGTGCTGGCGCCGTAGTCCGCCACCAGCACCGCTCCGAAGGCCGGGTCGTCCAGGTGGAGGCCCCTCGGCACGAGGTCGGAGATGTCGCCGGCGACGGTGAATGTGGCCATCACCGCCCGGCACCCCCAGTATTCAATGCCGCGTTCGGAGTCCATCTGGAACAGGGGCGAGTCCAGCGGTGTGCTCTTCCAGGTCACCATGTGGCCATCATCTCCTCGAGGTCGTAGTCGGTGCGCTCGTAGTTGTCGATCAGGTCCCGGGCGGCATCGAGCGAGAGCACCTCCAGGGTGCCGTCCTCGATGAGCAGGCTCCGCGCGTCACGGAAGAGCTTCTCGACCAGGGCGCCGCGACTGAGGCCCTGCGCACCGACCACCTGGAGCGCGTCGTGGGCCACCTCGTAGGCCGTGCGCTTGGCGAAGACCTGGGCGGCGCGCGCATGGCGGGGCGACGCCCCGGTGGCCTGTTCCCGCGCCCCGGGCAGGTTGGTCTGGGTGTGGGCGAGTGCCGCACGCGTGTAGGCCCGCGCCGTCTCCACCCGCTCGAACATCCCGTACAGGGTGAGCTGGATGTTCTTGTGGCGCGACAGCGGCCCTCCGCCCTGGGTCCGGGTGCGGGCGTGGTTCAGCGCCTCCTCGAAGGCGGCCCGTGCCACCCCGACGGCCACGTTGGAGATCACCGAGCTGGTCAGACAGAGCAGCTGGTCCAAGAAGGCGGGGTAGAGCGGCCCGGGCGGGACGAGGACGTTGCGCCCGGGCACGGCGACGTCGTCGAAGAAGATCTCCCCCTGCGGGTCGTCGCGCACGCCCATCATGTCGGCCGGAGGCCCCCGGCGGATCCCGGGCTGATCGAGGTCGACCACGGCGAAGAGGCCGTGCACCAGGTCACCGTCGCCACCGGCCTGGGCGTGCACCGCGGCATGGGTGGCGATGGGGCCCGAGCTGACCCAGGCCGACTTCTGGCCCCGCAGCACCCAGCCGCCGTCGACCGGCTCCGCCACCAGCTGGCCGCGTCCGTAGGTCGCAGAGTCCGAGTCGCGTAACGTGAGGAAGTCGCTGCCGTGGTCGGGCTCGGTGATGGCCCAGCACCCGTGGTAGGAGCCCGTCTCGTCGTCGACCCACGGCACCATGAGGTCGTCCTTCAGCTCCTGGCTCCCGAAGTTGGAGATGCACATCACCGGGAGCATGTCGACCAGGAACGCCGTGGCCAGTCCGAGACTGCCCCAGCCCAGCTCCTCCAGGACGACGGACTGGGTGAGGGCGGAGAGCCGCTCGTCGGGGCCACCGGCTTCCGGGGGCAGGAACAGGCGGTGATAACCGAGCGACTTCAGGGTCGCCATGGCCGTGAAGAAGGGGGATCCGGGACTGATCCGCTCCGCCGGCGTCATCCTGTCCAGGGACCACGCCGCAGGCCGGAGCACGTCGACAGCGACACGGTGCGCCTCCTGGCGGAGCACACGCTCGTCATCGCTCAGCTCGGCCAGATCCAGGAATCGCCCACTCCGAGGAGTGCTCACACGGCAACCGTAGGGATCGGCGATCGCAGGGGCTAGGGCCAGAATGCTCTAGGGAACCCACCCGTGGGATCCGGTCCGCCCTCCCAGGACTCCCACCGCTATCGGTCGATCCTCCGCGACCTGACCTCTGCTCCGACGGGTGTGTCCTCAGTTGGAGCAGCTGAACTCCCGACACGAGGATTCCACCAGCTACCCACCCACTGCCGGGACCGACCGGGACGGCCTCGGGTGGCGGCTGAGGCCCGCCGATCCCGTCCGGGCGCACGATGTGGACGCCCTGACCCCCGGATGACAGGACGGGAGGCCGGGGCTGCACCGTGACCCACCACGATCGTCCGACAACCAGGCTCCCAGCGGCGCCCCGGGCGCGGGCGCTACTCTGCCCCCGGGTCCGAGCCGCGTCGTGGCACCTGTCGGTACCCTCGGGGGAGGCTGGGAACGCACCGTGGATCACCGCACCGCGAGTAGAGCGAGCCGCTGGGGTGCCGTCCTCCTGATCGTCGCCGGAACCCTGGCCGCATGCGGTAGCGCGGCCTCATCCTCCCCGACGACGTCAGTGGAGGCGGCCGCCTGGGGGGCGCCGGCGGTGTTCAGTGCGCCGCCGGACACGGGTCACGTCATCGAGCCCATCTCCGCGAATCCCACCGGTCTGGCCGCTCACGGGTACGTGGAGCAGGAGTACTTCGCCTCGGGCACCGCGTACTCCTTCACCAGCCGATCCACACCCTCCGACGGGAAGTGGACCGTCGCCGCCGCGGGATCGGCGCCCTACCGGACGCGCATCATCGTGCGGCGCCCGAGCGACCCGGCCAAGTTCGACGGCAACGTCGTCGTGGAGTGGATGAACGTGTCCGTCGGTGAGTCCGCACCCGACTGGGACTACACCAACCCGGCCCTCATGGACTCGGGTGCCGCCTACGTGGGGGTGTCCGCGCAGGCGCTCGCCGTCGACGGCGGCAAGGCGATCCTCACTTCGGGATCGAGCCCCGGGCTGCGCCAGGTCGAGCCCGCCCGGTACGGGAGCCTGAACCACCCCGGCGACCAGTACTCCCTCGACATGTTCGCCCAGGTCGGTCAAGCGCTGCGGGCTCCCGCCCCGTCGGTCCTCGGGGGGCTGCGACCGAAGCACGTGGTGGCCATCGGCGAGTCCCAGTCGGCGTTCTACCTCACCACCTACGCAGACGCCATCCAGCCCCTCGACCACGCGTACCAGGGCATCTTCATCCACTCCCGCGGGGGCGGGGCCGTCCCCTTCGGCGGCCAGGTCGTCAACGCGTCGGTCAACGGCGATGTGCGCATCCGCACCGACCTCGACGTCCCCGTCTTCATGCTCGAGACCCAGACGGACCTGATCGAGCTCGGGTACGCGGCGGCACAGCAGGCGAACACCTCGAGGATCCGGACATGGGAGGTGGCGGGTACGTCCCACGCCGATGCCTACGAACTGGGGGCGGGTGCCGGGTTCATCGGCTGCACCACCCCGGTCAACTCGGGGCCCCAGCACGAGGTGGCCCAGGCTGCGTTCGTCGCCTTCCTGCACTGGGTGGACGACGGGACGCAGCCGCCCTCGCCGCAGCCGTTCACCCTTTCCTCCACCGACCCTCCCCAGCTGGTTCTGGACACCCACGGGAACGTAGTGGGTGGTGTCCGCACCCCGGCGGTCGCCGTGCCGGTGTCGACGTTGAGCGGTGCGGCACCGCAGGGGAGCAGTGAGCTCTGCAGCCTGTTCGGGTCGACCGCACCGTTCAGCCCGCAGACCCTGGTGGCGCTCTACGGGTCGAAGGCCGGCTACGTCGCCGCCTACTCCAGCGACCTCAACCGAGCCATCGCCGACGGGTACATACTCCCCACAGATCGGGCCTCGCTCCTGGCGCAGGCGGCGCAGGTGTCGTTCCCCTCCTGAGCGGGGCGCACCGGCTCCACTGTCGAGTCGTGCTATCGGGCCTCGATCAGAGTACTGGCCCCTGTCCCCGATCGATCCATTTCTCGGGCAACCTCATGATCGCTCGCAGGCCGACCGGCATCCGGCGATGCAATGTCGAGCGGGCGGGAGGCTCCCCCCATCGATCAGGTGTACGCCCGTCTGGGCAGTGATCACCGGCGGGGCCTGTTCGCTACGGTGGTGGTGATGCGACTGAGGAGCCGGCAGTTGGCGTGGGACTACCGGGGGAAGGTCGCCGTGGTGACCGGGGCTTCGGCAGGCCTCGGCCGGCGCCTCGCGCTGGACCTGGCCTCGGCCGGGGCGGTGGTGATCGGCGTGGCGCGCCGTGAGGAGCGGCTCCAGGCCCTGGTCGATCAGATGCGGAGGCACAGTCCGGAGTCGTCTTACCGGATCTGCGATCTTTCCGACGCCGCCTCGTTAGTCCGCCTGCTCGAACAGGTGGAGCAGGAGCTCGGCCGGATCGACATCCTGGCCAACATCGCCGGCGTCGGCGGGATCATCCGCACCGAACCGACGACCGCAGCGTCACTTCGCTCCATCATGGAGGTGAACTTCATCGCTCCCGTCGCCGGGATGCTCACCGTCCTGCCCGGCATGCGAACGCGGGGGTTCGGAGCAATCGCCAACATGAGTTCGGACGACGGGCGCGCACCCGGCCCCGGGGGAGCTGACTACTCCGCCAGCAAGGCGGCACTGTCTGCGGCGACGGAGAGCCTGTCCTACGACGCGAGGCCGGACGGCGTGTTCCTCCACGCGGTGTACCCGGGTTGGGTGCCGACGGAAATGGGGCTGACCGCAGTGCGCGACGGTGGACTTTCGATGCCGCCGAGGGCGGTCCGTCGTACCGAGGAACAGGTCTCGTCACTCGTGCTCCGCCGACTGTTCGACCCGCGCCTGGAGATCAATGTGGCCGTCCTGCCCCTGGTTGCACCGATCCTCCGGACGCTTGCGCCCCGTACCTATCAGCGGATGCGGGCCACCCGCTGAACATCGGGGAGCCCGGGAGCCATAGGCACGGGTCTCCACGGAGATCCACAATCGGTCATCCGTCATGCTCCACGGGCGAATTGAGCCACGCCCCCGATGCCCGCGAGCGCTTCCCACTGGATGACGGGTCTGGCGATCGGTCACTGCTTCGGGAGTTCAGGAGTGGTCGTCTTCGCCGAGCTGTGACTGCTCCGGAAGTCGTCACGCGGGTGCCCGGGACGGCGGTTCGTCGTAGGCTCGGTCGCCGAGTCCTTGCGTTCCTCGCGACGGAAGGTGGCGGTGGGCCGGCACTGGCACATCGCCGAGGAGGGGGTGCACTGATCGCATGACTGCCACGGCCACGATTGAGCGCTTCGACGCTCTGACCGCGGACCCCGACACCGTCCACGCGGTCATCGAGCGGGACGGGGTGGTAATCCTCGAGGGCTTACTGAGCACTGAAGTCGTCTCCCGGGTGAACGACGAAGTCGGGGCCGTCCTCGAGGATGCCGATCCCGACGCGGAGCTGTTCAATCCGATCATGAGTGCCTTCCACGGTCGGCACACGAAGCAGGTCACGAGCGCCTGTGCCATCTCCCCGACCTTCGCCACCGAGGTGATGTGTCATCCCATGCTCTTGGCCCTCTGCGACCGCATCCTGCTCCCCTCGTGCGCGCGCTACCAGCTCAACCTCGGCCACCTGCTCCAGCGCGGACCGGGGGCCGACGAGCAGTTGCTGCACCGTGACGAGGCAGTCTGGAGTGACGTGCCCAGGCCGGCGCCTGAGCTGCAGATGGCGGCCGTGATCGCCTTCGTCGATTTCACCCGCGAGAACGGTGGCACCCGCGTCATCCCCGGCAGCCATGGCTGGCCGAACCGGTCGAAGTCGCCGGCCGAGCAGTTCGCCGAGCCGCCTCCCATGCCGGAGCAGATCGCCTACGCAGAGATGCCCGCTGGCTCCGCTGTGGTCTATCTGGGCGGGACCATTCACGCGGGCGGATCCAACACCACGGAGATCCCCCGCCGAGGTGCGCACCTCAGCTACTGCCTGGGGTGGTTGCGGACCGAGGAGAATAACTACCTGGCGGTCCCCCCCGCCATCGCGGCCACGCTCCCCCGACAAGCTCAGGAGCTGCTCGGCTATGCCGTTCACGACAGCATCCCGCGCGGCGGTGGCTATCTCGGTATGGTGCGTATGCAGGACCCGATCGAGCTCCTCGGACGAGACGAACTCTGACGCCGCTCGCGGCCCAGGGATCGCGGGATCGTGATCGGCGGCGGACCGCTTCCTGCCGTCATATGCCGGAGCCGTGGCGGGCACCGCCGTCAGGGAAGGCGAGCAGAAGTCCCGAGGGCTCCGCACTCCAGACAGCGCCGACGCCGACGAGGCCGTCGGTCGTCTCTGGCTTCCTCCCACGACGACCGTCGGTGCGGCAAGCCACGTTGCTCGGCTGCAGAGCACCACGTTCGCACCCTCCACCAGGTCATCGGGTTGCAGACCGCGACATCATCGCGCCGTCGGACGAGCATCCCCGATCACCGGACATGCGCCTCCGGCCTCCTCCTCGTCAGCTGAGCCACACGGCACTGGTGGTGGGATGACTTCCGATTCGGGCACCACCGCCACAGCCGGTGGTGCAAACGAGGTGCCGTACACTCGCAACGTGGCGGTGGTGGCCGACGACGTGAGTGTTGTGCCCAGCAGCTAGATGCGGCTTCCGCCTTTCCTCACTGTCTCCGTCCTCCTCGTGACGGCACTTCTGCTCGGATACCTGGGGTGGATTCTGCCGAGACCAGGTGGATCCTTCGTGGTCCCGACGCTCATCGTATTCGGAAGCGGATGCGCGGCCACCATCGGCTACTGGATACTGACCGGCGGCAGGGCCGTGGCCGTGGCCCTCCTGACCATCACCGTGATCGCATCGGTGTGGACCCTCGAGTTCTCGATGCCTGCATCGTTGGCCTGGGATTCGGGAGCCAACGCTCAGGCAGTGTCGGCACTCGAGCACGTGCGGTCGTCACCACGGGGGAAGTACGGGGTACCACTCCATCCCTGTTCGAGGTACGCGACGGGAGGCGTGGGTCGGATCGATGCACCGTACGGCGAGTGTGCGGTCTCCACCGCCGAGGGCAACATCGTGACCTTCACCGCCTCGGACGGCTCGCAGGGTGGCCTCGGCTACACCGACATCGGAGCAGCGGCATTCGAGGACGAATGCGCTCGTCACCTAGTGGGGAGCTGGTGGACGTTCACTCCTCAGACCGATGGGACCGGAGGGTGCCCGATCGGCTATAGGTTCAGTGGCGGTGGATGAACGTCTCCGGCTGTTCCCCCGATCGGGTTTCTGGGGAGCACGGCATTCGTCGGGGACCCGGCAGCCCCGGTGTCCTTCCCCACGGCCCCGTGCTCACGTCGGTCCGGGTCCGACGGTCGGCTACTGGCAGGAGTCAACCGAACACGGTAGGAATGCAATCGTGGGATTACTCGAAGGTCAGCTTGCCGTCGTCACCGGGGGCGCCTCGGGCATCGGGCGTGCAACGGCGCGGCGCATGACCGACGAGGGCGCATCGGTGGCTGTCATCGACATCAACGGTGATGCCGCCCACGAGTTCGCCGAGGAGATCGGTGGGTCCGCCCATGTGGCCGACGTCACCGACGCCGACGGACTGCGCGGCGCGGTCGATGCCGCGGCAGCGGTGATGGGCGGGATCACGATCATGTTCAACAATGCAGGAGTGGGTGGCCAGGCACCGCTCCACAAATGGGCTCCCGAGGAGTGGGACCATCTGCTGGCCGTGAATCTGACCGGCGTGTACCTGGGCTTCCGGGCCGCCGTTCCGCACATTCGTGCCGCAGGCGGGGGCAGTATCGTCTCCACGGCATCGATCAGTGGCACCAGGCCGGCGGCAGGGGAGGCACCCTATGCCGCAGCCAAGGCGGGAGTAGCCGCGATCACGGCTTCCGCAGCTCTGGAATACGGTCCAGGGATACGCGTGAACTCGGTGTCGCCCGGAATGATCCTCACCGCCCTGACGGAGCCCTTGCTGCAGTTCCTTCCCCATGAGCGAGCTCGATATGAGCGGACGACCCCACTCGGACGCATCGGACAGCCCGACGACATTGCTGACGTCGTGGTCTTCCTGTGCTCGGACCTGGCACGTTTCATCACCGGACAGAACATCGTCGTCGACGGGGGCATGACCCTGCACGGATCGGGAGTGGACGGGATCTTCGAGCAGGTCTTTCGACGCTGAGTAACCGCATGAGTGTCAGTCGACGCGGCATCGACGGTCCTGCCACGTAGCCTCCAACGGCCGATCCCGAAGGGTCCGGCGTACCTGGCTGCCAGCCCCGGCTCACCGGCTCGGCGTGCCCTTCAGACCGGAGCGAGCCGCGAACATCAGGTGCATGGGCACCGCCGGCACGAGCCCCTACGGCAGGCGGAGCTGGTCGGTCCAGGTCGAGCCGTCCCAGTAGCGGAGGTGCCCCATCGCATCTCCCGGGTTCGGGTACCACCCGGCCGGCGGGAGTCCAGCAGCTGGTGGCGTACCGGGTGGGGTCACGACGGGGGGAGTCACGACCGGCTGGATCCCCTCCGAGATGAACTCTCCGAAAGTGGGTAGCGCGGCCTGCTCGCCGGGGGGGTACCCCGATGGCGCCGGGAACGGCCCGGACGGGTCCGGCGCCCCCTGGCTCGGCCACCCCGGGCCCGGCCCGGCGCCCGCTGTGCCGCGATGGCCCCCGTATCCACGGAGCTCGGCAAGTTGCGCTCGGAGCATCTGCACCTCCTTCGTGACGGGCCACTTGGAGAAGGCGAAGATGAAGACGAACACCATTCCGACCAGTGGGACGAAGGTGATCAACACCCACCAACCCGAGTACCCCGCCTTGGACACCACGTTGACCGCAGCGAGGATGCTGAGGACCAGGAGTGCGAGGTAGACGAACAGGAGGAGACCGAGCCCGGCAAAGAACCCGGCCGACGTGCCGCTGCATACCGTCTGGCCGGTCGAGTCGGTCACGCAGCCGAGCGCGAGATGCACAGCGCCGGTGAGCGCCACGTGGCCAGGGGTGATGTTCATCTCCACTTCAGCTGACCGGTGGCCGGCCCGCGAGGTGCGAGTGACTTGCTGGCTGACATCTCGAATCCGCCGTGTGTGCGTCCCACACCCCGATTGATCGGCAAGCCGGGAGGGGCACTTGAATCACGACCTGACCGTTCCACCTCCGCCACCTGGGAGCGACGGTCCTGGTGTGGCCCCAATCGCCTGCCCCGACCTTGGCGCCAGGAGCCGAACACGTCGGCTCCGTGCCCCTTCTGCATGGCTCGGCGCTTCGGGAGTTGCGGTCCCCGATCGTCTGCCGCCTGTGCAGCTGCGTATGCCGGGCCGGACCTCGGGCTGGCGAAGCCCTACGATGCGGCCATGCGCGCGCTGATGTACGGGGTGGAGCCGGAGGTGCAGTCCATCGGCGAGACGGACAACCGCTTGCTGCGGATGCTCGCCCGGACACCGACACGGCTCCTCGACATCGACGAGCCCGGGTTCCTGCGACCTGACTGGGTGGTGACCAGGCCGAGACTGGTGGGGATCTGCGGGTCGGAGTCCAAGGCCGTGTTCCTCGACTACGCCAGCTTCACCGACCCGGACAACGCAGAGGGCATGCAGCAGAATCCGATGAAGGGCTTCGTCTCGTTCCCCCACGTCATGGGGCACGAGGTGATCGCCGAGGTGGTTGCCGTCGGCCCCGAGGCGCAGGGGCTCGAGCCCGGGGACCGTGTCGCCCTCAACCCGTGGCTCACATGTGTGACCCGGGGGGTGTCGCCCGTCTGCCCGGCTTGTGAGGCGGGCGACCTGAGCCAGTGCCACTCGTTCGGGAAGGGCTCGTTCGCGCCAGGCATCCACATCGGCATGTGCGCCGACGTCACCGGGGGGTTCGCCGATCTCATGCCGGCGCACGACTCGATGCTCTTCAAGGTGCCGGACCACCTGAGCGACGAGCAGGTCGTCATCGCCGACCCGTTCTCGGTGTCACTCCATGCCGTCACGCGCCATCCGCCGCAGCCGGGGTGCAAGGTGCTCGTCTACGGTGCCGGCGCACTGGGCCAGTGCGCTGTGGCCATCCTGGCAGCACTGCACCCGACGGTCGAGGTGATGGTGGTCGCCCGGTTCGATGCGCAGCGCCGGCTGGCCGAGGCCTTCGGCGCATCGACTGTGCCCCACGAGCCGCGACTCGAACTCATCGAGCGCGTGGCGGAATGGTCGGGCGGCGTGCTGCAACCGGCGGACGGGCTCCCCATGGCCTTTCCGGGCGGCATCGACGTGGTCTACGACACGATCGGGGCCGCCGAGACCTTGGAGGTCGGCTGCCGCGTGCTGCGGGCCCGGGGGACCCTCGTGAAGCTGGGCATGCACGGCGCCGCCAAGTGGGACGACACGCCGGTGTACTCCAAGGAGATCCTCTACACCGGTTCCAATGCGTTCGGTATCGAGGAGGTCGAAGGCGTGCGCCGGCACGGCATCGCCCACTTCCTGGACATGGTCGGATCCGGCCGGATCGACCTGACGCCGATGCTGACCCACACGTTCCGCCTCGACGAGTGGCGCGACGCCTTCACCGTGCTGGCCGACCAGGGCGCGTCAGGGGCCATCAAGGTCGCCATCGACAGCCGCTGAGGGCCCACGGCTGAGGACCGGCGACGACTGGGACCGACCGCCGGGGCTCAACCGTTCGGCCGGAAGACCACCTTCATCGCCCGGCTGGTGTGCTTGTCGAGCGCAGCCTGGACGGCCTCGCGATAACCCTCGAGGGGGAACTCGTGCGTGACCAGCACCTCGGGGGGAACCCCTGCCGCGCCAGCACGGCGAGGGCGGCATCGATCGAGTGGTCGAGGCCCTCGGGAGCCCGGCTCATGACCGCCGACGGGTTCGACCCGTGGTCGATGGAGCCCACCAGCACGAGCTGCTTGTACCAGATCGGCGTCATGTCGACCGTGACGATTCCCGCAGCTCCCAGGGTGACCACGGTTCCCCGATGGTCGGCCGCCCGCAGGGCGTCGGTCACGGCGCTCGCTCCCCCGGCAGCTTCGATGACGTAGGGGAAGCCCCCCATCAGCATCCGGTCGTCACCGTCCCCGACGGCCCGTCCCCCGGTCAGGGCAGCCAGCTCCTCGAACGCCGCAGCGCCGGATCCCTTCACGACCGTCGTCGCCCCACAGGCGTGGGCGGCCTCCGCCTGATGGGGGTAGCGCACCAGCACCGTCACCGGGTTGTCCGGGAAGTAGGCCCGCACGGCCAGTAGGGCGGTGAGTCCGATGATGCCGCCCCCGACGATGAGGATCGGAGCTCCTTCTTCCGGCGGATGGTGGGCGAGGCCGTGCAGAGCGATCGAGATCGGCTCGTGGAGGCCTGCCGCCCTCTCGGGCACGCCGTCGGGGATCGGATGCAGCATGGATGGATGCCCCAGGACCTGCTCGGCCCATCCGGCCCCGAGCCCCCGAGTGTACCCGAGCGACCGGCCGCCGGTCATGACGTGGCTGTCGAAGTGGAGACAGCTCGACGCCCATCCTCGGGCGCAGTTGGCACACGGTGGATCGATGCCCCGGGGCAGACTAGGGGATGATCGGGTCGACCGCCACCCGCGACCCGCGAGCGAACGGGCAGTCGTCGCCGGCCTCGATGATCGTCCCGGCGATCTCGTGGCCCAGTTCGAAGGGGAAGTCGGCGATCCCCCGCAAGGTTGGTGAGCCGTCCACGAGCGGGCCGAACAGATGGAGGTCGCTGCCGCAGATGCCCCCGGTACCGACCGCCACCCGGGCCCACTCGCCGGTGGGGAGCACTGGATCGTCCACATCCACCAACGAGGCGGGAAAGTTGGCGTCGGCGAAGTCGTAGCGAATGGCTTTCATCACGTGGATTCTGCCGCGTCTGCCGCGCTCGGTTGCCCAGGCCGAGGTCATCCGGAACGTGCTCAGCCGTCGAGGCTGGGCGCATGACCGCTGATCAGGGACACAGTCGCCAGCCGGTAGGTCCGCATGGGGCCACACCCCATGTTGTCGAAGCGAGGTAGTCGTCCATTGGCACGCAGACCCGGGAGACCTGCCGAAGGTAGGCCCGGATTCGAGAGCGGTGCCCTCGAACCTTCGATTGCCGTGGCGGCGATCAGGGCCCGGGTGGCATGCTGTCCACGACCGGGGGCGGACCTCGGGCGGGCGACGAGGTGCAAGATGGTCAACGGTCGATTCGGACGCGACGCGAATGCGTCGCGGGTCCGGAGAGTGCTCTCGATATCGGTCCTGGTGGGTGGGGCGCTCGTTGCGGCACCGCTCCCCGGTCTCGCCTCGACAGCGCAGATCGCGGGAGCGGACCAGCCAACGCCGACCTGCGACACTTCCTGGAACTGCACAGTCACCTTCTCGGTAGTATCGGATGCGACCTGGACGGTGCCCACTGGAGTGTCGAATGCGACCTTCACCATCTACGGGGCAAATGGCGGTGCTGTCGACTCCTATGAAGGAGTTCCCCAACCACAGGCCGCCGGCCCTGGGGCGGAGGTCGAAGGCTCGGTATCGACCTCCCCGGGGACGGTCTTCGACCTGGTCGTCGGAGGGGTGGGTGGCCCCGGCTTCGGGGGATTCAATGGGGGAGGCACTGGAGCTGCTGGAGGCGGTGGCGCCACCACAGTCTCATCAGGGGGAAACCTGCTGTTGGAGGCAGGCGGTGGCGGTGGTTCGGGTGGCCTCGGGCGGGATGCGGGCCCGAGCTCGGGAGGCGCTGCCGACCAGCAGGGGTCCGGTGGTGGTGGAGCAGGAGGAGCAGGAGGAGGAGCAGGGACCGCCACGACGGGCGGCGGCGGCGGTGCAGGCGCCGTGCCGCCCCCGTTTTGGAATTGCACCGAGGGAGGCTCGCCGGGAGGCAGCGGGACCCTGGGAACTGGTGGTTTCGGTGCACCGAACGGTGGAGGTGGAGGTGGAGGGTACTTCGGGGGAGGCGGTGGAGGTGGAGCTGTGGACGGCTATCTGTGCGTCACTCCTCCTTCCTCAAGCGGCGGAGGTGGGGGAGGTGGGGCTTCGTTCATCGGACAGCTTCCCGGACTGACGGGAGCGCTCGTCAGTGACACACCCACGCCACCGAGTGGGCTGAACGGGAATGGTGAAGTCGTCGTGAGTTACGTCCAAGGCTTTGCCATCACCATACCGGTACTGCGCACCGGCAATCCGGGAGGATCCTATGGTCCGGTGACGTTGCAGGCTATAGGGACGGGCGCCAGTGCTCCGGGCTACGTGACCACCCTGACCTGGACGAAGGGTGCAGTGGTGGCGCCCAACAGAGCCCTCCCCAAAGGCCTGATTCTCTCCTCGAACGGGGTGCTGACGGGGACGCTCGCAACGACCGTCTCCCCAGGACCCGCAACGGTGACCGTCAAGGTCACCGAGGTAGTCACCACCCTCAAGGGCAAGAAGAAGGTCAAGACCAAGAAGACGGCCGACGCCACCATTCCTCTGACCATTACCTGAGCAACTTCCTGTTTCCGCGATGGTTCCCGGTTCCGGTTGGAGGTCATTCGGGTATGGGCTCGGGCCTCCGTGGGAGGTTATCCATCCGCCCACCTGTGTTGTCGGGAGCAGTCTACGGGGCCGAGGCTGCACGAGGCGTTGGTGCGAGCTCGAGGCCTCGGTTGTTGGCTTCAGCAGCTGGCACCGCACCGGCGCTGAAGAAGCCGTCCGCTGCTCGCCCACCGTTGATCCACGCCGGCCCCACCACGTCGACCTACTTCGGCGGCTACCAGGCGACGCCGAGCGGCGGGCTGGCCAGTGCCAGCGCCACCTTCACCGTGCCCACAGCGAAGTGCACGCCCACGGACGTCAGTGCCGACGCAATCGAGTGGAACGGGGTCTACACCGACACACTCGGTGCCTACGCCTTCGTCGAGGGCTACTGCACCCCGACGGGCCCGGCCTATGACTACAACTTCAAGACCAACGCAGGCACCCTGACCGAGCCCGGTGCAGCTCCGGGGGACGTTGTCGTGACCTCGCTGTTCCAGTCGGCGACTGCGACCGAGGCCGAGATCCACGATCTCACCACCAACGCCTATTGGGTAGCTGCGAACAGCGGCAACCAGGGCGACACCGTCGTCGACATCGGCACGTACAACTATGCCGCCTACGGCTTCCCCATCCCCACCTTCTCCAAGATCAAGTTCTCCAATGCGACCGTCAACGGCGACTGCCTCGGTTTCGACAGCCCGACACAGGTCAATGCCGTAAGCGGGGCAACGGTGCTCATCCAGGCCGGCGGCCTGACCACGACTGCCGCCGGGTCGAGCTTCACGGACAAGTTCCTGCACGCCTCCTGACGCGGCGCCCTCCGACCCGACCGGGGCGACCCGCACGCCGAATCGCAGGCGTCGTGGCCGCCCCGGTCCCGTGATCGGCGGCCTGCTTCACCGCGCATTCGTTTCCCGCCGGCTGAGAGCTCGGTGGGGCGCGACGCACCTGGTGGGACAATGCACGAACCCCCGCCGACCCGCCACCACTGTCGGTCGTGCGACCGGTGGGCCGAGACACCGTCGCCCCGCCCGTCACCCGGTGGTGAGGGCGCTCATGCCTCGATGTCGAAGGTGGCGTAGTACGGGGCGAAGCGCTCCCTGATCTGATCGGCCTCGAGGCCGAAGTCGGACAGCTGGTACGTGTGGGTGCCGTGGGCGTCGGGCTCGTGGGTGTCGGCCCACTCCGCCACCGACGCCCGGGACCGGTCGTCGAAGAGGATGCCGATCCGGGTCAGGCCCTTCTCCAGCGCCTTCAGCGGATCGGTCCGGATCTGTCCGAAGGTGACGTCGGCGAACCGCTCGTCACCCGTCCGCTCCCGGAAGTCCATGGCCCGCTCGACGGCCGTCCACCACCGTTCGAGCTCCTCGGTTCCCAGTTCGACGGCGTCGTCGCGGTCGCTGCTCCAGCTGCGGGTGTAGTGGATGAGGCTGCAGACCGAGCCCAGGACCTCGGTGGGATCCCGGTGGCTCCAGAGGAAGCGCGCATTCGGGTAGGCGGCGATGAGGTCGTCGAGGGCGAACATGTGCACCGGCGTCTTCAGGTGCCAGAGCGTGGGCGGGCAGTGCCACTGGAGCAGGCGCAGCACCCGTCGGTGGTAGCGGTAGGTCTCCTCCATGTCGGCGTCGACGACCCACCCCAGATACGAGGGCACCCGGGCGAAGCCGTCGAAGTGGGCGGTACGGAAGCTCATGCCCAGGAGGTCCTGGCACTCCGTGGCCGAGGTGGCCTCGGTGTGGTGCATGGTCCGCATGAGGGGGAAGGCCTCGTCCATCAGGGCCAGATTCGCCCCGGTAAGGGCGATGCGGGGGTCCGAGTGCTCGGTCGCCTTCTCCGGTGGTGGGACGGGTGAGCCCGACTCCCAGAGCCGCAGGGACCGGAACTGCGGATCGGCGCCGACCAGGTGGCTGAGTGCGGTGGTGCCGGTGCGGGGCAGGCCGATGACGAACACCGGGCCACCGATCACCCCGCCGTCGATCTCGGGATGGAGCCGGTAGGTCTCCTCCACCTCCAGGCGGGCCGACAGGAGTGCAGTCAGCCGGGCGTGCTGCATGATCTCGCCGATCTCGGTCAGGTCACCCTCGTCGTTCATCGAGGCCACCAGGCGCTCGAGTCCCTCGCGGTAGTGGTCGCCACCGGTGTCGTCCAGGCCCGTCCGTGCCCGGGCATCCCCTTCGATCCGGTCCACCTCCAGCGTCATCTCGGGAATCGCCTGCTCACGGCCTTCCTGCGGACCTCGATGGCGGTGGCCCGTTCATTCGGGGTCACCCATCGGGTGTCCGGAGGCAGCTCTCCGGCCAGACGGTCGAACGACACCACCCGGGTGCTCGGTACCGGGGCGGTCTGCGTGCGGACACAGCGCAGGATGATCGGCCCTTCGCTGTGGCCGGCGGTGTCGAGCCAGTTGGCGAGCCCCGGATCCTGATGGGCCACCGCCACCCGAACCTTCCCGTCATCGTCGACGACGGCCTGGAAGCCGTTCAGACTCGACTGCCGATTGCCGTAGTCGATGGTCTCCCACCACAGGTTCCCCAGCGAGTAGCTCCAGTACAGGCCCTCCGGCGGTGTGACCTCGATGATCAGTGCCTCGTCGGGATCCAGCTTCCAGGAACCGATGACCGGTCGGTTCTCGGCGGCCGCCCCCATGGCTGTTCCATCCAGTGGAGGAAGGAACGTGTTGGGAGCCTCCGGGTTCGAGAAGCCCAGGAAGAAGTCGAGGTTCTCCACCACGAAGTCGCCCAGGGCGATCACCTGACGGGCGATGACCTCCTGTGGCTCACCGGTGGCGCGCTCCTCGGAATCGGTGGGTCCCGACAGCGGCTCGATGGACATGGTCACAGGCACCTCGTTCTCCCAGTCGTAGAAGAAGTGCCGGACCACCAGCATGGTGGCGCCCTCGTCGAGGGGGAGCCAGTTGCCCTCGTGGGGCTCGGCCGAGAGGATGATCTCGAACTCGCCGTCGGGGCCCATCTCGAACTCATCGATCAGGGCGTTCGATGTCGACCCCATCCCGGCCATCACCTGTAGCCCCACATACCGCGCCGAGCCGCGGGTGCCCCACAGTCGATAGGTGGTGCCACCCTTGAGGGCCGAGCCGACATAGATGCAGTCAGGGCACTCCATGCCCCACTTGTAGGCGGCATCCATGGCCGAGGGCTTGATCGCCGGGACGCGGTCCAGCCCCCGCCGAAGGAGCTCGTCGATTCCGATGCCGAGGAGCACCAGGAGATGCCGGAACCCGGAGGCCATGTCCACCGGATCGTGAGGTACGGAGTCCGAAAGCACGGTGTCGCCCGCCCGCTTGAGCGTCTCCAGCAGGTGGTTCCACGCCTGACCGGACTCGAGGTCCTGACTGGTCGCATCGCCGGCGGTTGCCGCCTCGCTCACCGAGAACGGGAGCCAGGCCGGATTCTTGAACGAGCTCATGATCGGCGTGGCGGCGGCGATGCAGCGATCATTGACGTCCCCTCCCATCCGGATCGGCCTCCGACCCGTCAGAGCGATGCTGTCACAAACCCTCGGAGACGAACAGTGATCTCCACGCCGGCTGCTGGGCACGGATCCCCCACCGCAAGCTTCCATCCGGGCAGCACCACGCTGCGATGGCAATGGCCCCGCACGACGGCGGCACCCTGATGTTGTTGTTGGGCCCCGAGATGTTGAGTGTCACCCACCGCCGGCAATCTCCGAGGTCCCCGTGTCGGGGCTCGTCACCGTGCCCTTGGCGTGCGTCACCGTCGCCGTGAGATCGCTTGTCCCCGTCGGGTCGGTGAGCAGGATGCCTTCCACACCCGCACAGGCGCCCAGCTCGAAGGAGTAGGAGGTGAACGTCCCACTGAGGGTTCCGCCGGGCTGGTCGGGAGCGGTCGGCTCGTTGACGTACCCACTCTGGACGTCCAGGCCGATCCCGGCATATCCGGTGAAGATGTTGCTGCTGGCGTCCTGATTCGGATGGGCGCCGGCACAACTGCCGGGTGTCCCGACATCGTCGGCCAGGAACTTCACTCCCTCGGGCGGGTAGGTCGTCGGAGCCGACACCCCGGGTATGCCACCGCTCACCTTGTTCGAATTGGAGGTCACCGGCCCGTCGTCCTCGAAGAGCGCTCCCTGGAAGGATCCCGAGCTCTTGTTGTTCTCGACCACCGTGGTGCCCGGGGACGGCTAGCTGTAGTGACCCGCAGGGTCATTGACACGATCGCTCGTCGCGCTTCTACCGGGATTGCCCCGAGTGCTCGAATGGTCGCACTACGTGATGCCCGCAATTGATCGTCCAACGTTTCGGTTGTCGAGCTCGACCCGGTTCGGGCCTTCAGACGTCGGTTCATCGTCCGAATTGGCGGCGATGTCCTGCCGACATGATGGAGTCGTCCCCACGGGTGCCTGCCCCCACCTCAACTCCGCCGGACCGGTCTCTTCCTCAGTGCGCATCCGGTTGAGGTTCTGACTGAACGAACAGATGGCGGAAGGCGTCCGATCACGCCGAATGGCGGGACGGCCGACGCAGCTGACGGAGGTCGGACTACAGATCCAGAACCGTCCGGGCCACCCGATCCCAGACTCGTGTGGGCACGTAGGCCTCCAGGCCCGCAATCACCTGAGCGTCGCAGCCGACCAGGTACCTGGCCCTCGGGTTCCGTGAGGTGGCGACACCTGCGATGACGTCGGCCACCTTCGACGGGTCGGTCATGATCGGACCCGCCAGCCTCGTGTTGGCCAGGAGTCGCTGGTAGGACGGGGCGAAGTCCGATCCGTCACGTCCCTTCAACTCGGAGCCGAGCTCGGCCCAGATGCCCGTGCGGACGAATCCCGGCTCCACCAGCACGACCTTGATCCCGTCGGCTGCGACCTCGGCGCGCAGCGCATCGCTCACCCCTTCCAGGGCATGTTTGCTGGCCTGGTACCAACCCGTGAGCGGGGTCGTCGCCCGGCCGTAGATCGACGACACGTTGATGATCCGTCCATGGTGGACCTCACGCATGTGGGGTAGGGCCAGGCGTGCCAGTCGCATGGGACCCACGACCATCGTCTCGAGGGCGGCCCGTGCTTCCTCGTCCCCGACGTCCTCGATGGCCCCGGTGATCGAGAACCCGGCGTTGTTCACGATGACGGTGGGGCGATACTTTTGGACGACCCGCTCACAGGACTCGGCGTCGCCGACGTCCAGGATGGCGGTCTCGACGGTGAGACCCATCGATTCGGCCCGCTCGGCGACGGCATCGGCTTTGGCCCTGGAACGAACCGTGCCCACGGAGCGGAGGCCGCGGCGGGCGAGTTCCAGGGTGGTGGCCAGCCCGATGCCCGAGTTGGCGCCCGTGGTGAGGGCGACGCGGTCATCCCTCATCGGGCCCTCCCCACGTGCGCCGACACGTCGATTGACCTCGTCGAAGCGGCCGACCGCTGTGCTGACGTCCTCGATCGCGGCAATGGACTCCTCCACGCCGATGCCCGGAGGACCGATCAGTCAGGGCAACCCATATCCAGCTCACATCTTCGAACCTACGAGTCGGGACCCGATACGCAAAGAGTCCAAGGGCACCATTCGGCGCCGGACCTTGGCGCGCTCAGCGGGACGATCGTCGAGGCCTCCCAGCTGATCGGTCGGTCGGAGGGCCGAACGACGCCCAGTGGGCACGGATCGGCCGATCACCCACGGCGCGCAGCCACTTCCGGGTCCAGGACCTCACCAGCCTCGGGTGGCGGGGACGCTGCGGTCGGCCGGCGGCGAGCGGTCGTGCCGGCGGTCGTCCACCCCGTGCCTGATGACCGGTTTCACCATCTGGGAGTATGTCCAGCGTGGTAGCCACGGTGCACGATCCCCATGAGTACCTCGTTCGGGAGGTCGATGTTCCCGACCGGGCTCTGTCGAGGTTCGAACCACTCATCGGGTCCGAGCGATTCGCCGAGCTCCGCCGGGTGGCGGCAGCTGCCGGCAGACGACTCGAGGGTCGGACGGTCTGGAACTTCAACTCGACGGCTGCCGGGGGCGGAGTGGCCGAGATGCTCGAGGTGCTCGTCGGATACATCAAGGACGCGGGCATCGACATCCGCTGGCACGTGATGGCTGGTGACGCCGCGTTCTTCTCGATCACCAAGCGGATCCACAACCTCCTCCACGGTGCGTCCTTCGACGCTGGCGGCCTCGGGGCGAGCGAGGCCGAACACTACGCAGCGGTGACTGCAGCCAACGCCACGAGCGCGAGCGCCCATGTGCGAAGGGACGACGTGGTGCTCCTGCACGATCCCCAGACGGCCGGAATGGCTGCCACCCTCGCCGGGGCGGGCGCCCGAGTCGTGTGGCGATGCCACGTCGGGCGTGAGGGGACTAATCCGTGGACCGATGAGGCATGGGCGTTCCTCCGGCCTCACCTGGTCGCCTGCGAGGCGTTCATCTTCTCGCGGCGCCAGTACGTCCCCGACTGGATGGACGAATCGCGCTGTCCACATCATCCCCCCGTCCATCGACCCGTTCTCACCGAAGAACCAGCACATGTCCGACACCGATGTCATCCGGACGCTGCGGGGGATCGGCGTGTTGCAGAGCGACGAGGCGTCGCCCACCGGGACCTTTCTCCGGAGCAACGGCAGGCCGGGGATCATCGGGCGACGGGCGACGATCATCGAGGAGGGGCCTCCGCCGCAACCCGATGACCCGCTGGTGGTCCAGGTCTCCCGTTGGGACCGACTGAAGGACATGAGGGGGGTGCTGGAGGGCTTCGCACGGGAGGTTCCCGGTCGGGCCGACGCGCACCTGGCTCTCGTCGGGCCGCAGATGGACGCCGTCACCGACGATCCCGAGGGCGCGGAGGTGTTCGCCGAGTGTGTGGCCGTGTGGGAATCGCTTCCCAGGGAGTCCCGCCGTCGGGTGCACCTCGTCTCGCTGCCCATGGCGGACGTGGACGAGAACGCAGCCATGGTGAACGCCCTCCAACGCCATGCCACGGTCATCGTGCAGAAGAGCCTGGTGGAGGGGTTCGGGTTGACCGTCGCCGAGGGCATGTGGAAGGGCCGGGCGGTGGTGGCGTCCCGCGTCGGCGGGATCATCGACCAGATCGAACCGGGAACCGGCGTCCTCATCGAGGATCCCGCAGATCTGGCCGGGTTCGGCAGGACGCTCGCCGAATTGCTCGCACATCCCGAAGCCATCGCCGAGCTCGGCTCACGGGCTCACCAACACGTCCTCGACCACTTCGTCGGCGACAAGCACCTGGAGCGCTATGCGCACCTGATCGAGTGGTTGGGTCCCTGAGGCGATCCGGTCGGCCCATTGGCTGCCATCGGTGGCGGGGGGCTGCGGGTGGTGGTGGGCTGACCAGCCCACCACCACCCCGGACAGACGGGGCACCACGCACATCCCCGGGGCGCCTGCGAGGGACAGCAGTTAGCATCGCCGTCAACAGGTGAACCCGGACGAGGAGGGATCGACTTGGCGGAGGTTCGACGTGGGCGGTGGACCGCAGACATCGAGGGCGACTTCGTCGTCTTCATCATCGGGGCACGGATCAACTCGAAACTGCAGGCGCTCAGAGTCCTGGGCGACCTCGGCGGACGCCGAGGCATGAGTCACATGCTCAAGTACCTGGTCCAGCACCCCGAGAGGGGGCTGCTCGGATACGAGACCGCGGGCGTCACAACGATCCAGTACTGGCGATCGTTCGAGCACCTCGAGGCATTCGCGAAGGACAGGGACGACCCGCATCTCGACGTCTGGCGCAACTACTGGAAACGGGTCGGAAAGGGCTCACGAGCCGGCATCTGGCACGAGACCTTCCTCGTACGGGCCGGCGAATACGAGGCCGTGTACAGCAACATGCCTCCACGCGGACTGGCCAAGGCATCCACCCTCGTCCCCGTGGCGGATTCGGTGGGCGCACGCCAGCGCCTCAAGGCGCAGCGATCCTGAATCCGCTCCTCGCAACGAGTGACTCGGGCGTGGGACATCGATTCGACTGCTCGTCAGGCCTCAGCGCGTAGCTGAGCACGGAGGACTCCCCCGACCCTCACGGTCGGACTCGTTCAGCACGTCCGGACAGGTCCCCTCCACATTGACATAGGGAGTCGCCCGGGTGGGGAGCTCGAATCTCGGCGCCAGGGCGCAGTGGACGAATTTCGGGGGCGTTCGGCCCTGTCCGGTCCTGCCGACGGGCGCGAACCTGGAGAGAGGCCAACCGAAAGGAGGCGGCGATGACTGCGTTGGTCGTGTGTGTTTCCATTTCCGAGGGCAATACCAAGCAGGTGGCCGAGGCCATCGGTGAAATCCTCGGCGCGGGCGTCCTGGAGCCCGAAGACGTGGCTCCCAACGACGTCGGTGACTATGACCTCGTAGGGCTCGGGTCGGGCATCTACGGAATGATGTTCCACGCCCGGCTGTGGCGATTCGCCCGATCCCTGCCGAAGGTGCAAGGTCTTCCGGTGTTCCTGTTCGCCACCAGCGGGGGTCCCGATCTCCTGTGGCGGCCTGGGGCGACTGTCCTGAGGCGCCTGCTCCGTTCGAAGGGCTACCGCGTTGTCGGCACGTTCTCCTGCCCGGGCTTCGACAACCTGGGTCCGTTCCAGCTTGTCGGTGGACTCAACAAGGGCAGGCCGAACGGCGCCGACCTCGCCGCGGCCAGGGAGTTCGCTTCGCAGCTCCAAGGCGACAAGGGGCGTGCGGCAGCTACGAAGGTGCGAGCCGCCTCCAAGAGCAGAGGTGCGGTGGCCAAGCCGTCGTCTTCGGGCCGGCGCGCCGCATCCTGAATGCTGCCTTGGCAGCTCATGGTCCAGCCTCGATGGGCATCGCCGAACTGGCTGTCGACGTGGCCCCCGGGGACGGGCATCCTTGGGCTGTTGTTCCCCATGAGTTCGAACGAACAACTGCGCCACCGAAGGTCAGCCGCCCCTGCTCAGGTCCGGCGCCAACAGGCCTTCAGGCGCGCGGTTCGCGTTCAGCTACAGCATGTTTCGATCGGGCCCTCGTGTCGCCAAGCCGTCCATGGGGACCGATGGCACGAGCGGCACATTCGGAGGAACGAGGTTCAAGACGGTTCACCGCCGTTAAGCGCACGTTCCCTCAGCCAACCGCTTCGGTGTCCTGACCGGGTCCTTCGTTGCCCACGCAAGGAGCCGAAGGCGATCACTGACTTCTGTGTTCGATCAATGACCACATTCCGAGGTGACTATTGGCTGATTGGTGAACGACATCGCTCCGCATGTACTTACCCCAATCCGATCATCAGTGAAGGCGTGGAGCTACCCTTTGAACATGCCCAAAGTGCCACCTGTGTCTCCCGATCGGAACGCACAGTCTTCCGATCTCGTTCGGATCGTCGGAGTGTTCTATGCACTTGTTCTCGGCCAAGCGGTGATCAATGTCGGACATCCCCTGCTGGGAGTAGGACACAAGGTCCATTCGCTGGTGGCACTTGGGCTTCTCATGGCCTTCACCGGAGCGTCCTGGAAATATCTGCGGTTCTCTCTCAATATTGAACGGACTCCTTACGACGTGCGCTGGATGACTAGGGCTCCTAAGACCGTCACTGAAGAACTGCGATTCGGTCTCGACCTGATCATCGCAGCGTGCTACGCCTACTTACTGGTCCAGTGCATAGATTTGAGGGCTGACGCACAAATAGATCTCTGGAGTCTTCTACTCTCATTGACAGCCATCAACGCAGTTGACTATCTGTCAACAAGACTCGTCAGGCATCACTGGGCTGTTGAAGCCAGCAAGGGAAGATCGAACCTGATCTCCCATGTACTTCTCTGGTGGCCGCCGGTACTGATGCTGGGCTACGTGAGCCAGTATGGCCGAAGCCATCACAGGGCTTCTCTCAACCTGATCGTTATTGTCATTGGGGTCGTTCTGCTAAATATGCGCGAGTTGGTCGAGCGGAGAGCAGCAAACGAGAACTGGGTCCGAAGCTTGGACACGCCCTCCGAGGATGTCTCGGGGCACGCTGTCTACCTGGCCAGCCCGCTCGGATTCAGCGAGGCCAGTAGCGGCTGCTACAGAGAAGTGCTTTGTCCAAGCGTTCGCGCCGCGGGTTGGGCCGCACTCGATTTATGGAACATCAGCGTGGCCGATCGTCAGAGGATCGAGATCTCGAGGGGTTCGAACCCGAATCGGGCTGGTCTCCGGGAGCTTGATCGGAAGTTCGGTCAGCTCAACGTTGACATGATTGACCGCTCGTTTGCAGTGCTCGCAGTGCTCGACGGAGGCGACGTCGACAGTGGCACTGCGGCAGAAGTCGGGTATGCCTCTGCGAAGGGAAAGCGGGTCATAGGACTTCGGTTGGATACGCGCGTGACCGGAGACAATGAGGGAGTCACGGTGAACCTGCAAGTCGAGCACTTCTTGTCAAACCGCGATGACATTGCCAGAACGGTAGGCGACGCCATCCATGCACTTGGCCGACCGACAGGCGTGCGTCAGGTTCCCCGGTAGGGGTGGTTGACTATACTTCGATAGGTCAATTGGCGAGGCTCCGGCGAGCGCATCTGCGAGGCCGTTCGGACAACGAGAAGATTTCGGTGTCTCACACTGGGTCACGGTGTCCGTAGTGGTGAACGAAGCTAGCGGTGTCCGCAGCTGAGCCGCCGGTACCCCGACCTCGGAGTCGTGGTGCGCACCCTGGACATCGGTCCCCTCGGCGGATGAAGACCCGTAACGGCAGGGCGGACGGAAGGACTGAGATGCATGGATACCGATAGCCCGCCCGACTTCTCGGGGCTCTCCGCACTGTTCATCAACACGACCCTGACCCGGTCACCGGGCGTGAGCCACACCCAACGCCTGATCGACGCGAGCGCCTCGATCATGACCAAGCAGGGCGTCCGGGTCGACCAGTTCCGCTCCGTTGACCACGAGATCGCCACTGGCGTGTACCCGGACATGCGTGAGCACGGTTGGACGCAGGACGCGTGGCCCGGGCTGTTCGACCGGGTGCTGTCCGCCGACATCCTGGTCATCGCCGGACCCATCTGGCTGGGGGACAACAGTAGCGAGACGAAGAAGGTGATCGAACGCCTCTACGCCCACTCCGGCGAGCTCAACGACAAGGGCCAGTGGCTCTACTACGGCAGGGTCGGAGGGTGCCTGATCACAGGCAACGAGGACGGAATCAAGCACTGCGCCTCGAACGTCCTCTACAGCCTGCAGCACATCGGCTACTCCATCGCACCCCAGTCCGATGCGGGATGGATCGGCGAGGCCGGACCCGGTCCGAGCTACGGGGACGAGCTCGAGGACGGAACCCGGGCCGGTGTGGACAACGAGTTCACCAACCGCAACACCACCTTCATGACGTGGAACCTGCTCCACCTCGCCGGACTGCTGAAGTCAGCCGGTGGCTTCCCTGCGTACGGCAACCAACGCCGTGAGTGGGACGCCGGGGCGCGGTTCGACTTCCCGAACCCCGAGTACCGCTCCTGAGCGCCCGTCCGTCGACGTAGGGATCAGTTCGTCGGCGCGGCCCGGTCCCCGGGGCCGGACAGGAGTGTCAGGATCGCTTCGGAATGTGCGTCGACGGCGTCAGCGGTCAGCGGTCAGCCGTCGGCCGTCGGCCGTCGGCCGTCGGCCGTCAGCGGGTCGTAGCCCGTCAGGCGGACACACTCGGGTGCGAGCACGAACATGGTCGGGCCCGTGCCGATGTTGAGGTAGTAGAGGTGGATCGGCGCGACGGCCGGCAGCGTCCCGGCCTCCACCAGTCGATCGATGTACCCGACGGTCAGGTCGAAGTGGGGTCGGATCAGCACCTCATCCACCCACTCGACCCGCGGGCCACCCACCGTGCACTCCTGGGTGATGATCCGGCGGAGTTGGGGATGGGCGGCGGAGAACACGACGAACTCCCGGACGATGATCCTGAGCACGGTGGCATCGTCCACCCCCGCAGGCGGTGGATCCGGTCCGTCAGCATGGCGTTGAGCTCGTCGAACAGTGATCCGATCGCTGCCTGCCAGAGCCGTTCCTTCGAACCGAAGTGGTAGATGATCAACGGCGGGGTGACTCCGGCGCGCTCGGCGATCTACCGGGTGCTCGCCCCCTCGAACGCCACCTCGGAGAACACCGCCAGGGCGGCATCCAGGATCCGTTGGCGCGTGGCGTCGGCGGACGGCCTCGTGCCCCTGAGCGGCCAGGACCGTGTCAGCGTCATCGATCAACTCCACTGATCCCATCGGGCATCTGATCCGCACCTGACGGATCGATCAACTAACTTGTCGCGAACATCTGGCGGTGGGTGGCCACCCCTCTGCCTGCCGAGATCGCGCGGGAGGACCGACCCATGGCACTCGAGAGGTCACGAACCAACCTGCCCATCCCCGATCCACAGCACGTCGGGGTCACCACCTACGACGCCAAGGACCCGGACACCACCTTCCCGGCCATCGAGCCGCTGCGGCCTCCCGCCGGTGCGCCCAACGTCCTGTTGGTGCTGCTCGACGACGTCGGCTTCGGCGCCTCGAGTGCGTACGGGGGGCCGTGCAGCACGCCGACCGCCGAGCGGCTGGCCGCCGGGGGGCTCGCCTTCACCCGCTTCCACACCACGGCCCTCTGCGCCCCCACCAGGGCCGCACTCCTCACCGGCCGCAACCACCACAGCGTGGGCATGGGTGCGGTACCGGACCTCGCCACCTCGGCGCCGGGCTACAACTCGATGCGGCCGAAGGCCGCTGCGCCACTGGCCGAGACACTCAGGCTCAACGGGTACTCCACGGCCCAGTTCGGCAAGTGCCACGAGGTCCCCATGTGGGAGAACAGTCCGGCCGGACCGTTCGACCAGTGGCCGACCGGCAGCGGGTTCGAGTACTTCTACGGATTCATCGGCGGCGGCACAAACCAGTGGTTCCCGGGTCTCTACGAGGGGACCGCGCCGGTGGAGCCGACGAAGTCCCCCGAGGAGGGCTACCACCTCACCGAGGACCTGGCCGACCGGACCATCGCCTGGATACGGCAGCAGAAGACCCTGGCCCCGGACAAGCCCTTCTTCGCGTACTTCGCCCCCGGCGCCACCCACGCCCCCCACCACGCGCCCCGGGAGTGGATCGACCGGTACCGGGGCCAGTTCGACCGGGGTTGGGACGCCCTGCGCGAGGAGACCTTCGCCCGTCAGAAGGCGCTCGGGGTCATCCCCCCCGGGGCCGAGCTGACCGCACGGCCGGCCGAGATCCCGGCGTGGGTCGACATCGACGACGATCTCAAGCCGGTCCTGGCCCGACAGATGGAGGTGTACGCCGGGTTCCTGTCCCACACCGATCACCACGTGGGCCGACTCGTCGACGCGCTGGAGGACCTCGAGATCCTGGAGGACACCCTCGTCCTCTACCTGATCGGCGACAACGGGGCCAGCGCGGAGGGGACCCCGCACGGCACCTTCAACGAACTGCTCGTCTTCAACCAGAGCATGGACCTCGAGACGACCGAGTTCCTGAAAGCCCACATCGACGAGTTCGGGACACCAGCGGCCAACAACCACTATGCCGTCGGCTGGGCCCATGCCACCTGCACCCCGTACCAGTGGACCAAGCAGGTGGCTTCCCATTTCGGGGGAACCCGCAACGGCATGGTGGCCCACTGGCCGGCGGGATTCGCGGCCCGGGCCGAGACCCGCTCCCAGTTCCACCACGTGACCGACATCGCCCCCACGATCCTGGAGGCGGCAGGCATCCCGGCGCCCACGTTCGTGAACGGCATCCAGCAGCTGCCACTGCACGGGGTGAGCATGCGGTACTGCTTCGACGACGTAGAGGCACCGGGCCGCCACGAGACCCAGTACTTCGAGATCGTCTGCAACCGCGGGATCTACCACAAGGGCTGGACGGCCGTGACCCGCCACAGCATCCCCTGGCTGGCGGCGGAGACACCGGCCCTGGACGACGACACCTGGGAGCTGTACGACACCACCGTCGACTGGTCCCAGGCCCACGACCTGGCCGCCGAACACCCCGACAAGCTCCGGGATCTCCAGCGGCTGTTCCTCATCGAGGCAGTCAAGTACGGCGCCCTCCCCCTCGACGACCGTCGAGTGGAGCGCTTCCTCGCCGTGATCGCCGGGCGGCCCGAACTGATCACCGGCAGATCGCAGCTGCTGTACGGCGGCATGGGTCGCCTGAGTGAGAGCTCGGTCATCAACACCAAGAACACCTCCCACTCCGTCACCGCCGACATCGAGGTGCCCGAGGGGGAACCGTCCGGCGTGTGCATCGCCCAAGGCGGTGCCTTCGGGGGATGGAGCCTGTACCTCGCCGAGGGGCGACCGACCTACTGCTACAACCTGTTCGGCATCACCCGGACGTTCGTCAGGGGGGCCGACAAGGTCGCGCCAGGGCCCCACCAGCTTCGGGCCGAGTTCGCCTACGGCGGGGGTCTCGGTGGTGCGGCCGACGTCACGTTGTTCGTCGACGGGGAGCCGGTGGGCGACGGCCACCTCGAGCGCACGACCCCGCTCGTCTACTCCTACGACGAGACGACCGACGTCGGATCCGACGCCGGCTCGACGGTCAGTGACGAGTACGACGAGGCGACCAGCCGGTTCCCGGGAGTCGTCAACTGGGTCCAGATCGACGTCGGGGCCGACGACGCCGACCACGTCATCTCCGCCGACGAGCGGTGGCGCGTCTCGATGGCGCGCCAGTAGCGCCGTGTGGTCAACCGCCCCGGGTCGGTGGGATCGATCGCGCTCCCGCACCCGCCTCGGCGGCGCCGGGGAGCGCGATGCCTGACCCGCTCGACCCGGTCCCCGACCGGTACGACCCCGAGTCGTCGCCGTTCAAGCCGCGCCGACGGGCGTCGATCACCGCACGGACCTTCCCGGTCAGCACCGAACTCGCCGACTACCCCAGGCGCAACGGCCGCAGGGACGCCATCGCCGGCATCACCGTTGCGGCTCTGGCCATCCCGTCGGCCATGGCCTATGCCGAACTCGCGGGCCTGTCCCCGGTGGCCGGGCTCTACGCATTGCTGCTCCCGGCCATCGCCTACGCCGTCTTCGGGTCCTCCCGGCAACTGGTCGTCGGGCCCGAGGGTGCGCTCTCACTGCTCGTGGTGGCCGCGGTGGCGCCGCTGGCTGCCGGCAGTGCCTCGGCCTACGCCGTCCTCGCGGCCATGCTCGCCGTCCTCGTCGGCGCCATCGCCATCGTGGGCCGGGTCATCCGGCTCGGATGGATCGCCGACTACTTCTCCCGCGCCGTCCTGGTCGGCTATCTGCACGGGATCGCCATCGTGCTGGTGTGCGGACAGCTGGGCAAGATGTTCGGGATCCCGATCGAGGCCGACGAGCCCATCTCCCAGGTCCGCGAGTTCGCACGCGAGCTGGGGTCCATCCATGGACTCACCGTCACGGTCGGCTTCATCTCGTTGGCGGCGCTGCTGCTACTGCGCAGGTTCGTGCCCAAGGTGCCCGGCGCCCTCGTCGTGGTGGTCGCCGGCATCCTCGTCTCCTATGCCGCCGGGCTGTCCGAGCACGGTGTGGCGGTCGTCGGCCACATCCCGTCGGGCCTGCCGTCGATCCGTTGGCCCAGGGCCGGCCTGGGCAAGACGATCGACCTGCTTCCTGCCGCCGCCGGCATCTTCGCCGTCGGTTACGCCGATGCCATCCTGACCGCCCGCTCCTTCGCCGGCCGCAGCGGCCAGCACGTCGACGCCAACCAGGAGCTGCTGGCGATCGGCCTGGCCAACGTCGGGGCCGGTGTCACCCAGGGCTTTCCTGTCGGCGCCAGCGGCTCGAGGACCGCAGTCAACGACCAGATCGGGGGACGCACCCAGGTGGTCGGGATCATCGCCGCCGTGGCCACCGCAGTGGTGCTCCTGTTCCTGACGGGTCCGGTCGCCCAGCTCCCCAAGGCGTGCCTCGGAGCGGTGATCGTCGTCGCCGCCATCGGTCTCGTCGAACCCGACGCCTGGCGCGCGCTGGCCCGGGCCGGCCGTTCCCAGGTGGTCATCGCTGCCGTGACCCTGGTGGGCGTGGTCGTCTTCGGGGTCCTCCAGGCCCTGATCGTCGCCGTCGGCCTGTCGATCGTCGACGTGCTGCTGCGATCGGCCAAGCCCCACGACGCCGTCCTCGGGTACGTCCCGCGCCTCGGACGATGGGCCGACGTGTCGATGCACCCACGGGCCCGGATCACACCCGGAGTGGTGGTCTACCGATTGGATGACCGGCTGCTGTTCGCCAATGCCCGCTACGTGTCCGGTCGGATCCGCGAGGCCGTCGCCGGTGCGCCGTCGGAGACCGAGTTCCTCGTCTTCGACGCCGAAGGCTTCGCCGGTCTCGACGCCAGTGGCATCGAGGCAGTCGAACAGCTGCTCGCCGCACTGGTCGCCAGCGAGGTCACCCTGGTCATGGCCCGCACCAAGTCCCACGTGGAGCAGCAACTTGCAGCCACCGGTCTCACCGAGCGGATCGGAGCCGAGCACTTCTTCCCCACCGTCGATGCGGCGGTCGCCTGGTGCACCGCCCACCGCTCCGGAGTCTCGCCGTGACGGCGTCAGTGGACGTGGGTCGGACGACCACACCCCTGACGTTGCGCGCCAGGGTGTTCGTCACCGCGTCCGACCGGCGCCTCCGCCTGCCGCGCGACCTGGTGGGCGGAACCGCCGGCGCCGTAGTGGCGATCATCGCCTGGTCGTCCATCGCGGCAGGGGTCGGATCCCCCGTCACCGTCACCGTCCCCGGATGGATCTCGTGGATGGTGACCGGGGTGGCCGTCTGCGGGACGAGCGCCTTCATCGTCCTCGCCCTGCTGCTGTGCGTTCTCGGCCGCCGATGGCTTCTCGTCGGCCACGTGGCCATCGCCGCCGGCGGGGCGGCGCTCCTCACCTGGGGTGTCGCCCACTGGCTGGGCACCGGCACCCCCGCCGCCCCGCCGCTCATCGCTGCGGCCTTCGCGTCCGCCTTCCTGGTCATCCGGACCCTGGCGGTCCCGCTCCGCACGCCACTGTGGATCGTCGTCTACGCCGCCGCCATCGCCCAGACCTTCGGCGCCCACCTGGTGCCGCTCGGGACCATCGGCGCCGCCGCGCTCGGCATCGCCGGTGGGGCTGCGGTGGCCTTCGGATTCGGCACACTCGACGTGGCGCCCACCGTGGGCGAAGCGGGCCGATTCCTCGACCAGCTCGGAGTGACGGTCGACGACCTCGCACGCAGCGACACCGTCGCCACCTGGGGTGCCACCCGCTTCACCGGCGCCGCCGCCGACGGTGGCGTCCTCGACATCGACGTCTACGGCCGTGACGCGCCCGAGGGCCAGTTCCTCGCCCGGGCCTGGCGGTTCGTGTGGATCCGGCGGTCGACCCTGGACCTGCGCCTGCGCCGCATCGACCACATCGAGCACGCCGCGGGCCTGATGCTGTGGGCACGCTCCGAGGGTGTGGGTGCTCCCCGCGTGGTGCGGGCGGGGCGGGTCGAGCCCACCGACGATGCCGTGCTCGTGACCGAGCGCCCGGCCGGCACCAGGCTCGCCGACCTCGACCCCGGCACCGTCGACGCCGCAGACCTGGCCGCACTGTGGGTGGCGCTCGGGTCGCTCGACCAGGCGGGTCTCGCCCTCCACGCCATCAGCGCCGACACCGTGATCATCGGACCGGACCACCAGGTCGCCTTCCTCGAGTTCGCGTCGGCGGAGGCCATGGCCACCACGGAGTCCCGGTCGCGGGATGCGGCGTCACTGCTCGTGGCCACGGCCGCGGTCGTAGGGCCCGACCGGGCCGTGGCTGCCGCCGTGGAGTCCCTCGGAGCCGGCCGGGTCGAGGAGCTGCTGCCCGTGATCCAGCCCCAGGCCGTCTCGACCCCGACCGCTCCCGAGGGCAGGCGGTCCAAGAAGGCGTTCGCCGAGCTGCGTCTCCAGGCCGCCGCTCAGCTCGGGATCGATCCGGTCGAGCCCCAGCCGCTGGCCCGGTTCCAGCTGTCGCAGCTGCTGATGCTGGTGGGTACCTTCCTCGGCCTCTGGCTGCTCGTCAGCCAGCTGATCGGCCTCAGCGGCATCGGTGAGCTGCTCGTACAGGCGGACTGGTGGTGGGTGCTCGCCACCTTGTTGATCACCCAGGCGACGTCGCTGACCGAGGCGGTCTCGATGTCGGGCACGCTGCCGGTCGCCCCGCCGATCGGACCGCTGACACTCCTGCGATTCGCCATGAACTTCACCGGGATGATCGGAGGCACCGTCGCCACCACGGCCACCGTCATCCGCTTCAACCAGCGCCGAGGTCTGAAGCCGGCGGTGGCCATGAGCTCCGGAATCGTCTACAGCGTCAGCGGATTCATCGTGCAGATCGTTCTCACCCTCGTGGTGTTCATCTTCGCCGCCGACGAGTTCCATCGGGAGTCGGCCGGTCCTTCGGGGTCGGGTCCGGAGAACCTCCAGCTCATCCTCTACGGCGTGGTGGTCGTATCGCTCATCGTGGGCGTCGCACTGAGCGTCCCCAAGGTCCGCCGGCTGCTCGTGTCGCGACTCGCGCCCCAGTTCGCCTCGGCCTGGAGCAACGTCCGACTCATCGCCCGGACCCCGACCAAGCTGGTGCGCATCTTCGGGGGGGCGGCCGTCACCCAGGTGATGATGGCGGTCGGGTTGGGCTTCGCCCTCGGGGCCATGGGAACCTCGGCCCAGCTCGGTGGCCTGATCATCGTGTGCACGCTGACCGCGCTGATCGGTGGCATGGCCCCGGTCCCCGGTGGCATCGGCGTGATGGAGGCGAGCTACATCTCAGGCCTCGTCCTGCTCGGCGTACCCCAGGACCAGGCCATCGCCGCCACGATCCTCTATCGGGCATGCACCACCTATCTACCTCCGCTGTGGGGATGGGGAGCGCTCGTCTGGCTGCGTCGCCACGACGCCCTGTGACGTCGGGCGGGTCGAGGTGTGCTCTTCAGCCCTTCGGGCCGGACAGCACCCGGAGCCGCTCCACGCGTTCGTCGTCCTCGCCGAGGTAGCGGACCAACACGCCGAGAGTCTGATCGACGTTGAGCGCCCCGATGGCCAGCATGTCCTCCAGGTCCGCCCAGTCCTTCGTCCTGTTGAAGTGCGCCTTGAAGACGGCCAGGTCGGAACAGCCCAGGAACGGGATCCGACGACCACCGAACTCGTGGAGCTGGCGACGCTGTGCCGCCTCCACGTGGAACTCCGTCGTGTCGAGGAAGAGGTCCACAGGCGTCTGCTCCCACCACAGGCGGGTCTGGCCGTCCCGCTCGAGGGCCAGGAGGTCATCGTCGGCGTGGACCACCAGTGTGGGGAGCGAATTCAGCACCGTCCGGGCCTCGTCCCGGGCGACGAACACGTTCACGTCGATGTCGATGGTGCCCCGGGCCCGTTCGGTGCAGAACGCCAGGGCCAGCGCACCACCGAAGGCATAGGGGAGGCGTCGGTCGTCGAGCGCGGCGCCGATGGCCAGGATCTTGTCGACGATCGACGTCATGTGGGCCGGAAGGGGGGGAACCCCAGCCCGGGTGCATGTCGCGCCGGAAACTGCTCGGCCAGCTGCAGGACGGCGATCAGTTCGTCACCGCGCCGCATCCCCTCGAGGTCCTGGGGGCTCCCGAGCAGGGTCGTCTCGAGCGAGCACCCGGCCGCGGCGATGATCCGCGACAGAACGGCCGTCGTCGGGTCCACCCTGCCGTTCTCGTAGGCCGAGAGCGTGGCGTGCGAGGTTCCGGCCCGGGCGGCCAGGGCGCGCAGGCTCAGCTTCGACTGCCCCCTCGCCGTCCGGATCATCAGCCCTGCATCCATGCAACTATGGTATCAGATACGATACCAATTAGTTGCTTGTACCTCGGCCGGAGCCGTGTCACCGTGGACATGAGGAGCGCATGGACCATGTGGTCCATGCGCAGGAGCGACGGCCGGTGCCGTCGGTCGTCGACCGGATCGATCGGAGAGCTATGTCACGACTCACCAACTTCGGGGCGGCCCTGGCCGCCGGCACCATCGCCCTCACCGGACTCCTGGCCGCGCCGGCCCAGGCGACCATCCCCGTCGACGGCGCCAAGATCATCGGTAGGCTCGGCATCGAGGGCGGGGCCTACCCGGGTAGGTTCCGACCCACCGCCGGCACGGCCACCGTGGAGTTCGACGGCCGACCGCTGGTCCTCGTGAGGAGTGTCGGCGCGTCGGGGAGGTTCACCTTCGACCTCTCCCCGGGCACGTACACGCTGATCGGCTGCGGCCCGTCCGCGTCAGCCGCCCCGAGCAGCCAGTGCAGTGCGCCGAGGACGGTGACCCTGACGCCGCTCGAGGTGGACCACGTCCGGCTCGTCTGGCTGTTGGCGCCCTAGGCGCACCCGGCGCGTCCCCCGTCGACGGTCCCCGACCTCCGACGGGGCCCGGGTCAGGCGTCCCGGGTGACCATCCGCCACGCCCCGAGTGCGGTCCACACGAGGACCCAGCCCACGATGACGCAGACGGCGGCCGCGGTGGACTCGGCCACCCCGAGCACGGCAGGTCCTCCGTTGCCGGAACCACCGCCGAAGACGGCCGGCAGCCCGCCGGGTTCGAGGTGGGTCACCGCTATACCCACCAGACCTCGCTGGACGTTCACGAGGTGGGCGATGGGCGCGTGCGACAAGAGGGGCGTCAGCACGATCTCGAGCACGATCAACAGGATCACGGGCACCGTGCGTTGCCCCATCAGCGAGGCCAGGCCGAGTCCGACCAGGAAACCGATGGCGGCGTAGAGCTCGATCCACAGTCCGGCCTTCACCATCAGCGAGACCGACGGGGACAGGAACCGACCCGAGTAGCCGGCGTAGTTCAACCCGGCGATCTGGCGGGCGGCGTCCTCGACCTGGGTCGGGGAGACCTGCGGCACGGTGGTCGCACCGGGGCCGCCCTTGACGATGGAGGGGCCGTTGCCGCCTCCGCACGGAACGCTGTCGACGACCGGAGCGAGGTCCGAATTCGGTCCGATGTTGAAGCCGAAGTTGCAGATGACCTCGTCGGCATGACCGGCGGCCCACGTCTCCAGGCCCGGCTGTGACAGGCCGGCGGGCACGTCGACCCCGTTGAAGCTCAGCTGCGTGGGTGCCGCCAGCACGCAGACCGTGCAGACGAAGGCGAAGCCCACGGCCACCAGGGGCACGATGATGGCCAGCCCGGCGGGGATCCGTGCCAGGTACAGGGCGAAGCGCGAGCGGCCGGTCACCACCAGGTGGCGGAACATGCCCTCGGTCAGGTCGACCGACCCGGCCGTGCAGCCGAGTGTGGCGGCCACGATGAAGCCGAAGACGAACAGCACCCCGGCCACCATGGTGGAGAAGATGTCGTAGCCGCCGGCCGGAGCGTAGGAGTTGGGGGCGAAGGCATGGGCCAGGAGCCGGATGGTGAGGAACACCACCGGGATCCCGATGTTCACCAGGATGAGCGCCGCCATGAGGCCCCGGCGCTTCCGCAGCTCCATGAAGCGGGTGGCCACCATGGCCCCGTTGGGGAGCCAGGACCCGCGGTGGTCGCCGGCGGTCACGTCGGGCGCCGACGGCACCGGGCCGAGGTCGGCTGCTCCGGTCACGGTCGCGGTGGTCATCAGGAGGCCCCCAGCCGGGTGGTGACCTCGAGGAACCAGGACTCGAGCGAGGGGTGGACCTCCTGGAGCCGGTAGACGGGGATGCCGCCCTCGACCAGCAGCCGGTTGACCTCGGCCACGACTTCGCGGTCGGTGCCGGCGGCGAGGACGACCCGCAGGCCGTCCGGGCGCACCTCGACGCCGGGCCCCCACTGCGTACCGGCCAGGAGCCCGCCCGCCTGTACGGGCTCGGCGCAGTCGATCTGGAGCTCGAACACCGAGCCCGCCAGCAGCTCGGCGATGGGCCCCTGGCGGATCACCTTGCCGCGGTCCACGATGGCCACGGCGTCGCACGTGCGCTCGATCTCGTCGAGCAGGTGCGACGACAGCACGACGGTCCGTCCCTCGGCCACCAGCGACTGGATCATCTCGCGCATCTCGAGCATGCCGGCGGGATCGAGGCCGTTCATGGGCTCGTCCAGGATGAGCAGCTGGGGGTCCCCGAGCAGGCAGGCGGCGACCCCCAAGCGCTGGCGCATACCCATCGAGTACTTGGACACCTTGTCGTCGGCCCGCTGCACCATGCCCACCCGCTCGAGCGACGCGTCGACGCGGGTGCGCGCCGCCGGCTCCCGTGCGGCGGCCAGGATCTGGAGGTTCTGGCGGCCGGTCAGGTGGCCGTGGAACCGTGGCTCGTCGACGATGGCGCCGATCCGGGCCAGCGCACGGTCCCGGTGCTGAGGGACCGGGTGGCCGAGGAGGGACATCGTCCCGGCATCGGCGTGGGTCAGGCCGAGCAGCACCCGGATGAGCGTGGTCTTGCCGGCACCGTTGGGCCCGAGGTAGCCGAAGGCGCACCCCCGGGGCACCAGCAGCTCGACAGCGTCGACGGCGACGTTCTCCTTGAACCGCTTGGTCAGGCCGTGGGTCTCGACGGCCCACGGACTCTCGTCGGTCCGGTCGAGGAGCGCCGTGGTGGAAGTGGTGGTCATCCGTCGGCCAGCCTACGAAGTCCGTGTCCCTCGCTACCGTCCTGGTGGGAAGGGCGGATCACCCGTGCAGTAGTTGACTCCTCCGCGGACCGCCGGTCCGGTGATGCTCCGCCGTGTGCCGACGGTGACCGCCGGCCCCGTGATCCACTGCTCGAACTGCTCGTCGCCATCGTCGACCCCGTTCGTCGTGCGTCCGGACAGCGTCGCGGACGTACCGCTGATCATGACGGGCTCGGAGCCATCCGACCATCGGGGATGACCCTCAGGAGACCCTGAGGTCACCGCCGGAGACCTGACGCGTCGCCGGGATCAACGGTCGTCGATCCCGGGCATCAGAGGGGAACGCCACGGTCCCCCCACCACGACTCCCCCGGCTCGGCCGATCCCGTTCAGCCGAAGCCGTTCAGCAGATGCGTGGGAGCTGCTCGCCGAGGGGGCGGTCGACGACCCGGGTGGCCCCGAGGCCCGTCCGGGCCACCACCACGCCCGGATGGTCGTCCACCACGTGGCCGATGACCACGCTGTCCCGTCCCTCCGGGGTGGCCCGCATGGCCGCCACCACCTGCTCGGCCCGGTCGGCCGACACGAACGCCACCAGCTTCCCCTCGTTGGCCACGTGCAGCGGATCGAGTCCCAGGAACCCGCATCCCGCCCGGACCGCCTCGGGCACCGGGACCCGCCGCTCCTCGAACACGATGCCGACCCCCGCGGTGTCGGCCAGTTCGCAGAGACTCGTGGCCAGCCCACCCCGGGTCAGGTCCCGCAGCACGTGCAGGTCCCGGTCGACCCCGAGCATGACCGACACGAGGCCGGCCAGCGGCGCCGTGTCGGACAGGATCTCCGTGCCGAACTCCAGTCCTTCACGCACGCTGAGCACGGCGATGCCGTGCAGGCCGATCGGGCCGCTCACGATCACGGCGTCGCCCGGCACGGCCCGGTCGGGCCGGATGTCGACACCGGCGGGGACGATGCCGACTCCGGAGGTGGTGACGTACAGGCCGTCACCGTGACCACGCTCGACCACCTTGGTGTCCCCGGTCACCAGGCCGACACCCGCCCGCAGTGCCGACCTGCCCATCGATGTGGCCACTGCGCCCAGCACGTCGAGCCCCAAACCCTCCTCCAGCACGAACGCGCTCGACAGCGCCAGCGGCGTGGCTCCGCTCATGGCCAGGTCGTTGACGGTCCCGAACACGGCCAGCTCCCCGATGTCGCCACCGGGGAAGAACAGCGGCCGCACCACGTACGAGTCCGTGGTGAAGGCCACTCTGGTGCCTCCGGGGAGCTCCATCACGGCCGAGTCGGTCGGCGTCGCCGTCGAGGCGGCGTTCCCGAAGGCCGGGAGGAACAGCTGCTCCACCAGCTCGGCGGACAGGCGGCCGCCGCCCCCGTGACCCATGACCACCTGCTCATCAGGGTGGACCGGGGCCGGGCAGCTCCACGACCCGACGCCGGCGGCGGTCGCCCATGCCTCCTCCGGCCCGTCGGTCGTCGGCACCCCGGTCCGGCTATCCACGGCGCACGCTCACCGGGGTCGCCACCCGCCGGTACTGGTGGTAGGCGGCACACGCCCCCTCGCTGGAGACCATCGTCGCCCCCATCGGCGTACGGGGCGTGCACGTGGTCCCGAACCACTCGCACTGGTCCGGCCTGATCGTGCCCAGGAGGACCTCCCCGGCCCGGCACTCCGAGGGTTCCTCGGCGGTGAGGTCGCCCACGTCGAAGCGCCGCTCGGCGTCGAACCCGGCGAACTCGGCGGTGAGCCGCCAGCCGCTGCGGGGGATCAGCCCGATCCCGCGCCAGGAGCGGTCGCAGACCTCGAAGACCTCGGCCAGCATCGCCTGGGCCACCGGGTTCCCCTCGTCCCTGACCGCTCTCGGGTAGGCGTTCTCCACCTCGCTCCGCCCCTCCTCCAGCTGGAGGACGCAGCGCCGTATCCCGTCCAGGACGTCGAGTGGCTCGAAGCCGGTGACGACGATCGGCACCCCGTACCGCTCGGCCAGGGGGTCGTACTGCCCGGTCCCCATGACCGAGCAGACGTGGCCGGCGGCCAGGAAGCCGTCCACCCGGGACGTCGGTGACGCCATGACCGTCTCGATGGCCGGGGGGACGAGGACGTGGCTCACCAGCATCGAGAAGTTCTGGAGGCCGCGGTCACGGGCCTGGTACACGGCCATGGCGTTCGCCGGTGCGGTGGTCTCGAACCCGACGCCGAAGAACACCACCTGCCGGTCGGGCTCCGCCTCGGCCACGGCCACGGCGTCGAGGGGCGAGTACACGACCCGGACGTCACCTCCCCTGGCCTTGACGGCGAACAGGTCCCGACCGCGCCCCGGCACCCGGAGCATGTCCCCGAACGAGCAGAACACGACGTCGGGCCGGGAGGCGATCTCCAGGGCCCGTTCGACCATGTCGAGCGGTGTGACGCAGACCGGGCACCCCGGCCCGTGGATGAGCTCGACCTGGGCGGGAAGCAGCTGGTCGATCCCGTTGCGGATGATGGAGTGGGTCTGGCCCCCGCACACCTCCATCAGGGCCCACGGCCGGGTGACGGCCGCCCCGATCTCGGCGAACAGCAGGCGTGCCAGTTCCGGGTCCTGGAACTCGTCGAGGTACTTCATGGAACCGCGTCCTCCACGCCGAGCTCGCCCTCGATCATGCCGAGCTCCGCGAACATCCGGAGCGTCTCGAGGGCCGCCCCCTCGTCGAGGCGGGTGATGGCGAACCCGGCGTGGACGATCGTGTAGTCGCCCACGCCGACGTCGGGCACGTAGGCGAGGCACACGGCCTTGGTCACCCCACCGAAGTCGGCCACGGCCATCCGGGTCCCGTGGGACAGGTAGACCTCCTTCACCTTGCCGGGAATCCCGAGACACATGGTCAGCTCCTGCGGTAGCCGGCGACCACGGCCTGACCCAGGGCCAGTCCGCCGTCGTTGGGGGGCACGGATCGATGGGTGAGCACGGTGAAGCCGTCCGCCTCGAGCGATCGACGGACCAGGCCCGTGAGCAGCGCGTTCTGGAAGACCCCCCCGCCGAGGGCCACCGGCAGGCGCCCTGCGGTGGCGGCGGCCCGGTGGGCCGAGGCGAGCACGGCCCCGGCCACGGCGTGGTGGAACGACCGCGCCAGGTCGGCGACGGGGACACCATCGGCCGTGCCACGGGCCAGTCCCACCAGGACGGGCCGTGGATCCAGGACGCCGTCGTCGGACAGCCCGAAGGCGACGGGCAGCACGGGCCGCCCCGCTCCGGCCACCGCCTCGAGTTCGATGGCCGCCTGGGCCTCGTAGGTGACGCGGTGGCGGATCCCGATCAACGAGGCCACGGCATCGAACAGCCGGCCCATGCTGGTCGTCGGCACGCACCCGCTCCCCCCCGCCACCATGCGGACCACGACAGCGCGCTCGACGTCGTCACAGGCCAGCTCGGGGGCCGAGCCCCCGTCGGTGGCGATGCCGAGGGCGGCCAGGTAGGCCAGGGCGATCCGACACGGATTGCGCACGGCGGCGTCCCCGCCGGGCAGCGGCAAGGCGGCCAGGTGACCGACCCGCTCGAAGCCGGCGTAGTCCGCCACCAGGACCTCCCCACCCCAGATCTGGTGGGCGCCGTCGGGGCCAGTCCCGAATCCGGTGCCGTCGAATGCCATCCCGATCACGGGGGTGGTGCCGTCGAGCCCGTGCTCCACCATGACCGAGGCGATGTGGGCATGGTGGTGCTGGACCTCGGTCCGGCCCGGCCAGTGCCGCTCGAGCGACAGGCGGTGCGTCCGGTAGGCGGGGTGGCGGTCGACGGCGTGGACCTGCGGCTCGACGCCGTAGATCCGGCAGAACGAGGACCGGATCTCCTCGAGCGCCTGCTCGGTGGCCAGGTCCCCGAGGTCACCGATGTGCTGGCTCATCCATGCGTGGTTCCCCGAGGCGACACAGATCGCCACCTTGAGTTCGCCGCCGAGCGCCACGGTCGGGGCCACCGTCACCGGCAGCCGGATCGGCAGCGGGGCGAATCCGCGGGACCGACGGAGGGGGACGGCACGGCCGTCCGTGACGCGGACCACCGAGTCGTCGCACGGCGACACGATCGGCCGGTCGTGGGTGCAGACGGCATCGGCCATGCCGACCAGCCGCTCCCGGGCGTCGGCATCGTCGAAGCAGATGCGCTCGTCGGCCACGTTCCCCGACGTGAGCACGACGGCCCGGGGCGGGGCCACGGTCGAACCGGGGACGGGCAGGAAGAGCAGATGGTGGAGGGGGCTGTAGGGGAGCATGACGCCCACCAGGGGATTGCCCGGCGCCACCCCGTCGGACACCAGGGCGCCCCGAAGGCGACGGCAGAGCACGATGGGCCGGGCCGGTGAGCACAGCGCCTCCGCCTCGGCGTCGCCCACCTCGGCGATGCCCCTCGCCGCCGCCAGGTCCGGCACCATGACGGCGAACGGCTTCCCGCCCCGGGCCTTGCGTCGGCGGAGCAGCCCGACGGCGTCGTCGTCCAGGGCGTCGCACGCCAGGTGGTAGCCACCGATTCCCTTGACGGCCACGACCTCACCGGCGGCCAGCGCCGCCTGGACGCCGTCGAGCACGGCATCGGTCCCGTCGACGACCCGGTCCCCACGGTGCAGGGTGATCCGGGGACCGCACACCGGGCAGGCGACGGGCTGCGCGTGGAAACGGCGGTCCGCGGGGTCGGCGTACTCGGCGGCGCACTCGGCACACATGGCGAACCCGGCCATCGACGTCGAGGGTCGGTCGTAGGGGAGGGCGCGGATGATGGTGAAGCGGGGCCCGCAGCCGGTGCAATTGGCGAACGGGTACCGGTGCCGGCGGTTCCCGGGGTCGAGCATCTCGGCCAGGCACTCCTCGCACGTGGCCACGTCGGGGGGAATGAGGGTGGACGGACCCGCACCGGACCGGGATCCCACGATGGTGAACCCACCGGCAGGGTCGGCGGCACCGCCGTCCGGGCCGGGAACCCCGACGGGGTCGAGTACCTCGGCGTCCGAAACCTCGACGTGCTCGACGACGGCCAGGGCCGGGGCCTCGGCCACCAACCGCTCCACGAACCGGTCCACGGTGGTGGCCTCACCCTGGACCTCGAGGAACACCCCGGCGCCGTCGTTGCCCACGAACCCGGAGAGCCCGAGCTCCGTGGCGATCCGGTACACGAACGGGCGGAAGCCGACCCCCTGGACGACCCCACGGACGTGCGCCCGCCTTCGGGTGGTGCGCTCGGCCACGACCGTCATGGTGAACCCGGCCGGAGCATCACCCGATCGGCTCCGCCATGCGAGACGGTCGACCGGGCTCAGGCCGGCGCCAGGTGCCCGGCATAGCCGACTGCGTCGAAGGCGAGGTCGGCCATGCCGAAGCCGGGCTCGACGAGGCGTGCACCGAACCGCCCCACCGGTTGACGGCGCAGGATCAGTGAATGGTAGATGCCGGCCGCCCCGATGTCGCCGACCAGCTGCGCACCGACGATCCGGTCGTCGCGGAGGTACACCGCACGCAGGTGGTCCCCGTCCCGCCAGCGCAGCACCTCGTCGGGAGCATCGATGGTGCCGATGGACACGATGGGGATGCCCAGGTGCTTGAGGCTGTTCATCGCCTCGGCACCGTCGTAGCGCAGTCCGGCGCCCAGCAGGTTGGCGGCGGCGATCGGGGCCTGGGCCACCGCGTTGGGGAAGATGGCGTGCACGTACCGCTCCCCGGTGAACCGGTCGATCGCCTCGGCCACGTCACCGGCGGCGGTCACGCCGGGCACCGACGTGGCCAGGCCCTCGTCGACGTGCACCCCCCAGTCCGTGGCCAGCCCCGAGCCCTCGAGGAACTCGGTGTGCGGCTTCACCCCGGTGGCGGCCACCACCAGGTCGGCCCGCAGCACCGTGCCGTCGGCCAGCTGCACCCCGTCGGCCGACGGGTCCCCCACGATCGCCGTGGCCTCGATACCGAGCCGGAGGGTCACGCCGCGGGCCATCAGCGCCGCCTCGGCCACCTCGGACGCCATCGGGTCGAGCACTCGGGGCATCACCCAGTTGCGCCTCCCGATGATGGACACGTCCACGCCCAGGTCGGCGAGGAGCAGCGACAACTCGACACCGATGAAGCCGTTACCGACGATGAGCGCCGTGGTCACCTCGCCCCGACGGACCCGCCCGACGAGCTCGGTGGCCGACCGCAGTGACTTGAAGTCGAGGACACCGGGCCGGTCGGCCCCCGTCAGCGGTGCGTACAGGCGGCTCCCCGACGCCACCACCAGGCCCTCATAGGCGATCCGGCCGCCGTCGGCCAGCACCACCTCCCGCGAGTCGGTGTCGATTCCCTCCACGCTGGTACCCCGCCGCTCCTCGATCCCGAGGCGCTCAGCCACGTCACGGCCCTTCCAGTAGAGCGGCCCGTCCCGCCCGGTCAGGAAGTGGTCGGCCATGGCCGGCGGCGAGTACGGCGGGCTGTCCTCGGCCGACAGCGCCACCACCGAGCCGTTCGGGTCGAGCCGGCGAATCGTCTCGGCCGCGGTGATGCCGGCCGGCCCGGTGCCGATGACCACCGCCCGCATCAGGCCCCGACCCCCACCGGGCCCGGCACCTCGGCCGGGACCTCCTGGGACAGCAGTTCCCGGGAGAGGGCGGCGACGGCACCGGCCAGGGCCGAGCCCTCCAGCAGCCGGTCGACGGCGGGCTCGCACTCGAGGGCCATCCCGTCGAAGGGCAGGACGGTGGTCGACGCGAACGGGAAGCCACCGAGCCGGTCCATGTGGGCGAGGGCCCGGTCCACGTCGTCCTGCGACCTCGTCCGGTTCACCACCAGGTGCACGGTGCCGATCCCGAGCCCGTCGGCCAGGACCGAGGACTCCAGGCCCACCTGCACGGCGTTGAAGGTCGGGTCGACCACCACCACGGCGGCGTCGAACCCGCGGGCCAGCGAGCGGCCGAAGTGCTCGACGCCGGCGTGGGTGTCCATGAGCACCACGTCCTCGGGGTGCAGGTGCATGCCGGCCACGGCCGCCTGGATCAGCGCCGTTTCCGGGCAGAGGCATCCGCCGCCGGCCTGGCGCACCCCGCCCATCACCAGGAGCCGGACCCCATCCGGACCGAGGACGGCACGGCGCTCCACGATGTCGGCGGTGTCGGGGTTGAGCCGCAGCATGGCGCCCGCACCCTCCCCGGGACGGGCGCCGGTCTTCTCCTCCACGTAGTCGGCGTCCGCGGCCACGGCGACGATGCCCGCCGCCGCCTCCCATCCGATCCCGAGCGTCGCGGCCAGGTTCTGCTGTTCGTCGGCGTCCACGGCCACCACCTGCAGGCCGCGCCGGGCGGACAGCCGGGCGAGCAGCGCGGTCACCGTGGACTTGCCCACGCCACCTTTGCCGACGACGACCAGTCGGGTGCCGGCGCCATGGCCGTGATGGTCGGTGTGACCATGGTGCGTCGCACCCGGCCCGTGGCCCCCACAGGTCTCGCACATCCCTCAGCCCTCGGCGCCTGCGGCCGCGCCCACCGCGACGGCGGCGCCGTCGGACCCGTCCCCGTCGATGTCGACGGCCGGGAGCCCCAGCCCCCGGCGCTTGGCCTCGATGTGGCGGCGGATCCACAGGGCGGCGGCGGCAGGGTCGGGTTCGACGACGAACTTCGCCCCCACCACGTCGTCGAGGCCACCGGCCAGCAGCGACACCACCGCCGGGCTCCCGAAGATCGGGGGCTGCACACCCAGCACCGTGGTGATCCCGGACCCGACCACGTAGGCGCCGATGGCGACGGCCTTCTCCGAGTACCACTCGGGGGCCGCACCGGCCAGCGGCAGCTGGTCGATGTCGACGCCCAGGTAGTCGGCCAGGGCGGCGGCCAGGGCCATCACCCGGCTGTTGTCCACGCAGCTCCCCATGTGCAGGACCGGGGGGATGCCCAGCGACTCGCAGACGGCGCGCAGGCCCGGCCCGGCCATGGCCGCCGCCTCGGGCACCATCTGCCCGGCCTTGCCGTTGGCCACTGCCGCGCACCCGGTCACCAGGACCAGGATGTCGTTCTCGATGAGTCGTCGGGTGAGCTCGATGTGCTCCAGGTCCTGGGGGAGCTTCGGGTTGTTGCAGCCGACCACGGCCACCGCCCCGCGGATGGTGCCCGCGGCGATGGCGTCCACCAACGGCTTGGGGGTCCCGCCGAGGGCACCGAGGATGGCCTCGACCGAGAAGCCGCCCATCCAGCGCACGGGCTCCACCGGGATCCGGACCCGCTCCTGGTTGCGGTCGGCGTAGGCCTCCACGGCCATCCGCACGATCTGGTGGGCGATCTCCGCCCCCCGCTTGGGGTCGAACGAGACGTGGGTGGCGCCGGTGAACTTGGCCTTGTCCGATGTCGAGATGATCTTGGTGTGGTAGCACTTCGCCACGTCGACGACGGCCGGCATGATGCACTGGTAGTCGACCACCATCGCCTCGAGCGCCCCGGTGATGAGGACCAGCTCCTGCATCAGGTGGTTGCCGGCCATGGGCACGCCCCGGCGCATCATCAGCTCGTTGCCGGTGCAGCACAGCCCGACCACGTTGATCCCGGTCGCCCCGAGCGACCGGGCCAGCGCCACCAGCTCGGGGTCCTGGGCGGCGGCCACCACCACGTCGGACAGCATCGGGTTGTGCCCGTGCATGGCGATGTTGACCTGGTCCTTGTCCAGCACCCCGAGGTTGACCTCGGACATGACCGGCTTCGGCGTGCCGAACATCACATCGGACAGCTCGGTGGCGATCATCGACCCGCCCCACCCGTCGGACAGGCTGGTCCGCAGGGCGTGGAGCAGGGTGTTCACGTAGTCGTTGTCCACGCCCATGTGGGTCCTGTGCAGCATCTCGACGTTCTCCCGGTCGACACCGCGCGGGGTGATGCCCAGTGCGGCCCACTTGTCCCTCCGCACCTCCGGTACGCGCCCGACGAACGAGAGCGTCCCGCGCTTGGAGCCGTAGTCCTCGAGGAGCACGTCGGCGAGGTCGGCACCCACCTCCTCGGGCGACCGACCGTCGGTGGACACGCCGACCTCCTCGGCCAGGCGTCGCAGCTTGGCCTCGTCGGCGATCTCGTACCCGGTGGTCTCACCGTGGGCGAGGGAACGGAAGGTCTCCAGGATGTCCCGCCCGTGGTCCGAGTGGGACGAGGAGCCGGCGGCGATGGCCCGGCCCAGGTTACGGGCGACGATCACGTCGGCGCCGGCGCCGCACACGCCCTTCTGCGGCCCTTCACCGAACGGGTCGATCCGGCACGGGCCCATCGCGCAGTTCCGGCAGCTCAGGCCGAGCGCACAGTATCCGCACTGGGGTTGCTGGGCCTCCAGCCGGTCCCAGACCGTGTCGATACCCTGCCGGTGGGCCTCGTCGATCATCGCCTGGGCGTCCTCGTTCACGGTGAGGCGCCGCGCCGAGCCGTTTGCGTTGCTACTGGTCATGACTGTTCTCCCTGATCGTTGCCGGCCTGGTCGTTCCCGGCCGACCGGTTCCCACCGGCGTGCCCGTTGCCTCGTGTCCACCGTGTCGACGCGTCCCTCGCCGCCCGCTCTGCCGCCCCCCAGGCACGCCACCCGGCGAGCGGGTCGTCGGCCGGGAGCGGCGTGGCGCCTACGCCGGCGGCGGCCAGGACGACACCGGCCTGGCGGAGGCTCCCGGCCGACACCAGCTCGTTCAGCTCCCCGAATACCAGTGCGTCCACCTTGCAGACCTCGGCGCAGGCCGGCTCGTCGCCCCGGCGCACCCGGTCCACGCAGCCGTCGCACTTTACGGCCACCGCCACCTCGGGTCCGGGGCCGTCGGCCAGCGGATGGAAGGTGACGACGTCGAACGGGCACACCACGGCGCACATGGCACACCCGATGCACCGCTTCGGCTCCACCAGGACCACGCCCAGTTCCACCTCACGGGTGATGGCACCGGACGGGCAGACCTGGAGGCACGGGGCGGGGTCGCAATGGCGGCAGCGGTTCGGGAAGGCGAGGGTCGGCATCGGGCCGGGTTCGACGTGCACCCGCTTGCGCGGCACCGGCACCTCGAGGAACGCGGCGCTGGCGTCCTGGCTCGCCGAGTGCTCGACCGCACAGGCCAACTCGCACTGCAGGCAGCCGATACACCGCTCGGGATTCACGAACACCGTCTGCATCGCTCCGCTCCCTTCGACTTCGGGCCGGTCACGGACGGCCCCTCCGTCCCATCGTCGGGGAGTACCGGAGTCGGCGCCAGGGGCGAAGGTCCCCTGGCCCACCCGTAGCGTCGCTCCCGGCCGCACCCACGGACCGCCTCCACCCCACCGGCGGCTCAGCCGACCGGGTCGACCAGCTCCCGCACGTGACCGGCGGCGTGGGTCACGGCGCGCGCCACTGCCGGGCTCAGCCCCACGCCGTTGCCGAACTCGCTGCCCTCGATGCCGACCACCACCACCCGCCGCGGCGCACTGCCGACGGCCCGGGCCAGTCGCAGCACCCCGGTCAGGCCGATCCCGTGGGTGCTGGTGGTGCCCGGCGGCCCGCCGGTCCCCTGCCCCGGCCTTACCCCCTCCGACAGCTCGATCAGCTGCACGGTGCCGGGCTCGGCGCCGGACCGGACTGCGTCGGCCACCACCGCCAGGTCGGCGCCGTCCCAGAGCCCGAGCAGATCGAGCGGCTCGCCGATCGGGCCCAGCCGGGTCACGTGGGGGCAGGTCCGGGCCACCTCCTCGGCGACGGCCACACCGGCCCCGTCGTCGCGCCGGTACTCGCTCCCCATCCCGACCACCACCACCCGCGGCACCGCACCGGGGTCGCCGGGCGGACTCACCGGCGGACCACCGTCACGTCGAGGAAGTGGGCGGCGCACGAGATGCAGGGGTCATGGTTGCGCACCGCCTGCTCGCACCGCCAGGTCAGCTGGTCGTCGGGGAGGGCGAGGCCCGCCTGGGCCACCCGCCGGAGGTCGGCCTCGATGGTGAGCTGGTTCTGCGATGTGGGCGGCACGATGCGGGCCGAGGTCAGGAGCCCTGCGTCGTCGATCCCGTAGCGGTGGAACAGGAGCCCCCGAGGCGCCTCCGTGGCTCCGGTGCCCACACCCGCCCGCCACTCGACCGACGCGGCGGGAGGGTCCGGCGGCTCGTAGGCCAGGACCAGGCGCAGGGCCTCGTCACAGGCGGCGACCAGCTCCACGGCGCGGACGACGATGCTGCGGAACGGGTTGGCGCACACGGGTCCGATGCCGGCATCGGCCGCGGCCCGGCGGGCCACCTCCGGCAGCTGGTCGGCATTCAGCGCATACCGGGCGAGGGGACCGGTCAGGTACTCGAGGCGACCGTCGAGCCGGGCGTGGAGGGCGGTGGAGCGGGCCACGTGCTCCTCGACCACCCGGTCGGCGAACGCACCGGCAGTGACGTCGAGGCCGTCCGACGAAGTGACCCGGCCGGACTCCATCGGGTAGCGCCCGTCGCCCCTGAGCGCCACGAACCGGTACTCCCCCTCCACGTCGGGGAAGTCGAAGCCGGCCACCCACGAGACGGTGGCCAGCGCCGCGTCCCGCGCCCGCTCCAGCGGCCCGGCCAGCGCGGCCACGTCGGCGGGGGCCGGAGCCCGGTAGAAGCCACCCACCCTGACGTTGACCGGATGCACGGCCCGACCCCCGACCGTCTCCATGACCAGGTTGCCCGTCTTCTTCAGGCCCAGTCCGCGCTGGACGGCCGCCCGGTCCCGCTCCGCCAGCTCCACGGCGTCCGCACACCCGAGGAAGTCGGGTGCGTGCAACAGGTAGACGTGCAGGGCGTGGCTCTGGATCCACTCGCCGCAGTAGAGCAGCCGGCGCAACGCGGTGACCCGGCTGTCTACCCGGACACCGACGGCGTCCTCCACGGCCGCACAGGCGCTCATCTGGTAGGCCACCGGACAGATCCCGCAGATGCGGGCGGTGATGTCGGGCGCCTCGGCGGCGGCGCGCCCCTGCAGCAGCGCCTCGAAGAAGCGGGGCGGCTCGAAGATGGTCAGGGCGACATCCTCGACCACGCCGTCGCGGCACGTCGACCCGCAGCGAACCCTCTCCCTCGACTCGGGACAGACCTTCGACGGCGACCGTGCGGTGGGAGCCCGATCCATGGGTCACGGCCGGTCCTCCTGTCGCTCCGGCGCCGACAGCCGGGCGGCCTCGTCGCCGAAGACTGGATTGCCCACGTTGAAGGTGGCGAAGAGCCGGGCCGCCTCGGCCCGGGTCGTGCCCCCCTCGAGCAGGTGCTCGGCGAGCGCCCGCGGATTGGCCCCGGCCGACGGACCGAAGCAGCCGAAGCAGCCGCGGTCGACCGAGGGGCAGAGGGCACCGCAGCCCGCCCGGGTCACCGGGCCCAGACAGGCCGTCCCCCGGCTCACCGGGAGGCACGCCGTGCCGGCGGCCTTGCACTCCTGGCACACCGAGTGGGTCGGGAGCACCGGTCGGCGACCGGCCAGCTCGGCCGTGATGACCTCCAGGAGCTGGCCCGCCGAGATCGGACAGCCCTGCAGCTCGAGGTCCACGGCGACGTGGGCGGCGATCGGCGTCGAGGTCCCGAGGGACGAGAGGTACTCGGGATGGGCGTAGACGATCCCGGCGTACGCCCCGTCGGCCGTCGAGTTGCGCAGGGCCTGGATGCCACCGGCCGTGGCGCACGCCCCCACGGTGATCAGCCGGCGGGACGAGGCCCGGACCTCGCGGATCCGCCGGGCGTCTTCCTCGGTGGTGATCGACCCCTCGACGATCGACAGGTCGTAGGGCCCGGCGATGTCGGCCCGGGACACCTCGGGAAAGTGGGCGAACCGGACGGCTCCGGCGATGGCCAGGAATTCGTCCTCGCAGTCGAGGAGCGTGAGCTGGCAGCCGTCGCACGACGCGAACTTCCACACCGCCACGGTCGGTCGTCGGTCGTCGGTCATCGCCCGCGCTCCACCAGCAGGCGGTCCGCCACGCCTCCGTAGGGGACGACCGGCCCGTCCCGGCAGACGACCAGCGGGCCCAGCTGGCAGTGCCCGCAGATCCCGATGCCGCACTGCATGTTGCGCTCCAGCGAGACGAGGATCCGGCCGGGATCGACACCGCACTCGACCAGGCTGCGGGCCACGAAACGCATCATGATCTCGGGGCCACAGGTCAGCGCCCAGGCACCGGCCGGATCGAAGGGCAGACCGGGCAGGACGGTCGTCACCACGCCCACCGGACCATCCCACCCCGGCGTCCCGACGTCGACCGTCACCACCACCTCGGACCCGGACCGGCGCCAGCGCGTCGAGATCGTCGCCGTAGAGGACCTGGTCGGGGGAACGGGCCCCGGCGACGACGAAGACCCGCCCCCGGCCCTCCTGCTCACGCGCCACCAGGCGGCGGACGGCGCTGCGCAGTGGCGCCAGCCCGATCCCCCCGGCCACCACCACCACGTCGGGCCCGTCGGGGAGGTGTTCGATGCCCCAACCGTGCCCGAACGGGCCCCGCACCCCGACGACGGCACCCACCGGGACGGTGCACAGCGCGTGGGTCGTCGCACCCACGTCCCGGACCGAGTGCTCGATCCCACCAGACGTGCCGGTGGATCCGGCGATGGAGACGGCCACCTCACCCACCCCGAACACCGTGAGCATGTTGAACTGCCCGTGGGCGTAGGTCCGGACGGCGCTATCGGTGCAGGGCTCGAGCGAGAGCGTGACCACGTCCCCGACCTCCACCGTCCTCCCGACGACCCGGTAGCGATCGGGAGTGAGCGGGCCGTGCGTCACCGGACCGTGCGTCACCGTGCCGTGCGTCACCGGGGACGCCGACGGCTCAGCGCGGACGGTCATCACCCAGGGCGTGCAGGTCGAGCACCCGCAGCCGGGTCTCCTGGAGCCGGTCGACCAACTGGGACGTCAGTCGCTCGAGGACGACGACACCGATGTCCGGACGTCGGCGGAGCTCGGTCCGGAGCCGGTCCACGTCGATGGACACGACGGACACCGGCTCGAGGGCGCGGGCGTCGAACTGCCAGCGGAACGGGGGCGATGCCCACGACAGGCCGACGATCTGGCCCGGCCCGACCGTCTCGATGGTGATGATCCCCCCCGACTGGTGCACCTCGATGGCCACCCGTCCGTGGTGGACCAGGAAGAGGGTGCGCGCCGGCTCACCTTCGGCCAGGAGACGTTGGCCGGGCTCGAACGAGCCCAGCTCGGCGCAGCCGGCGATCAGCTCCACGGTCCCCTCGGGCATGCCCTCGAGGAACCGGTGGGCGGCCAACAGCCGTTCGACGGTGTCACTCATGACGCATCTCCATCGTCTGGTGGGCGCCGTCCCCGATGGCGGCGACCTCCCTCGTCAGATCGATCCCGACCGGACACCACGTGATGCACCGGCCGCAGCCCACACAGCCCGACCCGTCGAACTGGTCCCACCAGGTCGAGAGCTTGTGGGTGAGCCACTGCCGGTACCGCGACGAGGTACTCGCCCGGACCGGGCCGCCGTGGAGGAAGGAGTGCTCGATGTCGAAGCACGAGGCCCATCGGCGCCGGCGCTCCACCGAACCGGACAGGTCGGTCACGTCGTCCACGTCGCTGCAGAAGCAGGTGGGGCACACCAGCGTGCAGTTCCCGCAGGACAGGCAGCGCTCGGCCACCTCGTCCCATCGGGGGTGGTCGATGTTCCCCTCGAGCAGCCCGGGCAACCCGTCGGTGTCGAGGACGCGTCCCATGCCGGCCCGCGCCGCGTCCAGCACCCTCTGCCGCTCGGCGACGTCACCGTCATCCACCGGCTCCCGGGCCACGGCGGCGAGCACCTCGGCCCCGGCCGGGGACCCGATCCGCACGTGGAACCGGTGCCGACCGTCGGTGAGCTCGGTGAGGGCCAAGTCGTAGCCCGCTCCGGCGGCGGGGCCGGTCCCCATGGAGGAGCAGAAGCACGTCGACGCCGGCGCCCCGCAGTCGACGGCCAGGACGAACGTGCCCGTCCGACGGGCCGCGTACCGGTCGTCCACGATCTCGCCGCCCTGGAGGACGCGGTCGAGCACCTCGAGGGCGGACAGCTCACAGGGACGCACCCCGATCAGCGCCACCGGTTCGGTGGTGGGGTCCGTCTCGGTCACCGTGACCTGCCCGGCATCCACCGACGCCCGCCACACGACCTCCTCCGGTGGGAAGAACTCCGACTTCCACGAGGCCGGGCCCACGGCCCAACCGAAGAGTTGCCGGTCGCCCACCTGTTCCAACCGGTAGCGACCGGGGGCCTGATGGTCCCGCCAGCCGCCGGGGAGGTCGGCCGTGGAGGACACCTCGTCGTGGAGGATCACCTGATCACGCACCACCGGGCCACGGGTCCGGAACCCGCGCTGGCGGAGTTCGGCGATGAGCGCGTCGAAGCCGGCCCGGTCGATCATCGCGTCCCGTTCGGAAGCCATGCACCCACTCTGATGGTCCGGCTCCGCCGCCCAAAGGGTCGAAGTGCCCATACTGCCGTGGTCGCCGCTGGCGTGGTCGACCGTGCCGTGGTCGCCGGTGGGGGGTTCGACCGTGCCGTGGTCGCCGGTGGGGCGCTCGACCGTGCCCTCAGCTCACCGGGGCCAGCAGGACGGGCGCCGGACTGCGGTCCAGGATCTCGCGGGCCACCGCACCCCGGGTCGGATCGTCGGCCTGTGGCCATCCGACACCGACCAGGTCGGGGTGGAACTCGTCGATGGCAAGGAGGACCTGTGCGGCAGGTACGCCGATCCTCAACTCGAGGCGCATCCGGGGAGCGTCCATCACATGGCTGGACAGGAACTCCCGTGCGTAGGCGGCGGTCTCGTGCTGGATCTGGTCGGTGAAGCTCGGGATCTCCTCGTCCACGTGCACCACGACGATCTCGAGCCCGGCGTCGGCCGACAGCTGGATGGTCCGCTTAAGGGCCCGGGCCTTACCCGGGCTGCCCTCCATGGCGACGAGCACCCGGCGCAGCTGCGTGGGAGGTTGCGCGTCGGGCTGCACGACGACCACGGGCTTGTCCGTGGTGTCGGCCAACGCCAGTGCGAGGTGTCCGGCGGGTCGGGGACCACCGAGCCTGCCCCGGGCACCGAGCACCAGTGCGGCGACGTCCTCCTCGGCCAGAGCGAGGCCCAGCTGTTCGAGGGGATCGCCGGCGAGCACACGCAGTGGTGCACCCGCCGCTTCGGCACAGGCGCGTGCCGTCTCGTCGCCGTCCTCCACGACGTGGACGGCGTCCCGCGTGCCGCCGAGTGCCCCGGCCACGGCCTGGGCCATCATGAGCACGGGCCGTGCGGCGGCCGAATTGTCGATGGCGGCGATGATCCTGGTCATGGCGACAGCTCCCAACTGGGCCCGTGGCGCGAGAACTCGAGATCACGGGGACCGGTGACGAACGACGAGCCGCCCACCAGCACGGGTGCGGGCCGATCGGCGGAGATGACGAGGCGGGACCGCTCCTTGCGGACGCGCACCCGGGCGCCGTGGAACCGCACGCGCACCTCCAGGGCCGACCACGACGGAGGCAGGACCGGGTCGACGCGGAGCTCCCCGGCCGTGGGGTGGAGCCCCATGAACCCGTAGGCGAGGGCCTGCCACGTGCCACCCATCGTGGCCAGGTGCAGGCCCTCGCCGGTGGAGCCCGTCAGGTCGTCGAGATCCATGCGCGCGGCGATCCGGAGCGCCTCCAACGAGCGGTCGAAGTCGCGGGCCCGCGCGTACAGCGAGGCGTGGATCGCCGGCGACAGCGAACTGCCGTGCGCGGTGCGCTGCTCGTAGTAGCGGAGGTTCGGCTCGAGGCTTCCGGGTACCACCTCGTCGGGCAGGAGGTGGTGGATCATCAGGACGTCGGCCTGCTTGATCACCTGGGCGCCCCTGGTGCGCTCGGCCCCGAGCAGGAGGTCCGCGGCGATCGGACGGTGGGGGGCGAGCTCGGCGATGAGGAGGGGCTCCAGCTGGTGGAACCCGGCGAACTGCTCGTAGACCCCGGTGTCGGCGTCGTAGCCGTCGAACACGGCGTCGGCGAGCTCGACCCAGTGCCGGCCCTCGACGTCGCCCCCGTCCACGCCCGCCGCCTCCACCGCGGCCGCGGCACGACGCAGGTTCCACCGGGCCATGACGTTGGTGAAGGCGTTGTCGTCCACCGGTTCGTGGTACTCGTCGGGGCCGACGACCCCGTAGATGTGGGCAGTCCCGTCGGGGGCCATCCGGACCCGCGACGCCCAGTACCGTGCCGTCTGCACGAGGAGGTCGAGGCACGGCCCACGGGCGAAGTCGTCGTCCCCGGTCCAGTCCACGTAGCAGCAGGCCGCCCAGGCCACCTCGGACACGATGTGCTCCTCGAGTTGGCCGGTCCGGATGGGGACGACCCGACCCGACCGGTCACGGGCGCTCGTCGGCGTCACGTCACGTCCACTGTGCGCCGACTCCCACGGGAAGCGGGCACCGGCACGGCCGACGGAGCGCGCCGCGTCGAGGGCGGCCGGCAGACGCCGGATGCGGTACTCGAGCATCGACCGGGCCGCGTCGGGGTGCGTGGCGGCCAGGAACGGGAGGACGAAGGTGTCCGCGTCCCAGAACACGTGGCCCCCGTACCCTGTGCCGGACAGCCCCCGTGCGCCCACGGGGGCCTCACCGCTGTCGGCCACCGATGCCATCAGGTGGAATAGCGCGAAGCGGACGCCCTCCTGCAGCTCGTCGTCGCCGTCGACGACCACGTCGGCGTCCTCCCACCGGCCTGCCCAGGCCCGGCGGTGCCCGGCGAGCAGCCGGTCGAAGCCGGCGGCGGCGGCCCGTGCTGCGGTGTCGACGGCCGCCGAGGCGTCGGGAAGGTCCACGGGGTCGGTGCAGTAGCCGGCGATGCGGTCGAGGACCCTGGCGTCGGTCCCCGGCCCCGCCGACGGGCGCGACCGTCGGGTCAGCGTCTGGCTCGCCGCGGCGGTGATCCCGCCGGTGGAACCGGCGACCCGGATCCACGTGGCGCCGTCCGTGCGTCCGGCATCGAGTGTGGCGTCGTCCGCTGCGGGCAGCAGTGGTGGTCCCGGGCGGAGGGCGCCCTGGTGGAGGCTGCGCAGGACGGCCGTCGTCGGCCGGTCCAGGGACACGAACCGGGTGCTCGCCACCCCGTCGCCCTCACCACCCGACCGCTCGTGCAGCACCCCGGTGCGCAGGTCGAGCACCCGCCGGAGGGGAGCTGCGGCGTCGAGTTCGCCGACGGTGAAGGCCACGGGACCGGTGAGCAGGTGGGAGGCCGAGTCCTCCCCCACGTAGACCCCCTCGGCCACCACCCACGGATGCCGGCCGGCATGGTCGCCGAGTGCCGCCCCACTCATCCCGACATGCCCGTTGGCCAGGGTGAGCAGTGTCTCGCGGACACGCTCGGTCCCGGGATCGGATCCCTCGAAGTCCACGGTCCAGCCCCTTCGTGTGTTGACCACGGGCAGCGACCGGCCACGGCGCCGGCGCAGCTGATCGGCGAGGAGCTGGTGCAGGCGCGCTCCCCCACCGGCGAGGGCCACCATCCCGGCTCCGGGAGTCCGGCGTCCGCCGTTGACGAGGACCACCGACGCCTCCCGGATGTCGGGGACGACGACCGGCGCCGGCCGGTGGGGAACCCCCGACAGCCCGTCGATCACCACCAGCACGTCCTGGGGGTCCACTCCCCGGCGCCAGAGCTCGTGGAGCACCTCGACGGCGACGTCCCCCGAGTCCCGGGTGGCGATCTCCACGCTGTCGCCCCCGACGACCACCCGCGGGTCGTCGAGGCCGACCTGGCGGGCCACCTCCGCGGCCAGGCCCGCCAGGTGGGAGACGCTGGGGATCCCGTGCTCGTGCAGGAGACGCTTCACTCCCGACCAGGTGAGCGGGGCGTCCGCTGTCCCTCCCAGCGCCACACGCGTCCTGGTCGATCCCGCCCGGCGCGGGGGCAGCCTGGTGGTGATCCCCAGCTCGGCCAGCTTCCGGGCAACCGCCGCACCGGCCCGGTCGAGGGCATCCACACTCCCCTCGGGTGGTGGCCGGTCGAGCCGGCAGGCACCCGTGTCGTCGACGGCGACGGCACCGTTGCCCTCGCTGTCGGCGAGGAGTAGGGGGATCGCATCCGGGGTGGCCCCACCCAGCCGCTCCACCAGGCTGGGTGTCGGGGCGGGCGCAATCCATGCGACCGCCATCGCCGCCCCGCGCAGCGCCAGCAGGTCCTGAGCGGTGCGCGCCGACAACTGTGGATCGGCGCTCCACAGGACGACCGCCTCGAACCGCCGGTGCAGTGCGACCGGCAGTTCACCGAGGCTGCGCCGGGTCCGACGGACGCCGTCGCCGTCGCCTTCGGTCCGTCCGGGGGCGCTCATATCGGCCTCGGGCCTCCGACACCCGCAATGACTCCGGCACCCGACACGGGGGAAGTACGACGGTGGGCCATGGACTCAGGGTGACACCCACCCGATTCGTCGAACCAGAGTCCGAATCCCTTTTGCTCCTCGTGCGTCCCGATCCGACCCGGGTGACCTTCGACCCTGGCTCCGGGGCGGACGAACCCCGACGATGGGAGGATGTGGATCGACGAGCGCGGTTCGGAAGTCCTGGACCTCCCGGAATGCCGGCGGTTGCTCGCGCTCGGGGCCAAGCGGCACCACCACGGACATCTGGGGATCCCCACCGACAGCGCCCCCCTGGTGCTGCCCGTCGACTACGCCGTCCACGACTCGCACGTCCTGCTCCAGATCGGCGAGCGGCTCCTCGACCGGGTGGACGGTCGGCTGGTGGCCTTCCAGGTGGACTACCCGTCCGATGGGCTCGCTCCGGACGGCGGCAGTCCGGAGGGGAGGTGGAGCGTGCTGGTCCGAGGACTGGCGAGCGCCACCGATCGGGCCACCGCCGGAGTTCCCTTCCCCGAGCCCCGGGTGGCGGAGCCCGGCCACCGCCTGGTCCTAGTCCGCGGGGACGTCGTCACCGGCCGGCGCCTCCGGCCGCCCGCACCGGGCGTGGGCGCCGCCGGTTCGTGAGCGTCCGACCGCGGACCGGCTCACAGGGTCGCCGCCCGACCGGCGGATGAACCCGTCGACCGGACGACCGGGCCCCTTGGACCCGACCGACTGCCGGGCCTGGCTCTTCGACCTGGACGGGGTGCTCACCCGGACGGCGGATCTCCATGTCGCCGCCTGGAGGTCGGTCTTCGACGCGTTCCTGTCGGCGGGTACGTCAAGGGCGCCGGGCACGCCGTCGTCCGGGTTCGACCCGGTGGACGACTACCTCCGGTACGTCGACGGGAGGCCCCGGGCCGACGGGGTCCGCACGTTCCTCGCCTCGCGGGGCATCACGCTGCCCGAAGGCGAGGCGGACGACGCCCCCACGGTCCGCTCGGTGATGGGCATCGCCAACGCCAAGAACCGGCTGCTCCACGAGCTCCTCGACACCGGACGGGTGGCCGTCTACGACGGTGCGGTCGAACTGGTGCACCTGCTGCGGGCCCGGGGCGTACCCACCGCGGTGGTGTCGGCCAGTGAGAACACCCCGGCCGTCCTGCGGGCGGCGGGGATCGTCGGACTGTTCGACGCCTGCGTGGACGGCACGGTCGTGAGGGAGCGCCACCTGGCGGGCAAGCCCGCACCGGACAGCTATCTCGAGGCGGCGGCGCTGCTCGGCGTCGAGCCGGCACTGGCCGCCGTCGTGGAGGACGCCCAGGCCGGGGTTGAGGCGGGCCGGTCGGGCCACTTCGGGCTGGTGGTCGGCGTCGACCACACCGGTCAGGCCGATGCACTCCGTTCACACGGCGCCGACCTCGTGATCGGCGACCTGGCCGAGCTGCTGCCCGGGTTCCTCGTGCCGGGACCCGGCACGGTCCCACCTACCCACGAGCCCGGTAGCGGGGCGCCCTGACCCGGACCGATCACACCACTCCCGGCGCCACCGGCTCCGCACGCCTGCGGGGTCGCGCCTGCCGGTACCATCGCACCAGCGGCGAGCACGGAGGAGCGATGGGCCCGGACCAGACGAGTGCGGACCAGACGGGTACCGACCGGACGGGTACCGACCGGACGGGTACCGACCGGACGGGTACCGACCGGACGCACACCGGGAAGGGGCCGCGCATCTGCCTGATCGGTGCCGGCGGGATCTCCTTCGGCCCGGTCATGACCCTCGACGCCGTCAAGACGCGCCGCACACGCGGGGCGACGCTGGTCCTGCACGACATCAGCGCCGAGCGGCTCGAGGTGGCGGTGCGGTTCGCCGAGCGCATCAACGACCGCAACGACTGCCCGATCACCGTCGAGGCGTCCACCGATCCGAAGGAGGCCATGGCCGGGGCCGACTTCTGCCTGACCAGTGCCGAGGTCGAGAGGTGGCCGCGCTGGATCGAGGACTACGAGATCCCCCGCCGGTACGGATCCACCCAGATCACCGGGGAGAACGGCGGCCCCGGCGGCGTCTTCCACTCCCTCCGGTCCATCCGGACGATGCTCGGCATCTGCGCCGACATCGAGCGGTACTGCCCCGACGCCTTCCTCATCAATCTCACCAATCCCCTCAGCCGCGTCGCACTCGCCATCAACACGGCCACCCCGATCCGCAACGTCAGCATGTGCCACGAGTTCGCCGGCGGGCTGGCCCGTGTGGCCGGACTGCTGCGGGTCCCCAAGTCGAAGATCGAGGCCAAGGCGGCGGGGATCAACCACTTCACGTTCTTCACCGAGATCCGCCGGTCCGACACCGGCGAGGACCTCTACCCCCGCCTCCGCCGCCTCTGGCGCCGCCGGTACTTCGACTACCCGGCGCCGGTCACCTCGGCGGCCCGGCAGCTGGTCCGGGTGCCGCTGGTCCAGGTGGCCGTCGAGCAGCTCTACGCCCCGCTGGTGGCCCACATGTTCCGTGAGTACGGCCTGCTGCCCTGTTCGGTGGACAGCCACATCGGGGAGTACGTGCCGTTCGCCGAGGACGTGGCCGGCTGGCACCCGGTGCCCGTCTACTACCACCAGGGGATCTCCCACCAGGTGGAAGGGCTCATCACCCGGTACGGCGACGGCCGGTCACGGGTGCCCGTGCACCGCGCCGGCCGGTCGGCCGAGGAGGTCTTCCCTATCATCGGGTCCATGTGGACCGACCACCAGCGCGCCCTGAACGCCGTGAACGTGCCCAACCGGGGCTACATCCCCAATCTGCCCGACGGGGCCATCGTCGAGGTGCCGGCCAGCGTGGACGGCAGGGGTATCGCCCCCGCAACGGTGCCGCCGTTGCCCGAGCCACTGGCCGGGTTCATGCGGACCCAGATCGAGCTCCAGGAACTGGTGGTCCGGTCCGCGCTCACCGGCGATCCCGAACCGGCCTTCGAGGCCCTCCGCCGTGACCCGCTGTCGCCGTCGGACGGGGACTCGTGCCGGGCCATGTTCGACGAGCTGACGGCCGTCCAGGCCGGGGCCCTGCCCTTCTGACGGCGCCGGGCCCGGTGCTCAGCCGGCCCCTGTGGTCACGAGGCGCGGCGCCGGGTGTCCGGCGGTGCAGCGGTCGGCGGGACGGGACGAGCGCTCACATGATCTCGGCGATCAGCGTCTCGGACTCCGCCTCGAACGATTCGTCGACGACCGGTGGGACATCGGGCCGCCTGATGATGAGGAAGCCGAGGACGATGGCCAGCAGAACACTGATCAGGGCCACGAGGAAGGCCAGACGGTAGCCACCGTCGAGGGCGTCGATGGCCGACTTGCCCGAGGCGAGCAGCGAGGCCGTGTGGGAGGCGGACACCGCACCGAGCACGGCCACCGAGAGGGCGCCCGACACCTGCTGGGACACGTTGACGATGCCCGAGCCGATGCCCGCGTCCTGGGCGGGCACCCCGGCGAGGGCGATGGTCAACAGGGGCGTGAAGGCCTCCGCCGCACCGAAGCCGATCATCAGGACCGCCACGAAGATCTGGGGGAAGTAGGGCGTGTGAGGACCTGACGCCACGAAGAGCACCAGTCCGACGGCCACGATCACCAGTCCCATGAGCGCCGTGACCCGAGCTCCGAGCCTGCCCATGATGCGGGCGGTGATGCCGGAGGACATGACGGCCACCATGAGCGTCTGGGGGAGGAAGGCCAGACCGGTGACCACGGGATTGAAGCCCAGCACGTGCTGGAAATAGAGCACCCCGATGAAGAACGTGCTGTACATCCCCACGACCATGAGGCCCCGGACGAGACTGGAGCTCAGCAGACCCGGGGATCTGAGCACGCGGAGCGGCATCATCGGCTGGCTGAGCCGGGTCTCCAGGAGGACGAACCCGGCGAGCACGACGACGGCGGCTCCGCCGAAGGCCAGGGTGTGGGTGGAGCGCCATCCGTACTCGGTCGAGCTGACGATGGCGTAGACGGCGAGCATAAGTCCACCGGTGCTCAACAGGGCGCCGCCGACATCCACCCCGGCCCGGACGCCGAGTCCGACGTTCTCGTCGATCAACAGGGATCCGGCGACCAGAGTGGCGATGCCGATGGGGATGTTGATGAAGAAGATCCAGTGCCAGCTGAGCGCCTGGGTCACGTACCCACCCACCAGGAGGCCCAGCGACCCGCCGCCCACGGCCACGATGATGTACGAGCTCATCGCCTTGGCCCGCTCCGCCGGGACGGGGAAGTCGGCGACGATGATCGCCAGGATGACCGACGAGGACAGGGCGGCCCCCAGCCCCTGGGCGAACCTGGCCCCGACGAGCAGGGCCTGGGTGTCGGCGGCGCCACAGGCGGCCGAGGCCAGCGTGAACAGGGCGACGCCGACCAGGAAGACCTTCTTCCTGCCGATCAGGTCGCCGAGCCGACCGGCCAGCAGCAGGGCCCCGGCGAAGGTGATCAGGTAGGCGTCGATCACCCAGGCGAGGGCCGCCTGGGTGAAGTGCAGATCGTGCTGGATGGTGGGCAGCGCCACGTTCACGATCGTCTGGTCCAGCGTGTTCATCAACATCGCGAAGCAGACGACGATCAGGGCGACCCAACGGCGACGTTCGTGGACGAAGCCGCGGATGGACGACGGCATAGGGGGTTCTCGGTCTCTAGGCAGTAAGTTCCCTCATCATTGATAGTCACTGATCTAGTGAGTGTCAAGCCAACGTGGTAGTCGTCGACTCATGAGCGATTCGGCTATGCTGCGAGCGATGTCGAAGAGCACGGCTCCCGGGGTGACGGTGCTGTTGACCCAGCTGACGAGGGTCATCTACCGGCGCACGTCCGAAGAGCTACTGGGCATGCGGGTGAAGGAGTTCACCACGCTGGCCATGCTGCGCGACCACAGCCCGATCCCCCAGCAGGAGCTCGGCGAGCTGTTGTGCGTCGATGCCAACAACCTCGTGCTGCTGCTGAACGACCTCGAGTCGCGGGAGTTCGCACTGCGCCGACGTGATCCCTCCGACCGCCGCCGGCACCTGGTCGAGATCACCGACGAAGGCCTGCGGGCGTTCGACACCGCCGAAAAGGGGATCGAGAGCGTCGAGGACGACGTCCTGGCGCTGCTCAGCGACGAGGAGCGCGACCAGCTCCGGGAACTGCTGGCCAAGTCACTGGACTGACGCCCTCCGGTCGACCGTCGACAGGCGCACCGTCGACAGGCGCCACCGCCGAACCGGGGGTGGCGCGGTGCGCAGGTACGGTCAGTCCGTCGTCTCCCGGTCGTTGGGCTGCCCGGACCCGGTGGTGATGAGGCTCTGGAGGCTCTTGTTGATGTAGAAGCTCCACGCCGAGGAACAGCCCTCGAAGCACTGGTCCTCGGGGACCAGGCCGACGTGGGTGAACCTGACCTCCGTCCCGCCGTCCCCCCCCGAGATGTCGAATCGGATGTCCGTCCCCGTCCACTCGTCGTGGTCCGCGACGAAGTCGAGGTAGCTGTCCAGGACATGCCACGAGACCGACACCCCCGGGTCCAGTTCGGTGATCCGCTGCTTGGAGTAGTGCACGTCCCCGTAGCGGTAGGTGAACTCCTCACCTGCCGCGTCGGTCCTCCCGTCGACCTCCCCCGACCACCATCCACATACGTTCGTGATGGCCTCGAATGCCTCGAGGGGACTCTGACTTACGGTGAAGGACGAAGTGAAGTTCGAACCGGGCATGGGACCACGCTCCTCAGTCATCGGGTTTCGGTCATCGGGGGCTTCCGTCATCGGTGGTGGACCGGGGATCCCGGTCCACCACTTGCATCACACAAGCCACTCTAGGGGAACGGCTTTCATCATGCAAGTAGAAACCGCTACACTGGCCCCGTGCTCGGAAAGACCTACGACACCCAGGTGTGCTCGGCGGCCCGTGCGCTCGAGGTGGTGGGCGAGCGGTGGAGCCTGCTCATCATCAGGGACGCGCTGTTCGCCGGATCCACCCGGTTCAACGACTGGCTCAGGCTCGGCATCTCCACGAACATCCTGGCGAACCGCCTCGATGCCTTCGTCGAGGCCGGTCTCATGGTCCGCCGCACCACGTCCCGGAACTCGGAACACCACGACTACCTGCTGACCGACAAGGGCCGCGATCTGGCCCCCGTCATCGTGACGCTCACCGAGTGGGGTGACAGATGGGAGGCTCCCGCCGGCCCGCCCATCCTCTACGTCCATGCCGGATGCGGCGGTCCGATCACCCAGCAGAGCGTCTGCGCCCACTGCGGCCGGGTCCACGATCCGGCGGACATCCAGGTCCGGGCGGGCCCGGGCATGCCCGCCGACATCGCCGCCCGGATGGGATGACCGGAGCGGCCGCTCGGTGGACCCGTAGACCGGTGGTCACCCGGGGGTTCCGGTCAGAGCGCGCCGCGCACGTGGAGGATGGACACCGGCCTGTCGACGACTCACACGGTCCCGGTACCGACGATCCTCCCGTTGAGCGTCCGGCCCGCCATGCTGCCGGGGAAGGGTGCGTCCCCGAAGCTGAAGACCCCGCCGTCGGCGGCCACCAGCCAGTAGCCCTGCCCGTCGGCCGAGGCGGTCACGCCCACCACCGGCCACGCGAGCTTCCTCCCGCCCTCGGAGCCCAGGAAGGGCGCGTCACCGAAGGCGAAGACCCCGCCGTCGGCGGCCACCAGCCAGTAGCCCTGCCCGTCGGCCGAGGCGGTCACGCCCACCACCGGCCACGCGAGCTCCTCCCGCCCTCGGAGCCCAGGAAGGGCGCGTCACCGAAGGCGAAGACCCCGCCGTCGGCGGCCACCAGCCAGTACCCCCGGCCGTCTCCGGTGGCGGCCATGCCCACCACCGGGGAGACCAGCTTCCTCCCGCCCTCGGAGCCCAGGAAGGGTGCGTCCCCGAAGGCGAAGACCCCGCCGTCGGCGGCCACCAGCCAGTACCCCTGGCCGTCGGACGTCGGCGCCATGCCCACCACCGGCGAGGCCAGCTTCCTCCCCCCCTCGGAGCCCAGGAAGGGTGCGTCCCCGAAGGCGAAGACCCCGCCGTCGGCGGCCACCAGCCAGTACCCCTGGCCGTCGGACGTCGGCGCCATGCCCACCACCGGCGAGGCGAGCTGCCTGCCACCCTCCGAGCCGAATGCCGAAGCGCCACCGAAGGAGAACACGCCGCCGTCGGAACCGACCAACCGGAGGCCGGGCGGGACCACGGTCAACGGGATGGTGGTCGTGTGACCCGATGTGACCCCGACCAGGATGAACTGGTGGGCGCCGTCCGCCAGGTCGGTTGGCAGGGTCACCGTGGTGTCGATCCCACCGGAGTCCGACGCCGTGACCGTCTTCAGGAGTACGGGCGTCGAGTGCACGGAGACGTCCACCGACTCACCGGCGGCGAACCCGCTGCCGGTGACATCGACCGTACCCCCCGGCGAGGAGACGACGCCGGGGGTGGACGACGTGCCGGTGGTGGTCGTGGTCGGAGGGTCGAACGCGTAGGCGTCGTCACCGGCGGCCGCCGGTGGCGCGCTCAGCGTCGTCCCGGCGTCGCCGGAGTCGGCAAAGGCGGCGACGACGGTGGCGTCCAGCGGATCGGAGCCGTCGTCCACGGCCGAGGCATCCGGGGCGCTGACCGTGATCTCCGTATCGGACACGACCGTCGCATTCGTGCCGGCGAGCCCACCCGCCGGACCGCTGGCACCGGTGGGGACGAACGTCACCCCGGTCAGGCTCAGGTCGTGGCCCTCGAAACCCTGACCGGTGATCGTCACCTGGTTGCCACCGTCCGCCGGCCCCGAGGACGGCGTTACCGCGTCGATCGCCGGGCTCTCGAACGCGAAGTCCCCGGCGCCGCTCTCCTGGGCGTCGACCGTGGCACCGCCGGGGCCGTCGAAGGTGACCTGGACCGTGGAGTCGAGGGTGGCGGACCCGGATGCCGCCCCCACGGCGTCCGGTGTGGTGACGGTGATCTCGGTGTCGGACACGACCGTCGGGTCGACGCCGGTCAGTATGGCGGCCGGATTGGCGGTGCCGGACGGCTGGAAGTCGACGGACGCCAGGGTCAGCGACGGGTCCTCGAAGCCGGACCCGGTGATGGTGACGGTGGTGCCACCGGTCACGCCGCCGTCGACGGGCGCCACCGAGTTCACCAGCGGCACCCCGAAGTCGTACCCGTTGTCACCGGCGGCCGCCGGGACGGTGAGGACCGACTCACCCGGTGTCTGCCGGTTGTCGAAGACGGCCGTCACCGTGGTGGCCAGGGTGGCCTCGGTGCCGGCCGCCGTCGTGGCGTCGGGGGTCACGACCGTGATCTCGGTGTCGGACAGAACCGTCGCCGAGCCACCGGAGAGCGGCGTCGCCTGTCCACCGCCGGCGGGGTCGAAGGTGACTCCGGTGAACGAAAGGCCCGGGTCCTGGAAGCCGCTCCCGGTGATGGTGACGGTGGTTCCACCGGTCAGCGGACCGGCGGACGGGGCCACCGAGGTGATCAGCGGGGTCCCGAAGAGGAAGGCGTCGCCTCCGCCGGACGCCACGGTGGCGAGCACCGGGTCGGCGGTGTTGTCCGGGTTCACGAACGAGACCGTCACCGTCGTGTCGAGGCTCGAGGTGCCGGCACCGGCCGCCGCCGTGGCGTCCGGGGTCACCACGGTAAGCTCGGTGTCCGACACCACCGTGGCACCAGTGCCGTCGAGGCCCGCCCCACCGGCGGTCGGGGTGAAGGTGACGGTGGGCGTGGTGAGGCCGAGATCCTGGAAGCCGGTCCCGGTGACGGTGACGGTGGTGCCGCCGGCCAGGGGGCCCGAGGCGGGAGCGACCGACGAGATGGCCGGGGTGGCCCAGGTGTACTGGTCGTCCCCGGTCGCCTCGGGAGCGCTCGGAATGTCGGCACCGCCGCCGCCGGAGAATTCGGCCGTGACCGTTCCCGTGAGTGTCGCGTCGGTACCGGCGGCCGTCGTGGCGTCGGGGACGGTCACGGTGATCTGCGTGTCCGACACCACCGTGGCTTTGGTGCCGTTCAGGGCGGGTGCTCCGGACGTCCCGTTGGGCGTGAAGTCCACCCCGGACAGCGTGAGTCCCGGCTCCTGGAAGCCCGAGCCGGTGATGGTGAGCGTGTTCCCACCCGACAGGGGACCGTTGGCCGGGGCCAGCGAGTCCATCGTGGGCACACCGAACGTGTACGTGTTGTCCCCGACCGTGGTGGGATCGCTCGGCTCCGCGGCGTTGGCGTCGGCGGGATCGGTGAAGTCGGCGGTGACGGTGGCGTCGACGGTGCCGGACGGACCGGCCGCAGCGGTGGCGTCCGGCGCCTGCACCGTGATCTCGGTGTCGGAGACCACCGTGAAGTTGGTCGCCGTGAGCGCCCCGCCGCCACTACCGGTCGGGGTGAAGGAGACGGACTGCAGGGTCAGCCCGAGGTCGGCGAAGCCCGTTCCGGTGATCGTGACCGTGTTGCCACCGCCCAGGGGGCCCCGGTCAGGGGAGATCGACGTGATGGCCGGTGAGGTGAACGTAAACGTGTCGGCACCCGTCGGCGCCAGGACCGAGGTCACCGTGGCGCCTCCGTCTCCCGGGTCTTCGAAGGTGACGACCACGGTCGTGGCCAGGTCGGCGGATCCGTCGGCCGCGGTGGTGACGTCGGGCGTCGTGACCGTGATGGCGGTGTCCGACACGACCGACGGACTCGTCCCGTCGACGGTGGTCGGGGTGGCCCCGGACGTCACGAAGCCGACGGAGGACAGGGTGAGCGCCGGGTTCTGGAATCCCGACCCGGTGATGGTGATCGTGGCGCCACCGTCCTGGACACCGACGTCGGGGGAGACGGCACTGACCAGCGGGGTTCCGAAGTCGTAGCTGGCCGAGCCGCCGTCGGAAGTGGTCGCCTCGATCGGTGTCGACGGGTCGGCCGGGTTGTCGAAGGTGACCTGTGCGAGGGTGGCGAGGGTCGATGCCGGCGACGCCGCCGACGTGGCGTCCGGTGCGACCACCGTGATCTCGGTGTCGGACACGACCTTGGCACCGGTACCGACGATGGCCGCGGTCCCCGTGGTGTCCGTCAGCGGGTCGAAGGCCACCCCGGCCAGGTCCAGCACATCGAAGTTCTCACCGGTGATGGTCACGGTATTCCCGCCGGACAGGGCACCCGCGGCCGGGGACACCGAGGTGATCGTCGGATCGGCGAAGGTGTAGTCGTCATCACCGGCGGCGGCCGGGGCGGAGTCCACCGGCACGCCCGGCGCGGCCGGATCGTCGAACTCGAGGGTGACCGCGGTCGCCAACGAGCTGGCCCCGTCGGCCGCCGCGGTGGCGTCCGGGGTGAACACGGTGATCTGGGTGTCGGAGTCGACGACGTCGGCGACCCCGGTGAGCGGGGTGCTGGCACCACCTCCGACTCCCGACGGGGTGAAGATGACCGACGACAGGGTGAGCCCCTCGCTGGTGAAGCCCGAACCGGTGATGGTCAGCTCGTTGCCACCGGCCAGTGGACCGGCGGTCGGCGAGACCGCGTCGACCACCGGGACCCCGAACTGGTAGCCGTTGTCGCCCGATCCACCGACGATGCTGTCGATCGTCGACGAGCCGTTGGCGAAGACCGCGGTGACCGTGGCCTGGAGCGTGGTGCGACCGCTCGCCGCCGCCAGGGCGTCGGGGGTGGTCACGGTGAGCTGCGTGTCGGAGGCCACCACCGGATTGACGCCGTCGAGGACCGTGCCCCCGGCCGCGGTGAACTGCACCGACGTGAGGGTGAGCCCGGGTCCGGCGAACCCGGAGCCGGTGATGGTGATCGGGTCACCGCCGATGAGCGGGCCGGCTGCGGGGGCCACCGAGTCGACGACCGGTACGCCGAAGGAGAACCGGGAGCTGGACCCGGCTGAGGTGACCGCCTGGACGATGGTCGCATCGCTCGTGGTGAAGTCGGCCCCCACCGTGGCCACGACGCTCCCGGTACCGCCGGCGTCGTTGATCATGGACGGGGTGGTGACGGTGATCTCGGTGTCCGACACCACCGTGGCCGAGGTGCCGTCGACGATGCGGGAGCCCTGGGTGTCGTCGGTCGGGTCGAAGGTGAGCTTGTCGAAGGCCAGGCTCGGATCCTCGAAGCCCGATCCGGTGATGGTCAGTGACGTCCCCCCGGCCAGGGGGCCGGCCACCGGCGTGATCGAGTCGATGACCGGGGCCCCGAAGGTGTAGTTGTCGGCTCCGCTGGACGCGGGCACGCTCGAGACGGTCGCACCAGCTTGATTGGCATCGGTGAACTCGGCGGTGACCGTGGCGGGCAGGGTGGCGAGGCCGGCTGCCGCAGTGGTGGCGTCGGGGACCTCGACGGTGAGCTCGGTGTCCGACACCACGGTCGGGCTGAAGCCGGTCAGCGGTGCGACCCCGCCGCCCGGGTCGAAGGACACCTGGGTGATGGTCAGGCCGTCCGCATTGAACCCCGTGCCGGTGATGGTGATGGTGTTGGCCCCTGCGAGTGGTCCACCGGCGGGATCGATCGACGAGATCACGGGCGTCCCGTAGATGAATCGGTCGTCCCCCTTTGCCGTCGGCTTCGCGTTCACGGTCTCACCAGGCTGGAACACGTCACTGAAGGCGGCGCTGACCGTGGTGATCAGCTCGTCGGCACCGGCCGCCAACGCCGTGGCGTCGGGGGTCACGACCGTGATTTCGGTGTCGGACACGACGGTCGGATCGACCCCGTCCAGCACGGTGGGGCTGACGTCGCCCTGGAAGCCGACCCCGACGAGGTCGAGCCCGGGCGTCTGGAATCCCGAGCCGGTGATGGTGATCTGGTCGCCCCCGGCCAGCGGTCCCGCCGGCGGACTGATCGAGGTGATCTGCGGGGCACCGAAGACATAGCTGTCGGCCCCGAGGGTCTGCGGTGCGGCGGTCGACGTGACGCTACCCACCGGATTGATGAATTGGACCTGGATCTGGGCCTTGACCACACTGCCCACGCCTGCGGCCGCGGTCATGCTCGGCGCGACGACCGTGATCTCGGTGTCCGAATCGACGACGGCGCTCGTGCTGGCCACCCCCAGCTGGGAGTTGGTGACCGGAACGAAGTTGACACCCGAGAAGTTGACTCCCCCGCTGACGAATCCCGATCCGTGAATGGTGACCGTGTTCCCCCCGGTCAGCGGCCCGTTGTCGGGGGTGATCGAGCTCACCGTCGGCAGCCCGCACGACGAGGGATTGGCGTAAGCGGTATCGCCGTCGGCGCCGTCCTGCCCTGCCGATCCGTTCGCACCGGGGCCGACCGCTGACCCGTTGAGTGCACCGGCGGTGCCCGCGGTGCCACCGGGTCCGCCCAGGCCCGCCTGGACCACGTTCGCGGAGCAGGTAACCCCGCTGGCGGTGGTGGTGGCCGGGAAGACGGCGCCGCCGGAGGCGTCACCGCCGTCCCCACCCGATCCGCCACTCCCTCCGGCGCCGGGTGGCCCACCCACCGCCAGGGCGCCGTCCCCGCCGGCGCCGCCACCGTTGCTGCCGTTGCCGCCGTTGCCCCCACCGCCGCCGTAGGCGCTGTCGGCCGAGACCGAACCACCGGCCCAGGTGACCGTGCCACCGTCGTAGAGGCCACCACCTTCGGCAGTACCGCCGTTCTGTCCCTGGGTGCCGCTGGCTCCGTTTCCGCCCGGGCCACCCGGTCCACCCGGGTCGCTGTAGATGTCCAGGGCCGCCCCCCCGGCGTTCCCCCCGGCACCGCCGCTACCCGAAGTGCCGTACCCCCCCGACACCGAGTCCTCGGAGAACGTCACACTGGTCAGGGTGGCCGTGCCGTCGTTGTACAGGCCGCCGCCGTAGGCGTTGCCGCCGGCTCCGCCTTCTCCCGCATTCCCGCCGGCGGCCCCGATCCCACCGCTCGGCCAGGGCCCGGATCCGTACCCGCCCCCTCCACCGGCGCCGCCGTTGCCACCGTTGCCACCCGTTCCGCCGGAACCTGCCGACGCCGCGTCACCCAGGAACTTCACATTGGTGGCGACCAGCGTGGCGCCGGCACTCACGTACATGCCCCCACCGGCGGCGTCGGCGCCATTGCCCCCCGAACCCCCCGGGCCGCCGGGGGACCCGTCCCCACCGGCGCCGCCCGGCCAGATGTGGCAGCCGGCCGGGTAGAGGGTGCAGCCGCCGGCACCGCCGGCACCGCCTGCACCGCCGTTGCCCCCGTTGCCGCCGCTTCCGCCGGAGTCCCCGTAGGCGTAGCTGTTGGCGATGATGACCCCGTCGAGCGTGACGGTGGTGCCGCCCGCCACGTAGATGCCGCCTCCCTGGGCGGATCCATCGGCATTCCCGCCGTTCGTCCCGTTGGTCCCGGCCGTGCCGTCCGTGCCCGCACTGCCGGCACCCCCGTCGGGAGTCGGGCCGGCGGCGCCGGCGACCCCGGGGGTCCCATCGGTGCCGTTGGTGCCGGTGGCCGGGGCGGGCCCGCTGGTGGTCACGCCCCCCGAGACCTCCACATGGGTCAACGACAGCGAGCCCCCCTCGACGTCGAACACCCGGTTCAGGCTCTGGCCGTAGAGGATCACGGTGTGGCCGGTGGCGTCGAGGCTGACCGCGGTGGTCACGTCGAGCTGCGGGACGTCGATGGTCCCCGCACAGTCGAACAGGTAGCTCCCGCCGTCGTCCACTGCGGTCTCCACCGCGGCCGTGGTGCAGGCCAGCGGGGTGGGCGTCCCACCGGCGGGGGGTGCCGCCCCGGCCACCGCACCCCGACCGAGCAGCAGCATGGAGGCCAGGAAGACCGGGACCACCATCGCCGCCGCTCGGCGACTCCGTCCGGCCACCGCCCGGCGGGAGTCCTTGATCGCCCACCCCGCCCGTTGGTGTCGCACGCCGCGCCTCCGCTCCTGGTCCGACCCGCTCCGACCGACCCCTCGGCGGAGTGGTGGACCGATCACCCGGTCGAGGTGAACGGCCCACGATCGCGGCAGTGGACCGGGACCGGTTCGATCTTCGCAGCGGGACCCGGAGTGGGCAATACGCCCTTCGGCGTATTCGCGTGCCCGATCCGGTCAGCCGTCGACGAGCTGGAGCACGAAGGCGGTCAGCGCGCCGCGGCCCCGGACCCCCAACTTCCCGTAGATGTTGTCGAGATGCTTCTTGACCGTGCCCGGAGCGACGTGCAGGCGCTCGGCGATGGCGCCGTTGCTGTCGCCGAGCACGACCAGCTCCGTGATCTCGGCCTCCCGTGGACTCAGGCCCAGTGACTCGTAGTCCCGTCGCCCGGTCCAACGGACTTCCTCGTCAACGATGATGGCCCCCGGGTGGGCGCCCTGTGCGGGTAGGTACCGCAGCACGACCCGCCGTCCGTCGATCTGCGCCGTCAGGGGGCGGGAGAGCGCCAGGGCCGTGCGGTCGACGAGCTGGGCCTGCTGTGCGGCGACCCACCGATCGACTCTCGGTGGCAACGGCGAGGTGCGGGACGGTCGACCGAAGTAACGGTACAGCGTGACCAGTGCCCCGGGCGTCAGCTCCTCGGGTGGGTCCCACAGCACGACGAGGTTCCAACCGTTGCCGGCGGCCGCGTCGTTGACGGCGTCGGCCATGCCCCGGAGGCGCTCCTGGTCCCGGACGTTGCGCCAGATCTGGGCCAGGTGGGGGCGGAGCAGGTTCAGCACGTCCCGATCGCGGTCGCTGAAGTCGCGATCCCCGCGATTCACCACCACGCCCAGGACGATCGGCCTCGGGGCAGGAAGGGTCGCCGACATCTGGTACTCGACGCCCATGGGCTGGTAGAGGTCCCGGTACAGCCGGCTGGCGTGGAACGTCTCCGGGGTCCAGAAGTCGCTGATCCGCCGGGCCGAGCCGTCGCCCGTCTCGGCGGCGTGCCGGATCAGCGGGTGCTCGCCGGCCAACTCGCCAAGCACCTCACCGGCGCTGTCGGGCACCGCGAACGACGAAGGTTCCATCCAGTAGGTGAGTCGGCCGGCGACGGGATCGATCTCGTTGGCCGTGGCCACCAGGCACGGGACCAGTTCCACCACGCCCTCGAGTGTCGATTTCAGGAAGGTGTCGCGATCCTTCGCCCGGCCGACCGCCCGGACGATGTCCAGCACATCCGAGAGGTCACGCCCCTCGAGCCGCACGGCTCACACCCTCACCCGGCCCGTCCCGGCTCCCTAGGCGCCGGCGGGCAGAGTCTGGACCGTCGCTCCGGCCGGCGGGGCGAACGTCGACGCCGGAGGGTTGGCCGAATACGACTGGAGCGTGATGGTGTTCCCGCTGGCGTTCAGGTAGGTCAGCACACCGTACGCCGTGGACCCGCAGTAGATGACCGGGTTGGGCTGGGCCGTCGCCTTTACCGTCACGCACCGCGAGGCCAGCCCCCCGTGGGTGGCCGTCGACGTGCCGATGACGTAGCCGGCACTGTGGGCGGCCGCCTGAGCCTGCACCCCTTTGAGATCGTTCACGATGTTCGCCGGGCTGTAGAGGTCGGTCAGGGCGCTCACCACGTCAGTCATGGTCGACGGCAGGGTGGTGCACGTGGGGCTGCTCCCTGATCCCTGGCACTCGGTGATCGCCGTGCCGTCGATGTAGAAGCTTGCGCTGGCCGTGGTGATGGCCGACTTCGGTGGGGACTGGGCGAAGGTCACGGTCTGACTCTTGCCCGTCGACGCCTCGACCGTGAGATAGGTGGCACTGAACGTCGCACCCGAGCTCTTCGACACCCCGTTCAACAGCGAGTCGACGCCGTTGGCCGTTCCCCCGCCGGATGCGGCGGTCGTCGGTGTCGAGCCACCACCGGAGGCGGCCGTCGTCGCCGTGCTGGACGAATTCGAGCCGCATGCGGCCACGAGCAGGCCTGCGCCGAGCATCGAGGCCGTCAGCGCGAGCGTCCGTGCACCGTGGCCACGGTGCTTCGACCGTCGTCCATGGGCCTGTCGCAGGGTTCCACCACGCACTGGCATGGTTCCTCCACCTCCACTCGTCGAGTCGGCCCGAGTATGCCACCCCCGACGGCCCGGACCGTCGCGTCGCCACGTACGGCGCCGGTCGTCGACCCCGGAGCCCCGAGGGAACTCCTCCGGAGCGACGGAGCGTAGACGTCGGGCCGGTCAGCCTGGCGACGACGCGCCCGGGTGTTCGGCTCGCCCGTCGGGGTGGACGGCGAACCGGCCGGCATCCCTCGGGTGCACGGGATCGTCGGTGGGCCACGGCCACCCGCCGAAACCGGTCCGCCGGTAGTCACTGACTGCCTGCTCGATGCCGGCACGGTCGTTCATGACGAACGGTCCGTACTGTGCCACCGGCTCGCCGATCGGACGTCCCTGGAGGACCAGGACCTCCGCGCCCTCGCTCCCGGCCGTGACCTCCGTGGGTACTCCCGACCGGAGCACCGCCCCGACCGGGGCCGGTAGCTCGCGTCGGCCGAGGCGGACCGTCCCGGCGAAGACGTACAGGGTGCGCACCGTCTCGGAATGGGCGGTCGCCGGTAGTGCCAGCTGCGCCTCGGGATCGAGACGCAGCTGCCAGATGGCCACGTCGGCCTCCGGCTGCGACGCCCACGAGTCGGGCGGTGGTGACAACGGCACGACGTCCCCGAACCGGCCGGCGACGACGGTGACCTCGACGGAACGACCGACGTCCCCGATCTCCACCCGGGGGAGCTGCTCGCGCCAGAGCATGGTGAAGTAGGGGTCCACCATCTTGTGCGCCGCCGGCAGGTTGAGCCAGATCTGGAACAGCTCCGACGGGTTCGGGCCGGTCCGGTCCAGGAGCGGCATCATCTCGCAGTGGACGATCCCCCGGCCCGCCGTCAGCCACTGCGCGTCGCCCCGTCCGAACCGAGCCGTGGCGCCGAGCGAGTCCGAGTGGTCGATCGTCCCCTGCCGCATGAACGTCACCGTTTCGAACCCCCGGTGCGGGTGCTGGGGAAAGCCGGGGACGATGCTGCCGTGGTACATGCTCCAGCCGTCGGCCCCCGAGAAGTCCATGCCGATGTCCCGCGCCTCGAGGGAGGCGACCGGGCCCATGTGCTCGTTGGCCGCCGGGTAGTGATCCACATGGTGGACACAGAACAGGAACGGGTCCTCGGTCACCCACGGGAACCCGAGCGACAGCGTGCGAAGGATCGGATCTTCCATGTCGGCACCTCCTCCTCGTCGGGTAGAGCCGGATCCGCGGACAGCTGCCCCACGCTCCCGATCCGGGGCCCGCTCGAGCGGTCGGCGGCGATGCGCCGTGCGGGCCGCCGGCCCGGTCCCCGATGATGCCGTCAACTCAGGGGACGGCGGCTCACGGTATGGTGGTGGCGCGGGCGTACACCAGGGTCGTCACGGTGTCGGTGGACAGGTCGACGAGCTCGATCTCGATCGGCGCCCCGGGACCGTCACCCAGGAGCCGGGTCCTCGTGCGCACCGGTCCGACCCTCGCCTGACCCAGATAGCGGAGGTCGAGGTCGGCCACGACGACCGGCGACCCGAAGCGGGTGCCCACCAGGTCCTCGGCGGCGGCCTCGGCGACGAGGGCGACCATCGCCCCCTGCAAGGTGCCCGCCGGATTGCGCAGCTCAGCCGTCACCTCGACCTGGACGACCCCGCCGGCCGCGTCGATCACCTCGATGCCCGCCTCCTCGCGCAGCGGCCGAGCGAGCTGGCCGACTCCCTGGAAGAGGATGGGGGCCTGTTCCGGCCGTACGAGCAGCTTCGGAGGATCGCCCTCCTTGCGCGGGACGCTGACGAAGCCGATGGCGCCGGTGCCGATCGACCTGCCGTCGGCCGCCACCAGTTCGACCCGGCAGGTCGCCGACCGGCGGCCCCGTCGCATGACCGTGTTGGTGGCCACGATCCGCCCGGGTGCCGGCGTGGCGCGCATCCGGACCGACATGTCCGAGGTGAACGTCCACGAGTCGGGGTCCTGGTCGAGGATGATCCCGGCCACGGCGTCGATGACGAAGGAGAGGACGCTGGCCCGCACGACGCCGTGGTGCATCGTCTCCGGCGTCGGGAGCAGATCGAGTCTCAGGTCACCGTCCTCGATCCGGGCGACCACACCGAGCCGGCCGGGGAGGGACACGTCATGGGGAAAGATGTCTGTCACGAGCGCTCCATGGTCGGACTGCGAGGCGGATTGTACAGGTGGGCGACGTCGGGCCCCGCCGTCGGGAACGGGGCCCGGTGCAACCCTCCGTCCCATCGCCCACCGGTGCGGGCCGGTGGGAACCGGACCGCGGCGGCAGGCTCAGTGCGGGGTCATCCCACCGTCGGCGATCACCACCTGTCCGGTGATGTAGCTGCCGGCGTCGGAGCACAGGAGGAGGGCCGGGCCCACCATCTCATCCGGCGATGCGATCCGCTTCTGGAACGAGGCGTCGGCCATGACGGCCTGGAACTCGGCCGGATTGGCACGCACCATGTCGGTGTCCACCGACCCCGGGGCCAGTGCGTTCACCCGGATCCCCAGTGGCGCGAACGAGGCGGCCATCGAACGGGTGAACGACATGAGCGCCGCCTTTCCGGCCGCGTACATCGACACGTGGGGGGAGAAGATGAACGCGCCCACCGACACCACGTTGAGCACGGCGGCGGACGGCCGCAGCTGCAGGTGGGGAAGGGCCTTCTGCACCAGGAAGACAGGGCCCCGCAGGTTGACGTCGAACGACTTCGTCCAGGCGTCGGCCGCCATCTCCCCCAAGGGTTGCGCCAGCGCATTTGCGGCATTGTTCACCACCACGTCGATGCCGCCGAACTCGTCGACCGTCCGGTCCACCAGGGCCTCCAGCTGGTCGAGGTCGCCCATGTGGGTGGGTACGCCGAGGGCGCGCCCACCGAGTTCCCGCAGGTGTGCCTCCGCCGCCCGGCACGCATCCGGCTTGCGGCTCGCCACCACGACGGAGGCGCCGGAGGCCACGAAGCCCTCGGCCAGCGCCATCCCGATTCCCCGGGTGCCACCGGTGACGATCACGACGCGACCGCTCATGTCGAACAACCGGTCGAGTCCTCCACGATCCACTGCGCTCCCCTCCTCTTCCTGCTTCCTGCTCTTCCCGTCCGGCGACTTGCCGTCCTGATCCTTCCGCTCCCGTGGTGGGTGCTCGAGCTCAGAGCGTGTCGACGAAGGCGTCGAGCGCATCGTTGACCGCGCCCGGCGCCTCCTGTTGGACCCAGTGGCCGGCACCGGCGATGAGGGTGGCACCACGGAAGTCGGTACAGCCGGCCCCCGGGTCCGCGTAGGAGTCGGCACCGGGGATCATGGCCCGGACGGGGTCTGACCCGCCGGCGATGAAGCACGACGGCTGGTCCACGGTGGCACCGATGATGTCGCTGGACGTCTCGGGGTCCAAGGCCATGGCGCGGTAGCGGTTGAACGCCCCGGTCAGTCCGGTGCGCTCGAAGGTGGTGGCGATCCGGTCGAGGTCCGCATCGGTGATGAACGTCAGCGGGCCGTCCGGCGGTTCGGGCAGCAGCGGCAGCAGGGCGGCATCCCGGGGCGCCCCGGCGAGCAGGCTGTCGGCCGGTGCCGCCCCGGAGAGGGCGAAGTACACACGCTTGAGTGCGGCCCGAAGATCGGCACCGAAGGCCGCCTCGGCCACCCCGGGCTCCTGGAAGTAGAGCATGTAGAAGAACCTGCCGGCGTACAGCTGGTCGAAGACGTCGAGGAGCGAGATGGGCAGGGCCGGCGTGTGGGGCACGCTTAGCCCGGCCACGGCGCGCACGAGCCCGGGGTGGCGGATGGCGGTGGTCCAGGCGATCGGGGCACCCCAGTCGTGCCCCACCAGGATCACCGGTCCGTCGTCGAACGACGCGGCGACGGCGGCGACGTCCCCGGCCAGCTCCCGCAGGGTGTAGCGCCCGACCTCCGGCGGTGCGGAGCTGCCTCCGTAGCCCCGGACGTCGAGTGCGGCGACCCGGTAGCCGCGGCCGGCCAGGTGGTCCACCTGGTGGTGCCACGACGAGGCGAGCTCGGGCCAGCCCGGTACGCACAGCACGGTCGGTCCCTCGCCGGTCACCTCGACCCGCAGGGTGATGTCGCCGTTCTCCACCATCAGCTCGTCCATCGAATCGCCTCCTGTCAGTCGGTCGGATGGTTCCCGAGGAGCAGCTCGATGTTGGCCGCGGCCCGGTCGAGGAACTCGGCGTAGCGCCCCATGTGCCCGGTCGCCTCCATGTCGACGCCGAACCGCGACAGTGCCGTCCGGGTGAAGACGTCCAGCCGCGACGCCACCATCCACTCGCCGATCCGGGGATACTCGTTCCAGCACCTCCTGTTGGCCAGCTCGACGCCGTACATTCGGAGCCAGTCGAGTGGAACCGTGGGCGGCACCACGGGAGTGCAGACCCGGTTCTTCACGTCGTCGTCCGCGAAGATCGACTCGACGAAGCCGATGAGGGCGGCACTGAAGGCCGGCTGACACGTGCGCACCCACTGGAGCGTGATCCGGTCGCCGAAGAAGACCGGGGTGGGTGGGTACGTAGGAATGCCCGCTGCCGAGCAGTCGATGTGCAGCGTCGCGGTCCCGGTCGGGACGCGTCCCTGCTCCAGCCGGATCTCGTGGGGCTCCACGGCCTCGACGCGGCCCAGGCGGATCACCCCTTCGATCCGCCGCAGCTGCGCCACCTCCCGGTCGCTGAGGATGGCGCAGTGGTAGGCACCCGGCTCGACACCCGGATCCAGGCGTCGCACCTCCCCGGCTGCTTCCAGCCGGGCGAAGAGGTCCTCGACCGAGCCGGCCAGGGCGGCGGCCTCGGCCTGGTCGGCGATGCTCTTGGCGAAGGCGGCGAAGAACTCGTCCCCCGGCTGGAAGTTGCCGCGGTCCAGGATCCAGGAGTCACGGGAGACGACCCAACGGATCCGATCGGGGTCGGCGCCGTTCTCCAGGAGCCAGATGCAGGTGTCCATCCCCGTCTTGCCGGCGCCGATGACCACGAAGTCCTCGTGGTCCGGCGCCGTGCGGGGCAGGTCGTTCGGCGGGATGCACGTCGCATCCGGGGCGACGGTGTAGGTCGGAGGGGTCGTCGAGGGGATGCGCATCCGCGAGTAGGTGGCGTCGACGAACCGTCGCGCCTCGACGACGGTGCGCCCACCGGAGAGCAGCGACGTCACCACCCGGTCCTCGTCGACCTCGCTCATGGGGAGGAACCTCACCCGCCCCGACGGCAGGAACCGGTGTCGCATGGTCCGGTCGTAGTGGCTCACCACCTCCGTGCCGGCGGCGAGCTCGTGGTAGCCGGCGTTGAGGCCGACCTCGTCGATGGCCCCCGAGCCGAGCTCGACCGAGTTGACCCCGTAGTAGCTGGCGGGCTGGTGCAGGCGGACGAAGGGGTAGGCGTCGTTCCAGTGCCCGCCGGGCCGGTCCCGGCGGTCGACGAGCACCAGGCTGGCGTCGGTCTCGGTCAGCACCGAGTCGGCGAACGCCATTCCGGCGGCGCCGGCACCCATGACGAGGTAGTCCGTGGTGATCGACTGACCCGTCATGTCCGCTCCACTCGCTCCGACGTTGACGGGACCCTACCCGGCCCCGGCCCGGTCGACCGGGGCCCTCGCTTCCGGCTGGTGGGATCACCCTGCCCGGCGGATCACTGAAGTCGAGCCTCCGATGTGCCGATAATGGCCGGCATGGACGCACCGGTTCCCCGCTCGAGGCGACCGATGCCGGCACTGCGCTCCGCCCTGAGGGCGGCGGCCCGGCCGGTCGGGGCCTCACTCCTGCTCGTGGCCCTGGTGGGCCTCTCGCAATCGGTCGGTATCCGTGGCGCCGCGGCGGCCACCGTGGGCGACCGGATCGCCGCGTACGCCGCATCGCAGGCGGGCGTTCCCTACTGCGACGGTGGAGGGGGCATCAACGGCCCCACCTATGGCGGGGTCGACGAGTCGGGGTGCGGGCCCGGGGCCAAGGGCTTCGACTGCATGAGCCTGGTGCAGTACGCCGTCTACCAGGCCACCGGCATCGCCCTGCCGGGCGACGGCAGCCAACCGGCGGGGGTGGGCACCTTCATCCCACCCCAGGCCACCGTCGCCGAGGACGAGGCCGAGCTGCTGCCGGGGGACGCCACCTACTGGGGCGGCACCATCAACGGCTTCTCCCACTCGGGCATCTACGCAGGGGGCGGGCTGGTGTGGGACGCCATCGGCGTCAACCAACCGGTCCAGGAGCACTCGCTCACCACCCTGCTGTCGGACTACGGCGGTGACTTCGACGGCGCCGAGCGGTACTGGACCCCGACGACGTCGACCTCCGGAGGGCTCGTGACCCCCGTGGTCGGTATCGCGTCGATGCCGGACGGCGAGGGCTACTGGCTCACCGATGCCGCCGGCGGCGTGTCGGCCCACGGATCGGCCGTCGACTACGGGTCACTGGCCGGCCACGCCCTGAACGCGCCCATCGCCCACATCGTCTCGACACCGGACGGTCACGGGTACTGGCTGGTGGCCGGCGACGGGGGGATCTTCGCCTTCGGCGACGCCCACTTCTTCGGCTCGATGGGGAGCAGCCACCTCAACGCCCCGGTGGTGGACATGGCGCCCACCCCGGGTGGGGGCGGCTACTGGCTGGTGGCGTCCGACGGGGGGATCTTCGCCTTCGGCGACGCCGCCTTCCGGGGCTCCATGGGTGGCCAGCACCTGAACCGGCCGGTCGTGGGGATGAGCCCGGACGCCGCCACCGGCGGCTACTGGCTGGTGGCGACCGACGGCGGGATCTTCTCGTTCGACGCACCCTTCCTCGGCAGCACCGGTTCGATCCAGCTGGCCCAGCCCGTCAACGGGATGGCCTCCCTCGCCGACGGTCAGGGGTACTGGTTCGTGGCCTCGGACGGCGGTGTCTTCAACGCGGGATCCGCCCGCTTCCTGGGCTCGATGGGGTCGGCGACCCTCGCTGCCCCGGTGGTGGGCATGGCCGCCGATCCGACCACCGGCGGCTACTGGCTGGTGGGCGCGGACGGGGGCATCTTCAGCTTCGGGGCCCCCTTCTTCGGCTCCGGATGACTGGGTCGAGGGAGCGGACCGCTGCCGATCCGTCCCCACACGGCGATGAACGTCATCAGTCATTCCGATTGTCACGCAATAATTGATTTCTTGACACGATCGTCCTGATACACTTGAGCTAGCAGATGACCGTCAGCTGCTAGCGAAGGAGACCGGGATGCCGGCATCGACGAACGCACTGCGAATCGACGACCTCGAGCTGTTCGGAGACTGCACCAAGGCCCAGCTGCGCCAGATCCGTTCGCTGACCTCCTGCCTGCACATCCCGAAGGACCACGTCCTGATCCGCGAGGGGACCGTGGGCCGGGAGTTCATCGTCATCCGCAGCGGTACGGCCCGGGTCACCCGCGAGACGGCGCACGGGGTCACCCAGGTGGCCGACGTGGCCACCGGCGACTTCCTGGGTGAGATGGCGCTGCTCAACGGTTCGCCCCGCACGGCGACCGCCACGGCCACCACCGACCTCGAGGTACTGGTGAGTTCGGCCGGCGAGTTCCGTTCGATCCTGCAGATCGCGCCGTCGGTGGCCAAGAGGGTGCGACGTGCCTCGTTGGCCCGCGCCTCGAGCCTGGCCGTCGCCGCCTGAGGGCACCTCCGTCCGGCCGCGGACGACCGGCTTCGGAGTCCCGTACCGGGGGACGATGACCGAGCCCGGTCGACGCGATCGTCGTTTCCGCAGGTCACGCTGCTAGCGTCTCGTCCATGTACCGGCACTGCGGCCTCGTCCTGGTCGCGGTCGCACTGGCGGCCACGGCGGCCGGGTGCGGCGGTGCCACCGCGAGCACCAACCATGTGACCTTCGTCGCCGCGGGGCAGCTCCCGCCGTCCGCCATCCCGACCGCCAACGGCAAGGGCGGTCACGGGATCACCACCGCCACCGTGCCCCTCGCCAAGGCGAGCCCGACCACCAGCCTGTTCACCGCCGTCGGGATCTTCCAGTCGTGCCTGTCCGGCCTCGGCGTCACCTTCATCGGTGTGCCCAGCGCGGCCGATCCCAACTCGGCGGCGGACAACCCCACCTACATCAAGGCCCTCCAGACCTGCGCGGCGAAGAGCAACATCCTCCAGGCGCTGTCGGCCGAGCAGGCCGCCCAGAACAACCTGACGCTCTCCCAGGTGAAGAAGGAGAACCAGATCTACCTCAAGTGGCGGACGTGCATGATCGGGCGCGGGTGGAAGATCCCGACCCCGACCCCCAACGCCAAGGGCCTGCTCTTCTCCTTCGGCGGGACCTCGGGCGGCACCTCCGGCTTCACGCCGCCACCGGGCCAGAACGTCCTGTCCAGTTCCGACCTGCAGGCCTGTGCCGCCAAGGCGCAGGCCGGCACGACCTGACCAGACCCCGGGGGACCCGATGACGCGCACCCGAACCATCGTCGTGATCGCGGCCGTCGCCGTGGTGGTCGCGGTGGCCATCACCTACGCCGTGACCAGCGGGGGCAGTTCCGCCGGTCAGGGCGAGGTGGCCGTGTTCAGCCGGGTGCAGTCGAGGACGCTGCAGGACACGGTCACCTTGACCGGGACGCTCAGCCGCAAGTCGATCCGCGACGTCGATGCGGCCAACGAGGGAATCGTCAGCTCCCTGACGTCGGCTGCCGACGACGTCACCCAGTCCGGGCAGACCATGTTCGCCCTCGGGGGGAGGAACGCCGTCGCCGAGCCGGGATCGCTCCCCTTCTTCCGGTCCCTCGTCCCTGGTGACTCGGGGCCCGACGTGCTCGAACTCAAGCAGATCCTGGCCGCCTCCGGTGACTACCCCGGCACGCTCGACGACAACTTCACCCAGCAGACCCAGTTCGCCCTGGCCCAGTGGCAGGCCCAGCAGGGCTACCCGAATTCGACTCCGGCGAACCCCGAGGCGGCCACCGTCTCGCTCGAACAGGGTGCCGGCTACCAGCTCGGCGCCCAGGACTCGGCACCGTTGGTCATCGGCCCGCCCGCCGCGCAGACCTCCGCGCACCGCAGCGGCGCCACCTTCCGGCCGGGGACGCTCGAGGCCGACCTCACCCCCCTCGACGGTGTGGTCCTCACCATCCAGTCGGTGGCCGCACAGGTCAGCCAGGGCGGGTCCGCCGAGTTCGTGATCAGCGCGTCGGCGGCATCGGCGTCGGCGATCACCGTCAACCTGACCAGTGGGGGCACCGCCTCGGGAGAGGACGTCGTCACGCCGCCGACCGAGGCCGTCCTCCAGGCCGGAGCCACCCAGACGTCGGTGGCGGTGCAGACCCGGGTCGGCACGGCCGTCGCACCCGACGCCGTCCTCACCGTGTCCATCGCCGGCGGCACCGGGTACTCGGTCGGGTCCCCGGGCTCCGCCTCGACCACGATCGACAACACCAACGTGCCCGCACTCAGCATCACCGGTGGGACCACGGTGGCGGGCGGCGGGGTGGCCACGCTCACCGTGACGGCCGACCAGGCGCCCATCCAGACGACCCAGGTGGAGCTCCAGGTGGGCGGCAGCGCCCAGGTCGGCACCGCCTACGATCCGGTGGACCCGGTCCTCACCCTCGCACCCGGGCAGACCTCGGCCACCGTCGCCGTCGATACCATCGCCCAGACGGTGATCCAGCCGTCGACCTTCGTCGTCGTGGCGCTCCAGCCGTCACCGGGGTCCTACACCGTCACGTCCCAGGGATCGGCCGTCGTCACCATCGCCGGCAGCACCGCACAACCGGTGGCGACACTGACATCGGCCACCACCTACCTGCAGAAGGGCCAGCCGTACACGGTGTCCATCGGCCTGAGCCAGGCCGTGAGCACGCCGGTGACGATCCAGCTGAGCTACGGCGGGAACGCCGTCGAGGGGACGGACTTCGAGCCACCGGCGGGGACCATCGTGGTCCCGGCGGGCCAGACCGCCACCCAGGTCGAGATCCCGACGGTGACCGCCAACACGGTCGAGCCCGACCGGATCCTGACCGTCTCGCTGGCGGCCAGTCGGTCCTACGTGGTCGGCAACCCGAGCAGTGCGGCCGTCCAGATCACCACCTCGGTGGTCCCGACCCTCACCATCACCGGCTCCACCGGCACGGTGCCCCAGGGCGGTGCCGCCACATTCACCATCACCGCCAGCCAGGCGCCGGTGAAGGACACCTCGGTCAGCTTCGCCGTCCAGGGCACGGCCACGCCGGGGCAGAACTACGTCCCGGTGCCCGGCGCTGCGCTGCTCCTGGCGGGCCAGACCCAGGTGACGGTCACCCTGCAGTCGTTGCAGACCAACATCACCTTCGAGCCGACGGACATGATCGTCGGTCAGTGGCCGACCCGCGTCGGCACCGTCTACGTCAAGGCCGGTGCCACGGTGGCGCCCGGCGAGCCCATCCTGTCGCTCGTCGAGCCCGACCTGAGCGTGACACTCCAGGCATCAGCCGCCGACCGGTCGAAGCTGGCGGTGGGTCAGACGTGCACCGTCCAGATCAGCGGGGAAACCTCGTCCACCACCGGCATCATCACCGAGCTCGACAGCAACACGACCACGGTGGGGACGTCCCAGGTCTACGAGGGCACCATCGCCGTGCCGGGCCTGTCCGGCGCCGACGGGTCCCAGGTGTCCATCACCGTCGTCGACCAACAGATCGACAACGCGCTGACGGTACCCATCGCCGCCGTGAAGCAGAACGGGCTGGGCCAGGACGTCGTACGCACGGTGAGCCTGGCCCGGGGAGGCCGCGTCACCGAGGTGCCCGTGACGACCGGGTTGACCGAGGGCTCCTACATCCAGGTCACCGGGGGCCTGCGTCTCGGCCAGCTCGTCATCGTCCAGGTGAACCCGGGCTCGTGACCGGAGACCGCCCATGACGGGTACCCGCTCGTGACGGGCACGATGGCGGACACCCCGCCCACGGGCACGGCCGCGGCCCGCCCCCTCCCCCTGCTCGAGCTGGAGTCGGTATCGCGCGTCTACGGCGAGGAGATCGAGGTCTACGCACTGCGCGACGTGTCCCTGCAGATCTATCCGGGCGAGTTCATGTCGATCGTCGGACCCTCCGGATCGGGGAAGTCGACCATGCTGGGCCTCCTCGGCGTCCTCGACCTCCCGACCGCGGGCACCATCCGCGTGGCCGGCCAGGACGTGAGCCTCCTCGACGACCCCACCCGATCGAGGCTCCGGGGCGACTCCATCGGCTTCGTCTTCCAGCAGTTCCACCTCATCCCCCACCTGACGGCGGTCGGAAACGTGGAGACGGCCCTCCTCTACCGGGACATGCGGCCGAAGGAGCGCAAGGAGCGCTGCCGGGCCGCACTCGAGGAGCTGGGCCTGGGTGCCCGCGCCGACCACCGGCCCGTGCAGATGTCGGGAGGGGAGCAGCAACGGGTCGCCCTCGCCCGTGCCATCGTCACCGAACCGCTCATGATCCTGGCCGACGAACCGACCGGCGCCCTGGATTCGACCAACGCCGCGCACGTCCTCCAGATCTTCTCCAACCTCCAGTCCCCCGAGCGGGCGGTGGTGATGGTGACCCACGACACGACGGTGGCCCAGACGGCCCACCGCATGATCTCCATGCGGGACGGCCGGATCGTGGGGGACGAGCACCGGGGGGGCACCGGCCGGTGAGCGACTTCGACGACCTCGTCGGTGTCGCCTGGTCCGGGCTGCGGGCACGGAAGGTCCGCACGCTGCTGATCATGCTGGGCCCGATCATCGGCGTCGCCGCCATGGTCAGTGCCGTGGGGCTGACCGAGAGCGCCAAGGGCGCCCTTCAGCAGCAGCTGTCCCAGCTCGGCACCAACCTGGTGATCGCCCAGGCCGGCGGGTCGTTCGGGTCGCAGAACCCGACCTTCCCCAGCGACACCGTCGAGCGGGTCGAGAACGTCTCCACCGTCGAGAGTGCATCGGCCACCACCAACCTCTCCGGGGTCATCGCTCTGCCGATCAAGGGGGCGAGCACCTACTACGAGGCGTTTCCGGTACCGGTGCGGGCCGCCGACGACTCGCTGCCGTCGGTCCTCGGGGTCCCGGTGGTAAGCGGCCGTTGGCTGAACGCGTCGGACACACGGCTCCACACCTTGGCCGTGGTGCTGGGCGAGGGGATCGCCAAACAGTACGGGTACCTGACCGGGGAGAGCCGGACCATCTCCCTCAACGGGACGAGCTTCGGCGTGGTGGGCGTCCTCGGGTCCGTCCCGCTCGACCCCGAGCTCGACAACGCGGCGTTCGTCACCCAGTGGGCGGCGCAGAACGTCTTCCACACCAACGGCCAGCCCAACGAGCTCTACATCCGGACCCAGCCGGACAGCCACCCAGGCCACCGCCGACGTGATCCCCACCGCCATCAACCTCGGTGGCCCGGCCCAGTCCTCGACCCAGATCCCGAGTGACGTGCTCCAGGCCCAGGCCCAGGCCAACAAGACCCTGCAGCAGGTGGCGCTGCTCGCCGGCCTCCTGGCGCTGACCGTCGGCGGCATCGGCATCGCCAACGTCATGTCGATCTCGGTCATCCAGCGCTCGCCGGAGATCGGGATCCGCCGTGCCGTCGGCCACAGCCGGTCGAAGATCGGCGCGCAGTTCCTCCTCGAGTCGCTCTTCGTCGGCGTGCTCGGCGGACTGGTCGGCGCCGTGCTGGGGATCGCCGTCGTGTACTCGGTGTCCGCCTTCGCAGGATGGGTGGTCGTGATCGACTACGCCCAGATCCCGATCTGGATGGGCCTGGCGCTGCTGGTGTCGATCACGGCCGGCCTCTACCCGTCGATCAAGGCGGCCCGGCTGGAACCGCTCGAGACGCTCCGTCTGGGCTGAGGATGCCCACCGGCCGTCCCGGCCACGCACGCGCCTTCCACCCCCAGTGGCTCGTCGTCGCCGCGGCGGTGCTCTGGAACTACTGGTGGCTGCGGTCCGAGACGGTGACCGTCGCCACCCTCGACGACAGCTCGGTCCACGAGCAGATGGTCCGGTTCGCCGCCGCCCGGCTGCGCGCCGGGCACCTGCCCCAGACCAGTTGGTTCCCCTACCTCGGCCTCGGGTCGCCGCAGTTCCTCCACTACCAGAGCCTCCCGTCGACCGTCACCGGAGCGGTGGGGATCGTCGTGGGCCCGGACCGGGCTTTCTCCTGGAGCCTCTACCTGCTGCTGTCGCTGTGGCCGGTCAGCGTCTACTGGGGAGCACGGGCGTTCCGCCTGGGGCGCTGGACGTCGGCGTCGGCGGCGGCACTCGCCCCGTTCCTGGTCTCGACCGTCGGGGTCGGGTTCGAGGCCACGGCCTACGTCTGGGTCGGATTCGGCGTGTGGACACAGCTGTGGGCGATGTGGACCCTTCCATTGGCGTGGGGCTTCTGCTGGCAGGCGGTCAGCGAAGGACGACGGTACGGGGCGGCCATCGCCTGCGCGTCCCTGACCGTGATGCTCCACTTCGAGACCGGGTACCTGGCGGTGATCCCGCTGGTCCTGCTCCCGTGGCTGTCGCCGTCGGCCTGGCGTCAGCGGGCCGTCCGGGCGCTGGTGGTCCTGGGCGGGACAGCGGCGGCCACGGCGTGGGTGACCGTCCCGGTGCTCGTGTCGGCCCGCTGGGCCTCGGTCAACGAGATCCTCCGGGGCACGCCGCTCGAGAACGGCTACGGCGCCCGCCGGGTGGTCGGGTGGTTGGTGACGGGCGGGCTCCTCGACGCCGGGCGCCTGCCCGTGATCACGGTGCTGGCCGGCATCGGCCTCGTCTCGTGCATCGTCAGATTCCGCCGTGACGAGCGCGGTCGGGTGCTCATCGTGCTGCTGGCCATGAGCCTCGTGCTGTCGTTCGGCCGGACCACCTTCGGGTCGCTGGTCGACGCACTCCCCGGGAGCACGGACCTCTTCATGCGGCGATTCATGATGGGTGTCCAGCTGGCCGCGCTGCTCCTGGCCGGCATCGGTGTCTCGACGGTGGGGACGCTGCTCGTCGCCGGAGCCCAGCGGTGGTGGGGGGCGGTGAGCGTAGGGAGCGGGGAACGCACCGGGCCGAAGGTCGCCCTGGCCACGGCGCTGGTGGTCCTGGCCGTGGCCGCGCTGGTCCCCGCACTGGTCCAGTCGCACCGGTACGACGCCGGCAACGCCGCCGCCATCCGCGACCAGGTGGTGGACGACGAGCTCGACGGCCCGACGATCGCACCGTTGCTCGACCGGGTGCGGGCCGCCGACGACGGCCGCGTCTACGCCGGCCTGCCGGACAACTGGGGTGCCGCGTTCCTGGTCGGCCAGGTGCCGGTGTTCAAGTACCTCGAGAGCCAGGACATCGACGAGGTCGGCTACACGCTGCGGACCGCCTCGCTGATGACCGACCCCGAGTACCACTTCGACCAGTCGAACCCGGGCGACTACACCATGTTCGGTGTCCGCTACCTGCTCCTCCCGACCGGTGCGCCACCGCCCGTCCCCGCCCGTCGGCTCATGACCCGGGGGCCGTACTCGCTGTGGGAGCTGCCGTCCGTCGGCTACGTGTCGGTGGCGCGCTCGGTGGGGACCGTCGCCGAGGACCGCGCCGACGTGGGCGAGGTGTCGCAGCCCTTGCTCCGGTCCGACCTCCCCGGTGAGGGACGGACGCTCCTGGTCGACTGGGACGGCGCCGGTGTCTCCACCGGGGGCGGGCGGGGTTCCACGGGCCCGCCGGCCGCCGGGGGACGACCGGGATCCGTCGTGTCCCAGCAGGCACGGCTGGTGGCAGGGACGGCGGCGGCGACCGTACGGATGGGTCACCCCGGACTGGTGGTGCTCTCGGCGTCGTTCGACCCGGGCTGGACCGCCACCGTCGACGGGACGCCCGCCTCACCGGTCATGGCGGCGCCCGCCCTGGTCGCCGTCCGGGTGGGCCCGGGGACGCACCGGGTCGTGTTCCGCTACGCCGGCTACTCCGGCTACCCGGTCCTGGTGGCCCTGTCGGGGGTTGTGCTCGTCGGTGCCTTCGTCGCCGACCGGTGGTGGGACCGGCGTCGCAGCCGGCAGTGGGCGCACACGGCCTATCCCCCCGACGACTGAGCGGTCCCCGCCCCCGCCCCCAATCCCGCACCGGCACCGGTTCCGGCCCCCGACCCCGGCACCGGCCCCCGAGGCCCCCCCGGCCGACCCGCCACCGGCCCCTGACGTGGCGCCACCTGCCGACCCACCGGCACCCGAGTTGCCGGTACCCGTCGACCCCGAGTTCGATCCGCCGGCCGAGCCGGACGATGCGCCGGACGTCGAGCTGCCCCCGGACCCGGTGGCTGCACCGGCACCCTGACCCGAGTTGCCGGCGCTCCCCCCGCCGATCCGGATGTACCGGTGTTGCCCGACGACCCCGAGGAGCCGGAGCCGGCGGTGATCCCCAGCCCGTGCGGGTTCGAGCCCAGCGGGCCCTGGTAGTTCGCGGTGCCCGACGAACCCGAGGTGGTCAAGGCGATGGTCAGGCCCACGGCGACCAGCACGGCCAGGCACACGGCGCCGGCGGCGGCGGGGCGGGACGTCCACCATCGACCACTGCGCCCACCCGGGGGATCGGTCATGCGACCCGGCCGGCATCACGGACTGCACGTGTCGTCAGGATCGTCGGTCGCACGGGACCGAGCATGCCAGACCGGCCGGCTCGGAGGGGGATCAGCTGCCTCCCGGCAGAGTGGGACGGAACGGGCCGCCGCACCGGGTGCCGGCAGGCGCGAGGATGGACGTGTGGACGATGGAGATGAGCGGATCATCGAGGCCATCGAGGAGCTGATCGACGCCAACCGCGCCGCCCGACAGGTCATGATCACCGGCGAGGAGGTCCTGCAGCGGGGGATTGAGCGGCTGCGTGCCGGCGAGAAGATCACGGAGACGCTGAGCTACACGTCGGCGGGCACGCAACGCGGGGCGACACAGGAAGCCAACCAGCGGATCGCCGTCGCCCGCCACCGGCTCCGGGTGCTCCTCATCGGCCGGTGTCTCGACGAGGGGATGCGGCCGTGGGAGATCGCCAACGCATGGGGCATGTCCCGCCAGCGGGTCGACCGCTACATCCAGGAGATGAGGAAGGCGTCGGTGGAGCCGGGCGGCTCCCCGTAGGGCACTCTCACGACTCGGCGGGTCGAAGCCTGGCGCTCCACTTCTCCTCGACGTGGCCGATGCGCCAGATGGCGAGGGCGGCCACCCAGGTGAGGACGAACATCCCCACGATGATGAACCCCGCCGTGTTGATGTTGAACCCGGCCATGTCGTTCCAGAAGCGTCCGTGGAGGTGCAGCTCCGTGGGCAGGAGGCCGAGCACCTCCACCGTGCCGATGAAGAAGCAGATTGCCACCGAGAGCCCCGTGATGGCGAGGTTGTAGTACACCTTGCGGACCGGATTGAAGAACGCCCACCCGTAGGCGACGTTCATGAAGCACCCGTCCAGGGTGTCGAGCAGCGTCATCCCGGCCGTGAACAGGATCGGGAGGCACATGATCGAGTACCACGGCAGCGACCGGGTGGCCAGCAGGGCGGTGGTGGCCAGCAGGGCGACCTCGGTGGCGGTGTCGAACCCCATGCCGAAGACGACCCCCACGGGGTACATCTGCCACTCCTTCGTGATCGACCGCATCCACCGGCCGAAGAACCGGTACATGAGTCCCCGGTTGTCGAGCTGCCGGTCCAGCTCCGCCTCGTCGAAGGCCCCCCGCTTCATGTTCCGGAACACCTTGACGATCCCGGTCAGAATCACGATGTTGAGGAGGGCGATCAGGAACAGGAACGACGCCGACACCACGGTCCCGAAGACACCCCCGAACTGCTCGAGACCGGAGTTCTGGTTCGAGACTGCCCGCGTAGACCGCCTTCTCGGCGACCACGATGCCGATCCCGATGGCGACGACGATGGTGGAATGGCCCAACGAGAAGAAGTACCCCACGCTGAGCGGCTTCTTCGCTCCGTCCACCCCCCGCCGTTCGTGCATCAGCTTGCGGGTGGTGTTGTCGATGGCGGAGATGTGGTCGGCGTCGAAGGCGTGGCGCAGCCCCAGCGTGTAGGCGAGGACGCTGACCCCGATCCCGAGGCCCTTGTAGTGACCGGGCACCACGAAGAGGAAGAAGACACCGAAGCCGATCACGTGGAGCAGGGCGACGGAGGCCAGCATCCACTTCACCTGCCGCCACTCGGCCGGATCGAGCGCCCGGTGGAGCTGGGTCAGCCGGCCGACGGGCCGGGCGACTTCCGTCTCGGTGATCGTCACGTCATCCCTCTCCACGGATCCTCGGCCACCCCACGACCACGACGCCGGCCTCGGTGCGCATCCTACCCAGTTGCAGGTAGTTCGCAACAAGGACCTGTTCCGGATGACGATCCGCTGCCTATCCTGAGGGGATGGCGAAGGCGACCACCCCACCGACCGCCACCGGAGCGCCACCCGGGAGCGTCGACGACGTCGTGGCCATGCTGCGGGCCAGGGGCGGGCGGGCCACACCTCCCCGCCGCACCCTGCTCGAGGTGCTCTTCGAGTCCGACCGCCACCTCAGCGCCGAGGAGCTGGCCGCCGAGGTCCACGAGCGGTCGCCCGACGTCCACCTCTCCACCGTCTACCGGAACCTGGAGGAGCTGCAGAACCTCGGGGTAGTGGCCCACACCCACCTCGGCCACGGGCCGGTCACCTACCAGCTGGCGGCCCACGCCCACGCCCACCTGGTCTGCGACCTGTGCGGCAAGCGGGTCGAGGCGGGGGACGAGCTGTTCCGGGACCTGATCCGCAAGGCGAGACGCGAGCTGGGGTTCACCATCGACCCCCACCACGTCGGCATCTCCGGACGGTGCTCGGACTGCGTCGACCGCTGAGCAGCCTGCGGTCGGCTCGACCGCGTCACCGGTCCCGATCGGGACCGTGCCCGGGCGCCAGGTCCCGGACCTCACGACACCGGATCCCCTACCGCTGGATGATCCTGCCGACGACGATGGAGGCCTGGTAGAAGACGTAGAGCGGGACAGCGAGAGCGATCATCGAGAACGGGTCGGAACTGGGGGTGATCACGCCCGCCGCCACCACGATCGGAACGATCGCCCATCGCCGCCATGACGAGAGATTCCTTGCCGACAGCACTCCGGCGCACTCGAACGAGACGAGGACAGCGGGGAATTCGAACGTGGTGCCGAACACCACCATGAGCAGCACGATGAGGCTGAGGTACTGGTTGGGGTCGAAGATCTGGTGGAGGCTCGGACCGCCGATGATGCCGAGCCACCCCAGGGCGTGGGGGAACGTTCGCGTAGGCCACCAGGCAGCCCAGGGTGAAGAGGGCCATCGAGTCGACGACGAACGGGACGGCGCAGCGCTTCTCCCGGGGATGCAGCCCTGGGGCGACGAACCGCCAGAACTCCCACAGCAGTACCGGCGACGCCAGGAACAGTCCGCCGTAGGCGGCGAGCTTCACGCGGAGGGCGAGGCCGTCGAGGGGCCCGGTGACGTAGAACCCGCAGTGGAACGGCGCCGCCCTGAACTTCGGCGACGCGCCCGACTTCGGATCGCTGCCCGGCATCGGCGTCGTGCCCAACCTCCCCGTGGTGGGAGCGGTCCCCACCTGATCCCGCTGCCGCACGGAGACCGGGACCGGTGACGCCGGCCGCGTTCGATCAGGCGCCCCCGGACAGCATCGCCGTGATCTGTCCGAGATCGAAGTAGTCGCGCCACGCGCCGATCCTCCCGTCCCGGACCTCGAAGGTGCCCATGACGAGCAGCGGGGCCACGATCTCCCCGATGGTGAAGGTGTCGATCCGCTCGGTCAGGACGACGCTGCCGTGGACGGCCAGATTGACGGTCTCGATGGTCATGGAGTCGCACATACCGAAGAAGGCGTCGATGAACGCGACCGTGGCATCGATCCCGACAGCGGGATCCAGGGGGATGTTGTGGTACACCACATCGTCGGTGAAGTAGGGGCGCAGCGCCTCGGCGTCCCGCCCGTCGAACGCATCACAGAACGTGCGGACGACCTGCTCGGCTTGCTCTTCGTTACCCATCAGTGCCTCCGGGATCGGGGAGCCCACAGGCTACCCAGCGGTCGTCCCCGTCCACAGGAACGGTCGGTGTGCTTCCCCGCTCCGTCCCCGGCTGGCCGCGCCGGGTTCAGGGGACGAGGTGTTCAGGGGACGAGGACGATCTTGCCCCGGGTGTGGCGCTGCTCGAGCTGGGCGAAGGCGTCCCTGACCTCGTCCAGCCGGTACCGGGCGGCAACGGGGACCTCGACCTGTCCGGAGGCGACGAGGTCGGCGATCTCGGACAGCACGTCGGTCGTCGACGCCGTGGCACTTCCGTCGGCCTTGGTGCCGAGCTCCTCGGCCTTGGTGAAGGCGATGATCGTCTCGATGCGGTCACGGCGGATACCGATGTCCGCCGCCAGCTGCACGTACTCAGGACCGAAGAGGTCGATGAAGGCGTCGATGCCGTCGGGGGCGGTGACCAGGAGCCGGTCGGCGAGTCCCTCGCCGTAGTGCACTGGCGTCACCCGGTGGGCGACCAACCACTCGTCGTTGTCGGCCGACGCGATGCCGATCACGTGCACGTCGAGTCGGCCAAGCAACTGCACGACGATGCTCCCGACGCCGCCCGCTGCCGCAGAGACGGCGACCGTCTCACCGGCCCGGGGGGCGACGGCGCGCACGGCGGCGTAGGCCGTACACCCGACGACGTAGAGGGATCCGGCGACCTCCCACGGGAGGTCCGGGGGCTTCAGGATCAGCTGCCCCACCGGCACGGCGGCGTGGGTGGCGTGGCTGGAACGCTTCCAGGAGAACCCCAGCACCTCGTCGCCGACGGCGAATTCGTCCACCCCGGGGCCGACCCCGACGACGACCCCGGCCAGGTCGCTGCCCTCACCGGACGGGAAGTCGGCCGGCAGCCGGTCATGCATGGCGCCGTTGCGGATGCCGCTCTCACCGGGGTTGATGGCTGCGGCCCGCACCTCGACCAGGACCTCGCCCTCGTCGGGCACGGGCATCGGGATATCGGCGACGTACAGGACGTCTCTGTCGCCGTAACGGTCGAATCGGACCGCCCGGGCGGTGCTGGGGGTCATGGCTCGTCTCCTCGGCTTCAGCTGGCGCCCTCGCCTCACCTGCACTGCCTCCGGACCCTACCGGGCACCTCGTCCGGGTCGGACGGCGGTCGGTTCCCGTCCGGTCGGGTAGCCGGAGAATGTGCATCCGAGGGTTGAGATCGGGGCTCCTCTGTGTCAGGGCTGCGGTGTCCATCGTTGGCGACGATGAGGCCCTCTCGCCCCCAAGTCGTTGACCGGGGAATTGCGAGGAGCGTGCCATGGAATTGGGCAGATCATCCAGGATTGCGGTGGTTGCGGCTGTCGCTGCGGCGATCGTCGCCGGAGGGATGACGGCGGCGGTCACGGCCGGGGCCAGCGGTACCAACACCATCTATTACGCCTGCCTCAAGGCGGGCAAGCTGACGAGCGTCGGCACGACCGCGCCGACCTGCGCGGCGACGGCCACGCAGATCTCGTGCAACTCACAGGGTCCGACGGGCGCCACCGGTGCGACCGGTGCGCAAGGTGCCACCGGCCCACAGGGACCGGTCGGGGCCACGGCCAACACGTGTACGTCGCCCCCGGGACCGAACGAGAACTTCAGCTACTGCAACCTGTCCGGCACCACCTGGACGGAGGCGGCGCTGAGCAGGACGCTCCTGATCGGGACGAACTTCACCAACTCGTCGCTGCAGATCGCCGACCTCGCCAACGCCGATCTGGCCGAGGCGAACCTGACCGGGACCAATCTCAACGCGGCCGACCTGACCGACGCACTGCTGGGCCAGGCGACGGTCACCAACACGAACTTCACCTATGCGACCCTCGTCGGCACCGATATCCACAACATCAACGAGAACGGCGCCAACTTCACCGGCGCCGACCTGACCGGGGCGAACGTGTTCGCCGCGTTCCTCACCAACACCAACCTGAGCAGCGCCAACCTGACCAACGCCAACTTCGGCGGAGCCGTGGTGTCGGGGACCACGACGGTCACCGGCGTCACCTGGGGCAACACCGTGTGCCCCGACGACACGAACAGCAACAACGACGGGGGCACCTGCGTGGGTCACGGACTCTGACCCGTCGGCTCGACCTCTCCCGCTCGATGCTTTCGTGGCGGGGGTCACCCGTGGAGCCGACCACAGGGACCCCCGTCAGTCGTCAGGTGCGTCCAGACGCTCCGCCGGTCGGTTGGGCAGGGCCACCAGGACGATCACACCGGCCATGCCGACCACGGCGGCGGCTACGAGGAATCCGAGGTCCATCCCGGAGATGAACCCCCGGCGCGCCACCAGGGCGAGGGCGTCGCCGGAGCTGCCCGGGACGCGCTCGGCCACCGCCAGCGCGCCTCCCAACGACCCGAGCACGATCCGCTCGACACCGGCGGGCACGGACTGGTGGGCGAGCAGCGGGGCGAGGAGGTCCCGATAGCGCAGATTCAGCATCGTGCCGAGCACACCCACCCCGAGGGCACCGCCGATCTGCATCGACGTGTCGCTCGTGGCGGATCCCACACCGGCGTCGCTCGTCGGGAGCGAGCCCATGACCGACTCGGTCGAGGGTGCCAGCGTCAGACCCACCCCGGCTCCGATCAGGGCCAGCCACGGTGCGCAGTCTCGATAGGTGCTGTGCACGGTCGTGTGGGAGAGCAGTCCGAGCCCCACCGCGATCAGCAACAGCCCTCCGGCCACCACCGGCTTCGATCCGAAACGGCGGGCCAGCAGTACCGACGACGGTGCCGCCACCAGGAGGATCAGGGCGATGGGCGCGAGTCCCAGTCCTGTCTGCAGGGGGCTGAACCCGAGGCTGAACTGGAGGTACTGGGTCACGAGGAAGAACAGTCCCATGAGGGCGAACAGCACCAGCGCCAGGGAGGCGATCGCCGCGCTGTAGCGGCGATTGCGGAAGAACTGCATGGGCAGCATGGGGTGGTCGGTGTGCCGCTCCCAGGCCACGAACAGCCCGATGACGACGACGGAGCCGACCAGGGCACCGAGTATCAGTGGCGAGGACCACGTCCGGTTGGGGGCCTCGATGATCCCCCACAGGAGCAGTCCGAACCCCACCATCGACAGCACGATGCCGACCGGGTCGGCCCGTCTGGGCTGCGGGCTCTTCGAGTTGGGCACGAGGAACGCCGAGGCGACCAGACCGATCAGAGCGATCGGGACATTGATCAGGAACACCGAGCCCCACCAGTAGTGGACCAGCAGGAAGCCACCGAGGATCGGCCCGATGGCCACTCCGAGTCCGGCGGTGCCGGACCAGATCCCGATCGCCCGTGCCCTCTCCCCCTCGGCGGTGAACACGTTCGTGAGGATGGACAGGGTGCAGGGCATGAGCGCCGCGGCCCCGACGCCCATCACCACCCTGGCCGCGGTGAGCCGGTCCGGAGTGGGCGACCACGCGGCGAGCGCCGACCCCCCTCCGAAGACGACCAGCCCGGCCATGAACACCCACTTGCGACCCAAACGGTCACCCAGCGCACCGAAGGTGAGCAGCAGCCCGGCGAAGGCGACGGCGTAGGCATCGACGATCCACTGGAGCTGGGTGGACGTGGCGCTGAGGGAGCGCACCACCGAGGGCAGCGCCACGTTGAGGATCGTGTTGTCGAGGCTGATCAGCAGCAGCGTGACACAGAGCACGGTCAGCGTCGCCCACCGCCGTCGGCCACCCGTGGGTGCGTGGATCTCCAGCACAGCGGTCACGTGACCGATCCTCGCCGAAGTCGGGCCCTGCGCCTAGGGCTGAAGGTCCCCCACCGGACACCGGTGGCCGACAGGCTGGTGGCCCGGACACCCTGCACGGACTCGGGGTCGCCACCTGCAGTGGGCCAGGTCAGTGGGCGAGCACCTGCCAGTCCAGGGTCGTTCCCCCCGCCGGATTGCTGCTCACCTCGAGCCGGCCGTGCAGCTTTTCCGCCCGCCGCCGGAGGTTGACCAGTCCCTGCCCACCGGCGGACGTGCCCGGTCCACCCATGCCCCTGCCGTCGTCACTGATCCGGAGCCGGCAGAGGCTTCCCTCGACACTGAGCACCACACTCGCCTCGGTCGCCTCGGCGTGGCGTCCGATGTTGGTGACCGCTTCACGCAAGGTGGCGACGAGGTGATGGACCACCTCGTCCGACACCTCCGTGTCCACCGGGCCCTCGAACACCACCCGCACGCGGATGCCGATGATCTCACTCAGCTCACCCAGGAGCTTGGTGACCTGCGCCCGCACACCCATCTCGGAGCCCAGGAGGCTCAGCGCGAAGATCGTCGACCGGATCTCCTTGATCGTGTCGTCGAGGCCGGCGATCACACCTTCCAACCGCTCCGCCTCTCCCTCGGCCCTCGTGGAGCTCGCGATCCCCTGGAGGGTGAGGCCGGCGGCAAAGATCCGCTGGATCACCCGGTCGTGCAGGTCCCCGGCGAGCCGCTCGCGGTCATCGTGGACAGCAGCCTCCTTCGTCCTCTGGTGGAGGCGGGCGTTCTCGATGGCGATCCCTGCCGACAGTGCCAGCGCCTCGACCAGGACGAGATCGTCGTTGGTGAACTCCGACCATCCGATCTTGTCGGTCAGGTAGAGATTGCCGTAGACCTCGTCACGGACCTTGATCGGCGCCCCCAGGAACGAGGTCATCGGAGGGTGGTTGAGTGGAAAGCCCGAGCGGTTCGGATGTGCGGTGACGTCGGCGATGCGGATCGGCTGTGGGTCCTCGATCACCAGGCCCAGAAGTCCCAGACCCTTCGGACGTGGCCCGATCGACTGCTCCGCCTGTTCGTCCAGTCCGACGGTGATGAACTCGGAAAGCCCGGTCCGCTCGCCGTTCAGGACCCCGATGGCCCCGTACCTGGCTCCCGTGATCGAACAGGCTTCCTCGATGACCTGCCGGAGGATGCCGGCCAGATCCAGGTCGGCGCCGATCAGGAGCATCGCCTCGATGATCCGTCGGAGCTTCGACGCGTCGTCAATCGACCGGAGAGACATGAGCACCGACCCAGTATCTGCGTTCAGAACATCCCAGTGAGTTCCGCCACGGACTACGGCGCCCACACTAGCCGGTGCCACGTCGGGCGAACCTGTCGGCGGTCGTCACGCGGCGGAGGTTCGGAGTGCTCCCGACCCACCGCAACCCCGGTGGCGCCGGCTGTCCGTCACCTCCGACCGGGCCGTGGTGCGCCCGGAACCGGCCGATCGGTCCGCCTCGTGCAAGACACGGGCCGGTCCGGGCAATATCGTGCTGGATGACCCTCCAGCCGCTCGGGCATCGACTGCGGACCGTGCGCTCACGGGCCGGCCGTCGCCCAAAGGCGCACCAGGACCCGAAAGGCAGTGCACGTGGACATCGACCTCATCGCCCCAGACCAGTGGATCTCCGGGATCCCCCACGAGCAATTCGCCTGGCTGCGGCGGGAGGCACCCGTGTTCTGGCACGAGACCGACGATCCGGCCGTTCCCGGATTCTGGGCGCTCTCCCGGCACGCCGACGTGCAGGCGGCCAACCGCGACACCGAACGCTTCTCGTCCGAGCGCGGTGGGGTGTTCCTCAACGACCAGTCGGACGAACAGCGGGACATGTTCCGCTCGATCATCGAGACCGACCGGCCGGGGCACACCCGTCTCCGCCGTCTCGTCAACCGCGGGTTCACCCCGCGTGCCATCGCACAGTTCGAGGCCAGCTACCGCCAAGCCGTGCGGGGCGTCCTGGCCGACGTCGTCCGGCGCGGCACGTTCGACTGGGTCACCGACGTGGCCACCGTGCTGCCGGCGTACGCGATCTCGGAGCTCCTCGGTGTCCCCGTCGAGGACCGGCCGCAGGTGACCGAGTGGACCAACACCATCTCGGGGGCCACCGACCCCGAGTTCGCCGACGACGCGGACGCGCCCACTGCATGCCGCGATCGCGCTCTACACCTACGCCACGCAGCTGGCCGACCGGCGTCGGGCCGAGCCCCTGGACGACATCGTCACCAGCCTCATCACCGAGGTCGACGACGATGCCCTGGGTGCACACGAGTTCGAGGTCTTCGTGCTCGCTCTGGCGGTCGCCGGAAACGAGACGACCCGCACCGCCATGTCCCAGGGGATGCTGGCGCTGCTCGACCATCCCGAGCAGATGCGGCTCCTCCGGCAGGACGCCGGGCTGGCGGCCACGGCCGCCGACGAGATGATCCGCTGGTCGACGCCGATCGTCTACTTCCGTCGGACCGCGACCTGCGACCTCGAGCTGCACGGTGTCACCATCCGTGAGGACGATCCGGTGGCCCTGTACTTCCTGTCCGCCAACTACGACGACGAGGTGTTCGACGACCCGCTCCGCTTCGACGTCACGCGGTCACCCAATCCGCACCTGTCCTTCGGGGGTGGCGGCCCGCACTACTGCCTCGGCGCGCACCTGGCACGGTTCGAGATCTCGGTACTGCTCGAGGAGCTGCTCGTGAGCACGAGGTCGGTGGTGCAGGCCGGCGACGCGAGCCGACTGCGTTCGAGCTGGATCAACGGCCTGAAGCACCTCCCGGTCACCGTGACCGCATAGGCCCGCGATCGGCCGGTCCGCGCCGGCGACACCGGCGGCATGCCCCACCACCCGGGCCGCACCGACAGGGACGGCCCCGGTCATGCCGGGGCGCCGACGAGGACGGCGACCACACCGATCAACCCCGCGGCCACCAGGGCGACGACCACGCCGCGGCGCAGCGCCAGCAGCCAGACGGCGGCCAGGGCCAGGACCCCCAGCTGCCACAGGTGGGTGAGCTCCAGTCCGAGAGGGATGGCCGATCCGGCGATGGCGCCGATGACCGCCGATCCGGCGCCGACGAAGAAGGCCTGGATGCGGGGATCGGCACGCAGCCGGTCGAAGTGCCTCGCCCCCGCGATGACGAACACGAACGAGGGGGCGAAGGCCACCGCGGCCGCCACTACCCCCGTCCACAGGCCACCAGCCGCATACCCCACGACAGCCACCGTCTGGACCACCGGCCCCGGGGTGATCTGGCCCAGGGCCACGGCATTGAGGAATTGGGCCCCGGTCATCCAGTGGTAGGTCACCACGGCATCGTGCTGCATGAGCGGGACGATCACGAACCCCCCGCCGTAGGAGAGGGCGCCGACCTTGAGGGCGACCCAGCAGAGTGCCGCCACCCCTCCGGTGACGACGGGCAGCGCCGTCGCCGGGAACAGGGTGGACACGCCACGCCCCGGTCGACCGGTCGCCCGTGTCCGGATGGCGATCTCCAGCGCACCGCACCCGATGAGCACCAGCACCAGGAAGGCCCCGACGGTGGCGGCCGACACCCCGCCGACCAGGAAGTAGGCGACCCAGCGGAGTCTGACGGCCCGCCCCGTCCCGGCCCGCTGCCAACTGGCGGGGACGAGGCCGAGGGCGGCGTTGAGCGCCACGGCCGGCACGGCCGCTCCGGCACCGGCGGCGGCGCCGAGGACCCATTGCGGTGGATGGGCCGAGAGGAAGAGCGCCGACAGGGCCAGGATGAGGACCAGGCCGGGGAGGATGAAGCAGATCCCTCCGACCACCGCGCCGAGGCGGCCGCGGAGGCGCCAGGCACAGTAGATCGCCAGCTGCGTGGAGGAGGGCCCGGGCAGGAGGTTGGTGGCGGCGATGCCGTCCTCGAACTCGTGGGCGGTGAGCCACCGCTGCTCGTCGACGCACAGCTTCCGGAAGAGGGCGACGTGGGCGGGGGGGCCGCCGAACCCGATGGCACCGATGCGGCCCCACTGGCGGACGACGGTGGTGAGCGGGACGCTGCGGGGGACGGACTCGGGCATGCTCGGGCCAATCGTACGGCGGGGCCGTCCGTTCCGTGGGAACGGCATGGCCACCACATCTCGGGCCGACCATCCGGGCGCGAAGTGTCCTTCGGCACTGTCGGGTCGATCCGGGGGGGCCTACCCTCGACAGAGGAGACCCCGCCCCCCGACGCCGGGTGGCGTCGGTCCTGCGAGTCGCAATGCGCTGCTCGGGCTAGCGACGCCAGGAGGTCCACAATGAAGGCACTGATCTACAAAGGTCCTGGTCAGAAAGCATGGGATGACGTGCCGGACCCCAAGATCGAACAGCCGACGGATGTCGTCGTCAAGATGGTGGCCACCACGATCTGCGGTACGGACCTGCACATCCTCAAGGGCGACGTGCCCGAGGTCGAGGTCGGACGCATCCTTGGCCACGAGGGCATCGGGGTCATCACCGCGGTCGGCGAGGGCGTGACACGGCTGGCGGTGGGCGACCGGGTCATCCTGTCGTGTGTCAGTTCCTGCGGGCGGTGCTCCTACTGCCGCAAGGGGCTCTACAGCCACTGCCTCGACGACGAGGGCATGGAGGGGATCGGGTGGATCTTCGGCTACATGATCGACGGGACGCAGGCCGAATTCGTCCGGGTCCCGTTCGCGGAGAACTCGGTGTACAAGGTCCCCGAGGGGATGACCGACTCCGAGGGGATCCTCCTGTCGGACATCCTCCCGACCGGCTTCGAGATCGGTGTGCAGTACGGGAACGTCCAACCGGGCGACGTAGTGGCCGTGATCGGCTCCGGTCCTGTCGGCCTCTCCGCTGTCATGACGGCACGCCTCTACGGGCCCTCCAAGATCATCGCCATCGACCTCGACGACGCCCGACTGACAAGGGCCGCAGAGTTCGGCGCCACCGCGACGGTGAACTCCGGGGACCCGGACTGGAAGGCGCAGGTGCTGGCGCTGACCGACGGGCTGGGGGTCGACGTCGCCATCGAGGCGGTCGGTGTCCCGGAGACGTTCACCATGGCTACCGTGATCGTCCGGCCCGGGGGCAACGTCGCCAACATCGGCGTGCACGGCAAGTCGGTCGACCTGGCCCTCAACGAGCTCTGGATCAAGAACATCGACATCTCGATGGGTCTCGTGAACACGAACACCCTCGGGATGCTCCTGTCGCTGGTCGCCGAGCACAAGCTTCCAGTCGAGAGGTTCGTCACCCATGAGTTCTCGTTCGACCAGATGCTGGAGGCCTACGAGGTCTTCGGGCACGCGGCGGACCACGACGCCCTGAAGGTACTGATTCACTAGACGGGGGACCTCCGTACCGGGGGACCTCCGCACCGGGCGCACTTTTGCAACGGGAGCACTTTTGCAACGGGAGCACCGCCGCACCGTCGATTGGGGTAAGCAATCGGTGCGAACGCTGCGACCGGGCCGGCCCGGCGACACCATGAATCGAGGGCACATGACGATCAGCGGGGAGCTGTTCATCTACATCGGCACCTACCCGACCAGGGAGGCCGCCGAGTCGGACTACGAGCAGGTGTGGGGACTGCACGCTTCGGGTGCCGTGGGCACCTATGACGCCGCCATCGTGACCAAGGACACCGACGGCACGGTCCACGTGCACAAGGTGGAGATGGCCACCCGGCACGCCGGATGGAGCGGCGCGGTGGCCGGCGCCATGGTCGGGGTCCTGTTCCCGCCGGTGATCATCGGCACCGCCATCGTCGGTGGAGCCGTCGGTGCGCTGAGCGGTCACCTGTGGCGGGGCATGTCACGGTCCGACGTCAAGGAGCTCGGGGAGGTCGTCGACGGTGGCGAGGTGGCGCTGGTCGTCGTGGGCGAGAACAACCTCGAGCAGACGCTGGACCCACAGGTGTTTGCCGCTGAGAGGCTCGTCGTCAAGAACGTCACGGTGGACCCCGACGCCCTCGACTCGGCGCTCGCGGAGGCCGCCCGCGAGATCAGCTAGTCCCGGACCGCCGCCGGCGCTCAGGCGTTCATCTGGGCGGTGACCGACTCGATGGCGCTGATGAACTCGTCGATCATGTCGAAGACGACGGTCGCCGCCGGTTTGGTCTCGTTCATCGTGCCGACGATCTGGCCGACGAAGTAGTTGGCCAGCTTCTCGGCGCCGGATCCCGCCCGGACCGAGCCCCGGTCGATCCGCTCGATGGCCTGTGCGGTCAGTACGGGCTGCAGCGGCATGGTGAGCGGGTCCGGATGGACGGGGTCGTCCCACTCCTCCGTCCACGCCGACTTGAGCATGCGGGCCGGCTTGCCCGTACCGAGCGGGACCTGACCGTGTCGGCGCTGGTGGCTTTCAGCATCTTCTCCTTGACGGCCGGCCGGGTCTCGGCCTCGTCCGTGGTGAGCCACACCGAACCGCACCACACGCCCTGGGCCCCGAGGGCCATGGCCGCCGCCATCTGACGGCCGCGGCCGATACCGCCCGCGCCGAGCACCGGTACGGGCGCCACGGCGTCGACCACCTCGGGGATCAGCACCATCGAACCGATCTCACCGGTGTGCCCGCCTGCCTCGCCGCCCTGGGCGACGATGACGTCGACCCCGGCCTGCACGTGGCGCTCGGCGTGCACGGCCTTACCGGCCAACGCTCCCACCAGGCGACCCTCCTCCTTGCATCGGTCGATCATGTGCTGGGGTGGTGGTCCCAGCGCATTGGCGACGAAGCTGGTCCGGTGGGCCAGGGCGATGTCGAGCTGCGGTCCGGCGGACTGGGCGGAGAACGGTGCGGGCGTGTCCTCGCTCATGCGGAAGATGCCCCGCGTCACGTCGTCGGGCAGTTCGGGCACGCCGTAGCGCACGAGGATGTCGTTGACGAACTCCCAGTGCTCGGCGGGGATGAGCGCGGCGATGTCCGCCGCCGTGTACCCGCCTCCCTCGTCGCCGGCGTACTTGGCCGGGATGATCAGGTCGACGCCGTAGGGCAGGTCGCCGACCTCGGCCTCGATCCAGTCCAGGTCGATCTCGAGCCGCTCGGGGCTGTGGGCAACGGCACCGAGGACACCCAGCCCACCCGCTTTCGTCACCGCGGCCACCACGTCGCGGCAATGGCTGAAGGCGAAGATCGGTACGTCGATCCCCAGCAGTTCGGTGATGTCGTTCCTCATGGCCGTCCCACTCCCTGTGTCGTGTGCCGGGAGCTTCTCATCCCGCTCCGACCTCCGACCAGCTGACACCTGGGATCACGCCGGACGACGGCCGACGGGAACCGACGCCGGCACTAGCGACCGGTGCCCACCCGGTCGAGGTAGGTGGTGATCAGCTCGACGAGGACGGCCCGCTCGCGCGACGAGTCGAGGGGTCGCGGGGTCAGCATCTGGGCCATGACAAGTCCGCGCAACGTCGCCCACAGCACCTCGCCGATGACCGCGTCGTGCGGCCCGGGATCCGTTCCTGACCCGACGAGCACCCGGCTGAGGACCCGCATGTCCCGCCCCATGCCCTCGAGCTCCTCCACCCAGGACCGCTCGCGCCCGGCCCGGGCGGAGATGAGGATCTCGAAGCTGGCCCGGGACTCCGGACTCGAGAACGCCGCCCAGGCGGACCCGACGACCGCCTCCACCCGCACGAGCGCCGGGCCCTCGGGGACGACGACGGACTCGATGGCACTCCGGAACCTCCGGTATCCGTCGGTGATCACCGCCGACAGGAGTCCGTTCCTGTCGCCGAAGTGGTACTGGATGACGCCCCAGGTCACCCCGGCCCGTTCGGCGATGTGGTTGGCGCTGGCCGCGGCGGACCCCTCCTCGTTGATGCACCGGACCGTCTCGGCGATGATCGCCTCCCTGGTCCGGTCCCCCCGCTCCTGGGCCCGTCCGCCCTTGCGGGTTGGCTGCGCCGGCGCGGATGCCACCCGCCGGGCCGGTGTCATCGCATCAGACCGTGGACCTGGGACACGGGCAGGTCGCGCAGCGACACCAGGCCGGGGGCCGCCCCGCAGACCGCAGGAACGGCGTTGACCGCCTTCGCCGCCGTGGCGATGACCCCCGCCTCGTTGTGGTCGACGCCGTCCCGCCCGAGGTGGGCGTTGATCTCCACACCAGGGCTCCCGGTGACGACCACCCGGTGGACGCCGGGTCGGCCCTCGGGGGCGACCGGCCAGGCGGGCGCCGCCGCTGACGTCAGCCGGTTGACGTGCTCCATGACGATCCTCGCCTCCCCGTCGACGATGCCCTCGACGGCGAAGCGCACGGCCGCCACCTGCCCGGGGTCGACGTGCATCATCGTGCAGTCGATCGGCTCCGTGGCCACCCACGGCTCGTAGCGCTCACGGAGCTCCTCCAGCTCCACACCGAGCTCGTCGGCCAGCAGGCGGACGGGGCCGCCCCAGATCGAGGTCAGCACGCCGGGCAGGAAGAGCATGGGGACGGTGTCGGGCGTGGTGCCGAACCCGAAACTGACTCCAGTGAACTCGGCGTCGTCGTAGGAGCCGTAGTCGCAGATCTCCTGGACCAGCACGGAGTCGGCACCACCGGACAGGCTCAGTGCGGCCAGCGGCAGCAGGTCGCCGGAGAACCCAGGGTCGACGCCGTTCACGTACATGCTCGCTCCCCCTGCCCGGCACGCCTCGTCCAGCGGACCGGTCAGCCAGCCGTCGGCGTGGGGTGGATAGACCAGCCACACCAGCGACGTCGCCACCACGTTGGTTCCGGCGGCCAGGAACGAGGTCAGCTCGTGGATCGCCTCGTGCGGCCGTGTCTCGGCCTGGCTCATGTAGACGACGCAGTCGGCACCGAGTGCCACCAGCGCGTCCAGGTCGTCGGTGGCGGTCACACCCGTCGGCTCGTCCAGGCCACACAGATCGGCGGCGTCCCTGCCCACCTTGTCCGGACCGGACGTGTGGACCCCGACCAGCTCGAGGCCCGGACGCTCGATCAGCTGTCGGAGCGCGTGTCGACCCACGTTGCCCGTCGAGAACTGGATCACCCGCAGCGTCATCACTACCCCCAGGAACCGAGCGGTCGGTCCCGCTCCTTGCGCCTAATCATAGAACGATTTATGTTTTCCGAGGAGTCCAGTAGCCGATGAGTTCAGCAGGAGGTCCGCCAATGGGAGCGCTCGACGGGAAAGTGGCCGTCGTCACCGGCACGAGCAGGGGCGTCGGCGTCGGCATCGCCCACCAGCTGCTCCTGGCCGGCGCCACGGTCGTGGGCTGCTCGCGCAATCCCCTGCCGGGGCTGCCCGGTGCCGAGGACGTCCCCGGGGGAGCCGAGCGCTCGGTCCAGTGGGTCTGCGACCAGGGCGACCCCCGCGCCATCGACGACTTCGTCACACGGGTGGTCTCCACATACGGCCGGATCGACATCCTCGTCAACAACGCGGGGGGCACGGTGCCGGCGCCGCACGTGGAGGACATCCCGGAGCTGGTCCAGAAGATCCAGGGCGCGCCCCGGGGAGCCGACGACTTCGACCGCACCGTGCTCTTCCACTCGTTCGCCATCCAGATGAACCTGATCAGCCCCCTGTGGTTCGCCATCCGCGTGTTCCGCCAGATGAAGGAGCAGGAGGGCACGGGGTCGATCATCAACATCTCGAGTGGCGCGGGCCACCCCGCCGGCTCGCCGACACTCGTGTCCTACGGAGCGGCCAAGGCGGGTCTCAACCACATGACCCGTTCGCTGGCCGAGGAGTGGGGCCCGAAGGCCCGGGTGAACTGCCTGGCCCTCGGACCGACCATGACCGAGAACTTCCGCAGCTTCGTGCTCCCTCCCGACGACCCCGAGGGGTCGGCCTACTTCGACAGCGTGCCGCTCGGCCGGGCCGGGGATCCCGCCGAAGTGGGCCGGACATGCGTGTTCCTGTGCTCGGGTGACGTCGACTACATCAACGGCACCACCATCGAGATCGACGGAGGCATGCTCCCCGGGGTGCTCTACGAATCCGGCCTGGCCACGATCACGGATCTCCTGTGAGCAGCCCGGTCACCCCGAGGAGGGCGCACCCGTGACCCGATCCACCAGGCGGCGCGTGTTCCAGGTCGCCACCGGCAACGTCGGGAGCGAGATGGTCGCCCGACTGCGCGACCACCCGGACCTGGAGCTCGTCGGGCTCCACTGCTACAGCGCCGGCAAGGTCGGCCGGGACGCCGGCGAGATCGTCGGCATCGGGCCGCTCGGGGTGGTGGCGACGGGCAGCGTCGACGCGATCGTCGCCGCTGCACCCGACTGCGTGAACTTCAACGGCGTGTGGCCGGACATGGACCTCTTCTGCACCGTGCTCGAGGCGGGCATCAACGTCGTGTCGACCGCCGACTGGATCACGGGCCACCACCGGGACCGCAACCACCCGCTGGCATCCGGCCGCAGGCCCACCGAGGCCATCGAGGCGGCCTGCCGGGCGGGTGGGTCCACGTTCTACGGCACCGGCATGAACCCGGGCCTGGCCAACATCCTCTCGGTGGTGAGCACGGCCGGGATGGGCCGGGTCGACCACCTCACCGTCCTGGAGTCCGTCGACGTCTCCTGTCACCACTCCGTCGACACGTGGCGGAACTGCGGCTACGGACTCCCCGTGGACGATCCGCGTGTCCCGGGCATGCTCGAGAAGGGCTGCACCGTGTTCGGCGACGCCATCCACCTCATGGCCGACTGCCTCGACGTCGAGATGGACGAGGTGGTCTACGAGTGCGAACTCGGGGCCTGCCAGGAGGACGTCGACCTCGGCTGGTGGAAGCTCGACCGTGGCTCGGTCGGGGCCAGCCTGTCGAAATTCATCGGGATCGTCGGCGGCGAACCGAGGATCGAGGTGCACCTGGAGTGGCAGATGGCACGGGACACCGTGCCGAGCTGGGACGTCCAGGGGTGCTACATCACCACGGCCCGGGGCGACCCCACGATCGTCAACCGCCACATGATCTTCCCGGCAGAGGGGTCCCGGATCCTCGACGCCCGGTGCTTCGCCTCCCTCGGGATGACGATCACCGGCATGCCGGCGCTGAACGCCATCGGGGCGGTGTGCGATGCCCCGCCGGGCATGGTGACCAGTGCCGACCTGCCGCTGCGCGCCTTTGCCGGTCGGTTCGGCGCCCACGTGAACGGGACCGACGGGTGAGCGGGGCGGCATGAAGGTCCACCACGTGGTGTTCTGTGTCCACCACGCCAACCAGGAGCGGGCCGCAGACCTCTGGCGCGGCCTCGGCCTCACCTTCGCCGAGGTCGACCTGGCCGATCTGGGGATACGGGTGCTCATCGACTGGGACGCGGGAATCGAGCTGGTCTCGCCCGCCCCGGACGCGGACGGGCGGGCGTCCGCCTTCACGACGTTCCTCGAGGACAGGGGTGAGGGCGTCTATTCCGTGGTCGTGGCCGTGGACGAGGTGGACGGTCCCGAGGCCATCGCCGCCCGCTACGGCGCGCTGGTCGAGTACCGCCAGCACCGGGACCTCGGTGGCATGACCATCGACGAGGTCATGCTGGCACCGTTCTTCGGCATGCCGATCACGTTCCTGGCGACGGGCACGTCCACCTGATCCGTCGCCCCTCCTGGCGGCCGGTCGGCAAGGATGTGCACATGGCCCACGACCTCGTCATCCGCAATGGCACCGTGGTGGACGGCTCCGGCTTCGGTTCCTACCGGGCCGACGTGGCCCTCGACGGCGACCGCATCACCGCGGTCGGACGGGTGGGCGGGCGCGGGCGCAGGGAGATCGACGCCGAGGGCCACGCCGTCACCCCCGGGTTCATCGACGGGCACACCCACATGGACGCCCAGGTGTTCTGGGACGCCACCGGCTCGAACTCGTGCTGGCACGGCGTCACGTCGGCCGTCATGGGCAACTGCGGCTTCACACTGGCGCCCGTCCGTGCGGACCAGCGGGAGCTGGTGGTGCGCAACCTCGAGCGGGCAGAGGACATCGACCCGGCTGCCCTGGCCGTGGGGATCGACTGGAGCTTCGAGACGTTCCCCGAGTACCTCGACGCCGTCGACCGGCTGGCCAAGGGCATCAACTTCGCCGCCAACATCGGTCATTCGGCCCTGCGCACGTGGGCCATGGGTGAGCGGGCGTTCGAGGAGGAGGCCACCCGGGACGACCTGGCCCTCATGTGCGGCCAGCTGGCCGACGCCCTGCGGGCCGGCGCCATCGGCTTCACGACCTCACGCACCAAGCACCACGAGACCTCCGACGGACGCCCGGTGGCATCGCGGCTGGCGGCGTGGGACGAGGTGGCCGCGCTCGTCGGGGTGATGGGCGACCTCGGCGTGGGCATCTTCGAGGGGGCCGACGCCGGCATGTCCGCACCCGACCCCGCCGTCCGCGCCGAGGCACTCGACCGGATGACGGACCTGGCCGCCGTCACCGGTGTGCCGATGACCTTCGGGCTCGTGGCCACCCGCAGCTCGGGGTACCTCATCGACTTCCTCGACGACGCCGCCGCCAGGGGCGCCCGGATGATCGCCCAGACGCACTGCCGTGGCATCTCGGTGCTGCTGTCGCTCAAGACCCGCCTCCCCTTCGACCTCGTCCCGTCGTGGTCCGGGCTCCGGGACCTTCCCCTTCCCGAGCAGCTGCGGATACTGGGCGACCCGGACCTGGCGGCGCCCTACGTCGAGGCCGCGGTGCACGCCGACTACTCCGCCTACACGGGTGTGGGCGCCCAGGCACGGCCCCCCGACTTCGAGGGGATCCGCGTCTACCGGCACGGCCTGCCGCCGAATCCGTCGGTCGCCGACGTGGCGCGGGAGCGGGGTGTCCACCCCGCCGAGGCCATGGTCGACCTGTGCGTCGAGTCCGGTGGCGACCAGCTGTTCATCCAGCCCAGCCTCTACCCCCAGGACGAGGCCGTCCTGCTACGGGCCATGCGCCACCCCCGCGCCGTGATGACGTTCTCGGACTCGGGGGCGCACCTGAGCCAGATCGCCGACTCGTCGATCCACACCCACCTGCTCGGCCACTGGGTCCGGGACCGCCAGGAGTTCACCCTGGAGGAGGCCGTCCGCATGGTCACGCTGGCACCGGCCCTGGCCTGGGGGCTGTCCGACCGTGGGCTGCTCCGCCCCGGCATGGTGGCCGACATCACGATCTTCGACCCGCACACCGTCGCGCCGGCCGTGCCGGTACTGGTCGACGACCTGCCCGCCGGCGGCCGGCGCCTGGAGCAGCGGTCGGTCGGGTTCCTCGCCACGGTGGTGGGCGGCGAGGTCACGATCGACAGGGGCGAGCCCACCGGGGCAGCCCCGGGCCGGCTCCTGCGGCGGGTGCCCGGCTGAGCGCCGGGCCACCGCCCCGTCACGGGACCCGCTGGCGCCGCCCTGTCCCCGTCCTACCGCATCCAGATCGTGCGGGCCGTGCGGCGGCGGATGACCCACCGGCCCCAGAGCCGTTCCACCTCGTCGAGGTAGCGGACCCCCAGGGTGAGGTCCCCACTGCCGGATCCCGGGTCGCTCAGCTGGTACACGACGGCGTAGGTGTCGAGGACGGCCTCGTCGGCCCCCGGCACCAGGTGGATGAGCGGGTCGCCCAGCACATGCATGCTGGTGGGGAACGTGCGCGGCGCCCGCATCGTGTCGAGCCAGGCGTCGATCGCCTGGGTGCCGCGGGCACCGGTCACCTCGGCCTCCGGATGGAACAGGCCGGCCAGCGCCTCGACGTCCCGCTCGTCGGCGGCCCGCGCGTAGCGCTGGACGAGGGCCCGCAGCTCCTCGTGGTCACCGGCACCGCCGCCGGGCACCGTCCAGGCGCTCACAGGACGGCCACCGGGTTGACCGGGCAGCCCGTGCCCTTGGGGATCCGCAGCGGCGCCATCGTGAACAGGAACTCCCACCGGCCGAGCTCGGCACACCATTCGCCCAGCGGTCCCAGGCGGACGTTGTCCACCAGGGGGAGGCCCATGGCCACGATCCCGATCTGGTGGACGGGGAACGGCCACCCGGGGGTGCCCACGAAGGGCATCGGGTCCGAGATCCCGTCGCTGCCGAGCACGGCCACCTCCCGCTCGGCCAGCCACCGGAGGCACTCGGGATGCAGTCCCGAGAACCCGTCGAAGCCCCGTCTCGACCGGCGTCGCCGCTCGCGTCCCCAGGCCACCAGCAGGATGTCGCCCGGGCCGACCCGCACGCCCTGACGGGCCTCGGTGGCCTCCAGGTCGGCCAAGGTGACCACCTCCCCGTTGTCGAGGAACTCGACCCCGAGGGCGCGGGGCACGTCGAGGAGCACACCCCGTCCGATCACCCCGTCGGCCATGGTCAGGACGGTGTTGGATCGTGCCCCGTCGCTGCGCACCTCGCTCGCCGGCCGGCCGCCGTACATGCGACCACGCACGAACATGTGCGACAGGGCGTCGACGTGGGTCGTCCACAGCCCGTGCACGTCGAGGGACAGGTGGTCCCGTGCCGCCTCGTAGCCCTCGATCCCGTTGGCGTCGCGGGCGTCGCCCGAGGCCAGCATGTGGTGCTGGACCGGATGGGGATGGTCGGGCATCGGCTCGGTGGCGAGGTCGTGGGCCAGGCTGACGGACCGTCCCGTCGACACCAGGCCGGCCGCCGCCGCCCGACGTTCGTCGGTCAGGAAGTGGAGCGTCCCCTGCTCGTCGTCGGCGCCCCACCGCGTCCAGTTGCTCAGCTCCTCGAACAGGGCGTCCAGCTCCTCGGTGCTCGGGACGGGGAACTCGCTGGCCATCGGGTCATCCTGTCAGGAACATCCACCCCGTGCCGCCCCCGACCGCCCGGATGCAGCCGTTGGGTGCCCCCTGCCCGGTGCCTGGCACTCAGTCACCGGCGGCCGGCCACCCGGGCAGGAGCCCGAGCTCGGCGCAGACCTCCTGGGCCTCGATCCACCTGCCGTTGCGTCCGGCCGCCTCGGGACTGGTCACCAGCCAGGCGGCCACGGCTCCCACGACGTCAGGTGGCGCGCCGGCCGAGGCATCGAAGCCGAACTCGGCCATGTCGATGGCGATGCGCTCGGTGGCCACGAACCCGGGGCTCAGGTTGAAGGCGAGGATGCCCCGCTCGCGCAGCTCGACGGCGAGGATGCCGGCGAGCCGGTGCAGCGCCCCTTTCGACATGCCGTAGCCGAGCCCCCAGCCGCCACTGCCGGCGGGGCGGGCCGGGTCCATCGTGCCGGAGCTCGACGCCAGGTCGATGACGATCCCGTGGCCGCGCTCGACCATCCGGGGGAGGACGAGCTTGGTCAGGATCACCGGCGCCATGACGTTGGCCTCGAGATGCCGGTCGAGCAGCTCCACCGGGGTGTCGAGGAGACAGTCCATGTGGCCGGGCCCGACGTAGCGGCCGTTGTTGACCAGGACGTCGATACGTCCCCACCGCTCCAGCACGGTGGCCACCGCCGTGCCGAGCGAGGTGCGGTCGAGCAGGTCCAGGTAGACGGGCAGCGCCCGACCGCCCTCGGCCTCGACCACGGACGCCGTCGAGTCCAGCGAGCCGGGCAGCGGCCGGGTGTTGGACGCCGCCACCGTGGAGGAGTGCTCGCGCTCCTCGCCCTCGTGACGGGTGCGGGCGGCGAGGGCCACGTCGTGGCCCGCCCGGGCCAGGTGACAGGCGATGGCTTTGCCGATGCCCCGGCTGGCCCCGGTGACGAAGGCCACCGGTCGGTCGGATCCCCCGGTCATGGTGCCCCCTCGCCCGTGGCCGCGCCGACCGGTGCCCCCAGCACGGTGGTCCGCCGGACCATCTCCTCGTAGCCGGCCCGGCCCCCCTCGCGGCCGAAGCCACTCTGGCGGACCCCGCCGAACGGCGTGGCCGGCGACAGGTCCCCCAGGCCGTTGGTCATGATCACCCCGACCTCCAGCCCGTCGACGAGCCGGGCCAGGCGATCGGGATCGGCCGTGTGCACGTAGGCGGCGAGGCCGTAGGGGCTGTCGTTGGCCTTGGCCAGCACCTCCTCCTCACCGGAGAACCGGAGGATGGCCTGCACCGGGCCGAACACCTCGTTGCGGGCCAGGTCGCTATCGTGGTCGACGTCACCGAAGACGGTCGGGGCGACGAACCACCCGCCGGCCAGGTCGCCGCCCAACCGCCCGCCCCCGGCCAGCAGTGTGGCCCCCTCGGCGGTGGCCCGATCGATCACGCCGAGGATGCGCTCCATGGCGGCCTCGGAGACCACCGGCCCCACCAGCGTGGCCCGGTCGAGGGGATCGCCCACCGGGAAGGTGGCCAGGGTGGCCAGCACCCGCTCCACCAGCGTCGTCGTAGACGTCCTCGTGCACGTAGGTCCGGGTGGGGAGCGCACATCCCTGACCCGACAGCAGGGCCGTGCCCGCCAGGGCGGCCACCGTGGCAGCCGTGTCGAGGTCGGCGTCGGCGCAGACGATGTTGGGGGACTTGCCGCCGAGCTCGAGGGCGAGGGGCGTCAGGTTGGGCGCAGCGGCGGCCATCACCGCCCGGGCCGTGCCCGTTCCCCCCGTGAAGGTGAGCTTGTCGACACCGGGATGGCCGGCCAGCGCCGTCCCGGCCGTGGCCCCGCCGACGACGATGTTGACGACGCCCGGAGGGATCCCGGCGTCGAGGGCGAGCTCGCCGAATCGGAGCATGCCGAACGGAGCCAGCTCGGGAGGCTTCGCCACCACGGTGTTGCCCGCGGCGAGGGCCGGTCCGCACTTCTGCCCCATGCCCATCATCGACCCGTTCCACGGGGGGACGACCCCGACGACCCCGTAGGGCGCGAAGCGCACGGACCCCGTGCCCCGGGACAGCGCCAGCTCCTCGGCGGTGACCGTGGGTGCCAACTCGGCGTAGTAGCGGACCCACGCCGCCGTGTACCGGCCGGGCCGCAGTACCGAGACCGGGGTGCCGTTGTCGAGGGCGGCCAGCTCGGACGCCTCGTCCCGGTGGGCGTCGATCAGGTCGGCCAGGGTGGCCAGGATCCGTGACCGGCCCTCTGCGCCGAGGGATGCCCACGCCGGCTGCGCAGCCCGGGCGGCGGCGACCGCCTCGTCGACGTCGTCCGCTCCGGCCAACCCCACCTCGGCCTGGACCGCCCCGGTGGCCGCGTAGCGGTGCCGGTGGACGCCGTCGGCCGTGCCCGGTCGCCAGGTGTCCCCGACCAGATGCCCCTGTGCGGCCAGCCGCCGCACCGTGGCCGACGCCGGCGTCGTCCTCACGGGACGACGTACCCGCCGTCCACAGGGAGGGCCACCCCGAGCACGAACGAGGCGGCCGGCGTGCACAGCCAGACGGCCGCCTCCGCGACCTCCGACGCCTCGCCGATCCGGCCGATGGGGTGGAGCGCACGCAGGTGGGCGTCGATCGAGGGCTGGAGTCGGATGGCCTCGTCGACCATCGGCGTGCGGGCCGTGCCCGGGCAGACGGCGTTGACCCGGATGCCCTGTGACCCGTAGTCGAGGGCGGCCACCTTGGTCAGTCCGATGACACCGTGCTTGGAGGCGGTGTAGGCGGCCTGGTGCCGGTACGCCACGAGTCCCACCCCCGAGGCCGTGTTGACGATGGCCCCGCCGCCCCGCTGCAGCATGCGGGGGATCTCGGCCTTCATGCAGTAGTAGACCCCGTTCAGCATGACGTCGAGCGTCCGGGCCCAGCCGTCGTCGGGGTAGTCGGCCAGCGCCGCCATGGGCGCGGCGATCCCGGCGTTGTTGTGGGCGCAGTCGAGGCCGCCGAACGTGTCCACGGCGAAGGCCACCATGCCCTCGACCTCGGACTGCACGCTCACGTCGGCGCGGACGAAGGCCGCCCTGCCTCCCGCCGCCTCGACCAGAGCCACCGTCTCGCGGCCACCGGCCTCGTCGATGTCGGCCACCACGACGGCGGCTCCCTCGCGGGCGAAGATCTGCGCGGCGGCACGGCCGATCCCCATGGCCGCACCGGTGACCACCGCCACCTTGTCCTCGAGCGCGCCCATGGCGGGCAACAGTACCGGCACCGGCCGGAGCGGGTACGTTTCCGGGATGGGTCGCTTCACCGGAAAGGTCGCGCTGGTCTCGGGGGCGGCGAGCGGGATCGGCTCGGCCGTGGCCGACCGCCTGGCGGAGGACGGCGCCACGGTGGTGCGGGCCGACATCGCCGACGTCGACGGGGGCGTCCACTGCGACGTCACGGACGCCGCCTCGTGTGCCGCCGCCGTCGCCCACACGGTCGGCGCCTTCGGGCGGCTCGACGTCCTGGCCAATGTGGCAGGCGTCGGCTCGGCGGCCGCCATCTGCGACGTCGACCCCGACGACTGGCGACGGGTCATCGAGGTCAACCTGACCGGGACGTTCCTGCTGTCGCAGGCCGCTGTGCCCGCCCTGCTCGAGTCGACGGGGTGCATCATCAACATGGGCTCGGTGGCCGGGCTGCGGGCCACGCCCTACAACGCCGCCTACTGCGCCTCCAAGGGCGGGGTGGTCATGCTCACCCGGTCGATGGCCATCGAGCTCGCCCGGTCCGGGGTCCGGGTCAACGCCGTCTGCCCGGCATCGGTCGACACGCCGTTCCTCCGCAACTTCACGATCCCCGATGGAGCGGACATGTCCCTGTTCGCCCGGGCCGCCTCCCCCATGGGCCGGGTGATCGACCCGTCCGAGGTGGCCGCCGCCGTCGCCTACCTGGCCTCGGACGACGCCCGGACCATCAGCGGGACCACGCTGGTCATCGACGGCGCGGCCACCGCCTGAACGCTACGGGCGGAGGTCGGCCAGCGACACCGTGTCGGTGTCCCGCCCCGACCGCAGGACCCGGCCCGGCCGCTCGTCGGTCACGTTGCCCCCGGCGGCCACCCCGACGCCGGCCACCAGCACGTGGTCCACACCCACGGACCCGGCCACCAGGCGACCGCCCCCACCCGGAAGGTCCGCCACCAGCTCGGCCGCCTCGCTGGCCACGGTGGCGGGGTCGAACACCACCAGGTCGGCGTGCCAGCCCACGTCGATCCGCCCGCGGTGGCGCAGGCCGTACAGGCGCGCCGGGCGGTCGGTCATCATCTCGACGGCCTCCTCCACCGTGAGCAGCCCGCGCTCGCGGACCACCTCCCCGAGCACCCGGGTCGGGTAGTTGGCATGGCACATCAGATCGAGGTGGGCGCCGGCATCCGAGCCGCCGAGCACCACGCGGGGGTCCTTCCACACGGCCACGCGGGCCGCCCACCCCTCGTCGCTCCGGCCCAGGCTGGGCGTGAGCGACGGCAGCACGGCGTAGAGGGTGAGGTCGTCGGGCAGGACCACGTCGATCAGCACGTCGATCACGTCGGTGCCCCGGGACCGGGCGACGTCACCGAGCGACCGCCCCACCCACGGGGAGCCGGGGTCGGCCACCTCCATGACCGAGAAGTCGGTCAGCACGCCGATGGCCCGGCTCGCCACCCGTTCGGCACCGGACCGCAGGGCGGCCCGCGACCCGGATCAGCCGCCGCGGCACGACGGCCGGCGGCGTCGAGCGCCGTCACCTCGCGCCACCCGGGCAGGCCGGGCAGGAGGGTGTTCGACCGCATCCGCATCATGTCGGGCAGGGCCAGGGCCACCACGTGGGCGCCCCGGGCGGCGGCCACGTCGGATGCACGCAGCTGCTGCTCCCAGATGTCCTCACTGGCCAGGCTGCCCAGGAGGTTCCAGTTGAGCGGCCGGTCGGCGGCCAGGGACATGTCGGCCATCAACTCCATCCGGACGTCGGGGATCGGGCCGATGGTCGGGATGAACTCGAGGGTCATGCCCGGATGGTCGCGGAGGGCACCGGCCAGCGCCACGAACTCGGGGAACGAGGCGCTGCTGGACGGGACGGGACGGCGGTCCCCGTCCAGGTGGCCCTCGCCGAGCGACGACGAGAACCCGACGGCACCGCCCTCGAGCGACTGCTCCACCAGGCGGACCATGGCCCCTACCTGCTCGGGTGTGGCCTCGTCCCACGTCGACCGTTCGCCCATCACCACCCGGCGCACGGTCGAGTGGCCGACCAGGAACCCGGCGTTGACCGACAGCCCTACGTCCACACGGTCCAGGTACTCACCGAACGAGCCCCACGACCAGGGGCCGCCACCGGTGAGTGCCTCGGGGGATCCCCTCGACCACGGCCATCATCGCCTGGACGTAGTCCCCGTCGTCGTGGCCCAGGGGGGCGATGGAGAACCCGCAATTGCCGCCGAGGACGGTGGTCACACCGTGCTGGACCGACGGGCTGGCCGTGGTGTCCCACAGCAACTGCGCATCGTAGTGGGTGTGGATGTCGACGAACCCCGGGCACACCACCCTTCCGATGGCGTCGATCTCCCGGGTGCCGGGGTCAGGGACGGACCCGACGGCGACCACCCGCCCGTCGGCGACGGCCACGTCGGCGACGGTCGACGGACCGCCGGTGCCGTCGACGACCCGTCCGCCGCGGATCACCAGGTCGTACACGTCAGTCCTCCGCCAGGAGCCCGGCGACCGCCGACTCCACCACGGTGCCCGCGAAGAAGTCCGGGTTGGTGCCGGTGTAGAAGCGGGCCGGATTGGTGAACACGAAGTCCCGGAACGCCTTCTTGTCGATCCAGCCGTTGTCGACCAGCTCGTGGGCCTCCTCGAGCACCTCGCTGATGTCGGGCAGGTCCCAGTGGGCGATGTCGGAGCCCAGCATCACCTGCAGCTCGGAGCCGAACGGATTGACCGCCGTGTTGAAGGCGAGCGATGTCATCGGGTCGTCGGCCTCGCAGCCGAACCAGAACCGTTCGGCGAAGAGGGTCCGGATGTCGATGGCACGTTCGATCCCGCAGGCGGCCCACTCGTCGAGCATGTCCTCGGGCTCCACGGGCCGACGGGTCACCCCGGGCGGGAGCCGACGGGCGTCGGGGGCGAACCGGCCGAGCATCTCGAGGATGAGTCCCCGGTCCATCAGCGCCGGGTCCAGGTGGGAACGCAACGCGGCGAGGTTGCGCTTCTCCCAGTGTCCGACGATGTCGCTGTAGAGGGCGGCGGCCCAGGCCACCCCACCCTCGAGGAAGGCGAAGTTCATGCCCGGGAACCGCCGGGTGACCCCGCCGAGGAAGAGGGACTTGGCCAGCGACTGCTGACCCTCGGCCAGCATCGACAGGTGGTTGGACACGTAGCTCGTCGGTGACCGGTAAGGGGTCATGCCGATGAATCCCGAGTGGAAGGCGATCGACACCCCGAGCTCCTGGGCCTTCGCCCACACCGGGTCGTAGTCGTAGGCGGAGTCGAGACCGAACTGGTCGAGCCAGAACGCGTACCGGGAGACCTCGGGGTCGGCATCGGCCAGTGCGGCGAACGGGCGCTGCACGTAGCCGGCGCACAGCACCGCCTTGAACCCGAGGTGGGTCACCGCGTACTCCAGTTCGGCGACGGCCTCGTCGGGCGTGTGCATGGGGATGGCGGCCACCGGGGCCAGCCGGTCGGAGAGCGCTGCGAAGGTCTCGGCATTGCACCGGTTGAGGGCCCGGCACGCACCTCGCCGGAACCGCTCGTCGGCGGCGTGGAGGAACACCAGGCCGAGGCTCGGGTAGACGACGCCGAAGTCGATGCCGGTCTCGTCGAGGCGCTCGTGCAGCAGGGCCGGGAAGAGGGCGGTGGCCAGGTCGATCGTCTGTTTGGACGGTGCGCTCCACCACGGGCCGCGGGGCGTCCGGGTGATCGAGCGCTGCTCGGGTGTCTGGTCGTGCCACGGGACGTCGGTCCCCCCGTAGGGCGGGACCAGCCGCCGGAGCGCCGGCTCCTCGAGCGAGATCCCTGCCTGCTCCAGGTAGGGGGCGAGCGTCGGCAGGTGCTCGGCCATGTGCCCGTCGCTGTCGATGACCGGATGTCCGAGTGTGGCGTGGACGTCGGCGGAGGTGGGCATGGCGCCAAACTAGTGCCGCGACGGAACGGATTCCCGGTGCCCGGTCCACCTGACGCCCGGGACCGTACGCTGGCACGGTGACCCCAACGCGAACCCGGCCGGGCTGAGGGGATGGCCGACGTCCGTGCGCTCCGCAGCCCCTGGTCCGTGGTGGTGCTCGCCGCCCTCGTCGCCTACGCGTGGTGGCTGAGCGGGCTGGTGGCGTTCACCACGTCGGCCACCGTGGCGGTCGCCGTCCCCGTGGCCGCCCTGCTGGCAGTGGCGCTCCTCACGCCGTCGGCCCGGGCCCCCGATGACCGACCTCGACCCGATACCGCCGTCGCAGCCCGCCGCCTCGCCCCCTGGCTCGCCCTCGTGTCGATGGCCGTGGTGCTGGAGATCGTCGGGCTGGCCCTCGGGGGTCGCTCGCCCGCGGTGCCGACCCTCAGCACCGTCGTGGACCACGCCCTGGTCGACCGGTTCTCGCGCTTCGCCCTGTGCTGTGCCTGGCTCGGAATCGGCGTCCTCGCCGTCCTCCGCAGGCCACGGGGACGACGGCCGGGACGAGGATGACCGTCACCGCTGTCTGGATGCTCCTACTGGTGGCGGCGCTGGCATGGGAGGTCGCCTGCCACCGTTCCCCGGGGCGTCGGACCTCGCTGGCGGAGATCACGTCACGGTTGTGGAGTGGTCGGGCCGGCCGACTGTTGCTCGTCCTCCTGTGGGCCTTCGTCGGTTGGCACCTCTTCGCCCGGCACGGCTCGCCGGCCTGAGGCGGGTGGGGCCGGGGGGAGTGCATCCCCGGCACCGGCATCGCACGGGCCCCGGGACACCGAGCCGACGGTGGGGCTCCGCCCAACCGGTCCCGTGCCGGCGGGCGCGCCCCCTACACCGGGTCGAGGGCGACCAGCTCGTCCCCGCTGAAGACCCTCGACCGCACGATGAAGTGCCGGTCGGGCCCGGCGGCGAGGGAGAAGCCCTCCGGCTCCCCGGCGCCCACGTCCAGGATGAGTTGCGTGTGCGCCCAGGCGGCGAACTGCCGGTGGTCCATGTAGAAGGGACAGCCTCCGACCGTGCCCAGGAGGACATCGTGGGTCCCGATCTTGAACTCACCGTCCTCGAAGCACATCGGCAGACTCCCGTCGCAGCAGCCGCCGGACTGGAAGAACAGGAGCGGCCCGCGCCCACCCACCAGACCGTCGATGGCCTCGAGCGCCGCCGGGGTGGCGATCACCCGCCGGCCCGACGTCGCTGCGACCGGGGTCCCGCCCGAGGGGTCCTCCACCACTCGGCCGCGACCGCTAGAAGAACCCGAGCGGCTCGTCGCTGTAGCTGACGAGGAGGTTCTTGGTCTGGGAGTAGTGCTCCAGCATCATCTGGTGGTTCTCCCGACCGACGCCCGAGATCTTGTAGCCGCCGAACGCCGCCCCGGCCGGGTAGAGGTGGTAGCAGTTCGTCCACACCCGACCGGCCTTGATGGCCCGCCCCATGCGGTAGGCGAGGTTGCCGTTGCGGGTCCACACGCCGGCACCGAGGCCGTAGAGCGTGTCGTTGGCGATCCTGATGGCGTCCGCCTCGTCGGTGAAGGTCGTGACGGCCAGCACGGGCCCGAAGATCTCCTCCTGGAAGATCCGCATGTCGTTGTGGCCCTTCATGACGGTCGGCTCGAAGTAGTAGCCGTCCACGAGGTCGCCGCCCAGGGGCGTCCGTTCCCCGCCGATGAGGACCTCGGCACCCTCCTGGCGCCGATGTCGACGTAGCCCGGTGATCTTCTCGAGCTGCTGGGCCGAGTTCTGCGGCACCGATCATGGTCGTCGGGTCGAGTGGATTGCCCTGGGTGATCCGGCCGATCCGGTCCAGGCAGCGCTCCATGAACCGGTCGTACATCGACTCCTGGACGAGCGCCCGCGACGGGCAGGTGCACACCTCGCCCTTGTTGAAGGCGTAGAGCACGAGGCCCTCGATCGCCTTGTCCAGGAACCGGTCGTCCTGGTCCATGACGTCGGCGAAGAAGATGTTCGGCGACTTGCCGCCGAGCTCCACCGTCGACGGGATCAGGTTCTCCGCCGCGTACTGCATGATGAGCCGTCCGGTGGTCGTCTCTCCCGTGAAGCCGATCTTGGCGATGCGCGGGCTCGAGGCCAGTGCCTTGCCGATCTCGCCACCCGGGCCGGTGACGATGTTGAGGACACCGGGGGGGACGATGTCACCGATCACCTCGGCCAGCTTGAGGATCGACCACGGGGTGGGCGACGCCGGCTTGACCACGGTGCAGTTGCCGGCGGCCAGCGCCGGGGCGATCTTCCACGCCGCCATCAGGAGCGGGAAGTTGAACGGGATGATCTGGCCGACCACGCCCAGCGGCTCGTGGAAGTGGTAGGCGACGGTGTCCTTGTCGATCTCGGTCGAGCGGCCCTCGAGGGACCGGGTGGCCCCGGCGAAGTAGCGGAAGTGGTCGACGGCCAGAGGGATGTCGGCCGCCAGCGTCTCGCGCACCGGCTTGCCGTTCTCCCAGCTCTCCGCGACGGCCAGCATCGTCAGGTTGGCCTCGATGGCGTCGGCGACGGCGTTGAGCACGGCGGCCCGCTCGGTCAGCGACGACTCGCCCCAGGCGTCCTTGGCCGCGTGGGCGGCGTCCAGCGCCAGTTCGACGTCCTCGGCGGTGGACCTGGCCACCTCGGAGAAGGCATGCCCGGTCACCGGGACACGTTCTGCATGTACTGGCCCTTCGTCGGTGGCACCCAGGGCCCGCCGATGAAGTTGTCGTAGCGGGGCTTCACGTCGACCAGGCTCCCGGGCTGCCCGGGCGCCACGAAGACCCCCTTGGCGCTCTTTCCGCCCGTTGCGATCTCCTCGACTACGGCCATGGTGCACTCCTTCTGCTCTGCGGGCACGCGACGACGGGCGCTGCCCGGTTCCCTCGAGGCTCCACCGCCTTCGGCCTCTGTACCGAGGCTACGCAGGGGTCCCTCCGCCGCCTAGGGGCGAAGGACCGTAAGTCGTCCGGTATCCATCGCCGTGGCCGTCGTCCACGCGGCCGCGCCCCGGGGGCGGGGTCTACGGGAAGATGACCGTCCGATTGCCGTTCAACAGGACCCGGTCCTCGAGGTGCCACCGCAGTCCACGGGCGAGGACGGACCGCTCGATGTCCCGTCCGAGGGCGACGAGCTGCTCGGGCCCCTCGGCGTGGGAGATGCGGATGGCGTCCTGTTCGATGATCGGGCCCGCGTCGAGCTCGGCGGTGGCGTAGTGGCAGGTGGCGCCGATCAGCTTGACGCCGCGGGCGTGCGCCTGATGGTACGGGCGGGCCCCGACGAAGCTGGGCAGGAAGCTGTGGTGGATGTTGATGATCCGCCCCGGGTACCGCTCGCACACCTCCGGCGGGATGATCTGCATGTAGCGGGCCAGGACCATGACGTCCCCGTCGGCCGCGTCGAATCGGTCGCACACCTCGCCGAACGCGGCGCTCTTCTCCTCGGCCCGCACCGGGACGTGGGCGAAGGGGATGCCGGCGGCCTCCACCAGCGGGGCCAGGTCGGCGTGGTTGGAGATCACCAGTGGGATCTCGCAGGGCAGGTCCCCGCTCCTCCAGCGGTACAGCAGGTCGGCCAGGCAGTGGTCCTCACGACTGGCCAGGATGACGACCTGCTTGGGGCGGTCGGTGTCGGAGAGGTTCCAGGTGAGGGTCAGCTCCTCGGCCAGCGGGGCGAAGTGGGCGGCGAACGCCGCGGGGCCGAAGGGCAGGGACTCGGCTAGGATCTCGATGCGCTGGAAGAACCGTCCGGTCTCGAGGTCCCCGTGCTGGGCCGCTTCGAGCACCCAGCCGCCGTTGGCGGCGATGAAGCCGGTGACACCGGCCACGATGCCGACCCGGTCGGGGCAGGTGATGGTGAGGATGAACCGCCGCATCCCCCCATTCTGCCCGGACCGCAGGACGGGGCTCACGGCAGGTCGCTCGCCACCACGCCGTCCACGGACAGCCCCTCGTAGGTCATGGAGGTGCCAGGGCTCAGGTGCCCGGCGAACCACCCGCCGCGGCCGACCGCGGGGGCATCCCCGGGGATCGTCGCCCGGCCGCCCTGGGTCGTGCTCCCCCAGCCCGGCTTCGGCTGCCCGTCCTTCCACACCACGAACTCCACACTGTCCGAGGCCGCCACCGTCCGTGCGCACATATCGAGCGGGTAGACCGCCGGGCGGACGGGCAGGACCGGCACGACCGTGGACCCGAACTGGGTGAACGGGCTCGCCGGATCGGTGGCGGTGTTCCAGACGTGGAAGTTGAAGACGTCGAAGGCCCCCATCCAGACGTTGCGGGTGACGGTGACGGCCGACACCCGACCGTCCGCCAGCTCGTGCAACCGCAGGACGATGCCCTGCTGATCGGCACCCCTGCCGTCGGCGAAGCGGGCGCACACCGTCATGTCCGACCCGCTCGGCGAGCTCGGACTCCAGAAGAACTCGCGGTTGTTGCCCGCACTCGACTTCGGCGCCGACACCACCTCCGTGCCCGGGCGCGGACTCGAGTAGATGTAGGCGCTGCAGTCGGGCGTGACCCGGTTGACACAGGTGGCCGCCTGCGACTGCACATCGGCCGTCCCGCCGGACGGTGCCCCCGTGCCGCATCCCGCGAGCAGGAGCGCCAGGGCCGGGGCGGCCACGTGGACCGCCCTCCTACGGGTACCTCGGATGATCCCTGGGATCCCGTGGACACTAGCGGTGCGCACCCGGCCCCCGGCCGGACACCGCCTAGCATCGCCCCCATGGCCAGGACCCTCGGCGACGGTGCGGGAACCCCCGTCCGGGCCGGGGCCCGCCCGCCGTCGTGAGCGTCGGGATCCGGTGAGCGGGAATCCCTTCCGGCGGGTCCAGATCGGCCTGGCCGCGCTGGCCCTGGTGGTCGTCATCGGCACGGTGGGCTACGTGTGCCTCGGATTCGGACTGCTGGAGGCGCTGTACCAGACCATCGTGACGGTCTCCACCGTCGGCTACGGCTTCCCCCGCCCCATCGGCGACGGGGTCAAGGCGTTCACCATCGTCCTCATCCTGCTGGGCGTGGGAACCGCGCTGTACACGTTCACGGTGACGCTGGAACTGCTCATCGACGGCCACATGCGGGAACGGATCAGGAGGCGCAGGATGGACCGGGACATCGAGAAGATGACAGGGCACGTGGTGATCTGCGGTTGGGGCCGGGTCGGCCGGGAGGTGGCCCGCTACCTCGACAACGCCGGCCAGCGGATCGTCGTCGTCGACCGCGATCCGAGCCGCACGTCGGCGTTGGGCTACGTCACCGTGACCGGGGACGTGACCGACGACGCCACCCTCGTCCGGGCCGGCATCGAGCGGGCGGGGACACTCATCGCCGCCCTCGACACCGACGCCGACAACCTGTTCGTCACCGTCGCCAGCCGGTCGTTCAATCCGGCCATCCATGTGATCGCCCGGGCCCGGAGCGAGTCGTCGGAGGCCAAGCTCCTGCGGGTGGGGGCAGACCGGGTCGTCAATCCGCAGCGGCTCGGCGGTGACCGCATGGCCGCCTTCGTCACGCAGCCCCACGTGGTCGACTTCGTCGACGTCGTCATGCACGACGGCTCGCTCGAGTTCCGGCTCGAGGAGCTGACGGTCGGAGCGGACTCACCGCTGGCCGGTCGGACGCTGCGGTCCACCCAGATCCACGACCGCACCGGGTGCCTCGTACTGGCGATCCGGCGGCCGGACGGGAGCTTCACCCCGAACCCGTCGCCCGAGGCCGAGGTGGAGTCCGGGGACGTCCTCATCGGCGTGGGGACGGCAGCGCAGCTGGCGGCGCTCGCGGCCTACGCCTCACGGAAGTAGCCCTCCGGACCGACCACCGGGCGCACCTCCCGGTGGTCCGGGTGCCTAGGTGATCGCGAAGGCGCCGGTCACCGTCGTCACTCCGCCGGTCTCGGTGATGGTGATGTCCACCGGTCCGTGTGCCGCCGTCTTGGCCACCGACACCATCAGGGTGAGGGTGGGGTTGGGGTGCTTCTTCGACGCCTTGCTCGCCTTGACCGAGATCACGGTGACCCCCGGGTTCGATGTGGTGACGACGGCGCTCGAGTCGAGCCCGGTCCCGAGATCTTGGTCTGCAGCTTCTTGCCGGCGACGACGGTCACCCTGGAGAGACCGGTGACGACCGGATCGGTGACGACAACGCTCTCGGTCGTGGTGAGCGTGGTGCCGTCCGCGTTGGCCAGCGTGCTCGTGACCGCGTAGGTGCCGGGCGTCGAGTAGGTGTGACTGCCCGAGACGGTGCCGGTGCTGCTGGACACGGTGACGGTGGCGGGGCCCGTCCCGCTCCTATCACCCCAGTCGACGGTGGCCGCGTAGTTGCCCGTCCCGTCGCTGGCGCTACCGATCGTGCCCAGGGTCACGGTGCCGGTGGCGACGTTCTCCCTGGCCGACAGTGGGGACGCCGTGAGCGTGAGCGGCGCCTCGGTCGTCAGCTGGACCGCACCCGCCGGTTGGGCCACCGCGTAGGCGGCCGGGCCGAACGAGAGGTTGGTGAAGGTGCCCGTCACCGGACCACCGATGGGAGTGAACACGGTCCCGACCGACGGCGAGCCCACCGTGGTCACCGCCAAGGTGCTCCCGGCAGCCAGCGTCGTCCCCGGCCCCGAGATGCTGCCGTTCACACCGTTGACCACGACCCCGAGCCGCCCGGTGGCAGCGTTGGACAGCGTGCTCGAATTGCTCAGCACAAGGTGGCCCCCGCTCACCACCCGGAGGGTTCCGTCGTTGACCGTGGCCGTGTTCGAGTTGAACTGGGTGCTGGCCGCCCCGACGGTGACGGTGCCGCCGGCCTGGTTGGTCACCGGCACCTGGATGTAGGCGTTGGAGCTGGCCGACTCGGTGGTCAGGTTGGCGCCCGAGCCCACCACGAGGCTGCCCGATCCGCCGTTGATGCCCACGTTGCCGACGGAAGTCGGCTCGAGGGTGAGGGTGGCACCGTTCTCGACCGCGCTCGGTGCACCGAGGGTCAGGTTCTCACTGCCCGATGTGCCGTCGACGGCGACGGTCGGGAACGAACCGGCGGTTCCCCCGAGCTCGAGCGTGTTGATCGAGGCGCCGGAGGTCAGCACGACGGTGTAGGTGCCGACGGCGGCAATGCACGCCACGCTGCCACTACCGGGAAAGCCTGCGGACCAGTTCGCCGCACTGGCATTCCAGTCCGTGGTCCCGCTGGTGGGGCCCTGCAACGAGTCGGTACAGGTGGCGAGGGCTGCAGCAGGCCCGGCGGACACCCCGGCCAGTGCCCCGGCAGCGCTCAGCGATCCGATCCCGACGATCGACGCCAACGCGATCCTCTGCCCGATCCGAGTGAACGTCCGCATGTGCCTCCGCCTTCCGTCGCCTGCTTCCACGCCTGCACGACCCGGGGGCACCTGCGCCCAGACACCCGGTTGCGGCCGGCAGTCCGGCTCGGTTCATCGAGCGCGAGAATCGTCGAAATTGCAAGGGGTTCTCGCAGGGGATCCGATTGCCCACTGGCTGTGGCGACCACGCCACTGGACGCGTCCGCGCATCGGGTCCGGAGCGACGACCAGGCGATTCGTGGGCGCCGGCGCGGTGACCGGCGCGCCGCACCGCCCACGGTGCTGGCCGGACCGCAATCCCCGGAAGGTCCGCTACCCCCGGTAGTAGGTCCCGTCGCAGCGGAAGCCTGCGGTGGCGCCGGCGACCGGCGGGTCGTCGAGGCGCTGGAACGAGCCGTTCTCGACTTGGCCCAGGAGGTAGCAGGTGATCGGCACCTTGCCCGACGGGTTGCTCACCGGGATGAGGTTCCCGCTCGAGAACGCCGTGATCTTGCGCAGGGCCTGCAGGAGTGAGCCTCGACTGGGGTCCGTGCCGGCATTGCGCAGGGCGTCAACGAACAGCTCGCCGGAGAGCCAGCCGGTCAGGGTGAAGAAGTCGGGGGCGAACCCCGGTGAGGCCTTCTGCACCCAGGTGTTGAACGTGGTGACCGCCGGGATCTGGGCGGCGTCCTCACCGAGGTAGAGCGAGGACACCTGTTCGAGATAGGCCCCGTCGACGGCTGACGCCCCGCCGGCGTTGGCGATGAGTTGGGGACTGTACGACGGTGCGCCGAGCACCACCACCGGATGGAAGTTCTGCTGGGTCAGGTCCCGGAAGATCGCCGACGCGTAGTTCTGGGGCTCCTGCTCGAGGAACAGGATCTTCACCCCGGCGCTCTTCATGGCGACCACCTGCTCCGTGAAGTCCGTCGTCGTCGCCGGCAGTGCCGGGTCGAGCAGGACCGTGTACCCGAGGTGCAGCATGGCCCGCTTCTCATTGGCCCAGGTGAGCTCCGTCGAAGGGAGGTTGGCGATGATCGTGGCGGTGTGGGCGATCAACGTCGGGTACCGCTGCTTGAAGTAGAGGAGCGGGCCGGTCGGCCAACCGTCGGAGGCCGGGATCGGGCTGAAGTTGTTGGGGAGCTTCTCCGTCGCGGGGTCGAGTGACGCCGTGATGTCCGGGAACCCGGGGTCCGCGGCGATCAGCGGCTGGCTGAAGCTGTCCTCGAGCGACAGCCCCCCCACGCTGGCGAAGTCGGTCTGGACGACGCTCTGGACCTCCTGTCGGTTGAGGGCGCCCTGGAACCGGTCGTCGGCGCTCGACACCTCGATCCTGCGTCCGCCCACCCCACCCTGCGAGTTCACGTAGTCGGCGTAGGCCTCGGTCCCGACCAACGCACCGGTGAACAGGCCGGCCAGTTGGGTGGACACGTTCCCGATCGTCACCGTGGTGGGGGTCACCCCGGTGTGGTCCTGGAAGGCGGACGCCGGGATCGGCGGGGCCGACGAAGCGGCGGCGGTGCCACCCGTCGAGTTCGTCGACGAGCATGCGGTCACGAGGCCGGCCACCAGCACCAGGCTCAGGCCGGCGGCGGCCAGTGACGCACGGCGCTGCCGATCGGCGAATCCACGACGTCGGTGCATGATCCCCCCGGATCCTCGTCCGCCACCCCGGACCCCCACGGCCCGGCCGGTGCGCCCACGGCGCACGACCGAAACCTACCCGGCATCGGGCACCGTCGCCGGGGATCGTCAATCGGTGGCGGGGCCGGCCTCGCCGATTTCGTAGACGTCGGAGGCCCGGCCCACGAGCAGGGGGTCGAGCAGTCCGATCTCGTCGAGGTCCTTGCCGGTATAGGGCATACGGTGCAATACGTAGCGGAGGGCGTTGAGCCGGGCCCGCTTCTTGTCGTTCGACTTGATGACCGTCCAGTGGGACTCGTCGATGTCCGTGGCCAGGAACATGGCGTTCTTGGCATCGGTGTACGCATCCCACAACCCGAGCGACGCCAGGTCGACCGGCGAGAGCTTCCACTGCTTCAGCGGATGGCGCTCACGCTCCTGGAACCGTCGCCGCTGTTCGTCCTGGCTGACCGAGAACCAGAATTTGATGAGGTGGACGCCGCTGCGGGTCAAGTTGCGCTCGAACTCGGGCACCTGGCGGAGGAACTCCGCCACCTCGTCCTCGGTGGCGAACCCCATGACCCGCTCCACGCCGGCCCGGTTGTACCAGGACCGGTCGAAGAGCACGATCTCGCCGGTGGTGGGCAGGTGCTGCACGTAACGTTGGAAGTACCACTGGCCCCGCTCGGCGTCGGTGGGCTTCTCGAGCGCCACCACACGGGCACCCCTGGGGTTGAGGTGCTCCATGAACCGCTTGATCGTCCCACCCTTGCCCGCCGCGTCCCGGCCCTCGAACAGGATCACGATGCGCTGGCCGGTCTCCTTCACCCAGGCCTGCAGCTTGAGCAGCTCCACCTGCAGGTGGTACTTCTGCTGCTCGTACTGCTTGCGGGACATCAGGTTCCTGTAGGGGTAGACCCCGGACTGCCAGGCGTCGACCAGCTCGTCCTCGGCGCTCATGGGGGGCGTACCGAAGACGGGCTCGTCCTGGTTGAGGAGCACCCGACGCAGGGCGGGCAGCTCGTCGGGGGCGGTGCCGGCGATCACGGCGTTCAGCCACTCGGCCACCGCCACCCGGTCGGACGGGTCGGTTGCCTCGATCACGTCGCGCACGACCTGGAGCCGCTCGGCCCTGGCGTCCTCGACGGCGCCGGTCACCACGTAGCGCTCGATGCCCTCGGGGGAGAGGTCCGGTGAGACGTCGCCCCGGTCGGTCGGCCGTATGCCGTCAGTGGTGTCGCTGTCCTCGGTCGCGCTGTCCTCGGTCATGCCGTCCTCGGGTCGTGGCGTGGCTGTGTCGACGCCCATCTTGGCAAGGAACCGACACGTCGTCGTCGAGGGACTCCCCCGTCGCTCCCCCGGGTCAGTCCGGGTCGGGGGCCAGCGGGGCCCGGTGGCGCAGCAGGTGCTGCAGGTCTGCGGCCCCGAAGTGCGCCGGCTCCGTGGTGTCGAGGAAGTCGATGAGTACCTCGAGGAAGCGCTCCGGGGCCTCCACGTGGGGGAAGTGGCCGGCACCGGCGATCACCTCGAGCCGGCTGCCCGGGATCGCCTGGTGTGCGGCATAGGCGTGGGCCACCGGGATGATGGTGTCCTGCTCGCCCCAGATGATGAGCGTGGGCATCTGGGCGGCCAGGTACAGCCGGTCGTCGGCGCTGACGGTCTGGCCACCGGGGTCGATGACGGCACGCAGCGTACGTACGAAGGCATGGCGGTTGGCCGACTCGGTCAGCGACGAGTAGGCGTTCCACATCTCGGCGAGCCGACCCATGCGCACGCCGCGTGCGTGGAGCTGGCGGCTGAGCTCGTTGCCCTTGTCGCGCACGAAGGACGGGAAGATGACCGGCATCAGGAACTCGCTGCCGGGCAGCGTCATGAACCGGAGCATCCAGCTGACCTCCCGGCCGAGCCCGCCGCTGTCCACCAGCACCAGGCGCTCGCAGCACTCGGGGTGCTGGTAGGCCAGCTGCAGCGCCACACCCCCGCCGAACGACTGCCCGACCACCGAGGCCCGGGCGATGCCCAGGGCCCCGAGCAGGTCCCGCATCCCGCTGGCGTAGGCACCCAGCGAGTAGTCGCCGAGGGGTTTGGCCGAGTGCCCGTGCCCGATCAGGTCGGGGGCGACCACCGTGAACCGCTGGGCCAGGGTGGGCATGACCTCGCGCCACGCCGCCGAGCTCCCGGCGATGCCGTGGATCAGCAGGAGCACCGGCCCGTCGCCGGCCATGCGGTAGCCGACGCTGTGGCCGTGGATGGTGACGTGCCGCAGATCGAAGGTCACCGGCACAGTCTCCCCCTTCTGCCCCTCCTCCGTGACGGTACCCACGTGACCCCGCTCCCCGGGGACATCACCCCGCTCCGAAGAACGGTGCGTCGAAGGCGAAGACCCCGCCGTCGGTCGCCACCAGCCAGTAGCCGCCGGTGGCCGTGTCGGCCGCCATGCCGGTGACGGGCTCGTTCAGGGCGCTGGCACCCATCGAGCCGCGGAACGGAGCCCCGAAGGCGAAGATCCCACCGTCGGTCGCCACCAGCCAGTAGCCGCCAGACGTCGGGTCGGCGGCCATCCCGGTGACGGGTCGGTTGAGCGGGATCCCTCCCATGGAGCCCAGGAAGGGGGCGTCGAAGGCGAAGACCCCGCCGTCGGCCGCCACCAGCCAGTAGCCGCCGGTGCCGGTGTCGGCCACCGCCCCGACCACGGGCTGGTCGAGGTGCATCCCGCCCATGGAGCCGTGGAAGGCGGCGTCGCCGAAGGCGAACACGCCCCCGTCCGCCGCCACCAGCCAGTAGCCGCGCCCGCCCGGGGTCGGGGCCAGGTCGACCACCGGGGCGTTGAGCGTACGACCGCCCATGGACCCGAAGAACCCGGCGTCGCCGAACGTGAAGATCCCGCCGTCCGCCGCCACCAGCCAGTAGCCGCGCCCGCCCGGAGCGGCCACGATGTGGGTCACCGGCCCGTTCAGCACGGTGCCGCTCATCGAGCCGTAGGAGACCGCCGTACCGTGGGTGGTGACGTCCCCGGACGAGTCGGTGAGCCAGTATCCGTCACCGTCACCGGTGGACGCCATGGCGACGGCCGGCGGCATCAGGTCGTCGACGTCCGGGCTCACGACCAACGACCAGGTGACGCCGTCCCACTGCTCGATCAGGGTCTGCTCTGCGTCGGTCCCGGTGAGGCTCCCACCGACCGCGGTGCAGTGGGTCGCACTGGTACAGGACACGCTCGTCAGCCAGTTGTCCACCCCCGGATTCGGGCTCACGGGGCGGGCGCCCCCGATGCCCGTCCACGTCTCGACCAGGGTGGCCTGGCCGGAGGATCCGTAGTAGTAGCCGACCGCGATGCAGGCGGCCGTGTCGGTGCACGACACGCCCAGGAGGTCGTCCGTCTCGGTGCCGGGGTCCTGGCTCGGGGTGACCGTCCAGGACGTCCCGGCCCACAGCTCGACCAGCGTCTGCTGGTAGCCGAGCGGGGAGGTGCTGAACCCGACGGCCGTGCAGTTCGACGGGCCGGTGCACGACACCCCGTTCAGCGCGCGTCGTCGCTGCCGGGGCTCGGGCTGGCCACCACGGTCCACGCCGTCCCGTTCCAGAACTCGACCAGGGTCGCCTCGACCCCCGAGGCGTTCTCCGAGTTGCCCACCCCCGAACAGTTCCCGGGGCCGGTGCACGAGACGCCGACAAGGGTCGCTCCGGTGCCGGGGCTCGGGCTGGCGGTGATCGACCAGGTGGTGCCGTCCCAGGACTCCACCAGCGTCCTGTCGGTTGTGGACTCCCCGGCGGAGGAGCCGACGGCGACGCATGCGTCCGGGCCGGAGCACGACACACCGAGCAGCACGTTGACGACGTCGGCATCAGGGCTGGGCACCACCGACCAGGTGGTGCCGTCCCAGGACTCGACCAGCGTCGCCTGGCCGACGGCGGCGTCACTGGTCGTACCGACGGCGACGCAGTCGGTCTCCGACGGGCACGACACGGCGTCGAGCGAGTTCTGCAGCGTGCCGGGGCTCGGACTCGGCACGACCGACCAGGCCGTCCCGTCCCAGGCCTCGGCCAGGACGTGCTGGACGCCGGCGCGGTCGTAGTAGTCGCCGACCGCCACACAGTTCGTCGGAGTGGGGCAGGCCACGGCGTCCAGGACGTTGGTCAGTGCGGCCACCGGGCCGACCGGGCCGCCGCACCGCGGCCCGAGGGTGGCCGCAGGATCCGACCTTTCGGCGGTGGTCGTCAAGGAGCGAAGGGTCGCGCGACTCGGTCCCCAGGTGTGGTGCCGGCGACCCGTACACGGCCGGGCCGGCCGCCGCTGCCTCTCGGGCCGACACCACCGACGGCACCGCCGTCCCGAGGGTCACGAGCAGCGCCCCCAGGGCCACGGCCAGGAACACCTGGGGGACCCGTCCGCCATTGGGCTGATGTTGGTTCATGGGGCCAGCGTCCTCTGCTTCGGACTCCTCGGGTAGGGCCGAACGTCCACGCCCGTCCGCTCCCCCGCCCGTCAGATCCCCGACCCCCGACGAACGGGTGCCGTCGGGTGGGGCGTCGACGGGACCCCGGATCCGTGGGTCCTTCGGCTCTGGCGCCCACTCCCCACCGGGGTCACACTCGGCATCGGCGCCGCCCGGGGCGCCCGTGCGCCGCGACACCGGGGTGAGGAACGCACCATGAACCAGAACATCCGGCTAGGCACCGTCGACGGCGTGCCCGTCGGGGCGAACTGGACGGTCTTCGCCATCTTCGTGCTCATCGCCTGGGAGCTCGCCGACCTGGTACTGCCCGGCTACCACCCCCACGATGCCGTGGCGGTCTACTGGTTCGCCGGCCTGGTCGCCGCCGTCCTCTTCTTCGCGTCCCTCCTCGCCCACGAGGTCTCCCACACCGTGGTGGCCGTCCACAACGGCATCAGGGTCCGCGCCGTCACCCTGTGGCTCTTCGGCGGTGTGTCCGAACTCGAGAGCGAGGCACTGACCCCGGCCGCCGACTTCCGGATCGCCATCGTCGGCCCGATCACGAGCCTGGTCCTGGCGGGGGCCTTCGGGGTGTTCGGGGTGCTGCTCCACGACACGGCGGGCACCCTCGGCCTGGTGGGCAGCGCCGTGGGTTGGCTCGCCTGGGTCAACCTCCTGCTGGGTGCGTTCAACCTCGTGCCCGCCGCACCCCTCGACGGGGGCCGGGTCCTGCGGGCGATCCTGTGGCACCACACGGGCGACCGCGTGGCGGCCTCGACCGCCGCCGCCCACGCCGGCGAGGTGTTCGGCTACGTGCTGGTCGGGCTGGGCGCACTCGAGTTCTTCACCGTGAGCGTGTTCGGGCTGTGGTTCGTCTTCCTCGGGATCTTCCTGCTGTCGGCCGCCCGCGCCGAAAAGAACGACGTGGTCCTGCGCTCGTCACTCGCCACGGTCCACGTCCGCGACCTGATGACCCCCGACCCCGTGGTCTTCCCCTCGGGCGGCACAGTCGCGGAGCTGGTGGACCAACGCCTCCACCACGTCGGGTTCGGGACGTTCCCCCTGGTCAGGCCCGACGGGCAGCTCGAGGGCCTGACCACCCTGGCCCGGATCCGGCGGGTACCCCCGCAGCTACGTGCCACCACACGGCTGATCGACACCGCCTGCCCCCTGGCCGAGGTCCCGGCGGCGACTCCCGACGAGCCGGTCCCGGACCTCCTGCAGCGACTCCAGGGGGCGCCCGACGGTCGCGCCCTGGTCATCGGCCCGGACCGACGGCTCGTCGGGATCGTGTCGCCGAGCGACATCGCCCGGTACGTCCAGCTGGCCGTGCTCCGGCCCGGTGGCCGGACACCCCAGCCGTCCTGAGGGAGCGCGGGGAGGGCGTGCCGCGAGAACACGTTCCAGAGCTAGCATGGAACCCGCTGGTCACGGCCCTGACTGCCGCAGGCACCAGCCGGGGGGAGGACACACCATGAAGCACGTCACCCAGGTCGGTGCGCCGTCGCGGACTGCTCTACACGGAACCGACCCGGGCGTCGCTCGAATTCGCCACCTTCTTGGCGTGCGCGCCCCTGCTCCGCCGGGCCCCGCAGGGCGACGGCCACACGGTCCTGGTCCTGCCCGGCTTCCTGGCCGACGACCACTCGACTCTGCCGCTGCGCACCTTCCTCGGAACCCTGGGCTTCCACGTCTACGGCTGGGGCCTCGGGCGGAACCTCGGCCCGACCACCGACATCCTGGACGGCATGGATGCCCTCCTGGAGCGGCTGGCCACCTCGGCGGGCGGCCCGGTCAGCGTGGTGGGGTGGAGCCTCGGGGGCATGTTCGCCCGCGGGCTCGGCCACAAGCAGCCCGGCCTGATCCGCCAGATCGTCACCCTCGGCAGCCCGTTCCGCAGCGACCGGCCCATCGGCAGCCACGCCGCCCGCAGCTTCGAGCGCTTCGCCCACCTCCACGTCCCCCACTCCGAGCTCCCGGACATCGACGCGGACCGGGGTCAGCTCGCCGTGCCGGTCACCGCCGTGTACACCAAGGCCGACGGTGTGGTGGCCTGGCAGACCTGCATCCAGGAGGACGGCGTCCGTCGGGAGAACGTCGAGGTACGGGGCAGTCACTGCGGTCTCGGCCACAACCCGGCGGCCCTGTGGGTGGTGGCCGACCGCCTGGCCCAGCCCGTCGGCACATGGGCCCCGTTCAGCCCGCCGGCGCTGGTCCGCCACCTCTACCCGACCCCGGCACCGGCCTCGATGGCCGCCTGAGGCGACGGGCCCGCGACCCGGGCGGCGCCCCTACGAGGCGACGAGCAGTTCGGCGAGCCCCTTCTCCACCCCGCGGCACAGCACGTCGATGTCCGGGGCGGCGTCGTAGTCCCCGGTCACCCCGTAGTTGACCTGGCCGTCGTAGGAGAAGATGGCCACCGTCACCCGCATCTGCGCTCCCAGCGGCACGAACGGGAAGGCCTGCAGCATCCGGCGGCCCAGCACGTAGAGCGGGAGCTGCGGGCCGGGCACGTTGGTGGTCACCGTGTTGAGGTTGCGTTGCGACCCCTTGGTGGCGATACGCCCGCCGAGGGCGAGCAGGAGCGGCGGTGCGAAGCCGGACAGGGACGTCAGCGCCTCGCCGGCGAGGGCCTCCTGGCTGTCCTTCAGCCCGGCCATCTGCTCGCGACGATCCGCAGCCGCTCGAGCGGGACGGCCTCGTAGACCGGCAGTTCGGCGAACATGGCCGACACCTTGTTGGCCAGCACCCCGTCGCCCACGGCGACCCCGTCCGGCGTGGCGGGGCCGGACCGACACCGGGACCATGGTCCGCACCACGCGATCGGCCGACTCGCCCCGGGACAACAACAGCTCACGGAAGCCGGCGGTGATGCACGACAGCACCACGTCGTTGAACGTGCCCCCGTGCTCCTTGCGGACGGAACGGACGTCCTCCACCGACGTGCACGCCCAGGACCAGTGCCGATGCGGTCCGATGGGTCCGTTGAGCGACGAGGCCGGTGTCGGGCGGACCATGCCCAGCATGGACGTCATCCCCCGACCCACGGCGAGCGCCTGGCCCGCCGCCCGGCGCGGGACCCGGAGGGCCGAGCGCGCCGCCCGGATCTGCTCGTAGGGGCTCCTCGCCATGTCGGCCACCGTGCCCACGGCCAGGCCGAGCGAGCTCGGTCGGGGCTGCGGGTCCCACACCAAAGGCTCGGGTGGCGAGACCTCGGGGGTCACGTCCATGATCACCGAGAGCAGCTCGGTGCCGGACACACCGTCGACCATGCAGTGGTGGGTCTTGGACGCCATCGCCCACCGGCCACCCTCCAGGCCGTCGACCATCCAGATCTCCCACAGCGGCTTGGACCGGTCGAGCTGCTGGGACATGACCCGGCCCACCAGGCGGCGCAGCTCGTCGTCGCCCCCGGGGTCGGGCAGGGCGGTGTGACGCACGTGGTAGCCGATGTTGAAGTGCGGGTCGTCGACCCACACCGGCCGGCCGAGGTCGGCGGGTACCCGCTCGACCACCTGGCGGTAGCGGGGAACGTGATGGAGCTTGCCGGCGATCATGTCCACGAAGTCGTCGTAGCGCGGGGCCGGCCCCTCGAAGATCCCGATGGACGCGATGTGCATGTGGCTCACGCCGTCCTCGATGGCCAGGAACGACGAGTCCAGCGGGCTCAACCGATCGTGCACCCGGGCGACGCTACACCTGCGCCCGGGAGCGACGCCCCCGGCGGACGACACCACCGGGGGCCGTCCCCGGCGCTTCCTGCCCACAGCGGGTGCAGAATGGCCCCGATGCCCCGCGAACGGCGGACCCACGACGACCTGCGACGGACCCTGCTCGAGGAGGGACGCGCCATCCTGGCCGACGAAGGGCTCGAGACGAGTCCAGCAACCTCACCTTCAAGCGGGTCTTCGACCGGGTGCAGCAACGCACCGGCGACCGGATCACCAACACGTCGGTGATCCGGCGGGTGTGGGAGAACCAGGCCGAGTTCCAGACCGATGTACTCGTGGCGATCGCCCAGGACGACGCCCGGCCCGAGATCGGCTCCACCGTGGAGGCGATCGCCGGGGCACTGGCCGGCCTGGACCTGTCGACGGCGTCGGCGCGGGCCCGGGCCCTCAGCGAGGTGTGCCGGGTCGGGGGCAACGCCCACGCCGCAGCCATCGACGAATCGACGAGCTGGACGCTCTGGATCAACGTGATCGCTCTGGCCAACTCGAGCACCGACGTCGAGCAGCGACAGCGGATCCGGGTGGCGCTCGACGAGGGCTACCGGTCGACGACGGCGTTCTGGAACGAGACGCTCGGAGCCCTCGTCGACCTGCTCGGCCACCGGGTGCGCCCGCCCTTCGACCTCGCCCTGTTCGTGGCTGCGGTGAACGCGCTGACCGAGGGGAGCACATTGCGCCAGCGGACCGCAGGCCAGATCGTGTCCGTCATGCGTCCGACCGGGCCGGGGGGTGAGGAGCGGCAGTGGTCGCTCTACGCCATCGCCCTCGAAGCCCTGGCCCACCAGTTCCTGGAGCCGGCCACCGAGGGACCGGCCTCCGGCTGAGTCCGCCGGCACCCGCTCACCCCTCAGGGGTGGTGGTGCCGTCCGTGTGGCGCGTCGGTGACGCCGGCGGCCGGTCGTGCAGCGTCCGGCGGCGGGTCCGGTGCTCGGGGGCGTCCTCCATCTCGGGCAGCCCGGCCGGGGCGCGGCCAGCCGTCCGGCGTAGCGGCCGGCGAGTGGTCCCGACGACAGCCCGTGGGCCACCACCGACAGGAGGATCGTCCACGTGGCGATCCGTCCGAGGGCGGTGGCGTCCACGCTCCCGTGCAGCTCCTCGGTACACGAGCAGGGTGAATACCACCGAGGCCAGTGCCCGCGGTCCGAACCACCCGATGAAGGCCACCGTGTCGCTGCGCAGCCCGGTGCGCACCAGGGACAGCGCCACCGGGCCCATCCGCACCACCGTCGACTCGAGCACGGCATAGAGGACGGGCCTCGCCTGGAAACCGGCCTGCAGCGTGGGGCCGACGAAGACGGCCCCGAAGATCACCCACACCGCGAACGAGGCGAACAGCCCGACCTCCTCGGTCAGCTCGGTCGCCGGCGCCAGCTCCTGGCGGGCGGCGGTACCGAACACCGAGCCGGCCACGAACGCCGACACGAAGCCGTTGGCCCCGATCGCCACCGCCCCCTCGTAGGCGATGAGCGCGGTCACCAGCACCACGAGCGACTCCGACAGCGGCGTGGTCCATCCCGCCCGCCGGGCCCGGGACGCCATCGTCCCGACGAGCCAACCGAGGGCCACACCGAAGAGAACGGCCAGACCCAGCTCCTTGATGCTGGTCACCACCCAGCGCTGATGGTCGGCCTCGGCGGCGGCCACGGCGAGGAAGAAGACCACGAACGGCGTGGCGATCCCGTCGTTCAGCCCGCTCTCGATGGTGAGCGCCCGGCGGATCCGGGCCGGCACGGCCTGGTTGGTCACGACAGCCAGCCCGAGGGCGGCATCGGTCGGTGCGAGCAGCGAGCCGATCAGCGCCGCCTTCGCCCACGACACGGCGAACAGCAGGTGGGCTGTGACCGCACCGAGAGCGATGGTCAGCGGCAAGCCGATGCCGAGCAGGCGGCCGGGCAGGCTCAGGTCCTCCTCGGCATCGCGCAGTCGGATGGTGGACGCGTCGGCGAACAGCAGCAGGGCGAGCGTCAGCTCGGCCACCACCTTGACCGACTCGGCGTCGGCGGTCACGTGCAGGACCCCGAATGCGCTGTCACCCAGGACGGCGCCGACCACCACCAGCACGAGCGGCGCGGTGATCGACCACCGGTCGAGCCTTCCGGCGACGACGGCGTAGACGAGGACGGCGCCCAGGGCGACGGCGGTGCCGGTCACTGGTGCGTCACGGGCGGGACGATGGGACTCAGGCCTCCCCACCCTCCCGGTCGGCCGCCACCGCGTCGTAGGCCTCGTAGTCCGCCAGCGTGTCGTCGGCGAACTCGTACTGGAGGAGGCCGGCCTCACCCCACGCCCGCCGCAGGTACCCGTCGTTGGCGTCGAGCAGGCCCAGCCGACGGACGTTCGGGACCAACTTGGCGAAGAACCCGTTCTGGAACTGCTGGGTGGGCGAGGACTCCATCGAGGCCGCCGCCTCGACGATGAACGGCACCACGTCCTCGACACGCACACCCATGCGCTCCCAGACCTCGGGGGTGGTCGACCGGGCCCGGGCGTGGACGGTGTGCTCGATCAGGAAGTCCTGGCGGTCCCTGAGCTCGGCCGACGACAGGTCCTGGTAGTACTCGCCGAGCGACAGGATCCCGAAGGCCACGTGGCGGGCCTCGTCGGCCATCACGTACCGGAGCAGCTTCTTCAGCAGCGGCTCGTCGGTGCGGCGGGCCATATCGCCGAACGCGGCGAGGGCCAGCGACTCGATGACGATCTGCATCCCGAGGTAGGCGAGGTCCCAGCGGCTGTCCTCGAGCAGCCCGGTGATCTGGGCCTCGAGGTGCGGGTTCATCGGGTAGGCCTCGCCCACCTTCTCGTCGATGTACCGGGCGAACACCTCGGTGTGCCGGGCCTCGTCCATCGTCTGGGTGGCGGCGTAGTACTTGGCATCGATCCACGGGACCGTGTCGACGATCTTGGCCGCGGTCATCATGGCCCCCTGCTCGCCGTGCATGAACTGGCTGAGCAGGGCCGTGAACATCTCGAGGCCCAGAAGCGGACAGCTCCTTGTCGCCCAACCGGCGATGGGCGAACCCGGGAGGCGCGTCACCTCGCGCATGAGCCGGATGCCGGCGGCGTCCCGGTCGACCAGCGCCTCGGGGTCGACCCCGATCGACCAGTCGAGGTCGGTGACACTCGCCCACTGGGACTGGGCCGCCTTGTTGTAGAGGGAGACCAGCTGGGGCCGGGTGCGCTCGTAGCGCCAGGTGTAGATGCTCTGGCAATTGTCGTCGATGACCTTGCAGGTGGCGTCGATCTCGGCCCGGTCCGGCAGCGGTGCGGTCATCGTGCTCCTTCCCTGGCCGACGTCCGCGGTCGACCTGCGGTGCGCCGGACCGGAGTGGGGCACGGCTCCACCCCTCCGATCCTACGACGCCACCAGGCGCCGTGGGCGGGTCCGTGACCGTCCGGGAGACCGGCTTCGGGATGCCCCCGACCGGCGTGGTCGGATCGGGGGACGGGAACGGAGTACGTGGCGCCAGGGAAGGGGGCCGACCATGTCCGACAAGTCTCCCCGCAAGACCGCCTCCAAGAAGTCCGGCAAGACGCTGAAGGAGAAGCGCCAGGCCAAGAGGGACAAGGAGTCGGGGCCCAAGCCGCTCGCCCGCTGAGCGGACCCGGGCGCCACGTCGTGCCCGCTCCCGGCCGATCCGGGCATCGGGCACACGGCGGCCGAGACGGCGGCCGGTCAGGTCGGCGCCCACGTGCCGTGGCGTCTGCCGTCTCCACGTGCCTCCGCCTCCCGTCCACCACCCCACCGCCACCTCGTTGACCGAAAGACGCATGCAGACCCGAATCCCGCCCCTCCGACCCGCACGCCCCCGTCCACGCCGGCCGGTGGTTCCCCCCGCGACGACTTCGCCGAACTGTCCCGACGCGGTTCGTGCCGACGGGCTCTTCGCCGGCGGGGCCACTACTACGCCGTGACCATCCCGTCCCTCGCCGGGGCCCTGGTCGTGCTGGCCGCCGTCGTGGTGCTCCTGCGGCACAGCGTGGTGGTGTGTGGCCGTCGCCGTCGCCGTGGCGTTCGTGATGGCGCAGATCAGCTTCATCGGCCACGACGCCGGGCACCGCCAGGTGCTGGCCCGTCGGCGGGGGAACGACGCCGTCGGTCTCGTGCTGGCCAACCTGTTCAGCGGGATCAGCTTCGGCTGGTGGCTGTCCAAGCACACCGCGCACCACGTCCACACGAACGAGGACGGCAAGGACCCGGACATGGTGGCCGGGGCGCTCGTCTACACCCCGAAGCAGGCGGGTGGGCTGGGAGAATCGGTCGCCGGGCTCGCGCGCATGCAGCAGGTCACGCGTCGTCCCCCTGCTCTTCCTCGAGGCGGCGAACCTGCACGTGGCGAGCGCGGCCGGCCACTGGCGCGCCGGCGCGATCGGTCGGCGCTCGTCGAGGCGACTTGCTCGTCGCCCACGTCGCCCTGTTCTTCGTGGCCCCGTTCCTGGTGCTGTCGCCCGCGCGGGCCATCCTGTTCGTCGCCGTCACCCAGGCGGCCTACGGGTTCTACCTGGGCGTCAGCTTCCTCACCAACCACGTCGGCATGCCCACGACGGACGGCGACGCCGACCTCGGGTTCCTGCGTCGCCAGGTGCTGACGTCGCGCAACCTGACCGGGCCGCGGGTCACCGGCTTCCTGTTCGGTGGACTGGACTCCCAGATCGAGCACCACCTGTTCCCGACGATGCCCAGGGCCAATCTCCGCCGGGCGCGGTCGGTGGTCCGCGGCTACTGCGCCGAGCAGCGCATCCCGTACGGGAACAGAGCCCGTGGCGCGCCTACCGCGAGGTGCAGCACCACCTCCGCACCGTCGGGAGCGGAAGGGCGTCCGTCGTCGTGTGACCCCGGGCCCGGACGGAGGCCGGTGGTTCGGGGACCACCACCGGCGTGTCGGCCGGGAATACCGTCGACGGAGTGCGGTTGAACCTGGTGCGGTCGTGTCCGGGGGGAAGCGCCGCTCCGTGCCCGACGCCGACGGAGGCCCCCCGTGACCGACACCCTTCCGGAGGAACGGAAGACCGACAAGGAGTACAACCACACCCGGCGGTGGTGGATCCTGGCCGTGCTCGGCGTCGCCCAGCTGATGGTGATCCTCGACAACACGATCGTCAACATCGCCCTGCCCACCGCCCAGCACGACCTCCACTTCTCCAATGCCGACCGCCAGTGGGTGGTCACCGCCTACTCGCTCGCCTTCGGCAGCCTCCTGCTGCTGGGCGGCCGCATCGGTGACATCCTCGGCCGGAAGCGGGCCCTGCTGATCGGCCTGGTCGGCTTCGCCGTCGCCTCGGCCCTGGGTGGGGCCTCCACCGGCTTCCCCATGCTGGTGGTGGCCCGCTCCATCCAGGGGGCCTTCGGCGCCCTGCTCGCCCCGTCCGTGCTCGCCCTCCTGGCCACCACGTTCACCCACCCCGGCGAACGGAACAAGGCGTTCGCCATCTACGGGGCCATCGCCGGGACCGGCGGGGCCATCGGCCTGCTGCTCGGCGGCGTCCTCACCTCCTACGCCTCGTGGCGGTGGACGCTCTTCGTCAACCTGGCCTTCGCCGCCGTGGCCACGACCGGAGCCCTGCTATGGCTGAAGAACGACAGGGCCGCTGACCAGGACCCGCTCGACATCCCCGGGGCTGCTCCTGGTGACCTGGGGGCTGTTCTGCGTCGTCTTCGGCCTCTCCCACGCGGAAACGACGTCGTGGTCCGATCCCTTCACGATCGGCTTCCTCCTCGTCGGCGCCGTCATCCTGGGTCGTTCGCCGTGATGGAGACCCGGGTCCGGTTCCCCCTGCTTCCTCCCCGGGTCGTCCGCAACCGGACCCGGGGAGGGTCGATGCTGGCCATGCTGTTCGCCAGCATCGGGATCTTCGGCGTCTTCCTGTTCCTCACCTACTACCTGCAGGACACGCTCCACTTCAGCCCGGTGCGAACGGGCTTCGCCTTCCTGCCGATGGTCGCCGCCCTCGCCACCATGGCCCAGGTGTCCAACCGCGTGCTCCTGCCCAAGGTCGGTCCGAAGATCATCGTGCCGATCGGGCTCTGCCTCGACGCCCTGGCCATGTACATGCTGCACCGTGTCGGTCTGCACAGCTCGTACGTGACCCACGTGCTGCCCTATGTGGTCCTGCTCGGCTTCGGGTTCGGGCTCAGCCTGGCTCCCTCGTTCAGCACCGGCACCCTCGGACTGCGACCTGCCGACGCCGGTGTGGGCTCCGCCACCCTCAACACCAGCCAGCAGGTCGGCGGCTCGATCGGGACGGCACTCCTGAACACGCTGGCCGCTGGGGCGGCGACCGCCTACCTGGTGGGGAAGGTCCCGACCCCGGACAATCTCGCCTCGGCCGCCCTGCACAGCTACACGACGGCGTTCCTGTGGTCGTCGGCTTCTTCGTGGTCGGAGCCGTCCTGGCCGGGCTGGTCTTCGAACGGGGCAACCTCCAGCAGCTGGCCGGCCCGGCGGGCACCACGGGGGCTCCGGTCGCCGTCCACGCCTGACCGGCCGAACCGCGGGACGGCGCCGCCGACCTCGCCGATCCCCAATTGCAGGGGATACCATCGTGGACGACGACGCGTCACGGCTGGAGGCGGAGCGGTGCAGCGCCAAGGGGGGGGAGCGCAGAGCGGGAAGGCGCTGGGCGGGCAGCCGGGGCCCGGTCGTACCGGCGGCGGCGTTCCCGACCCGTCCGGCCCCTGCGGAACAACCGGCGGCTGTGCCTTCAGCGGGGACCCCGGTCCGTGGCGCTGATCCGCAACTGCGCCGGCTGCGCCGGGCTGCTGCCCGACAGCGCCCGCTTCTGCCCCGGGTGCGGGAAGCCAGTCACCGGCGGGGAGTCGGCGGCGGCCCTCGACGAGTCGATCGGCCACGCTCTCGCCACCGAGCTACGCAACCTGACCGTCGTCTTCTGCGACCTGGTCGGTTCGACCGAACTCTCGTCGGTCACCGACGCCGAGGAGTACAGCGATCTCATCCAGGCCTACCAGCACCAGGCCGTGACCATCGTCCGCGGCCTGGGCGGCGACGTCGAGGGCTACAGTGGCGACGGCATCCTCTTCCGTTTCGGATGGCCGCCAGGCCCAGGAGGACGATGCCGCCCAGGCCGTGACCGCCGCGCTGGACATCGTCGACGCCGTGCGCCGCACAGAGGCGACCCGGAGCCTCGCCATCCGGGTGGGCGTGCACAGCGGTCCGGCCGTCGTCGGCGAGCTGGGCGGTGCCGACCGCCGCGCCACCATGGCCGTGGGCGAGACCCTCAACGTCTCGGCCCGACTGCAGTCCGCGGCCGAGCCGGGCACCGTGGTGGCCAGTGCCACCACCATGGACCTCGTGGCCGGCCGGTTCGACACCACACCGCTCGGTCCGCTGCAGCTGCGGGGGATCCCCGAACCGATCGAGGCGTTCCAGGTCCACGGCCGCCGCGACGGTCGGACCAGGGTGCCGCGACACGATCGACCGGCGCAGTCCACTGGTCGGACGGACCTCGGAACTCGCCGTGCTCGCCGACGTATGGGACCGGGTCCGCTCCGGACGGGGGTGCGGCGTCCTGCTCACCGGCGAGCCCGGGGTGGGCAAGTCCCGACTGGCGGTGCACGTGCACGATCTCGTGACCGCCGACGACCCACTGTGGCTGGAGAGCTCGTGCTCGTCCTACACCCGCATGTCCGTCCTGCGTCCAGTGATCGACCTGGTCGAGGACGAACTGGAGTTCCACGCCGACACCGACACGTCGAGCCGCCTCGACCAGCTCCGTTCGGAGCTCGAGGATGCCGAGGTGGCCGTCCCCGACGCCGGTGACCTGATCGCCGGACTACTGGGGATCCCGGGCGCCCCGGCACAGACCCTCAGCAGCGAGCTCCGGCTCGACCGCACCATCGAGGCCCTCGTGACGTGGGTCGTCTCCCTCAGCCGTCGGCGCCCACTGGTCCTGTGCCTCGAGGACCTCCAGTGGTGCGACCCGACCACGCTCGACGCCGTCGACCGGCTCCTCGGTCGGGTGGCCGACGTGCCGGTGCTCGTGCTGCTCACCTCGCGTACCGAGTTCGTTCCGGACTGGGAGTACCCGTCGGAGGTCGCCACCATCTCCCTCGAACCGCTCGAGGACACTCACGTGCGCGAGCTGGCCTCGGCGTTGGGTGGCGGCCCGAGCCTCCCGGCACAGGTCGTCGACCGGATCGTCGCCTCCGCCGGTGGCATCCCCCTCTACGTCGAGGAGGTCGGGCGGACCGTGCTCGAGTCGGGGCTGCTGGTGCGCGAAGGGGACCGCTGGAACCTGGCCTCACCCCTCATGGACCTCGAGATCCCCGGGACCCTGCAAGGCTCGCTCCTCGCCCGCCTCGACGCCCTCGGGCCGGCCAAGTCGGTGGCGCAGCTCGCCGCCGTCCTCGGTCGCTCGTTCCCCTTCGACCTGCTCGCCACCGTGTCCGGCATGGACCCGGCCCTGCTCACCCGGTTCCTCGACAAGGTCGTGGCGAGCGGCCTGATCCTGTACGACCCCGACCACGACGACGAGTACGTGTTCAAGCACGCCCTTATCCAGGAGGCCGCCTACGAGTCGCTCCTGCGGAAGAACCGGCGCACCATCCACGAGCGCGTCGCCCGCGTGCTGGACGCCCAGACCGCACCGGGCGGGTCCACGGCACCCGAGGTGGTGGCGCGCCACTACGAGGCGGCCGACCTCCCCTACGAGGCGGCCGTCCACTACCAGCTGGCCGCCCGGATGGCTGCCGACCGGTCGGGCCACCGCGAGGCCGTCGCCTTCCTCCGCAGCGGTATCGCCCTCAGCCGCCGGCTCCACGACGTCGTCCTGGGGCGCGAGCTCGAGGTGGAGATGCAGCTCTCGCTGGGCTCCGCCCTCGCCACCCGCAGCTACGCCGATCCCGAGCTCGCCGCCGCCTACGAACGTGCCCGCGAGCTGTGTGAGCTGCTCGGCAACGACGAGCGGGTCGGCCACACGCTCGGCGGCCTGTCGATCTTCTACATCAACCGGGGGGAGATCGCCCTCGGTGCCGAACTCGCCGAGCGGGTCCTGGCCATCGCCGGCGCGCACGACGACGACCTCCTCGCCGTGCTGGGACGGGTCCAGCTGAGCCTGGCCCGGAGCTGGCAGGGGCGCCCGGCCGAGTCCCTGGAACTGGCCACCCGGGCGTTGGCCTCCTACCACCCGGAGCGCCACCGCGTACTCGGACGCCGCTTCGGGACCGACCAGGGCGTCGCCGCCCACGTGTTCGCCGGCTGGAGCCATCTCCTGCTGGGCCAGCTCGACAGCGGACTCGCCCACCTGGTGGCCGCCGTCGACCTGGCCGATGCCATCGGTCAGCCGTTCAACCGGGTGTACGCCCTCACCTTCCTCGCCACCGGTCACTGTGAGCGTGGCGAGTCGGCCGAGACCCTCCGCTACGCCGAACAGGCCCGCTGGTTGGCCGAGGAGCAGGGCTTCGCCTTCTGGGCCGGCATCGGCGGAGTCTGGGAGGCGGCCGAACGGGTGGTGGCCCAGGGCGACCGCGCCGCTCTGGACGACGTGCTCCAGGCCGGGTTCGCCGCCGGGGGGACGGGCAGCCTGGGTGGCGCCACCAACGTGCTCGGCCGTGTGGCCGAGGCGTCCCGCGCCGCCGGTGACCGTGACATGACCGCCGGACTGCTCGGGACTGCGCTGTCCCTGTCGGCCGAGACCGGCCAGCCGTGGTGGGACGCGGCACTGCAACGCCAGCTGGCCGAGCTCCGCTTCGACGAGGCCGCGTCCGGGGACGAGCACGACCTGGCCGATCCGGACCATCCGTGGTCGCAGGCGGCCGAGGCGTGGCTCCGGTCGATGGAGCTGGCCGAGGGGATGGGCCTGCCGGTGCACGGGGCCCGGGCCGCCGCAGGCTATGCCGGACTGCTCCAGCAGGTCGGCCGGGGCGAGCAGGGCCGCCGGATCCTGGCCGACTGGTTCGGGCGGTGCACCGAGGGACACGACACGCCCGTGCTCGCCGCCGTCCAGACCCGGCTGGACGCACTGGGCGGCTCGCCCTCCTGAGGGCACACCGGGACCCACCACCGGGTGCGCCACCTCCGCGTCACCACCCGGGAGCGATCACCCGGGAACGCGGTGGACTCAGGAGTCCCGGCGGGCCTCTTTGAAGAAGCGGTGGGCCAGCTGGCGCGAGATCGCCCACCGTCGACTGATCTCCTTCATGTTCATCCCGTGCTCGAACTGCGCCGAGATGAACGTGCCCCGCGTCTGGTGGCGGGCCCGTTCGAACTCGGCCATCGACTGGGCCAGGTCCAGCCGGGCCCGGGCCACGTCGACCCCGTCCAGCACCGCACCGGGATCGGCCCCGCCGAGCAGCTGGACCAGTGTCGCCTCGCACAGCGCTGCATTGGTGGCCAACGTGCCCTGCAACCGTCGATTGGCCTCGAGCAGCCGGAGCACGTCCCGGACGGTCATGCTCCGCTGCTCGACGTCCACCGCCTCCGCCTCGGCGGTGGACGTCGTCGCAGGGAGGGTCCCGCCGAAGTCGTCGTCCTCGATCCTCGTTGCCTGCAATGTCATGGCTTCCGTCCTGCCCTCGGTCGATGGGATGCAACTGTCGATGGATGCGAGCCTTCGTGGATCCCCGGCCGAGGTCGTCGGCCGAGGAGGGGTCCGACGACACGCGGCGGCCCGGGGGAATGCGCCACACGTCGTCGGGGGGAGATCAGTCGGCCAGGTTCACCGCTCGAGTTCGAGGCTCGTGGCCCGGTGCTCGGGCCTGTCCATGTACGGGGACCAGTCGGCGCCGGCGTGGCCACAGGGGGCCGCCCTGCCCCGCCGCGGGGCGGCGTACCGCGAGGGTGTGCCGGTCGAGGTGTGCGACCAGGGTCGGGCCGGCGGCTGGACCCTGCGCCCGCCCTTCGGGTGGTCGGCACGTAGGTGCGACACGGGGCCCGATGACGCCACCAGCGCCAGGATCACCAGGCTCACCATCGCCACCACCACCAACAGCACCATCTCGAAGTACACCATTGCAATCACCGCCTCGTGTCGTCCGTGTCTCCCCAGTGTGCGGGTCGCCGTCCCTCGTGTCTGTCGCCCCGGCGACACCGGGACTGTCACCGGGGCGACGTTCATCGGGCGGCTCGTCGGCGCCGCTATGGGCGTGAACAGGGGTTTCACTACGGCGGGCTGTTATAGGATCGCGGCCACGGGTGACCCCACGGTCGCCTCGGGCGCGGGAGGATCGGCGGTGAAGTGGCAGCTCTTGGACTCGTTGTCGGACGTGGATCGCCAGGCCGTCCTGTCCCGGTGCCACCGGCAGCGCTATCCCAGGGGGGCGTTCATCTGTCATCAGGGTGAGGCGGGGGACAGTGTCCACCTGATCGCCAGCGGCACGGTGGCCATCCGGGTCAACGGCCCGGTCGGCGACGTGATCACGGTCGACGTCATGCGCCCTGGCAATTCCTTCGGTGAGCAGGCCCTGATCAACGACGGGGCCGTTCGCTCCGCCACGGTCGTGGCCCTCGAGCGGGTGGAGACCCTGCGGCTCACCCGTGACGAGTTCCGCTCGCTGTGGGAGGAGCACCCCGGCGCGTCGATGGTCGTGGCCAAGATGCTCGAGGCCCGGCTGCGCTCGACCTCCCAGGCCCTGCTCGACGCGCTGCACCTTCCGGCGACCACACGGGTCATGCGCCGCCTGGCGTACCTGGCCGACATCTATGCCGGGCACTCCACCCAGTCCATCCCGCTGACCCAGGACGACATCGCCTCCATGGCGGGCACGACCCGTCAGACCGTCAACCGCATCCTCAACCTGGCGAGCGACGAGGGGCTGGTCGAGCTGAACCGGGGCCGAATCGTCATCCTCGATCCGGCCGGTGTCGCCCGTCGGGCGGGGTCGGCCCGCTGACCGCCCCCACCAGGAGCGGCACGTCCTCGGGACCGAGGAGATCCTCGAGCGGGTCGGGCCCGCTCACCGCGGTCGGGACGACCACCCCACCGTCGGCGACCCCGGCCGGCCGGGCACCGGAGCCGAGCGGAACAGGACCCGGTCCAGCAGCACGTACTGGGCCACCCACAGCGAGCCGTAGGCGGCCACGTTGGCCAGGAGCACGGAGGCCGTGTGCGCCCAGTGCCCCCACGTGAGGGTCCGTGCCGACGCCAGGCCCACGGCCGCCGTGGAGACCACCAGACCGGTGGCCGAGAGTGCGCAGAACGGCACGACCTGCCGGAGCACGGAACGACGCCCGTCGGCCCCCCACACCCAGCGGCAGTTCAGCTCGAACGACGGCACCGTGCCCACGGCCGTGGCCATCACGTTCGCCCACATGGCCGGGGTGCCCACCACGCCGACTAGTACGCCGAGCGTGACCTGGCTGGTGGTCGTGGCCACCACCGACACGGCCGAGTAGCGCACCAGCCGCAGGGCGGTGTGCCGGTGGGCGTCGAGCGCCCGGCGGGCCCCGGTGGCCGGGCCGGTCATTCCGGGTTGGTCAGCTCGTACACGGTCTGACCCCCGATCGTGGTGCGGGCGAAGTGGACCTCGACCCAGCGAGTGATGGCGGCGTCGCTGTTCGACGTGCCCCCGCCCGGGCCGCCCCCGAGGCCACCGGAGGCGATGAGGTAGTGGATCTCGCCCTTGGCCACGTAGGCCTGGAAGGTGGCGAGGGAGATGTCGCCACCCTGGCCGTTGAAGCCGCCGATGGCCATCACCGGCTCGCCCGTGGCGAGCTCGAGGGACGCGGCCGACTGCGAGCCGAAGGTGGCGGCGACCCAACGGTACGAGGAGGCGTGTGCCCTCAGAGCCGAGGCGAGCGCTGCACTGGTGGTGGCACCGCCCGTCCCAACGGCGGCGCCCCCGCCCACCCCGGTCGGTGCGCCCCCGAAGGCGTGGTGGGCGCCGGTGGCGGAACCGTTGCCGGGCACGCCTCCGGGTGCACCGCCTCCGGCGGCGGCCCCGGACGGCAGGGCGCGACCGGTGGCGGATGCCGGGCCCGACGAGGCGCCCGACGGCCGCTGCCCGGCACCACCGGACGGGGGCCCACCGGCGCCGGGAAGGCCGCCCGTCGCCCCACCCGGGCCACCGCCGGCGCTGGAGGCGGTGGTCGTCGGGCCGGACGAGGGGATGGATCCCGTGTGCGGGGTGGAGACGGTCGTGGCCGTGTAGGCGAGGGGGCCGCTGAGGGCGGCGGCCAGCCCGAGGCCGATGCCGACGGCGGTGAGCCGGTCCGCCGCACGGGACAGCGCCGGGGCCGCCACCAGTGCCCCCGCCGAGATGATCCCGGCCACCACGATGGCCCAACGCAGCCACGGTACATAGGAGGGAGTCCGGCCGAGGAGCTCGAACGCCCACACCGAGGTCCCCACGACGGCGACCGCACCGGTCACCCGCGCGGCGAACCGGTCGCGGTGCTGCCAGAACAGGGCACCACCCATGCCCACCAGCGCGGCGATCGCCGGCGCCAGGGCCACCGTGTAGTACGTGTGGATCACCCCACCGCTGAGGCTGAACACGGCGCCGGTGACGACCAGCCACCCGCCCCACAGGAGGACGGCGGCCCGCCTGCGGTCGGTCCGGGGGGCCCTGCCCCGCGCCACGAGCCCCGCCGCCAGGGCGAGCAGCGCCGCCGGCAGCAGCCATGAGGCCTGTCCACCCATCAGGTCGTCGAACAGGCGGAACATCCCGGCCGGTCCGCTGAACCCGCCACCGGCGCCGGTCCCGCCGGACAGTCGCTGGAGGCCGTTGTACCCGAAGATGAGGTTGAGGATGCTGTTGTCGGGTGACCCGTCGATCATCGGTCGCGACGAGACGGGCCAGAGGGCGACGGCCGCCACCCACCACCCGGCGGCGAGGGCGACGGAGCCGCCCAGAAGGGCCAGCTGCCCGATCCGGCGCCGCAGGCCGGTCGGGGCAGCCAGCAGGTACACACCGACGAACGCGGGGAGCACGGTGAAGGCCTGCAGCATCTTGGCCAGGAAGGCGAAGCCGATGAGCGCACCGGTGGCCACGATCCACTTCGTGCCCGCCCGTTCGAGGGCGCGGATCAGCGTGTAGGCCGCCGCCACGAGCAGGAGCACCATCAGGGCATCCGGGTTGTTGAACCGGAACATGAGGGCCGCCACCGGCGTGCAGGCGAGGACGGCGCCGGCCAGGAGCCCGGCGGGTGCGCCGAACCACCGCTTGACGGCGGCGTACACAAGGCCGACGGCGGCCACGCCCTCGAGCACCTGGGGTACGAGCATGCTCCAACTCGAGAACCCGAACAGCCGGCCCGAGAGCTCCATGACCCACAACGAACCCGGCGACTTGTCGACGGTGATGAAGTTGGAGGAGTCGATCGAGCCGAAGAAGAACGCCTTCCAGCTCTTGGTGCCCGCCTGGACGGCCGCCGCGTAGAAGCTGTTGGCGTAGCCCGATGCGCTCAGGTCCCACAGATAGGCGGCGGCCGTCGCCACCAGCAGTGCGATCAAGGCGGGGAGCACCCATCGGGGTTGGGACCGGCGACCCCCGTCCGGAGACGGGGTGCCGGTCGGGGGCTGCGGATCGCCGGGCGGCACCAGGAGCTCCGCCCGGATCGATGGCGTGGTTGGCGGCGACTGCAGGGTCGTGGTCATGCCGACATGGTGGGGGGCGGTGCTGTGGGCGGGCTGTGCGCCCGCTGCGCCGTGTCGTGGAGTCGCCGGCGTCCGCCGGGACCCGAGCACCGGGCCCGCTCGACACCCCGCCCGTCGCCCCTGGTGCCCGCGGTCCTGCGTGCCGTCAGGACGGGGCCGGGGAACGCCCGTCGATCACCAGGCACGATCCCGTCGCCTCGGCGACGGTCCTGCCCGCACCGTCCACGACCTCGGCCCGGCCGAAGGCGACCCGGCGTCCGGGCTTGACGACGATGCCCGTAGCCACCACCGGACCACTGGTCACCGTGAGCGGCCGGAGGTAGCCCACCTGGAGGTCGATCGACGTGTACCCGACCCCGGCGTCGAGCATCGAGTGCACGGCACAGCCGATCACCGTGTCGGCCAGCGTGCACACGATCCCACCGTGGACCATTCCGATCGGGTTGTAGACGGAGTCGTCGGGCTCGTAGTCGAACACGACGCGGCCCCGCTCGACGTCACGGATGCGCATGCCGAGCAACGAGGCGATGGGCGGCGGCGCCACGCTTCCGTCCCGCAGGCCGGACAGGAACTCGAGTCCACCCGTCGCTGCCGCGACGGCAGCGGTCGGCAACGGGTCGTACCAGATGACCGATCGGGTCCTGGGCGGCCCCCAACCGGCCGGGCCGGTAGCGGTTGCCGTCGGATCGGTGGCCGTCATGCCGGCGTCCCGGGCAGCTCGGCCGGCCCGGTGTCGTCGACACCGGCACCGCCCTCGGGCCCGTCCGTGGCCACCTGCACCGAACCCGGTGGACCGAGGAGGCAGCACACCAGGCCCGACGAGGCGGCCATGCCCGCTGCGAACCACCACAGATGGTGGAAGTGGGCGAGGGCCTCCGAGGCGCCCGACGGCGTGCCGAGGATCACGACCAGCACGGCGATCCCCAGCGCGCCGCCCACCTGGCGAGCCGTCTGGTTGACGGCGCTACCCACGGCGAACCGCTGGACGTGGAGGCTGGACACGGCTGCGGCGCTGAGCACCGGGAAGGTCAGGCCGATGCCCAGCCCCACGATGAGGGTGCCAGGCAGCCAGATCTCGAGGTACCGGGCGTGCAGGCCGACGTGGGTGGCGTACCAGGCCAGGCCGGCCGTGAAGACGACGAATCCCGTGAGGAGCACCCGTCGGAAGCCGCATCGGCCGGCCAGCTTGCCGGCGGGCCCGGCCACCACGGCGACGACCAGGGGTCCCGGGGTCACGGCCAGACCGGCGCGCAGGATCGAGTAGTGCCACACCGAGGTGAGGAAGAGGATGTTGCCGAGCAGCATGGCGAAGAAGCCCATGGAGTACAGCACGGCGGCGGTGTTCGCCACACTGAAGGAGCGGGACCGGAACAGCGTCAGGTCCAGCACGGGCTGGGGATGGCGGGACGAGCGGCGGAGGAAGGCGGCGGCCAGCACCAGGAAGGCGACGAATGCGCCCACGACCCCGGCACTGGACCAGCCCCAGTCCGGTCCTTCCGAGATCCCGAGCACGAGGGCGGCCAGGCCGACGGTGAGCAGGACCACGCCGGGATAGTCGGGCGACGAGGCCGACGCATCGCCTCGGATCGAGGGGAGCACGGAGCGGCCGACCCACCAGGCGACGAGCCCGATGGGCAGGTTGACGAAGAAGGCGGACCGCCAGCCGAAGCCGGTGATGAGCACGGCGCCGAGCGACGGGCCCGTGGCGACGGCCAGTGCGCCGATGCCGCCCCACAGGGCCACCACTTGGGAGCGCCTGTCCGAAGGGAAGGCGGCGAGGAGCAGGCCGAGCGACGAGGGCAGGAGTGCGGCCGCACCCACCCCCTGGACCAGCCGGCCGGCCACGAGGAGCGGGACCGTCGGGGCCAGGCCGGCGAGACCGGAGCCCAGGCAGAAGACGGCGAGTCCGGCGAAGAACACCCGTCGGCTCCCCACCCGGTCGGCGGTGCGCCCGGCCACGACGAGCAGCGCGCCGAACACGATGGAGTATCCGGTGATGACCCACGCCAGCGACGCCGTGGACTCACCCCGGAAGGTGCGCTCGAGCGCCGGGAAGGCCACATTGACGATCGAGAGGTCGAGGGAGGCCATGAAGGCGCCGAGCGCCGTCACCACGAAGACGGTCCGCATCCGACGCCGGACGGCGCGGTCGACGGCCTGGGGCCGAATCGCCGGTTGCGCCGGCGCCTGTCTAGTCAGTTCTTTCACACAACGTACCCTACTGGATTGCGTTGCATGATGCAACCCTCTACACTGGGGGCATGGAACGCAAGAGCTTCGCCGACATGGACTGCTCGGTGGCCCAGTGCCTCGAAGTGGTCGGCGAGTGGTGGAGCATGCTGATCGTCCGGGACGCGTTCCTCGGGGTGACACGCTTCGAGGACTTCCAACGCCGACTGGGGATCTCGCGCAACATCCTCCAGCAGCGACTGGCCAAACTCGTCGACGCCGGCGTACTTGTCCGTGTCCCCTACTCCGACCATCCGCCCCGGGTGGACTACCGCCTGACGGACAAGGGACGGGACCTGTGGCCGGTGCTGACGGCCATGCGCCAATGGGGGGATGCGCACGCGGCACCCGCCGGCCCGCCGATCCGGGTGACCCACACGGCGTGCGGATGTTCGGGCCCCCTGGTGCTGGTGTGCACCGGCTGCGGGACGCCGGTGGGGCCCCGGGACGTCACCGCCACCGCCGGAGCCGGGCGCCGCTCCGAGGACCTCGTCTCCCACCTCCGCCGACACTCCTGAGCAGCAACATCCGGGCCCGTCCGGACGCTGCCCGGTTGGTTGTCCGAGGTACAGGGGGGCAGTACGGTCGGTGGGGCAGTGCGTTCCGTCCGCCGGCCCGGCGGCGATAGCGGGGAGGTCGTGGATGACCGGACCGGAGCACGTCTGATGGTGGCGGCGAGGTCCTCGGGCACGGCCACCGGCCGGGACGGGTCGACGACCACCGCGGTCGAGGTCGCTCTCCTCGACCGTTCCGGGGTGATCGTGGCCGTCAACGACGCCTGGACCGCGTTCGGAGCCGAGAACGATGCCGACCCGGAACGGATCGGAGTCGGCGTCTCCTACCTCGACATGTGCGCCACCGTGCCCGATGACCCGTTCGCCCGCGCCGTGGCATCCGCCATCGGCACGGCACTGGCCGGTGACCTCCCCGCACCCGTGCAGGTCGCCCTGCCCTGTCACCGACCCGACGAGCCCCGGTGGTTCGACGTACTCATCTCGTCCCGATTCGACGACGCCTGCGCCTGCATCGGCGCCACCGTGACCCTGTCGCTGGTCAGGTCCCGGAACTGGCCGCCACCCGGGGGTCGGCACGGGTGGACCTCGGACCAGGGGCTGGCCGTGCCGGCGTTCTACCCCGAGCAGTCGGAGCGGCTGGGCGACGTGTTCGCGCAATTCCTCCTGGACCGGGCGCCCCTCGCGATCCTGGTGGTCGACGACCAGGGCACCGTGGTGCGCGCCGGACGGGCCGCCGAGCGGCTCTTCGGCCACGGTCCCGACGGGCTGGCGGGCATGCCCCTGCGCCACCTGCTGCCGGGGCTGGTCCCGCTCGTCGACCCCGACGCCCCCGGGGTCGTCGACCAGGGCCGCCGTGCCGGCGCTCCTGGTCGACGGCGTCCTGGCCGACGGCTCCACCACGTCCCTCGAGATCCTCCTCGGGAAGCTCCCGCTCAGCCGGGGCACCGGGGTGGTCGTGTTGGCCCAGCACGTCGGGGCCGCCGCGTCCGAGGTCCCCGCGGGCCACGTCATCTACCTCGATCACGAGATCGACGACGTGGTGGGCGGCCTCGACGAGGTGGTGCGGCACGTCTTCGCCGGCGGGCTCACGGTGACCGGAGCGGCCGCCGCCCGCCAGTCCGATCGGGCGCTGGTCACGACCCTGCTCGGCGTCACCGAGGGCCTGGACCGCATCGTACGCGAGGTCCGGTCGGCCGCCTTCCGGCTCCAACAGTTCGGCCGACGCCTACCGCCACCACCCCCGCCGTCCTCACGGAACGGTGCCGGGCCCGGCTGACGGCACGACGTCGCCGTGCACCTTCCCGCCTCCGCCGGCGCAGTTGGGACGTTCGGCCCTAGAACGGCCTTCCCCGAATTCGTACGGTGCTCCCATGGAGGGTTCCGAGGCCGCCCTCGGGCCGGCGGCGTGCTGGGGGCTGCTGTCGCAGTCCAGCGTGGGACGCCTGGCGCTGTCGGTCCGCGCCCTCCCGATGATCCTGCCGGTCCGCTACGTGGTCGACGATGCGTCGGTGGCGATCAGCCTCGGTGCTCTGGGGATGCCTGCGGCCGCCGTGCAGGACTCGGTGGTGGCATTCGCCGTCGACCGCATCGACGACTCCTCGGCCACCGGCTGGATGGTCCAGATGCAGGCCCGGGCCCAGGTGGCACCCGCCGCTTCGGCGGCCGGCGATGCCGATGGCCGGTCCGCCGACCTGGTCGTCCGACTCGTCCCCGGGACCCTGGCCGGTCACCGGTTCACGCTCCGGCCGTTCGACCCCGGCCGCTGACCGGAACCGGTCACAGGGGCGCTCCGGAGGTCCCTTCCCGTATGTGACGTCGCCGGTCCGAGGGAATCGGTCGCACCCGTACGCTGTCGGGGCCGGAACGTCGACCGGCACCGACGGGAGCCCGCCATGCAGCACGAACTCGAACTCGGCATCGACACCTTCGGCGACGTGACCGTCGACGGGGACGGCCGTCCACTGTCGGAGCCCGAGGTGATCCGCAACGTGGTGGACGAGGCCGTGCTGGCCGACTCGGTCGGTGTCGACGTCATCGGCGTCGGCGAGCACCACCGGGCCGACTTCGCCGTGGCGTCTCCCGAGATGGTCCTGGCTACCATCGCCGGCCGGACAGGACGGATCCGACTCGGCTCCGCCGTCACCGTCCTGAGTTCCGACGACCCGGTACGGGTGTTCCAGAGGTTCGCCACCCTCGACGCGCTCTCCTCGGGACGGGCCGAGGTGATCCTCGGTCGGGGATCGTTCACCGAGTCGTTCCCCCTCTTCGGCTACGAGCTCACCCAGTACGAGGAGCTGTTCGAGGAGAAGGTCGACCTCTTCGTCCGCCTCCTCGCCGAGCGTCCGGTCACGTGGTCGGGTCGCACCCGGGCCGGGCTCGGGGACCAGCAGGTCTACCCCCGCACGGCGTCCGGCTCCCTCACCACGTGGATCGGCGTGGGTGGCAGCCCCGGGTCGGTGGTCCGGGCCGCCCGCTACGGGCTCCCGCTGATGATCGCCATCATCGGCGGGGAGAGCACCCGGTTCGTTCCCCTGGTCGAGCTCTACCACCGGGCCCTCGAGGAGTTCGAACTCCCCCGGATGCCGGTCGGGGTGCACTCCCCCGGGCATGTCGCCGAGACCGACGAGCTCGCCCGCGAGCAGCTGTGGCCCCACATGAAGCGCATGCGCGACCGGATCGGAGCCGAGCGGGGCTGGGGACCCATGGGACGATCGGAGTTCGACCTCCAGTCCGGACCGGACGGATCGCTCTACGTCGGATCGCCCGAGACCGTGGCCACCAAGATCGCCGCCACGGTCCGGGCTCTGCAGCTGTCACGCTTCGACATGAAGTACAGCGCCGGCCAACTCCCCCACGAGCTCCTCCTGCGCAGCATCGAGCTGTACGGCACACGGGTCATCCCCCGGGTACGGGAGCTGTTGGCCGCCGATGCCGTCGCCGACCCACCGGACACGGGCGGTGGGCGGCGGTAGGTCACCCGCTGGTCCGGGCCCGTTGGACCGGGACCCCGGGACAGCCGAGGGTCGAGAGGCTGTCCCGGGGTCGGTCCCGGCCCGGGCTAGGGCTGGGTGATGGTGAACGCCCCGGACGAGGACGCCGAGGTGGTCAGCACCGTGGTGTTCTTCCGGACCATGTTGATCGGCACCGCTGCGTCGCTGAGGGTCGTGCCGTCGAAACTGGCGGCGGAAAACCCGATCGAGCCTCCGATGATCACCGGCAGCGTGGTTCCCCCGTTCGTGGCGCCGAGCACCTCGAGTGCGGGGGTCCCCGACGCCGCCGAGGAAGCCGACTCCGTCGTCGCCGTGGTCGTGTCGGTGGCCGACGCCGTCGCCGTGCCGCCGCTCTGGGACGCGGACAGGTTCACCGAGTCACCCGCGTTGACCGGGAACCGGAACGAGGCGAGGCCGGCAGAGGCGGACACGAACTCGATCAAGGAGCCCTTGAGGCACTGGATCTGGAGCTCGGCTCCGGCCGGGGACTGGGCGACACTCGACACCGGCGGCGATGGCGAGTCCCAGATGGTGACGCCGGAGTTCAGCCCGGAGGACGCACTCGAGCAGGTGGCGGCGGGGACGACCAGGGTGGTCGACACCGAAGCGGGCGACCCGGGCGTGGAGTTCTCGAACCCGGCGACCGCGCTGTTGGGGAGTTTGGGCGGCTTCGGGGTGTGTGCTCCGGCCACCGTGGCACCGACCGTCAGTGCCGCCGGCACCCCCACGGCCAAGGCCGCCCCGACGAGTGCCGTCCTGACGAGCTTCGTGTGCATGTCCCGTTTCTCCATTCGTTCGAATCCGGATGCGGTCATCTACCCCATCCCCCCTGCAACGGCAACGCCGAACTCCGGTCCGACCCGAGGTCGCTCCCCGGCCCGACTACCGCCTCTCCGCTAAACGGGGAACCGGCCCAGTTGTTACAGGCGCCGGGCGGTGGCGACCACGTCCAGTCACCGTCAGGCACGGTTCGAGGCTGAGTTCGCGGAGTGTTCATCGATTCGACCACGCAGCGCGGTCCTGGGCCCGACACACACGGTGGGGTCGGGTGCGGTGGGTCGGGTGCGGTGGGTCGGGTGCGGTGGGTCGGGTGCGGTGCAGGGCGTTCGGGGGACGGTTCAGTCGGCGGCGCCACGCTCGCGCTCCAGGACGGCGGCCGACGCCAGGATGTTGTGAGCCACGAACGAGCGCTCGCCGGCGGCCCGGGCTTCGAGGAGGTCCGCTTTCAGTCCGTGGGCTTCGGCGACCCGGTCCTGGCCGTGGAACAGGACGAGGTCGACCAGGTGGAGCGCCCGCTGGACGTCCCCGGTGGCGCCCGAGCCGGCCAGGTCCCGTGCCCGGTCGAGGACGGGACCCGTCCCGCCCACCAGGGCCACCACCTCGCGGGCGACGTCCGCCCTCGGGCTCGGGAAGAGCATCGACGGGTTCCCGTCGTACCAGCCCATGTACCTGCGCATCACGTCCCGCACGACGAAGGCGGTGCAACCGTAGAGGGGCTGGAGGTACGGGCTGTCGGCCAGGTCGTCGGGCAGCTCCACCTCGGCCAGGATCTGCTCCTGCCACTGGCCTTCGTTGAGCCGGAGGACGACCTCGTCGTCGAGGTACCGGAGTGCACGGGCCGTCGTGAGCAGCATCTCCCGGCCGTGCTCCTGGAACACGCCGCCGTGGCCGGACACGATGGCGGCCGGTTCCAGGGAGGCCATCTCCTCGAGTGCCTCGGCCCACTCGAGGACGTAGCGCTGGACCCGGAACGGCGTTCCAGCGTTGGGCAGCGAGGACACGATGAAGTCACCACCCACCACCACGTCGGGTCCGGGGATCCAGACCCAGGTGTGGTCATCCGTCTCCCCCAGCCCGTGGCGGCACTCGAGCACCTGGCCACCGAGCCCGTCGAGCAGCAGGCGGTCCTCGTAGGAGACGGTGGGTGGGCAGTAGCGCGCGTTGCGGACCACGTCGCCCCCGTGGCGGTCCCAGATGGCGAACTGGGCGTCGAAGGTTCCGGCCAGGTGACCGGCGGTCCTGGCGTAGCGCTCGAACCGCTTGGCCACGTTGACGTGTCCGACGATGTCGGGGACGTCGTGGCCGCGTGCCTCGGCGTCCTCGAGTAGTGCCGGTGTGCCGAAGGCGTGGTCGTAGTGGCCGTGGGTGTAGATCACGTAGCGGACCGGCAGGTCGGTGAGGCGACGGAGCTCGTCGACCACCCGCGGGCCGTTGGTGAAGAGGCCGGGATCGATGACGGCCGCCGCTTCGGTCCCGAGGACGATCGTCGTGTTGCCGAAGCCGGCGAGGAAGTGCACGCCGGGGGCGATCTGGCGTGCCTCTCGGGGCGTCCTCGACTCACCGAGGGCTTCGGGGCCGGCGGTCCGGATGGGATCGGGGGTGATGCTCATGGAAACCGCCTGCCTGTACTCGTTGGTTACAGAACCATAGGCGGTGACCGGGTGCACCGCGCCCCTCTGACCACGGACGGCGGATGCACAGGGGCGCGGGGCGCAGTGGCGTCCCACTACCGGGACGAGCGGGCTCAGGCGGCGGCCGAGGACGGGGCCGTGCCGCTCGGGGTCTGGCTGCTCGGGGCCTGGCTGCTCGGGGCCGTGCCGCTCGGGGCCGTGCCGCTCGGGGCCGTGCCGCTCGGGGCCGTGCCGCTCGGGGCCGTGCCGCTCGGGGCCGTGCCGCCGGCCGGACCGGGACCGAACCCGGACACGGTGGTTACCACACCGAAGCTCGAGCTGAGCTCCACCGTCACGTAGGTCCCGTCGGACTTCTTCATGTGGACCTCGTAGGGCGAAGCGCCGGACGAGTTCGTCTCGGCCCGGACGATGGTCGCCCCGGGAACGGCCGCGTCGGCGGCGGTCGCCTCGACCAGCTGCGTACCGGTCAGCAGGGTCTCACCTGGTCCGTGGACCAGTGTCGCCGGGTCCCCTGCGCCGGAGGGTGGCGTCCCCGTCGAGCCGGTCGGCGGAGCCGTGGTGCCGGACGACGCCGCGCCCGACGGGGCGGACAATCCGGTGGCCGCTGACGAGCAGGCGTCGCATGCGCCTTCCCGTTGTGGACATTCCGATGGTCGACATCCCGTTGGTGGACATGAGCTACTCCTCGTGGTCTGTGGCCCGGGTCGTTACCTGGCACGTCCCCACCATCGGCGACCCGGATCACGGTTCCCTGCGTCCCACATGGGCGCCTCCTGTGAACCGCGGGAGCCGACACCGGGTCAGACTGTGCGCATGGCCGTGCCCGACCTCCAGCGGTTCGTCGATGCACAGGATGCGGACGGAACCTTCACGCGTGCACTCGACGAGCTCGCCGCCGGCCACAAGCGGACGCACTGGATGTGGTTCGTCTTCCCCCAGCTGGCAGGCCTGGGCACGAGTGGGACGTCGCGGCACTTTGCGCTGGCCTCGGTCGAGGAGGCGGTCGCCTACCTCGGCCACCCCGTGCTCGGACCCAGACTTCACGAGGCGTCCCGCAGGGTCCTGACCGGACCCTCGGCCACCGCCGTCGACATCCTCGGGCCGGTGGACGCGACGAAGCTGCGCTCGTCGATGACGCTGTTCCACCGGGCCGACCCCGACGACCCCCTGTTCCCGGCCGTCCTCGAGCGGTTCTTCGACGGGGTCCCGGATCGGAGGACGGACGCACTGCTCGCCGCCGACGGCTGAGTCGGACGTGGCGCCGCGCCGGGGTGGCCCTCCGTGCGGATCGGACCGTCGCTGCACGGTGCCGGTCGCACCGCCCCGAACGATCCCGCGCCGGTCAGGACGGGATGTTCCCGGTCAGCAGGTCGAGGACCTCGCCGATGGCCCGCTCGCGGGCGACGGCCTCGGGCACCGGAAGATGGCCCTGGACCTCGTAGCGGTTGCGACGACCCAAGCGCTCCTTCACGAGGTAGCCGGCCCGTGTGAGGTCGTCGACGATCCCGTAGGCGCGCCGCTCGGTGATGCCGAGCCCCGCGGCGATGTCGCGCAGTCGGATGTCCGGATCGTGGGAGATGAGCAGGAGTACCTGGCCGTGATTGGTGAGGAAGGACCACTGCTCCATGGCCGGAAGGTAGCAGATCATTCTAGAAAATAATTGCCGGTAACAACTTGCAAGTGTAAAATGACTCCTGGGGCCCTGGACGTCCTCAAGGAATTCGGTCATCTATTCCGGGGATCCCCCGGAAGGCGGACATGTCCATTCCAGCCGCAAGGCAGTCCAGGCGCACTCGCAGCCGGTCCACCGGCGACAGCAACCGGGTCGGAGGAACCAGGCTCCGTTCGCTCGCCGTCCCGCTGAGCACGGTCGCCACCCTCGGGTCCGTGGTCCTGCTCGGCCTCGTGGTCGGCGCCCCTTCGGCGGCGGCGGCTCAACCACCCGTCGGCCTCGGGACGGCGACACCGTTCGCCGTGCTGGGCGGGTCCACGGTGACCAACACCGGTCCGTCGGTCCTCTCCGGCGATCTCGGGGTCTACCCCGGATCCGCCATCACCGGATTCCCCCCGGGCACCGTCATCAACGGCACGCAGCACGCTGCCGATGCGGTCGCCCTCCAGGCGCAGTCCGACGTCACCACGGCGTACAACGATGCAGCCGGGCGCAGCCCGGTGGTCACGGAGTCGAGTGACCTCGGTGGCCAGACCCTGGCACCCGGCGTCTACCAGGCGGCCTCGGCGCTCAGCCTCACCGGCACCGTGACGCTGAACGGAGGCGGTGATCCGAGCGCCGTCTTCATCTTCCAGGCCGGCTCCACTCTGATCACGGCGTCGAGCAGCACGGTCAGCCTCATCGACGGGGCCCAGGCGTGCAACGTCTTCTGGCAGGTCGGCAGTTCGGCGACCCTCGGCACGACGACCACGTTCGTCGGGACGATCCTCGCCCTCACCTCGGCGTCGCTGGACACGGGAGCCACGGTGCAGGGACGCGTGTTCGCCCGCAACGGCGCAGTCACCCTCGACGACAACACGATCACCCAGCCCACTTGTGCGGCCACGACCTCGACGACGACGTCCACCACCACCGCAGGCGGCGCCGCGACCACGACATCGGGGACCACCGGAGGCACGACCGCCGCATCGTCCGGTGCGGCCGGGTCCGGGTCGACGGGGGCCGCGTCCACAGCGGCGTCAGAGGCGACGGGCACGTCGGTGGGAACAGCGTCCGCGGTGGTCCCGCTCGGCTCACCGGCGACGGGGTTCGGCGGTGCCGCCCGAACGGACTGGTCGCCGGACCTGGTGTTCGCGGGCGCAGTCCTCATGGCATCCGGAGTGGCGATGGCGCTGATCACGCGCCGTCGTCGCCCGCTGCCGGTCCACGCCGGGGCGGATCCGGGCCCTCCCGGTGAATGACCGTGTCCGATCCAGCCGAGGGGCACACCCGGCGATGGCTATGGCCGGTGACCACCGCTGCGGTCCTGGTCGGTGCGGCTCTCCTGACCTTCGGGCTCGTGGGCCGCGGTGCGTCGCTCCCGCCCCCGGTGGCCTCCCCCTCCACGACCACCGCGCCCGTCCCGCTGCACCACCCAGCCACCACGACCCTCGCGGTGAGCGTGCCGTCCACCCCCGAGCGACTGGTGATCCCCCAGCTCGGCCTGTCGGTCGCGCTCGGGACGCTCGGCCTCAACTTCGACGGCACCGTGCAGGTGCCGAGCACCACCGCCCAGGCCGGCTGGTACCGGCTCGGGCCCACTCCCGGTGAGGTCGGCTCCGCCGTCGTCCTGGGTCACGTCGACTCGTACCGCGGCGTCGGTGTGTTCTTCCTCCTCCGGACCCTGGTCCCCGGCGACCAGATCGACGTCTCCCTGGTGGACGGGGTGGTGGCGCAGTTCGCGGTGACGTCGGTGATGCTCTACCCGAAGTCCGCCTTCCCGGCCCAGGAGGTCTACGCCTCGCACGGTGTCAGCGCCCTCCAGCTCGTCACGTGCGGCGGCGCGTTCGACTCCCGGACGGGCTCGTACCTGTCCAACGTCGTGGTCTACAGCACGCTGGTCGGGGCGACCCCGGCGTCTGCCGCCACGATGGTGGGCGTGGGCGCATGACCGGTCGACGGCGAAGGTGCCCACTCCACACAGTTCCGGCCGCGGCGACGGTGACCCCCAGGTGATCGAGATGGCGCCCGACGCCCCACCCCACATCGACACCGTCGAGCTGCACCGCTCGCTGACCATCGCCGTGGCCACGGGCAAGGGTGCGCCCGGCATCGCCGACGTGCTCCACCGGGTCACCGGAGGAACGGTGGTCATCGACGACGGCGAACGCACCCACCTGGCACGCGCCGGCGACGGCCTCGCCACCACCGGAGCACTGCCCGCCTGGCCGCCCTCCCGCCACGACGACCACGCCCAGGCCGTACGCATCGGCGACTGGGTGCTGGCCGTGGCTCGTCCGGACGTCGACTGCCTGGGCGTGATCGGGCTCCACGACCCCGGGGGCCGGGCCGATGACGCAGACCTGGTCGCCGTCGAACAGGGCGCACTGGTGCTCGCCACCGAGATGTTCCGGTTGCGCAGCGTGGCGTCGAACGAACTCCGCGTGTGGGGCGACCTGGCCGCGGAGCTGCTCGACGATCCGGACCTGGAGCGCACCCGTTCGCACGCGGCGGCGCTCGGCTACCCGATCGACCGGCCCCACCGGGCAATCGTGATCCACGCTCCCGAGTCGGGCGACCTGCCGTCCATGCCGGAGGTGCACCGGGCATTCCGGGCAGCCGGCATCGACGGGCGGCTGACCACACAGCGGACCGCTGACATCGTCTGTCTGGTGGACGCGGGCACCGACCCGCTGGCGCTGGCGGCGGCACTGTACCGACCGGACGCCCCGTCGCCCCGGCTCGGGATCGGCGACACCCACGACCCGTTTGAGCTGGGGCTGTCGGTGATCGAGGCGGAGCTCGCCCTGCGCCTGTCGGGTGCCGTCATCGTCCGGTTCGACGATCTGGGCTTCGCCCGCTTCCTGTCCGCCGATGCGGACCTGACCCGTCTTCAGGCCTTCGTCGACGAGTGGATCGGCGTCCTCGAGGAGTACGACCGCGACCACGACTCGGACTTCGTACACACCCTCAGCCAGCACCTCAGGGGCTTACACTCCGCCCGGGCCACCGCCGAACGGCTCCACATCCACCCGAGCACCCTGAAGTACCGGATGCGCAGGATCGAAGAGCTCACAGCGCGGGACCTGCACGACCCGGACGCGCGGTTCAGCCTCGACCTCGCCTGCCGGATCCGGTCCACGCTCCATGCGCGGGACCTACCCGCGCTCGCCCTGTCGGGTGGTCCACCGGACTCGGGCAGGGAGTCGGCGGAATCCGTGCAGGCACCGCTCGGTCGCGGGCGAGCGTCGGCGGTGGTCGAGGTGGCTGTGCTCGACGGCGACGGCGTCATCACCTCGGTCAATCCGGCCTGGACCGAGTTCTGCACGGCCAACGGTGGCGACCTCGCACGAGCCGGAGTCGGCACGTCGTTCCTCGACGTCTGCGCCCAGGCATCCGGTGACCCCTGGGCCGACCTGGTGGCGTCGCTGGTCCGCCTGGCTGTGGCCGGCGAACTTCCCGCTCCGGCACTACTGACCGTCCCCTGCCACAGCCCGGACACGTCGCGCTGGTTCGACATGACCGTGGCGTCCCGCCACGACGACGACGGGCGGTGCTGTGGCGCCAAGGTCACCCTCACCCGGACTTCCGTGCACTGAGTGGGACGCCCACTCGTCGATCCCGGTGGTGGCTACCCGTGGTCGAGGGTCCGGCACCCCCCGGTACCTGCCCAATCGGGACACATCGGTGAACTCGAATTGGTCCAGAACTGGCGAAGACCAAGTCACAGGGGTGTTCCTAGGCTTGGGCCATGGTACGGCGGATGAATCAAGGTTCGAGTGACAGGGCGGGCACCACGGTGGTCGAATTCGGCGGGGACTCCCGTCCTGTCCAGGCGGTTGTCGCCGGGTCCGGGGGCGTACACGGTCCCCGGCTCCCCCTCCCGGACACAGCCAGTCCGGTGAACGCCAGGCCGTCGGTGCCACCTGCCGACGGCGTGACCGCACTCGCTCTAGTCCAACGACCGTCACTCAGTGCAGGGTTCTGTTCCCAGCTCCGGGCGACGCTCGAGGACGGCGAAGCCGCAGTGAACCTGCTCATCCGCACCTACGACGCCGATGTGGCCGACCATCACACGGCCGTCGCGGACATCGCGCTCGGCATCGCACGGCGTCTGGGCCTGGCCCAGGACATGGCACGGGGGATCGAGTTGGCGTCCTCCATCCACGACATCGGTGAGATCGGGATCGCCGGTGCCGACCGGTCGTTCGGACGGTCCGGATCCAGGGATCCGTCCGCTGACCATCCCCGCGCCGGCGCGTCGATCGTGGACGGCATCAGGTTCCCGTGGCCGATCGCCGTCATGATCCTCCAGCACCACGAACACGTGGACGGGAGCGGCTACCCGGACGGTGTGGACGGTCGATCCATCCTCATCGGCTCGCAGGTGATCGCCGTGGCGGACGTGGTTGCCACCCGTTCCGTCCACGTGCCGTCCCTCGCTGCGGCACTCCAGTTGCTGGGCGCCGGTCGAGGATCGCTGTACGACGCCGAGGTGATCGACGCATGCCTCGCCCTCTTCCCGAGGTCCACCGGGAGGCTGCGTCCCTTCACGACCTACGGTCCATGAACGGAATCGACCGGTCGCCCCCCAGCCATCGCCCCACCTGGTCACTCCTGGCCGCGGGTGTCATGGTGGTCGGAGGTCTCGCCAGTGTGCTCGGTGCGCACGTGCTCGCCAACCGGGACGCCGGCCAGTCGGCCCAGACGCAGGCGGCGGCGTCGACGGCCATCGCCTCGACCCTTCAGCTGGCCCTCCAGCACGAGCAGGACCTCGACGTCAGCGCCGCCAGCTTCGTGGCCGGGGACCCGGGGGCGTCAGCGGAGGCGTTCCGTGCCTGGGTCTCGTCCGAGCGGGCCCTGCAGCGCTATCCCGAGCTGGACGCCATCGCCGCCATCACCATGGTGCCCGCCGCTCAACTGGCGGCGTTCTCGGCCCGGGAGTCGGCGGACACTGCCGGGACGGTAGGGACCGGCGGCACGCTGGCGGTGACCCCGGCGGGAGCGCGTCCGTACTACTGCCTCGAGACGGGCTCCGTCACCCGGTCGGGGACGCTCGTGGACCCCGCCGGGACGGACTACTGCGACACCGCCCTCGACCCCGCACTCCTCGCAGCCCGGGACTCCGGCGATGACACCTACCTGCCCTACGGGTCAGGGTCCGACCGCGACCTCGCCGTCGGCTCGGCGATCTACCAGGGCGGGCTCGACCCACCCACCGTGGCGGCTCGCCGTGCCGAGTTCCTCGGTTGGACGGGCTCCCAGATCGCGCCCTCGGTGCTCATGGACGCCGCGCTGAAGGGGCACCCGGGGACGGGGTTGACGTTCCGCTACGGCTCGGGTGCTTCAGCGGCGGTCTTCACCGCGGGCAGGGCTCCTGCCGGCTCGCCGACGACCACCGTCGACCTGCACAACGGCTGGTTCGTCGCCGTCGCGGCCGCCGGGAGCAGCGGAGCCATCCTGGCCAACCAGAACTCCCGCGCCCTGCTGGTGGGCGGCCTGCTCGTCAGCCTGCTCGTGGCACTCCTCATCTATGTGCTCGGAACGGGGCGATCCCGTGCCGTCACGCTCGTGCACGACCGGACCGAGCAACTGCAGCACCTCGCCTACCACGACTCGTTGACCGGGCTCCCGAACCGCGTGCTCATCCTGGACCGACTCGAGCAGATGATGCTCCGGTCCCGGCGCGAGGACGCCAAGGTGGGTGCCCTCTTCCTCGACCTCGACAACTTCAAGGACGTGAACGACACCCTCGGTCATGCGGCCGGTGACCAGCTGCTGGTCCTCGTCGCACGCCGGCTGTCCAAGGTCCTGCGCGAGGGCGACACGGTCGGACGCCTCGGGGGCGACGAGTTCGTGATCCTGATCGACGGCCAGTCCCTGGACCAGGGGCCGGAGCTCGCCGCCCAACGGATCCAGGACGTCATGGCCCAGCCGTTCGAGATCGACGCCACCGAGATGCCCGTGACCGTCACCGTCAGCATCGGGATCGCCGAGGGTGTCCGGTCCCGTCCCGACGACCTCCTGCGCGACGCCGACATCGCCCTCAACCGGGCCAAGGCCTCCGGCAAGCGGAGGACGGTGATCTTCGCGGCGCGCATGCAGGATGCCGTGGACAGCCGTCGCAGTCTCGAGATCGACCTGAGCGGCGCGCTGGAGGCGGGACAGTTCTTCGTCCTCTACCAGCCCATCTTCGACATGGAGTCCGGGGTGATCTCCGGGGCGGAGGCACTGATCCGGTGGCGCCACCCCGATCGCGGTGTGGTGGGCCCCATGGAGTTCATCCCGACACTCGAATCGACAGGGCTCATCGTGCCGGTGGGGCGATGGGTCCTCAACGAGGCCTGCCGCCAGGGTGCGCTCTGGCAGGGCGCCGGGCACGACCTGACGATCTCCGTCAACCTGTCCGCCCACCAGCTCGAGGGCGGGCACCTCGTCGACGACGTCCGCCGGGCGCTCGTGGCCAGCGCGTTCGCCCCTGACCATCTGGTGCTCGAGCTCACGGAGACGATCCTCATGCACGACGTCCCGTCGACGATCGACCAGCTGGCCCGGCTGAAGTCCACCGGTGTCCGCATCTCGATCGACGACTTCGGTACCGGCTACTCGTCCTTCGCCTACCTGAGGAAGTTCCCCATCGACATCCTCAAGATCGATCAGGCGTTCGTCGCCTCCATCGCCGACACCTGGGAATCGGCCGCCATCGTCCACACCCTGGTGCAGCTCGGCAAGGTGCTCGGCCTGGAGATCGTCGCCGAGGGAATCGAGACCGACGACCAGCGATCGCGGCTCTGCGCCGAGAGTGTCGACATGGGGCAGGGTTTCTTCTTCTCCCGCCCGCTCGAGCCGGCCGTCATCGACCTCCTCCTCGACGGGCTGGTGACCAGCGGCGCGGGACCGGTCTGATGCGACGACGGACGGTGGAGGACCCGTCCCGGCTCCGACGCGTGCTCGAGGCCACGCGCCTGGTGGACGGGCAGCATGACCTGTCGGACCTGCTGCGCCACGTGATCGCCGAGGCCTGCTCGATGACCGGTGCCCGCTACGGGGCGCTGGCGGTCCTCGAGGCGTCCGGCGACGGCATCGCCGAGTTCATCACGGTCGGGCTCACCGCCGAGGAGGAGATCCGGATCGGCCCGCGTCCTCAGGGCCACGGTCTGCTCGGCATCATGATCACCGAGCCCCGGACGCTCCTGGTCGACCGACTCTGTCGGCACCCGGCCAGGTCGGGATTCCCCGCCGGCCATCCGCCGATGTCGACACTCCTCGGCGTGCCGCTCAAGGTGGGCGACGAGGTCTACGGACTGCTGTACCTCACGGACAAGCAGGACGGGACCCCCTTCGGCCCCGACGACCGCGACACGGTCGAGGCCCTGGCGTTGGCCGCCGGGATCGGCATCGAGAACTCCCGGCTCCATGCCGCCCTCCGCCTCGTGACCGAGCTGCAGTACGACATCCGCCAGGACCACCTGACCGGGCTCGACAACCGGCGGTCGTGGGACGAGCGACTTGGTGCCGAGCTCGGGCGCAGCCGGCGGTCCGGGGATCCGCTGTCGGTGGCCCTCCTCGACCTCGACGGGTTCAAGGGAGTCAACGACCGCAACGGGCACCTCGCCGGGGACCAGGCACTACGGGATTTCGCCGACTCGTGGCGCCGGATCGTACGAGTGGGCGGCGACTTCGTGGCCCGCCTGGGGGGCGACGAGTTCGGCCTCCTCGCGCCCGGCTCGCACTCCGGTGGGGTCCGGCGCATGGCCCTGCGGCACGTACGGGCGGAGCCGAACGGCATCCCGTACTCGATCGGCGTGGCCACCTGGGACGGCTCGGAGTCGGCCGGCCAGCTGATGCACCGGGCGGACATGTCCATGTACCAGTGCAAGGCACGCCGGCGCGACAGCTGAGCCGCCCCCGACCCGGTGGGGCATCCGACGCGGCCGACCACGGACCGTGTCTCCCGTCGCTCCGCTTCCCGTGTGGGCACCCACCTCCGAGGGACGGCGACCGGAAGCCCCCCGGCATCCGGCACCGGAGTCGGCGACGAGCCGCCGGCCACAGGTGTGACCCGGAATCCCGGACCGTCCGTGCAGTACAGGAGCAGCTACGTTGCCCCGGACTACGAGCGGCCCGTCGATCCCCGGACCGACCCGATCACACGGAAGCGGGTACCGCTGTCAGCAGACGCTCGTCGGATGCGACCAACGACACCCCTTCGGCGTCGTAGCCGGGTGCACCCCGATCGTGCCCCCGAGGAACGAGCCGGCGCCGGCGGTGCCGACCACCCATCACCGTCCGGCGCTCGGGTGGCGAAGGATCCGGGCGGTGGCCGACTCCGTCACGGCACGACGGTGAGCCGGCTGACACGCTCGCTCGGTCCGATCAGACCGTCCTCGACAAGGGTGGGCAACTGCCCGCCCCGGTGGTCGTCGACCCCAGCCGATCGCTAGGTGTAGCTCCGATACTTGGCGAGGGGCGAGTCGACCACGTACTCCCTCAGCATCCGGGGCCTGTGGAGTGCCGGCATCCGGAAGGGGTCACGGATCCCGAGCTCCGCCTGATGACGCACCTCGGGAACCGGATCCGACTCCAGGACCCGCGCATACGTCGCCTCGGCCCCGGCACGATCGCCCTGGAGGTCCAAGGCCTGGGCGAGGCGCAGGAGCGCCATCTGCAGCAGACCGATCTCGTACAGCAGGATCAGCTGGGAGCCGTCGGCGTCGCACAGCGGCTCGAGCAGCACAACAGCCTCGCTCGGCCGGAGGAGCTGGATCAGGAGGCACGCCCGCAGATACACGAGGTTCGATCTGGTCCGGTCGTCGATTCCCTCGGAAGCCTCCAGTCGGCCGAGGATCCGCTCGGGGTTGCCCAGGTTCGCTGACCGCATTCCCGCTTGGCCGCCGTCGTCGGGTCCGCCGCTCACGCTGTGGCGCGAGCGGCCTCGGCGTCGGAGCCCATGTGACAACCCCGTGCCCAGCTGTCTGAGCGTCACGTTCGAAACGGCGTCCAGGAACTCGGAGGGACGCAACGGTGCCTTACCCTGCGACATGGGTAGCTGAGGGAGACGGAGCTCCGGGTCCATCGCACCCACCCAGGCGCTCACGTATGCCACCAGTGACAACCGCGAACCCGGGTCGAGCGGGAAATCACCGATCGCCGGCACGAGCGAACGCTGCTTCCTGAGGAATGTGACGCCGCCACAGTCCGCGATGGCCTCGTAGGCTCCGGCGCCGAGCGCGGCTTGAACCTGGAGTGACGGGCCCGTGAAGAATCCCGCGGTATCGTCCAGCGCCACCACACCGCCTGGGAGCACGAACGTATCCCAGACCACGAAGTCCGCATAGGCGTGGGCCTTGCCGTGATCTCCGTCGATGTAGATGAAGGAGACAGGCTGCTCCCACGTGTCGGCGACGGCGATGCTCCGCTCGGCGAGCGGTCGAACGAGCTGCTGCACGCCGAATTGCTCCAGATTCGTGGTGAAGTCACGCTGGAACATGGGATCAATGGCGGTCATGGGCGTACCGCTACGGTCCTTGATCGCCCTGGCCAGACAGATCGTCGACTTCCCGGCGAAACTCCCGATCTCCACGACGGACCCGTGCTCAGGTGCCTCCGAGGCGTGCCGATAGAGCTCTTCGGCGGCGGCGGGTATGAGCCAGCCACGGACCTCAGTCCAGAGGCGCTGCTCCGCATCGGTGAGAAACGACAGCCTGTTGTCCATAAGTCCTCTCCACCCTGTCACGCGAGGAGCCCCGCTCGCGCTCAGGGTTCCGTCGGCCATCCACAGGGATCTCCTCTGTGTCCGTGCCCGACACGCCCCAACTCGCGCACACACATCTACGCGTTGGGACACTAGTTCTAGTCCTCGCCGGGGAATCCACGCAACGGCCCGCACCTCTGCACGGTGGTCGATCTCCACGCCCCCAAGCAGTGTCAAGGAGCGGTGACCGCGCGACGTGCCGCGACGGGCACTGACCACGAGCCCCCTCCGGTGCCCGTGGGTTCACACCGGAGCGGGCTCGCCGCACCTCAGGACGAGGGTGTCGGAGGAGGCACTTCCGCGTCTGCGTCAGACGGGCCTGCACCGACGTCATGGCCCGGCTGCCGTCCACGAGTGGACGACCCCACCGCGTCACCTCAGCACCGAAGCGGCTATTCCGGTATCCGGTGGGCGGGGTGCCGTTCCCGCGTTCAGCCGAGCTTCTGGATGATCAGGGAGGCACTCGAGGCCGAATTGCCCCCAGCGTCCTGCGTGATCGTCAGTGCGAAGTCCCCCGTGCTCGGATTCCGTACGGTGAGGACCAAATCGGGTGACGTCACGGTGACGAGGGCCTCACCCACGATCTGACTGCTGCCTGTCGCCCGACCCACCACGGTGTAGGCAAGGGAGTTGCCGTTCAGGGTCAGCTCCAGCTGCCCCGGCTCGTCAACCGAGACCTGGAAGGAGCTCCTCCATCTGGAACACACGATCCATACCTGGGGAAGGCGGAGCCACGAGCTGGCCGGCGCCGAGCTGGGCCTCGCCTACCGGGCCGCCGCCCACATCGAGGCCACCGAGCTCCATGCGGCGACGGCGGAGACTTCGGAACGGTCGCGGCGTGAGGCCAAGGATGCCAAGGTGAGGCTGGACACGCTTGAGGCCACTGCCGGAGTCGAGCACAAAGCCGTCCTGGCCGAGCTCGAGCGGCTCCAGGAGGAGTCCCGGGAGAAGAAGAGGGCGCGGCAGTGTCTCGAGGGGGCGAGGCGCGAGCTCAGCCGACAGATCGGGACCCTCACCACCACCGTGGCCCAGGCCGAACAGGACCGCGTCGAGGCCGGGGCCCGACGAGACGAGGCCCACGTGCGCTTCGTCGCCCTAGCCGGCGACGGGTTCCTGGCCGAAGCGGAGGTGGGTCACGACGGTCCACTCGACGGCGTGACCGCGGTGCTGGCCGCGGCGCGGGCGGTGGCGGCCGAGCTCGAGGATTGGTCCGACGACACGGCCAGGCAGCGGGCCTCATCCCACGTCGACGACAGCCTCCACCTGGCCCGGACGGCAGTATCAGGGCACGCGGACCTGAGCCGCGAACTCGGGGACCACGGTTGGTGGGTCCTCCGGGCCAGTGTCAACGGCTTCCGTCAGTCGGCCCTCGTGCTCCACCGGAAACTCCAGCTCGACCTGTCCGAGGGCCGGGCCGACCTGGCCGCCGAGGAGGAGCGCCTGTTCGAGCAGACCCTGGCCGGAAGTATCCGACGGTCGTTGGCCAACCGGATCCGTCAGGCCAACCACCTGGTCGCCGGCATCAACGACCAGCTGGGCGCGGTGCGGACGGCGGCTGCCGGCGTGGCCGTGCGCCTCAATTGGGAGGTCGATCCAGACCAACCGGCCGCGGTCCGATCGGCGCGCTCGCTGCTGCTGAAGGACCACGTCACCGACGAGGAACGCCGGGACCTCCAGGAGTTCGTGCGGTCCCGAGTGGACCAGGCTCGTGCCGAACTCGAACACCACGCCCCATGGGAGGCCCGGCTCCGCGAGTCGCTCGACTACCGGGCCTGGCACCGGTTCACCCTCCAGATCTCCCACCGGGACTGGGAGGGCTGGCAGCCGGCCACCCCGAGACGGATGCAGCGCCTCTCCACCGGGGAGCGATCGATCGCCCTCCACCTCCCCATGTTGGCCTCCATCGCCGCCCACTACGCCGATGATGGCGGCCGACCGTCGGGGTGCCCCCGGCTGATCCTCCTCGACGAGCTCTTCGCCGGCGTGGATGCGGCCAACCGGGCCATGCTGTTCGGGACCTTCACCGACTGGGATCTCGACGCCGTCTTCACCAGCGATCACGAGTGGTGCCAGTACGCCACGCTGAGCGGTATCGCCATCCACCACCTGCATCCGCCGGACGGTGACGGACCCCTGGTCTCCACCCGGTTCACTTGGGACGGGCGACGCCGGGTCATCGACCCACCAGCGGCGTGACCGAATCGGATTCGACTGCCCGCCGGTTGGAGGTGGCGAACCTGGCTCCGCTGGTAGTCGAGCTGTCCCGTCGTTTCGAGGACGGTTCCCCGGTTTCTGGGGTCACAGTGCGTGATCTGGACGAGGAGCAGCGGGCGGCGATCGCCGACCTGCTCGGCCGTGATCGACTGCCCGGCCGGACCGTGGAATTGAGGGTCGCCATGCTGGTGGCCGCCCTCGGCCTGGGCAACGGTGACGAGCTGCGCAGTCTGGTCGAGGAGATCGTCGGTCCTCTCGGCGACCGGAAGGCCGATCGGGAGGAGCGGCGACGTCAACGCGCCCAGCTGTGGTCGTGGTGTGCCGAGCAGATCGAGGGGGTCCCTCTCCTGGCCGCCACCGAACGCGCGGTTTGGGTGGACCAACTCCGCCAGTCCGGGGTCCGGGGCGGGGACGACGGTGAGCATGCCTTCCGTCAACGGCTGGAACAGGCCGTGACTGTGTTGCAGGCGCTGCCGGCGGGCAAGACCGTCTCGTTGGCGTCGTTCGCCGATGACCGGCTCGCCGATCCCCACGCCCTGGATCGAGGTGGCGCGCTGGAGGGGTTGGTCCTGGGTCTGCTGCACGGATTGGTGACACATTCGGTCACGCGGCCTGATCGACCGGCGTGGACATGATGAGTTCGAATTCGACAGGGGTCAAGCGCCCGAGAGCATCTTGGCGGCGACGTCGGTGATAGGTCCGCTCGATCCAGGTCACGATGGCGATGCGCAGCTCCTCTCGGGTGTCCCAGACCTGTCGGTTGAGCACGTTCTTCTGCAGCAGGCTGAAACAGCTCTCCATCGCCGCGTTGTCCCCGGCGGCCCCGACCCGGCCCATTGAGCCGACCATGCGGTGCCGGTTGAGCGCCCGCTGGAGTTTCCGCGATCGAAATTGCGATCCTCGGTCCGAGTGAAACAGGCATCCGGCCACGTCTCCGCGTCGGGCCACGGCACTCTCGATGGCGTTGACGGCGATGCGCGACTTCATCCGGTCGTCGATCGAGTAGCCGACGATGCGGTTGGAGAACACGTCCTTGATGGCGCAGACGTAGAGCTTCCCCTCCCGCGTTCGGTGCTCGGTGATGTCCCCGAGCCACAGCTCGTTCGGGGCCTCGGCGGAGAAGTCACGATTGACCAGGTCGTCGTGCACCGGTGGGCCGGGCTTCTTGCCCGACCGGGCCTTCTTCTTGCCGAAGGCGCTCCACCAGCGGTTCTCCGAGCAGATCCTCCAGGCCGTGCGCCGACACATCGGCTGGCCGGCGTCACGGGCCTCGTCGGCGAGGAAGCGATAGCCGAACTCGGGGTCATCGCGGTGAGCGTCGAAGAGGGCGTTCGCCCGGTGGGCCTCGACGAGTTCGGCGTCGGTCACGGGGGTGACGAGCCAGCGGTAATAGGGCTGACGGGAGAGCTTCAAGACCCGCAACGACACCGCGACGGGGATCCCGTCGGCGGCGAGCTCACTCACGAGCGGGTAGAGCCTTTTCCCGGGAGGCTCGCCTGGGAGAGATAGGCGGCCGCTCGCCGGAGCACCTCGTTCTCCTGCTCGAGGAGACGGATGCGCCGATTCGCCGCTCGCAGTTCGGCGCTCTCGGCTGTCGAACGACCGGGTCGGACGCCGTCGTCGATGTCGGACTGGCGGATCCACTTCGACAGCGTCATCGGGTGGATCCCGAAGTCGTGGGCGATCTGCTCGAGGGTCACCCCCGGGCCGCGGTCACGGGCCACCCGCACGACGTCCTCACGGAACTCTTTCGGAAAGGGTCTGGGCACACTGACATCCTCTCAGCTCGCCCCTTCGGGCAAGCCATCTTGGATGTCACCTCACCGTGCAGCAGACCCGGGCACAGATAACTTGCTTCATGTAGTTGCGTTGAAGGTTGCGCGTGGATCGAAGTCCCATCGGGCGAGTATCCCAGATCACACTGAGGTGCACCTTGAAGAAGAGTATGGGAGCGGTGGCGATGAGCTGATCCCCCGGTAGTTGACCAGTCATCGGGGCCCGCTCAGCGAGACCGAACACTCCGAGCCAATTCGCCTGTCAGAACCTTGCTGACCTGAGCACGATCGCCGACAGCTCAGCCCAGGCAGTAGGTGAGGTTATAAGTCAGATTTGCCGTAGCCGAGGAGGCGCTCGCCCATGAACTCATCATGTTTGTACCTGGTGGCGGGTCTTGGGAAAGGATCGTGCCTAGTTGGTCCGATGAGCAGTTTGCGTTGGGAGTCAATGTGAAGAAGAGACCTTGTGCCGTAATCGCACTCTCTGCGTCCTGTTGACTCATTCCGACATAGTTGGCAGCGATGATCGGGGGAGCGGTGGTAGTCGTGGTCGGTGGAGGTGGCAGGGTGCTCGGTACTGAGTAGCCATTTGTCAGGTCGTTGATGTACACCTCCGTGACGGCGGCTTGGTTCACGGTGCCACCGAAGGAATTCTTCCCAGAGACAGACCCTTCGCCCACTCCAAATACCTCTACGTTGTCGCCCTTGCTCATCTGAGTAACGTCCGCAGAGTTTGCGAGCTGGACGTACACCACAGAAGTGGGATCAGTGCCGTCATAAAGATTCATTGCCGTTGTATTGCCCGAGTCATCTTGGAGGAAGTTGGCAATCGTCCCGCTGAACGCGACCACTTGACCGTTGTAGGCGCTGGGATCATTCACCAACTGAGAGATTCCAATCTGAGCAGCTGAGGCCTCGTACTGAGCGGGCGTCTGTTGGGGGGCTTGCGTTGTCGACGGCGAAGTTGCCGAGGATGATGTGGTTGTTGCGCTTCCCGAATTGCCAGTGGTTCCCGTATTGCTGGCGCTACCAGTGTTGCCCGTGTTGCCGGAGTTGCCGGAGTTGCCAGATGCCGACGAGTTGTTTGATTGCAGCCCGCCAATCGCCAGCCCGATAATGAGCAATAGGGCCACGGCTCCGGCTACCCAAGCCCATGGCTTCTTGTAGATCGGCGTCTTTGGTTGAACATCAGAACGAAAGAGGCGTGCATCCTCCGCAGGGCCGAGGATTGACGGAACCGCTTTCGGTAGTTCAGGAGAAGGGGTTGTCGAACCCGGGTCTGACGGAATGGCTGGATCGGATTGAGATGGAGTGAAATCCATTGGCACAGTTGCGCTCTGGCTACGGGTCGTCATCGTGTCGAACCAGGTCACCTTCGATGGTTCAGGCGACGGGGTTGTCGTACCCGAATCTGGGCGATTCGGTGGATCGGACGGAGAAGGAGTGGGCGGAGGTACATAGTCAGGGTGGCGCTCGGGCGCGTACCATTTGCCATCACGTGTCTGCCACCAGCCCGGCCCTTGCGATGTGTCGCTCATCGTCGTCCTGCTTCCGCCCCTACGGTGATCAAGCTTCATCAGATCATCGGCTCACGGGTCAGGAAGCCTGAGCTCATTAGGCCAGAGCCTCCAAGATTCCCGGGGTGGTTCCCACCCGACGACAGCGCCACGGCATGGTGTGTTCACGGGGGTGGTGGGCAGTTCGTCCGATCAGAAGCCTTCCTCAGCGTCACTAATCGGCCGTGCCGAACAGCAGCTCTCCGATCCGATCTGCAGCATCTCGCTGCATCGTCGGTGTGACATGGGAGTACAGGTTTGTGAACAACGTCGGATCCGAATGTCCCAACCGTTCGGCGGCCACCTTCGGGGGAACTCCGCCGGCCAGCATGAGCGTCGCGCTCGTATGCCGCAATCCATGTGCGGTCAGGCGAGGCAACCCGAGCTCTTGGCTGTACATACCGAGCATTCGTGACAGGCGCTGCGGGTGATACGAACCGCCATCCTTCTTGGTGAACACGTAGTCGCTCGCTTCGTAACGTTCAGATGAAAGCCCCTCCTCTGCCAGAAGCTTGCGCTGGGCCTTAAGAACCTTGACTAGGCCATCATCCACTTCGATCGTTCGGACTGCGTCATGGCTCTTCCCCGCAGAAGGCACCAGGTCGTGCCCGAGGGTTGAGGCAAATTCAACGATCCGAACATTCCGCTGACGGAGGTCGACGTTCGGCCACCGCAACCAAACAAGCTCGCCAATCCTCAAACCTGAACCGAGGAGGAAGGCCCAAACGTTCCACGTTCGATCCCCTTCCATCAACGACAGGAACTCCCTCGCCTGTTCGGGTGTCCAATGTTTGGGGACTGAACGCTTTCGTTGGGGACGAGGCACCTTGGCCGTCGGATCGACAGCAACCATGCCACTTTCGACTGCCAGCTTGAAGGCCCCAGACAGTGGTGACCGGGCCAGCCTGATCGTGTTTGGAGCGAGCGGCTTGCCCGGTAACAACGTGCCGTCTTCGGCCATCGGTCGCTTGGTTCCGCCCTCCTTTGCCAACTTCCGCTGCCACGACAAAACGACCTCGGGCGTGACGTCACGTACTCGTAGGGAACCAAGGTGCGGTCGAACGTAGTCCTCGGCGTAGTGGCGGTAGTCGTAGCGGGTCTTCGCCGACAGCGCGTCGTCAGCGTCGAGTCCGTCGAGGTAGATGTCGAGCAGCTTGTCGACTGTGAGACCCGCCCGTGTCGACTTGATACGGCCGGTCTCGATCTGAGCGAGCAGCTCTCGACGCGCCTTGCCGGCCTCAGACGCAGTCCGGAAGCCCCGCTTGGTCACCTGCTCGCGTCGACCCGTTGCGGGATCTGCTGGCAGCCGGACTTTGAAGTACCAACCGCGACCGTCGGCGTAGACGCCGCTGGGCTTCGTTGGCATCGCAGGAACCTCCGTGAGAACAGTCGGTAAACCCGGTTGTTCTCAGAATGTTCTCACAGCGATGGGTCAGCTGGCCTCTCGTTCGCACGATTTGCCTCTGAACTGGACTTATGTGGCGCGCTCGGCAGGATTCGAACCTGCAACCTTCTGATCCGTAGTCAGATGCTCTAATCCGTTGAGCTACGAGCGCTGGTGGCGTCCGTCCTCTCCCACGCCCATCGCGGCGCCCGGACACCCGGGCGGTCTGCGGGAGAGTACGACAGCGGAACACTCTACCTGACGTGGATCAGGCCCTGTCCGGTCACCCGGACCGGCTCCCCGGGGAACGGCGGATCTCCGACCGGCGGACCGACCGACGACAGCCACCGCCCCGCCAGTAGGGTGCGGGAAGTGACTGACATGGGCGACTCCTTCGACCTGGAGCTGGCAGCAGCACAATTGCGCGCCGAGGGCTCCGACGTCCACATCCTGGTCAAGGCGCTGGTCGACCAACTGTCGGAAGCCCTAGGGCCCCGACTGCAGGTCCAGCGGGCCGGCGGACGCCTCCGGAGGTCGAACGAGATCAGGTCGCTCTCCATCACCCTCGAGGACGACCGCTTCGACGCCGAGGTGGACGGACCGATCCTGCGCTGCGCCATCGGCCACTCGTCTGGCGGCATCCGCATCCGCAGCGAAAAGGTGGACGTCGACGCCTGGTTGGCCCGCCTGCTCACCGTCCTGCGAACCGAGGCCGACCACAGCCAGGCCGTGCGCCTGGCGCTCGAGAACATCGTCATCGGAGGCAACACATGAGCGACACGCCGGGACAACCGCCCCAGGACCTGCCCGAGGACCTTCCCGAGGGAGCCAGCCGGCGACTGGCCGAGCTCGAGCAGGGGCTCTTCACCTCGGACCTCTCGGTCAACGAGTTCCTGCTCATCAAGGAGGTCGGGTTCCACCCGGTCGGGTTCGTGATGGGTTCGTCGATCTACCACACCGGGATCCAGACCCGGAAGTGGGGGCAGAGCCAGGAGCTGACCAAGCTCACCGAGGCCATGTACAACGCCCGGGAGCTGGCCATGACCCGCATGGAGGAGGAGGCCCTCGAGCTGGGCGCCGACGGGGTCGTCGGCGTGCGACTCGACGTCAACTACTACGAATGGGGCAAGGACGCCGCCGAGTTCATCGCCGTCGGCACCGCCGTCAAGGCCGAGAGTGGCGTCTCGCACCGTAACAAGCTCGGCAAGCCGTTCACCTCCGACCTGTCCGGCCAGGACTTCTGGACCCTGATGCAGACCGGGCACATCCCCCAGGGGCTGGTGATGGGCACCTGCGTGTACCACATCGCCCATCGCGGGCTCGGGGCGACACTGGGCTCCGCCGGCCAGAACGTGGAGCTCCCGAACTTCACCCAGGCGCTCTACGAGGCCCGGGAGCTGGCCATGACCCGCATGCAGGACGAGGCGAACGAACTCGGCGCCTCGGGCATCGTCGGCGTCCGGCTCGAGGAGAAGTCCCATCAGTGGGGTAGCCACACCATCGAGTTCCTGTCGCTCGGGACCGCGGTGGTGAAGACCTCCGACGAGGTCACACTCCCCCGTCCCACCACCATCATCTCCCTCGACAACTGATGTCCGTCCCGGCCGAGGCGCCCGGCGATCTACCCGAAGCGGCGGTCCGGCGGTTCGCCGACGGTGCCTTCACCTCGGGGTTGACCGTCCCGGACTTCGCCGCCTGCCTGCAGATGGGCCTCGAGCCTGTCGGATTCACCCAGGGCTACTGCGTCATGAACTGGCAGTGGTATGGCATGTCACCGCTCGGCGGTGGTGGGTTCGGCTACCAGTGGGGGGGCGTCCGCGGCTATTCCGAGGCGTGGAACTGCCCCCACGGCATGGTCTCGGCGGAGCACCGTTCCTGGGGCCAGAACTACGAGCAGTCATGGATCGAGGACGCCTGGACGGCGGGATTCACCACCGCGTACACGCGCATGGTGGAAGAGGCCGCATCGGCCGGGGCCCACGGCGTGGTCGGCGTGGTCGACACCTCGCAGCCACTGAGCGACATGGGCGTCGTCGAATTCCGGGTCCAGGGCACCGCCGTCCGGGTCGTCGACGGGGAGCCGCCCGCCGAGGGCCGCCCGTGGACCACCTACCTGGCCGGCCAGCGACTGACCAAGCTGGTCGAGGCCGGCTATGCGCCCGTAGCCATCGCCGCGGCGGTCGCCTCGGTCGGAGTGTGGGCCAACTGCGTCACCCAGTACCTGAGCGAGGGAGCCAACTCGATGTACGGCGGAACCACCCCGGGCGCCGAGATCACCCAGGTGGTCAAGGCCCAGATGATGGCCCGCCACATCGCCACCCAGCGGGTGCGGGACCAGCTGGGCCACGACTCGCTCCACGGGGCGGCCATGGGCACGGTCCAGCGCGAACGGGGCGAGGGCGACGTCGAGGTCGAGTGCGTCCTGCGGGGCAACCGGGTCCGTCGGTTCAAGGACTTCGACCCGATGCCCGCCCCCCGGCCGACGGTCCGGCTGCTGTGACCCTGGACGGGTCCCTCGACGACGAGGGCGGTGGAGCCGGCGTGGACCTGCGGGCCGAGATGCGCGCCGCGGCACATGCGCTCGCCGGCGGACCGGTACCGGCATCGGGGCGGATGACGTCCGACCTGTCGATCGACGAGGAATTGGTGCTCCACTCGATCGGATGGGAGCCCGTCGCCCTGGTCAGCGGGGTCTCGATCCACTCGGTCCCCATGGGCGTGTGGAACTGGGGCCAGGGCGAGATCTCCTACGCCTCCGCCGCCTACGCCCGTTCGTTCGCCCATGCCACCGAGCGCATCCACGAGCAGTGCACCCACGCCGGGGGGCACGGGGTGGTCGGGGTCCAGGTCGAATGGGCCGTCGAGCGACACCACGTCGACGTCGCCCTGACCGGGACCGCGGTGCGGCCGGTCGGGGCGACGGGCGTCGGGTCCGATCCGGTGTTCGTGTCCGACCTTTCCGGCCGGGACTTCGCCCTACTGCACGCCGCCGGGTGGGCGCCACTCGGACTGGCCGCCGGGGCGAGCTTCGTCTACGCGCCCCGACGGTCGATGGGCGCCACCATGAAGCAGTCGGGCCAGAACGTCGAACTCACCAACTTCACCGAGGCGATGTACGCCGCCCGCGAGTCGGCCATGGAACGGATGCAGTCCTCTGCCATCGCCCTCGGTGGGACCGGGGTCGTCGAGGTGAAGGTCACCGAGGGGCCGATGGACTTCGCCCACCATGCCGTCGGGTTCACCGCCTATGGGACCGCCGTCCGGCTGGTCACCGACGAGCACCGGCACCCTGGGGCGCGGATGGTCCTCCCGATGGACGACGCCGTGCTGGGCTTCGACGCCGCGTCGCTGCGGGGTGCCTGAGGCCGACCGGTGGAGGGGCCCGGTACCGGTCGATTCTGACGCGTCGTCAGATACAATCCACGGCCATGCCCACCGACGCCCCCCTCCACGGCATCCGCATCCTCGAGGTCTCGTCCCTCGGACCGGCCGCCATCACCATGCCCCTGATCGACCTGGGTGCCGAGGTGGTGAAGGTCGAGCCTCCGGCGGGGGACTACATCCGTGAGATGACCTGGCCGATCGTCGAGGGCGTGTCACTCATGCACCTCCACGTCAACCGCGGCAAGCGCTCCATCGTGATGGATCTGCGCACCGACGAGGACATCGCCACGTTCAAGGAGCTGGCCAAGGCGTGCGACGTCGTGGTCGAGGCGATGCGGCCCGGCGGTCTGGCGCGGCGCGGCGTCGGCTACGACGATCTCGCCGCCATCAAGCCGGACATCGTCTTCTGCACCATCAGCGGCTACGGCATGACCGGGCCCTACCAGAACCTGCCGGCGCACGGCGTGGCGTTCGACACCTGGGCCGGGATCGTCTCGCCCCAGGTCAACGAGGACGGATTCGCCTACCTGCCCGAGCACGCGTCGATGGGCATCCACGCCGGCCCGCTGTTCGGGGCGCTCGGCATCGTCGCCGCCGTTCTGCGGGCGAAGACGACGGGCGTGGGATCGTTCCTGGAGATCGCCCAGTCCGACGCCGCCGCGGCCATGGACTGGTACCGGAGCGAGACCTGGAGGGCCTACGAGCGGCCCGAGTCCGAGGTCACCGGGAACAAGTCCGACGACTACGAGCGCCGAGATCCGGGCACGGCCGGGATGATCGAGGGCGTCCGCTACCAGGTCTACGAGGCCGAGGACGGTCGCTACGTCCTCTTCATGGCGTCCGAGCAGGCGTTCTGGAAGAACTTCTGCGAGGCGGTGGGCCGACCCGAGCTGTTCGAGCGGTGGCCCGGCTCGAAGTACGCCGATCACGCGAGGGGCAACCTCGAGCTGCGGGCCGAGCTGCGCGACATCTTCCGCACTCGGACGGCGGTCGGGTGGATCGACTACGGGGTCGAGAATAACTTCCCGGTGGCACCGGTCAACTCGCCGAAGACCATCGCCGAGGACCCACAGTTCCAGGACCGGTTCCACTGGTACCCGGTGGAGGAGCTGGGCGCCGAGCAGTTGGGTTCGCCGCTCAAGTTCCTCGGTGAGCAGCTACCGGCGCCGACCCACGCACCCACGGTGGGCCAGCACACCGACGAGGTCCTCGCCGATCTGCTCGGCTGGGACGCGGCGCGGATCGCCGCTTCCCGGACGAGGGGCGGGCTCGGCGGACCGGCCCCGGACTGACCGCGGGCGCCGCACCTCGGACGCCTCCATCTCCGATCGGCACGCCCTTACCGCCCCGACCCCCCGGTGGAGCCGTCCGGGGGCCGGGGCACCGCCACCTGACCCACCGTCGCCTCCCCGGGCACCAGCTGGACCCGTCGCGCCCGGTGTCGACCATGACCTCTAGGGATGCGCTCCCGCATGTCACATCCGTCGCACCACGAAGAGGGACGTTGCTACGGTTACCGGTCGGCGGTTCCGCGGGATCCGGGGGCACAACTCGATGGCGCAGCACCAATTGGGCGAGACCGCGACCGCCAGCCAGCGACCGTCATGGGTGGTGCCGCTCGGTATTTCCGTGGTCGCCTTCTTCTTCCGAATCTACCTCGGCCACGCGCACCCCGAGTTCGGTGGCGACGCGCTGCAGTACACGGCGATCGCCCGGAACCTGGCCGCCGGCCACGGCTACTCGTTCGCCCACACGGCCCCGTACCTGGCCACCGACATCCGACTGCCCGCCTATCCTGCGCTGCTGGCGGTGGCCTTCAGCGTCAGCGGCTCGCACCGGTCGGTCGTCGTCCTGAACGCACTCCTCGGAGCGGTCACCACCTTCCTGTTGTGGCTCATCGCCGACGGGCTCCACCTCAGTCGGACACGGGCGCTCTGGTGCACGGGGATCGCCGCCTTCTGGCTGGCCACCGCCTCGTTCACGGGCACCGTCTACTCGGAGAACCTCTCCGTCCCGGCTATCCTCGCATTCGTCTACTTCGTGCTCATCCGGCCCCCCGGACCCGCCTGCGCCTCCTCGTCATCGGATCGGCCCTGGCCTGGTTGGCCGCCCTGACCCGAGACGAACTCGTGGTCTTCGTGTTCATCGTCGCCATCGTGGCCGGACGGCGGGCGCACCTGAAGGTGCTCGCCATCGCGGCGCTGGCACTGTGCTTCGTCGTGGGATCGCTCGCATGGGTGGCGCGCAACGAGATCCAGGTGCACCGAATCGAGTACGTCGATTCGGTGCAGACCGACGCAGTCTTCGTGGCGTCGATGAACGGCGGCCCGACCCACCTGAAGAAGATCGCATTCCAACTGCTCAACCAGCCGACGATCTCCGCAGCCGACCGGGCGCAGTAACAGTAGGAGGTGTACCAGTACGTCGAGCACCAGCTGTCGCACAATCTCACGGGCGTGGCCAACAACAAGGTGACGTACGGGCTGCAGTCGTTCTTCCCGGTCCCGATCTTCGGGTGGCCGTACAACAGCCAGACCAAGGAGCTCGGCCGAGCCCTCTGGTCGCTCCTCATCCTCGCCGAGTACATCCTCGCCTTCGTGACCGCCAAGCGCTGGTGGAAGTCGGGCCGCAGGGCCGACGTGGTGTCGGTCCTCCTGTACCCGGTCTTCATCGTCATCTTCGAGCTGAACTTCGACCCGCAGTTCCGGTTCATCCTCCCGGTCAACCTGCTCCTCCTGCCCCTGGCGGTCGAGGGCGTCGGCCACATGGTCGCTGAGCTGAGGACGCACGGGCGCGGTGCCGCCGCAGGACCGTCGGGGGGTGCAGGGGAGGTACAGACGTCCGACCTCCTGGGATCGAGAACCTGACGGTCCGTTCAGGATCCGTCCCATGACCACGAAGACACGGGTGCCGGCCATCGACGGCTGGTTCACGCTCGACGAGGAGGCGCCTGCCCTCCTCGGCTCCAAGTGCACCAGCTGCGGGAACTTCGCCTTCCCCAAGGAGACGTTCTTCTGCAGGAACCCCGGGTGCCAGGGCCGGGAGTTCGCCGAAGCCCCGCTCAGCCGCACCGGCACGGTGTGGTCCTATACCGATGCCTGCTACGAGCCGCCCAAGCCCTACGTGGCCGCCGACCCGTACGTGCCTTTCGCCCTCGCCGCCGTGGAGCTGGCCGACGAGCAGATGGTGGTCATGGGGCAGGTCGTTCCGGGCGTCGGTGTCAACGACCTGAGCATCGGCGACCAGGTCGAGCTGGTGCTGGACACGCTCTACGAGGACGACGACCACGAGTACGTGGTGTGGAAGTGGCGCCCGACCGGCGCCCGCAGCGGACAGGGGGCCTGACATGCCGGGGGACAAGAGGGTCGCCGTCCTCGGTGCGGGCATGCACCCGTGGGGCAAGTGGGGACGCAATTTCGTCGAGTACGGACTGGCCGCCGCCGGCGACGCCCTGCGTGAGGCCGACCTGCCGTGGACGGACATCCAGTACGTGGCCGGCGCCGACACCATTCGCAACGGCTACCCCGGGTTCGTGGCCGGTGCCACCTTCGCCCAGGCACTGGGCTGGACCGGTGCCCGGGTGTCGTCCGCCTACGCCGCCTGCGCCTCGGGCGCGCAGGCCATCAACAACGCGCGTGCCCAGATCCTGGCCGGCCTCTGCGACGTGGCACTGGTCGTCGGAGCCGACACCACGCCGAAAGGCTTCTTCACCCCCGTCGGCGGCGACCGCAAGGACGACCCGGACTGGTTGCGCTTCCACCTGATGGGCGCTACCAATCCCACCTACTTCGCCCTCTACGCCCGGCGCCGGATGGAGCTGTTCGGTGCGACCGAGGAGGACTTCGCCGCCGTCAAGGTGAAGAACGCTCGCCACGGGCTCGGGAACCCGAACGCCCGCTACCGCAAGGAGGTGACGGCGGAGGAGGTCCTCGCCTCCCCCATGGTCGCCGATCCGTTGCGACTGCTCGAGATCTGCGCCACCTCGGACGGCGGGGCGGCCCTCGTGCTGTGCTCGATGGAGTTCGCCGCCCGCCACGCCGGCAGCAAGGACCTGGTCTCCATCGACGCCGTGTCCACCGTGACCCCGCGGTTTCCCCAGACGATCATCGAGATGCCCAACTTCTCGACCGACTCGTCGACCACGGCCGCCTCGGTGGGACCGACGTTCAAGCAGTCGGTGGCGCTGGCCGCCTACGAGGAGGCCGGAATCGGCCCCGAGGACGTCGACCTCGCCGAGGTCTACGACCTCTCGTCCGCCCTCGAGCTCGACTGGTACGAGGACATCGGCCTGTGCAAGCAGGGTGAGGCCGAGCGCCTCCTGCGCGACGGGGACACGACGCTGGGTGGCCGGGTACCGGTCAATCCGAGCGGAGGGCTGTCCTGCTTCGGTGAGGCGATCCCCGCGCAGGCCATCGCCCAGGTGTGCGAGCTGGTGTGGCAGCTCCGCGGTCGGGCCACCGGGCGCCAGGTCGAGGGTGCCCGGGTCGGGATCACGGCCAACCAGGGGCTGTTCGGCCACGGGTCGTCCGTCATCGTCGCCCGGTAGCGGGCCGTCCGACCGCCACGGTGCACGTGGCTCACCCGATCAGGGTGAACCCACCCGAGACGCGGACGAGGTCTCCGTTCAGCAGCCAGAGCCGCCCGGGTGTCATCGCCAGGATCACCGCTGCACCCCACTCCAACGGACCGTGATGGTTGAGCACCGCCGACGCGACCGGCCCGGCCGACGCGTCCTCCAGCGCCGCCCAGCACGCGGCGTTGTTCACGTGGCCGGCCACGTCGAGATCGGCCCGACGCAGCGGCCAGGGACGGTGGTCGGCGTCGGCCGGCACTGCGGGAACGACGTCCCGTCCCGAGATCCTGCGTCCCCCCGAGGCCTCCCCGTACACGGCGCGGAATTCGGGGGAGATGCGACGGGGCCGACCGCTCCCGTCCAGCGGGACCCACAACGCCTCGGTCTCCACCAGGACCACACCGTCGACGGCGAGGTCGGTGCGACGCTCGGCCCACGCCGCGCCGATTCCCGAACACCAGGTGGTCGCCTCCACCATCTCGCCCAGCTCCGGCCACCGCCCGACCGGTGTGAGACGCATGGCCGTCCGCCGCACGACCCACATGTCGCCGGTGTCGATTCCCGTGCCGTCCCAGTCGTCGCCGGCCACGTCCTGCAGGTACCGGGCGGCCGCATCGGAGCGCAGGCGGCCCTGGGGGTCGGTGTCGCCGAGCCGGACGTGCCGGCCACCGGTGAACCGCCGGCCGTCGGTCGGGGACGGCAGGAACTCGAGCACGGCGGAAGCCTACGGTCCGATGCCGCCCGGCGCGACTCGGTCAGTCGTTCACGAGGATGATCTTGCCCAGCTTGCCGCCCGCTGCGAACCGCTCGTAGGCGGCAGCGGCATCGGCCATCGGAAGGGTCTGGGCCACCGGCACCTTCACCGCTCCCTCGCCCAGGAGCCGCACGGCTCGCGACTCGACCAACCACGCCACACCGGACTTCTCCTCGATGCTGCGGGCACGCAGGGTCGAGCCCCCGATGCTGGCCCGGGCCCCCATGATCGCCAGCAGGTCGACCTGGGCCCGTGCACCTGCGCCCACGCCGATCACGACGATCCGCCCGCCGGTGGTCAGGTGCGGCAGCACGGCCTCCACCCCCGGCCCACCGACCAATTCGAGCGACACGTCATAGGGGCCGTGGTCGGCCACCGCGTCGGGCAGGACCACCACGTCGGCACCGAGGCCGCGTACGGCGTCGTGGTGGTCCGGATTCCGGACCGTGGCCACCACGCGTGCCCCGGCCACGGCGGCCAGTTGCACGGCGGCCGTGCCGACCCCGCCGGCCGCGCCCGAGATCAGGACCGTGTGACCCTCGGACAGGTCGCACTGGGTGAACAGCGCGTCCTGCGCCGTGGAGAACGCCTCGGGGAACCCACCGGCGGCTACGAGGTCGACTCCTGCGGGCACCGGGAGCAGGAACGACTCCGGGACGACCACCTGCTCCGCCTGGCCGCCGCCCCCGCAGACGGCCATCACCCGGTCGCCGACGGCGAACCTCGCCGCCCCGTCACCGTTGGCCAGCACGGTTCCCGAGAACTCGAGCCCCGGGATGTCCTCGGGCGAGCCGGGCGGTGCCGGGTAGAAGCCCTTGCGCTGCAGCAGGTCGGCGCTGTTGACGCCCGCGGCCGCCACCGCCACGGCCACCTCGCCGGGCCCGGGGGTGGGGTCGGGGTGCTCCGTCCACTGGAGGTCCCCGTGGGCGATGGTGACGGCGCGCATGACACGAGCGTACCGGTGGCGACCCGGCCGGCCGTCGGCTCATGTCACGGACAGGAGGGCCACAGGGCGGGACCCGGGTGAACGAACCCGACCCCGTCGGTTCGTGACGTCGACGCGACGCCCGCGGGTCCCCCGAAGGTGCGGTCCACAGGGACTTCTCCGGTGCTCGTAGGCTGACGACGGAGGCAGTCCGTGACCAACGAACCACCCGGGGACCAGGGACCCGAGCGAGCGGGACCGTCCGCGCCCGGTGGCCGCTCCCATCGCCGGCACACCGTCGACCACTTCCCCGACCCCTCCGCCGGAATGGTCCTCCATCGGGTACTGGCCACGGCGGCACGCACCTTCCTCCTGAACGACGCTGATGACGGGCCCGGCAGCGGTCCGGTGGCGACCGGTGGGGTGGATGCCCTGGCCGACGCCATGGGCACCCGCCCGCTATGGGCCCAGTCGGCCGTCGAGTTGCTGCGGGGGACCGAGCGGCGGTCCGACCGGACCGAGCGCGTCCATCAGACCAGGGTGGCGATGCGCCGGGTCCGCTCGAACCTCCGCACCTTCCGCCTCCTGCTCGATCCGGCCTGGGGCACCGCCCTGCGGGCCGAGCTCGCCTGGTACGGGAACGAACTCGGGCACTCCCGCGACCTCGAGCTGTTGGCCGACGTCATCTCCGGTCGCGGCCCCGAGGTGCTGGCAGCCGACGAGGTCGCGCGCCTCCTGGCCGTCGTCGACTGGCAGCGCGACGGAGTGGCCGACCGGATCTCCACCGAGCAGGCGGGCCCCCGACGGGCGTGGCTGACCGGGCAGATGATGGTCCTGTGGGAGGGACCCGAGTTCAAGGCCAAGGCGGCGAAACCGGCCGGTGAGGTACTGCCGGCGATGCTGCAGCGGACGTGGCGCGACCTGCGCGGCACGGCCCGCACGGCCCGCAAGAACCCGTCCGACGACCACCTCCACCGGCTCCGGATCCGGCTCAAGGACCTCCGCTACGGTTCCGAGACCCTGGCCCTCGTCGAGGGTGGACCGGCCCGCAAGACGGCCAGAGCGGCCGAGCGACTCCAGAGCAAACTCGGCGAACTCCACGACGCGGTGTTCGCCATCGGATGGCTCGAGTCCCTGGCCGCCGAGCAGGAGGACCTGGCCGACGCGGCCGAACGCCTGCTGGCCCTGGAGCGCGACGTGGCGGCCGAGCACCGCCGGCGATGGAAGCACGACCTCCGTGAGGTCGAGCGCCGGTGGCGTCGCTGGAAGGGCTGAGCGGTTCCCTCCGGCACCGTCCGGCGACCGAGGATCACGAGGGGCCGGGCGTCCCGTCGTCGGCGCCGCCGGCGCCACCGCGCAGCGGCACCCACAGCCGGATCCCACCAAGGATCCCCGCGGTGTTGTCCACCACCGTCACATCGTCGGGCAGATGGTGGCGGAGCACGCGCCGGGAGTTGCCCCCGCCGATGTAGAGATGGTCGAACGCCGTGAGGGCCCGCATGTTGGCGATGGCCTTGGCGACCCGCTTGTTCCAGCGGTCCTCGCCGATCTCCTTGCGGGTGGCCTCGCCCAGCTGCTCGTCGTAGTCCTCGCCCTTGCGAAAGGGCTGGTGGGCGATCTCGAGGTGGGGCAGGAGCTCCCCGTCGTAGAACAGGCCGGTACCGAAGCCGGTGCCGAGGGTGATGACGAGTTCGAGCCCGACACCCTGCACGACGGCAGCGCCTTGGATGTCGGCGTCGTTGGCCACCTTGGTCGGGACCCCGAACTCCCGGGTGAGCTCGGTGGCCAGATCGAAGTGGTCCCAGAGGCGCACCAGGTTGTTGTCGATCGCGCTCCCCGGCCCGCTGACCGTGACGAAGTGCGGACAGGACAGGACGACACCGTTGCGCACCATCCCGGGGAACCCGGCCGACGCCCGTTCTGCCGCCGGCAGTGGGGCCACGAGGCGCTTCAACGACGCCACGAGCTTGTCAGGGGGTAGCGGGTAGGGGGTCGGGATCTTCACACGGTCGGCCACCATGGCGCCGGTGGCGTCGAGGACCGACGCCTTCAGGCCGGTACCACCGATGTCCACGGCCAGGGTGAACGGGCGCTGCGGGGTGGCAGTCCCGTCGCCGGCCGCCGCGTCGGTCGGTGGGTTCGTACTCTCGGAGCTGGTCATGCCCTCACGCTAAACCCACCGGAGGCGTCCGTCCGTGGCGACCCCTGCCGGGCCGTGCCAGCGTCCGCTCGGCCCGAGTCCGCCCGGGTGGGAGTGGGTCGCCGGAGCGGCTGTGTGGTGGGTCGCCGAGCGGCCGGTGGCACGCAGGGGTAACGTCCCGTCCCATGACGGAACCGTGGCTCGAAGATGCGTGCTCGCTGGTCGACGCCTTCCGGGCGGGGACCCTGAGCCCGACCGAGGCCCTCGAGGCGTCGTTGGCCGCCATCGAGGCCTCGGCACTCAACGCCGCGTCCCACCTCGACGTGGATGCCGCCCGGGCCCAGGCTGCGACGGCCGATGTGTCGCTGCCCTTCGGCGGCGTACCGATCGGAGTCAAGGAGCTCGAACCCGTGGACGGGTGGCCTTTCACCGAGGCATCGCTGGTCTTCGCCGACCGGATGGCCACGTTCGACTCCACCCATGTCAGCCGGCTGCGCGCCGCCGGCGCCGTCCTGGCCGCGCAGACGACGGCGTCCGAGTTCGGCGGTGTCAACTGCACGTCCACGAAGCTGCACGGAGTCACCCGTAACCCATGGGACACCGAGCGGACCCCGGGCGGCTCGTCGGGTGGCTCGGCCGCCGCCGTGGCCGGGGGCCTGCTGCCGATCGCCTCCGGTGGCGACGGGGGCGGCTCCATCCGCATTCCTGCCGGCTTCACGGGGATGTTCGGGCTGAAGGCGACCTACGGCCGGATCCCCCGCGGCCCCGCCACCCTCCAGCCACCCCTCACCGTCACCCTGGGCTGCGTCTCGCGGTCGGTGCGTGACACGGCGCGCTGGTTCGACGTGTGCAACGGGTTCCACCCCCGCGACAACCTCAGCCTCCCGAAGGTGGGGGGCTGGGAGTCGGGCCTCGGCGCCCTCGACCTGGCGGGCAGACGTGCCGTGGTTTCGATCGACCTGGGGGCGGCCATCGTGGAGCCCCGGGTGGCGGCACTTGTGCTCGAGTCGGCCGAGGCACTCATCGCCGACACCGGCCTCGAGCGTGTGGACGTCGTGGTGCAGCTGCCCCAGGGCGGTCTCGAGTGGGCCCTGTCGAACCTGGTCGGTCTGGTGGGCGAACTCGGCGACCGGTATCCGGACTGCAACGACGACCTCACGCCAGAAATCCAGATCGGGATGAACCTCGCCACCCACCACTACAGCGTCGAGTCGGCCGGCAAGGCCGAACTGTTCCGGATCGACCTCAACGAACAGCTGGCCGACGTGTACGACCAGGCCGACTTCGTGTTCGCCGCCACCAATCCCGACATCGCCTTTGCTGCGGCCGGCCCGTTGCCGACGACGGTGGGCGACGTCGACCTCATCGCCACGTACGGGTTCGACAGGGCCATCGGCAACAACGGTGCGCTCACCATCCCGGCCAACCTGGCCGGGCTGCCTGCCGTGTCGATCCCGGTCGGCACCATCGACGGTGCCCCGGTGGGCATGCAGGTCATCGGCCGCCACCACGAGGAGCAGCTCCTGCTCGACCTGGCGTGGCGTGCCGAGCGCGAGCGCCCGTGGCCCCTGGTGGCCCCCTCCGCTCCCGTCTGAGCCAGGCCCACCCGAGCCCGGCCCGGCCTGGTTCGTCTAGAACAGGTCCATGCGCGTCGACCTCTGGATCCCCACAGCCACACCCTTCTGCACGCCGGAGCTGCTGGCCGCCATCGGCCGCGAGGCCGACGAACGGGGCTTCTCGGGCCTGTGGGTGGGCGAGCACGTCGTCCTCTTCGAGGAGTACGCCTCGTCCTACCCCTACGCGGACGACGGGAAGATCCCGGCGCCCCCCGGCACCGGGCTGCTCGAGCCGTTCGAGACGCTCACGTTCCTCGCCGCCCACACGGCAACGGTCCGGCTGGGCACCGCCATGGTCCTGCTCCCCCAGCGCAACCCCGTCTACACGGCCAAGGAGGTGGCCACCTTGGACTGGCTGTCTGGGGGCCGGGTCGACTTCGGGATCGGCGTCGGCTGGCTGGAGGAGGAGTTCCGCGCCGTCAACGTGCCCTGGCCCCGGCGTGGCCGCCGGACCGACGAGTACCTCGAGGTGCTCGGGACGCTGTGGACCGACGACACCTCGCGCTTCGAGGGCGAGTTCTACTCGCTGAACGTGTGTCAAATGTTCCCGAAGCCGGTCCAGTCGCCGTTGCCGATCCACATCGGCGGCGAGTCGGATGCGGCCCTGGCCCGCGTTGCCCGGATCGGCCACGGATGGCACACGTTCAACCGCGGGCCGGACGACCTGGCCGTGCCCCTGACCCGCCTCGACGGGCTACTGGCCGAGCACGGGCGGTCACGTGCCGACATCACCGTCACCGTCTGCCCGTACTTCCAGCCGCTCGACGCCGACACGACCGCGCGGTACGCGGCGGCCGGGGCCGACGCCGTGTCCGCCCTACTCATCCCCGTCGACGAGGACTCGTTGCGGGTCCAGCTCGACGCCCTCGTGCCCGTCCAGGAGCGTGCCGCCGGGTCCTGACCAACGACGTGCCGGACAGGCAATTCGGCCCTACCTGGCCCGGGCCACATCTCTAGGCTGGAGCACACGCAACGGAAAGGGCCTCCCATGTCTCCCGTCGTCCTCATCACCGGCACCTCCTCGGGCATCGGCCTCGCCACGGCGGTGACCGCGGCCAGGCACGGCTTCACCACTGTCGCCACCATGCGCGACACGTCCAGGGACGGGGCGCTGCGGGAGGCGGCCGAGGCCGCCGGCGTGGAGCTCGACATCCGGCGCCTCGACGTGGTCGACGAGGCGTCCGTAGACGCCTGCGTCGACGGGGTCGTGGCCGATCACGGCGCCCTCGACGTCCTCGTCAACAACGCCGGTCGCGGCTTCGTCGGCACCATCGAGCAGGTCCCAATGGACGACATGCGCGCCGTCATGGAAGTCAACTTCTTCGGCGTGGTAGCCGCCACCAAGGCGGCCATGCCCCACCTGCGGGCCTCCCAGGGCCGGGTGGTCACGATCACCAGTGTGGGTGGCGTCGTCGGCCAGCCCTTCAACGAGGCCTACTGTGCCGCCAAGTTCGCCGTCGAGGGGTTCATGGAGAGCCTCGCCCCGGTGGCTGCCGGCGTCGGCGTCCTGGTCTCGGTGGTCGAGCCCGGACCGGTCGCCACCGAGTTCGTCAACAACGTGGGGGTCGACGTGGCGAAGATCTTCGCCGAGGCCGGCGTCTACGAGCCGGCCATGCACGCCTACATGCGCCACATCGTGGCGGAGTTCGCCAATTCCGACGCCGCCCAGACCGGTGACGACATCGCCGAAGTGGTACTTACGGCCATGGTGACCGACTCGCCGGCCTTCCGGCACCAGACCTCGCCGTGGGCGCGCACGTTCACCGGCTACAAGCTGAGCGACCACGACGGTTCGGCCGTCGTCGGCATGACCACGGACTGGCTGCGGGCCGACTGACCCAGGCGGTCGGGAGCCGGCGGCGGGGTCGGCCCCCGGAGTCCGGTGCCCGGGCGAGGACGGTCCGGGTCACGCGTCCCGTCTACCGCCCCACCGGCGCCGGACCGGGAGATCGTGTGCAGGCACGGCGCGGTCGCCCACGGCGGCCCGGGCCCGCAGCCACGGATCGTCGGGCCAGGTCCGCAGGGTGATCCGCGCCGGTGGGAGGTCGCGGTAGACGAGTACCCCCGACCCGGTCGGGACCCTGCGCAGCGCGTCCGGGGGCGCCAGACGGCGCACGGTCGGCGACCGGGTGGTGCTCGACCCGGATCGTCCGCCGGCAGTCGTGGCGGCGAGGTGCGGCTCCTCGTCCCCGATCAGGTGGCTGGCGTAATCGAGGGTCGACGGGTCCGAGATGCCCGACAGGAACAGCTTGGCCCGGTGGTTGTTGACCACCGTCGTCGCCCGTGTCCCGAACCGGGCGCTGATCTGGGCGAGGTCGTGCCACACGGTCACCAGTTGGATGCCGTGGCCGGCGGCCGTGGTGGCCAGGGCGTCGAGGTCCGGCACCGGGGCGATGTTGGCCGCCTCGTCCAGGACAACCAGGAGCGGGGGGTCGAGCGGCCGGCCGGTGCGTGCCACCCGGTCGTAGGCGTGGTCCAGGACGGCGCGGAGCACGCCGACGAAGAGGGGGGTCAACCGTCGCTGGTCATGGGCGGGGGCGCACAGGTAGAGGGTGTCGGTCCCGGCGAGGAGGGCACCCGGGTCGAGCTCGGGGGCGCCCCACGGAGCGGCTCCGGCGAAGGGCTCCAGGAGCGTCTCCACCGTGGTCACGATGGAGCTCCGCTGACGCTCCTCCTTCCCGAACGCCGAGCGGGCGGCGTCCACCGCCTCGGGCACGCCGGCGGCGGCCAGCAGGTCGAGCACCTCTTCCACCTCGCCCGTCTCCACCCAGTGCACGACGTCGGACATCCCCCGGCCCGCCGTGGCCGCCGCGAAGAGGAGGGGGGCGAGCATCCGCGATGCCGTCGTGTACCAAAAGTCACCGTCGCTCATCGGACCGGCCTGTGCCCGGCCCACCTCGGTCAGCGTGGACGCCGCCCGGCGGGCGCCCGGCCAGGTCCGCGCCATCGGCAGCGGAGTCCAGACGGTGGCCGGGCGGCCGGTCACCCCGGTCGGGTCGAAGCAGTGGACGGCGCCGACCGTCGAGCGGTGGCCGACAGTGTGATCCAACAGATCGGACTTCACGCTGGCCGCCACCACCGGGCCCGTCCAACCGAGGATGGCGGGGACGGCGAACCCGCTGGTCTTCCGGGACTGGGTCGGCCCGAACACCAGTACCGACTGGGTCCGCTCGGCGGCCACCCGCCGTCGACCGACCCGACCGAGCACCAGCCGTCCCGCCGGAGGTGGACGAGGTCCGCCGCGCACCACGAGCGCGGCGAGGTCACCAGGACGGGCCCACCGCGCCGCCTCCCGGGTCGCCCGGCGGCCGTCGCCGTGTCGGGAGCCTCCCGACCACGGTGGCCAGGGGATGCCGGCGGCCAGCACGGCGGCCGCTCCGATCCCCACCCCGGCGGTCGCCAGCGTCGTCACCACCGGGAAGCCGTTCCACCCTGCGGCCGGGTGTCGGTGTCGGCCATGGCCCCGTCCGTGTCGACCAGCCACTGCTCACCACGGGCCAGGCGGTGCTCGACCAGGAACGATCGCCGTCCGACCTTCCACAGGGCCGTCCCCCGGGACAATGTGGCGACCAGGTCGACCTCGGTACCGGTCAGGCCCAGGAGCTCCCCCGTCCGGGCGATCTCGCCCGGGGACTGCGCGTAGACGACGCGTGTCTCGGAGTCGGCCAGGAGGCCCTCGGCCAGGCCGACCTGCTCGGAGCCGGCCGCCCCCACCGAGGCCAGGTCGGACAGCCGGTGGAGGACGGCGATGTTGGCCACGCCGAGCGCCCGTGACAGCTTCCACGACGCCTGGAGCCAACGGGCGACGCCCAGGTTACTCAGCAATCAGTTACACCGGGGTTCCGTCGATGGGCACGAAACACAGCTTCGAGTCGTGAGACCGCAGGTCAGGGTACTGATGGGCCGGTTTTGCTCCGGTTCAGTAGGGCAGTGACTCGGGTGCGTCGTGACGCCGTTGGGGTGCTCGCGGTAGCAAGCGTGCCGTCGGCTGAGCCCCAGATATTGCGGCGCGTATCCGGCATTGTTGTGGGGCAGCCTGACCGGTTTCCGCTACCACCCTGGACGGCGTCCGCTGCTGACCACGGGAACACTGTCCGGACTCACTCGATCGTCTTGCCAGCGATACCTGTGAGAAGTCGTGTGATGTTCCCGCGGCGAACCAGCTCCCGGGCCGCATCGTCGAAGCGATCGTCGCTGTCCAGGCTCAGGACCGACATCTGGGCCGCCAGCTCGGGAGCAAAGGGGAAATCGCTTCCGAAGACCACATGGTCCCATCCGACAAGCTCAGCCAGACTCGAGAGGGCATGGGGGTTGGCCGACAGTGCCGTGTCGTAGTAGAGCCGTTCCATGTACCCCACCGCACCGGCGGGAGCCCGCTCGGCGAGCGCGGGATCGGTCAGCCAAAGCAGGCTGAACCGGCTGACCAGATAGGGAACGGTGCCCCCCGCGTGGCTCAGGATCCACGTGATGTTGGGGAACCGCTCGAGTGCTCCCGTGTAGGCCAGGTTGTGAATGCTGATCGAAACGGGGAGCGCGCGCCGGTCGAAATGGGGAGCACTTCGGTCTGAAGCTACTTGGCGGCCTGAGCCTCGTCCACAGGCGTGACCGGCTTGGTCCGGCGTGTCCTGGCCTTGGCGTCGTGGAGCCGGTAGCTCTCGCCTCTGGTCTCGATGATCTTGCAGCGGTGGGTGAGTCGATCGAGGGTGGCACCTGTCAGCCGCTCGGACCCGAGGACCTCGGTCCAGGACTCGAAGGGCAGGTTGGTGGTCACGATCATGCTGGTCCGCTCATAGGCCGTCGAGATCACGTCGAAGAGCAGCTCGGCGCCGACCTTTGAGGCGGGCACGTAGCCCAGCTCGTCGAGGACGAGTAGGTCCAACTTTGCCAACTGGGATTTCAGCCGCAGGAAGGTCCGCTCGTCCCTGGCCTCGATCAAGGTGGTCACCAGCTCGGTGGCCCGGAAGAACCGCACCTTGTAGCCCCTGGCACAGGCCGCGGCGGCGAGCGCGGTGGCCAGGTGAGACTTGCCGGTGCCCGGGTTCCCGACGAGGAGGACGTTTTCGCGCTTGTCGATGAACTCGCAGCGGGCCAGCTCGGCGACCAGCATCTTGTTGACCGAGGGTCGGGCGGTGAAGTCGAAGTTGTCCAGGGACTTCATGGTCGGGAACCGGGCCGCCTTCAGGCGTCGGTCGGCAGCCTTGCGTTCCCGCTCCAGCAGCTCCAGCTCGGTCAGCTGCAGCAGGTAAGCCAGGTGGTCGACGTTGTCGGCCGCCGCCTGGGTGGCCACCTTTTCGCACTCGGTTCCGATGGTCGGCAGCCGGAGGGCCTTCAGGTGATGGTGCAACAGCACCATGGACTTGGTTTCTGTGGACTTCATGCACTTGCTCCTATCTGGGTCAGGGCGCTGTAGGCGCCGAGATCGGGTGGGTCGATGACAAAGGACTTGAGGTGGGGATGGCCGTCCAGGCTGAACAGCCCGACCGGCTGCTCGTCGCGGTGGAACAGGATGAGAGCAACGGCATCGGCCCCGGTCGCCCCGATGGCAAGGGCCTCCTCGATCGCTCCGGTGAGCTGGCGGAGTGATGCCCGCTCCAGCAGACGCAGGACCTTGATGTACTCCCGGGTGCCCGCCCAGCCGCGGTCGGCCTCCAGGCGCCGGCGCAGGTGGGAGAAGCACCCGGGCAGGTCCCAGTTCTCCAGAGGACGGGCGTGATCGAGCGCGCCGGGCTTGCGCTCGAGGAGGGCCAGATAGTGGCGAGGGTCGAAGGTGACCTCCTCTTTCGACCAGCACCTCGGGTGTCGGGCCACCACCTCGGTGCCT
>CAWJER010000009.1:0-212776 GCA_963841925.1 uncultured Acidimicrobiales bacterium
GCAGGAGGAGACGAGCGGCCTCAGGATCGTCGACACGGACGTTGGCGACGACTGCGTACATGGTGCGCTCCTCCGGTGTCCCGGGAAGGGTAGACGCCGACCCGCCTGCCCGTCCCACCCAGGCGATCCTGTCCGTCCCGGGCGGCTACCTCGACGCCCTCGTGAAGGCCGACCGTCCGGGTACCAGGGACAGAGGCCCCGATGCCGCTGATCCGGTGCGGTCGCCGTCGAGCCCCCCACCGTGGTGAACCGGCGCGCCCACCACGGGATGCACCGCGCCACCGGGCTGTTCAACCGAAGGTGACGGTCCCGGAAAGCGTGGCTCCGTACAGGGAGACCGTGTAGGGATCTCCCGACGGAGTCCCCAGTTGGGACAGGAATCGGGCGCGTCGTCGTCACCGAAGCCGAACGCCACCTTCTTGGAGTTGCACTGCTTCACGACGAGGCTGATGCAGTCGCCCAATCCGTCCGCACCACCGCTCCCTTCGACGAGTCGATGCGACCGCCTCCGGGTCCCACCGCCAACGGTGACGGTCGCCCGGTGCCATCAGAATCGCGGTGACGTGGAAGACCGGGATCCTCCTGCCTCGACCGGGGCGGTCCGTGGGCCATGTGGAGAAACTGGCCACGCGGCCCCATCCCGTCGAGGCTGCGCTCTCGCCCACGGCGCCGGACATGCGCATGTCCCGGACCGACCCGGGGGTAGCCGGCGCGTCGACCACGACACCGCGGTGGACCGTACGTCGAGATCACGGGTCAGTGCGCCGGCCGTGCGTCAGGTGCGACCATCTCGGAGGCGGTCGGTTAGTGTCGCCTGGTCCGGCGAGCAACCAGAAGGCGGTGCGTGGTGAGCGGTGTCCTGGGTACTGTCACGTCAACCTTCCCCGGTGTTGCGACGAGCAGCTCCGGGTCCGGATTCTCGACAGGGGGCACCTACGTCCCACTCCGAGCCTGGGGAGCAGCAGCTCCGGATTCGTCAACTCGACGCTCGGCCTGTCTTCGTTCGCCGGTGCGCTCGTGGAAGTCCTCGCCGTGCTGGTCATGGTCTCGTTGGTCGGCATCATCATCATCGCCGTCGTCGCCAACCGTGCCGATCCGGACCCGACGGGACGTCGGCCCCAGTGCGTCTACTTCTTCGTGGTCTCGTTCGTGACGATCACGACGGCGATCACGGGATCGGCGGTCGCCGTAGCCGCAATCCTGGGGCTCACCGCCCATCATTCGGTCGCAGCCGGCCATGCACTCACCCGGCTACTGCTCGTCAGTGTCCTCGTCACCCTGGTCAGTGCCATCCTGCTCGCCATCCACCTGAGGAGGGGACTCGTACTTGCCCGGGCCGAGCCATCGGCGACCAATCCCTCGAAGCGGGTCGGACAGAGCTACGTGGCCGCCGTGGCCTTCGTCTCGATCATCGTGATCCTGGTCTTCTCAATCCTCTCGATCTACCTGGTGTTCGCCATTGTGGCGCCGGGCACGTTCGGTTCATTCGGTGGGAGGGGATGGGCGATTCGCATCTTGGTGGAGTCGGCGTACCTCGCGGTGATCGCCGCGTTCGTGGTGTGGCGGCACAGTTCGCTCCTGACACCGGGTCTGGCCGTGTGGAGCAGGTCGGTGGGTGGTTCCGATCCGCCGGGATCCTCCGGGGTCGGCGCGTCCCCGACACCTCGACCACTCGACTAGCCGGACACCCCCGGTAGGTGCACGTCTCCCTCGGGCGGCGGAACTCAGCGGGTCGAGCGGCGCGACCAACCGGGCGTTGGGGGGATGCATCGGGGCGACGCCGGCCACGTCCCCTCGGTTCGGCCAGCTCCTCCACTTCCGGCATCGGCTGCTGGTCGCATCGGACGCCGTCCGGTGCGGAACGCCGATGCGGTGTCCGGTACCCCCCTGACCGGAGCGTCAGCTCAGGACGCGATAGCGCAGGTACACGACACCGTTGCCGAACCGGTGCTCGTCCAGCAGGCCCAACCGGACGCGGGCGTTGCCGGAGAAGGCGGGCTTTCCGTCGCCGACGACTACCGGATAGATGAAGAGCTGGCACTCGTCGACCAGCCCGGCACTGAACGCCTGCGCCGCCAGGGTCGAACCCCCGACGTTCACATCGCTGGCGGAGGACGCCTTCAATTCCCGCACCTGATCCGGGTCGAACCGGCGCTCGAGCCGCGACCTGGCGGTCGGGACCGCGTTCAGCGTCGTCGAGTAGACGATCTTGTCGGCCGCCCGCCAGACCTGAGCGAAGTCGGTCGCGAGCTCCGACTGGGCAGCCAGGGCGGGGTCGACCTCCCACAGGGCCATCGTCTCGTACATGCCGCGTCCATAGAGGTAGGTGCCGAAGGGGCGCACGAGGTCGGTGATGAAGGTGAAGACCTCGTCGGCGGGCTCTGTCCAGTCGAACCTGCCGCGCCCGTCCTCGACATAGCCGTCGAGGGACACATTTGCCACGTAGATCAGCTCGGCCATGCCGCTCCCCGTTCGCCCGTGTGACGTCTCCTTGGGGGCAACTGTAAATGAGGTGATGCATCCATGACCACAGTCGTCGGACTCGATCCGAACCCGGTATCGGCCCGGTGGGATCTCGGACTCCCGACGGGACCGCCCGCCGCTCCCGGCGGAGTGCACTCTTCCCTGCGGGCCGTTCGATCCCTGGTGCGGTCGCTCCGGTGGGCCGGCCCGTGACCGGGAGCTAGTGCGGGACGGCCAGGTGCTCGTGGAAGAAGCCGACGATGCGTTGTCGTGCCTCACGGGCCGACGGCTCGTGGTACGAGGCACCCATCACGCGGGCCAGCAACGTGAACGCGGGCGTGGCCTCCGCCATGTCGTGGTCGTTGAGGAACGATGTGGCCGGCGCCGGCGTAGACCGTGACCTCGTGGGGCACGCCGTTCCTGTCCAACGCCCCCTCGAGCCTGGCCGGTGCCCGGCGTTGGGACCAGTCCCTTGCGCCGTAGCTCCCGATCACCGGGCACGCCCCTCGGAGCAGCTCGTCGGCGTCCCTGGGGACCGCGCCGTAGTTGACGCTCGCCGCCGAGTAGCCGGGACGCGGCGTCAGGAGCAGGGCGAAGCCCCCACCCATGCAGAAGCCGATTACCCCGATCCGGCCGGTGCAGTCGTGCCTGTCGGCCAGCCAGGCGCGGGTCGCCTCGAGGTCGTCGAACGTGCGCCCCCTGCGGGCCAGGGAGTCCCGGATGACCGTGCGGATGCACCAGGCCTTCGATCCGTAGTGGTAGAGGTCGGGGGCCACGGCGAGGAACCCGTTCGCCGCCAGCCGATCCGCCTGGTTGCGCAGGTCCGAACTCATGCCGAAGACGTCGTGGACGACCAGCACCCCGGGCCACGGCCCGTCACCCTGCGGCACCGCCACGTAGGCGGGGATCGTCTCCTGCCTCGGAATCGTGATCTCGGGCAGCTCGCACTCCGGTCCCGCTCGATGTCCACGTGCACCCGAGGTGCACGGTGGGGCAGCGGTGGATCGCCTGCGACGTCGAGGCACGCTGCGCGTGGCAGATGCTACCGACGCCGGTGGCCACCGAGCACTCCCGCCCACGGGATCGTCCGGCGTCCACCACGGGGCGACCGCCGTCCGCTGTGTCGGAGTCCCGATCCGACGGGATCAGGGGCGAGGCGGCCGGTAGTCGGTGGGGACCGTCGTCGGCGCCGGTCCGCGGACGGTGCGGACCGGGAGGAGTCCCACCCCGAGGCCGAGGACCAGGCCGAGCACGATGATCAGATCCGGGGTGGTGTCACTCCAGCTGACCACTCCGTAGAGGGTCATCATGAGGCTCACCCCGACACCCAGGAACAGTCCGGCGAGGGTGTTGGCGATGACGTGTCTGGCTCGGCTCGACTTCATGTCACTCCCTCACTCACACGTCCGGACATACGTGGGCCGGGTCAGCTTCGTCATGCCGAAGACGAAGAGCATCACCAGTCCGGCGGCGATCAGGATGAAGGCCAGCCAGAACAGGGGATTGCGGAGGGGGCTGTCCATGACCCGCACGGCGATCGTGCCCGTGCACTGGACACCGCCGGGACCGGTGACCGTGAAGGCAACCTCGTAGTTCCCGGGGAGCGTGACCGGTTCGATGGAACTGGGGGTGAAGGTGTTCGTGAACGACGTCGCTCCCTGGCCGGTGTCGAACGTGCCGCTCAGTCCGTCGGAGTGTCCGGATGTCAGTTCCCCCAGGGCGAAGAGCCACGACGGGTGCTGGACGGTCAATCGCCATGTCCCGCTGGTCACCGGTTCCGGGGTCTGCCCCGTCCAGGTCACGGGCTCCGACCAGTAGATGCGGAAGGGGTCGGCCGTCGTCCCGCTGGCTCCGGGCACGGCGACGGTGTCGAGCGGCACTCCCAGGCCCGCCACGGACGAAACGGTCCCGGAGCAGCCCTGACCGGTCGAGGCACCGGCAGGCGTGGCCAGCGGTCCCACCAGCAATGCGGTGGCCGTGACTGCCAGGAGAACCGCCCGTACCCTCATGGGGAGATTATCGACCGCTGCGCCGGACTACTGAAGGGTGTGCGGCCCCGATGCCGGCCGCCTACGTACCGCCGGTTCCTACGAGGCCAGGACGACGACCACGGTCTGCAGGGCGATCTTGCCGTTGCGCACGACGAGGGTGTCGCTGCCGAGCTCGATCCCGTCGGCCGTCCAGGTCACGAAGTATGCGTCTCCCTCGGCATAGGCGGCGGTCTCGGCGAAGCCGGGCATGCTGCCGGAGGCCTCGAAGAAGGGCCGGATGGCCGCCCGACCCTTGAAGACGCCTCCGAGGTTGATGATGAAGACCGACTCGTCGGTGTAGTCCTCCATCACCCGGTCGATGTCGCCGACGCGCAGGGCGTCCATATGTCGTTCGACGACGGCACGGGTCTCGTCAGCGGTCATGGTGCTCCGTTCGGACTCGGGGGTGCACCGAGCACGCCGGCTCGGACGGACCATTGTGCCCCACCGGACAGAGGTCCCGGGCCGACGGAGGGCGGCCTCGCCACTCGACCCACGGCGGAGCGCACGGACCGGCGCGTCCCGGCCGGTCATCGACCACGGTCGGATCGTCCCGTGTGCGGTGGGGCCCGGCCGCAGGTCAGACCAGACCATGACCCCAGGCCTCGCCCGGGGAGGTGCCCGGCGGGCAGGCGAAGATGCCTCCGCCGGTGTGGACGAGGTACTCGCTGAGGGCATCCTGGTCGGCCAGGCGGCGCTGGATGGCGACGAACTGGTCGGCAGGCCGCTTCTGGAAGCAGATGAAGAACAGGCCGGCGTCGAGCTCTCCGGTGGTCGGGTCCACGCCGTCCACGAAGCTGTAGCCACGGCGGAGGATGGCCACACCCTTGTTGGTGGCGGGCGCGGCCTCCCGGACGTGCGCACCGTCGGGGATGACCGGATTGCCGAAGGCGTCGAGCGCCTGCAGGTCGATCGGGTCGTGCTCGCGGGCCGAACCCAGGGGTGCGCCGGTTCCCTTGACCCGACCGATGGTCCGCTCCTGCCCGCCGAGCGTGCTCCGGTCCCATGCCTCGAGGTGGACCCGGATGCGCCGCGCAACCAGGTACGAGCCACCGCGCATCCACCGCTCGTCGGAACCGTCGGCCCACACGAAGGTGTCCATCGACAACGGGTCGCTCGTCACCAGGTTGTCCGTCCCGTCCTTGAACCCGAGGAGGTTCCGTGGGGTGGCGGTGTCGCCACCGGCCGAGGCCGTGCGCCCGAATCCGGCCTGCAGGTAGCGCAGGGTGGCCGATCCCAGTGCGAGCCGTGCCAGGTTGTGGATGGCGTGGAACGCCACCTGTGCGTCGTCCGCGCAGGCCTGCACGCACAGGTCGCCGCCTGTCCTGGCCGGGTCGAGCTGGTCGCCCGGGAACGCGGGGAGCTCGATCAGCGCGTCCGGGCGCCGGGACGCCAGCCCGAATCGGTCGTCGAACAGCGAGGGGCCGAACCCGAGGGTCAGGGTGAGACGGGAGGCGCCGAGGCCGACGGCCTCGCCGGTGTCCGCCGGCGGGACGAATCCACCCCCCGCGCCTCCGACCGACCGACCCTGGGTCATCTGCTCCGCGGCCGAGCTCCACGTGGCCAGGAGGGCGGCAAGGCCGCCTCGGTCCGCGGCGGTCACGTCGAACGCGGCAAAGGCCATCCGGGCCTGCTCCGGCGTGGTGATGCCGGCCTGATGGGACCCGTGGAAGGGCAGGACCGCGGCAGAGGTGTCGGCTGCGGCTCCGGCCTCCACCGTTCCCGACGCCGCCGCGGCCAGGGCGGCGGCGGTGGCGAGACCGGAGCCGGCCAGGAGCTGGCGGCGGCTGAACGACGGACCTCGGCGGCCGGTCACGACGGCGTCCCGCTCGTGCCGAAAGGGGTGAGGGCGGCCGTCAGCCGGGCGAGCGTGCTCGCCGTCGCGTCGAGCTCCTGGGACACGGCCAGGCGCTCCGGCGCCGTCACCGCGGTGTCGGGGACCGTGGTCGGGTTGCCGAGCGTGGCCACCTCGGTGTCGAGGCTCGAGAACCGACCGGCCACCGTGGTGGTCAGCGCCGGATCGACCAGCCGGGCGAGCGGCTCCACGGCCGAGAACGCCCGCGCCGCCGCCTGCACGGTTGCGGCCACGTCCACCAGTCCCAGGTGGGAGTACTGCTCCTGACTGACCGGAAGGGCCTCGTCGACCACCCAGGTGAGCTGGTCGACGGCCACCTCACCGATGGCTTCGGGCCCGAGCCTCTCACGGCCCAGGAGGAACTGTGCGACCGGTGCCTGGCCGAGCAGCGCCGACGTGTCGGTGTCGACCGGGCCCGAGGCCCACAGGTCCCGCTCGACGGCGTGGAGGCCGCCGAAGGACCCGACGCCGCTGACGTCGCCGGCCAGTTCGTCGAGTGTGGATCCGTTGACGCTGTCGCCGGTCTCGAGCGCCCGGAAGGCGTCGTAGTCGCCCTGGGCGGCGAGTTCGTCGGCCCTGGCCGCGGTGGTATCGCCGGCGGAGGCATCGGTCTGGAGCTGATCCACGGCGCTCACGAAGGCTGCGGTAGCCGTGTCGACCTGGGCGGCGTAGGAGCGGGTGGCGGCCTGGGCCGCCACGGACGTCGCCGACGTACCTCCGGCCGCACCCGGCCCGTACGGGGTGGTCGTGCCGGCAGCGTCGGCGGCAGCCGTGGCGGCCGTGGTACCGGGGGCGGAGGTCGAGCATCCCGCGGCAGCGACAGCCATGGCGGCGACCAGGGCGGCGGCCATCGTCCGGGCACAGCGGATCCGGGGCGGTGGGCACGGTGCGTGGGTGTGGCGGCTGGGGGTCATGGGCAGGCGGGCGCGTCAGGTGGTGAACCCGGGGGCCAGGCTAGGGGACCGGGACTCGTCGCGGTCGGCGCCCGATCCCCACGCCGCGGGACACGCCGACCTGCCGCGGCCGGTGCCCGGACCCCGGAAGGTCGACCCGGCCCAGGTACACTGGAGGGATGTCGACGAGCTCCCCCTCTGGTCCGCCGCGCCCGCGTGCCCCCGGGGGCGGGTCCGGCAAGCGCCCTGCGGGCTCGGGCGGCGGTTGGTCCGGTCGGAGCGGCGCCGACGGTCGGACGGGGTCTTCCGGCTCGGGCCAGGGCGGCGCCTCTGGAACCGGGTCGGGCAAGCGGCCGGCACCCCCGGGGTCGTCGAGCGGTCGACCGCCGCGCCGGGACGGCGCCACCCCGGGGAAGCAGGGGGCACGCCCGGATGCGGGGGCCCGGGAGGCGCGCCCGAACCGCTCGGGAGGTCCCCCGGAAGCACGGACCGGGCGGCCACCGGCACGTCGGGGCGCCCCCGGCGATGGTCGGGGCCGACCGGCTCGACAGTCGGATCGACCGGACGACCGTGCGGAGCGGGGCCAGGTGGTCCGCAAGGGCTGGGGGAGCGTCGCACGACGCGGTGCCTCCCAGGTGCGCGACGGAGTCGAGCACGGCCCTGACGAGGACTCCCCCGAAGGTCGGCGGCGGGCACGGAAGCGGTCCGACGAGTTCGTGCCCGAGACCTTCGTCCGGGTCGACGACCGGGAGCGGTCGCGCACCGGCAGGCCGCCGACGCCGGCCCACCGCCCCGTGCGTGAGCCCGACGAGCTGCCCGCCGACGTCGCCCAGGAGCTGGCCACCGCGGCCGGGACCGACTGGAACTTCCTCCGGGACCGGATCAGCGAGCGGATGGCCGCTGGGATCGGCGCCTACGAGCGGGAGCGCTACCGAGACGCGGCTCGGATCCTACGCACCGTGGTCGAGGCCGTGCCCAACGCCTCCTCGGCACGCGAGCTCCTCGGGCTCAGCCAGTACCACCAGGGCCATTGGAAGGCGGCCCTGCCCAATCTCGAGATGTTCGCCACCTTGACGGGCTCGGTCGACCAGCACCCGGTGCGGATGGACTGCCAGCGGGCCCTCGGCCGTCCGAAACGGGTGGAGTCGTTGTTCGAGGAGCTCCGCAAGGGCTCGCCCGACCCCGAGGTGCTGACCGAGGGTCGCCTTGTGCTCGCCGGCACGCGGGCCGATCGGGGCGATCTCGAGGGGGCGGTGACACTGCTCGTCGAGGCGGGTGCCGGCCGACTCGTCCGGAACCCGTCCGAGCGGCACCTCCGCCAGTGGTACGTGCTGGCCGACCTGATGGAGCGTTCGGGCGATCTGGCCAAGGCCCGCGAGCTCTTCCTGCGAGTCCAGGCCGCCGACCCCGACGCCTACGACGTACCCGACCGCCTCGAATCGCTCGGGCCGCCGACCAGGGCCCGCCGCACGCCCAACCGCACCCGCGGCGCCCGTTAGGCTCTGCGCCCATGAGCCTCGAACAACTCCTGGGTGACGATGCGGACTCACTACTGAACCACACGGCCACCGCCTTCCCGTCCGACCTGTTGACCCTGCCCGGCCCGACGGTCATCGACGACGTGTTCCGCGACTCGGACCGGTCGCCCACCGTGCTGCGCAACCTCGGCACCCTCTACAACACCGGCCGCCTCGGCGGTACCGGGTACGTGTCGATCCTCCCGGTCGACCAGGGGATCGAGCACTCGGCGGCGGCCAGCTTCGCCAAGTTCCCCGCCTACTTCGACCCGGCCCGCCTGTGCGACCTGGCCATCGCCGCGGACTGCAACGCCATCGCCACCACGCTCGGGGGGCTGGGCATCGTGTCACGCCGCTACGTGGACAAGATGCCCTTCATCGTGAAGCTGAACCACAACGATTTCCTGAACTACCCGAACACCTATGACCAGGTGATGTTCTCCGAGGTCCGCCAGGCCGCCGACCTCGGCGCCGTGGGAGTCGGGGCCACCATCTACTTCGGGTCCGAGGGCGCCGACCGCCAGATCGTGGAGGTGTCCCACGCCTTCGCCGAGGCCCACCGCCTGGGACTGTTCACGGTGCTGTGGTGCTACCTGCGCAATCCGGCCTTCAAGCAGGGCGACACCGACTACCACGTCTCGGCCGACCTGACGGGCCAGGCCAACCACCTGGGCGTCACCATCGAGGCCGACATCATCAAGCAGAAGCAGCCGGAGAACAACGGCGGCTACAACGCCCTGCAGTTCGGCAAGACCGATCCGTTGGTCTACTCGGAGCTCACCACCGACCATCCGATCGACCTCACCCGGTGGCAGGTCGTGAATTGCTATGCGGGACGCATCCCGCTCATCAATTCGGGCGGTGAGTCCAAGGGCGCCGACGACCTGGCCCAGGCGGTGCGCACGGCCGTGGTCAACAAGCGTGCCGGCGGCGCCGGCCTGATCGTGGGCCGCAAGGCCTTCCAGAGGCCGACCGACGAGGGCGCCGCCCTGATCCACGCCATCCAGGACGTCTACCTGGACCCCGTGGTCACGATCGCCTAGGGACGGCGTGAGGCCCGTCAGGCCCGTCAGGCCCGATCGGCGGTGCGTGGGGGGGACGATCGCAGGCGGGCGCGGCGCACGGCGGTAGTGTCGTGGGGGACCGGCCGCGTGCCCGCGGTGGGGATCCAGGACCGGAGCGCCTCCGAGCGGGTGCCGGTCCATGGTCAGGGACGTCGGTCACCGACGCCCGTGAGCGCTCGAGCAGTACGAAGAGGAGCAAGGTGTCCGACACCACGACCGACCCGAAGTCCCCCCATCTGATCGACCGCGTCGTCATCCGGTTCGCCGGCGACTCGGGGGACGGGATGCAGCTGGCAGGCGACCGCTTCACCACGTCGTCGGCCCTGTTCGGCAACGACCTGGCCACGTTCCCGGATTTCCCGGCCGAGATCCGGGCACCGGCCGGCACCCTGGCCGGCGTGTCGGCCTTCCAGGTCCACATCTCCGACCACACCATCTCGACACCGGGCGATTCGCCGAACGTGCTGGTGGCGATGAACCCGGCCGCGCTCCTGGCCAACACGGGGGCACTGCCCCAAGGGGCCACGATCATCGTCAACTCGGATGCCTTCGACGAACGCAACCTGCACAAGGCAGGCTACGAGGGAGACCCGTTGGCCGACGGCTCGCTCTCGGCCTTCACCGTCTACGAGGTGCCCATGACCTCGATCACCACCGAGTCGTCGAAGGATCTGGGGGTGAAGCCCCGGGACGCGGAGCGCTCGAAGAACTTCTTCGCCCTCGGGCTCATCAGCTGGCTCTACACCCGCCCGGTCGAGCCCACCCAGGACTGGATCGCCGAACGGTACGCGGGCAAGGAGCTGGTCAAGGAAGCCAACCTCCGCGCCTTCAAGGCGGGCTACCACTTCGGCGAGACGGCCGAGCTGTTCGAGTCCTCCTACGAGGTGAAGCCGGCCGTCCTGGCGCCAGGTGAGTACGCCAACATCACCGGAAACACGGCCACCGCCTGGGGCCTGGTGGCGGCATCGCTGCGCAGCGGGCTTCCCCTCTTCCTCGGGACCTACCCGATCACCCCCGCCTCGGACATCCTCCACGAGCTGTCCAAGCACAAGCAGTTCGGGGTGCGCACGTTCCAGGCCGAGGACGAGATCTCCGGGATCGGCGCCGCCCTCGGGGCCGCGTTCGGCGGCTCGCTCGGCGTCACCACCACCTCGGGACCGGGCATCGACCTGAAGTCCGAGATGATGGGGCTGGCCATCAGCCTGGAGCTGCCCCTGCTGATCATCGACATCCAGCGCGGCGGACCGTCTACCGGCCTGCCGACCAAGACCGAGCAGGCCGACCTGCTCCACGCCATGTACGGACGCCACGGCGAGGCACCGCTGCCGATCATCGCCGCCAAGACCCCTTCCCACTGCTTCGAGGCCACCCTCGAGGCGGCCCGGATCGCCGTCAAGTACCGCACGCCGGTCATGCTGTTGTCCGACGGCTACCTGGCCAACGGCACCGAGCCGTGGAAGCTGCCCGAGCTGGAGGACCTTGCGACCATCGACCCCGACTTCGCCACCGGTCCCAACCGTGTGGAGGACGACGGGACCGAGGTGTTCTGGCCCTACCTCCGCGACTCGGAGACCCTGGCCCGCCCCTGGGCGCCGCCCGGCCTCGCCGGCCTCGAGCACCGCATCGGTGGCCTCGAGAAGTCCGACGGCCCCGGCAACGTGGCCTACGACGGAGCCAACCACGAGCGCATGACCCGGCTGCGCGCCGCCAAGGTCGCCGGCATCGCCGCCGACATCCCGCCCACCGAGGTCGACGACGAGGAGGGTGCCCGGGTGCTGGTGATCGGTTGGGGCTCCACCTACGGTGCCATCGCCGCCGGGGTCCAGCGTGTGCGCGCCCGTGGCCACAAGGTGGCCCAGGCCCACCTGGTCCACCTCAACCCGTTCCCGGCCGACCTGGGCGCCGTGCTGGGTCGGTACGACCGCGTGCTCGTGCCCGAGGTGAACCTCGGGCAGCTGAGCAGGCTCCTGCGGGCCGAATACCTGGTGGACGCCATGTCCTTGACCCAGGTGTCCGGCATCCCGTTCCGGGCTGCCGCCATGGAGTCCGCCATCCTGCAACTGATCGACGAGACGGCCGACGGCTCGCCCGGCCGAGAGGGGTCCGACCGATGACCGATGTGACCGAGGCCGTTCCCGTCCCGCTCACCACCCGCAAGGACTGGTCCTCGGACCAGGAGGTCCGGTGGTGCCCCGGGTGCGGTGACTACTCCATCCTGGCCGCCGTCCAGATGCTCATGCCCGACCTCGGTGTGCGTCGCGAGTCGACGGTGTTCCTGTCGGGCATCGGCTGCGCGGCCCGGTTCCCGTACTACATGAGCACCTACGGCATGCACTCGATCCACGGTCGGGCCCCGGCCATCGCCACGGGCCTCGCCACCACCCGACCCGACCTCGACGTGTGGGTCGTCACCGGTGACGGCGACGCGCTGTCGATCGGGGGAAACCACCTGATCCACGCGCTGAGGCGGAACGTGAACATCACCATCCTGCTGTTCAACAACCAGATCTACGGGTTGACCAAGGGTCAGTACTCGCCGACCTCGGAGATGGCCAAGGTGACCAAGTCGACGCCGTTCGGCTCGCTGGAGCACCCCTTCAACCCGCTGAGCCTGGCACTGGGGGCCGAGGCCGGCTTCGTGGCCCGCACCCACGACATGGACCGCAAGCACATGATGGAGATGTTCCGTCGGGCCCATGCCCACAAGGGGGCCTCGTTCGTCGAGATCTACCAGAACTGCAATGTGTTCAACGACGGCGCCTTCGAGGCGATCACCGGCAAGGAGCACCGGGCGGACATGCTGATCCCGTTGGTCCACGGCGAGCCCATCCGCTTCGGGTCCGAGGGCCAGTTCGGTGTGGTCATGGACCCGGACGGCTCGGTCGAGGTCGTCGAGGTGGACTCGGTCGGTGAGGGCGCGCTGCTCGTCCACGACGAGCACAAGGAGAACCCCGGACTGGCCTTCCAGCTGAGCCGGCTGTCGCGCGGCCCGTACGAGCCCACCCCCATCGGTGTGTTCCGCGATGTGGAGCACGAGGAGTACGGCGAGCAGATGGCCGAGCAGATCGCCACGGCCAAGGAGCGACGGGGCCCGGGCGACTTCGCGGCACTGCTGCGCTCCGGCTCGTCCTGGACCGTCTCGTAGGGTCCAGATCGACGACCGGTCGGGACGGGGGCGTGGGCACCTACCTCCTGCTGCTGCGGGGGATCAACGTGGGTGGCCGCAACCGACTGCCCATGGCCGACCTGCGGGCCCTCGTCGCCGGTCTCGGCCACGGTGACGTACGTACCCACCTGCAGAGCGGGAACGTCGTGTGCACGGGCGCCGGACGGCCGGCCGACGTGGCCGACGGACTGGCGGTGGCCCTGCGAGCCGAGCTGTCCCTCGACGTCGCCGTCGTGGCCCGCACCGCTGCCCAGTGGGATGCCATGGTGACCGCCAACCCCTTCGCCAGCGAGGGCGGGGACCCGAAGAGGCTGCACGTCACCTTCCTGACCGCCTCGCCCGCACCGGACCGGGCGGCCGAGCTCGAGGCGGCGTCGGCGGCGTTCGCCCCGGACCGGATCGCCGTGGTGGGGGCCGACGTGTTCCTGGACCTCCCCGACGGGTACGCCGACACGCGGCTGCAGGGCGGAGTCCTGGAGAAGCGCCTGGGACAGGTGGCCACCACCCGCAACTGGCGGACGGTCACGGCCCTCGCCGACCTCGCCGGGGTGGGTCGGCCATCCCCATCGTGAGGACGGGACGCCGCCGCACCGGTGGTCAGGCGCCGGTGGGCGGCACCGTGGTCGTGGCCACCGGTGGGGTCGCCGCCTGGTAGGTGGCGAAGTCGCCGTCGCCGTTGAGCACCATGCAGAACTGCACGGACGGACACGACAGGGTGGTCCCGTCCCCGGTGTAGGCCGACGGGCTCGGGACGACCTTCTGCGGAGGTCCCCACGAGGCGCCCGTCATGCGGAGGACGTCACCGAAGGTGTCCGCCGCCACGCACACGGCGGCGGTGGGGCAGGAGACGGCGTCGATGTGGCCGTTCCCGTCGATCACCCGCGGCGTCGACCAACCGGACCCTCCGGTCTGCGTCGACACCTCGGTCCCGTGGACCGCGGTGCAGGTACCCGGGGCCGGGCACGACACGGCCGTGTCGCCGTCCACGGCCGATGCCCCCCATGGTGCCGGAGACGCCGTCCAGGAGCTGCCGTCCCAGTCGAGTGCGGTGCCGGCGATCAGTGCGGTGCACGAGGAGCTGGTGGCGCACGCCAAACCCACGCGCCCGGTCTGGAACAGGGCGACGGTCGAGGACCCGACGCGGGTGGTGAACGACTGCGGGGCCGACCACGTGGTGCCGGACAGCGTGGCGACGTGTCCGGTGTTGTCCGCGTAGGCGCAGAACTGCGAGGTCGGGCAGGCCACCGCGGCGGAGCGCGCACCGGCGTGTCCCGGACCGGGGTCGGCCGGGTTGGGGGCGACGGCCGGTGCCGCGGCCAGGGCCACCGGGGGCCACCAGTTGGTGCCGTCACCGACCGAGATGTGGCCCGAGCCGTCGGCGACGGCGCACAGGGGTCCGTCCGTGCACGAGATGGCGGGCAGCCAGGGCGGCGGTGCCGCGCCCGGTGACGTGGCGAAGTAGGTGGTGGGCGTACTCCACGCGGCGCCGTCCCACGACGCCACGGCACCCGGTCCGACCGAGTCCGCGTCGTCCGCCTGGTTGGACCCACCGCCGGCGGCCAGACAGAACACGTCGGAGATGCACGACAGGGAGGTGAAGCCGCCGACCGGCGGTAGTGCCGTCGCCGGGTGGGACCAGCCCACCGTGGGGACGACGGGCGTCGGCGTCGTGGTCGGGACGGCCGAGGGCAGGGTGGTGGTCGTCGTGGGCGCCGACGTCGTGGTGGTGGCCACCGTGGTCGGGGCGACGTGGCGGACCGGGTCCGACGCCGTGGAGGCGCAGCCGGCCACCAGGAGCCCGGTGGTCAGGGTCAGTGCCAGGGCGGTGTTCCTCGCGCCACGCAGTGCTGGTGCCACTACCCCTCCGACTCGGACCGACCCCCGTACCGCCGGGAGAGGCTAGCGGGGACAGGGGGGCCCATCGGCATCGGGCGCCGGCCGGGCGCCCTGCGGACCGGTCACACGGGGTCGAGGGGCCGGAAGACCATGCCGGTGCGCGGCTTGGGGTGGAAGAAGGTGCTCTTCGGCGGCATCCGGCGGCGGGCCCGGGCCCACTCGCCGATCTGGTCGATCCGAACCGGGGGGAGCAGGACGGCGGCCTGGGCCTCCTCGGAGGCAACGGCGGCCACTGCCGACTGCCAACTGTTGGCGAAGGTCAACTCGTGGTCCGGCAGTTCGGCAATGGCCAGTGCCACCATCGACGGATACAGGTCGGAGCCGGCGGCCTCGGCGGTCCCGTCCTTCGGGTGGAGCAGCCAGCACCCCGACGCCATCACCAGCGCCAGGGCCGAGGACTGCCCGAGGGCGGCCGTGGTGCGGTCGTCGAACTCACCGGCCCGGACGACGTCGAACCACGAGGCGAACACGTCGACCAGGTCGAGCCCGTCGGGCAGGCCCGAGAGCAGCCGGTGGATGGGGCCCACGGACAGCACGCCGTCGGCCAGCTCGACCACCAGGGCCAGGACGCCGTCGGCCCCCGGCGTGCCCGCTCCAGCTCCGGCGAGGTAGGACGAGGCGACGGCCAGGCGGTGGTGCCCGTCGGCCACGACGACCGGCGCCGTGGCCACCAGGTCCGCGACGGCGGCGACGGCAGCCGGGTCGTTGACGGCCCACAGCTCGTGGCGCACCCCGTCGTCGTCGACGGCGGTGGCCAGCGGATCGCCCGACGTCTCGAGCAGTGCGGTGAGCCCGGGGGCCAGCGACAGGCCCCAGACGGGGGAGAGGTTGACCCGGGTGGCGGTCAGGAGTTCGAGGCGGTCCGTCCGGGCCTTGGGCAGCGTCTCCTCGTGGGGCAGCACGTCCGACGCGCTCGCCTCGTCGAGTCCGAGCACCCCGAGCACCCCGAGCGTGACCGATCCGTCGGGCGCCGTCATCCGGTAGGGGTAGAGGGCGGGGACGGGGTCGCGGACCAAGATCCCGTCGGCCACCCACGCGGCCAGCCGGGCGGCGGCGCCGGAGTAGCGGTCGGTCCCCGTGCGCGGGTCGGGTTCGGGCAGTTCGACGAGGATGGAGTTGGCGCTGTGGCGGGCGGCCAGGGTCGCACGCTCGGTCGGATCCACGACGTCGTAGGGCGGGGCCACCACCTTGGCGACGTCCACCCGGGCCGGGTCGTACCGCAGTCCGGTGAAGGGAGAGAAGCGAGGCATGCGCCCTCACTACCACAGTCGACCCCGGCGGCCCGGGGACGCTGCGGCCCGCCGCCGGACCTCCGGGGCACCCGGGGGCCGGGGCGTACGATCGGGGGATGGACCATGACGACGGAAGCCAGTACGCCGACCCGAGGATCCGATGCACGGCGTCGGGGATCGACGTGCACGGCTACTACTTCCCGTGGGGGACCAAACACATCCCGTACTCCGGGGTACGGGGCATCGACCGGGTCGACCTGACGGCCGCCCGGGGCAGGGCGCGCATCTGGGGTACGGCCAACCCGGGCTACTGGGCCAACCTCGACACCGGGCGCATGAGGAAGTCGACGGCCCTCATCCTCGACCTGGGAAAGCGGGTGAGGCCGTTCCTGACCCCCGACGACCCCGACGCCTTCGAGGCCGTGGTCCGCGAGCGGACCGGCATCGGTCCGGCGCCCGGCGGCAGCGTGGGGAAAGGACCGCTGATCTGAAGGTCCGCGGATCTGAAGGACCGCTGACCCGGGCGGGTGGCCCGGGCCACCGAGCGGGTGCTCCGTCAGGCGTACTCGGCGATGAGTGCGGCGAGGGCAGCGGCGCCAGCCGGGTTCAGGTGGACCTGGTCCGCTGTGAACCACTCGGGGTGCGGGGTCGACAGGGCGTTCCAGTCGGCGAGCACGGCGACCCCGGGGTAGTGGGCCACTCCGGCGGCCAGCGCGGCATTGTCCGTGGCGGCCCAGGTACGGGGGACGTTGACGTTGACGAACACCACCCGGGTCACCCCCTGGGCCGCCTCCATCATGGCGTCGATGTCGGCGGTGGTGACCGGCCCGTTGGTGCCGAGCTCGACCACCAGGACCTTGCCGAGCGTTCCTGCGGCGCGGTCGGCCCGGACGACGGCCACACCGGCTTCGAACTGGCGGCTGACGAGGCCGTCGACGCTGACGCCGGGGAGATCGGCGGTCAGCTCGGGCTGAATATCCAGCATGATCGAATCGCCCACCGCCGTCACCGGGCCGGCCACCGGGGGAGGCGGGGTCGGGGTGGTGGTCGAGGTGACCGGGGGAGCGACGGCGGCCGTCGACAGGGTGGCGGACGGCACCGGGGCTGTCGCCGTCGTCGCGGACAGGGAGGAGGGTGCCGACAGTGGGCCGGCGGCCAGCGGGGGGGAGGCCCGGGAGTTGTCGGACAGGCCGAGGCCCACCAGTGCGGCCAGCACCGCCACCAGCGCGACCCCGATGACCCGGTCGACCCGGTCGATCCCCGACACGCCACCAGTGTGGCGCATGGACCGTGGCGGACGGGGTCGGAGCGGGGTCGGGACGCCCGGCCGGCGCCTTGGCCCGGGTGGTTCCGACCTGGTCGGGCGTGCTCGTAGACTCGCTCCCGTGGACGGTGCGGAGGCGAGGGCTGTGACGGCGACCGGCGGGGGGGGAGCGCCGGGGACAGCAGCCGACGGGCAGGACGGCCTCGACCGCATCCTCACCGTGCCCAACCTGGTCACCATGGTCCGCCTGGCCTGTATCCCGGTCTATGTGTGGCTGCTGTTCGGCGCCGACCGGCAGACCGCCGCCGCCGTGCTGCTGGGCGTCCTGGGTGCCACCGACTGGATCGACGGCTACGTGGCCCGGCGCTTCCACCAGGTATCCACGCTCGGCAAGGTGCTCGACCCGGTGGCCGACCGGATCCTCGTGGTCACCGCCATCATCACGATCATGGTCCAGGGGGCCGTCCCGATCTGGTTCGGCGTGGCCACACTCCTGCGCGAGGTGGTGGTGTCCGGCGCCGTGCTGCTGCTCGCCTCGCTGGGCGCCGCCCGCATCGACGTCCTGTGGGTGGGCAAGGCGGGCACCTTCGCCCTCATGACGGCCTACCCGCTGTTCCTGGTCAGCCACGGGCCGGCCACCTGGCAGACCGTGGTGCACGTGGCTGCCTGGGCGATCGGCCTCCTCGGCCTGGGACTGGCCTGGGTGGCCGCCGCGTCCTACATCCCGGTGGCCCGCACGGCGCTGACCGACGGGCGCCGGCACGACACGACTCCGACGACGAGGGGATGACCCGATGAAGGCAGTGATCATGGCCGGGGGCGAGGGGACCCGCCTGCGGCCCCTCACCTCCAACCAGCCCAAGCCCATGCTCCCCATGGCCAACATCCCGATGATGGAGCACGTGGTCAACCTGCTGCGGACCCACGGCTTCGAGGACATCGTCGTCACCGTCGCCTTCATGGCCAACGCCATCCGGACGTACTTCGGCGACGGTTCCGAGTTCGGCGTGCGGATGGTCTATGCGACCGAGTCGACCCCGCTCGGAACCGCAGGATCGGTCCGCAACGCCATGGACGAGCTCGACGAGCGGTTCCTGGTGATCTCCGGCGACGTCCTCACCGACATCGACCTCGCCAAGGTGGTCGACTTCCACGACGAGCACGGGGGCCTGGCCACCCTCGCCCTCAAGGCGGTGGAGAACCCGCTCGAGTTCGGCATCGTGATCACCGACGAGGACGGGTCCATCGAACGCTTCCTGGAGAAGCCGACCTGGGGCCAGGTGTTCAGCGACACCATCAACACGGGCATCTACGTCCTCGAGCCCGAGATCTTCGACTTCATCCCCGAGGGCCAGGCCGTCGACTTCTCCGGTGAGTCGTTCCCGGCGGCACTCGCCGCCGGCAGGCGCCTCTACGGCTACGTGGCCGACGGCTACTGGGAGGACGTGGGTACCCTCGAGGCCTACCTCAGCTCCCACCAGGACATCCTCGACCGCAAGGTCCAGGTCGACATCGCCGGGTTCCCCCTGCGACCGGGCGTGTGGGTGGGCAAGGGCGCGGAGATCGATCCCAGCGTCACCCTCACCGGCCCCGCCGTCATCGGCGACAACTGCGTGGTCGGCCCCGGTGCGAGCCTGGGTGCCTACGTGACCCTCGGGCGCAACGTCCGCATCGGCGACAACGCCGTGGTGGAGCGCTCGGTCGTCCACGACAACACCTACCTGGGCTCCGGTGTCCGGGTCGAGGGGAGCGTGCTGGGCCGGGGCACCGACCTCCGCCAGGGCGTCCGTTGCGAGGAGGGCGTGGTCCTGGGCGACGAGTGCTTCGTGGGCGCCCATGCCGAGATCAGCGCCGGGGTGAAGATCTACCCTTTCAAGACCGTCGAGGCCGGCGCCATCGTCAACTCGTCGATCGTGTGGGAGTCCCGGGGCGCCCGTTCGCTGTTCGGGCGCGACGGGGTGCGTGGGCTGGCCAACGTGGACATCAGCCCCGAGCTCGCCGTCCGCCTGTCGATGGCGTGGGCCTCGACGCTCGAGAAGGGCGCCACCGTGACCAGCTCGCGCGACACCAGCCGGGCAGCACGCGTGCTCAAGCGGGCGATCATGGTGGGCTGCAACGCCGCGGGCGTCAACGTGGACGACCTGGAGGCCGCCACCGTTCCCGTCACGCGGTTCCAGATCACCTCGTCCACGTCCACCGCCGGCGTCACCGTCCGCCTCGACCCCGGTGACCCCCAGTCGGTCGTCCTCCGGTTCTTCGACAAGGACGGCATCGACATCGACGAGGCCACCCAGCGGAAGATCGAGCGCCTCTACCACCGGGAGGACTTCCGCCGGGTGCTGGCCCGGGAGATCGGCGAGATCGGGTTCCCGCCCCGGACACTCGAGCACTACACCGCCGCCCTGGTCGATTCGGTCGACCTCTCGGCGGCCCGGTCGGTCGGGCTCAAACTCGTCCTCGACTACTCCTTCGGCACGGCGAGCTTCGTGATGCCCACCCTGCTGGCCAAGCTCGAGGCCGAGGTGCTGGTGGTCAACCCGTACGCAAACACGGCCAACGTGCTCGGGTTCGACCGCGCGGCGGCAGCGGCGAGGGTGTCCGAGCTGGTCCGGGCATCGGGCGCCCACATGGGTGCGGTGCTCGACCCGGGGGGCGAGTTCGTCGACATCGTCGACGACCTCGGCCACACCCTCAGCAACGACGAGGCGCTGCTCGTCCTGGTCAGCCTGGTGACCGAGGCCGTCCCCGGGGCCTGCATCGCCCTCCCCGTCGCCGCCAGCACGGCAGCCGAGCGGATCTGTCAGGACGCAGGCGCCGAGATCGTCTGGACCAAGCTGTCGGCATCGAGCCTCATGGAGGTGGCCCGGTCCGAGAAGGTGACCCTCGCCGCCAGCCAGTCCGGCGGATTCATCTTCCCCCAGTTCCTGCCGGCCTTCGACGGCGCCGCCACGCTCGTCAACCTCATCGCCCTCCTGACGTCTGCGGGCCGCAAGCTGTCGGACCTGGTGGCGGCCATGCCCCCGGTGCGCATCGCCCACCAGTCCGTGCACACCCCGTGGGACCAGAAGGGGATGCTCATGCGGACCCTGATGGAGCGGTCCCAGGGGAGGGACCTGGTCCTCGTCGACGGCGTCAAGGTCCTGGAGGAGGACGGGTGGGCCCTCGTCCTGCCGGATCCCGAGGAGCCCGTGACCCACGTGTGGGCCGAGGCTCCGAGCGCCTCCCGGGCCGAGGCCCGGGCCCAGGAGTACGCCACCCGTCTCGAGCACCTGCTGCACTGAGACGGGGGCCAGAGGGGTGCTCGCCGGGTGGCCGCGGCGCCCCGTCGCCAGCAGGCGGTCCCTCCGCCGGTCAGGTAGGGTCCGGACCCATGAACGTGCCTGACGATCTGCGGTATTCGAGCGACCACGAGTGGGCCCGGACGTCGGGTGCCCGGATCCGGGTGGGAATCACCGACTACGCCCAGGACGCCCTGGGAGACATCGTCTTCGTCGATCTGCCCGGACCCGGTACCGACGTGGAGCCCGGCGGGCTGATCGGCGAAGTCGAGTCCACGAAGTCGGTATCGGAGATCTATGCGCCCGTTGCCGGCGAGGTGGTGGCCGTCAACACGGGGCTCACGGACGCTCCCGAACTCATGAACAGCGACCCCTACGGTGACGGCTGGATCTGCGAGATCGTCCCCCGCGACACCGCCGCGGTCGACGGCCTCCTCGACGCCGCCGGCTACCGCAAGCTCACGGAAGGTTGAGCGCCGCCACCGGGGCGCCTCTCGGGAGCGGTCCGTCCGGAGCGGCTACGTTGGATCACGTGTTCTGCCACAACTGCGGCCATCGCAACCCCGAGGGAGTGAACTTCTGCTCCTCGTGCGGTGCGTCGATGGTGACCTCGGCCCCGGACACGTCGGTGGGGGTCAGTCCGGTCGACGACGCCGCCGAGGGCGCCGACGTCCCGGCGACCGTCGGTCAGCTCGAGCTCCCGCGTGGCGTGGGCCTGCTCGTCGTGCGCCGGGGCAACGACGAGGGTGCCCGGTTCCCCCTCAAGACGCCGGAGACGACCGTGGGCCGCCATCCCGACAGCGACGTGTTCCTGGACGACATCACCGTGTCGCGCAAGCACGCCGTGTTCGTCACCGAGGGCCAGGTCACGAAGGTCCGCGACGCCGGCTCGCTCAACGGGACCTACGTCAACCGCGCCCGGATCGACGAGGCCGTACTGGCCAGCGGCGACGAGGTGCAGGTGGGCAAGTTCAAGCTCGTCTACCTCCGTGGTGCGGCCGAGTGAGCGCCCGCTCCTACCTGTCGATCGGGGACGTCCTGACTCTGCTGCGCCAGGAGTTCCCCGATGTCACCATCTCGAAGATCCGGTTCCTGGAGAGCCAGGGACTGGTCAATCCCGAGCGCACCCCGTCGGGCTACCGGAAGTTCTACGAGCACGACGTGGAGCGCCTGCGCTGGGTGCTCCGTCAGCAGCGCGAGCACTTCCTGCCGCTCAAGGTGATCAAGGACCGACTGGACGAGGACGCCGGCGGTGCCGAGTCGGCGGCTCCGGCGTCCGCAGGGGCCAAGCAGCCGGCAGGATCGGGGAGAGACGGCCAAGGCGACGTCCACCGAAGCGGCGCCGGCCGGCAACGTACCGGTCGGGCGTCCGGTGCCGGCGGCCGCATCCGAGCCCGTCCTGGTCGGCCAGCGGGTGTCGTCGACGGATGCCGCCGAATCCGGGACGACGGCGTCGGGCCCCCCGTCGGCGTTGCCCGGGATCCAACCTGCACCGTCGCGACCGGCCGCGTCCTCCGTGCCCGCCGCCGACCCACCGGCGGAGCGCGCCCACCGGGCCAGCCTCGCCGCGCCGCCCCACCGTGCCGCCGACGCCACGGCCGACGCCACGGCGCGTGCGGAATCCCCGGCCCGGTCGTCGGGCAACGGCTCGGCCAGCCACGGCACCCCGGCACCAGCCGCCAAACCGGCGGCGCGGGCGTCCCGCTCCGCAGCCGGCACGACCACGACGAGCCCGGCGGCCGCTGCCGGTGCCCCGGGCACGGATCCCGAGGCGGGAGCCGCTCCGGCGGCGGCCACCATCGGCGGGGCCAGTCTCTCGCTCGACGAGCTGCGCGCGGAGAGCGGGCTGTCCGCCGAGTACGTCGGCCAACTCCAGGAGTACGGACTGCTGCGCGCATCGGTGGTCGGTGGTACCGAGTACTTCGACGAGGAGGCGGTGACCGTGGCCACCGTGGCCGCCAAGTTCGCCGCCTTCGGCATCGAGGCGCGGCACCTGCGGCTCTACAAGAACGCCACCGACCGCGAGGCCGGGTTCATCGAACAGGTCGTCATCCCGATGGTGCGCCAGCGCAATCCGGAGGCCCGCGCCCGGGCCGCCCAGACGGCGGACGACCTCGCCGGCCTGGGCCAGCAGCTCAAGGGATCCCTGCTGCGCACCGCGCTCCGCGACCTGCTCAACGGGTGAGCCGGACGACGGGGGCGCCCGGTCGACGGCGCCCGGCCGGCGGACCCGCCGTCGCAGACCCCGACTCCGGCGAGTAGGTTTGGGTCATGGTCGAGGTGCGGCTCCGTGCGGTTCGGGTGGATCTCCAGTCGAACACGCCGGTCCTGCTGCTCCAGGAATCCGAGGGGCTCGGCCGTACGCTCCCGATCTTCATCGGGGCCCCCGAGGCCACCGCCATCGCCTTCTCGCTGCAGGGGATGGACACGCCGCGGCCGATGACCCACGACCTCATCCGCGACCTTCTGGAGTCACTCGGTGCCGACGTCATCCGGGTGGTGGTGACCGAGTTGAGGACCAGCACGTACTACGCCGAGATCGTCCTGCTCCAGGACGGGCGGGAGGTGCCGGTCTCGTCCCGGCCGTCCGACGCCGTGGCCGTGGCCGTCCGCACCGGTGCGCCGCTGTTCGTGGCCGACGACCTGATGGATGCCGAGGGGATCATGCTGGCCGTGGACGAGGAGGAGGACGACGAGGAGTCCGAGGAGGAGTCGCTCGACGCCGAGGGCAACCCCGAGGAGATCGTCGGCGAGTTCCGCAGCTTCCTCGACAGCATCCGGCCGGAGGACTTCTCCTCCTGATCGCCGAAGGGCCCGGGGGACACCGGAGCCGACGGGGGAGCGGGCGGTCAGCGGCCCGGTCTGACCAGCATCCGGCCCCGGACCCTGCCGGCCAGGATCGACTCCAGGACGGGGGCCAGTCCGTCGAGGCCCACCTCGCCCTCGACCAGCGAGTCGAGGACGTCGGGTGGGAACGACGCCGCCATCTCGACCCACACCGACCGCCGCTCGCCGATGGGCGTCTGGACGGTGTCGACACCCAGCAGTGCGGCATTGCGCACGATGAAGGGGTAGACGGTCGTCTCGAGTGCCGACCCACCGGTGAGCCCGCTGGCGGCGACGGCGGCACCGTAGCGCAGCGTGCGGAGCACGGACCCGAGGGTGGCACCGCCCACGCAGTCGACGGCCCCGGCCCACCGTTCGGGCCCGAGCGTCCGCTCGGGGGCGGCGCCCAGGTCGTCCCTGTCGATCACGTCGGCCGCTCCCAGGCCGACCAGGTAGTCCCGTTCGGCCGCCCGTCCGGTGCTCGCCACCACCTCGTAGCCGCGAGCCGCACACAGGGCCACGGCCATACCGCCCACCCCACCCGAGGCGCCGGTGACGAGGACGGGACCGTCACCCGGCCGCAGGCCGTGGTGCTCGAGCCGGTGGAGGGACAGTGCTGCGGTGAACCCGGCCGTCCCGAGGGCGGCCGCCCGCCGGGGGCTCAGACCCCCGGGGAGCGGAACGACCCAGCCCGAGGGGACCCGGGCGAAGCGGGCGAACCCGCCGTGGCGGGCCACGCCGAGGTCGTAGCCGTGGACGATCACCTCGGCGCCGACGGCTACGGCCGGGGACCCCGAGGCGACCACGGTGCCCACCAGGTCGACGCCGGGAACCAGGGGTGAGGTCCGGGCCACCCGGTTGCCGGGCCGGGTGACCATCCCGTCCTTGTAGTTGACGGCCGACCACGACACCTCGACGAGCACGTCGCCCTCGGGCAGGTCCTCGGGGGCGAGCATGGCCACCCCGGACCGCAGCGTGCCCCCCGATCCCGTGACCAGGAAGGCTTCGAACCGGCCGTCCGGTACGACGGACCCGGAGGGGGGAGACGGAGGGGGTGAGGCCATTACGGGTACCGTACAGATCCCATGACGACCGAGGACGCCACCGGGGCCGGACAGCAGTCGGCGGAGCCCCGTCGCGAGCCGGCCGGTGGCAGGGTGGTGGCGGTCGCCGTGGACGGCGGCCCAGGTGGCGTCGGGCAAGGTCTCGCGTGGCGGCCTGCATGGCCGACCGGGGCACCGTCTACTGGACCGAGTCCCGCCCGGACGACGGCGGTCGGCAGGTGGTGGTCGGGATCGACCCCGCCGACCCGGCCGCCACGGGACCCGAGGACGTGACGCCTCCCGGCGTGAGCGTGCGCAGCCGTGTCCACGAGTACGGCGGGGGAGCGGCCGCCGTGGCGGGCGGGGTGCTGGTCTACGTCGACCAGGAGGACCAGGCCTGGCACCGCCTCGACCTCGTCCCCGGCGCGCACCCCGGTCCGGGTCGGCGGGCACCCCGACCGGGGTGCCGCCGTCCGGCACGCCGACGGTGCGTTCACCCCCGACGGGGTGTGGCTGGTGTCGGTCGAGGAGGAGGTCGGGCCGGTTCGCACGGCCCACCGGCTTGTCGCCGCCGCCTCGACGGCTCGGGTCCGTCGGTGCCGCTCGTCGCGGCCGGTGACTTCGTGGCCGCGCCCCGTCCGTCTCCCGGCGGGCGATGGCTCGCCTGGGTGACCTGGGACCATCCGGACATGCCGTGGGATGCGTCGCGCCTCCAGGTGGCACCGCTGGTCACCGGGGACGGTCCTCCGGCGATCGGGGCCTCCGTCACCGTCGCCGGGGGCGGCGAGGTCTCGGTGGGTCAGCCCCGGTGGGCGGCGGACGGGTCCCTCCTGTTCGTGGACGACCGGACGGGCTGGTGGTTGCCGTACCGGGTGCCGGCCCGGGCGTTCGCCGGCGCCGGGCCGGGCCCGGGCGACAGCCATGGCCCTGGTGGGCGACGAGGCCGAGTACCACGCCCCGGACTGGGTCTTCGGTCTGCACACCTTCGACGAGTTGGAGGACGGCTCGCTGGTGGCGGTACGGACCGCCGGGGGCCGGGACGAACTGGTCGTCCTGCGCCCGCCGGTCGGAGGGTGCCGACTCCCCGGGCTGGTCGTGCACGGGGTGGACCAGCCGTGCGTCAGCCTCTCCGCGCGTGGTCACCCCTGACGGGCGGACCGTCGGCCGTGGTCGGGTCCACGCCGACCGAGGCGCACGCGGTGGTCTGGCCGTGGACCCGTCGGGCCGGGCCGTGCCACGTCGCGCTCAGTGCGCCGCCGGCGGTGGCGGTCACGCCCGGACCGGGCGTCGGTCTCGGTGCCCACGGCTGGCGACGTCCGGCGGGCCGTGCCGTGCCGGGGCAGTTCTTCCCTCCGGTCAGACCCGGACGTCCCGCCCGACGGCGGTCCGCCGCCGCTGGTGGTGTTCTGCCACGGCGGGCCCACGTCGAGCGTCGGAGGCGGGCTACGACCCGGTCGTCCAGTTCTTCACCAGCCGGGGCATCGCCGTGGCCGCCGTCGACTACCGGGGCAGCTCCGGCTACGGACGGGGCTACCGGGACCTGCTGCGAGGGGCATGGGGGGAGGGTGACGTGGACGACTGCGTGGCCTACGCCGAATCGCTCGCCGCCGACGGTTGGGTGGACAGGGACCGAATGGCCGTCCGTGGCACCAGCGCCGGAGGGCTCACCGCCCTGGCCGCCCTCATCCGGTCCCGGTCCTTCGCCGGGGCGGTGGCATGGTACGGGGTGACCGACCTGCTGGCGCTGGCCGCCGACACCCACGACTTCGAGTCGCGGTATCTGGACGGACTGGTGGGTCCCCTGCCCGAGGCCGAACCGGTCTACCGGAGCCGGTCACCGCTCCTCCACGCCGACCGGCTGGTCGGTCGGGTCCTGCTCCTCCAGGGGTCCGTCGACCCGATCGTGCCCGCCTCCCAGGCCGAGCAGTTCGCCGAGGAGCTGCGCAGGGGCGGCGCCGACTGCCGGCTCGTCCTCTTCGACGGGGAGTCCCACGGCTTCCGCCGTGCCGACACGATCGAGGCCGCCCTCACGGCGGAACTCGGCTTCTACCGCGAGCTGTTCTCCCCGTGGTCGTCGACGGTGGCTGACCGACGGTTCGCGGTACCTGGGCCGTTGCACGTGGTCTGGGCCTGGCTCCGCTCGCTCACGCCCGAGGGGCGGGACGCCTTCCTGTACGGGGCGTCGGCCGTCTTCGCCGGGGTCACAGCCGTGGCCATGGGGATTCCGCTGTACCGGGAGTGGGGCCGGCTCGCCGTGGGACCCTATGCCGCGGCGACACTGCTCATGGTGGTCGTCGCCCTCCGTCTGCGCACGGCGGCGCGCCGCCGGTCCGGCCACCGGGCGCACGGCGGCGTCGGGCGGCTGGTGGCGGGCGGCACGGCTGGCGGCGTTCGCCATCGCCCTGCTGGGGGCCACCGTGGTTCCGCTCGCCCTCGAGGTCGTATGGGCCAGCCAGGGGGACGCCGCGCTCCACGTCCAGCCGGAGGTGCTGGTGGTGGAGCGGGCCGGCGTCCGGGCCGCTCAGGGCAAGGACCCCTATCAGGTGGTCGACCGCAACGGCCACATCCTGATCCGCCACAGCGACATCCCCGTCTACGAGCTCTACTACCCGTACCTGCCGGGCATGGTGGTGTTCGGCTTCTCCAGCGGGAGCAAGGTCGAGGCGCGCCTGACCGACGCCCGGATCCAGTTCCTCCTGTTCACCGTCATCGTGGCGGTCATCGCCCTCAGCCGGGTCCGGCCCCCGACCGACGCCGCGCTGCCGGTCGATGCAGGCCCTGACCGTGCTGCCGACGGCCGCGCTGCCGCTGGCCACCGGGGGCGACGACATGCCGGTGGCCGCGCTGATGCTGCTCGGGCTCGTCGCCCTCCAACGCCGACGACCGGTGCTGGCCGGCCTCGCGCTCGGGGCGGCCAGCACGCTCAAGTTCACGTCGTGGGCGGTGGTGTTCCTGGCCCTGTTCGCAGCCACGGACCGGGGGGGCCGCAGGGCCGTCTGGCGCTACACGATCGCCGTGGCCGTCCTGGTCGTGCCGGTGGTGCTGCCCGTTGCCCTCCACAATCCGTCCGCGTTCGTCGACAACGTGGTGCGGTACCCCCTCGGGCTGGCCGGCGTGGCCTCCCCGGCGGCGAGCGCCCTCCCCGGCCACATCCTGGTGTCGGCGTTTCCGGGGATCCACCGCGCCTACGTGGTGGTCGTGGCGGTCGTGGGCCTGGCCGTCCTGGCCCGCATCCTGCGCCGCAGACCGCCCAGGGACGCCGCCGCCGTGGCCCGGCTGACGGGGTGGGTGATGCTGATCGCCATCCTGCTGGCACCGGCCACCCGGGTGGGCTACCTGCTCTACCCCATCAACCTGTTCCTGTGGGCCTGGATGTTCCGGCGCTCATCGGACCCGATCGACGAGCAGGACGGGCCGACGGACAGCGGGACCGGCGAGGGTCAGTTGCCGTCGGGGGTCTCGTACACCTCGACCGAGTACGGCGTGGTGCCGGCCGGCGTCGTGGGGGAGACGACGACACCGGCCTCCCAGTAGAACCCGTCGCCACTGCCCTTCTTGGCGAGGACCTCGGTGGAGCCGGCGGCGCCCTGGGGCGCCGGCCCGTTGAAGATGACCTGCCAGCCGACGGCACGGAGCATGCGGGCGTAGACCTCGATGACCTGGCCCTGGGCCAGCTGGCTGCGCAGCAGCACGGTCCGGTCGAACTGGGCGGCGTTCTGGTCGGCGTCGATCACCCCGGTGACGACGGACTCCTTCGGGACACCGAGATTCCCGAGGATGTCGGCGGGAGGCTCGTCGTTGCTGACGATGGCGTGCATCTTGGACGCGCCAGGGGCGAGGGCGACCGTCGTGCCATCGGACAACGTCACCTGGCGCAGGGCGAACGTCGGGTTCGAGCCACTGTTGAGGGCCGAGGCCACCACGCCGCCGAGGAGCAGGAACACGGCGAGACCGAGGACGATGAGGGCGGGCCCCCGCACCGACATGGGCTCGTAGCCCCGGCCGACCGGCTCGACCCCGTCGGCCGTGGCGCCGCCGTCGGGAGCCGTCCCGGGGACGGACCCCTCGGACGCGACGGTTCCGGGCGTCGAGGTCATGGCCGCATGCTACCGGCGGCCGGCTCGAGGGCCACGGCCACCCGGAACGACACCACGGCGGCGCCCACGGTCGAGGCCAGGATGGCCCAGCGGGTCACCGTCGGGAGTCGCCGGAAGGCCAGGACGGTGACCACGGCGTCCACGGCGTCGGCCATGCCGGCGAGGGCCACCCACGGACGGGCCGCGGCGGCGTCCACGCCCAGTGCACGCAGGGTCCCGATGCCGAGGGCCAGGTCGCGCCCGCCCATGGTGCGGGCCAGGAGCCTGGCGTCGGGGGACGCAGCGGCGTCGCCGATCCACGGGCGGGTCATCAGGGTCGGGGCGGCCAGTGCCGTGCAGCCGATGCCGATCCGGCCCAGGGCGACGAGCTGGGCCAGGCGGTGGGGGACCGATGACGTCATGGCGTCAACGGTACCGGGCGCACCTGTCGGGGCCTGCCGCCCACCGCCGCCGGTACCGGACGGGTGGAGATCCCGGGAATGCTCACGAGGAGGGGTCGGACAACCGCTCCACGTGAAAACCGTTCACAAGATGTTTACATTGAGGACGCGATACCTCACAATGCGCAAGTCGGTGACGGCGATTCGCCGTCACCAGGAGGAGGGGGTGGCCCGGTCCCACGAGACCGGGCGGCACCTGTGTTACCGGGGGATTCCGGGGGGAGACAGAGGCCGGGTCGTACGACCCGGCCTCTGTCGCGTCCCGGTGCAGTTGGGTGTGCGCCGGGAGGTTAGCGGGGCGACCAGCCGAACGGATCGAGCGGGCCGTGACCCCGGCCGAGCTCCCAGCCGGCGGACCCGAGGAGGGCGTCGTGGACGAAGCGCCTGGCCCCTTCCACCGCACCGGGGACATCCGCCCCGCGGGCCAGCAGCGCGGCGGCGGCGGACGCCAGGCTGCAGCCGGTGCCGTGGTTGTTCCGGGTGACGACCCGGGTGTCCTCCAGGACGAGCACGTCGGTCCCGTCGACGAGCACATCGGCGACCAGGTCGGGTGCGGGACCCGAGCCCCCTCCGTGCACGCCGGGCAGGTGCCCGCCCTTCACCAGGACCCAGCGCGGCCCGAGGGTGACGATGCGCCGGGCCAGTTCCACCATGGTGGCCACGTCCGGGGTCGCGATCGGCTCGACGCCGGCCAGGATCGCCGCCTCGACGAGGTTGGGGGTCACGAGCAGCGCGTGCGGGACGAGTCGGGTGCGGTAGGCGTCGACGGCGTCGTCGTCGAGCAGGCGGCGGCCGGTGGAGGCCACCATGACCGGGTCGACCACGAGCCGGGGCAGGTCGCCCGCCGCCGCCCGGTCGGCCACCATGCGGACGGTGGGCGATGTGGCGAGCATGCCCGTCTTGACCGCGCCCACGGCGAAGTCGTCGAGCACGGCGGCCAGCTGGGCCGCCACGACGTCGGTGGGCACCGGGTGGACGGCGGTGACCTCGGCGGTGTTCTGGGCGGTGACGGCGGTGACCACGGTGGTGGCGAAGACGCCGAGGGCACTCATCGCCTTCAGGTCGGCCTGGATGCCGGCGCCGGCACCCGAGTCGGAGCCGGCGATGGTCAGGGCCACCGCAGGGGTGGCCCCGGTCCGGTCCCGCCGGCCGGTCACCGACCGACCAGGCCGTCGAACGACGACGAGGCCTCGGCCACGAAGCGTCGGGCGATCCGGCCGGCGCGGTGGGCGGCCCGGCCGGCGGTGACGGCGTCGCGCATGGCGCCGGCCATGAGTTCGGGGTCCTCGGCCCGGGTCACGGCCGAGGCGACCAGGACGGCGCTGCACCCGAGCTCCATGGCCAGGCAGGCGTCCGACGCCGTCCCGATGCCGGCGTCGAGCACGACGGGCACCCCGGCCTGCTCGACGATGAGCTCGATGTTGTGCGGGTTCCTGATGCCCAGACCGCTGCCGATCGGGGAGCCGAGGGGCATGACCGCCGCGCACCCGACCTGTTCGAGCCGCCGGGCCACCACCGGGTCGTCACCGCAGTAGGGGAGGACGGTGAACCCGTCCTCGACCAGCTGCTCCGCAGCGTCGAGCAGTTCCACCGGGTCGGGCAGGAGGGTCCGGTCGTCGCCGATGACCTCGAGCTTGACCCAGTCGGTGGCGAACGCCTCCCGGCCGAGCCGGGCGGCCAGGACGGCGTCGGCCGCCGTCAGGCACCCGGCCGTGTTGGGCAGGATGCGGATGCCGAGGCCGTCCAGCAGGTCGACCAGGGAGTGCCTCGTGGACGGATCGACCCGGCGCACGGCCACCGTGGCGAGCTCGGTCCGCGAGGCCACCAGCGCTCGGGCGAGCGACTCGGGGCTCGTCATGCCGCCGGTGCCGAGCAGCAGCCGGGAGCCGAGTTCGGTGCCGGCGATCTCGAAGAGGTCGGGTGCGGCGTCTGCGGTCATCGACCGCCACGGTACCCCCGTGCCACCCGGCCGGTGACGGCCCACCGCCGGATCCCGTCGCCGACACCGCAGGTCGCGTCCGTCGCGCCCGTGCGTGCGGGCGCGGCCCGCCGCCGGGCGCGGGCTCAACCTCCGGCGGCGGCAGTCACGATCTCGACGGCGGAACCGGGCCCGATCACGGTCGACGCCCACTCGCTCCGCGGCACGACGGTGCCGTCGACCGCCACGGCCACGCCCCGGGGGGACGGGCACCAGTCGCCGACGAGGGCGTCGACGGTGGTGCCGACGGCCTCGGGGTGGGCGACGCCGTTGACCGTCGTGCCGTCCCGCCCGCGGCGCCGATCCGTCACGGACTGCCCCCCACCCCGGCCGGGCGCGCCGCGAAGCGGTCGGGCCGGAATCCGGCGAACGGGCTGGGTGCATCGGAGGTACGGCCGACGAGCAGGCCCACGACCTCGCCGGCGGTCAGCGGGGCGAGGAGGATGCCGTTGCGGAAATGGCCGGTGGCGACCACCAGTCCGGGAAGCGAGGTGGCGCCCACCAGTGGGCCGTTGTCGGGCGATCCGGGGCGCAGGCCCGAGGTCGTCTCGACCAGGGCGTACTCGTCGAGCGCGGGAACCACCCGACGGGCGTCGTCGAGCAGGTCGACCAGCCCCCCGAGCGGGATCGAGGCGTCGGCGCCGCGCTCTTCCATGGTGGCCCCCACCACCAGCCCCCCGTCGTGGCGCGGCACGAGGTAGCAGGTGCGACCGTGGACGAGGGCCCGAACCGTGCGCCGCAGGCGAGGTACCCCGGAACCGGCGTGCAGGCGCACGGTCACCCCGCGCACGGGGCGCACGGGGGGCCTGGCGTCCCGGGGCAGACCACCGATGTCGCCGGACCGGCTGCCCGCCGCCACCACCACCGCCCCGGCCCGTAGCCGCCCGCCCCCGGCCAGCACCACCCCGCCGACCCGTCCGCCGACGACCTCGACACCGCTGACCTCGTCGGCCACGAATTCGACACCGGCTGCCCGGCAGGCGGCCAGGAGGGCGGTGGTGGTGGCCCGGTTGTCGACCTGGTGGTCGTCGGGCAGGTCGACGCCGCCGCTTATCCCGGGGGCGAGGAGCGGCTCGGCCTCACGGCAGGCCCGGGCGCCGAGCCGATGCGCCGCCAACCCGATGGACTGGTGGAAGGCGAGCTCGCGGTCGGTGGCGGACCGGTCGGACGGGCCGCCGGCCACCAGGAGGGTCCCGTCGGCCCGGAAGTGCACGGGCTCGCCCGAGGCGGCCTCGAGCCGGGACGCGAACCCGGGCCAGGCCCGAACCGCACCGACGTTGAGGGTGGCCAGCGCCTCCTCGCCGAAGTGGGCCTCGGCCACCGGGGCGAGCATGCCCGCCGCGGCCCACGTGGACCCCCGGCCGGGGAGCGGGTCGACGACGGTCACCTGGAGACCCGCCCCGGCGGCCGTCCATGCGATGGCCAGCCCGATGATGCCGCCGCCCACCACCACGGCGTCGCAACGGTCGGTCCGGGTCACGGGGCAATGCTACGGCGGTGCGCGCGCCGGCCGGCACCGCCGTCGCGACCATGTCGGGACCTCGTCCGGGAGGCGTCGGATCCCGGCGGCCACGGGGCAACGTGTACACTTGACGGACCACGCAAGGGCCAACGTCGTCCCGCGCGGGGAGATCCACAATCTCACCTGGAGCGACCCGATGACGACAGTTGCACCTTCACCCGACGGCGGCACGACGCCCGCGCTGCCCGTCCCCGTGGCGCTGAGCACCGGATCCCGCCGCGTCACCCACGCCCCGGCATCGGGACTCTACGACCCGCGGTTCGAGCATGACGCCTGCGGCGTGGCCTTCGTGGCCGACCTGCGGGGGCGGGCGTCCCACGCCCTCGTCCTCCAGGCTGTCAGCGCCCTCGAGCACCTCGCCCACCGGGGTGCGACCGGCAGCGAGGAGGACAGCGGGGACGGCGCCGGCATCCTCCTCCAGCTGCCCGACGCCTTCTACCGCCAGGTGGTGGACTTCCCCCTGCCCGAACGGGGCCGCTACGCCACCGGGATCGCCTTCTTGTCCCGCGACGGGGACGAGGCCGCCCAGGCCCGGTCCCTGATCGGGAAGCTGGCGGCCGAGGAGGGACTCGACGTCCTCGGGTGGCGGGACCTGCCCGTGGCCAACGGCACGCTGGGATCGATCGCCGAGGCGGCGCGCCCCTCGATGCACCAGCTGTTCGTGGCACCCTCGGTGGGCACGCCCCTCGGTCCCGGTGACCCCGCGCTGGCCGTCGACCGGCTGGCCTTCGTGCTCCGCAAGCGCGCCGAGCACGAGATCGAGGACTGCTACCTGGCCTCGCTGTCGGCCCGGACGGTGACCTACAAGGGCATGCTGACCTCCCATCAGCTGGCCGAGTTCTACCCGGACCTGGCCGACGAACGGCTGGAGAGCGGCCTCGCCCTGGTGCACTCGCGGTTCTCGACCAACACCTTCCCGTCGTGGCCGCTCGCCCACCCCTACCGCTACATGGCCCACAACGGTGAGATCAACACCCTGGCCGGCAACCGCAATTGGATGCGGGCCCGAGAGGCGCTGTGCGCCACGGACCTCATACCCGGCCTCGACCGGGCCTTCCCGATCGTGACCCCCGGTGCGAGCGACTCGGCCTCCTTCGACGAGGTGCTGGAGCTGCTGCACCTGGGAGGTCGCCCCATCCACCACGCCGTGCTGATGATGATCCCCGAGGCGTGGGAGAACCACCGCACCATGGACCCCGCCCGGCGCGCCTTCTACCGCTACCACGCGTCGCTGATGGAACCGTGGGACGGACCGGCCGCCGTCGCCTTCACCGACGGGTCGGTCATCGGGGCCGTGCTCGACCGCAACGGCCTGCGACCGGCCCGCTACTGGGTGACCGACGACGGGATGGTCGTCCTGGCCAGCGAGGTCGGTGTCGTCGACGTCCCGCCGTCGAAGGTGGTCCGCAAGGGCCGACTGCAGCCGGGACGCATGTTCCTGGTGGACACCGAGGCCGGACGGATCGTCGACGACGACGAGATCAAGGACGAACTGGCCTCGCAGCACCCCTACGGGGCCTGGCTGGAGCAGGGACAGATCGACCTCGACGACCTGCCGCCCCGCTCGATGCTCACCCCCCAGCACGCGTCGGTCGTCGGACGCCAGCAGCTGTTCGGGTACACCAACGAGGAGCTGCGCCTGATCCTGGCCCCGATGGCCAGGACGGGGGCCGAACCGATCGGCTCGATGGGCTCCGACACGGCCATCGCCGTGCTGTCCGAGCGGTCGCGGCTGATCTACGACTACTTCACCCAGCTGTTCGCCCAGGTGACCAATCCGCCCCTCGACGCCATCCGCGAGGAGCTGGTCACCTCGCTGCTCTCGACGCTCGGACCGGAGTCCAACCTCTTGGACCCGACGGCCGAGTCGTGCCGCCAGATCATCCTGCCGATGCCGGTCATCGACAACGACGACCTGGCCAAGCTCCTCTACGTCAACGAGGACGGGAGCACGCCCGGCTACCGGGCGTTCGCCATCGACGGCCTGTTCGAGGTGACGGGTGGGGGAGAGGCCCTGCGGGCCGCCATCGACGACGTTCGGGCCCGGGTGAGCGCGGCCATCGAGGACGGGGCCGACGTCATCGTCCTGTCCGACCGGAACTCGACGGCGGAACTGGCGCCGATCCCGTCGCTGCTGCTGGTCGCCGCCGTCCACCACCACCTCGTGCGCACCAAGGCCCGCACGCGTGTCGGCCTGGTCGTCGAGTCGGGGGATGCGCGCGAGGTCCACCACATGGCGCTGCTCAAGGGATTCGGAGCCGCCGCCATCAACCCCTACCTGGCCTTCGAGACGATCGACGACATGATCGCCGGCGGCCTCCTCACCGGGGTGACGCCGCGCCAGGCCCAGAAGAACTACATCAAGGCGGCCTCGAAGGGGATCGTGAAGGTGATGTCCAAGATGGGCATCTCGACGGTGGCCTCGTACACCGGCGCCCAGGTCTTCGAGGCGGTCGGGCTCGCCGGCGACGTCGTCGGGGAGTACTTCACCGGCACCGTGTCGCGCATCGGCGGCGTCGGACTGGACGTCCTGGCCGGGGAGGTCGCCCAACGGCACCGGCTCGCCCATCTCGACCGCCCCACGGAGCGGGCCCACCGCGAGCGGGAGGTCGGCGGTGAGTACCAGTGGCGGCGCGAGGGCGAGATCCACCTCTTCAACCCGAGGACCGTCTTCAAACTGCAGCACGCCACCCGGTCCAAGCGCTACGGGGTGTTCAAGGAGTACACGCAGGCCGTCGACGACCAGTCGTCCGCACTGGCCACGCTGCGCGGCCTGATGACGCTGCGCACCGGTGTGCTGCCGCCGGTGCCCATCGATGAGGTCGAACCGGTGTCGGCCATCCTGGCCCGCTTCTCCACCGGCGCCATGTCGTACGGGTCGATCTCGGCCGAGGCCCACGAGACCCTGGCCATCGCCATGAACCGATTGGGCGGGAAGTCCAACACGGGCGAGGGAGGGGAGGACCCGGACCGGTTCACCCCGGACGAGGACGGCTCCCTCCGGCGCAGCGCCATCAAGCAGGTGGCGTCGGGCCGCTTCGGGGTGACGTCGGAGTACCTGGTGAACGCCGACGACATCCAGATCAAGATCGCCCAGGGGGCGAAGCCCGGCGAGGGCGGCCAGCTGCCCGGGCACAAGGTCTACCCCTGGATCGCCAAGACCCGGTTCTCGACCCCCGGCGTGGGCCTGATCTCCCCACCGCCCCACCACGACATCTACTCGATCGAGGACATCGCCCAGCTCATCCACGACCTCAAGTCGGCCAACCCCGCAGCCCGGGTCCACGTGAAGCTGGTGGCCGAGGTCGGGGTGGGAACGGTGGCGGCCGGGGTGGCGAAGGCCCACTCGGACGTCGTGCTCATCTCGGGTCACGACGGGGGGACCGGTGCCACCCCGCTCACCTCCCAGAAGCACGCCGGGATCCCGTGGGAGCTCGGGCTGGCCGAGACCCAGCAGACGTTGATGGCGAACGACCTCCGCGATCGCATCGTGGTGCAGGTCGACGGGCAGATGAAGACCGGTCGCGACGTGGTGATCGGCGCGCTGTTGGGGGCCGAGGAGTACGGGTTCGCCACGGCCCCGCTGGTGGTGTCCGGCTGCATCATGATGCGTGTCTGCCACCTCGACACGTGCCCCGTCGGGATCGCAACGCAGAATCCGGTGCTGCGCGAGCGCTTCACGGGCAGGCCGGAGTTCGTCGAGACCTTCTTCGAGTACATCGCCGAGGAGGTCAGGGAGTACCTGGCCGCCCTGGGCCTGCGCTCGCTGGAGGAGGCGGTCGGCCGGGTGGACCTGCTCGACGCGGCGGCGGCTGTGGACCACTGGAAGGCCGCGGGGCTCGACCTGAGCCCCATCCTTCAGCCTCCGGACGCCCCCGAGGGCGCCGTGCGCCACCGGGTGGCGGACCAGGACCACGGGCTGGACAAGGCACTGGACCACGCCTTCCTCGAGGCCTGCCGCCCGGCCATCGAGGACGGCACCCGGGTGACCGCCGAGGTGGAGGTCACCAACGTCGACCGGACCGTCGGCACGCTGCTCGGCTACGAGATCACCCGCCGTCACGGGGGAACGGGCTGCCCGACGGCACCATCGACCTCACGTTCCGGGGATCGGCGGGCCAGAGCTTCGGCGCATTCGTTCCCCGGGGCGTCACCATGCGCCTCTTCGGCGACACCAACGACTACCTGGGCAAGGGTCTCTCGGGCGGTCGGATCGTGGTGCGCCCGGCCGAGGACGCCCCGTTCGCCGCCGAGGAGAACATCATCGCCGGCAACGTGATCCTCTACGGCGCCACCGCCGGCGAGGTCTTCCTGCGGGGCCAGGTCGGTGAGCGGTTCTGTGTCCGGAACTCGGGCGCCGTCGCCGTCGTGGAGGGTGTGGGCGACCACGCCTGCGAGTACATGACCGGCGGCCGCGTGGTGGTGCTCGGCCCGACCGGGCGCAACTTCGGTGCCGGCATGTCGGGTGGCATCGCCTACGTCTACGACCCCCACGGCGAGCTGTCCCGGGTCTACAACAACGAGATGGTGGACCTGGAGCCGCTGGACCACGGGGACCGTATGTGGCTGCGCGACCGGATCCACCTGCACGAGCTGGAGACCGGCTCCGAGGTGGCGGCGCGACTCCTGGCCGACTGGTCGGTCGAGGCCGAGCAGTTCGTGACGGTGATGCCCCGGGACTACCGCCGGGTCCTGGAGGCGACCGAGCGGGCGGTGGCCGAGGGACGCTCGGTGGACGAGGCGGTCATGGAGGTGTCCCGTGGGTGACGTGACCGGCTTCTTGAAGTTCCCCCGTGAGCTCCCGGCCCGCAGGCCGGTGCCGGTCCGACTCCGTGACTGGAGGGAGGTCTACGAGCCGTTCGCTCCCGAGGCCGCTTCCCAACAGGGGGCGCGCTGCATGGACTGCGGCATCCCTTTCTGTCACGAGGGCTGTCCGTTGGGCAACCTCATCCCCGAGTGGAACGACCTGGTCTATCGCGACGACTGGTCGGACGCCGTCGAGCGCCTGCACGCCACCAACAACTTCCCCGAGTTCACCGGGCGCCTGTGCCCGGCGCCGTGCGAGGGGGCGTGCGTGCTCGGGCATCAACGCCGATCCCGTCGCCATCGAGCGGATCGAGTACGAGATCATCGAGCGGGCCTGGTCGGAGGGGTGGGTCGAGGCGGTGCGCCCGGGCACCCCGACCGGAAAGCGCGTGGCCGTGGTCGGCTCCGGTCCGGCCGGCCTGGCCGCCGCCCAGCAACTGTGCCGCGCCGGTCACGCCGTCGTCGTCTACGAGCGGGCCGAGCGCCCGGGCGGCCTGCTCCGCTACGGTATCCCGGAGTTCAAGATGGAGAAGGCCGTCCTCGACAGGCGCCTGGACCAGCTCGAGGCCGAGGGCGTCGAGTTCCGCTGCGGCATCACCGTCGGCGCCCCGTCCCCGTCCGTGGACCTGGCGGCGGCCGCAGGCGCCACGGTGGTGCACGCCGGCGACCTCGTGTCCGGGTACGACGCCGTCGTGCTGGCCGGTGGGGCCACCCTGCCACGCGACCTGCCGGTTGCGGGCCGCCACCTCGACGGGGTCCACCGGGCCATGGACTACCTGAAGCCCTCCAACCGGGTGCAGGAGGGGTCACTGGCGGGCTCGCCCGTCACCGCAGAGGGCAAGCACGTGGTGATCATCGGCGGGGGCGACACCGGCGCCGACTGCCTGGGCACCGCCCACCGCCAGGGCGCGCTCAGCGTCCACCAGCTCGAGATCATGCCGGAACCGCCGCCGGCGCGGACCGCTGACAACCCGTGGCCGACCTGGCCGCTGATCCTGCGGACGTCGTCGGCCCTCGAGGAGGGCGGCGAGCGCATCTTCTCGGTCACCACCGACGAGTTCGTGGACGACGGGCCGGGACGGGTGGCGGGACTGCGCGGTCACGAGGTGGAGCTCACCACCGGTCCGGACGGGCGGCCGGCGTTCACCCCGGTCGAGGGCAGCGAGTTCGAGCTTCCGTGCCAGCTCGTCCTGTTGGCCATGGGTTTCCTCGGTGCCGAACCGGACGGCGTCGTCGCCGACCTCGGGCTCGAGCTCGACGCACGCGGCAGTGTGGCTGCGGACGGCGACTGGGCGACCAACGTCCCCAACGTGTTCGTCTGCGGCGACATGACCCGGGGACAGAGCCTCATCGTGTGGGCCATCGCCGAGGGCCGCTCGGCCGCGGCGGCGGTCGACCGGCACCTCATGGGCGCCACGTCCCTTCCGGCACCGATCGTCCCGGGCCAGCTCGCCCTGCGGTAGCCGCACGGGCCGCCACGGTCAGCCGGCGACAGGAGGGGTGGGGGGACCAGTGCCGCCGGTGGCGACCCGGTAGACTGCTCCCAGAAGGGGAGTGACGTCCTCGTCCTGAACGAGAAGAGCGCACGTGTCCTACCGTCCCTCAGTTGCCCCCGGCACTGTGGAGTCCACCGCTTCGCCGACCTCCCTCAAGCCGGTCATCGACGCCCTCCCGGACTCGGTGTACGACAACCCGACATGGCGGGGGATGGCCTACTTCGCCCGGGACGTCGTGATGTACCTCGTCCTGCTCGTCGCCCTCGTCCTGGTCGGCAACGTGTTCGCCGTGCTGGCACTCGAGGTGGTGATGGCCCTCGTCGTCTCCGCCCTCTTCGTGGTCGGCCACGACGCCGCCCACGGCGCCCTGTTCTCGTCCAAGCGGATGAACTCCACGGTCGCCCACCTGGCGTTCCTGCCCAGCTTCCACGTCTACGAGGGGTGGATCCTCGGGCACAACCGGGTGCACCACCCCTACACCGTCCGCCAGGGGTACGACTTCGTCTGGCACCCCACGACCCCCGAGCAGTTCGGGGAGCTCGGGTGGTGGCGTCGGGCGGTCCACCGGTTCGAGTGGTCGTGGGCCGGCACCGGTGCCTACTACATCCACCAGGTGTGGTGGAAGAAGATGATGGTGGGGCCGAACCCGGCGCGTTGGGTCAAGGCGATCCGCCGGGACCGCTGGATCGTCACCGCCTTCATCGCCGGCATGCTCGCCGTCTTCACCGGGATCGGCGTGGCGTCGGGGGACTCGGTCGCCGGCATCCTCTGGCTCGACGCCCGCACCGTCCTGCTCCCGTTCGTCGGGTTCGCCTGGCTGATCGGCACCATGGTCCACGTCCACCACATCGCCCCGGACATCCGGTGGTGGAAGAAGGCGGAGTGGAACAAGTTCAAGGCCCAGATGGAGGGCACCACCGTCCTGCGGGCGCCCAAGGGGTTCAACTTCTTCTTCCACTGGATCATGGTCCACGTGCCGCACCACGTGGACATGCGGGTCCCGATGTACCACCTGGAGGAGGCGGCGGCGGCCATCGAGACGGCGTTCCCGGGCACGGTGATCGACAAGCCGCTGCGCTTCCGTGACTTCGTGGTCAACTCCCGGGCCTGCAAGCTCTACGACTTCGACGACGGCCGCTGGTTGACCTACACCGAGGCCCGCCGACACACTGCCGCCAGCTGAATCGGGGCCGCCGGCGGACCTCCGCGCCCCGGTGACCTCCACGCCCCGGTGACGACCGAACGGGTGGGTCCGGCCCGGAAGCGGAGCCGAGCACCCGGGGCAGTGACCCCGCCCGCGTTCAGGCCGGACGTGTCGCCCCCACGAAGCCGGTCCAGTCCGCCGGCTCCAGGCGGACCACCGCACCGGTGTGGGGAGCGTCAACACCTGAGTTCTGAGGGTGCCCCACGTTCGGCGTCCAGATCGGTGGTCCAGACGCCCGTGACCCGGAGCCGTGGGACCTGCTTCGCCATGGCGCAGCCAGGGCAGGGGAGTCCACCACGTCCGCCCTTGACCTTGCCACTGCCCTCGCAAACCTTGCACGGGTCCCAACCCTCGACGTGGACTCGAAGGTCCATGGCGTCGAGTACCACTCGCCGCTCCTCAGGGGAGAGCTGGTCGAGCCGCTCCCTGGCCCGCTCCGCCATCTCCTGGAGCTGCGAGAGCCGGTCCCTGGCCGCTCCCGTTTCCTGGAGCGCCCGCCTGGCCATCTCTGCCCGCCTGCGCAGCCCGTCCAACTCCCGGTCCTTCTCGGCCACCGCCTGAGCGACCAGGGCGGGGTCGACCCCGGCGTTGATGTAGTCGACGGCAGTGGTGGTCCGCTCGGCCTCCAGCTTGGCGATCCTCCGGTCCAGGGCGTCGGGATCTTCCGGTGCGCCGACCGTCGCCCGCTGGGTGAGGTAGTCATCGGCCAGGGCGACCAGGTGCTCCGGGTCCGACAGGAGTCGCTTGACCTCGGACCACACCCGCTCGTCCAGCCAGGCCCCAGGGATGGCCGGGCAACCGCACCGCTCCCGACCCGCCACGGTGTAGCTGCCAGGGCAGCGGTAGGCGAAGGTGCCCCGGTCCTTGCGGGACTTTCCCTGCATGTTCCGGTTGCACTCACTGACGAGCAGGCCCTTGCTCAACAGAAAGAACCCGATCAGCTCGCTGGCCTTGCCACAGTTGCGGGACACAATGGCCTTCATCTCGGCGTGCTCCTCAGGCGTGATGAGCGCAGGGATGGCGACCGGGGGGAACTGGCCTTCGCTGTCGGCCCGCCCCCAGCCGACCTTCCGACCGAACGTCCAGAGGCCAGAGGGTTGTGAGTCCCGAAGGGTGCGGCGGAGGTGGTGGTAGGTCCACCTGGGCGAAGTCCGTGGCCGGTAGCCCAACTCGTTCATGGCCTCGGCGGTCTGCCAGATGGTGCGGCCACTCAGCAGCTCCTTCACAGCGAACCGGAACATGGCGGCTTCGTCCTCGTCGATTGCCAGACGGCTGTGCTTGGTGCCGTCGACCTGCTTTTCGATACGGAAGCCGTATGGGGCTGGGCCACCCGGCCAATAGCCCTCCTTGGCAATTGCGATGCGACCGCCGTGGGTCCTCTCCTGGATAATGTCTCGCTCCATTTCGGCCCAGCCACCCAACATTGTTCGAGTGAGGCGACCTACTGGCGTTGCAGTGTCGATGCTCTCCTTCAAGTAGACGACGGTGACGCCCAGGCGGTCCCACTGGTCCCACAAGGTTGTTAGGTTGTTGGCCGATCGACCGAGTCGGTCGAGGCTGGCGATGATCACGGCCTGAATCTCGCCTGCCTTACAATCGGCAATCAGCCGGTCGAGTTCGGGACGGCTGGCCTTTGCACCTGAGACTCCTGCGTCGACGTAGCTGTCCGTCAGCTCCCAGCCTCGGCGCTGGATTTCGGCCAGGCAGCTTGCCTCCTGGGTTTCAAGGGAGGTGCCCTCCCGCTCCTGCTTGTCGGTGCTGACTCGCCCGTAGTAGGCAGCACGCAGTGGTCCGGTCGGCGTCTGAGGCTTGCGCTTGGTCATCGTGCGCACGCCCTCTCCGTGGCCTCAGCGGCGGCGGTCCAGGCGGCGGCTGCGTCCCTTGCGGCCTGCGCTGCCTGGCGGGGGTCGTCGGTCCCGCCCTCGGCAAGCTGTGTGGCTCGGGCGGCTCGCTCCCAAGCTGCGGCCTCGGCCTCGAAAATCTCTGTTGTAGAATAATCCGACGGTGGAATTTCCTCCCTATAAGGATTGGCTCGCCTGCGGGGTCTTGACCGCCCCGCAGGCACGAAATACTGCCCCGACATTTTAGCAGGCAGCTTCATATAGGCGGCGGCGTATACAGTCAAATACGGCCCAGCTATTTTAGCGAGTGCGGCGAATGCCTCGCTCGGCCAGCACGTCGTCCACGTCTTCGAGGAGCGACGGGGTCCGCCGCCGCTGCACACCTCGGACGGCCATGACCTCGGCACCTGGCACGGACGGCTCCACGACCAGCGACAGCTCGCAGAGTTCGGCCCGGACGATGGTGATGGCCCCGGTGTCAATTTCGGACGGCTGGTCCTCCTGGCGGACGAAGCCGACCGACACGCCGACAAATTGTCTTGCTCTGGAGCTGTCCTCGCATCAGGTCGTAGTGCGGGTTCGCCTGGTCGAGCTGGCCCACCACAAGTAGCGCTGACAAGGAGTCGTGCCAGTCGACCAGGCGACCCAGGACGTTGGTGGGCGACTGCTGGGAGTTGTGCGACCACAGAACGGGTGGCAGCGGGTCCGAGCTGAGCGACTGATTGAACACACCGGGGGCGAAGTCCGTCCCGTAGGTGTCGACCACGCCGTAGACGACGGCCTTCGCCAGGAACTCGCCCTCCTGGAGCTGGGCGTCCGGTTGGGCGACGGGTGTGGTCGGCGCTACCGCCAGCGTGCGGTGCTCAACGGTCGGCATAGCGGCCACTCCTGGGGTCGTAGGGCCGTCCGTTCGGGGCGACCGGCAGGGAGCTGGGTCCCGAGGCCGGGGCGGCTCGGTCACGTCGTACTTGCCCATGGCGGCGTAGGCCGCTGCCCTGCGCTTCTCCGTGCTCGCCACCTCGGTGGGTGACTCCGTGTCGGTGGTCGTGGTGCGGTTGCGGTTCCTCATGGTTGGTCGCTCCTTGTGTTGGGTTGGTGGTTGAGGTCAGGCGGTGGTCGGCAGCGTGACGGCGCAGAGTAGGTCGGGGGCCGAGACGTTCAGGGCTTCCCTCAGCTCGGCCAGCACCTTCATGCGGCCCCGGATGAAGTCGTCGTCGGCCTGGGCGGCGATGCGGAGGGTCGCCTCCTTGCGGACTCGCAGAACTGCGGCCTGCCGGAAGCAGCCGACCAGGGCCGTGCCGGGGGCGATGGCCATGGTGCGAACGATGCGGATGCCGGACTCGGTGAGCTTGCTGGCCCACAGGTCGTCGGCACTGAAAATCGCCCAGGCGTCCACCGGATTGAGTACCACCGTGTTGACGTTGGCTTCCGCCTGCTCCACGTCAGCGATGCCGAGCACCACGGCCTGCCGCTTGTTGGCCCCTGCCGTCGAGGTCTGGATGTTGGCGTTGGTGAGGATGCCGGTCAGGTCGGCTCCGGTCCCGGTGCCGTTGAGAATCTGCCGGTCGTCCTGCACGTAGAGCAGCTCGACCAGACGGTTGTTGACGTGGGCCGAGAGGCCGGGGCCGTCCATCGCCACCTCGTCGGTGATCGGCACCCATGCCGAGATGCGCCGGACGGGGTTGGTGGCTCCCGTGTACTGGATGACGACTTCCGGCGACGGCACGGCCTCTGGCACGGCGGTCGCTCCGTACTCGGTCACTTCGGGAAGCAGCTCCCGCATGAAGGGCACCGCCGCCTCGGTGGTTGGCACCTGCTGGAGCAGGTCACGCAGGTGGACCGGTCGAATGCGAGGCGTCGCTGCCTGCGGAGGCTCGAAGCCGGTCCACATCGGGTCGCTGACCTCGGACAGGAGAGTGACGAGTCTCGACCTCAACGGACGCACCGACACGCGTGCGACCGGTAGGCCCTGGCAAGGAGCTGCCCGGCGTCGAACTCCAGGAGTCCGCCGTCCTGCTCGAACTCTTCCGCCCTCCATCGACCTGGTGTGCATCTTCATCCTCGGTTCTGTTGGTATTCGCTGACTACTGCTGGATCGAACTCCCACCTGCCTTGGACTCGACGGCCCGGCAGTCGGCCCATCGAAGCCAACTGCCGGACGCGTCGGTCCGAAACGCCCAGGCGGAGAGCGACCAGCGCACTGGGCAACCACGAGCGGGGGAAAGCGCCCGTTGAGGAACAGCCAACCAGTGCTTCCGTTCCGGCCACTTCCGCCGCTTCCGCCGCTTCCGCCACTTCCGCTGCCTCCTGGCTGGCGAGCCACACCCGACCGGCCTGCTCCAAGGCGACGAGCGCTTCGGCAAGTTCGCCGTTGATTTGCCCGCCCCCGTTCGCCCGCAGCTCCCGCTCCAGGTTCCGGCGCATCGTCTTGGCGATGAGGTACGCCGGGCGACCGCCGATCAAGGCGGCTCCCTCGAAGTAGGCGGAGGCGGACGGCGTGCGCACTACTGGCCGGCCATGTACTCTGTTCAGGCCGGGGTAGGTGGCGTCCGGCAGCAGCGGCTTCGGTTCCTGGTACGGAATGTCGGCAGGCTGGTCGGCGTACGCGCCGCCGCCGTAGACCGAGCAGACGACGACGAGGTGCCTGGGTCAGCAGGTAGTTCGCTGCCAGGGCGAGCGAGATGGCCCGGTCGTCGTGGCGGTTGGAGTCGTGGTCCATCCGGTAGACGCCGGGCGAAGTCTCCCGGATCTGGACGTTGGCCAGCTCGTCCAGGAGGTCAGGGTCGTCGGGCAGCACCAGGGCGTGCTGCGACAAGAGCTGCCACATGCGCTGGGCCAGCCGCCCGATGCTTGCCTGGTTGAAGTTGTACTCCTCGACCTTGATGCCCGACCGCCGCAGGTTCGAGGTCAACAGCGCAGCCTGGTACGGGTCCACGACGAGAGTCGGGCGGTTGTAGGACTTGTGGACGTGGCGGATGGTGGCCTCCACGTCGGCCAGGTCGACCGGCTGACGCCGGGTCCCGGACCACACCACCTGCCGGTCCAGAACGACCGTGCGGGTCGGCTGGTCGGCGGTCGGTGTCGGTGAGTGGCAAACACTCAGGACGGTCCGGTCGTTCTTCAACCCAATGTCGAGCCCCATGGCGTAGCGGTTGCCCTGGACGTACTCCAGCGGGTCGGTGTGGCCGATGCAACGTTGGAGGTCCTCCGGCGTGGTGAGTCGGTCCTCGGAGGCCACCCACTGGTTCAGGTGGAGCCGGGCGAAGGTCGACGGCAACAGGGAGAGGCGCTGGCTCCTCCAGAGTTTGGGGGTCCAGCCAGGGGGTCGGGCCTGGCACCTCGTTCACTCGCCAGGACTTGGAGCGGAGGGCGTGGTCGAGGATGCGACGGGACCAGTGCGCCGGGTCGCCCGCCGTCGTGATGACAACGAACCGGGAGGCGGCGACCTTCGGGATGGCCGAGAACATGACGTCGTAGAACCGGGAAGGGCGACCGGAGGTGCCCCACTGCGCCAGCTCGTCCACGACGACGAAGTGCGGGCGCAGCCCGTAGGCCGACGCCTCGTCGGCTGGCAGGGCCGTGAGGGTCACGCCCGTAGTCGTGGTGGCCTTGTAGGTGTCAACCTGCACGTAGTAGGACAGTCCCGACCGGTTGACGAAGCCAGCCAGCTCCCGCAGAAGGAGCTGCGCCTGGTCCCGGTCTGCGGCCACGCCGTAGCACTGGGCACCGGGCGGGAGCTGCTCCAACATCGCCGTGAGGACGATGGCGGCGAGGTCGGTGGTCTTCGATGCGCCACGGGGGCGGGTCAGGAAGTGCAGACGGCGGGCAGCATTGGGGTCGAGGATCGACCGGCGTCGTCCGTTCCAGGCGGACGCCACCTCACCCCAGCGCCGTCCGTCTTCGTGGACGAGTCCGAGCAGCAGGGCCGGGATCACTGGGTCAGTCCCGACTGCGCTTCGGCAATCCGGCGACCTTCGGCACGCACGGCGTCGAGTGACGTGGTGTCGCCGGTCGATGCAGCTACGGCGGCGAGCGCCTGGAGCAGCTTCGCCAGGGCGACCGGCGTGAGGCCGACGCTGTCGCAGGTTGTTCGCCCGTGTCTCGGTCGTGTTCAGCGTGTTGAGCGCAGGCCGGGGTTCGCCGTTGTCGTCCAGTAGGCCAACGTCGTCCAGGTAGGCATGCAGCAGTTGGCACTGAGCTTCGGCCTTTGACCAGGACGCCACCGTGGCGGCAAACGCCGGGCGTTCGGTCCAGGGAGCAACGTCGACCAGGCCCTTGGCCAGCGCCTCGGCTGTCGGCAACCAGCGCCGGGTGGACCTGGCACCGTGAACGAGGCCCAGCTCGTTGCCCTTCTCGAAGTCAGGGCGCAGCGGCACGTTGCCTCCGCCCTTCGGCTGTCGGTTCGGGTCGTTGCGGAACGTGCCGTTTTTTTTTTTTTTTTTTTTTTTTTTTTTTTTTTTTTTTTTTTTTTTTTTTTTTTTTTTTTTTTTTTTTTTTTTTTTTTTTTTTTTTTTTTTTTTTTTTTTTTTTTTTTTTTTTTTTTTTTTTTTTTTTTTTTTTTTTTTTTTTTTTTTTTTTTTTTTTTTTTTTTTTTTTTTTTTTTTTTTTTTTTTTTTTTTTTTTTTTTTTTTTTTTTTTTTTTTTTTTTTTTTTTTTTTTTTTTTTTTTTTTTTTTTTTTTTTTTTTTTTTTTTTTTTTTTTTTTTTTTTTTTTTTTTTTTTTTTTTTTTTTTTTTTTTTTTTTTTTTTTTTTTTTTTTTTTTTTTTTTTTTTTTTTTTTTTTTTTTTTTTTTTTTTTTTTTTTTTTTTTTTTTTTTTTTTTTTTTAAAAAAAAAATATTGCGTGTGTGCGTGGGGCGTGCGGTTGTCATTTGTACATCCTCCGGGTCTTCGGTCTGAAGGGTTTTGTCGGTCGGCCAAGTCGGTGCCCTCGGGGGAGTGCGGGGGAGTGTGTGCGGCCCCCGTCCGTCCCGGACGCCGTGCCGGTGTGCTCGGTAGCTCTGCTGCTTCTTCTCTCGGGGGAGGGGGGAAGACTCCCCCAGACTCCCCTCGTACCGCTCCGTCCCAGGCCAGAGCAGGTGTCGTGCCAGGGGAGTGTGCGGGAGGGCACTCCCCTCCGTACTCCCCTCCGAGGGGAGTGTGTCCGGAGGCTCAAGGGGGAGTACGGGGGAGTGTGGGTCGCACGCCACGGACGAGGGGTCGTGCGCCCAGCCCGCCCCGAGGGGAGTGCGCCAGGGGAGTCTGGGACCCTCCGAGGGGAGTCACGAGGGGAGTCCGTCGTTGCCGAAGCAACAAGCGCCAGCTCCGGGGTGCTGCCGCCGCCGACGAGACGCCACCGGTAGGACCCGCCGCTCTGCCCGCCCCGTGCGATGCTCACCAGGGTGCCGTCCTCCAGGGGAAAGACCCGGCCCTTGATGAGGCTGAGGTGCCGCCCGAAGGCGTGACGTTGGGCCTGCTCGTTGCCCGGCCCGAGGGAGATCGGGAAGTCAGGGTCCGCAGTCAGGGCGAACAGCCCGGCCACCTTCACCTCCCGGTCCTGGTGTTCCTTCCACCAGCGCTCCACCAGCCACAGGTTCCCGGTCCTGTCCGAGTCGGCCTGCTCGTACAGCTCCGAGGTGTTCTCCAAGAAGCCTTCGACGCCGAGCACGTCCAGCAGCCCGCCGACGACCTTCGCCCAGTTGTCGAAGCTTCCGAGCCTGGCCTTCCCGTCCAAAATGCCCGCCCGTAGCCAGGCCCGCCCGACGCAGAGCGCCGACCACACCAGCTCGGCCCGGTTCCGGTAGGCCCAGGTCGGCAGTTCCTTGCGGAACGTCCGCCCCTCCCACGGGCGGTCGAGCTTGGCATCGAGCTGGACCTGGACGGTCCGGCGTGCAATGTCGGTCGACACCTGGAGGTTGTTCGCCGTCGCCACCCACGTGGTCCGCACGGGCCAGGTCCCGGTGGACGAACCTCCCAGGATGCGGTCGGTCCAGACCGGGGCAGTGATGGCGGCACAGAGCGAGGGGGAGTCCAGCTTGCCGGTCAGGTTGTCGAATACCGTGGCCGTCGGTCCCTCGGAGAGCAACGAGGTCAGGCGCTTGCGCCACTCGTCCTCGTTGTTGCAACCGGCCATGGTTCCGGATGGTGGTGTGCCGAGCGACGGAATGAGGAGCACCTCGGAAAGCAGGCTCGCCCCGGTCCCCGGCGACGGTTTGTTGAACAAGTGCAACGGGGTCGGCCCGTCGATGAGGTCCCGAACGAACGGCAGCAGCAAGAGTGCGACAGCGTGTGCACGGTCGGCGTTCGACTCGAACGGAAACTCGTCGATCAGTTCGTTGATGTAGTCAGCCGCTTGGGCCAGGTCGATGGCGGACGGGTCCTCCGGGGGCAGCTCCACCTCGAACCCGTCGGCGGGGACGTACAGCGTCCGGCTGGCCGGGTGGTAGCCCGGCGTCGACTGCAGCTCGCCGTTCGGCCCGAATACGGGTGCCGCCACGATTCGGTGCAGGATCGGGAGCGGGATGTTCTTCGTCGCCAGCATCTCGGTGACGGCGTCGGATAAGGGCTCGACCTCACGCTCCACGTCCTTGACGACGTTGAACCACAGGGCGGCTCTCGCCACTTCGTTGGTCATGCGAGCGTGAGTCAGCGACGCCAGCTTCGGGCGACCGGTGTCGTCCTCCTCCAGGCGGACCGGCAGGCCACCGGAGCGAAAGAGCTGGGGCGGGTCGTTGTCCGTCTGCAGGATCTCCCAGGCCTTGATCGCTTGCAGGCGAGGGGCCTCGAAGGTAGCGACCCGTGGGCGCTCGTCGTCCAGGCGACGGACCTCCTTGTTCTGGTGCTCCGCCTTCCAGATCGAAGCCATGACTTTGCGGAACTGAGCCTCCGCGTATCCGGTTCGGTCGGTCACTTTGGCCCAGCCCTGTGCCAAGCAGGCGGACTCGTAGGCTTCCTCGTCGTCCCGGTACTTGGCGGCGAAGTGACCGCAAACCTTGGTGGACCAGTCGTCCCGGTTGCCGTTGACGGGTGGGTTCGCCAGCAGTTCGGCCAGCGTCGGCTTCGACTCCCCGAGGACGAGTGTTTCTACCGAGGACGGGACCACCTGCTCTTCGCCGTCGCCCCACTCGTAGTGCTCCCCTAAAAAAAGGAGACTGGGTGCGGCGACGATGTAGCCGCCTGGGCCGGTCTTCACGTCGACACCTGGAGCTAGCTTCCCGTTGAGGTTCTTCAACGGTCGACCGTTTTCGAGGAAGCGGCGGTGTTGGCCACGTCCTTGCGGGTAACTGCCGGTCAGGTTCCAGGGAGCCTGGGCCAGTCCCGCTGTGGTCGGCCTCCCACTGGGCGAGGGTGCGGAGTCCACCGTCCTTGGGGTCGAAGTCGAGCACAACTCGCCGGTCACAACGAAGCCCGATGTTGGCGTTCTTCGGCTACGTGCCCCACCACTCCCGGATCGTGTCCGGGTCGGTGCTGGCGTCGGTCAGCCCGTTGCGTGTCCGGGGATGCTTTCCGACGCTGCCGCAGTCGGCCCTCCCGCAACTGCACTGCTGGCCCCGAGGCGTGTGTAGGGGAAGGACCGGCCACCCCTCGGCGGCGTAGGCCAGGGCTGCTTCCAGGAGGTCGCTCACTTGACCACCTGCACTGCGCCCAGTTCGACCAGCGAGACGCCAAGGGCCTTGGCCACCTCTGCCGGGGTACCCGGCAGCTCTTCACCAACGCCCTCGAAAATCTCGACCAGGTGCGCCCAGTTCTCGACCGGGAGGCGGAGCGGTGAGCCGTCGAGGTCGGGCACGCAGAGCACGCCCACCATCGGCATGCCGATCAGCTCCACCTCGCCGCAGTACGGCGCACGCAGGTAGCCGTCGGGCCACTTCTGCCGGTGCGGGTAGTCGAGCGAGTCGTATCAGGGCCATCCGGCCCCGCACTGAGTCGGGTGACCAAGTGATGCGATCGCCCAACGCCGCTCATGACGCCACCTGCCCGTCGTCCCCGAACAGGACACGGAGGAGTGCGGCCCTACGGCTGACCGGAACGTCGGCCAGCGACCAGCGGGCTACTGCTGGTGTTGGTGCTCCGTCTGCAGGAGTCGGTGCTCCGCCTCGGCATCCGCAAGCGTCGCCACAAAGAGACGGTTCCGGTCGTCGACGGCGGATGCCTGGCGCTTCGCCTTTCGGCGCTCGATTTTGCTGATCGGGAACGCCCCGCTCCCGAAGCTTGGCATCCTGCTGCCGTCCCTGCAGTCGGAGAGTGTTGCGCACTTGTGAATACAGGCGGTCCTCCCACCCGTCCACTGCTAGTGCGTCCTTCTTCTCCAACTTCGGCATTGACTGCGTCCTCTGGCTTGGCCCTTTCGAGCATGTGAAACCACCGGTCCTAAAGGTCGGTGTCTCACTCGGGCCTCACCCGTTTCCAGGGCTACTACCCGCTCGCTCGTGGCTAGCGTGACGGTGTCTAGTGCTGCTGTACGGACCAGCGTACCATGCAGAATTACGGCCCTGCAGGAAGGACTCTGTCGTCAAACTGCACGCTGCTGCTACAGCGTGCGGGCGTCCTCGACCATCTGCAGGTAGGTGGGGCGAGCGTCGGCTGCGTACTCGTAGCCGTTCTCCCGCCAGTTGCGGAGGAACGCTTGCGCCTCCTCTAAGTCCCTTCATCCGGTTCTTCGCCCTTTGCACTGCAATGATCCGATCTGGCTCGATGCCGACGAGAAGGAGCGGGCACTCGCCGCCGCCACCGAGGTTCACCTTGGGAATCAGCTTGTCCCAGTGGGTGTTGGCGGAGCCGTACTTGTCGAGCGCGACACTGAGGAGGTGTTGCAGGTCGGATCCCCTGGTGACGATGACACCGACGGCGATGGCACCTTCCTTGTGGAGCGCCTGGAAGTTGTTGAGGTCACGGTCGTAGAACGGGTCCTTGTTGTTCCACTCCATTTCGACAGCGATGCCGGGGAACGGTGAGTCCAAGGACCCGAGTCCGAACATGTCGATTTCGTCGGCCTCGCACACGGGTCACCTCAGTGGGGTTCTCATCGAACCCGATCGACTTCGTGATCGTGATGTTGCGCTTACCCCAAACCACCTCGTCGCCATCGAGCTGTTCGCCCAGGGAGTCATCGAAGCGCTTGGTGAACACCACTCGACCGCCACCTCCGGCGATCAGCTCGTCCAGGTGCGGGTGAAACGTGTCCAGGGAGTGGACGATGTTGTGAAGCCGGTCAGGAAAGGACGAGGCGAGGATCACGTCTGCGTACCGAGTGACGCCGTAGACATACCCGGGTGGCAAGCCTCCGATGGATGGTTCGCCAACTGCGCCAGCGGCAGCAACGACTCCTGCCTCGTCGTCGCCGTCTACCGGCTCGTCGAGTTCGTCGTCGGGCACGGCAGGGGAGCGTACTCGGTGCCCGATCCGATGGCCGGGTATCCGCGAGGTTGCGGAGACGGGCAAATAAGATCCACAATGCGACAAAGGATCTTTAGGAGGACAGTGCCACCAAGAGCGTCGGGAGCTTCCAGAGCTTCAACCACCGCCAGCCGTGACGTTACCCCACCGGAGCCGAGCAAGAAGGCTCCGCCACTCCGCCTCGTCACGGACCCGCCCCCTCTGCCGACGGTCGAGGGTGGCTTCAAGACAATCCTGGCCGACCCACCGTGGCGCTTCAGCAACCGAACGGGGAAGGTCGCCCCTGAGCACCGCCGCTTGGACAGGTACTCGACACTGGACCTCGATGCGATCTGCGAACTGGACGTGGCGAGCATCGCCGCCCCTGCGGCACACCTCTACCTCTGGGTACCGAACGCCCTTTTGCCGGACGGCCTGCGGGTCATGGAGGCATGGGGCTTCCGCTACATCTCGAACATCGTGTGGGCCAAGCGTAGAAAAGACGGCGGTCCAGACGGACGGGGTGTCGGCTTCTACTTCCGCAACGTGACCGAATCCTCCTGTTCGGCGTTCGGGGCAGTCTGCGGACCCTGGCCCCGGCCCGTCGCCAGGTGAACATGATCGAGTCCCGCAAACGGGAACACTCCCGCAAGCCGGACGAACAGTACGACCTCATCGAGTCGTGTTCGCCAGCTCCCTTCCTGGAGCTGTTCTCCCGGTATACCCGAGAAGGCTGGACCGGCTGGGGCGAGGAGGCCGGTCCCGAGACGAGTCCGAGGGGCAAGGTTCACCGGGGCTACCAGGGAGGCGAGTTGCGGGTCCCTTACATCGACGCCCACGTCCGCTTGCCCGACGAGGTGGCCAACCACGTGGCGGCGTCGTTGCGGGAGCGGTACGAGTCAGGAGCCAGCGTCCGCAAGCTGTCCGAGGAGACTGGCTACTCGATCACTCGGGTGAGGAGTCTCCTGACGCTGTCAGGTGCAACGATCCGTTCCCGAGGACGGCCAGCCTCGCAGGGGCAGGTGGGCTGACGTAAGTTGCGGCCATGGAACAGCACCCGTGCCACTGCGCCTCTCTGCCCGACTCCTGGCCGAAGTGCGGTGTGGAAACCCAGGCGACGTGGTCCCACGGATGCGATGCGACCAGTATGGAAGCCGCAAGGGAGCACCTTGGATTTGCCACACGGCAGGAGTTCATCGACTGGGCCGCTCATCGTCCGGCCGGTCGACCTGACTGACCTGACCATTGGCCGGGATGGCGGCGACCCCCGCAACTCGGTAGTTTTCCAAATTGAACAAGGAGGCCCAATGGGCAAGACGGTGGACAGGCGGCAGCTCGCTCGACAGAACACACAGATCGGGGCGACTGAGAAGACAAACATGCTTCTGGAGAACATCGTCGCCTTGCTCGAACAGCAGAATGACCATCTCGGGCTTCCTCAGTTGGACCTTCCCGAGGAGCCTGAGCCGACGAAGCGAAGCCGGTTCGGCTGACCTCGAACGGCCACTCGACGTCGGAGCACAGAGTGACGAGTTTCATCGTTCGCCGCTTAACGTACGATGGTCCAATGTCCAGTAAGACCCCGAACAAGCAGCTAGCGCCAGGGGACCGGGTCAGGCTCCTGGAGATGCCGTTCAAAGACCACACCGGCACGATCATTAGGCGTGGCCGAGTCCTGTTCGCCAAGGTGTGGGTGGTCGAACTGGACCAGGCTTCAGGCCTCGGCGGCGGAATCGCCCGAGTCAGGAAGGCGCAGAAGCTCACTCCCGAGACTGACCCCCGTCGTTTCCGGGAGAGCTAAGCAGCCACCTCGAAGCTGAACGGAAGCTCCAAACGTCGGGTCCACTCTGGACTAGGTGCGTCGACCATGAGACCGGACCCCACGTAGATCCCCACGTGATCGACGGCCCCCGGACCGGTGCCGAAGAACACCAGGTCGCCCGGTCGGACCGACGTGCCGCCCGGCACCGGTGGGGTGGAGGAGAACTGCTCCTGGGCCACCCGGGGCAGTGACACGCCGGCGGTGGCGAACGCCGCCCGGGACAGTCCCGAGCAGTCGAATCCCCCCGGCCCGTCGCCTCCCCACAGGTACGGGGTGCCGAACTGTCCGGCGGCGAAGGCGAGGGCGGCCACGACGGCCTCGTCGGTCATGGGGTCGGCGGCGAAGGCGAGGGCGAGCGTCAGGACCGTGTCGACGTAGACCGTCGAGTGGTTGTAGGCCTCGACCGCCGCACGCAGTCCCTCCGCCGTCCCGCCACCGTCGGCGCAGAGGAGGGCCGATGCGGAGTAGACGGCATCGACCGGGTCGTACGGGCTGGCCGGTGACGCACCGCCCGGTCCGACCGTGGCGTAGGCGGCGAACGTGGTCGGCTCGAACTGCATGGGTCCCTCGGCCCCGGCCGCATTGGCACCGGAGGTCACACCGGGCGCCGTGGATCGGCCGCTGTCGGACTCGACCGCCCCGATGGCGGCCAGGACGGACCACGACAGTCCGGGGCAGGTGGCGGCCGCCGCCCCGTCCAGCGCCGCCCAGCCTGGTGGCAGGGCGGGCTCCGTCGACCCGTCGCCCACCACGGTGGAACCGCCCGCGACCGCCGGGTCGGCTCCCGTGGAGCCGGCGACGACGGAGCCGCCCACCGTGGCTGCCGCCAGCACGGCCACGGCCAGGACCAGGATGACGATGACGAGGGCGACGAGGCCCACCAGCTTGCCCACGGGCGCTCCTCGGGGGGGCGGTGGTCGGAGGTGAGCGGCGGGCTCAGACGGTGCCGGGTCGGGTGCCCCCGGAACGGCAGGATCACCGGCGGTGGACCGGTGGCTCCGGTGTGCTCCAGTCCATCATCGGAGCGGTCGGACCACAAGGGCCCCGTGCGTCAGGCGTGGCGTCGGTCAGGCGATCGCGGTGACGGTCAGGTCGCCGGGCCCGCTGGGGCCACGTCCCGCTCGCGGACGACGAACGCGCCGTTGGGGCAGGCGGCTGCGGCTCGGCGGGCCCGGCGGACATCCCTGGCCGACTCGGCCGTCGCCACGACGACCTTGCCGTAGCCCCACTGGTCGAGATCGACACCATCGGCGAAGAAGAGTGCGCAGATGGCGTGACCCCGGCAGAGGATGGGGTCGATCCGGATCTCGAGGCTCACACCCACTCCCTCGGATCGGCGCGGCCCACGGCGAGGTCGGTGCCGGGCACGGTGAAGACCGGCGGGTGGACCGATCCCCGGCACGGGTGACCGGCCAGGTGGCCGACGACATCGTCCTCGAACACGGTGAGGGCGGAGCGGATCAGGCGCACCACGCCATCGGGGTGTCCACACGCCCCACTGCCCAGGGTCCGGTCGCCCAGGGCGTGCATCCGGCGCGCGCCCGGCGACGCAGGCTCCCGTCGGCCAGGGCCTCGAAGGCGCCGGCCAGTCGGGGCAGGCCCTCCACGCACGTCCCGCACTGTCCGGCCGACTCCCCGGCCAGGTAGCGGACGATGCGGGCGGTCTCGACCAGGCCGCAGGCACCGTGGGGGAGCACGGCCAGCAGACCGCAGCCCGGCTCGGCGTCGTGGGTGCGCAGCGCATCCCGCGAGAACGGCGTCGGCCAGGCCTGGTCTCCGGCCACCCAGGATCCGGCGAATCCCCCCACCAGGACGGCGGCCGGCGGTGCCAACGGTCCGTCGGCGGTCAGGATGTCGCCGATCGTCACCGGTCCCGCCAGCTCCAGCACGCGCCCGGGACGCCTCACGGCACCGGTCACGGTCACCAGCCGGGGTCCGGGTGACGACGGCGTCCCGCGTGAGGACCAGACGTCGGGGCCGATCCGGGCCACGATGGCCAGATGGGCAACGGTTTCGGCGTTGCTCACGACGGTGGGCCGGCCCGACGGGCCCTCGACGGCCAGGGGCCGTGTGCCGAAGCGGGGACGGGCCTCACCTCCGTCGACGAAGGCGGCGACCGCAGACGACTCGCCCGAGACGTAGCGATCGGGTCCGGTGGAGATCCGCCACGCGGGGTCGACCAGGCCACGGTGCCGACGTTCGGCGATGGCGGACTTCAACACGGGTGCCGGCGAGCCGGGTGCCCGGTGGAGGTGGACCACCACCTCGTCGGCCCCGAGGGCGGCAGCGACCAGCACGGCCCCGTCGAGCACGAGATGGGGGCGCTCGGCGCACAGCGTCCTGTCCTTGCGACTCACCGGCTCGCTCTCGCTGGCGTTCACGATCAGGACCGGATGCCCTCCGGCGAACCGTGCCGTCTCGACCTTGCGGGCGAGGAGGAATCCCCCACCGCCTCGGCCGTCGAGTGCGCTCGCCCGCAACAGGGCGCGCGACTCCGGCCCCGTCGACGGCGGGGAGCGCACCCCACGTCCGGAGGTGGCCGTCGAGGCCGCCTCCGGACGTGCCCACGGGAGGCCCGGCGAGCAGGAGGGTCCCGGGTTCGCCGAGCCCACCGACTCCGGGGGCGGCGGGGGACGGGCGGGGCAGCCCGGGGCCGGCGCCGTCGACGGCTCCGCCCTGGCGAGGGGCGTAGGCAGGGAGCACCCTCACGCGTCGACCACCGCCGGACCGTGCTGAAGTGCACCGGCGAGCCAGCGGGTGAACTGGAGGAGCAGGACGGCGGATCCCGACACGACGTAGAGCCACCGCAGGGCCACGCTGTCACTGCCGGCCAGGATCCCGTGGACGAGGCACATGCAGAAGACCACGACCGACGCCGCGTGGACGGGGAACCAGACGGCCCGTCCGAGCGAGCCGGCCAGTGCGGCGGTGCCGGCCACGAGCACGAGGAGGTAGAAGGCGAGCGTCCCGAAGGCCACACCGCTCGGCTTGAAGTGCGCCCCCCAGGGGACGAACACGCCGGTCCACCCGACCCCGGCGTAGCGGTCGAGGGCCAGGGAGGTCAGGTGGCCGGCGAGGAGGGCCACGGTGCAGGCGGCCAGTGACACGTGGGCCCACAGGATCGACTCGGGCCCGGGGCGGCGGAACCGTGCCCGCCACGGGTGGCGGAGCCAGAGCCCGAGGACCACCAGCGCGGACAACGAGACGTAGGTGGCGACACCGAGGCTGCGCCCGAGGATCCAGGGGAGCATCTTGTTGTGGACGAGTGCCCGGCCCTGGGACCCGGTCAGTCGCCCGATGAGCACGGACACGACGAGCACCCCGACGAGGAGGACCGTCGTGCGGAGTCGACCGCCGACGGGCGACCCGGGGCGTGGCCCCGGCGCCGGGGTCGGGCGTCGACCGGTGAGCGGATCCGTGGTTCGTGCGGCGGGCCCGCCGGCCGGGGTCACATCGACCGTGCCACCCGACGGCCGGGGTCGGTGCGATCCGGTCGTGAGGTCGAGTTCGGGCACGGGCAGCGGGGCAGTGGGCCCGCGCCAACCGGGGGCCAGGGTCGAATCGATCGTCACGCCGGCCGCCAGGCCACGTACCGGTCCATGGATCCGCTGGTCGCACAGGTGCCGTCGGTGGTCACCCACAGCGCGGCGACGCCGCACGCCCGTGCCTCGCCGGCGATGGATGCGGCGCCGCCGAGGAAGAGCGTCTTGGTCATCACCTCGGCGTCGGCGGCATCGGCGGCGACCACGGTGACGGCCAGCAGGCCATCATCCCCGGGCAGGCCGGTGCTCGGATCGATGAGGTGGTGCACGGGTCGCGACCCGGAGTGCCAGCGCCGCAGCCGGATCGACGAGGTGGCGCAGGCCCGGTCGCGCAGGGCGAGCACGGCCACGGGCCGCTCGGTCCCGGCCGGGTCCTCGACGCCGACTCGCCAACCGTCGTCCTCGGGACCGGTGCCGACGCACTCGCAGTCCCCCCCGGCGTCGACCAGGAAGTCGTCCATCGTCTGGCGCAGCACGTCGGACGCCCATCGGACGGCGAGGCCCTTGCCGATCCCGCCCAGGTCCACCGGGGCACCACCGAGGTGCAGCTCCGGGTGGCGTCCGTCCCGGAAGCGGGGGTGCCACGCCGTGGTGGGGCGGCGCGGTGGGCCGTCGTCGAGGGGGGTCCGCACCCCGTCGGAAAACGGAAGGGTCCGGTCGTAGCCGAGGTGGACGAGGTCCCCGAGAACCCGGGGGTCGAAGGCGCCGCGTGACTCCTCGTAGGCGGTGTGGGCGGCGCGGACGGCGTCGAACAGCACCCGGGGCACCCGGTGCCATGCACCGGGTGCCCTGTTCACCTGCATCAGGGGGCTGGCCGGGTCGAATCGGGTGCAGGTCCGGTGGACGGCACGGAAGACGTCGAGGGCACGGCCGACGGCCGGGTCGGTCCCGGCCCCGTCGTCGTGGATCCGGCCGTGGACGGCGACGTCGCAGGCCATCGCTCGCACGGTGCCGAGCACGGCCACGGGTTCGGCGGTGCGGGACCTGGTCACGGTTTGGCGGTCGAGGCACCGGTCGTGGCCGTCACCGGCGGTGGCGTCGTGGCGGGTGGCGAGGTGACCGGCGGAGACGTGACCGGCGGAGTGGTCGGCGCGGGCGCCGACACCGGCGCCGAGGCGCTGCCGGACGGGGCACCCACCGCGGACGAGCCACCCGAGGGAGCTGCGGCCGCCGTCGTCGCAGACCCGCCGGACGTACCGCCCGCCACATTCAGGGCGGCACCACCACCACTGGTGGCGTTCCCTCCACCGGGTCCGGACGTCGGTCCTCCCGAGCCGGAGCCCGACACGGTCCCGGTCGCTGACGTGCCCGACGTGCCGGTCGAGCCCGGAGCCCCGGAGGTGGCCGTTCCGCCGACACCCGCCCCCGACGTCGGGCCGCCGAGGTCGAGTCCGGCGAGCTGGCCCCGGGTGGCGGCGATCGACTGGCGGAGCTTGACCAGGGCGGCCCTGTCGGCGGTGATCTGTGCGGACACCTGCGCGGCGGCACCGGCGGCACTGCCGCTGCTGGGCGTCGAGCCGACCGCCCATGCCATCGTGATCCCGGTCACTCCGGCGGTGGCTGCGGCGGCCACGGTCGACGAGACGACACCGCGCTTCCTACGTCCCCGTCCGCCGGGCTGGGAGGCCCTAGTCATCGCCCCCGCCTCCGTGGTGCCGTGGTGCGGTGGTGGACGTGGTCGTGCTCGGCGGGACGGAGGTCGTCGTCGAGGTCGCGGGTGGGACGGTGGTCGTCGGTGACGGCGTCGCCGCCGGCGGGTCATCGGGCCCGACCGTGGGATCGGCGAGGGGTGCCCCCGACGGCGGGGGATCGGTGTCTGGAGGCGCTGGCGATTGGGCGGCGGTCGAGGTGCCCACCGGACCGGCCGCTACCGTCGGCGCCGTGGTGGTGGCACCGGACGTCGGCGCCGGAAGGGTCGCTGCCTGCGACACGTCGGCCCGGGCGGCACGGGATGCGAGCCGGTCGGCGAGCACGGCATCGAGCTGCTGCTCGGTTCCGGCGAGTCCGGCGATCGACGCATGGAGCTGCTGTTCCTCGGCGGAAGCTGCGGTCACGCTCTGGATCAGGCTGCTCGTGGGCGGCGGCGATGCGCCGGCCACCCCGGTCGCCAGGCCACCGATGGCGACCGACGCCACCAGGACGGACTTCACTGACAGGAACATGCCCCTCGGTCCTCTCTGCGGTGATGAACTACGGAGAGTGGTTACGCAGCCGCAGATAGTGAGAATACAGGGCGATCCACCGCTGGTGCAACCACTCCCCGTCTCTCAGCAGAGGGGACCGGTGGTGGACCCGGTGGTGACGACGACGGAGCCGACCAGGTCGAGATCGGTGGGCCTTCCCAAGGGGAACCGGATGCAGCCCTTGCCGGCCGAGTAGCCGGCCAGCTGTTCCCGGTGGCCCGCCATCACGTCGCGGCGCGTGACGTACAGCGAGAGGCACCGCTTCTGGCGAGCGAAGCCGAGTTCGGTCACACCGGCGCGGACGTAGCAGGGCATGCCGTACCGGACCTCCTCCCGGAACCCCTCGGGGAGCGCCCGACACAGGTCCCGCCACGCCATCAGTGTCGAGCGGTCGGGCTCGGGAACGCCCTCGAGGTAGGCGGTCACCCCGGGGTCGGCGTCCCTGCCTCGACGCTAGGCCTCCCACCCCGGGCGGAGGTGGCACCTGCAGCTGCCGAGGGCTGCTCGGTAGACTCGGAGGTCCGCCGACCGGCGGCAGGGGAGGGAGCACCATGCAGAGCACCATGCAGGACGGGCCACTGCTCGTCAGCGGGATCCTCCGCCACGGCCAGCAGGTCTACGGCGACAGCATCGTCCGGACCATCGTCGGCCCGGACGGCGAGTCCGTAGCGGCCACCTTCGCGCAGGTCGCCGAGCGTGCCGAGCGTCTGGCCGGTGCCCTCGGTCGGCTCGGCATCGGCGACTCGGACCGTGTGGGCACCTTCCTGTGGAACAACCAGGCCCATCTGGAGGCGTACCTGGCCGTCCCGGCCATGGGCGCGGTGCTGCACACCCTCAACCTGCGGCTGTTCCCCGAGCAGCTCGCCTTCGTGGTCAACCACGCCGAGGACCAGGTCATCGTGTGCGACGCCTCCATCGCCGGCCTGCTGGCCCGGGTGCGCGACCAGATCCCGACCGTGCGGCACATCATCGTGGTGGGGGAGGGGGACACCGACGCCCTGGGCGAGACGCTGGCCTACGAGGACCTCCTCGCCGCCGAGGGGCCGGGCTACGACTGGCCGCGGTTCGACGAGCGCCAGGCTGCGGCCATGTGCTACACCTCGGGCACGACGGGCAACCCGAAGGGTGTCGTCTACAGTCACCGATCGACGTTCCTCCACTCGATGGCCATCACCGCCGGCTCCTCGCTCGGGATCAGTGAGCGGGACAGCGTCCTGTCGATCGTGCCCATGTTCCACGCCAACGCCTGGGGCACCCCGTACGGGGCGTTCATGACCGGGGCGGACATGATCATGCCCCAGCAGTTCCTGCAGGCCGCCCCGCTGTCCGCCATCATCGGCCGCTACCGGCCCACCATCTCCGCCGGGGTCCCGACCATCTGGAGCGACCTGCTCCGGTACGCCCAGTCGAACCCGGTCGACCTGTCGTCCCTCCGGATGATCACGGCCGGCGGCGCCGCCGTTCCCCGCCAGCTGATCGAGCGGTTCCGTGACGAGCTCGGCGTCGAAATGGTCCAGGGCTGGGGCATGACCGAGACCAGCCCGCTGTGCGCCTTGGCCACGGCACCCCGGCAGGCCTCTCCCGACGAGGAGATCGAGTGGCGGGCCAAGACCGGGCGCATCGTGCCCGGGGTGGAGGTCCGCATCTGCGCCGACGACGGCACCGTGCTGCCCAACGACGGCGACGCCGTGGGGGAGTTCGAGGTCCGCGGTCCGTGGATCACCGGCTCCTACTACCGCGACCCGTCCACGGACCGGTTCCACGACGGCTGGTTGCGCACCGGTGACATCGGCTCGCTGGACCGGTACGGCTACATGCAGATCAGCGACCGCAGCAAGGACGTCATCAAGTCCGGCGGGGAGTGGATCTCCTCGGTCGAGTTGGAGAACGAGGTGATGGCCCATCCGGACGTGGTCGAGGCCGCCGTCATCGCCGTGCCCGACGAGCGGTGGAGCGAGCGCCCACTGGTCGCCGTGGTGCTCGAGGACGGGTCGGACACGTCGCCGGACGACCTGATGGTGTTCCTGTCGGACCGGGTGTCCAAATGGTGGCTCCCCGAGCGGTGGTCGATCGTGGACGAGGTCCCGAAGACCAGCGTGGGGAAGTTCGACAAGAAGGTGCTCCGCGCCCGCCATGCCCAGGGCGACCTGGAGGTCATCGAGGTCGAGATCACCTCCGGTCGCTGAGGGTGCCCGATCTCGAGGAGCTGGCGGACCGCCTCGGCGCGATCGCCGAGGACCTGGCCGACGCCGCACTGGACCGGTTGCGCCAGAACGCCGATGCCGTGCGATCCGGACACGAGCCCGACCCCGCCCTCGCGTCCGAGGAGAAGCGGATCACCCGGGCCCGTCGTTCGGTGGAGAAGGCCGCCGGGCTGCTCGGGGCCCGTGGGCCGCACCCCGTGGACGAGGGACCCTGACCGGCCCGGTCCGCTGACCGTCCGGGCCCGGGGTGCGCTCAGGCACCGCCGGCCACCGGCGGCACGGCCCGGTCGGCCGTGCGCTCGGGCAGCAGCAGGATCGACGCTGCCAGGAAGCAGAGCCCCCCGACGAACGTCCCGAGCGTGGTCCAGGTCGCGCTCCGCAGCTCGCCCGACGTCAGCACCTTGGAGGCGACGGCCGAGACGCCGAAGGCGATCGACCCGAGGAGGTTGCCGGCCGTGATCCACCAGGCGAGGGACGTGGGCTGCCAGCGGGCGGCACCGTGGCAGACCTCGGCCCACGAGAGGTAGCTCGACACCAGGAAGCAGACCGACCCGAATGCGTCCGGCCGCCACACGCCGTGGTTGGCCGCCGACGAGCTCGAGTAGGTCACCGCCAGCGCGTGGGCCGTGCTGATGTTGAAGAAGATCGTGCCGGCGCTCTGCACCACGGCGGCCAGCCAGTCGATGCGGCGGGGCTGGAGCACGAGCAGCGCCCGTGCCCGTGGTCCGGCACCCTGCAGTTCGGGGGCATCGGCCCCGACCACCTGGCCGTAGAGGAGCAGCCCGGCCGTGGTGAACGAGATCGAGCCGACGAAGTAGACGAGGTTGTCGGTCCGGGTCCCGATGTGGGTGGCCAGTGACGGGAGGGCGGCACCGGCGAAGCAGGCCGACCCGATGGCGAACAGGACGGCGATCCACCAACCGAGGGCCCGTGGGGCCCACCAGGTCGTCTCGGTGACCGTCCGGGCCCGCTTCCGCTCGCGACGGGAGTCCCACCGGGTGACGGTCCCGTCGGCCAGACGCAGGGTCCGCTCGGTCACGAAGGGGCCGAAGCCGCGTGACGAGATCTCCTCGCCGACGTGCCCCACCATGGTGCTCCGCGTGGCCATGCGCACATGATGGCCGATCGGCACGACCGTCGGCGGCGCCGGGCGCCGGGGTGACCCCAGCGCGGCCGCCCCCGTGGGCCCTCGCCCCGGTCGGGTCGGTCCGGTCGTCGCACCCCTCGCCCGACGCCTCCCCATACGGCCGACCGGGAGGCGATCACCCGGTAGACATCGGCCCCAGGGTCCTTCGGCCCTGTCGTTGGCCACCGGTCGACCCCTCAAGCCCCCTGGAAGGTGAACGCCACGTGTCGTGCATGAACAAAACATGACCGAGAGGTGAACGTAAGGTAAACTACCGCCATGGAACACGATCCTCACAACGCACAGAATTGGTGCCCGGACCCCTTCGGCCGTCACGAGGCCCGGTGGTTCTCGAACGGGACTCCGACGGCGCTCGTCCGTGACCACGGCGTGGAGGCCCAGGACCCACCGCCCGAGTCGGTGTTCGACCGGCGCTGGGAACTGCCCTCCATCGAGCCGCACGATCCACCGAGGACCGAGCCGCAGCACCGGCGGCGGCTCCGGTACTCGCGGGTGCCCGCCGGCTGACCTGTCACGGCCCGGGCGGCGCACGGCCGCCGCGGGGGCACCGCACACGGGCGGCCCACAGTGGGGCCGCCCGGGTCAGTTGTCGACCAGCTGGTTGACCGCGTCGATGAGCTGACGCAGCCGGCCGTAGTGCATCTTGTCGAATCGCAGTGCCAGCCGCGGGAGGTCCACGACGTCACCGTCGGACCGCTCGGGCGGGAGCGGGTCGACCGTGCGGATCACGCCCGACGTCACGATGTCGGCGAACCTCCGGTTCAGATCGGCGAGCTGCGCCTTGTCCGGGGCCACCGCCATCCGTAAGACCAGCAGGTCGCCCACCCATCGGCACGACCGGTAGTTGCGGTAGAACCCGAGGATCTCGGCGGTGGCCGCCGACACGTCGTCGGTGATGGTAAAGAAGGCCCGGTCGTCGTCCGACACCAGGCCCCGGGGCTCGACCTCCTCGGCCAGGAACCGGCTCAACCCGTGCCAGAAGGTGCCGCCCGGGACGTCGAGGAACACCATCGGCGCCGGTTCGGCCTTGCCCGTCTGGAGCAGGGTGAGGAGTTCGAACCCCTCGTCGAGGGTCCCGAACCCACCGGGCAGGACGATGAAGCCGTCGGACTCCTTCAACAGCATGAGCTTGCGGGTGAAGAAGTAGCGCATCTCGACGAGCTTGGGGTCCTGGGCGATGAACCGGTTCGCCCCCTGCTCGTGGGGGAGGCGGATGTTCACCCCGATCGACTGGTCTCGCCCGGCGCCCTCCATGCCGGCGGCCATGATCCCCGGGCCGGCCCCGGTCACCACCATCCAGCCGGCACCGGCCATGGCGGCGGCCAGCGCACGGGCCTGACGGTACGCAGGGTGGTCGGGCTCGGTCCGGGCCGAGCCGAAGATGGTCACCTTCATTCGCTTGCGCAGAGGCTGGAAGACGCCGAAGGCCTCGGACATCTCGGCCAACGCGGTGTCGGCCACCTTCAGATCGATGACGTCCGTTCCCCGGTCGAGCAGGGTGGACACGGTGGCGAGCATGGACCGGTACAGGCGCCGCTCGGTGCGCGTCCCGGCCCCGGCGATGCGCTCCTCCAGGGTGGGACGCCCGTCGTCGGCGAATTCGGGAGCGCCGTCGATCGCCTCGTCGAGCCCCTCCTGCTCGAACGACGACCCGGTCACGTCAGAGGGCGCCGGCGAGCACGGAGCCCTGGCCGTCGGCGTGGACGACCCGCCCGTACAGCGTGGTGCGCTGGGCCAGCGTCCTCCCGAGGGGTGTGACCAGGGCCCGGAAGGCGTCGGCGTCCATCATCTGGCCGTGGCTGGCCCCCGCCGCCCGGGAGATGTTCTCGTCGATGAGGGTTCCGCCCAGGTCGTTGACCCCGGCCCGCAGGAGCTGGCGGGCCCCGGCACTCCCGAGCTTCACCCAGCTCAGCTGGATGTTGTCGATGGCGCCGCGGTAGGCGATGCGCCCGACGGCATGCATGAGGAGCGTCTCGCGGAAGGTGGGCCCCCGTCGGGAGCGCCGCTGGATGTAGAGCGGGGTGGCCATGTGCACGAAGGGCAGGGGCACGAATTCGGTGAACCCGCCGGTCTCGAGCTGCAGTGCCCGCGTGGCCACGAGGTGCCGCGCCCACGATCTCGGCTGCTCGATGGCACCGAACATGATGGTCACGTTGGAGTTGAGGCCGACCCGTGGGCGGCCCGGTGGGCCTCCAGCCACTCCTCGGTGTCGATCTTGTCGGGACACAGGACGGCGCGCACCTCGTCGTCCAGGATCTCGGCCGCCGTGCCCGGAATCGTCCGGAGCCCGGCATCGCGCAGCAGGACGAGGTAGTCGCCCAGGGGAAGGGCGGACCGCCGGGCCCCCTCGGTCACCTCGAGGGCGGTGAAGCCGTGGATGTGGATGGTCGCTGACGCCTCGCGCACGGCCCGGATCACGTGCAGGTAGTAGTCGCCGTCGAAATCGGGGTGGATCCCACCCTGCAGGCACACCTCGGTGGCCCCCATGGCCTCGGCCTCGGCCACCCGATCGGTGATCTCGCTGAGCTCGAGGAGGTAGGGCGCACCGCGCAGGTTCAGCGACAGCGGTCCCTTGGAGAAGGCGCAGAACTTGCACTTGAAGGTGCACACGTTCGTGTAGTTGATGTTCCGGTTGGCTACGAAGGTGACCTCGTCGCCGATGATCTCGGCCCGCAGCCGATCGGCGACGGCGGCGACGGCGCGCACCTCGGGGCCCCGGGCGCCGAACAGGGTCACGATCTCGTCCTCGCCGACGGTCTCTCCGGCGAGGACCCCACCCAGTACCTCGGCCACGGCGCCGCCCGCCGGGACCGATCCGGGATCCGCCGTGCGGGCCGGCCCCCCGGGTGCGGTGGCGACGAACGGGGGCAGCAGGTCGGGGGGAGGCACCTCGCCGCCGGAGGCCCAGGGGTGGTCGCGGCCCAGCCCCTCGGCGTCCGAGGCGTCGAGTACCGGGAACCGCAGGGCGTCGTCCAGCCACCGGGCCGGATCGAGTGCGTACTCGGGGTAGATGGTCAGGCGTGGCGCGAGGGTGTGCCCGGCCGCCTCGGTGGCCGCCCGCAGGATCCCGAGGGCCGGCCACGCCCGCTCGGGGTTGACGTGGTCGGCGGTGACCGGGGACACGCCGCCCCAGTCGTCGATACCGGCGGCCACGAGGGGTCCGAGCTCGTCGGACAGGTTCGGCGGTGCCTGCAGGTGGACTTCGGGGGGCAGGATGAGCCTCGCCGCAGCGATGGTCCACAGGAACTCATCGGTCGGACAGGCCGGATGCCGGTGCATCGACGTACCCGGCTTGGGCAGGAAGTTCTGGACGATCACCTCCTGGACATGCCCGTGGCGGGCGTGGCTGGCGGCGATGGCCGCCAAGGTGTCCAGGCGGTCCGGGCGCGACTCGCCGATCCCGACGAGCAGACCGGTGGTGAAGGGGATCCCCCGTTCGCCAGCAGCCTCGAGGGTGGCCAGGCGACGGGCCGGGACCTTGTCCGGCGCCGAGCGGTGGGCGTCGAGGTCGGGATTGAGCGACTCGAGCATCATGCCCTGACTGGCCGACACCGCCCGCAGGGTGGAGAGTTCGTCACCGGCCAGTGCCCCGGCGTTGGCGTGGGGGAGCAGGCCCGTCTCCTCGAGCACGGCGGCGCAGGCGGCGGCGAGGTACTCCACCGTCGACGCGTAGCCGTGGGCGTCCAGCCACCGGCGGGCGGCCGGGTAGCGGTCCTCGGGTCCCTCCCCCAGGGTGAACAGGGCCTCGTGGCACCCGGCCGCCCGTCCGGCCCTGGCGATCCCGAGGACCTCGTCGAGCGACAGGTAGGGGGACTCGAGCCGGGCCGGGGCCTTGGCGAAGGTGCAGTACCCGCAGCGGTCACGGCACAGCATGGTCAGCGGGATGAAGACCTTGGGCGAGAACGTCATGCGGGTGCCGAAGGCGGCGTCGCGCACGGCGGCGGCCCGGGCCGTGAGCACGGCCAGCGGCGCCTCCAGCAGTTCGGTACGGGAGGTCACGGCGACAGCGGGCGGGGTGGGGTGGCCGGGGGTGGCGCGCATCGGGGTCACCTTATCGGAGGCACCGGTTCCGGCAGCCGGGGCACGGGCCGGGGCGACGCCCGGTCAACCGACCTCGTCGGGGACGACGTCGCCGAGCGCTTCGGCATCCACCAGCCACAGCACGTCCGCAGCGGCGACCCGGCCGGCGGGCAGGTCCTCACCGGCGGCGATCCGGGCGACGGCGTCCCGTTTGGACGATCCCGACACGGTGAAGACCACCCGGTTCGCCCGGGCGATTCCCCCGTAGGTCAGGGTGATGCGTTCGTGGTGGTTCACCCCGTTCGGGTCCCGGTTGGCCACGACCAGGTGGTCAGGATCGGTGTCGTCGAGCGCTGGCGAGCCGGGGAAGAGCGAGGCGGTGTGGCCGTCGGGGCCGAGGCCCAGGTGGACCAGGCCGAGGTCGGGCAGCGGGGCGATCAGGGCCTGGTAGGCGCCCGCTGCCTCGTTGGCCGGGCCCCCGGTGTACATCGGGTGGTCGCTGCGCACCGGCCCGACCCGGGTGAGCAGGGTCGCGGCGATCATGTGGTGGTTGGAGTCCGGGTCGTCGGGCGGTACGCACCGCTCGTCGCCGAGGAAGACGTCGACCGTCGACCAGGCGACATCGGATCGGGCGGCCAGGGCCGCGTAGCACTCGGTGGCCGTCCCTCCTCCCGACAGGAAGAGTCGACTCCCGCCCGGCGACCCGGCCACGGTGTCGGCCACCATCGAGACGAAGGCGTCGGGTACGGAGCCGACCAGGCGGACGCTGCCGATCACGCCGTCACTGGGGGAGCACGGCCTGGCGGCCGCCGCTCAGCTCCAGGTCGACCACCGGGTTGCGCCACTCGTCGCCCGACCTCTCGACCAGCAGGTCGGCCATGTGCGGGCCCCAGGAACCGGCCGGGTAGAAGTGGAGCGCTCCACCGGGCTCGGACCAGGCCACCAGGTAGGGGTCCACGATCCGCCACGCCTGCTCGACCTCGTCGGAACGGATGAACAGCGTGGCGTCACCGACCATGGCGTCGTGGATCAGCCGTTCGTAGCCGTCGGCCGCATCGGTGCCGGCGAAGGCGTCGTCGTAGGCGAAATCCATGGCCACTGACCGGAGGTGGAACTTCTCCCCGGGGATCTTGGCCCCGAACTCGAGGCTGATCCCCTCGTCGGGCTGGATACGGAGGATGAGGGTGTTCGGCCGCAGGTCTCGGCTGGCCCGGTGGTCGAAGAGCAGGAACGGGACCTGGCGGAAGGTGAGCGCCACCTCGGTCACCCGGGCGGGGAGCCGTTTGCCGGTGCGGACGTAGACGGGCACCCCGGCCCAGCGCCAGTTCTCGACCCGCAGGCGCAAGGCCAGGTAGGTCTCGGTCTGGCTGTCGGCGGCCACGTCCTCCTCCTCGCGGTAGCCGACGACGGGCTCTCCGTCGATGGTGCCGGCGGTGTACTGGCCGCGGACCGACTTGTCGACGGCCTCGTCGGGAGTGGGGATGTCGATGGCTTGCAGGAGCTTGACCTTCTCGTCGCGGATCCGGTCCGCATCGGTGCTGGTGGGCGACTCCATGAGGGTGAGCGCCAGCACCTGCATCACGTGGTTCTGGACGATGTCGCGGAGGGCGCCGGCCGTCTCGTAGAAGCCGCCCCGGTGCTCGACCCCGAGGCTCTCGGCCACCGTCACCTGGACCTGCTCGACGTATCGACGGTTCCAGATCGGCTCGAAGATGGCGTTGGCGAACCGGAGAGCGAGGACGTTCTGGACCGTCTCCTTGCCCATGTAGTGGTCGATCCGGTAGATCTGGCTCTCGTCGAAGGCCTGGTGCATCTGGTCGTTGAGGTCGAGCGCGCTCTGCAGGTCGCGTCCGAACGGCTTCTCGACGACCACCCGGGCGAAAGTCCCGCGCTCGCCCGGCCCGCTGCAGCCGTGCTTGGCCAGCGCCTGGGCCACCAGGCCGAAGACGCTCGGGATGGTGGCGAGGTAGTAGAGCCGGTTGCCGTCGGTGCCGTCGACGGCGTCGGCCTCGTCGAGGTGCCTCTTCAGCTGGTCGAACGTGTCCGGGTGGTCGTACTCGCCGGTCACGTACTTGAACCGGTCGGTCAGTGCCTTCCACTTGGGGCCACCGTCGGGGGTCGACTCGGCCACGTGGGCGCGGAACTCGTTGTCGCTCCACTCGGTGCGGGCGACGCCGATCACGGTGAACCCGTCGTCGAGCACACCGCGGTCGGCCAGTCGGGCCAGCGCCGGCAGGATCTTGCGCCCGGTCAGGTCGCCCGAGGCACCGAAGATGACCATGGCCACCGGTGGTGCCTTGGACAGGACGGGCGGCAGCGAGCGGCGCTCACCCTGGGCGGCACTGGACGTGCCCGGGTCGGCGTCGCCCGCGGTGTCGGTGGTCGCGGCGGATGCGTCGGCGTCGGCCCCGGCGCTCATTCGGGTGTCCCCGTCTCGCCGGCGACCGCCCCGTCGGTCGTGGTGAACGCGTGCCCACCGAACTGGTTGCGCAGGGCGGACACCAGGCGGAGCCCGAAGGCGTCCTTCTTCTGCGAGGCGAACCGGGCGAACAGGGCCGAGGAGATGACCGGGGCCGACACCCCGCGACCGATGGCCTCCTCGACCGTCCAGCGTCCCTCGCCGGAGTCGACCACGACGCCCTCGATGCGCTCGAAGCCGGATTCGGGCCGCAGGGCCCGCTCGGCCAGGTCGAGCAGCCAGGAGCGCACGACCGAACCGTAGCGCCAGATCGAGGCGATCTCATGGAGGTCGAGTTCGAACTCGGGCGCCTCGGACAGGATCTCGAAACCTTCGGCGTACGCCTGCATCAGGCCGTACTCGATGCCGTTGTGGATCATCTTGACGAAGTGGCCGGCGCCGGGTGGACCGACGTGGGCGTACCCGCCCTGGGGGGCGAGCGCCAGGAACGCGGGCTCGCAGGTGGCGACCGCCTTGGCGGTGCCACCGACCATGAGGCAGTAGCCCTCCTTCAGTCCCCAGATGCCGCCGGACGTGCCCGCGTCGACGAGGGCGATGCCCTCGTCGGCGAGCTGGCCGACGAGGGGGGCGGTCTCCTTGTAGTTGGAGTTGCCGCCGTCGATGATCACATCGCCGGTGGAGAAGAGGGCGGCCAGTGCGGTGATGGTGTCGTTGGTGGGCGCGCCGGCCGGCACCATGACCCAGGCGACCCGGGGTGGCTCGAGGGCCGCCGCCAGCTCCTCCAGGGTGGCGACCGGCTGGGCACCGAATGCGGCGGCGGCGGCCCGCGCCTCGGCGGCCAGGTCGAACGCGACCACCTGGTGCCCGTGCTCGATCAGTCGCTGGGCCATGTTGGCGCCCATCTTGCCGAGTCCGACCATTGCGATCTTCATGTGTGCTCCTCCGTGTCGGGCTGGTGGTTGTACAGCGGTCGTGCAGTGCGGCGGATCCCGTGCCGGGGCGGTTGCCGGACCGGCGGAGCACGGTCGGGCTCAGGCGGCCCCGAGTTGCTTCGCCTTGGCGGCCAGCGTGTCCATCAGGTCGTCGAAGGAGGCGGCGAAGGAGGCGACGCCCTCGGCCTCGAGCACGCCGGCGACGTCCTCCATGTCGATGCCGGCGAAAGCCAGGCGGTCGATGACGGCCTGCGCTCCGTCGAGGTCGGAGTCGATCGTGCGGGCCACGGTGCCGTGGTCCAAGAAGTCGGCCACGGTCCCGTCGGGCATGGTGTTCACCGTGTCCGGGCCGATCAGGGTGTCCACGTAGGCAAGGTCGGGATAGGCGGGGTTCTTGGTCGAGGTCGAGGCCCACAAGGGCCGCTGCACCCGGCCCCCTCTGGCCGCCAGCGCCTCCCACCGGGGCCCCGAGAACCGCTCGCCGAACAGGGCATAGGCCAGCTTGGCCTGGGCCACCGCCGCCTTGCCGCGGTCGTCGAGCAGTGCGGTGTCCGCCCCGGCCGCAACGGCCGCCTCGATCCGCCTGTCGACCTCGGTGTCGACCCGGCTGATGAAGAACGAGGCCACGCTCGACACCCCGGACAGGTCCTCGGTTCCGGCCTCGACCAGTGCCTCGAGTCCCGTCAGGTAGGCCTCGATGACCTCGGCGTAGCGGGTGATGGAGAAGATGAGGGTCACGTTGATGCTGCGACCCTCGGCGATCATCTGGTGGATGGACGGCACGCACTCCGGCGTGGCCGGGATCTTGACCAGGACGTTGGGTCGGGCGATGCGCTCGTGTAGGCCGCGCGCCGCCGCCGTGGTGCCCGAGGTGTCGTGGGCGAGCGACGGCGCCACCTCGACCGAGACGAACCCGTCCGCGCCCCCCGAGGCGTCGAAGACGGGCCGCAGCACCTCGAGGGCGGCCAGGATGTCGTCGACGACGAGGTCCCAGTAGGCGTCCTCGACCGAGCTGGTGGCGATGAGCGAGCCGAACTGGGCGTCGTAGGTGTCCTGGCCGCTGATCGCCTTGGCGAAGATGGTCGGGTTGGAGGTCACCCCGCGGATGCCCCGGGCCACCAGGCCGGCGAGGGTGCCGTCCTGGAGCCAGTCACGGCGCAGGTTGTCGAGCCACGGGCTCTGACCCTGCCGGCCGAAGAGGTCGTCGAGTGTGGTCATGGTCCGGTCCTCTCGAGGAGTGCGGTGGGGGGCGGGGCGGCCACGGTGACGGGGTCGAAGCCGAACTCGCGCAGTACCACCTCACCCGGGGCCGACGCCCCGAAGTGGTCGATGCCGAGTGAGTCGTCCGCGTACCGCTCCCACCCGAAGGTGGTGGCCGCCTCCACCGACAGCACCGGGACGCCCGGTGGGAGCACCTCGGCCCGGTACGCCCCACCCTGCTCGGCGAAGAGCTCCCACGACGGCAGGGAGACGACCCGGGCACGGGTCCCGGCCTCGGCCAGCAGGCGGGCGGCGTCGATGCACAGCGAGACCTCGCTCCCCGTGGCCAACAGCACGACCTGGGCGGGACCGTCGGCCGGATCGGCGAGCACGTAGGCGCCCCTCGCCACGCCGGCGGCGGCCAGCGCTGCCGTGGACTCGAGGACGGGGACGTCCTGGCGGGTCAGGATGAGGGCGGTCGGGCCGTCGGCGTCCACGGCGATGCGCCAGGCCTGGGCCGTCTCGTTGGCGTCGGCCGGTCGGATCACCCGGAGACCGGGCATGGCCCGGACGGCGGCGAGCTGCTCGATCGGCTGGTGGGTGGGGCCGTCCGTGCCCAGGCCGACCGAGTCGTGGGTCCACGAGTACACGACGTGGGCCCCGGAGATGGCGGCTACCCGGACCGCGCCACGCATGTAGTCGGAGAACACGAAGAAGGTCCCCCCTACCGGGAGCGCCCCCCCGTGGCAGGCCATCCCGGTCATGACCGCGCCCATGGCGTGCTCCCGGATGCCGTAGTGGACGAGGCTCCCACCCGGGTCCCCGGCCGCCTGGGCGGTCGCCCCGGCGAGGGCCATGCCGGTGTTGCCGGTCAGGTCGGCGCTTCCGGGGACGAGGCCCGGCAGCCCGTCCTGGGTGGCGTCTAGGCAGGCCTTGATGGCCCTGCGGGTGGCTATGGGTCCGTCCGACGGTGCGAACGTCGGGAGCGTCGACTCCCACCCGGGGACGCCGTGGCCGCCCAGCGCCGCCCCGTAGCGGGCACGGTCGCCGTCCCAGGCCTCGAGGCGGGTCTCCCACTCGGCCCGCATGGCCTGGCCGCGGCGGGATGGTCGAGCGGTACATGGCGAGCACGTCGTGCGGCACCCAGAACGTCTGGTCGGTCGGGAGGCCCAGGATGGCCTTGGTCTTGGTGGCCTCGTCGTCGCTGAAGGGATCGCCGTGGGCCTTGGACGAGTCGGTCAGGTCGGGGGACGGGTAGCCGATGTGGCTGCGCAGGATGATGAGCGAGGGCCGGTCCTCCTGGTCGCGTGCCCGCACCAGGGCGGCCTCCAGGGCATCGAGGTCGTTGGCGACGTCGCCGATGGGGTCGACGTCCCACCCGTAGGCGGCGAAGCGCTCGGCGGCGTCGTCGTTCAGCGCCAGCTCGGTCGGGCCGTCGATGGTGATGTGGTTGTCGTCGTAGACGTAGACCAGCCGGCCGAGGCCGAGGTGACCGGCCAGCGACGCGGCCTCGTGCGAGATGCCCTCTTCGAGGCATCCGTCCCCGGCGATGACGTAGGTGTGGTGGTCACAGACCTCGGGGGAGAAGTGGGTCCGCAACCACCGCTCGGCGATCCCCATGCCGACACCGTTGGCGACGCCCTGGCCGAGCGGTCCGGTGGTGACCTCGACCCCGGGGGTGTGGTGCCGCTCGGGATGGCCCGGGGTGGCGCTGCCCCACTGGCGGAACCGACGGAGGTCGTCGAGCGTCAGGCCGTAGCCCGTCAGGTGGAGCATCGAGTACAGGAGGATCGAGGCGTGCCCGTTGGACAGCACGAACCGGTCGCGGTCGGGCCAGTCGGGATCCGACGGGTCGTGCCGCATGATCCGGGTGAACAGCACGTGCGCCAGGGGGGCGAGGGCCATGGCCGTGCCCGGATGGCCCGCTTTGGCCGCCCGTGGCCCGTCGATGGCGAGGCCACGGATCACGTCCACCCCCAGCTGCTCGAGCTCGCCGGAGGGGGCGGGATCCAGTCGGGGCGGCAGTGGGAAGCTCATCGGTGGAAACCCTACCGGTCGGGCGCGAGGGGAGGGGACGCCGTGCGCCCGGGTTCACGCGATCGGAACAGTGCGAGTGAGGCGGCGAAGCTGTGCACGAAATTGACGCCACCCACCGGCCCGAACTCGCCTGCGGCGAACATGCCGCCGAGCGGTACGGGACCGAGCGCCCGACCAACGGCGGCGGCGTCGTGGTCGGCCACGTCGAACAGCCGGGTCCCCCGCCCGTTGCACGTGAAGAGGAGTGCGGCATCGGCGTCGTGCCCGGCCAGGGACGTCACCAGGTCGGCTCCGGCGGTGCGGGCGTCCCGCACGGCGAACTGCACCAGGCTCCCGAGCGGCATCCGACCTTCGACGGCCAGCGCGCCCGAGGCCCGCTCGACGCCAACCAACGGCCGGAATAGCAGGTCGGCCGGTCCCGGGTCGAGCACACGGATGTCGACACATCGCCCGAGGAGCAGACCGTTGCCTTCGATCCCGGCGATGTCGGCCCGGCCCAGGTGCTCGGCGATCTCGTCCACCATGCACTCCATGGCCGGGCGGCCGGCGATCTCTCGCACGAGGTTCCGCTCGACGCGGGTGACCGTGAGGAGTCGACCGAAGGGCCGGCACCCCTGGGACACCACCGGGATGACCTCGGTGGCGGGGCCGAGCAGGACGGCCACGGCCCCGGTGGTGAGCACCCGGTCGCCCAGGGCCAACCGGGTGCCGCCGGGACCCGAGGCTCCCGAGGCGTAGCCCCCCACGACCGGCAGCCCGGGGTGGCGCTCCTCTAGGTGGACGACGAATTCGGCCATGGGGAACGTGAAGGGGTCGGCCAGCACGAGCAGCGCGGACGGGTCGAAACCGACGCCCGAGGGCAGACCGTCGAACCGCCACTCGTCGTCGCCCGACCGGGTGGCCGACAGTGCGAGCGGTACCAGCGGCCCCACCCGCCCGGCCCAGACGCTGACCGCGGGGAGCTCCTCGACCTCGACGCCCTCGCCGATGACGGACTCGGCGGCGCAGGCGAGGAGTCCGAGGGGGTGGAGGACGGCGTCGACGGCGGACACCACGTCCTCGAGGGCACCGGCGTGGGGTCGGGTGACGGTGACGACGACCAGGTCGGGCCGTTCGCCCACGTGCTCGAGCACGGCCCCCAGGGCCTCGCCGAGCGCCTGGCTGGTCACCGGGTGCCGGGACAGCGCGCTGGCGAAGTCCACCGGGGTCAGGTGTCCGACGGGGTGAAGCGGATGTCGAGCGAACGCAGGTAGGTGTGGAGTCCGGCGTCCTGGATGGGTACCAGGTAGGCGGGCTCCCCCGATTCATTGTGGTGGCTGTGCCAGAGTCCGGGTGGGGTCACGAAGGCTCCGGCGGTCTCCCAGTCGACGCGCACCGGGTCGATGATCCCACCGGCGCCGTCGACCCCGGTGCCGACCAGCGTGTAGCAGCCGGGCGCGCACGAGGTGATGAGGTCGAGGGCGACGCTCTGGTGGCGGTGGGGCCGCTGGACCCGCCCGGCGGGCAGCACGCCGAGCATCGCCCACAGCGTGTGAGTGACGGTCATGGTCCGGGGCTGGGCGGCGTTCCCCAGCAGGATGCTCACCCGGTTGCGGCTGGCGGCATCGGGATGGCGTTCGACCTCGGTCAGGCGGGCCAGCGAGGTGGCGGCGTCGTACCGGGTGGGGGCGAACTGCGCTCGGCACCGGGTACGACTCCCAGGTAGGCGAGGAGGGGGGCGTCGGTCACCCGGTAGAGCACGGAGCGCCCGGTGGCGCGCCGACGTGTGCTCGGTGGTGCACCCGGCCGGGAGGGTCACGAAGTCACCCACGGCCCACGGGATGGTTCCCGTCACCGGGGACCCGCCGGGCACCGGGCGCACGAACGTGCTCGACCCGCTCCCCTCGAGGCAGAAGTAGAGCTCACTGGTGGCATCCGGTCGGGTCGTGAGCGTGTCGCCGGCGTCGAGGACGACGAAGGCGGCCAGCAGGGCCGGGCTCGTGGCCGGGTAGTCGACGGCCAGCTCGGCGGACAGGTCGAGGGGGACGAGGCGGACTGCCGGGTCCGTCGTGGAGCCGTGCCGGGAACCGTTCGACGGGCACCCCGGTGACGGCGCCGGACCCGATGGGGTCGGCGGCCACCGAGTACTCGTGGAAGCGGGCGTCGCCCGTCCAGTCCTCGGTGGCCTCTCCCACCAGGACGACGGGGCCCGGGGGATCGTGCGCGTCGATGGCCATGCCCCAGTATCGCCCGTCGGAGCCCGGAGCGTCCACCTCCGACCGTGGCGGCCGCTGGCGCCCGCCGGGGCTATCGTCGCCCGGTGGCCGACATGAGGATCCAGGTGCCCCCGAACTGCGAGCTGACGCTCGGCATGACCTGTGTGGACAAGTCGCAGCCCGGGCGCACCGTGTGGCGGATGCGGGCCGACGAGCGGTTCGCCAATCCGACCGGCATCGTCCAGGGCGGGTTCCTCGGTGCCATGGCGGATTCGGCCATGGGGTCGGCCGCCATCACCCATGCCGCCGGCGTCGGCCGCCGGGTCTTCGCCTCCAACGTGGAGATGAAGACGAGCTTCCTGGCGGCGGCACGGGTGGGGACCGAGCTCGAGTGCACGGCGGTGATCGTCTCCGGGGGGTCGCGAGTGGCCTTTGCCGAGGCCGAGGTCGTCGACGACGGGGGCCGTGTCGTGGTGCGGGCGAGCTCGACGTACCTCTACACCGAGCGGACGTGAGCGGCCGGGGCACCGGCCCTGGCTAGAGTTGTGCCGTCCGAGCGCCGGGCCCGCCGTCGGGGTGGTGCCGGGGCAGCGCCCGGCGGTGGCACCGGCGCCCGCCGGGCCGGGGTCGAGAACCCGAGGAGGAACGTGGCGCAAGGCCGGAATGACGGCAAGCGGGGGTTCAACGGCCTGCGCGACGAGGCGCAGGAGACCGTCCAGTTGATCGTCGCCTACGTCAAGCAGGAGACCCTCGAGCCGGTCAAGGGCCTCGGCCGCTACATCCTGTTCGGGGTGGTCGGCTCGGTGGCCCTCTCCATCGGGCTGGCCGTCCTGGCCGTCGGCCTCCTGCGCCTGCTGCAGGGCGAGACGGGCAGCACGTTCACCGGCAACCTGTCCTGGATCCCCTACGTCATCTGCGCCGTGGTGGTCGTGCTCGTCGCCTTCGTGGCGGTCCGGTCGATCAGCAGGGGTCAGACGCCGGGCACCACGACCGACAAGGAGCAGGCATGAGCCCGGACGACGGCAGGATCACCCGCGATCAGATCGAGGCGCAGTTCCGGGAGATGACCGGCGGGGTGACCGACGAGGTCGAGGGGGCCAAGTCCCAGGCACTGGCCGTCGGCCTGGCCGTCGTCGTGGTATCGGTGGCCGTCGTCTACCTCATCGGCCGCCGACGCGGCCGCCGCCGGTCCACCATCGTGGAAGTCCGTCGGATCTGAACCCATGGAGTCGATCCTCCGCTACTTCCAGCTCAAGGCGTTCGGCCGGGGCATGCGCGGCTACAACACGGCCTGGTTCGTGGTCGGCGCCGCCGTGTGGATGCTCCTGCGGGCCCGCAGGAGCGAGGACGTCGTCTACCGCACCAAGCTGAACCCCGGGGAGCGCCTGGTCATCAGCTCGGGTCCGCCGGGCACGTCGTCGAGCACGAACCCCTGAGCTCCGTGGACCCCGACGGGGGAGGGGGGCACGACGACAAGAGCCTCCTCGGGGTGGGCGAGCGGGTACTGCTCGTCGATGCCAAGAAGCGCCGGTACCTCCTGACGCTGCGTGCCGACGCCGCCTTCCACACCCACGTCGGCATCGTTGCCCACAACGACCTCATCGGCGCCTACGAAGGGTCGACGGTGCTGGGCAGCACCGGACGCCGGTTCCTGGTGGTCCGTCCGACCCTGGCCGAGACGGTGCTCAAGATGCCCCGCGGGGCCCAGGTCATCTATCCGAAGGACCTTGCCGCCATCCTGATGGAGGCCGACATCGCTCCGGGTCTGACCGTGCTCGAGGCCGGGGTGGGATCGGGCGCCCTGTCGATGGCGATGCTGCGGGCCGGCGCCTCGGTCGTCGGTTACGAGCTGCGTGAGGACTTCGCCAATCGGGCCCGGAACAACGTCGCCGCCACGGTGGGGGAGGGCGCCGACTACCGGGTGGAATTGCGTGACGTGTACCAGGGGATCGAGGAGCGCGGGCTCGACCGCGTGGTGCTCGACCTGCCCGAGCCGTGGCGGGTGATCCGCCATGCGGAGGTGGCCCTCCGCCCGGGCGGGATCGTCTGCGCCTACCTTCCGACGATCAACCAGACCTCCCACTTCCGCCAGGTGCTCGACGACAGCGCGTTCGGCATGGCGACGACGCTGGAGGTGCTCCACCGCACGTGGCACGTGGAGGACCGGTCGGTCCGGCCCGACCACCGCATGGTGGGCCACACGGGGTTCCTCACCACGGCCAGACTGCTCCGTCCGGTGGAGCAGGGGAGCAGGCCCGGGGTGCCGGGGCCGCCCCGGCCCAGACCGACTCCTGCGGCGGCGGCCCGGTTCGACGACGGGTGGGACGGGGGATCGGAGGGCGGGTCGGACGGCGGAGGCGACCTTGAAGGTGACCATCCCGACGCGGAGCCATCCGCCTGAACCGGGTCGCCGGGTGGCGGCTCCCGGGAGGTCAGCCTGGCCGTCCGCGGCTCCGGCCGGAGCGGTTCGGCCGGGCTAGCCCTGTTCGATGAAGATGCACTCGCCGGGGCACTCCTCGGAGGCCTCGACAACGGCGTCCTCGAGCTCGGAGGGAACGGCGGCCATCCCGGCCGAGCCACCCGGCTCGTTGCGGACGTCGTCGCCCTCCTTGACGTAGGCGAGCCCATCGTCCAGCAGGGTGAAGACCGCGGGCGCAATCTCCTCGCAGAGGCCATCTCCCGTGCAGAGATCTTGGTCGATCCAGACCTTCATCAGCTGTGTCTCTCCTACGTGTCTCTCGGCTCGAACGCGTGGCACCCGTGTCCACGGACTGCCGGTGCCGACGGGTACCCCTTCCGACAGCTCGTCCGTCGGCGTGGCGGGACCGTTGCCCCGACCATGCTATCCGCGTCGCGGTGGGTCCCGGCAGACGCTGGTCGTCGGGACCCTCGTCGGGCCCGTCCCATGTCGGGCCCGCCCCTTAGACGGCCCGGTCGGAGCGACGAGGTGCCGCACCGCGCCCGCCGGGGGAGCGTCTGTCCGGCACCCCACCCGGTGTAGGGTCGGAGTCGAGGCCCCGACTGCTCGAACGAGGTGAGTGCGACGGTTGATTTCGACGATGCCCACGGCCAGCGCCGGGCGGTGGACGAGGACGATATGGAGACGCTGCGGGCCCGTGCCCTCTCCGCCGAGGAGGAGGTCACGCTCCTCCGCCGGAGGCTCCAGGAGAGCCCTCGCCGGGTGCAGACCCTGGAGGAGAAGCTCCTGGAGACCAAGGGCCAGCTCGCCCAGGCCGTGTCCCAGAACGAGAAGCTGACCTTCACCCTCCAGACGGCCAAGGAGCACGTCGCCAACCTCCGCGACGAGGTCGAGAAGCTCACGCAGCCACCCTCGGCATACGGTACCTACCTGGGGGCGAACGACGACGGAACCGTCGACGTGTTCTCGGGCGGACGCAAGATGCGGGTGACGCTCCATCCCGACATCGAACCGGCCGACATGCAGCGGGGCAACGAGGTCGTCCTCAACGAGTCGCTCAACGTGATCCTCGCCCGTGAGGGCGAGGGGCAGGGCGAGGTGGTGGTGCTGAAGGAGGTCCTCGACGGTGGCAGCCGCGCCCTCGTCTACGGGCGGGCCGACGAGGAGCGTGTGGCCGAGCTGTCCGACGCGCTCATCGGCGTCAAGCTGCGGGCCGGGGACACCGTCCTCATGGAGTCGCGCACCGGTCTGCTCATCGAGAAGCTGGAGCGGCCCGAGGTGGAGGAGCTGGTCCTCGAGGAGGTCCCCGACGTCACCTACGCGGACGTCGGCGGTCTGGACGACCAGATCGAGGCCATCACCGACGCCGTCGAGCTGCCCTACCTCTACCGGGAGCTGTACGCCGAGCACAAGCTCCCGGCACCGAAGGGCATCCTGCTCTACGGCCCCCCGGGCTGCGGCAAGACGCTCATCGCCAAGGCGGTGGCGAACTCGTTGGCCAAGAAGGTCGCGGAGGTCACCGGGAACACGAACACCCGCAGCTACTTCCTCAACATCAAGGGGCCGGAGCTGCTCAACAAGTATGTCGGGGAGACGGAGCGCCAGATCCGCCTGGTGTTCCAGCGGGCGCGGGAGAAGTCGGAGGAGGGCGTGCCGGTCATCGTCTTCTTCGACGAGATGGACTCGTTGTTCCGCACCCGCGGGACCGGGATCAGCTCCGACATGGAGTCGACCATCGTGCCCCAGTTGCTGGCCGAGATCGACGGGGTGGAGACCCTGAAGGACGTCATCGTCATCGGTGCGTCCAACCGCGAGGACCTCATCGACCCGGCCATCCTCCGTCCCGGCCGGCTCGACGTGAAGATCCGCATCGAGCGGCCCGAACGAGCAGGCCGCGGCCCAGATCTTCGGCCGCTACCTCACGCCCGACCTCCCGCTCGACGCCGACGAGGTGCGCACACTCGGCGGTGGTGATCCGGCCAAGGCGACCCAGGCCATGATCGAGTCCACCGTGACCGAGATGTACCGGGGCGACGAGGAGAACCGGTTCCTCGAGGTGACCTACCAGAACGGGGACAAGGAAGTCCTGTACTACCGCGACTTCGCCTCGGGGGCCATGATCGAGAACATCGTGCGGAGGGCCAAGAAGCTGGCCATCAAGCGGGCAATCGCCGCCCAGGGTCGCGGGCATCCGGACCCAGGACCTCCTCGAGTCGATCCGCCAGGAGTACAAGGAGAACGAGGACCTGCCGAACACCACCAACCCGGACGACTGGGCCAAGATCTCGGGCAAGAAGGGTGAGCGCATCGTCTACATCCGCACCCTGATCAGTGACCGGGAGGAGACGACGGGCGGCAGGTCCATCGAGCGGGTGGGGACGGGCCAGTACCTCTGACCGCCGGGGGACGCCGCCGGCGCCCGGTGCGAGGGTAGGGTCGCCCGCATGGCGATCCCCAAGGTCTGCGGTATCGAGACCGAGTACGGCATCCAGGTGGTCGGCGGCGACCCCAACCCCATCGCCGCCTCCTCGGTGCTCATCAACGCCTATGCCCACGACGTGGCCCGGCAGCAGACCGGCTGGGACTTCGAGGACGAGGCACCCGGCAACGACGCCCGGGGCTTCGCCCGCGAGGGGTCGATGCCCCCGATGGTCGAGACCCACCTGGTCAACACGGTGCTCACCAACGGAGCTCGCTACTACGTCGACCACGCCCATCCCGAGTTCTCCTCGCCCGAGTGCCGCGACGCGCTCGAGGCCCTCCGCTTCGACCGGGCGGGCGAGCAGATCGTGATCAGGTCCATGGAGGCGGCCGACCTGGCCAGCCACGACGGGTCCCACCTCGTCGTCTACAAGAACAACTCGGACGGCAAGGGCAACTCGTACGGCTGCCACGAGAACTACCTCATGGACCGCGACACGCCCTTCAGTCGGATCGTGCACCGGATCACGCCCCACTTCGTCACCCGCCAGCTCTTCTGCGGCAGCGGCAAGGTCGGCTCCGAGACGACCGTCCACGAGCCCGGGGCCGTCGACTACCAGTTGAGCCAGCGGGCCGAGTTCTTCGAGGAGGAGGTCGGCCTGGAGACGACCCTCAAGCGTCCCATCGTGAACACCCGGGACGAGCCCCACGCCGACTCCCACCGCTACCGACGGCTCCATGTGATCGTCGGCGACGCCAATCTGACGGAGGTGGCGACCTTCCTGAAGCTCGGGACCACGTCGCTCGTTCTGGCCATGGTCGAGGACGACGTGTCGGGGAGCCGCGACCTGGCGCTGGCCGACCCGGTTCGTGCCATCCACGCCGTCGCCGTCGACCGCACGTTCACCCAGACGCTGCTCCTGGCCGACGGGTCGACGGCGACGGCGCTCGCCATCCAGTGGGAGCTCTACTCGCAGGCCCGCAAGTACGCCGACGACAGGGGGCTCGAGTGCCTCGGTGCCGAAGCGGTCGGCGCCGCAGTGCTCGACCGGTGGGAGCAGGTGCTGAACGGGCTGGAGACCGATCCCATGACGCCTGGCCCGCCAGGTCGACTGGGTGGCCAAGCTGCAGCTGCTCGAGGCCTACCGCGACCGGCACTCCCTCGGATGGGACGACCCTCGCCTGGCCGCAGTCGACCTGCAGTACCACGACCTCCGGCCGTCCCGGTCGCTGTTCGCCCGACTCGACACCGAGCGCCTGGTGGACCGGGAGGCGGTGGACGCGGCGGTCACCGATCCACCACGGGACACCCGGGCCTGGTTCCGGGGTGAGTGCCTGAAGCGCTGGCCGGCGTCGGTGGCCACCGCCAACTGGGACTCCCTGGTCTTCGACCTCGGATCGGACCCACTGCGACGCGTCCCTATGATGGATCCGCTGAAGGGAACGGCGGAACATGTCGAAGCACTACTGGACAGCTGTTCGAGCCCGGCCGAGCTGGTCGAGCGCTTGAGCAGCTGAGGCCGGGAGCAGTACCGCCCGACGGGTCGGTGCGGTTCGACGGTGCGGGGCAGGTCGACGATGCTGGACAGGACCGAGGAGTGGAGCGATGGCAGAGCGAGAGCTGAAGAAGAAGCAACAGACGACCGAGCGGGCCGACGAGGCAGTCGAGGACGTGCCCGCCGGCATCGGCCACGGGCGAGAAGCTGAAGGCCGAGCTGGACGACCTGCTCGACGAGATCGACGAGGTCCTGGAGGACAACGCCGAGGAGTTCGTGCGCAATTACGTGCAGAAGGGTGGCGAGTGACCAGGTGACCCTGCCGCTCTTTTCGACCACCGAGGACCCGGGACCGGACTTTGCCGGACTGATGCGACGACTCCGCGTCCCGGCCCACCCGCTGTTGGCCACGCCCGGGGCCGGCCCCGGCGACGGGTTCCGTCACGGCACCACCGTGGTGGCGCTGCGCTATGGCGACGGTGTGGTCATGGCCGGTGACCGCCGAGCCACCGAGGGGCATGCCATCGCCCATCGGGCCATGGAGAAGGTCTTCCCGGCCGACCGGTACTCGGCCGTGGCCATCGCCGGCGCCGCCGGCCCTGCCGTCGAGATGGTGCGCCTCTTCCAGACCCAGCTCGAGCACTACGAGAAGGTGGAGGGCGTGGTGCTGAGCCTGGAGGGCAAGGCGAACCAGCTCGGCCAGATGGTGCGCGAGCACCTTCCCATGGCGATGCAGGGACTCGCCGTGGTGCCGCTGTTCGCCGGCTTCGACCTGGCCCGCCTGACCGGCCGGATCTTCACCTACGACGTCACCGGCGGCCACTACGAGGAGAGCGAGTACAACGCCACCGGCTCGGGTGGGCGGGATGCCCGCACCACCATCAAGCTCGGGTACCGGGACGGCCTCGACCGCGACGCGGCCGTGGAGCTGGCCATCCAGTCCCTCTACGAGGCGGCCGACGAGGACTCGGCGACCGGGGGCCCCGACCTCATCCGGGGCATCTACCCGCTGGTCGCCACGGTGACGGCCGACGGGTTCACGGCCGTGCCCGAGGACGAGGTCGCCGAGCGGTTCGCCGCACTGATCGAGCGTCGCCGGACGGAGGGCCGCCAGCCATGACCATGCCGTACTACGTCGCACCCGAGCAGGTGATGAAGGACCGGGCCGAGTACGCCCAGAAAGGCATCGCCCGGGGGCGCTCGCTGGTGGCCACGACCTACGATCAGGGGATCGTGATCGTGGCGGACAACCCGTCGCGGTCGCTGCACAAGATCAGCGAGATCTACGACCGGATCGCCTTCGCCGGCGTCGGCAAGTACAACGAATTCGACCAGCTGCGGGTGTCGGGGATCCGCCACGCCGACACCAAGGGCTACGCCTACAGCCGCGAGGACGTGGAGGCCCGGTCGCTGGCCAACCTCTACGCCCAGTACCTCGGCCAGGTCTTCACCCACGAGATGAAGCCGCTGGAGGTCGAGATCCTGGTAGCGGAGCTGGGCAACGGTCTGCGGCCGCCGCAGCTGTACCACATCGCCTACGAGGGGACGATCACCGACGAGGACCGGTTCGCCGTTCTCGGCGGGGAGACGGAGGCGATCGTGGCCGCGCTCGACGAGGCATGGACACCTACCTGGTCTCTGGCCGAGGCGCTGCGAGCCGCCGTGGGAGCCCTCGCCGGCCCGGACCGCACGCTCGATGCGGACGACCTCGAGGTCGCCGTGCTGGCCGAGGGGAACGGCCGTCGGGCCTTCCGGCGGCTGGTGGACGACGAACTCGTCGCCCTGCTCGCCTGAGCCTCCGGACGGCGTCCGGAGCCCAGGGGACCGGCGCCCCGGCTCCGACCCGTGGTGTGACCACTGTGTGACGACGGCGTGACGCAGCGGTGGCTCCCGGTGGCGGTGGCGCGGCCCCGGCGCGCGTCACGGTACCGTTCAGGTAATGGACAAGCGGATCTACGGCTTGGAGAACGAGTACGGCGTGACGTGCACCCTGCGCGGCCAGCGTCGCCTCAGTCCCGACGAGGTGGCCCGCTACCTGTTCCGCCGGGTCGTGAGCTGGGGCCGCTCCTCCAATGTGTTCCTGGAGAACGGCGCCCGGCTGTACCTCGACGTGGGCAGCCATCCCGAGTACGCCACTCCCGAGTGCGACGACATCGCCGAGCTGGTGGCCCACGACAAGGCGGGGGAGTGGATCCTCTCCTCGCTCGTCGAGGGCGCGGAGGCGCGCATGCGCGAGGAGGGCATCCGTGGCGACATCTACCTCTTCAAGAACAACACCGACTCGGCCGGGAACTCCTATGGCTGCCACGAGAACTACCTGACCAGCCGGCGCGACGATTTCGCCCACTACACCGAGGTCCTGATCCCGTTCCTCGTCAGCCGTCAGGCCTATGCGGGCGCCGGCAAGGTCCTCCAGACGGCCAGGGGCGCCGTGTTCTGCCTCAGCCAGCGGGCGGAGCACATCTGGGAGGGCGTGTCGTCGGCGACCACCCGGAGCCGGCCGATCATCAACACCCGCGACGAGCCGCACGCCGATGCGGAGAAGTACCGGCGGCTCCACGTCATCGTGGGTGACTCCAACATGAGCGAGTACGCCACGTTCCTCAAGATCGGGGCGACCAGCATCGTGCTGCGCATGTTGGAGGACCCGTCGACGGTCATGCGGGACCTCACCCTCGAGAATCCGATCCGGGCCATCCGCGAGATCAGCCACGACATCACCTGCCGCCGGCCGGTGCGCCTGGCCAACGGCAGGGAGATGAGTGCCCTCGACCTCCAGGGCGAGTACCTCCAGCGGGCCCTGCGGTTCCGGGACCGTCACGGGCTCTCGGTGCAGGAGGACCGTGCGCTCGGCATGTGGGAGCACTGCCTGAAGGGCCTCGAGGCGGACCCCCTGTCGCTCCACCGGGAGTGTGACTGGGTGGCCAAGTACCGCCTGGTCGAGGGGTACCGCGAGCGTCACTCGCTGCCGCTGCACAGCCCGGCCGTGTCCCTGCTCGACCTGCAGTACCACGACGTCGACCGGTCCCGCGGCCTGTACTACCGCCTGCAACGCCATGACCAGGTGGACCGGGTGTGCCGCGACGTCGACATCGCCGAGGCCATGACCACGCCACCCCAGACCACCCGGGCCCGGCTCCGGGGTGAGTTCGTCAAGCGGGCCAAGGAGAAGCGCCGCGACTTCACCGTGGACTGGGTCCACCTGAAGCTGAACGACCAGGCCCAGCGCACCGTGCTCCTGAAGGACCCGTTCAAGTCGAAGGACGAGCGGGTCGAGAAGCTGATCGCCGGCCTGTGAACCCGAACCCCTGCTGCGGTCCGCTCCCGGACGTGGGCTAGCGTCGTCTCACTGTGTCCACCGATCCGACAGCCGGTCCGCTTCCCCCGACACCCGCCGCAGGCGGGTTCGGATCGGGCACCGTGGCCACCGCCGATCCCACGGGCGACGACGGTGGTCTGACCGGGGGGAGCAGCAAGGGCGGCGGCTACCGCTGGGTCATCGAGTGGGCCGTCATCCTCATGGCCGTCCTGCTGTGCACGGTGCTCCTCCGCACCTACGTCATCCAGTCCTTCTACATCCCGTCGCCCTCGATGGTCCCGACCCTCGACGTGGGGGACCGGATCATGGTCAACAAGCTGAGCTACGACTTCCACGGCGTCCACCGTGGGGACATCGTCGTGTTCAAGCGACCGCCGCTCGAGACGCAGGACTTCCCCGACCTGGTGAAGCGGGTGGTCGGTCTCCCCGGGGAGACGATCTCGACCAAGGACGGACAGGTGTACATCGACGGGAAGCTCCTGAAGGAACCGTGGCTGCCACCCGGCCCCACGAGCTACACCGGGGCCCTGCCCGACGACGAGTACCCGCAGTTCAACATGCCCGGACCGGTGACGATCCCCGCCGGCGAGTACTTCGTGATGGGGGACAACCGGACGGACTCGGAAGACAGCCGGTATTTCGGGCCCATCCCGAAGTCGCTGATCGTCGGTCGGGCCGTGGCCGTCGTGTGGCCGCTGAGTCGGATCAAGGGCGTCTGACACCGCTCGGGCGCGCTCGCCGACGCCCGGTCTGCTCGAGGGCCCGGCCCACCGGTACAGTGGACGGGTGACGATTCTCAGCCCGGCCAAGATTCTGGTCGTCCTGGTGGTGGCCGTGGTCGTCCTCGGCCCCGAGAGGCTGCCGAAGGTGGCGCGCCAGGTGGGCTCCCTGTGGGGCGATCTGCGGCGACTGCGTCAGCGGCTCGAGACCGACGTGCGCGGCAACTTCCCGGATCTGCCTTCGACGGACCGGATCACCCAGGCCGTCCGGTCCCCGATCACGTTCCTCGACTCCCTGGCGGACTCCCACGCCGCCGACAACGAGGCGAACCTGCCCGGAGGGGTGGGCCCGCCGGCCGAGGGAGCATCCGACCCCGGGGAGGGGCGGACGGCCGCGCCGGTTGGTCGGGGCCGTCGGGCGACGCCGTGTTGGCCCCGGGCGGGGCCAACCGACCGATCGGCGCCGTGCACGCCGACGAGGAGGCGTCCGTACCGGGTATCTCGATCAGCGACCCCGAGGGCACCGTCCACCGGGTGCGCGCCGAGGGGTGGGCCGTCCCCGACGACCCGTCGATGAATTGAGCGCCGGGCCCGTGGGCGGGGGAGCACGGGGCTGATGGTGGCACTGTCCCTCAAACGGAGGACCGACAAGCCGGCGCCCGACGCCATGACCCTGACGGAGCACCTCGGCGAGCTCCGGCGGCGGGTACTGATCTCGTTGGCCGCCTTCCTCGTCGGGTCCACGGTGGCGTTCCTCGCCTACAACTCGATCCTCACCGTCCTGAAGCACCCCTACTGCGAGGCCGCCCCCACCCACTGCGGGTTCTACGTCACGGGGCCGCTGGACGGCCTGGCGCTGCGTATCAAGATCGCCGCCTACGGCGGCATCTTCCTGGCGTCGCCCGTGTGGTTGTGGGAGTTGTGGCGCTTCATCACCCCGGGGCTGAACCGCAACGAGAAGAAGTACGCGATCCCCTTCGTCGTGGCGACGATCGGGCTGTTCACCCTGGGGGCGGCCGTCGCCTTCCTGATCTTCCCCCACGCCCTGGCATGGCTCGACTCCATCGGGGGGCCGTCGCTCACCCAGATCCTCGACCCGAACAAGTACCTCAGCCTGATCATCCTGCTGATGGTGGCCTTCGGGGTGACCTTCGAGTTTCCCGTGCTCCTGGTCGTCGCTCGAACTCGCCGGGGTCATCACCCCCCAGCAGCTGTCGTCGTGGCGTCGGTGGGCGATCATCGGGATCGTTGTGCTGGCCGGGGTCATCACCCCGAGTTCGGACCCGTTCTCGATGCTGGCCATGGCCATCCCCCTGTACCTCTTCTACGAGCTCTCGATCGTCATCGGCCGGATCGTCCGTCGATGAGCCATGGGGCGCCCGCCCCGGGTGACAGCGCGCCCGCCCCGGCAGGGGGAGGGGACAGGTCGCGGGAGCACTTCGAACGGGGAGTGGGATTCAGCCTCGACGCGTTCCAGCACCGGGCCATGGACGCCGTCGACCGGGGTGAGTCGGTGCTGGTCAGCGCGCCCACGGGCTCGGGAAAGACGCTGATCGCCGACTACGCCGTGGCCCGTGCACTCGAACGAGGCGGGAAGGCGTTCTACACGACCCCCATCAAGGCGCTGTCGAACCAGAAGTTCGCCGAGCTGTCGGCCCGCTACGGGGCCCACCGGGTCGGGCTCCTGACCGGGGATGTCTCGCATCAGCCACGGTCCCCGATCGTGGTGATGACCACCGAGGTCCTCCGCAACATGCTCTTCGCCCGGTCGTCGCTGCTCGACGACCTCCAGGTGGTCGTCCTCGACGAGGTGCACTACCTGCAGGATCCCTACCGGGGCTCGGTGTGGGAGGAGGTGCTGGTGCTCACCCCACCCGGTGTCTCCTTCGTGAGCCTGTCGGCCACCGTGGCCAACGCCACCGACTTCGGCAGGTGGCTGACGTCGGTCCGCGGGCCGCCACGCGTGTCGTCGTCGAGACCCACCGCCCGGTGACCCTGCACCACCATTACGCCGTGGCCGAGCGGGGCCGCGACGGGCTGAGCGTCCTGCCGCTCCTGCGCGAGGGCGCCCCCAATCCGGACGGCCTGCGGCTCGACGACCGGAGGCGGCGCTCGCCCCACCAGCGCCTGCGGGCGCCGCGTCGGACCGAGGTGGTCGCCTACCTGGAGGAGGCCGGCATGCTGCCGGCCATCACCTTCATCTTCTCGCGTGCCGCCTGTGACGACGCCACCCGCCAGTGCCTGCAGGACGGTGTCCGCCTCACCACCGAGGTGGAGCGGGCCCGGATCCGCGAACTGGTCGAGGACTCGGTCGAGCGCCTCACCGACGACGACCTGCGCACCCTTGGCTACGGCCCGTGGTCGGCGGCACTCGAGGCCGGGGTGGCCCCCCACCACGCCGGTCTCGTGCCCGCGTTCCGCCAGGCGGTCGAACGGTGCTTCTCGGAGGGCCTCTTGAAGGTCGTGTTCGCCACCGAGACCCTCGCCCTCGGTATCAACATGCCCGCTCGGACCGTGGTCGTGGAGCGGTTCGCCAAATTCCGGGGCACGGACACCTCGGCGCTGACTTCGGGCGAGTACCAGCAGCTCACCGGCCGGGCCGGCCGGAGGGGCATCGACACCGTGGGGCATGCCTTCGTGCTGTGGAACCAGGCGACCACCTTCGGACTCGTGGCCCGCACCGCCGTGGCCCCACCGCCCGACCTGGTGTCCTCGTTCCACCCGACCTACAACCTGGCCGTGAACCTGGTCCGACGATGGACCCGGGAGGAGGCACGGAGCCTCCTGGAATCGTCGTACGGTCAGTGGCAGGCGCCCGATGGCTCCGAGTCGCTGGTCGCCCAGCTCGACCGTCGCCTGGCCGTCCTGGACGAACGGGGATTCCTCGACGGATGGGCCCTGACCCGGGACGGGCTCGCCCTGGCGGCGATCTACCACGAGTCGGACCTCCTCGTCGCCGAGGTGCTCCGCGCCGGCGTCATGGACGGCCTCGAACCCGCCCACCTCGCCGGGGTGGCCTCGTCGCTGAGCTTCGAGGCCCGGAGGGCCGGTGACGACCCGCCGGTGCCCCGCCAGGCGGTGGTCGTCGAACGGCTGGCCACCGTCGAATCCCTCGCTGCAGACCTGCGGCGCGACGAGCGCCGGGTGGGCCTGCGCCGGACCCGGCGGCCGGACGGCGGCCTGGCCCGCTCTGTGGTGGCCTGGGCGAGCGGTGGGACGCTCGACGCCGTGCTGAGGGACGCCGAGGTGGCCCCGGGAGACTTCGTCCGCAACGTGCGCCAGGTCATCGACCTGGTGCGGCAGATCTCCCAGGTGGCGGTGATCCCGGGGACCCGTGCCAACGCCGATCTGGCGATCGCGCTCCTGCGGCGGGGCGTGGTCGGCGCAGACGACCCGGCGGCACTGGGGTCCGCGCCTGGCGACCCGTCCCCGTCCTAGTGTCTGACAGGCATGTTCCCCTACGCCGTGGAATCGTTCAGTGCCGAGGAGACCGACATCCTGCGGCGGTACGTCACCAACCTCGACCAGCCGGTGTTCGCGCTCGTGAACCTGCCCGAGGTGGTCAAGGGGGCCCTGTTCGCCCGGTACTCGCGGTCCCACAAGAGCCTGCGGAGGCTCTTCCTGGACGAGTTCGTCGGTGAGCTCGACATCAGCGGCGATGCCGGGGTCGATGCCACGGTGGGGCTCAAGCGGGCCGAGGACCTGTACGAAAAGGTCTTCTTCGAGTACGGCGACGACTCGGTCGCCCAACTCGGTGGTGTGCACCTGGCCTGCGAGCAGGCGTCCAACGTCCTGACCAAGGTGCTCGAGTGGGGGCGCCTGATGGCCTACCTCGAGCAGTCCACCCGTTACATCGCCTACAACCAGCGGCTGTCGACGGGCCACTACCGCTACTACCGGGACCCGGGCCTCCTCGACTCGCCGCTGGGTGCCCGCTACGTGGGCGACATGGACCGCATGTTCGACACCTACGGGGAGCTGTTGGAGGAGGCCCAGGCGTGGCTGGCCGCCCGCCACCCGCGCCGGTCCGGCGACTCGGACTTCGTCCACCGCCAGGCCGTCCGGGCCAAGGGGCTCGACGCGCTGCGGGGCCTGCTGCCGGCCGGCTCCCTGTCCAACGTGGGGATCTACGGCACCGGCCAGTCCTACGAGATGCTGCTCGTTCGCATGCGCTCCCATCCGCTTCCTGAGGCCCGCGTCTACGCCGACATGATGTTGGAGGAGCTGCGCAAGGTGATCCCCTCGTTCCTCCAGCGCGTCGACCGGGCCGACCGCGGGGCGCGTGGGGCGACTACCTGACGACCACCCGGACCGAGACGGCACGGGTGGTGGGCGAGCTGTTCCCGGACCTGGTGGCACCGGAACGCACCCATCGAGGTGGCCCGTCGGGACGGGCGACGGTGGAGTTGATCGACTTCGACCCCGACGGCGAGGACAAGGTGATCGCCGCCATCAGTGCGCCCCGAACCACCCGGACCGAGTCCGAGGTCCTGGACCGGGTCCGCCTACTGGGGGCCGAGGAGAAGCGGACACTGTTGCGCGCCTACGTGGGGGAGCGCTCCAACCGTCGCCACCGCCCGGGGCGGGCCTTCGAACGCACCGACTACCGGTTCGACGTGGTCACCGACTACGGGGCGTTCCGCGACCTGCAGCGCCACCGCATGCTCACGGTCGAGTGGCAGCCCCTGGGCGCCTCGCTCGGCTACGACGTGCCCGAGGTGGTCGAGGAGGCCGGGATCACCGACCGGTACAGCGCGTCGCTCGAGCGGTCGCGCGAGCTGTACGAGGCGCTGGCTCCGACGTTTGCCGAGCAGGCCTCCTACGCCGTGGCCCTGGCCTTCCGGATCCGCTACACGATGCAGATGAACGCCCGGGAGGCCATGCACATGCTGGAGCTGCGGTCGGGGCCCCAGGGTCATCCGAGCTACCGGTGGGTGGCACAGGAGATGCACCGCCAGATCGGCGACCGGGCCGGGCACCGGTTGCTGGCCGAGGCCATGTCCCACGTCGACTACGGTGCCGAGGACCTCGAGCGACTCGAGTCCGAGCGACGCGCCGAACAACGGCGTACGGCGCTGACGGCGACGACAAAACCTGCAACGTCCTGAGCAGGGAGGATCCGAAAACGCCCTGGTCAACAGGGGAAGAACTCACTTGACGCACCACCCGCCGAGTGGCCTATGGTGCGCCCAGTCCCAGTCACCCCGGGGGATGGAGTCAGCGGTTCCGGCCGCCGGATCAGTCCTCGGGGGGGATGCTGTGAGAGGCGGAGGAAGGCCCAGGGGGTCGAGTAGAAAACACCTCCCCGAGGCCGTCGGCGTGCGCCGGAGGTAGCGGGGGAGTGGTGCCAAAGACCCCTTGGGCCCTACCGCCTGATCCTCCTGACGGGGACGGGCGCCCCGTGCCACTGCGGGTACGGCCCGATCGATGACCTGTTTGACAGGGCCTCGCGTTGTGGGCCCGACGGGCGCCAGGACAGCCGTGAGCAGCGCGGGGTGCGAGATGCACCACCGCCGGGCGAATTCCTGGCATGATCCCCACCCGACGGCGGCACACGGCGGTGACGCCGCCCGGCACGGAGCCCGAGCCGGGGATGACGAACGAACGGAGGGCCGGGCCGTCTATGCTCCCGGCCAACTCACCACCGAAAGACCGAAACCCACGCACATGGCAGAAGACATCGACGAAGTCGAAGGACCCGAAGAGCTGATCGAGGAGGACCTCGACGAGCTCGCGGACGACGACGACCTGATCGCGGACGACCCCCTGCTCGACGACGACGACGAGGTCGTCGCCGTCATCGACGTGGAGGAGGAGATCGAACCGGATGTTCCGACCGGCACCGCCAAGGCCGTGGCCAAGGCCGCCGGCGAGGAGACCGACGAGGAGGAGGAAGAGGAGCCCGACGACGAGGACGTCGAGGCCAGCCTCGACACCATCCTGAAGGAGCGGCTCGTCGTCGAGGAGATCGAGGACGACGAGGAGACCCCGGAGCCGGAGGACCGCAGTGGCGACGGAGTGGAGAGGGTGCTGCCCAAGCAACCGGGGGAGTTCGTGTGCCGGTCGTGCTTCCTGGTCAAGCACGGGAATCAGCTTGCGGACAAGAAGAAGATGCTCTGCCGCGACTGCGTCTGACCGGAGGCGAGCATGGGTGACACCACAGACGAGCACGACGAGGACCAGCCGTTGAGCGAGCGGTTCCTCGACCTGTTCGTGTTCCTGCCGACGGGGCTGGCGGTCACGCTCGTCGAAGAGCTGCCCCGACTGGCCGAGCGTGGTCGTGAGCGCCTCGGCGTCCAGGTGAACTCGGCCCGGGCCGTGGGGAAGTTCGCCGTCCATGCCGGCGGCCATGAGTTGAAGCGGCGCTCCGAGGGCTTGAGGCGGACCCCGGGTCCGGTGCCTTCCGGGCCCACCCCGGAGCGCCGCGCATCGGCCGCGGGGCAGGGGGTCGCCGGCGGCGGCACCACGCCGCCGCGCCTGCGGGCAATCCCCCGACCGCCGACGAGCGGGGCCGACGCGTCGACCCTCGGGACCCCCGCTGCCCGTGGGGGCGTTGCCACAGCACCCACGGCCCGACAGCGGGCGGAGGCGACGACAGGGCCGTCGACGTGGGCGCCCGCCACGGCGCCCCCGCTGCAGGAGCCACCACCGCGGCCCGTGGACGGACACGTCCCCGCAGTGGCCTCGCTGGCCATCCCCGGATTCGACGCGCTGTCGGCATCCCAGGTCGTCCAGCGGCTCGACGGCCTGAGTCGGTCCGAGCTGGTCTCGGTGCGGGCCTACGAGACCTCCACCCGGGGACGGCGTACCATCCTCAGCCGGGTCGACCAGCTGCTCGACGAGCGGTCCTGAGCCCGGACGACGGGGTCGGGCGGTCGGTGGTCCCGGTGGAGCAGGTGCGGACGGCCGGTGACGGTGACGTGGACAGGCTCGTGGAGCTGGCCGCAGCCTTCCAGGACGCCACGAGCGGCCGGCGGGGGGGTGCGCGCGCCCACCCCGCCGATGGCGGGGGCCAGCCTCCGGAAGCGTCACGGGACGCCGTGGCCGCCTACGTGACGGAACCTGGGCACACGGCCCTGGTGGGCCTCCTCGACGATTGGGCGGCCGGTGCGGCGCTCTGCCGTGTCGACGATGCAGCGGGGGGCCGCCGCGGGGTGCTCGACGTCTGCTTCGTGGAGCCCGGCGCCCGTGAGGTGGGCCTCGGGCGCCTCCTGCTCGAGCGGTCGCTCGAGTGGTTCCGGACCGAGGGGTGCACCGGAGTCGATGGAACGGCCTTCCCCGGTGACCGGAACGCCAAGCAGTTCTTCGAGTCGGCGGGCTTCAAGGCCCGGCTACTCGTAATGCACCTTCCCCTGGACTGACCGGGCGCGTCCGTGGACCGGTGAGGATCCACGCCGTGGGTGGTGGGCCGGGACCGCCCTAGGAGGCTCGACGCCCGGCCGGGCGGGCCGGCACGGGACGGCGGGGCCCCGGCGGCGGCGGAATCGGGATCCCGAGCAGCCGCGCCAATTCGGGTACGAGTCCGGCGGCCTTGCGCGCCTCGGCCAACAGGGCCTCGTCGGCACCGGTGGGCAGCCCCGCGGGCTTGACGGTCCTGCGCACGGGGCAGTCCACGACGACCTCGAGCAGGGCGAGCCAGTCGGCCGCCGGTGTGTCCGACGTCATGGCCTGGCCGGCCGCATCCGACAGCCGTACGGCGAGCTCGGCCGACAGGCGGGCCGACGGCTCGGGCGGGCGGATGGAGGCCCGTACGGCATCGACCACGCGACCCTCGTCGAGTGCGGTCGTGATGCGCTCGACCCAGCGTTGGCGCAGGGCGGTGATCCGCTCGGTGAGGCTGGCCCGAAGGGCGGTGACCATCTCGGTCCCCTCCTCGTCGAGTGTGACCGTGGAGGCCGACGCCACGATGGAGCGGAGCTCGCGCAGCGGTGTGTCCTTACCTGAGTTGCGGGCGACGGAAGCGCGGTCCTTCCAGGTGGCCAGGTTGATGATCGGGCGGAGCTCCTCGGCCATGGCCATGAGCGGCGCCTCGGTCACCTCCGGTCGACCCTCGGCCCGGGCCCGGGCGTTCTGCTCCTGGATGGCCTGGCGTACCGAGGGGATGCCGCCGCGCAGGAGCTGCTCGGCCACGGGGAGCTGCTCGGGCCGGAGCTCGGCGAGGGCTGCGTTGCGGTAGACGGTGGACGCGGCAGGACGACGGTCCCCGCGCTCGCGGCCCGCACCCTCGCGACCTCCGGGGCGGCCCGGTCCGGACCGCCGGGCACCGCCGGACGCGCCCTCGCGGCTGCGTCCCTCGCCCCGGGGGGCGTGGTCGCCCTCGGGTCGGGCCGTACGCTCGCCGTCGGTCCGGGGGCCGCGCTCACCACCGGTGCGCTCACCACCGGTGCGGGCCCCTCGGTCACCGCCGGTGCGGGGCCCACGACCGGACGGGCGGCGGGAGCCGTCCCGGTCACCGTCGCCGTAGTCGTCGCGGCGGCGCTTCCCCTTGCCGGCCAGCACGACATTGACGTCCGGGCCCTTCTGTGGGGTGCCGATGATCTCGATCCGCTCGATCGGCTTGGGCTCGGACTTCCCCTTGGGAGCGAGCAGTGCCGTGACGGTGGTGCCGTCGAGGGTCGTCTCCACCTCGGCCCGCAGCACGGTCCCGACCGACGTGCCGGGAGGGACGAGTTCCGACGTTACGGTGCCCCGGGGCAGCTTGGCCCCCGCGGCACGCCACGTCCACGTGGAGTCGTCCGACTGACTGGTGAGTTCGACTTCGATGCGATGGCCCATACCGGGCGACAGGCTACTGCCGAAGACACCCCTTCGCGGACGGGGCCCCGTCCCGTTCGACCCCGACAGTGCCCGCACCCGCACCGGTGCGGGATACTCCCTGCTCACACGGTCGCCAACGGTGCGCGCCCCCGCCGGCGGCGAACCCCTACGCTGCCCTGCATGGAGGCAAGCGAACGCACCGCTGCGCGCATCGGGTTCGACCCCCCGGCGGCCGACCCGGACTACGTGACACGCCTGTCGGCCGTGCGCCCCGAGCCGAGCCGGGACGGTGCCCCCCCGGCCCCCGCCGACCTCGACGTGATACTGGCGACGGCGGCGACGGTCCCCGACCACGGCGACCTCACCCCGTGGCGCTTCGTCGTGTGTGCCGGAACGGGGCGTGACCGGTTCGCCTCGGCTCTGGTGGCGGGACTGCACGAGCTGCGGGGGGACGATCTGCCCGGGGCGGTCGTGGCCAAGATGCGGTCCAAGGCGTACGCGGCCCCGTGCGCGGTGGTGCTCGTCGCCTCACCTGACACCGGCTCGAACGTCGAGGTGTGGGAACAGGTGGCCTCGGCGTCGTGCACCGGGTACGCGATGGTCCTGGCGGCCTCCGGTCTCGGCTACGGGGCGGTGTGGAAGAGCGCGGCCGTGCTCGGAACCGGGCCCGTGCGGTCACTCTTCGGCTGCACGGCGGAGGAGACCCTGCTGGGCTGGGTGAACCTCGGCACGCCGGCACCGCTCGGACGCAAGGCGCTCGTCGCCGGCGACCGAGCGTCGGCGCTCGAAGGACGGGTCCTGCGACTCGGGGGATGAGCCTCCCGCCGGCAGGGGAGCGGGAGCACCGCCGCTACCAGCCGAAACGGGCCATGGGGGGCCCGATCCCGTCCTCGTCGGCACAGGTGCCGCACAGGTCCATGCGGCGGGCCCCGGGCCGGTCGGAGGCAGCTACCCTGCGCCAGCCGTAGCGACGGGCCTCCTCGAGGCAGGCCGACTCGGACCACCGCGGCTGCGTGCGTGCCCCGCAGCGACCACACGTGCGGTAGTAGACGGCACCGTCGTCGTAGAGGTCCTCGAGGGTGAGGTCGTCGGGGTCGTGGTCCATGGCGGTCGCTCCGTGCCGAGGATACCGGGCGTGGCCAGTGGACAGGGCGGTCCGCCCACGGGCTCCGGCCGGCGGTGCGAGGACGTAGTGTCGGTACCGTCATTCGACCCCGGCCTCGGCGAGGCGGGAAGGAGCACCCATGTCCGAGATGAACGACTTCAACTCCCAGGTCATCGCTGAGTTCCGGGCCAACGACGGCAAGGTGGGCGGGCCCTTCGAAGGGGCGCCGATCGTGCTGCTGCACACGACGGGGGCCAAGTCCGGAGCCGAGCGGGTGACGCCCGTGATGGGGAGGCTCGAGGGCGATCGCGTCTACGTGTTCGCCTCCAAGGCGGGAGCGCCGACCAATCCCGACTGGTTCCACAACCTGGTGGCCCAACCCTCGGTCACGGTGGAGCTCGGTACCGAGGTGTTCGGCGCACGAGCCGTGGTGGTGGACCGTGAGGAGCGCGACCGGGTCTACACCGCGCAGGCCGCCGACTTCGCCAACTTCGCCGAGTACGAGAAGGCGACCGACCGGGTGATCCCCGTCGTCCGCCTCGAGCGCACCTGACCGACCGGGCGACGGCCATCACCCATCACCACGCGGTCCCGGGCCTACCGTCCAAGGCATGACGGGCACGCCCGCCCCCGAGTTCTGCCTCTGGTGCCACCGTCCGCTCGCCCGCCGGGCCGGCGCCGGGCGACCGCGCCGGTTCTGCAGTCCGTCCCACCGCCAACGGGCCTACGAGGCCCGGCGGCGGGCAGACGAGCTCCACGTGCCGGAGGACCAGTGCATCGTGGCCGTCTCCGATCTGGTCCGGTTGCACGACCGGCTGTACCGGCTCGAGGCGGCGGTAGAGGACGTTCGGGCGGATCTCGAGTCGTCCCGCGGCAACACCGCGTACCGCCAGGCCTTCGAACATCTCATGGACGCAGTGGACGATCTGGTCGGCACGGTCGTGGAGCCCGCCCGGCGGTGACGTCGGCGGAGGTCGACAGCCGCGCCGGACGACCTACCGGTGAGGGCCGGGAGCGGCCCCTCAGTCGGCGGGTCACCGGTCCGGGTGGGCCGCCAGCCAGGATGCCAGCTCGTCCACGGAGCCCAGCTGGACCTCCTCGTCACTCTCGGGAAGATAGAGGACGACGGCCCCGTCGATGACCGACGCGGCGAGCACGACGCTCCCTCCGGGGTCGAGGCACCAGGACGGGGACCCTCCCGGACTGGTGGACGGCTCGAGGTGCCATCCGGATCGCTCGTGGAGCATGCGGCCCATGGCGTCGAACATCCTGTCGTCCTCGGACATCCCCGTCCTCCCGTCGTCGGTCCCATGGTGCCACGCACGGGGCCCCATCCGGTCACCGGTCGCCGACCGCCGGCCGGCCGGGCCGTGCCATGCTGGAGTGCCGGCCAAGACGGCACCGTGGGAAGGGTGGACGATGCAAGGGGACACGGACGTCGAGCAGGGCACATCACCCGGGGACGGGGCTCAGGGCCTGTCCACCCGGGGGTGGATCGCTCAGGCCTGGGGAACGACGTCCGGGCGCCGGGTGATCGTGTGGGCAGCGGTCGTGCTGGTTCTGCTCCTCGCCCTGGGGGCCGGCATCGCCATGTTCGCGTCGTTGTCCGGGGAGTCCCAGTCGTACAAGGACGGGTACTCGGCGGGCGGGAGCGTCTTCGCCGCAGACGCCTCGCAGGCCAGCCCCGACCAGGCATGCAGGGAGACAGCGCTGAGGGGAGCACACCTCGGCGGGACGCCGGCGGGCGACAGTTCGGACAAGTGGATCCAGGGCTGTGTCGCCGGCTTCGAGAGCGCCCAGTCCGGCAACTGACCGCGCTGTTCGGCGGTCCGGTTCCGACCCGGGGACACTAATAGCATCACAGTGATGTAATTACCCGAGGGTAGAGGGTGCGGAGCGAAGCACCGGATGAGGTCCTCCCGCAGTCGAACTGCCCGCCGTGGACCGGGCGGCGGGTGTCAGATCCTGGCGGCGGAGCATCGACTGGTCCCGGCGGCCCGCGAGACGCGCCCTGTGATTCGTCGCCGTGCGGTCGAGGTCACGTCAGCGAAGTTGATGATCGGGGCGGCATCCAACCGGTCCGGGTCGAACGATGCGTGCAGGGGTGCCCTTTCCGGATTCCAGTCTCGACCGCCGATAATGTATATTATGTCAGGTTCATAGTTACGTCAGCCCAGGTCGAGACGGTGCGAGGCCTCCGCGGACGCCACTCCCCCTGCGCACGGTCCTGATGGCACTCGAACAGTGAGTCGAAGAGGGTCCGTCACGGTAGGTCCGGTCAGCCTGGCAGGCAATCGAGGGAACCACCCGGGATCCGACACCCTGTGAAGGGATCGAGGAGGTCGGCAGACCCCTCCCCTGTGTCACTCGTGCCGGTGACGTGCAGCCGACGACCTCAGCGAGGAGATCTGGAGGCTGGCAGCGAGGATGGAGGTCAGGCAGTCGGCATGCTCCTCGTCAAACAGCGTGTAGTGGGAGCCGGGGATGGCAAAGACGTCGGGGCCTCCGTGGAGCCATCCTGACCAGCCGAGTGTCGGATCCTTGAACCGCTTCACGGAATGGGCGGTGGTGAAGAGGGATACGGGGAAGTTGACCGCTGTGCCCCGGTAGTCGAGATAGCTCACCCAGACCGACAGCTTCAGGGGATCCTCTGCCACCGTGTCGTTGCCGGACGCAGACGTGCCGTTGAACAGTCCGCGACGTTGCGCCCATGCGGTCGCCTGGGTCCGCACGGCGTGCAGCCGCTGCTTCAGGAAGGGCTGTGTGTGCCAGCGGAGATGCGCGTGCCGGGCGGCTGCGTCCTGACGGGTCGACACGTCACGGAGGAACAACCAGGTCGCTTCGCCGTGCGAGAGTGGCATGAGGCGAGGCCGGGCCGAGTCGATCAGACCCACGTACCCAACCGGGGAGCCGGCCATCTGCCGGTCCCGGGCGAGCTCGAGTGCCACCACGCCGGCGTACGAGTGCCCGAGCAGAGCACCGATCTCGTGGATACCGAGCGCGTCGAGGATCGCCGAGAAGCGCGCCACCCATGATTCGGTCCGGCGCGGCATGTCTTCGACCGCAGGGTCGGGGGGAAGGAGACTCACCACGGCTCGATCGCCGAGGGAGGAGGCGAGCACACCGTCCAGGGCTACGCCGGAACCCCAGGTGTGAGGGATGACCAGCGGCGGGAGGTGGCCACCGCCGTTTACGAGGACCTTGTCGGACAACTCACGTGGCACATCGATCGACTGCATCGCCCCGGACAACTGAGAGTCGAACCTTCGAGACACTCGGGGCAGGCTGCACGATGAGTCTGCCCGGTTGACATGGCCCCAAGGCAGTCGGCGACGGATCACCTGCCGGCCGGTCCTGGTCGTCGTCCCTCGCACGAAGGTGCCTGATCCGAGCTCCAAGGCCGATGGGGCCACCGACGGGTGCTTGTCGCACCCCTTCGACAGTGCGGGGAACGGCTCCGTTCGCGATGCTCACCGTGCCAGAATCCTCCGGGCGCTCACCAGTCGGTCGACGACTCGTAGCCGAGTCGTACGAGCAGATCACCGGTGGTGTGCTTGAACTCGTCGATGTGCGCCTCGGACAGTCGTTCCCTCCACTCGCCCGGCGATGACATCCGGATCTGGTGTGTGGGCCGTGCTCCACCGTTGGCACGACTCAGTCGTGCTGCGATCTCCAGTCCTCGGGTGGTGGCTGCATCACTGAACCCCCACCACCGGAACAGCGCAGCGAAGCTGGCTGATTCGTCGGAAAGGACGTCCTCGTACCGGAGCTCCAGGAACTCAGGCTGACGGTAGTTCCAGGCCGCCATCTGCGCTCCAGTGGCACTGGAAAACCATCGTATTTCCGCCATTAGTCCCTCGTATTCAGGAAGAGACCGGAGATACGCCTGATACGTCATTCCGGCGCAATCAGCCCGGGGCTCGTGAGCCCACAATTCGGTCGTCACCAGGTGGTACTCATAGCCTGATACGACCAGGTCCCGCGGATCTCGAATCATGTGACTTCCCCTGAAGGCGCGGCTCATCACGACGTCTCTTCGGAAGTCGCTCGCGTTCGAATAGAAGACGACATCCGCGTCGGTAACCGGAGCGAGGGCGGTACCGAGGCGGAATCGCAGGCCGTACGACCTGCTGACCTCCACCATGACCTGCTGCATCCACACCGATCCGGCCTTGTGGTGCGCGCAATGCACGAGCAGGGATGCGTCCGAGCGGTTGACGAAGGGGGTGGTGAACGTGCGTAACGCACCCCGATGTACCCGCCGACCGGCTCGCACGAGTACCGAGGGTGCGGGGGTCCTCATGGCGTCATTATGACATCCGAGGACAAGCACCGGCAGCGCAAAACGGCCGCGTGATCCACCACCCGACCGGTCGCCTGGCGAACCCGGGCGATCAGATTCCCCCGCCAGAAACCAACCAGGCGATGGGCCCGGATCGCCCTGGACAGCTGGCTCAGTCGACGGGGCCTCCGTCGGTGCGGGCGTTGCTGACCTCCAGGGCGAGGGCGTCGGCCAGGTCGGCGACGTCCATGGCGACCCGCACCTGCTGGTCACGGGTCAGCCGGGCCACGACGTCGGGCAGGAACTCGAGCCCCCCCTCCGCTCCCCCGGTGAGCGCCCTATGCAGGTCGCGTACCCGGTCGCTCAGCGTCCCAGGGAGCTGTGCGGCCAATGGCGCGGCGTGGCCCGCCATCCCACCGTAGGCACGTACCAACCGTTCCGGAAGCTCGCCGTCTTCGGTCAACAGGATGAGTTTCGCCCCGGCATAGAGGTCGGCGGACAGGGCTTCTGCGGTCTGCTGGTGGCTCTGGCTGTTCACGGAGCCCGCCTTTCTGGTCGACTGTCTCCTGACCAGAACCTAGGGTCTCCGAATGCCCGCTTTGTAGAGTCGGAAGTCCCCATGTGCAGGCTGTGCACATGGGGACTTCCGTGACGGTGTGGCCGGCACCGAACGCCTGCAAGGGTGCGCCGTCAATGAACCTATGAGGCCATGCCCACCATCGGCTTGTTGAGGGGTATGGCTCCGGCCGAACCGGCGAAGACGGCATCGCCGTAGTTGAAGATGCCGCCGTCTGACGCCACGAGCCAGTAGCCGTTGCCATCAAAGGTGGGCGACATGCCGACGATCGGCTGGTTCAGGTGGATGTTGCCGGTGGAGCCGAAGAAGGCCGACGTGCCGAAGCTGAAGATCCCTCCGTCCGAGGCCACCATCCAGTAGCCGCCACCGTTGGGATCGGCGGCCATCCCCACGATGGGTTTGTTCAGGTGGATGTTGCCCGTCGACCCGTAGAACTGGGCGTCGCCGAAGGAGAAGACCCCACCGTCTGCAGCCACGAGCCAGTAGCCCCCGCCGTCCGGCGTCGACGCCATCCCGACGATCGGCTGGTTCAGGTGGATGTTGCCCGTCGACCCGTAGAACTGGGCGTCGCCGTAGGCGAAGATGCCCCCGTCACTGGCCACGAGCCAGTAGCCGCCTCCGTCCGAAGTCGCCGCCATGCCCACTATGGGTTTGTTCAGGTGGATGTTGCCCGTCGACCCGTAGAACTGGGCGTCGCCGTAGGCGAAGATGCCTCCGTCACTGGCCACGAGCCAGTAGCCGAAACGGTTCGATGACAGGGCCATGCCGACGATCGGCTGGTTCAGTTGGATGTTGCCGGTGGATCCGTAGAACCCGGCATCCGCGTAGGTGAAGATGCCCCCATCACTCGCCACCATCCAGTAGCCGGGGACGTTTGACACGGCCTGGCCCCCCGCGAGGCAGGACAGCGAGTACCCGGCCTTCCAGGACAGACGCAGCGTGACGGTCGGCGGCGTACCGGTCAGGCCGTTCAGGGTGATCACGAACTGCGGGAGCGGATCATCCGAGAAGTTGACACCGCTGAGGTTGACTGACCCGAACGCGTCGATCGATTGGGCGGGTAGGGGCTGGATCGTTCCCTGGGGGTTGGCGAACGCAACCGATCCCGACGAGTACGACGTCGCGCGTGGGCGAGGTGACCTGGAGCGACTCGTACATCGTCTGCTGGTGGGGTTGCGGCTGGCACACCGGATAGGGCTCAATGACCGAACTGGCCTGCAGGCGGATCGGGCCGGGGTTGCAGGCGCCGCCGGTGACGGCGTCGAAGTTCTGGATCTGTCCGCCGCCGTGATCGGAGTTGACCCACATGCACGTCGGCCGATCAGGGTCTGCGTTCACCGTGTACAGCTGCGCCAGGTTCTGCATCGGACGGGGATAGTTCGCGCACGTGCTCGAGGTGGCGTAGTCGTAGCAGTCGACACTGGTGGTGAGGTAATTCGCGACGTATACCGAGGCGCCCATCACCACCGGCGCGCCGTTGCGGACGTCATTGGCACCTATGGCGGCTACGAGGTTGGGGGGCGTCGCCACCGCTGATCCGGTGAACCCGTAGCACGGGTCGTTCGTGATGGACAGGCAGATCCCGGTGGCGGATCCGCCGGCGGTCAGCAGCGGGAACGGGGCACCGGCCAGAGCCGGGACCGTGATCGGCCACGATCCGGCGCAGCCGGACGAGGTGCTGGTGTCGAAGCAGGCCAGCTGGACGGTGGCCGCGGAGGCCACGATGGTGTTGAGCGGCACGAAGACATCGGTGCCGGCCGACCCGATCGGGGGCGTCGTCGTGGTGCCGAGCAGGCCGGTTACCTGGCCGTTGAACGGAACAGTGAGATTGGAGTGCGGGCAGGAGGTGAACGTCGTCAGGCTGAAGCACATCAGGGTGTTCATCGTCCCGGCCCCTCCTGCCGGGCCTGCCCCCGACTCCTCGTTGAAGGCGTACCAGTTGGACCCGAGCTGCGTCGGCGCCGAGATGCTGGCCCACGATCCTGCCGGGTTGATCGGGGCGTCGCCCTTTGCCGACAGCGGGGTGAAGCCGCAGAAGAGCGATGACCCGGGGTGCGGACACGGGCTGTGTGGTGTCGATGCAGACGACGCCGGCCTGGTCCTGGGCGGAATTGCCGTTGGTCTGGATGGCGAACGTGTAGAGGTGTCCGGTGCTCTGGTTTATGTACAGGCCGGCGCCGACAGGTGTGGCGTAGTTGAGCGAGCCGTTCGTGACCACCTTCGTCGGCTCCTGGGGCCAGCACTGCGAACCGTCACTCTGGTTGTGGCACGTGACCTCCAGGTCCGACACGTGATGGGTGACGTTGAAGACCTGCGTGGTGGAGAGTGCCACGGCCCAGCCGTCACTGGTGGGTGACGACGGGTAGGAGTCGGCCAGTGCCCCTGGCCGGATCGTCGTCGCCGAGTACGTGACGACGGCGGGTGCGGCGCCGGCGGTCGAGGAGGTGGCCGCGCTCAGCCCGACAGATCCCACCGTTCCCAGCAGCACGGTGAGTGTCCCCAGGATGCAGTTCAGGTGCCTGCGACGTGTCGGCGTGTGTCGGTTCGGCATGGTTCACTCACTTCCGGGGTCCACGTGACCCCTGACTGTCGTACCCGGGTGACAGGCTGCGGAGCGGACCGACCGGGATGGCGCGTCGAGACCACGTCCTCCTCGGTCTCCGCGAGCCTGCCAGTTGACGGAGAGCGCCCTATCGTATTGCGGGCTGATCACCGAAAGACAGGCGGCCGGCGAAGTTGCTACCTGATGAGCACGCTCAGTACCGAAGCCACCACGGGGTGTAGCCAATGACCGCGTCAGACGACCCGACGTCGGCGGGCCGAGCGGTGGCCGCGGGCCTAGTATGGCCACGTGCCGTCGCTCCGTGGACGGTCGAGGAGGAGGACGCCATGCCCGAAGCCATGAAGCTCCCGCCCCAGATGATGTTCGACGATCCCGGGGACGAACGGCTCCATCGCAAGCAGCGTCTGGCCGCTTCGTTCCGCCTGTTCTCCAAATTCGGGTTCGACGAAGGCGTGGCCGGCCACATCACCGCCCGGGATCCCGAGCGCCCCGACCACTTCTGGGTCAATCCGTTCGGCATGCACTTCGGCCACATCACGGTGTCGGACCTCCTCCTGGTGAACCACGAGGGCAAGGTGGTCGAAGGCGACCGGCCGGTCAACGGGGCGGCCTTCGCCATCCACTCCCAGGTGCACGCCTCACGGCCCGACGTGATCGCCGCCGCCCATGCGCACTCGGTCTACGGCAAGTCCTGGTCGTCTCTGGGTCGGACGCTCGACCCGATCACCCAGGACGTCTGCGCCTTCTACGACGACCACGCCGTGTTCGACGACTACACCGGGGTCGTGCTCGACGTCGAGGAGGGCAAGCGCATCGCCCACGCCCTCGCCGGTAACAAGGCCGCCATCCTCCGCAACCACGGGCTGTTGACGGTCGGCCACTCGGTGGACGAGGCGGCCTGGTGGTTCATCACGATGGAGCGGTCGTGCCAGGCCCAGCTGCTGGCCGAGGCGGCGGGCACCCCGGTGCTCATCGACCCCGAGATGGCGCGGCTCACCGCCGGCCAGGTGGGCAGCCACATGGCCGGCTGGTTCAGCTTCCAGCCCCTGTTCGACCGGATCGTCCGCGAGCAGCCCGACCTGCTCGACTGAGCGTCCTCCGGGGTGCGCCCCGGGTCCGTTGTCCCGGTGACCGGGGCGGAAAGTCGTCGGTGCCATCGTGACGCGTCGCGGTTGGATGCTCTTCCTCGCCATGTCGGTGATCTGGGGCTGCCCCTACCTGCTCATCCGGATCGCCGTGCGCGAGGTCTCCCCCGCCACCCTGATCTTCCTGCGCACGGCGCCCGCCACCCTGGTGCTCCTGCCACTGGCGCTGCGCCGACGGGCCCTGGGTGGGCTCGTCGTGCGATGGCGGTGGCTCCTCGCCTTCACCGTGGCCGAACTGGCCGTCCCGTGGCTCTTCGTCGGCCGGGCGGAGATCCACCTGACCAGCTCGGTGACCGGTCTGCTGATCGCGTCGGTCCCACTGGTGGGCGCCGTCCTGTACCGGGCCCTCGGCTACGACCACTTCTCCCGACGGCGGGTCTCGGGGCTGCTGGTCGGGTTCGCCGGAGTGGCCGTGCTGGTCGGCGTCGACCTCCGGGGCGCCGATCTCGGGCCGGTGGTGGAGGTCCTGGTGCCGGCGACCGGCTATGCATCGGCCCGCTCGATCATCTCCCGCAAGCTCGACGACCTGGCCGGGATCGGCGTCATCACCGCCTCGCTGGCCATCGCCTCGGTGCTCTAGCCCCCTACGCCCTCACCCACCTGCCCTCGTCGTGTCTCGCTGGAGGTGGTCGGCGGCCGTCGTGCGGCCTGGCGCTGGTCTGCACCGCGTCTGGCCTTCGTGCTGTTCTTCGAGCTCATCGTCGAGGTCGGCCCTGCTCGCAGTACCGTGATCACCTACGTCAACCCGGCCGTCGCCATCCTGCTCGGCGTCCTGCGTGCTGGGCGAGCCGCTGACCTGGGGCATCGTCCTCGGGTTCCCCCTCATCCTGGCTCGGCTCGTGGCTGGCCACCGCGACCCCGGCGCCGGCGGCCACGAGCCCCCTGGCCGCGGAGCCGCCGGCGGCCTGAGGACCAGGGCGCCGCCTCAGGCGACCGGACGGTCGGGTGTGATGATCACCACCGGGATCCGCCGGGTGGTGTGGCGCTGGTAGACGTCGTAGCGGCCGGCGACCCCGGGGTGGAAGATCCGGGACATGCCCCGGTTGGATCGGTTCACCGAGGGGCCACAGGTGGGCCTGCTCCTCGTCGGTGGCGACGTGGGCGGTGGCGTCCAGCACGTCACGGCCCACCCGCACCCGCACCCGCGGGTCGGCCTGGATGTTGAGCAGCCAGGCCGGCGGACGGTCGCTGCCGCCGTTGGACGCCACGACGATCAGGTCGCCCCGGTCGACGCAGTAGGTGAGCCCGTTGGTCCGGGCCAGCCCCGATCGACGTCCCGTCGTGGTGAGCAGGAGTGCGGGCACCCCTCCCGAGTGCTTGCCGACGCGGCCGTCCGACCGTTCGTACAGGTACTTGTGCAGCTTCAGGTAGGGATCCACGAAGCGGGTCGTGAAGATGCCGTCCACCGGTTGCCTCCGTCAGGGTCGGGCGTCGAAGGTGGGGATGAGGGTGCGGGCGGCCCGGGCCTCGTCGACCCGCCGGACCGGGGTGCCGTGCGGGTACTCGGCCATCGGCCCCTCCCCCGTCGCCTCGCCCTCGGCGGCGATCGACTCCAGGGACGTGGCCAGGGCCTCCAGGGTCTGGGGGCTCTCCGTCTCGGTGGGCTCGATCATGAGCGCCTCCTCGACGATGAGGGGGAAGTAGACGGTCGGTGCATGGAATCCCTCCTCGAGGAGCCGCTTGGCCACGTCGAGGGCCCGCACGCCGTGCTCGGACTTCAGCGTCCTGGTGGACAGCACCACCTCGTGCATGCACGGGCGGTCGAAGGGCACGTCGTAGACGTGGTGGAGGCGCTGGCGGATCCAGTTGGCGTTCAGCACGGCGATCTGGGCGACCTGCTTCAGCCCGTCGCCGCCGTTGGCCAGGATGTAGGCGAGGGCCCGGGCCAGCACCAGGGTGTTGCCGTGCCACGTGTGGACCCGCCCGATGGACTCCGGCGGGGTCGCCCACCCGTACTCGCCTCCGGGCGTCCGCACCGGGCGTGGACCGGGTAGGTAGGGCACCAGCCGCTCCGACACGGCCACGGGCCCGGCGCCGGGGCCACCACCGCCGTGCGGTGTGGCGAACGTCTTGTGGAGGTTCATGTGGACGATGTCGAAGCCCATGTCGCCCGGCCGGACCACACCCAGGATGGCGTTCAGGTTGGCACCGTCGTAGTAGAGGAGCCCGCCGACCTGATGGACGGCGGCGGCGATCTCGGCGATGTCCTCCTCGAACAGGCCGAGCGTGTTCGGGTTGGTCAACATGATGCCGGCCACGTCCTCGTCGAGCACCGAGCGCAGGGCCGCCATGTCGACGCAGCCGCGGTCGTCGCTCGGCACGGTGACCACCTCGTAGCCCCCGAGGGTGACCGAGGCCGGATTGGTCCCGTGGGCCGAGTCCGGGATGATGACCTTCCTGCGGGGTGTGCCCTGGGCGGCGTGCCAGGCGCGCATCAGCAGCAGACCGGTGAGCTCGCCGGCTGCGCCGGCCGCCGGCTGCAGGGTGGCCGCAGCCATCCCCGTCACCTCGCAGAGGGTCTCCTCGAGCTCCACCATGAGCTCGAGCCAGCCCTGCGACAACGACGCAGGAGCCGCCGGGTGCACCCCGGCCAGTCCGGGCAGTCCCGCCACGGTGTCGCACACCTTCGGGTTGTACTTCATGGTGCACGAACCGAGCGGGTAGGCCCCGAGATCGACGCTGAACTGACGGTGGGAGAGCCGGGTGAAGTGGCCGACGAGGTCGCGCTCGGACACCTCGGCCAGCTCCACCTGCGCCTCGCGGCGGTGTCGCGGCGGGACCAGTTCGTCCACCGGCACCTCGGGGATGCCCGTCGTCCGGAGGGACCAGGACCGTCGTCCGGGGTGCGACAGCTCGAAGAGGGTCGGTTCGGTGTCCCGGCCGAACAGCGGGGCCGAGGATGCCTTGCCACCCGGCGCCCCGGTGATCGCCGTGGTCACGGTGTCCCCGTCCATCAGGCGACCGCCTTGGCCAGTGCGGCGGCGTAGGCGTCGATCTGCGCCGCCGTGCGCCGCTCGGTGGCTGCGATCAGGAGTCCCTGCCCACCACCCCCGACGGCACCCTCGAGCGAGATCCCGGCCAGGAACCCGGCGTCCGCCATGCGTTCGATGACGACGTCGGCCGACACGGGCAGCCGCACGGCGAACTCCCGGAGGACCGGAGCATCGGCCCACGGGGTGACCCCGTCGATGGCCAGGACGGCCTGGCGGGTGTACCGCGTGGCGCGGGCGCAGCGGGTCGCCACCTCGACCAGGCCCGAGGTGCCCAGCCAGCCGAGCTGGATGGCGGCCGTCACGGCCATGAGGGTCTGGTTGGTGCAGACGTTGGAGGTCGCCTTTTCGCGCCGGATGTCCTGTTCACGGGCCCGCAGCGTGGTCACGTAGGCGGTGCGCCCCTCGACGTCCACCGTCTCGCCCACGAGGCGGCCGGGGAGGCGGCGGATGTGGGCCGAGCTGCAGGCGAACAGCCCGAGGTACGGACCCCCGAAGCCGAGGGTGGTGCCGAAGACCTGCCCCTCCCCCACCATCACGTCGGCGCCCCACGAGCCCGCCGACCGCAGCAGGCCGGCGGCCAGGGGGTCGGCCCCCACGACCATGAGTGCGCCGGTGGCGTCGCACAGCGACCGCACGGCGCCGAGGTCCTCGATGCAGCCGAGGTAGTTCGGGTAGCCGACCACGACCACACCGGGCGGCTCGTCACCGTCCGCCGGATCGGGCCAGGCGGTGACGCCGTCCGCCAGCGGGATCGTCCGGATGACATGACCCGTCCCCACGGCGAACGTGGTGAGCATCTGGCGCCAGTGGGGGTGGATCCCCTCGGACACCCACACGGTCTGGCGACGCGAAGCCGCCACCCCCAGGTTCACGGCCTCCACGGCGGCGCTGCCACCGTCGTACAGCGAGGCGTTCGACACGGGCAGACCGGCGATGCGGGCCACCATGGTCTGGAACTCGAACACGGCCTGGAGCACGCCCTGGGCCACTTCGGGCTGGTAGGGCGTGTAGGACGTCACGAACTCACTCCGGCCCGCCAGGGCGCGGGTGACCGAGGGGATCTCGTGGTCGTAGGCCCCGCCGCCGGCGAAGCACAGCATCCTGTCGGTCCGCGCCCGGTTGCGGTCGGCCAGACCCTCCATGTGATCGAGGACGTCGGGTTCGCCGGCGCCATCGGCCAGCTCGAGCGCACGCTGGAGCTTGACGGCCTCGGGTACGGCGGCGAACAGCTCGTCCACGGAGGACAGGCCGAGGAAGGAGAGCATGCCCTCGATCTCGTCGCGGGTATGGGGGATGTACGTGCCCAACGTGCTCCTTCAGCAGTTCTCGGACGGTGAACGGTAGTGCGGGTGACGACGCCGCCGCCGGCCCGGTGTCACGACGGGGCCGCCCACTGGCCGGCCCGCACGAAGGGCGTGGCCACGACGGCGGCGTCACGGGTCCGGCCGCGCTGCTCGAGACCCAGCGACGCGCCCGGGCCCGGCGTCGACGGCGGAGTCGACGAGGGCGAGGGCGATCCCGTGCTCGAGCATGGGTGAATAGTTGCCGCTGGTGACCGTGCCCACGGCCGAGCCGTCAGCCGTCACCCGGGCGCCCTCACGGGGCGGCTGGCGACCATCGGTGCTCAGTCCCACCAGCCTGCGGGCCACGCCGCGATCACGCTCTGCGGCCAGGGCGGCCCGCCCGCGGAAGTCCCCCTTGTCCCACCCGACGACCCAACCGAGCCCGGCCTGCAGCGGGGTGATGCCGGGGCCCAGCTCGTGACCGTGCAGCGGGAGCGCCGCCTCGAGGCGCAGGGTGTCGCGGGCGCCGAGGCCGGCGGGCTCCACGTCGGCAGCGGTCACCGCCTCCCACAGGTCTTCGGCCGCCGCAACCGGGACGGCCACCTCGAAGCCGTCCTCGCCCGTGTAGCCGGTGCCGGCGGCCACACAGTCGGCACCGCGCCAGGTGAACCGCTGGACCCCGAATCGGGGCACGGCCGCCGCCTCGGGCAGCACGGCACCGGTCCGGGACCGGGCGTGGGGCCCCTGGACGGCGATCACGGCGCGGGTCGAGGTGGTGTCCTCGCCGCCGATGGCAGCCACCACGCGGTCGGTGTTGGAGGCGTTGGGCATGACGTCGAACACGTCGTCGTCGACCCACCACACGATGATGTCGTCGATCACCGAGGCGTCGGACTCGTCGAGGAGGTGGGTGTACTGGGCCCGACCGGGCCCGATCTTGGCCAGGTCGTTGGTGAACGCGGTCTGCAGCCGGTCGTAGGCATCAGGACCCAGACGCGGACGGTACCCAGATGGCTCACGTCGAAGGCGACCGCGCCCTGACGGCACGCCCGGTGCTCGGCGATGGTGCCGTGCCCGTAGGCCAGGGGCATCTCCCAGCCCCCGAATCCCACCAGCTTGGCCCCCAGGGCGCGGTGGACACCGATCAGCGCCGTCTGGCGGAGCGCGTCGGCTGCGTTCGCCGTGGCGGGTGGGGAGGTGGTCACCCCGGCAGGCTAGCGCCGGCGGGGATCAGGCGGAACGGGCCACGGAGCCGTGGCCGCCACCACCACCGGCCAGGCCGTACTTGGCCAGCAGGGCCAGCGTGTCGCGCTGGTAGAGCAGCGTGACCCGGACATCCGGGTAGAGCTCCGACATCCGTCGGACCTTGCCGTTCTTCTTGGTGACCAGGCGCTGGTTGAGTGTGGTCACCTCGACGAACAGTCCGGGCCGGGGCAGCCAGAAGTCGGGTCGGAACGCCGAGGCGGGGCGTCCGCCCGGGCCCCACTCGAGGACGAACTCCACCGGCTCGTACTCCCACTCGACCCCGTAGAAGTCGAGGATCCGCGCGAAGCGCTGCTCGGACTCGTGGGCGAAGCGCACTCCCGCTCGCCCGGGATCGTCGTCCAGTCGAGTGAGGCCGGCGCTCAACTGCGGGCGTTCCCGCCCGCGGCCAGATAGGCGCCGGCGGGGTGCCGTTGGTCGGGTGCACCGTCGGCGGCGTCGGGAGCGGTGAGCTCCACGATGGCGGCCTCGAGCTCGGACACGACTCCCGAGAGAGGGAGCACGTTGAACACACCCTGGCCCCCGGCGAGCAGGTCGACCAGCTCGCCGTCCGTGGTGGCCAGGATCGAACGCCCGTCGGCCAGGACGAGCTGCGCCGACGCCAGGTCCACCCCGAGGTCGCCCCGAAGGCACTCGACGGCCTGGCGGGCCTGCTGGAGCTTGAGACCGGCGTCGAGCAGCCGCTTGATCACCTTGAGCTCCACGACGTCGCTGTACGAGTAACGACGCTTGGAACCGGAGCCCGTGGCGTCGGTGATCGACGGCCGCAGCAGGCCCGTTCGGGCCCAGTAGTCGAGCTGGCGGTAGGTGATGCCGACCACGGCGCACACCTGCGCCCCGCGGAAGCCGTCGACTGGACCGGCCGCCGCCGGCGACGTGGGCTCCCGGGTTGTCCGCTCGGTGTGACGCTCCATGATGATCCTCCACCTCGATCAAAGGTCCACGTTGACCTCGACCTCACGGTCAACCTGGGGTTTAACGATATCACACCACCGTAATTACGTGCGTGTGAGAGCCGATCCAGCCCAGGGGGATTTGGCGGTGGCTCCGGGTCGGGCCATGATCGTCCGGTGCGCCCGATCGACACCCTCCGCCCACCGCAGCCGTCGTGACCGCGGTGGAGCGCCCCGGGCCCGACGCGGTCCCGCTGCACCAGCGGGCCATGGACTTCGAGGTCTTCGACATCGATGACGACCTCGTCGTCGTGGGCCGGCTGCACGACACACGGCCGTGGGCCGAGGACGGCAGTGCGGTCTCGACCGTGCACGACATGGAGCTGCGGGTGCGCGTGCGCACGGCGGACATGGTGATCGTGGGGTCCACCGCCCAGATGCATGCCTTCCCCCACACGGAGTGCCCGGTCATCGAGGACGCGTTCGCCGGCCTGGTCGGCCTCAGTGTGGCGCGGGGGTACACCCGGGCCGTCCAGTCCCGCTTCGGTGGGCCGAAGGGATGCACCCACCTGGAGCAGTTGGCCCGGTCCATCGGCCCGGTGGTGATCCAGGCGGTCACGTCGCGCCGGGCGCTGTCGGTGAGCCGGGGCGAGGTCGGTGACCTGCTCGCCGACGCCGGGAGCTCGGGCAGTCCCTGGGCGCGCAACTCCTGTCACATCTGGGCGGAGGGAGGGCCGGCCGACCAGAAGTTGGCCGCCGGCTGGCGGCCCGGCGTCGGGCCCTACCCCTCACCTGCTGTCGTCACCTTCCTCGAGCGCCGGGATCCGTCGTGAGGGGAGCCGGCCGCAGGCTGGCCGCTGCGGGAGTCGTCCTCGTGGGCATCGTGGTCGCCGGCTGCTCCAACGGCACCTCGGTCACCACTCCGTTCGTGACGACAGCACCGGTGCTCCGGAACGGGCCCGAGTACGAGGTGACGAGCGGAACGGTGTCCGGCCTCGGAACTGTGCTGGTGGACGGAAAGGGCATCACCGTCTACATGTACGCCACGGACAGGCAGGGCCAGCCCTCGCGTTGCTACGGCATCTGTGCGATCCAGTGGCCACCGCTGGTCCTGCCCCCCGGGGTCGGCGAGCCGGTGGCCGGACCGGGCGTGGCCACCACGCTCCTCGGCACCGCGCCCCGGACCGACGGCTCCACGCAGATCACCTACAACGGGTGGCCGCTGTACCTGTGGCCCCCGGATCGTGCCCCGGGTATGGCCACCGGCCAGGCCCTCACCAACGCAGGGGGCCTGTGGTACGTCCTGACCCCCGCAGGCAAGCCGATCGTCACCGGCGCGCCCTACTGACGCCGACGCGTGACGCCGAGGCCCATAGCGGGCAGGATGGCCACCGTGGAACGCCCTCCGGCCACACCGCCCCGACGCGGATCCCTCTGGTCGGTCAACTCGACGGGCTCGATCCTGTCCGTCAACTCCACCGGATCCATCCTGTCGATCGGATCGGTGGGATCCATCCTGTCGATCGGGTCGATGGGGTCGGTGCTCTCGCTGGTCTCGTTCGGGAGCGCCCTCAGCGTCGCCTCGGCGCTGTCGGCAAGGTCGCTGTGGTCGCTCCTCTCCTACCGCTCACGTGGCGCGCGGATGGCCTACCGGTCGTCGGTCCGGCGGAGGGACGACCGGTAACGGTGGCCGTTGGCCACGTACTGCTCGGCCGACAGCTGGATCATCCGGCGATCGGATCTGCCCTCGCGGATCTGGGCCGGGACACCGACGGCCAACGCCCCGGCCGGGACCACCATCCGGTTGGGCACCACGGCGTTCGCCCCCACGGTGGCTCCGGTCCCGACCACGGCGTGGTGGAGGACGATCGAACCCGAGCCGGCGAGCGAATCGTCCTCCAGGGTGCAGCCCTCCAGATGGGCCACATGGCCGATCACGCAGCCGTCACCGACCGTGGTCGGGAACCCGGGCCCCGCGTGGATCACGGTCCCGTCCTGGACCGAGCTGCGGGCCCCGATGACGATGCCCCCGTAGTCGCCGCGGAGCACGGCCCCCGGCCATACCGTCGACTCCGGGCCGACGGTCACGTCCCCGATGAGGACGGCCTCAGGGTGGATGTAGGCGTCAGGGTGGATATCGGGCTCGAGGCCTTCCAGTGCGTAGATCGGCATGGACGGATCGTACGGTGTCACCGACGACCGGGGCGCCACGGTCGGCACGCCGACACCGCCGCTCACCGTTCGGCCAGCACCGCCTTCCAGAAGAGGCGCCACCCGTCCACCGCCTCAGGCGTATCCAGCCGCTCGTGCTGGACGGCGACCACGGACCGGCCGGCTGCCTTGTCGGAGAAGTTCACGACGACAGGGGATCCGTTGGCGAGCTGGCAACGCCAGTAACGCCACGCGTCCGAGGACGTCACCTCGGGACCCTGGGTGACGGCCACCCCGGCGTGGTCCTTCCTGCCCCCGACCACCTGGTTCCACCGGTCCAGCGAGTCGTCGAGCGACCCGGCGCGGGTGCGGCTGGCGTTCATGGTGAAGGTCCCGTCCGGCGCCTGGCCGGGTAGCCTCCGACCGATGTGCTGCTCGTAGGCCACGGTGACCATCTGCCGCCACCAGGGCGCTGCACCGAGGTCGGAGGCGCGGGCGACGATCTCCTGATGGGTGAGACCGGCGGCGCCGATCGAGTCGAAGAAGGCGACCCACTCGTCCGACGGCCGGCCCGTGCCCTCCTCGATCGCCTCGGCACTGAGTCGTGCGGGCATGACCACAGCCTAGGACCACCGTGCCACCGTGTCCCCGGCGCAAACCACGCACCGGATCGTGGACGCGTGCCGGTGCGGGGCGGACGTACACTCGGCAGCACCCACACGGGCCCGTCACGAGGAGAGCGTCCATGAGTGATCACGAAGCACTGGGCCATCCGGTGTTCGATGCCGACAACCACTACTACGAGGCCGTCGACGCCTTCACTCGGCATCTCGATCCGACGCTCGGTCCCCGTGTCATCCAGTGGTCGGAGATCAACGGCCGCCGCTACCACGTGATCGGGGGACGGGTCAGCCGGGCCGTGACCAACCCGACGTTCGATCCCATCGCCATGCCCGGGGCGATGTACGACTACTTCCGCGGCAATCCGGACAACCGGAATCCGATGGAATTCCTGGCCCGACGCGAGGCCATCCGGCCCGCCTACCGCGATCCGGCGGCCCGGGTCGAGACGCTCGACGCCCAGGGACTCGCCGGGTGCCTGCTCTTCCCGACCCTGGGCATGATCTACGAGGAGCCCCTGGCGCACGATCCCGAGGCGGTGTGCCTGCTGTTCCGCGCCTTCAACCGGTGGTTGCTCGAGGACTGGGGGTTCAACTACCGGGACCGGATCTTCGCGGCGCCCTACCTGACGCTGGCGGAACCGTCCTGGGCAGTCGAGGAGCTCACCTGGGCACTCGACAACGGGGCCCGCACCATCGTGATGCGCCCGGCCGCGCCCACCACCGCCCTCGGTCGCCGCTCACCGTTCGACACCATGTTCGACGGGTTCTGGCAGCTGGCCAACGACGCCGGCATCACGGTGGTCGTCCACGCCGGCGACAGCGGGATCTCCTCGAACGGGTACGCCGTCGACGGGTTCGCCGCCACGTTCAGCGGCGGATGGAAGCCCTCGATCAAGTCGTTCGCCATCGAGCAGGCCATCCGGGACTTCCTGCTGTCCGCCGTGTTCGAAAACATGTTCGAGCGCTTCCCCAACCTCCGGATCGCCTCGATCGAGAACGGCGCCCAGTACCTCCCGGACCTAATTGCCAAGATCCGGTCCACGTCGAACAAGATGCCCGGCTACTGGAAGGACGACCCGGTCGACACCCTGCGCCGCCACGTCTGGATCAACCCGTTCTGGGAGGACGACGTCAACCAGGTCGCCGACTGCATGGGTCCGGACCGGGTGATCTTCGGATCCGACTGGCCCCACATCGAGGCGCTGCCGGAGCCGGTCGACTACGTGCGGGAGCTGAAGGAGTTCGACGCCGCGGAAAAGCGGCAGATCCTCTTTGACAACGCCCAGGCGCTGCTGACCCTGCGTCCTACCTGAGTCTGCGGGTCCCCCCCGGCGACCCGGCACGCGGAGGTACGGGTCTCAGCGTCCCTGGCCGCGGCCACGTGACTTGTGGGCTCCCTTGCCGTGGTGTGTCGCCTTGTGGCCCGCGTTCCTGGCTGTCTGCTCCGACCGGCGGGCCCGGCGGCTGCGCTCCACGAAGCCGCCGGCCACGATGACCACCAGTCCGATCGCCATCAGCATCCAGATGATCATCGGTGTCCTCATTCCGTTCCTCACCCGACGATCCCCGACCTGCGGCCGGCGGACCGTGCCCGCCCGTTGCGGACCCGGTCACACTAGGTCGGCCCGGTGCCGGGCAAGACCGCAGCGGGGACGGCGCCCACCTCTGTCACGCAATGTTGGTCGATCATTCTCCCAACCGTGACATCCCGTTCGCGCTGGCCTTGGTAGAACGTCTCCAGTTCGGGAGCTTGGGCGCAACCTCGCTCCACGGACGAGGGGCAGGACGGGCAGGGGTGACGGCCGGCCGGTGGTCGAGCAGGGGCGGGCCACCGGCAGGCCGACACACACTGGCGGACCCGGCGCACCTGGTGCACCTGCCCCCGGCCCGCTCCGTACCTCCCCACGGGGTCGGGCCGCGCCCTCTCTGGCCCGGGTGGGCGGTCAGCGTCCTCAGGGGATGGCCCGGAGGGCTCTGCCTCCCGACGACCGCGGGCTGGATCCAGGCGGTACCCGCCGGATCCGCCTCCCCCTTGCACGCTGGCGGTGGCACCCACATGACACGGTCGACACTCCCCCGACCGCGGTGCATAGTTGACCCGTGGTCAAGGTCACCGACAACGGTGGGTCCCCGGTCGGCTCATGGAGGGATCCGGCCTTCCTCCGTTCCGCCCGGCCTGTGCTCGAACGCTTCGCCTCCTACTTCCGAGCAGAGGTGAGGGGATTCGAGCGGCTGCCGCCGACCGGCCCCTTTCTGGTGGTGGGCAACCACTCGGGAGGCCAGATGCCTCCGGACCTCCCCGTGCTGTTGACCGCATGGTGGCGGGAGCGTGGTGAAGCCGAGCCCGTCTTCGCCCTGTTCCACTCCTTCTTCCTCGGCCTGCCCGGGGTGGGCCGCGTGATGGCGCGTGCCGGTGGTGTGGAAGCGACACCGGCTGCGGCGGAGGCCATCCTTCGAGGAGGAGGCATCCTGATCGACTTCCCGGGAGGTGACTACGAGGTCTTCCGGCCGTGGCGGGAGCGCAACACCATCGAGTTCGCCGATCGTCTCGGCGTCGTCCGTCTCGCTCTACGAACCCAGGTTCCGGTGGTTCCAGCCGTCTCCGTCGGCGCCCACGAGACCGTCATCGTGCTGGCGCGCGGAGAGCGGGTTGCGAAGTTGCTGGGCATCGACCGGATGTTCCGCATCAAGGTCATGCCACTGGTGCTCGGCCCACCGTTCGGCCTCGTTCCGGGAGGGATTCCCACCTGGCCGCTTCCGGCGAAGATCACGGTGGAGCTCGGTGGACCGATCGACTGGTCGACTCGGTACGGGCCCGAGGCAGCCGACGATGATCTCGTCGTCCGGGCCTGTTACGAGGAGCTGACCGGTGTGATGCAGTCGACGCTCGACCGCCTGGCCGGTGAGCGACGGTTCCCCGTCATCGGTTGACGAACGGAGCGATTCGCCCCCGTCGCCACCTTCGCCTCGGACTCCCCACCGCATGAAGTGGGGAGGCCCGTCTGGTCGAGCTGCCGGGATCTGAACCCGGAACCTCTTCACCGTGGTCGTACCAAGGCAATTTCGACGCTGAGGCCCCGACCGGCGAATTCAGATGACCAACCTGATCAGGAGGCACCTCGGGATTGCCACCACTACCCACCGGAGCCGTCCTCGACCGCCGTTCACCACACGTGCGCCGGGATTGCGCGGGGACGGGGCAAGTTCCCGACATCGGTCGATCCGACCTCGGCCGATCGCCTTCGATCAGTCGGGCACCACGTCGAGGCGATTGCCATGACGGCGGAGATCGTCCGGATCAGACGTCGGCACCTTCGCACCACGGTCGTGCGCGGCGGCGGCTACGGAAGCACCGAAGACCCCCGAGGTCGCTGCCACCCCACAGAGTCGCCCCACGGCCCGGGCTGACGGTCGTCCCAGGCTGGCACTTCGCACAATGGAGACCCAAGGAGCCTGGCGAGCCTCGCCTGACGGCCCCCGCCCCTCCATGCGTAGGCGACCAACCCAGCCGGAACGACGATCGGATCGCCATGCTCGATCGCTCGGCCGATGATCGACGCAGTTCGCCGATCGTTCCGCTCGAAACCGATCAGTGCCCCGTGTCGAGGATGACCGTCGTCATCGTCCGAGTGCGCTGTCCGCAGCCTCCCGTTCCGAGGCAGCGAGAGGTCACGTTCAGCCTGCCCGACGCGTCCTGCCGGAAGGCCGACGGCGTTCTTCGTTGTCGTCGGACCATCGCTCACACCAAGGAAGGGGCGCTCGACGAGTTCGTCGGGTGGGCGCCGCTGCCGGCGTTCTCGATACCCCTTTGGTATGTGGGCGACCAGAGCTCATACTGGTCACGGTGGACCCTCGGATAACTGTGCTCCCACGTGTCATCGGTGCGCCCGATGGGAAGCCGATTCGCCCGGAGGCTCCCGACAATCAGCGTCTGATGGCCGAGGTCCTCCGCGATCCGTCAGCTTGGACGCCCGAACTTGCCGAGTTCACCACTGAAGTATTCGATGCACTGCCCACGAACTGGGTGGATGAGCGTGGGCGATACCGCACTGCGCCCCTCATCGACGCACTCGACCGGGGGGATGCTCCCCTCAACGCCCGATGCCTCGAGATCGGGAGTGGAACGGGCGTTCTCACGCCCCATCTCGCCGAGGCCTGGGGCGACCTGATCTGCGCCGATCTGTCGCTGAGCATGATGTCGCACCAGCGGCACGCCTGCCAGATCCAGGCCGACGCCAGCGGCCTTCCGTTCGCCGATGCGGCATTCAGCGTGATCGCCATCGGAGACGGACCGCTCTTCGCCGCCGAAGCAGTGCGGATTCTGGGGCAGAGTGGCGCACTGATCTGGTCGAATGCCCTGGGTGCAGGGGCGCCGTACTTTCAGCCGACGACTGACATCCTGGACGCCCTGACCGAGGTGGACCCGGAATCATCATGGTCGGCGGTCCAAAGTGAGGCCCTGTGGGGAAGCTGGGCGGTCATCCGGAGGAGCGCTGACTAGGCGCACTTCGCCGAGACGGTGATGCTGGCGCCCGCCTGGTGGACGCCCCATCCACCCGGCGGTGTGGGGAACCGGGTCTTCGGTCCCGAATGGCCCACGAGGCAGCGACGACATCGTCCCGTGGCGCCGTGGATGACTCGGCTCCACGGGACGCGATCCAGAATCCCGGGCCAGCCTGCAGCCGTGACGACGGAGCCTACCGCTGGCGGTTCTGTCGGCCCGTTCGGCGACGGGCCTGCGCGGCGATCCTGCCGTCCACGAATCCACCACCAACAAACGAACACCGCCGGTCCGAAGCCTAGAACTGCAGCGGACAGGTGACAGATTCCTACCAGGGCGACCGACCCACGAGAGCCACCATCCGGACCGCGGTACCGGCTGCACTCCCGACGAGACCGATTGCGATCAGGACACCGGGTGGGCGAGCGTTCCGCAGTCAGCGACCGTACGACTGTTGGTCCGCGCCCATGGATTCGCGTGGCGACAGGTGTGGCACCTACCCGGCGCTGTCGGACGCTTGCCTGGCATACTCCTGACCATGCCGACGATGGCAGATGTTCGGGGCTGGGCGCTGTCGCTGCCCGAATGCACGGAGCAGCCCCATCACGACATCGGCTCGTTCAGGGTGCGCGGGAAGATCTTCGCCACGGTCCCTGATGATGAGCGTGTCCGCATCATGGTGGACGAGCACGAGATCCTGGCCGCCGCGGCCTCGCACCCGGACGCCTGTCATCCCGTCTACTGGGGCAAGCGCATCTCGTGCGTCGCGGTCGATATCGCGGCAGCCCCTGCAGACCTGATCCGAGAGCTCCTCACCGAGGCATGGTTGCGGAAGGCTCCGGCTTCACTGGCAAGGGCGTTCACCGATTCCGACTAGGTTGCAGAAGGTCACCGAGCCGATGCGAGCTCAGGGGCACTTCGAAGCGCCGGTGCGGCGGCGCATCCGCTCAATTCGATTCTCTGGCGATTGGGCTGTGTCAGATCAGCCCGACTCGGCGGATGTCGGCCCAGGCATTGGCGAGGGCATCGACCCGCCCCTCCACATAGCGGCCGAACGAAGCGGGCAGGTGGGTGGAGCCGGCGTCCATGCCCGCCGGGGCCATTTGAGCCACGGTGGTCATCAACGTCCACAAGTCGGAACAGGCGCTGACCAACCCACCCAGACACCGGGTCAGTCCCGGATCGGGACAGGGGTCGTCGTTCATCCAGCCTCGCAGGTCGGCAATCGCCTGATCGAGTTGATCGCAGGCAGCGAGGACCACGATGGCCGACTCCCCGACGTCAGCGATCAGGTCAGCCTGAGTTCGATGGAGGGTGGCAACCATCGGCGCCGCCTTCCTCTTCCATCGAAGTACCTCTCGGCTCCTACGCACTAGTGTCGATCGGCTGTGTCAGCTGAAGGACGGTCGGATCGAGGCGGTGGCGACCTCCACACACGTGGTCTGGCCGATCCGTGGGTAGAGGCCACGTCGACTCATTCCGTCGGATAGCTCCTTCACTGGGGTCGAGCACGTTATCGACGTCCCAGCTCGGGCAGGCCCTGATCGACCGCCCAGGCACACAATGGGCAGAGGAGGCCAATTCCCTCCCACTGCCGGTGGAGGCGAGGGTCCCGCCGTGGACGTGCATCGACGGCGAGCATCGCCACAGTGCATCGGACGCACACGACGGAGTTCGTTGTGTTGGTAGTCATCCCACCCCCTGCATGATGAGCACCCCGATCTGGGCCCTCGGCATGTTCAACGATCCGCGGGACCTTACGTTGCGAAGTCTGGGAGAACCGGGCCAAATAGTCACTCTCGGCGCGAAGGCCCACTATGCGATTGGCCCCCTGGTGCCGGAGTGTGGCTGTTTGCGATCGGCAAGAAGTCGGCCGTCGACAGCTCGTCCACCGCGATCAGGGATGCCACTCCTCCAGGGACCGATCCTGGGCCGACCGCTGGACGTGTGAACTCCACCGGGGCGCATCACGTGACCGCCAGTGCTTCCGGAATCGGACTCGCCTCCCAATCAGGGCACGGATTCCGCCTTCACGAGCGTCCCCATGCTCGAATCACGTCCGTGGATGTAGCGCTCCGGCCCCCCGCAGGTTCTGTCGGCGACCAGTGCGGTCCGCCTTGCTCAATGACGCAGAGCCGAAGGGCTCGCAGAATCCGAGAGTCACACGAAGAAGCTCATCATGGTCGCCTCCGTGATCGCACTTCCGGTGGGGCTCATTGCCTCCACACCAGGTATGGCCGCTGCGAAGGGTTGGTCGAAGCTCGACGTGTCCGCAGCCTCGATTACCTGCACCACGGTCATCGGCTCCGCCAAGCTCGCTCCCCATATCGGGACGACCCTTCCGAGGCCGCAGCCGACTCGACCGTCAACCTGAGCCGCTCCGACTGCACCGTGCCCGACGAGTTGACCGGGATGTCCACCAAGACTGGCGGGGGTGGCGCTGGGATGGGACTCCCCAAACTGAGGCGCAGGGACGCCCCCTCCCCTGCCCCTGACCTGCACCTCCGTAGTCGGGCTGCCGGGATTTGAACCCGGGACCTCTTGACCCCCAGTCAAGCGCGCTGAACCAAGCTGCGCCACAGCCCGTCCCTGTTCAGGGGCACATTCTGCGAATGGTGTCCCGTCCCGTCGGGGTCATCTGCCAACGCACTGCCGTCAGGCGCTCCACATGACCCTCGCCGACACTACTCGCTGCGCACCCGGTCCCTGGATCCTTCCGGTCCGTCCGGACGTCCGCCCCGGTCGCCGGACGCGGAGACGATGGCCGTACGGAGGGCCCCCAGACGGCCACTTCCCCGACCGGTCATGGCGTGCCTGGCTCGCGCTGGAACCGAACCTGTCTCGAAACCCGTTCACCTACCAGGGCCGGCTATGGGCGAGAGCGAGTCGGCCTCCCGCCTCTGCCTCAATTCGGCCAGGGACTGCGCAACCCTCTGTCGGGAGACACCCCATATCTCGGCAATCTCGCGCATCGACATGCCCTCGTCCGAGCACACGCCGATCGCCTGTAGGCGCAGCTCATGGCGCGCCTCGACCATCCGCTTGAATGCACCCTGGGTGGCCTCCCGACGCGAGGAGAGGGGGATCGCCTTGATCGCGTCCGGAGGGAGCCACTCCGGCAACAAGTTGCACCAATCCTCGCTGGAGTACCTCGGTGCCCGCGACGATCTCCGCCTTCGCCCCCGCGTTGGCGTCGATCAGCTGGCGGATGGCGGCGACGATGCGCTCGTCGAATCCGTCCATGTCGAAAGCCTACGTTTCGTATCCGCCGATCTCGGGGACCATCGGGTGCGATCGGGTGGACGCACCCGATGGAGCGGCGCCGCCAATTTGATCCGCTCGGGAGACGTGCCCGATGGTCGGGCGCAGCCGTCGGGGGCCACCTCCTCGCGTGCCTACGGGATCTCGACGCGACGCGGACCTTCATGATCGATCAGCAAGGCTCCACGGACATCGAACACCTCTCGGGAGGGATTGCTGCCGACGATGTCGTAGACGGCTTCGATGAAGGCCTGAGAGGCGGCCTCGGATTGGGCCATGTGGTCATCCCAGAACGACATCACGCGGACCTGCCGGTGGTTCCCGTGGTCGGCTTCGAGGACGACGAACCCGCGGAAGTGGGGAAGATCGAGGAATTGAGGCAGTACGTCGTCCGTCACCCGGTCCATCGATGCCTCGAGGAGTTCGGGCTCGATGAAGAAGCTGATCTCACGGCACTTCATCAGTGGGACTCCTGGCTCCGTGTCCATAGCTCCGCTTCAGACTACCGGCCGCCTCGCACCCACCTCTGCCCCGCGTGGAGCCCGCCTCCGACGCGAAGGGGAAGACCCTGTTCGTGGCTCACGTACGGCGTCCGTGGACGGAGCTCGGACAGCCGGGCAGACCTTCCCGGTGAGACCCGGCGCAACCGGTCCGAGTCACGCGCACCGCCCCGTCGCACCGCCCCGCTCCAGCGAGGTCGTGATCAGTCGGCGACCACACGTTTGAATTCCTGCACGAACTGGTCGACCCGCTGGCGGGAGATTCCCCAGTCCGCGGCGATCTCCCGGGGGGACATCCCGGCGTCGATGCACGCCCCGATCAAGTACAGGCGGAATTGGTGGCGGGCGGCCACGAGGCGTTCGAGCATCTCCTGGGTCGCCCGCCGTTGGGCGTTCGCCGGCGCCGCTTCCAGGGTCTCGACCACACCTGCCCCGCTCCGGATGGCCTCGAGGCCGGCGACGAGGACCTCCTCATTGGCGCCCAAGGTGTCGCGGGCCAACCGGTGCGCATCGATGAGCTCCTGCATCACCTCGATGATCCGCTCCGTGGATTCGGCCACGTGGCGATCCTACGGGCGCCGACTCGTCGTCGCCGAGTGTTGACAGAAGACACATTTTGGGCGCGCCTGCCTGTATCCTCCGGTTGCATGGCGTCCGATTCCTCCCGCAGGGTCGACGCGTCCCACGACGCTGTCGACGGCACCCCGGCACCCCGGGTCCGGCGCCCCCGCGAGGAGCTGCGCGAGATCGTCCTCGAGGCCGGGCGCGAGGTGCTGCTGACCGAGGGACTCGGGACAGGGGCGGAGCATCTGTCCTTCAAACGGGTGCTGGCACACGTGGCCACCACCCGTGGTATCCGGGTCACCAACGCCTCGGTCATTGGACGGATCTGGGAGAACCAGGAGGAATTCCAGCTCGACGTCATCGACTCCGTCGCCAACATGCAGGGTGACGAGGAGGCGTCGATCGCCCACGAGGCCATCTCCGCCGCCCTCGAGCGGATCGACCTGTCGACAGCGGAACTCCGCCGGGCGTCGCTCGGTGAGCTGATCCGGGTCGGGTGCGCCCAGTACATCGAGGCGGCGTCGACGTCGACGGCCACGATCCAGATGGCCCTCGTTACCTATGTGGCGGCGAGCCAGACATCCTCGGCCGACAACCGGCTGATCGAGTCGTTCCGTGTGACCAACCGCCGGCTCACCGGCCGGTACGAGGAGCTCTACGGACTGGGGCTGCAGGCGTGCGGATGGAGGGTGCAGGCCCCCTATACGCTCCACGACGTCGCCTCGCTGCTCTCGGCCGTCGCCGAGGGGATCCTGCTCCATCAACTGGTCGACCCCGACGCCTTCCACACGGTCGTGCGGGTCTCGCCGCTCGACGGGACCGAGGTGGAGTGGAACCCGCTCGCCGTCACCATGGACTGTCTGGTGGAGTTCTACGCCGAACCCGAACCCGAATCCGACTCGGACCCCGACCGGCCGGTCTGACCACGACCCGACCGGCTACCCCCCTAGCGCCGTCCTACCGAGGCGTACTCGATCACGCGGCTCATGGTGTCGTCGCTGGCCGCTGCCACGGAGCCGGAACGGACAGGGGGCGCGGGATCGTACTCGATCATCAATTGGGCGGCCTCGGCGGCGGTCCGGTCGACCAGTAGCTCGACCAGCCGGAGGGCCATGTCGATGCCGCTCGAGACGCCCGCCGACGTGATCAGGCGGTCGCCGAGGTGCTCGACCACCCGCTGCGGCACCGCCGTCACCCCGTAGCGCTCCAGTTCGGCATAGGTCGACCAGTGGGTGGTGGCGGTCCGTCCCGAGAGCAGGCCCGCAGCTGCCAGGACGAGCGATCCGGTGCAGACCGAGGTGGTGTAGGTGGTGGACCGATGCGCGGTGCGGACCCAGTCGAGGACCCGCTGGTCGTGCTCGAGGGCGCGGGTGCCGAAACCGCCGGGGAACACCAGCACGTCGGGATCGGGGACGTCCTCGAAGACGGCGTCACGCGTGATGCCCAGCATCCGGTTGTCACTGCGGACCTCGCCGGTCTCGTGACCGACGAAGACGACGTCGATCGTCGGGATCCGCTGGAGCACCTCGTAGGGACCGATGGCGTCGAGGGCGGTGAACTGCTCGAAGAGCGGGATGGCCACGCTCATCCGCCCGGTGCTGTCGTCGGTCATCGGTCACTCCTGTCCGGTCGGTCGGCTCGGTTGCGGAACTCGCTCGGTCGCCGTCCGCCCGGACGGGACGACGACGCCCCATCGGCGGCCCGGGCGTGGCCGAAACGACGCCGGTAGGCGTCAGGGCTGCTCTGGAGGCGGCGTTGGAAGGCGCGCCGGAGGGTCTCCGTCGAGCCGAACCCGCACCGTGCCGCCACGACCTCGAGTGTGTCCCGCGTCGATTCCAGTTCGTGGCGGGCCGCCTCGGTCCGGACCCGTTCGACGTACCGGCTCGGCGTCTCCCCCACCTCGGTGGTGAAGAGACGGGAGAAGTGACGCTCGGACATGGCTGCGGTCTCGGCCAGCACCGCCACCCGGTGGTCCCCCCCGGGGTGGGACTCGACCCGCGCCTGGGCCTCCCGGATGGCCGAGCGCTTGGCCCGCGGCGTCCACACCGGGGTGGCGAACTGCGTCTGTCCGCCCGGTCGGTGCACGAACATCACCAGCCACCGGGCGATCAGCTGGGAGACGTCACCGCCCAGGTCGTCCTCGACGAGGGCCAGGGCGAGGTCGATGCCGGCGGTCACGCCCGCGCTCGACCACAGCGTGCCGTCCTGGAGGTAGATCGGGTCGGGGTCCACCTCGGTCGCCGGGTACTGCCGGGCCAGTTCGTCGGCCCGTGCCCAGTGGGTGGTGACTCGGCGGCCGTCCAGGAGTCCGGCCCGGGCGGCCAGGAAGGTCCCCGAGCACACCGTCGCCACGCGGCGGGCCCTCGGAGCGGTGGCGGCCACCCAGTCCACCAGGATCCCGTCCTCGGCCGCCTCGGCCACGCCCCCTCCACCGGGGAGCACCAGGGTGTCCACCCCGCTGCGGGTTCCGGGGAGGGGTGCGGTGCCGAGCGGCAGCCCGCTCTCGGTCACGACCGGTCCACCGCCGACCGACACCAGCCGCACGTCGTAGGAGGCGGTCCTCCCGAAGACCTCGGCGGCCCGTCGGGCACCGGCGAACACCTCGAAGGGACCGGCGACGTCCAGCGACTGGACGCCGGGGTAGGCGGCGATGAGGACGGGTCGACGTTCCATGTGGTCATCGTGGACCCCGCGTGTGATGGCGTCAATGACGCATATCCCACGAATGCGGACACGGGCATCGTCGCCCGGACGCGCATCGCCCCCGGCACGGGCCGGGGGCGATGGCTGCGTCGCGTGCCGGTCGGGTCCGACGGGTCAGCTGGTCACAGCGAGGCCAGCGTGGACACCACGAGGCCGCCGATGAAGTCGTAACCCTTGGTGTTGGCGTGGATGTCGCCGAAGGTGGTCGAGTTGCAGTACCAGGTGAGGTCGCACACTTCGGCCACGGCGTCCGGCGTGGTCCTGGAGAAGCCCTTCAGGTTCTGGGTGGGGCCGACGTAGCTGTAGGTGGTGGTGGACCCGACCGTGGCGCTCGTGAACGACCCGGTGTCGTCACCGAGGGTGGCCGTCTTGTAGCGTGCGTCGGTCACGTCGACGAAGGCCCCGCGGGAGACCGAGGTGTACGCCGTGTGGAGGGTGGGGTTGATCAGGGAGTCGAACGCGAAGATCGACAGCTCGGCCAGTGCGGGATCGGTCGAGCCGACCGGTGCCACCCAGTCGCCCAGGATGACGTCGGGATACGTGATGCCCACGATGTGGGCCGAGGTGTCCCTGCTGGCCGTCAGGTAGTCGTTCAGTTCGGTCACCAGGTTCGTCACATTGGTCTGGATCGTGGACTGGGCGGCCAGCACGCAGCCGGCCACGTCCGCCGGCGGCTGGAGGGCACACGAGGTCACGTCGTTCCCACCGATCGACACGGTGACCAGGCCCACCTGGGCGGGGTGATAGGCGATGAAGGTCAGGGCCGCGTCCACCTGGTCGGTGGTCGGGTACGCCACGCCGCCGGAGGTGGCGGGGGCCGAGTTGGCCGTCGGGCAGCCGGTCTGGTCGAAGATCGACGTGGTGGTGGCACCGCTGCAGCCGAAGTTGGCGAGCGTCATCTTCTCCTTCTTGGCCACGTAGCCGGTGAACCCGGTCGAGTTGAGCAGGCTCGGGTTCTGGTAGCCGACCGAGTACGAGTCACCGATGGAGATGTCGTAGAGCTTGGCGGCGTGGGTCCGGCCGGCCGGCCGGGCGGCGGCCGATCCGGCGCCGGACGTGGCGACGACGCCGACGGTGGCGAGGCTCAGGGCCAGTGCCCCGCTCGCCACCAGAGTGGTGAGAGACCTGGTTCGCATGCGATTCCCGCTGGTTGTGGATCGTCCGGCCCTGCAGGTGCAGGACTCGTTCGCAACCCTAGTGTCCTGTCCGGCTGATTAGCCGCGAAGTATCGCTGATTCGGGAATTTCCCTCGTCCGGTCGCGCTCTCCGATGTGAGCCAACATTGGAGGTGCCATGTCCACCCGAGGACGTCCGACAGCTGTCATCGAACTGACCGACGCCGAACGCGAGACCTTGCAGCGTTGGGTGCGGCGACACAGCTCGGCCCAGGCACTCGCGCTGCGATCCAGGATCGTGCTCGCGTGCGCCGAGGGGATGACCAACCAAGAGGTCGCCACCGCCGAGCGGGTGCATCCGGCGACCGTGTCGAAGTGGCGACGCCGGTTCGCGGTGGACCGACTGGAGGGTCTTGGAGACGCTCCCCGACCCGGGGCGGTTCGCACCATCGCCGATGCGACCATCGAAGCGGTGGTGGTCGACACGTTGGAGTCCACACCGGGCGAGGACACCCACTGGTCCACTCGGGGACTGGCGGCCAAGCACGGCATCTCCAAGACCACCGTGGCGGAGATCTGGCGAGCCTTCGGACTGAAGCCGTGGCAGCAGGGCAGCTTCAAGGTGTCCCCGGACCCCGACCTGATCGAGAAGGTCCGTGATCTCGTCGGCCTGTACATGAATCCGCCCGAAGCCGCGGCGGTCTTCGCCGTCGACGAGAAGCCGCAGATCCAAGCGCTCAACCGCACCGCACCGACTCTGCCGTTGTTGCCCACCACGCCGCAGCGGGCCACCCACGACTATGTGCGCAACGGAACGGTCGATCTGTTCGCCGCCCTTGACATCGCCCGTGGCACCGTCATCTCGGACATCCGGACCAGTCACAACCAGAACGACTTCATCGCCTTCTTGAACAAGATCAACCGCGAGGTGCCCGCTGACCTCGACGTCCATGTGATCCTGGACAACCTCGCCACCCACAAGACGCCCAAAGTCCATCGTTGGCTGCTGCGTCACCGCCGGTTCCATCTCCACTTCACCCCGACGTATGGGACGTGGATGAACCTCGTCGAGCGGTGGTTCTCCGCGCTCACCACCAAGAAGCTGCACCGGTCGGCCCACTGCAGTGCCAAGGAACTCGCCGTCGACATCCAGGCGTGGGGCGACAACTGGAACGAGGACCCCCAGCCCTTCGTATGGCACAAGACGGCCGAGCAGATCCTCGAGCGCCTCGCCGGATACTGCAGCGCCATCAACGAGGGGGCGGACGCATGACATCACGACTTTCCAACCTCTTCAGCCGGACAGGACACTAGTGGTAGGTGAGGCCACGGCCCCTCTTTCCGTCGCTCCCCGTTCACCTTCCGGGTCACCTGGTCACGGCGGGTGGCGAACGGACGCCGTCGAGCCGGTGGGTCACCCGTGGTGGACGTGGTGGACGACCCAGGTGATCCCCTGGAACGTTCGATAGCCGAGGTAGATCACCGTGGCCACGGCCAGGAACTTGAACCACCAGGGCTGCCTGCGGTGGGCCAGCGGCTCCGTCCCGCACGTCGGGCACCCGCCCTCCTCGGTCAGGTCCTCCGGCTCGAGGTCGGCGTCGCACTGCTCACACCAGGGCACGGCACCCCCACGTGGGCACATTCACCGCTCACGCCCCCGACTCACCGCTCACGCCCCCGACTCACCGCTTACGCCCCCCGCCCCCGTTCGCCCCTTTCGCACGCACCCGGATCTTGATCGGGGTCGGACCCAGGTCGAACCGTTCCCGAAGGCCGCGCTCGACATAGCGCAGGTAGGTCGGCTGGAGACGTCCGTTGGTGAACAAAGTGAACGTCGGTGGATCGTTCGCCCCCTGGACCCCGTACTGGATGCGCGCCCCGACCGGCGGGTGGGCAAGCTGGATCGACTTGAGGGCCCGGTTGAGCTCGCCCGTCGGGATGCGCGAGTGATACGCCTCCTCGGCGGCGGCCACCGCCGGAAGGATGTGATGAACGCCCAGTCCGGACAGGGCACTGACCTTGAGCACGGGGGCCTCGCCCAGGAAGGCCAGGCGGTCCCCCACGTCGACGAGGATCCCCACCCTGTCCTCGGCGGGCACGAGCTCCCACTTGTTGAGCACGACGACCACGGGGCAGCCCGAGGCGCCGATCCGCTCGGCCAGGCGCTGGTCCTGGTGGGTGATGCCGGCGGTGGCGTCGATGACCAGCAGGGCGATGTCGGCCCGGTCCAGGGCGTCGAGGGCGCGCAGGACCGAGAAGTACTCGGTGCCGCGCTCGGTCCTCGACTTGCGGCGCATACCGGCGGTGTCGATGAAGCAGATCGTCCCCTCGGGCGTCTCCACGATGGTGTCGACGGTGTCCCGAGTGGTGCCCGGGGCGTCGTGGGTGACCGAGCGCTCGTCGCCCACCAGCCGGTTGAAGAGGGTCGACTTGCCCACGTTGGGCCGCCCCACGAGCGCCACCCGGGGCACACTCCCATCCGTCTCGGCGGTACCCACGAGATCGACGAGCCCGGGCTCGTCGCCCTCATCCTCCGACTCCGGCGCCGTCGGCTCGTCGGCACGGGAGGTGTCCGGCAGCGCCGCCACGACGTCGTCGAGCAGGTCGCCCGTGCCCCGGCCGTGCAGGGCGCTCACCGGCCACGGGTCGCCGAGACCGAGGGACAGCGCGTCCCACACGTCGGCCTCCCGCTGGTCCGAGTCGACCTTGTTCACGACCACCCGGACCGGCCGCCTGGAGCGCTTGAGCACCCGGGCCACGTCGAGGTCCTCGTCGGTGAGCCCCACGGTCACGTCCACCACGAAGAGGATGACGTCCGCCTCCTCGATGGCCCGCTCGGCCTGGGCGCTCACCTGCGCATCGAGCGGGTCGTCGGTGGCCAGCCACCCACCGGTGTCGACGACGGTGAAGTGGTGCCCGCACCACTCGGCCTCGAGCTCCTTGCGGTCGCGCGTGACGCCCGGGCGCTCCTCGACCACGGCGGCCCGATGACCCACGACGCGGTTCACCAGGGTGGACTTGCCGACGTTGGGCCGACCGGCCACGACCACCAGCGGCAGGGTGCGCTCGGGGGCCTCGTGCTTCGGCGGCGTCATCGGGGGGCTCCAAGGGTGACCGGCACCCGGGTCGGGGTCATTGCGGACGGCGCGCAGGTCGAGGCCGGGCCCTCGAGGGCCCGCCGGAGCGACAGGCCGTCGGTGGGGACGACCTCGACGGCGCGGGGCAGGTCACCGACGGTGAGATCGTCGAGGAATCGGCCCTCGGAGAGGCACGAGTCCGGAAGCAGGTAACGGTGGCCCTCGGGCTCGCCGGCGAGGACGGTGGTCAGGTCGGTACCGGTCAACAGCCCGGAGACGCCGATGTTGCCCCCGAAGAAGTGGTTCGTCACCGGGACCAGGCGGATGTCGTCGCGCCCGAGCGAGTCGATCAGGGGTGCGAGCACCCTGGCACCGTACTCACCGGTGAGGACGGCGATCGGCGGGGTGCCGCCTGGTCCTGAGGTGGCGGGCGGGTCAGCGTTGGGTCCCGTCACGCCCGGAGCCTGCCGGGAAGCACGGTAGCCGGCGGCCGGGGCGCCGTCCACGGCTGCGAAGAAGCCGGGGCGAACCCCGAGTGCGGCGTGCTCGTCGCCGCCGAAGGCGGCCTCGAAGGCCCGGGCCATGCCGAGTCCGTTCTCGTGCTGGGGGAACCCCTCGTAGGTGCCCGCGGGCGGGAAGGCCCGCTCGGCCATCAGGTAGTACTCGTCGGCGGCGTAGACCATCCTCCGTCCGACCGACTCGAGGAAGACCAGCTGCCACCGCTCCACGAGGTCGCAGACTGCCTCCGCCTCCTGGACGGTGTGGGGGCGCATGGCGTCCTCGTGGGAGAACGTACTCACACCGAGCGGCACACAGGCCACCGTGGCGAGGCCCGGGTAGCGGTCGAGCACGCCGGCCAGCGTGTCCTCCAGGACGGAGCCGTCGTTGCGGCCGGGGCACACCACGATCTGGCCGTGGACCTCGATGCCGCCGTCGAGCAGGGCGCTCAACCAGCGCAGGCTGGTGGCCCCCCGCCGGTTGCGGAGCAGCCCCGACCGGACGTCGGGGTCGGTGGCGTGGATCGAGACGAACAGCGGGCTCAACCGCTCGGTCAGGACCCGCTCGAGGTCCATCTCGGTGAACCGGGTCAAGGTCGTGAAGTTCCCGTAGAGGAACGACAGGCGGTAGTCGTCGTCCTTCATCGACAGGCTGCGCCGCATGCCCTTCGGTAGCTGGTGGATGAAACAGAACTCGCAGTGGTTGTCGCAGGTGCGGACCCGGTCGAACACCGCCGAGGAGACCTCGATGCCGAGGGGCTCACCGGGCTCCTTGCGCACGGTCACGGCCAGCGGTTCGGGCAGCCCTCTTCGCCGGACCACGAGGTCCAGCTCGGGCTCGTCCACGAGCAGGCTGTATTCGATGACGTCACGCGGCGAACGGCCGTTGAGCGAGAGGAGCTCGTCCCCGGACCGCAGTCCGGACAGCGCCGCCGGTGACGATTCGGTGACGGCGACCACCTTCGGGGCCGTCGTCACTCGGGGCGCCGACATGTCCACCAGGCTACCCGGTGGGACCGGCGGTCCCGCCTGCGCCCCCGGCCCGCTGCGGCCCGCACCCCCCTGGTCACCGCGGCCCGGGGTCGAACCGGTGCACGTTGCGGTCGCCGGTAGCCTGGGGGCGTGCCCGTCGAACGCGTGATCCTGGCCGAGCCCCGTGGGTTCTGCGCAGGTGTGGAGAAGGCGATCAAGGCCCTGGCCTGGATGGTGCGGGTATTCGAGCCGCCCGTCTACTGCTACCACGAGATCGTCCACAACCGTCATGTCGTCGACCAGTTCGTGGCCCAGGGCGTGGTATTCGTGGACGACGTGTCCGAGGTGCCCGCCGGGGCCCCGCTGATGCTGTCGGCCCACGGTTCGGCACCCGAGGTGGTCGAGGAGGCCAGGACCCACGGGCGGGTCGTGGTCGACGCCGTGTGCCCCCTGGTGACCAAGGTCCACCACGAGCTCAAGGTCCGGGCCCGCAAGGGCTACACCGTGCTCTACGTGGGCCACCACGGGCACGAGGAGGCCGTCGGCACCATGGCGGTGGCCCCCGACTCGGTCCGCCTGCTCGAGCGCGCCGAGGACGTGGACGACGTCGACCTGCCGTCGGGTGCGGACGGGGGCACCCCGATGGTCGCCCTGCTGGCCCAGACGACACTCAGCCACGACGAATGGGCCGGCATCGTCGACCGGGCCCGCGAGCGGTTCCCCGAACTGTGGATGCCCAACAGGAGCGACCTCTGCTTCGCCACCACGAACCGCCAGGCCGCCCTGAAGGCGCTGGCGGGCCGGTGCGACGCCGTGGTGGTCATCGGCTCGGAAAATTCGTCCAACACGGTGGCCCTGGCCAAGGTGGCCGAGGCCTTCGGTTGCCCCCGGGTGGTCCGGGTGAACGATGCCTCCGAACTTCCCGACGACCTGTTCGGCACGGTCGGCGTCACCGCCGGTGCGTCGGCGCCCGAGTCCCTGGTCGAGGCCGTGGTGGCCCGTCTGGCCCCGGTCTCCGGTGTGGAGAGCTCGGCGGTCACGGTCGAGGAGGAGTACTTCCCACCCCCGCCGGAACTCCGCGAGCTCCTGCGCGGTCTGGAGGCGGTCGTCGGCCTCCTGAACGGAGCGCCGGAGCCGGGCGCCGACGCCGACGGGGCGGTCGGGCGCGCGTGCTGGCGGACGACCGGTCGACGGCCGCCGCCGCCGTGCTCGAGCAGATCGCCGCCCTGGCGTAGGTCGTGCCCCGCTGACCATCCAGTCACGTGTTTGGCGCGAGAATGACACCATGACGACCTCGCCCACGGCCCGACCCTCCTCCGAGTCGTTCACCAGCATGGACACGTCCACCGCCGAGCAGTGGGCCGCGATCGGCGCCGAGACGGCGAGGAACCAGGGCCGGGTGGCCGACCGGGTGCTGGACCTGCTCGGGTCCCTGGCGGACGTGGTCGACGGGTTCGCCGTGGACCAGCTGACCCACTCCCTCCAGACCGCCACCCGGGCCGAGCGGGCCGGCGCCGACGACGAGGTCGTCGTCGCCTCGCTCTGCCACGACATCGGCAAAGCGGTCTCGGTCCCCAACCATCCCCGCATCGCCGCCGAGATCCTCCGTCCCTACGTCCGGGACGAGGTGGTCCAGGCCATCCTCTACCACCAGGAGTTCCAGGGTCGGCACTACTTCCACCACTTCGACATGGACCCCGACCTGAGGGACAACCACCGGGAACAGTCCTGGTACCCGCTGGCCGAGCGGTTCGCCGACGAGTGGGACCAGACCAGCTTCGACCCCGACTACCCCACCGAGCCCCTGACCCACTTCGAGCCCGTGGTCCGGGCCGTCTTCGCCAGGCCCCACGTCTTCTGATGGCGCCCACCCAGCGCCACCGGTGGCTGACCCTCCCCGACAGCAGGGCGGCCCGACGGTCGGACCGCCTCATCGACTACGTGATGGACCAGGCCGGCGCCGACTTCGCCGCCCGCTACCCGAACCTCGGGTTCGGCCCGGTGGTGGCCCTCGTCGTCGCCTACGAGGAGGAGGCGAACATCGGAGCCGTCCTGAAGGCCATGCCCACCCTGGTGGGCGACCTCGAGGTCTCCACACTGGTCGTCGTCGACGGCGGGACCGACGGGACGGCGCGGGTGGCCCTCGACTCCGGCGTGTTCACGTGCGTCCTGCCGGTGAACCTGGGACAGGGAGCTGCGCTCCGCCTCGGCTACCGGTTGGCCGCCGCCCTCGGGGCCCGCTACGTGGTCACCCTCGACGCCGACGGGCAGAACGACCCGGCGGAGCTGCCCACGATGCTCGAGCCCCTCCTCGACGACACGGCCGACGTCGTCATCGCCTCGCGGCGGCTGGGCACCGACCGGACCACCGACCGGTTCCGTCGGGCCGGGGTGACCGTCTACGCCTGGGCGATCAACGCCATCGCCGGGCAGCGGCTGACCGACTCGTCCAACGGCTACCGGGCCTTCCGCGTCGACGTCCTGGACGACATCGTCCCCCACCTGGTCCAGGACCAGTACCAGACGGCAGAGGTGGTGATCACCGCGTCGAGCCGGGGCTGGCGCATCACCGAGCGGCCCACGATGTGGCACCCCCGGGCATCGGGTTCCTCGAAGAAGGGCGGCAACCTCGTCTTCGGGTTCAACTACGCCAGGGTGATCCTGACCACGTGGGTCCGGGTGACCCTGGGCAACCGCACCCGTCGCTGAGCCGCCACCTGCCCACGGCCACCGTGTCCACCACGTTGGGCCTCAGTAGCGCCCCGTCACCTCGACCGACCGGTCGTAGAGGTCCTGGAGCGACACCGTCAACCGCTCGGTCATCTCGTGGATCCGGCTGCGGGGCACCCGGCCGCTTCCGGACCGCTCCGGGGCGGCCAGAGGCTGGCCCACCTCGAGGTGGATGTGACGCGGCCGTGGGATCCGCTTGCCCTTGGGCATCACCGAGGCCGAGCCTCCGATCCCGACGGGCACGACCGTCGCCCCGGTGCGGGCGGCCAGGAAGGCCACCCCCTCGTGGAGGTCCTGGACCACCGGACCGGTCCGGCGCTCGCCCTCGGGGAACAGGATCAGCACCTCACCGGCGTCGAGCACCTGTTGGGCCCGGCGCATCGCCTCCCGGTCGGCCGACTCCCGATGCACGGGGAAGGCCCCGACCGCCGGCAGTATGCGGGCCAGCCTGGCGTTCCTCCAGAGGGAGTCCTTGGCCATGTAGTGCAGCTTGCGGTCGGTGACCTCCGAGGCCACGAAGAAGTCGATGAAGGACCGGTGCACGGGGGCGATGATGACCGCGCCCTCGGCCGGTACCACCTGGCGGTTGTTGACCGACGTCCGGAACAGGACGGCGTTGAGCAGGCGGACGAGGACCCGCAGGAAGCGGTACACGGAGGTGAAGCTCGTGTCCACCCGCACGTCGAGGTCGAGCGGCGCCCCGGTGTCGCCCACAGCTCCGCCGGCGGAGGCGGTCCCCTCGTCCGGGCTCACAGCCACGTCAGCACCTGGTCCACGATCTCCTCCACGCTATGCGCGCCGGTGTCGATGACCCGGGCACCGTCGGGTCGGCCCAGTGGCGAGGTCGCCCGGGTGCTGTCGAGCCGGTCCCGCAGGGCCACTGCCTCGGCGCCCTCCTCGGCCCGCCGGGCGGCCCGGACCTCGGGTGCGGCGTCGAGGTAGAGCTTCAGCGTGGCATCGGGCAGCACGACGGAGCCGATGTCGCGACCCTCGACCACTCCCCCGCCGTGGGCGGCCACCCAGGCCCGCTGCGCATCGACCATGACGGCCCGGACGGCGGGGTTGGCGGCCACGGAGGACACGGTGGCGCTGACCTCGGGTCCCCGGATGGCCTCGGTGATGTCGGTCCCGTCGGCCACGACACGGTCGCCGACGTCGACGACGAGCCGCCGCGCCACCTCGGCGACCGATGCGGCATCGGCCGGGTCCACCCCGCGCTGCAGCACGGCCCAGGCCACCGACCGGTACATGGCGCCGGTGTCGAGGCGCTTGAGCCCGAGGCGCTCCGCCAGTGCCCGGGACAGGGTGGACTTGCCCGATCCCGCCGGACCGTCGATGGCGACCACCACGGGGTCGCCCCCCGGGTTCACGGGGCACGCCCCGTCAGGCGGTCCAGCGTCTCGGTGAACCCCGGGTAGCTGGTGGCCACGCAGTCCCAACCGTCGATCACCGTGGTGCCCGTTCCCGTGCAGGCGGCCCCAGCCACGGCGGCGGCCATGGCCATCCGATGGTCGCCCTCGGCATCCACCTCGCCGGCGGCGGGGGTGGTCCCACCGTCCACGACCAGGTCGTCGCCCTCGACCCGGGCGGATCCACCGAAGGCCTCGACCAGGCGCACGGTGCCGGCCAGCCGGTCGGACTCCTTCACCCGGAGCTCGCCCACGTCGCGGAACCGGGTCGGCCCCTCGGCCACCAGGGCGGCGACGGCCAGGATCGGCACCTCGTCCAGGGAGGGGATCTCGGCGGACTCGACCGTCGTGCCGACGAGGCCCGAATGAGCGGAGGTGATCGACCCCGTGGCTTCGCCGTCGTCGTGGAGGACCACGGACGCCCCCATGCGCACCAGGACGTGCACGAACCCGATGCGCTCGGCGCCCAGGTGGACCCGTTCGACGGTGACGAGGCTGCCGGGCACGACCACGCCGGCCACGGCCCAGAACGCGGCCTGGGACGGGTCCCCGGGCACGATCCGGTCGACGGGGCGGAGCGCACTGCGGCGGAGCCGGACGAGACGTCCCTCCTGCCACGGTTCGACGGAGACCGTCGCTCCGCTCTCGGCCAGCATCTCCTCGGTGTGGGCCCGCGTGGCGACCGCCTCGCGGACGATCGTCTCACCGTCGGCGTCGAGCCCGGCCAACAGGACGGCGCCCTTGACCTGGGCACTGGCCATCGGCGGGGTGTAGTCGATGCCGGAGAGGCGGGCACCGGTGACGGTCAGCGGGGGAAGGCAGCGCTCCCCCACCCCGGACACGTCGCCACCCATCAGTCCGAGCGGGCCGGCGATCCGGTCCATCGGTCGGGAGCAGAGCGAGGCGTCACCGGTCAGGCGGGTGACCCCGGGGAGACCGGCGACCACGCCGGTCAGGAGGCGCATGCCCGTACCCGAGTTGCCGAGGTCGATCTCGGCGGAGGGGGCGACCAGTCGGCTGCGCCCCCCGGTGACGGCGACGGCCCCACCGGTCGGGTCGCTGTCGACCCCCGCTCCCAGCGCTTCGACGGCCCGACGGGTGCGCACCACGTCGTCCCCGTCGGAGAGCCCCGTGAGCACCGAGGTCCCCTCGGCCAGCGCGGCGAGCAGCAGCGCCCGGTGCGAGATCGACTTGTCACCGGGGACCGTGGTGGATCCCGACAGCGGGCGACCGCCGACGACCACGCTGGTCCCGTTCCCTACGCCGGTCAACGGACCGTCCCGACCGGGGAGGTGCTCGAACGGTGGCCCTTGGCCGCCAGCGCGCCGGAGAACGTGGGCGCCGACTCGGCATCGATGACGACCACCAGAACGCCGCGGTCGCCCTCGACCGAGTGGGCGATCTCGACGTCGTAGATGTTGATGCCCAGCTCCGTTGCGAGCACGGCGATCTCCGCGAACGTGCCCGGACGGTCGAGGACGGGCACCCGGACCTCGACGAGCTCCTCGGGCCGGGGCGCCCGCTCGCTCATGGCCCGGCGGGCGGTGGCGGCCCTCTCGAGCACCTCCAGCAACGAGCCGTGGTCGCGCTCGGCGACCCGGCGGCGCATGGCACCGAGCGCGTCGATGAGCAGGTCGAGCGTGTCGACGATGGCTGTCGCGTTGTCGTCACAGATGCCCGGCCAGATGCTGGGCTGGCCCACGGCGATGCGGGTCATGTCGCGGAATCCACCGGCGGCCAGCTGTAACAGGGCGCCGTGCTCCTCACCCAGGTCGGAGGCGAGTGCCATCAAGGTGGCGGCGGTGAGATGGGGCACGTGGGAGACCACGGCGACCAGCGAGTCGTGCTCGGCCGGGTCCAGGGCGACCACGTTGGCCCCGAATTCGGCGAGCACGGTACGCACCTGGGCGTAGGCGGCGGGGTCCGTGGAGGGTGTCGGCGTGAGGACCCAGGTCGCACCGACGAACAGCTCGGCCGAGGCACCCTCCACGCCGACCTGCTCGCTCCCGGCCATGGGGTGCCCACCGACGAAGCGTGGGCGGTCGACGGCGGCCACCAGGGGGCCCTTGACGCTCCCCACGTCGGTGACCACGGCGTCCGGGTTCCAACCTCCACCGCCGAGCACGTCGGCGACGATCCCGGCGGTCACGTGCACCGGTGTCGCCACCACCACGAGGTCGCTGCCCCGGTCTTCCCCCTCGGCGTCGAGGGCGCCGAGCTCGACCGCACGGGCCGCTGTTCCCGGGGTGACGTCGGTGCCGGTCACGTGCCAGCCCCGGGCCCGGAGCGCCATGCCCACCGACCCGCCGATGAGGCCGGTGCCGATGATCATGGCCCGGCCTGCGGTCCCGGGGCGTCCGCGGGTCCGTCAGCCGGGGAGGTCGTCACGGAGTCCCTGGGCGCCCTCGAGGTAGACGTGGATGATCTCGTCCCTCGGGCGGCCGGTGGTGACGTGGAGCATGACCCTCACGCAGCGCGGCACCGAGCCCACGATCGCCAGCTCGCGGGCGCAGATCAGGGGCACGGCACCAAGGCCCACGGTGCGGGCGGCCGTGGCCGGGAAGATCGACACGAGGTCCTCGGTCGCCGTGAACAGGATGGAGACGATGTCATCCTCCACCAGGCCGTTCCGCTCCATGATGCGGCTGAGCAGCGTCACCACCCGCTCGGTGACGGCGTCGGGGGTGTCCACGTCGACGGTGGTGGCGCCGCGGATCGCTCGAAGGGTGGCAGGCATCAGGCAGGCATGTTACCCAGGGGTCGGCGCGTCGACCGCCGGACCGGTCCGGCCACCGGGGGCGTTCCGGTCGGCGTCATCGATGCCGTCGGCGGCCACGGCCGCCGCAGCCAGGCCCCGGACCTCGTCGAACGTGAGCGGTCGGTAGGAGCCGGGGGTCAGCGACGGGTCGGCCAGGGGGCCGATGCGGGTGCGGACCAGCCGGGTCACCGGGTGGCCCACGGTGTCGCACATCCGGCGGATCTGGCGATTGCGCCCCTCGTGGATGACCATCCGCAGGAGCGACGGGGCCACGACGGCCACCCGGGCCGGTGCCGTCATCCCGTCCTCGAGTTCGACACCCTCCCTGAGCCGGCGTACGTCACCGGGAGACGGCTCACCGTCCACCTGGACCAGGTACTCCTTCGGCACGCCGTACGAGGGATGGGTGAGCCGGTGGGTGAGCTCGCCGTCGTTGGTGACGATGATCAGACCCTCGGAGTCCATGTCGAGCCGGCCGACGGGGAACACCCGGGGCTCGGGGGGCACCAGCGACACGACTGTCGTCCGGTCGTGGGTGTCCTCGGCCGTGGAGACCACGCCGATGGGCTTGTTGACGAGGTAGTGGACCAGACCGGGCCGCACCGGCAGGGGGACACCGTCCAATTCGATGACGTCGACCTCGGGGTCCACGCGGCGTCCGAGCACCGGCACCTCCCCGTTGACCGTGACCCGGCCGTCCACGATCAGGTCCTCGCACACCCGCCGCGAGCCGACGCCCGTCCGGGCCAGCACCTTCTGGAGTCGCTCGCCCGCGTGCAGTGTGCCCGGCGCCTCCCGTACCGGCGCCTCGGGGTCCTGTCCCTGGTCGCGTCCGTGCCCGTCGCCCTCAGGCATCGGAGACCGGGCGCATCTGCTCCTCGAGCTCGGCCAGGGCCTCGGGTCCGGGTAGCAGGTCCTCCACCGGCGGGAGCTGGTCGAGGCGGTCCAGTCCCAGTCGCTCCAGGAAGGCGTCCGTCGTGGCGTACAGCACGGCCTGACCGGGGCCGGCGGCCCGGCCGACCGGGGTGATGTAGCCCCGGTGCTCGAGCAGCCGGACCACGCCGTCGACGTTCACCCCGCGCAGGGCGGCCACCTGGGCCCGGCTGACCGGCTGCTTGTAGGCGACGATGGCCAGCGTCTCGAGGGCGGCGGCGGACAGGCGGGACGACACCCCCACGTTGGCGAACCGCTCGACGTAGGGGGCGAGGTCCGGATGGGTCTGGATCCGCAGGCCCCCGGCGATCCGGACGACCTCGAAGCCGCGGCCCCCCGTCCGGCACGACTCGATGAGCTCGTCGCAGATCGGGTCGATGTGGTCGACGGGGATCTCGAGCAGCTCGGCCAGGAGGCCGGGCGGCACGGGCTCGAGGGCGACGACGAGAACGGCCTCGACGGCACGGGCTTCCGGGGAGAGGGGCATGGCTCAGCCTTCGTACTCGTCGGTCGGGCCGAACCCGACGGACACCGTGGCGGGGGCGCCGGGCACCCATTCCACCGAGAGGTCACCGAAGGTGTGGCCCTGGTCGAGGGAGACCCTCCCCTGCTTGCACAGCTCGAGGAGGGCGAGGAAACGGACGATGATCTCGATGCGCGAGGTGAGGTGGCCGGTCAGCTCGCGAAACGTGGCGGGCCCCGAGCGCGGCAGCCGAAGGGCCAGCTCGGCCACGGCGTCGGCCACGGTGACGGCGTCGACGGTCACGTGGTGCAGGTCGACGACCGGGGCGGGGCGCTCGGCGGTCGCCCGCATGAAGGCGGCGGCCACCTGGTCCGGTGTGACCCCTTCCAGGAGGTCGGGGGCGTGGATGACCAGGTCGGGGTCGAGACCCGCCGTGCGGGGCACGGAGCGGGCCGCCTGCTCGATCAGCAGGGCGAACCCGTCGGCGGCGGCGGCGTAGGCCTGGCACTCGAGGAGCCGGGCGAGCAGCAGGTCCCGTTCCTCCCACCCGACGAGCTCCTCGTCGGGCTCCACGTCGCCGCTTCCGGGCAGCAGCCGGCGGGACTTCAGTTCGATGAGCACGGCCGCCACCACCAGGAACTCCGACAGGACGGGGAGGTCGACCTCCTCCCACGAGGCGACCTCGGCCACGAAGGCGTCCACCACTTCGGCCAGCGGGATATCGAAGATGTCGACCTGGTGGGCCGTGACCAGCTGCAGGAGGGCCTCGATCGGCCCTTCGTAGGCGGGGATGGAGACGGTTGCGGCCACGGAGCGGAACGTTACCGGCTGGGAGGACCGTCCCCGTGCACCAGGACCATCCCTGCACCGGGAGCGCCCCTGCACCGGGAGCGCCCCTGCACCCGGGCCGGTCCCCGGCACCCGGATGCGCCACGACCGCCCACCGTCGGACCGACACTGCGGGGCTCCCCGGGACCCGCTGACCAGGCCCAAGGGCGTACGATGACGCACTTATGGCACGTGTGCTCTCCGGAATCCAGCCCAGCGGCGACCTCCACCTCGGCAACTACCTCGGGGCCATCCGCAACTGGGTCGAGGACCAGGACGCCCACGATGCCTTCTACTGCGTGGTCGACCTCCATGCGCTCACCCTCGACATCGACCCGGCCGACCTGCGGGCGCGCACCCATGACACGGCCCTCGACTTGCTCGCCGCCGGGCTCGACCCCGAGCGGTGCACGCTGTTCGTGCAGAGTCATGTCGTCCAGCACGTGCAGATGTCCTGGTTGTTGGAGTGCACCGCTGCCATGGGCGAGCTGGAGCGCATGACCCAGTTCAAGACCAAGGGGGAGGGCAAGGAGTCCGTGCGGGTGGGACTGTTCACCTATCCGGTGCTCCAGGCCGCCGACATCGTGCTCTACGACGCCGAGCGGGTCCCGGTGGGAGACGATCAGCGCCAGCACCTCGAGCTCGCCCGTGCGTTGGCGTCCCGGTTCAACCACCGCTTCGGCGACACCCTAGTCGTGCCCGAGGCGGCCATCCCCACGTCGGGCGCCCGGGTGATGGACCTCCAGCACCCGGATCGGAAGATGTCCAAGTCGGTCAGCTCACCGCTCGGCACGGTCAACGTGCTCGACGGACCGGACGAGATCACCCGCAAGGTGAAGAAGGCCGTGACCGACACCGACGGCGAGGTCCGGTTCGATCCCGAGCAGAAGCCCGGGCTCTCCAACCTCCTCGAACTGCTCGCCGTGTCGACCGGGCGCACGCCAGAGACGGTGGCCGCCTCCTACGACCGCTACGGCGACCTGAAGCGGGACACGGCCGAGGCGCTGATCGAGCTGCTCCGCCCCCTCCAGGTCCGCCGGGCCGAGCTGGCTGCCGACCCCGGCGCCGTGCCGGCCCTGCTGGCCCGGGGAGCCGAGAAGGCCACGGCGGTCGCCGGGGCCACCTATGCCCGGGCCGCCGGTGCGGTGGGGCTGCTCGCCCCGGCATGACCCGGATGGCGCCCACACCCACAGGATCGGATCCCGACGCACCCACCGAACGCGGCGGTGCCACGGTCGGTGGGGCGCAGTGTGACGCGGTCGCCCGGGGACAGGGCGGTGCGGGCGGACCCGAGGCCACCGGAGGCCACCTCCCCTCCCCCACCCGGCGGTTCCTGGTGCTGTCGCTGCGCCCCGTCCTCCTCTACCTGGCATCACGCGCCGGGATGCTGCTGGTCGCCACGGCGGTGGCGTCCGACACCCACCAGCCCGTGGTTGCGACGCTGACGCCGTGGGACAGCTCGTGGTACCTGAAGATCGCCCAGGGCGGGTACGTCCACCACATCCCACCCGGCACCGGCAACCCCGCCCAGTCCGATCTCGGGTTCTTCCCCCTCCTTCCGCTGTTGACCCGGGCCACCCACTTCGTGACCGGTTTCGGGTGGAGCGTGTCGGGGCTGGTGACCACGTTCCTGCTCGGTCTGGCCGCCTCCGTGGCCGTGTGGTGGATGCTGCACGACGTCTTCGGTCGCACCGGCGCCGATCGGGGCACGGCCCTCGTCTTCTTCTCCCCCGGTGCGGTGGTGCTCAGCCTCGTCTACTCCGAGGCCGCCACCATCCTGTTCGTGGCCTGTTCGCTCCTGGCGCTGCGACGCAGCCGATGGGTGCTCGCCGGGCTGAGCGCCGCCGTGGCCACGGCGGCCGACCCCGTCGCCGCCGCGGTCATCGTGCCCTGCGTGGTGGCCGCCGTCATCGCCATCCGCCGACGGGGCGAATGGCGCGCCCTCCTCGCCCCCCTCCTGGCCCCGCTCGGGGTGGCGACGTTCTTCGCCTATCTGTGGGTGCACTCCGGGTCGCCGTTCGAGTACTTCCGTGCCCAGCGTGCCGGCTGGCAGGGGGGCACCTACTTCGGTGGCATCCCCGGTTCCTTCGCCCACCTGCTCACCCACTGGTTCGCCGACCCCGACTATGCGGTCAAGGCCGTCTCGGCCCTGGTGGCGGTGGCGCTGCTGGTCGTCTTCTTCCGTGCCCGCCCCCCGAGCACGTGGATCGGCTACGTGGTGGCCGTGCTGGCCTTCGGTGCCATCTCGCCGGTGATCGGGGTTACGCCCCGGTTGGCACTCCGTGGGTTTCCGCTGCTGGGGGTCGTCGGCGCCAGGCTGCCGCCACTGTGGTTCGAGGCCGTCCTGGGGCTGTCCGCGCTGTGCATGGCCACGCTGGCGGCCATGGCCATGGGCGGGCCGCTCTGGACCCCGTGACCGGGGGCGCCGACGCCGGGCGGACCCGGTCGACCCGGGAGATCGTCCTCCTCGCCGTGCTCGGGGCCGCATCGCTCGCCTGGTTGACGGCCGAGGTCTGGCACGTCACCTGGGGCCTCGAGCAGCTCGACTTCGCCGTGTACGTCCTCGGGGCGCACCACGTGGTCGACGGGCACCTGTACTCCGTCACCCTCCCGGACGTCCCGCGACTGCCCTTCACCTACCCGCCGGTGTCCGCGCTCGCCTTCGTGCCCCTCACCGTGCTCCCGCGCCAGGCGGCACAGTCGGTGTGGGCCGTCGTCAACGTCGCCAGCCTGTACGGCATCATCCTCCTGTCGCTGCGGGCCGTCCGGCCCGGGATGGACCGGACCGGCCTGCTCCTGTGGTCGCTGGTACTGCTCGGGCCGTCCTTCCTCCTCGACCCGGTCCGCCTCGACTTCTACTTCGGCCAGGTGAACCTGGTGCTCGTCGCCCTCATACTCGTCGACCTGACCACCACGGTCCGGCTCGGCCGGCGCTCGCTCCCCCGCGGCGTCCTGGTGGGACTCACCGCGGCGGTCAAACTCGTTCCCCTCGTGTTCGTCCCCTTCCTGTTCGTGACCGGCCGGACCCGGGCGGCGGTGACCTCCGTGGTCACCTTCGCCGTGGCGACGCTCCTGGCGGCCGCCGTCGATCCGGCGGTGTCGTGGTCGTACTGGACCCGGTACGCCACCGACGCCTCCCGGGTGGGGGATCCCGCCTTCTACCTGAACCAGAGTCTCCTGGCGGCGGTCGACCGCTACGAGCACCGGCTCGTCTCGCCAATCGCCGTGGACGGTGTCGCCGTGCTGGTGCTCGTGGCCGGCATCGCTCTGGCCCGGTGGGCGTGGCGGGACTCCTCGCCCTTCCTCGGGATCCTGGTGAGCGCGGCCACCGGCATGGTGGTGTCGCCCATCACCTGGGAGCACCACATGGTCTGGTGCGTGCCGATCGTGCTGTGGCTGGCTGTGGCGCCCGACCGGCCGGCGGGTGGCCCGCTCTACGCCGCGGCGGGAGCGCTGGTCCTGTGGTGGGCGCCGATCAACCATGTGCCGTCCGCCCCGGGCGCCCAGTTCACCGAGCACGGATGGACGCTCGTGGCCGGCGACGCCTTCTTCGCGCTCACGGTGCTGTTCCTCGTGGGGATCGCCGTGCTGCTCACCGTCCGACGGGGCAGGCGGCGCCGGACGCCGGGGCTCAGTGCCCCACGATCCCCAACGACCAGTACTGCAGCGACGACGTAGACAGGGCGTCGGGCGACGTGGTGTACGCCTCCACCAGCCAGCGAGCGCCCTGGCTCGGGGCCCACGTCAACCGGGGCGGTCGCAGCACGAACTCCGTCGTGGCGCCCGGGGGCACCGGCGAGGTACCCCTGACGGCGTCGGCACGCCAGAACCCGTTCGGGTGGCCGCCTCCCGAGGACACCATGAAGCGCGGGAGCAGAGCCCTGTCGGCCGTGTTGTGCACGGTGACCTCGACCTCCACGTAGCGCAGGCCACCCGCCACGGTCGCCGTGCCGGCCGCCGTGGCTCGGTCGACGGTCACGTTCAGCGGAGCCGAGGTGAACGCCACGGCCACGAGTACGGCCGCAGCCACGCCGGACAGGGTGACGGTCAGCATCGGGAGCTTCGGGTAGCGGCGACGGGCCGTCCCGACCCTCCCTACCGACGGGGGGCCTCCCACTGCCGCGATGCTGACCGCGGCCACGATGGCCGCCGGGACGAAATCGAGGAGGTAGTTCGCCAGGCTGCGGTCGGGCAGGAAGAGCGCGACGGGGACGAGGAAGAGCCAGGCGCGCCTCAGGCTGGGTTCCCACCAGACGAACGCCAGCAGGAGGGTGCACAGGCCGAGGGCGGCGGCGGCGGTCAGCCACGGGAGCACGACCCCCCCGGTGATCCCGTGCAGGGCCAGGGTGACGAGCCCCTGCCCGTCGGCCACGAGGGGCTGATACAGCGGGAGGAGGGTCCCGTGGGTCCACGCCGACGGGGACCAGGCGATGAACGCGGCGTTGACCAGGACGAAGGCGCCGGCTACCCACGCCGCGTACCGCAGGGCCGCAACCGCCGGTCGGCCACCGGCCCGACGGGTCCCGATGGCCACGCCGGCCACCAGGAACGGCACGCAGAACCACGGGGTCTGTTTGATCGAACAGGCGACGCCCAGGCTCACGGGACCCACCCAGGCGGGCAGCCACGGAACGGCCCGGGAGGGGAACCGGTCCCAGCGCCAGACGGCGAGGACCAGGAACGGGACGAACAGGGCGTCGGTCCCGCCGTTGGTGAACGCCCCGGCGAACACGCCGGTGAGCAGCAGCATCGGGGCCAGCCAGCGCAGGACCCCGGGCAGGAGCACGAACAGCAGCAGGCCCGTCACCGACCACGCCACGAGATCGACCCAGTCGGTGACCATGTGGGTCAGTCCCAGGGCCATGAACGGGGCCTGGAGGAGGAACGACCCCGCCGGGTAGGAGGCGCTCGTGGTGTGGACGCCGTCGACCTGGTAGGTCCAGTAGGCCGATGCCGGATGGAGGAACCGTGCGGCTCCGGCCAGGGAGGACGTGTACGGGTTCCGGCCGTCGAGCAGGAGCCGGGTCGCCCACTGGTTGAAGGCGGCCGAATCCGTCGTGTAGTAGTGGCGGAGGTGGATGGCGGTGCCCTGGGTCACCGCCACGGTACCGAGCGCGGCCGACAGACCGGCCACCTGCATCGTCCGACCGAGGGGGCGGCGCACGGTCCACACCAGGACGGTCCCCGCGATGCCGAGCGCCGCCAGCAGTGGGGCCAGGACCGCTGCCCACAGACCCGCCGACCAAGACCCCCAGAACTGGAGGCCGGACGCCAGCACGGCGACCCACACCAGGGTCCACGCACACCGCTGGACGAGAACCAGCTGACCGGCGACGACCGTGCCGGTGTCGGCGTCGGGGCCGACGGCGGTGGCGGTGGCGGTGGCGGTGGCCGGGGCCACGTCGCCCCCCTCGTCGGACAGGAAGCCGGTGCGGTGGCCGGTCCCGGTGTCCACGATCACGGGAACACCGCCCAGGAGCCCAGCTCGAGGACGGTGAACACCACGAGCAGGACGGCCGAGGCAGCGACCAGCACGCGGTGCACCCGACCCTCGTACCGCGTGGCCAGTGCGACCACCATCGGGAAGGCCAGCATCAGGAACCGGGGACGGAGCCCGACAGGCTGGGACACGGCGGCGGCGCCGACGGCACAGAACCCGTACAGAAGGACCGGGGCTGGCTGTCGCTCGCGGACCATCAGGACGATCCCGGCGACGGCGGCCACGGTGCAGAAGAAGAGGATGTGTCCCGTCAGGGTGGGCGCCAGCGGGTCGCGGACGAACGACCCCACGATCCGGAACGGGTACGAGAAGGACGGGTAGCTCCTCCAGCCTCCCTGCTCGGTGAGCCGCCAGGCGTTCAGCTGGCCGGTGTGGAGGGCGAGGTAGGCCATGAAGGCGACGAACCCGAGCGGGGCCATCAGGGGCGCCACGAGGGCCACCCAGCGCCGCTCACGCACGACGGCACGGCCGGCACACCATGCGCAGCTCACCACGAAGGCCAGGGCCACCGGCGACGCTGCGGTGGCGACCATGCCCAGCAACCCGGCCAGCCACCACCGCCGGCCGAGGAGGGCGAGGAGCCCGATCGACACGCAGGTGATGGCGATCCCCTCCGAGTAGGCAAGGCTGAACACGAACGTGCCGGGGAAGACGGCGAACAGCAACGCGGCCCGCCGGCCGGCGCCGTCACCCCCGAGGTGCCGGGCGAGCAGGCCCACGCCGTAGACGGCGGTGGCACCCGTCACCGCACTCAGTGCCAGGGCCACGGCCCCCGCCGACAGCCCGGTGACGGCGACGGCCCGGACGATCAGCGGGAACAGCGGGAAGAACGCCGACGCGTTGGAGGTCACGTGACCGTCGACCATGGGCAGGTGCGCCGGGTACCCGTGGTGGACGATCCGCAGGAACCACGACCCGTCCCAGATCTCCAGCCGGTGGAGGAGGCTGTCGTGGGCGAACAGGTCGACCACGGCGACCCCGGCCACGGTCGCCACCCGACAGGCGAGGTAGACGAGCAGTGCGGTGCCCGGGATCCACCGTCCCGGGGTGGGCGTGTCGACCCCGGTCCCCGATGCCTCCACCGGTGTGGCCGCCGTCACCGCTCCCGACGGGGTCGAGGTGTCGTCGCCCTCCGCCGCGTGCGCCGGTGCTGGCCCTGCCGTGGGTCCTGACGCGGCGTCAACGGTCACCGTTCGCTCCTTCCAGCGTCGTGCGCCACGCCCCCGAGGCCACGAACCATACGGCCGCTCCCAGCAGGACCGCTCCGGTCAGCCAGTAGGCGTTCCCGTTGATCAGCGGCGTCCCGCCCGCCCCCACCACGAGCATGGCGAGCGCGGCCACGACGGCGAGCGATCGGGAGCGCTGGGCGGCCGTGGCGGCCAGTACGGCGATCCCCCACGTGAGGTACCACGGCCACAGCGTGGGGCTGAGGACGACGAACAGGAGGAGGGACAGCCCGAGCAGGGCCAGCGCGTCCCGACCCCGGGTGTGGAGAGCCATCCACACCACCGCCACCACCGCCACAGCGCTGCCCACGGCCTGCGCCGCCGAGATCATCGTGGACCGGGCCACGGGGACGCCCACCAGGTGCAGGACCCCGTAGAGGAAGGTGCCCACCGACACGACCGGGGTGATCAGCACGCGGAGCGTCGTCGGGACGTGGAGGGCGGTGGGTCCGAGCCACGTCCAGCCGTACCCGGCACCCCAGGTGATGCCGGCGACCACGACGACGGTGATGAGTGCCGACTCGGCGATCACGCGCACCCGCCGAGCGGCCTCGACCCTCGTGCACTCGTCGGCCACCAGGAACACGATGGCGGCGGCGGCGGGCAGTTTGATGGTGGCTGCCACGGCGCACAGGGCCACACCCCAGCGCAGTCGGTCCCCGGTGCCGAGGACCAGTCCGGCCAGCATCAGCCCCACCATGAGGGCGTCGTTGTGGCCCGACGAGACGAAGCTGAGGAGGGCCAGGGGGCTGAGGACCCCCAACCACAACGCCAGCCCCGGGTCGGTACCGCGCCGCCGGGCGAGCGTGGGGAGCGACACCATCATGAGCACGACACCGACGAGCTCCGCGGCCCGGAAGAGCATCACCTGGGCGACCAGGGAGGTTCCCGCCAGCGACGACCAGATCCGGGTCAGCGCCACGAACAGCGGCCCATAGGGCGACACCGTGTGCTGCCACACCGTGGCCACCGACGACAGCACCTCGCCCTGCCCGAGAGCCGAGGGCGGCACGTGGTACGGATCGAGTCCGAGCCGGGCCAGCTGCCCTGGGCCACGTAGCTGTAGAGGTCCCGACTGAACAGCGGCGTACCGAGGAGCAGCGGGACCGCCCAGGCGGCCAGGACCACCCAGGCCACGGGCACGGTGAGCCCGCCCCGGTAGGCGTGGATGCCGATCCCGGCCCAGCCTCCCACCAGGAGGGCGACGGACGCATAGAACGCCAGGTGGGCGCCGATGCCCGCTCCGGTGGGCACGGTGAACCACCAGTGGTCCGCCACCGGGTGCGGTACCGAGCCGATGGTGCTCCCCGTCAGCACCATGCCGACCGAGCCGGCCGAGCCGACCACGGTCCACAGGGGCAGGGAGCGGGCGCTGCGCTCGGGCGGTGCCACCGTGGCGATGGTCTGCACTCCTCTCCTTCTTCCCTCGGACTTCCTCCGGCCGGTCACCGTGGGGCGGTCGGCCGCCCGACGGTCTGGCGTCCCAGACGCTACTCGTCGGCCCCCGGGGGGGGCGTGGCAGGCAGTCGGAACCAGGGCTCAGACCAGCCGCTGCTCCCACCAGACGATGAGATGGTCGATCAGCGAGGACCAGGCGCCGTGGAACATCAGGATGAGGATGAACGGGAGGAACATCAGGAACGGCTGCAGGTTGTAGTAGCCGGGGAGCAGGTGCTCGGGCAGGAAGCGCTCGAGCACGGCGGCCCCGTCGAGCGGTGGGCACGGTATGAGGTTGAAGGTTCCGAGCACGATGTTGGCGATCCCGGCGTAGAAGAAGATCTCCTGCAGGAGGGACATCGGTTCCCCGGTCAGGAGGAACGCCCGGCCGCCGGTGGCCACGAACCCCACCCCCATCAGCGCGGCGAGGACGTAGTTCGTCACCGGCCCGACCAGCGACACCAGCACGGTGTGGTTCCGCGGGCTGCGCAGGTTCGAGGTCATGACCGGCACCGGCTTGGCCCACCCGTAGGCGCCGATGCCGGACAGGGTGAGGACGGCGGGCACCAGCAGCGTGCCCACCGGGTCGACGTGGCGGATGGGGTTGAGGCTGAGCCGTCCCGCCCTCTTCGCCGTCGGGTCGCCGAAGGCCAGCGCCACCACCCCGTGGGACAGCTCGTGGAGGATGATCGACGGGACGAGTACGCAGAAGTAGATCAGCTGGGCGCTCGACAGCTTGTGCTTCCAGATGATCAGTCCGATCAGCACCACGGCGACGCCGATGATGATCGTGGTGTTCCGATCCAGCTGGAACCGCCGCCGCCCACGCGCCCCGGACCCGCGTGGGTCCCACGGTGTCACGGGACGGCCCGCTCAGGACCGGTTGGCGTGGTCGATGCAGAAGCGGGTGGCGGGCATCGCCTCGAGGCGGGCCGGGTTGATGTCCACGCCGCACACCTCGCAGGTGCCGTAGGTGCCCTCGTCGAGCCGGGTGATGGCGGCGGCGACCTCCTCGAGGGAGTCCTTCAGCTTGCCGGCCAGCGCCTCGGCCTCGCCGCGCTCCGCCGTGACCTGGCTGGTGTCGGCGAAGTTGGCGTCGTAGTCCAGGCCGGTACGACCGTCGTCGAAGCCGAGTTCGGACAGCTCGGCGCGCAGCTGCTCCTGCTCCAACTGCAGGAGGCCGCGGTAGTCGATGTCGGTGGCGTCGGTGGGCGCATCGCTGGGCATCCGTCGAATCCTACCTGGCCCCGACGCCCCCGGCCCGCGGGTGGGCGCCCTCGTAGGCCGCACGCAGGTGGTCCCGGCTGAGGCGGGTGTAGATCTGGGTGGTGGCGATGGAGACGTGCCCGAGCACCTCTTGGACCACACGGATGTCTGCCCCGTGGGCCAGCATGTGGCTGGCGCAGGAGTGGCGCAGGACGTGCGGGCTCACGACATCGCCGAGCCCCACACGCTCGGCCCGGCCCCGCACGGCGGCCCAGGCCCCCTGGCGCGACAGTCGGGCACCCCGGACGTTGAGGAACACGGCCTCGGCGTCGTCACGGCGTGCGAAGCGCCTCGGCTCCATCCGGGGCCGACCGGTCGGCCCCAACCACCGGGCCAGGGCCGTCCGGGCCGGGCCACCGATCGGCACCATGCGCTCCTTGGCGCCCTTTCCGAACACGCGGAGCAGTCCGTCGTCGCCCGACAGGTCGAGCAGCGACAGCCCAACCACCTCGGAGATCCGGGCGCCGGTGGCATAGAGGACCTCGAGCAACGCCCGGTCCCGCAGGTCGACCGGCTCGGATCCGTCCACCGACTCGATCAGGCGGACGACTTGGGCTTCCTCGAGCGCCTTGGGCAGACGCCGGGGCAGCTTGGGCGACCGCACGTCCACCGTGGGGTCGGTGACGATCATCCCCTCCCCCACCCAGAAGCGGTAGAGGCCCCGAAGCGCGGTCGTGGCCCGGGCCAGCGACGCCGGGTTCCGCCCTTGGGAGCGCAGACCGTCGAGGTGACGCTCTACCGCCTCGGGCCCCAGGGTCGCCGGGTCCACCCCCTCGGACTCCGCCCAGCGTTCGAACGTGGCCAGGTCGTGCCGGTAGGCGAGCAGGGTGTTCCGCGATCGGCCCTTCTCGACCGCCAGCCACGACAGGTACTCCTCCGCATCCGGGGAGAGGGGCTCGGGCATCGGTCGCTCAGCCGGTGGCGGCCAGGTGCCGGCGGGCGAGCGCCACGCCCAGGATCGTCGAAGCGTCCACGATGTCGCCGTCGTCGACCATGGCGTCGAAGCCGTCCAGGGGGACCTCCACGACCTCCATGAACGCCTCCTCGGCCCCCTGGCGACCGGTCGGGACCGCGTGGAGCCCGGTGGCCAGGTACACGTGGGCGATCTCGTCGCAGAATCCCGGGGTGACGGCCGCCCGGACCAGCAGGGTGAGGTGCTCGGCCAGGTATCCGACCTCCTCCGCCAGCTCCCGACCGGCGGTCACCTCGGGCGCCTCACCGTCCACGTCCCGGGTGCCGGCCGGCACCTCGAGGAGCCAGCGGTCGACGGCCGGTCGGTACTGTCGGACGAGCACCACGGCCCCGTCGGAAGTGACGGGCACGATGGCCACGGCGCCGGGGTGGCGCACGATGTCGCGCTCGAAGGACCGGCCGTCGGGGTCGAGGAAGGTCGCACGTTGCACCCGGATGAACCAGCCCTGGTGGACGGTCTCCTCGCCGGTGGGCGTGAACACCGGCAACTGGTCCTCGGGTGTCGGGCCCCCGGCCTCAGCCGACCGCACCGATGTCGATCAGGTGGGGGTCGCGCCCCTCGGCGCGGGCCAGGGCGGCGCCGACGAGGGCCCGGAAGAGCGGGTGGGGCTGGTCCGGGCGGCTCTTGAACTCGGGATGGGCCTGGGTGCCCACCCAGAACGGGTGGCCGGGCAACTCGATGAACTCGACCAGGCGGCCGTCGGGCGACAGGCCGGAGCAGACCAGTCCCGCCTGCTCGAGTCGCTCCCGGTAGCGGGGATTGACCTCGTAGCGATGCCGGTGGCGTTCGGACACGACCACGTCGCCGTAGGCCTCCGCCACCTGTGAACCGGGCAGGAGTCGTGCGTCGTAGGAGCCGAGGCGCATGGTGCCGCCCTTGTCGGCCACGTCCACCTGGTCGTCCATGAGGTCGACCACCGGGTGGCGGGTGGTGGCGGCGAACTCACGTGAGTTGGCGTCCTCGAGCCCGGCCAGCGACCGGGCCGCCTCGATGATCATCACCTGGAGGCCCAGGCAGAGACCCAGCAGCGGCAGGTCGTGCTCGCGTGCGTAGCGGGCGGCGGCGATCTTCCCCTCCACGCCACGCTCGCCGAACCCACCGGGGATGACCAGCCCGTCGAAGCCCCGGAGCCCGTCCCGCTCCAGCAGGTCGGGCACGGTGGCGGCCTGGACCCACTCGATCCCGACCTTGGCGCCGTGGTGGAATCCGGCGTGGCGCAGCGACTCCACGACGGACAGGTAGGCGTCGGGCAGGTCGACGTACTTGCCGATGATCCCGATGCGCACCGGTCGCACCGCGGCGGCCACCTGGGCCACGAGGTGTTCCCACCGGGACAGGTCGATCGGGTGCTCCGCCGGGTCGAACTCGAGGACCTCGAGCAGGTAGCCGTCGAGCCCCTCCTCGTGCAGCACCAGGGGGATCTGGTAGATGTTGTCGGCGTCGACGCACGAGACGACGGCCTGCATGGGCACGTCGCACAACAGCGAGATCTTCCGCTTCAGGTCCTCGGAGATCATGCGGTCGGAACGGCAGACGATGACGTCGGGCTGGATGCCCTGGCTACGCAGGTCCGTCACCGAGTGCTGCGTCGGCTTGGTCTTCTGCTCCCCCGACGGCCGCAGGTAGGGCACGAGGGTCAGGTGCACATAGGCCACGTTGCCCCGTCCGACGTCGCGCCGGAACTGGCGGATGGCCTCGATGAAGGGGAGGATCTCGATGTCGCCCACCGTGCCACCGATCTCCACGATGACCACGTCGACGCCGGTCTGGCCGAGCTTGTGGATGTGGTTCTTGATCTCGTCGGTGATGTGCGGGATGACCTGCACGGTCTTTCCGAGGTAGTCGCCCCGGCGCTCCTTGGCGATGACCGACGAATAGATGCGCCCGGTGGTGGCGTTGGAGCCCTTGTGGAGGTTCTCGTCGATGAACCGCTCGTAGTGGCCGAGGTCGAGGTCCGTCTCACCGCCGTCCTCGGTCACGAAGACCTCTCCGTGCTCGAACGGGTTCATGGTGCCCGGGTCCACGTTGATGTACGGGTCGAGCTTGCACATCGTCACCTTGAGGCCACGGCACTTGAGGAGCCGGCCCAGTGACGATGCGGTGAGCCCCTTGCCGAGCGACGAGGACACCCCACCGGTGAAGAAGATGTACTTCGTCTGTCGTCCGCTCACGTCGCTGCCATCCGCATCGGGCACCCGCCGAGGTTACCGGACCCGGTCACGCGCGGTGCGGACCCCGCACCGTCACTGGGTGGCACCGTGCTGACCCCGGGCATCGAGGAGCTCCCGGGCGTGTCGCCGGGCCGCCTCGCTGTCGGGGCTCCCGGAGAGCATCCGACTGATCTCGACCACGCGCCCTTCCGGATCGAGGGGGGTCACCTCGGAACGCGTGCGTCCGCCGGCCTCGATCTTGCGCACCGCCACCTGGTGATCGGCCTGGGCCGCCACCTGGGCCAGGTGGGTGACGACGAGCACCTGTGCGTAGCGGCCGAGCCCGGCCAGGGCTGCGCCCACCGCCGTGGCGGCGGCTCCACCCACACCGGCATCGACCTCGTCGAAGACCAGTACGCCGGGGGCGTCGGTCAGGGCGAGGCGGACGGCCAACATGGTGCGGGACAGCTCGCCGCCCGACGCCGCCCTGGCCAGTGGCTGGGCGGGCTCGCCGGGATTGGCCGCCAGCTCGAAGACCACACGGTCGGCGCTCCCCTCCCCGTCGACGCCGATGGTGAAGCGGGCCGACGGCATGGCGAGGTCGTGCAGCGTGAGCTCGATCTCGGAGGCCAGCACGGGTGCCGTCCGCCGTCGTTCCCGGGCCACCACGGCCTCCGCCTCGGTCACCCGGGTGCGGGCCCCGGCGATGGCTCCGTCCAGCTCGCCGGCCCGGGTGGCGAGCCCGCCCAGCTCCTCGAGCCGGGCCCGGGCGCGATCCGCCGCGGCCGTGACCTCGGCGAGGCCCGGACCGTACTTGCGCTCGAGCTCGTGCAGGAGCTGCCGGCGGGCCCGGATCCCGTCGAGCCGCTCGGGGTCGTCCTCCCAGGTCTCGACGACGGTACGGAGTTCGGCGGCCAGGTCGGTGAGCTCACCCATTGCGGAGCGGACCCGCCGGTCGAGTACCTCGAGCGACCCACGCCCGGCCAGGGCGCCGGACGCCTGGGCCAGCCGGTCCACCGCACCGGCGCCTCCGGGCCCGTCATCACCGACGAGGGCGGCCAGTGCGGCGGCGGCGGCGGCCCGGTGGGCGGTCGCCTCGGTCAGCCGGTCCTCCTCGGCCTCGAGGGCGAGGTCCTCGTCCGGGCCGGCCAGCGCGGCGCCGTCGATCTCGGCCACTTGGAATTCGAGCAGCTCCACCTCGTGTGCCCGCTGGGATGCGTCGCCGCCGAGCCCGTCGGCCTCACGCAGCAACGCGGCCAGCTGCGCCCGGGCCGTCTCCAGGGGGGCGGTGTCGATGGACCCGAAGGCGTCGAGCGCACGGCGCTGTGCCTCGGGAACGACGAGCGTCCGGTGCTGGTGCTGCCCGTGCAGTTCGAGCAGGCCGGAAGCGGCCTCGGCCAGCGCTCCCACCGGTGCGGCGTGGCCGTCGACCCACGCCTTGGACCGTCCCCCACGGGCGACGGATCGGGCCAGCACGACCTCGTCACCCCCTTCGGTGTCCACGAACCGGCCCTCGACATACGCCTCGTCCGCCCCGGCGCGCACGAGGCCGGGGTCGGCCCGACCACCGAGCAGCAGGCTGAGCGCGCCGACGAGGAGGGTCTTTCCTGCACCCGTCTCCCCGGTGAGGGCCGTCATGCCCGGACCGAGCACCACGGTCACGTCGTCGACCACACCCAGATCACGTACGTGGAGCTCGACGAGTTGGCGACCCATCCGATCCCCTACCGGTCGGCCAGGTGGAACTTCGCACGGAGGATCGCATGGAAGTCCCGGGACCCGAACGTGACCAGTCGGGCCGGCTGGGGCCCCTCCCGGCAGTCGACGGTGGCCCCCGGATCGAGGGTGCACACGGTGATCCCGTCCACGACCAGCACGGCCGGGCGGGGACCGAGCACCTCGAGGTGGACGTGCTGTCCCGGATCGAGGACGAGGGGCCGGTCGAAGAGCATGTGGGGTGAGACGGGGGTGAGCACGATGGCGCGTAGCCGCGGGGAGAGCAGTGGTCCGCGGGCCGACAGGTTGTACGCCGTCGATCCGGTCGGCGTGGACATCAGCAGGCCGTCGGCGGCGTAGGTGACGAAGGGCCTGTCGTCGATGGATGCCGCCACCCGCACGGTGTGGCCGGGCACCGTCTTCTCCACGGTGGCCTCGTTGAGGGCGCACACCTCGGCGAGCGTGGTGCCGTCCGGGCCCCGGACGGTGACCGACAGGGTCATGCGCTCCTCGACCTGGTAGCGGCCGTCCAGGAAGCGTTCGAGGGCGTCCTCGAGCCCGGAGGGCTCGACCTCGGTGAGATAGCCCAGGAGGCCCAGGTTCACGCCCATGACCGGTACCGAGGCGGCCAGGGCGCTGTCTACGGCCCGCAGCAGGGTGCCGTCGCCGCCGAGGCTGACGAGCAGGTCGGCACCCTCGACCGTGACGGTCCCGTCGGCCGCCAGGGCGGACGTGACCTCGTGGCCGCGCTCGACCAGCCAGGCGGTGGCCCGCTCGGCCAGCGCCGCCGCCTCGGGGCGGCTCGGGTGGACGTAGAAGGCGATGCGGGCCACGGTCAGCCCGCCGACCCGGGACCGGCCTCGTGGGCCTCGGCCACGACGCCGTCGAGCAGGGCGTCGACCGCCGCGGGCTCGCCCGCCACGGCGCGGCCGGGCGTGCAGGCGTAGAGGAGGAACTCGACGTTGCCGGAGTGGCCGGTGATGGGGGACGGCATGGCCCCCATGATGACTGCTCCGGCGTCGACAAGCGAGGTTGCCACCTCGCCGAGGGTCCGACGGTGGACGTCCGGGTCCCGGATGACGCCCCGACCACGAGACACCTCCACCCGTCCGGCCTCGAACTGCGGCTTCACCAGGAGCACGACCGGCGCCCCGGGAGAGGCCACCCCGCCCGCCAGCACGGGCGCGGCCCGTGTCGCCGAGATGAACGACAGGTCGGCCACCACCAGGTCGACCGGGTGGCCGTCGACGGTCTCGAGCGTGACGGCCCGGATGTCCAGGCGCTCGTGGTTGACGACCCGGCGGTCGGCTCGCAGCTTCGGGTGGAGCTGGCCGTGGCCGACGTCGACGGCGACGACCTGTGCCGCGCCGGCCTGGAGCAGGCAGTCGGTGAAGCCTCCCGTGGACGCGCCGGCGTCGAGGACCCGAAGGCCCGCCGGGTCCAGGGCGAACCGGTCGAGGGCGGCGTGCAGCTTGTCGCCACCCCTGCTGACGAATCGAGGCGGATCACCCAGCAACTCGATCGGTTCCGCCGGCGACACGAGGCGTGCCGGCTTGTCGGCCAGGGAGCCCGAGACGAGCACGATACCCCGAGCGATCATCTCGACCGCCTGGGGTCGGCTCTCGGCCAGTCGGCGGCGACCAGCGCCTTGTCCAGGCGCTGGCGGGCGGGAGGCGTCAGCCGGCCGACCCGGCCGGGGCCGGTGGAGTCGTGGCCGTGGTCGTGGCGGCCTTCTTGGCCGGGGCCGGTGGAGTCGTGGCCGTGGTCGTGGCGGCCTTCTTGGCCGGGGCCTTCTTGGCCGGGGCCTTCTTGGCCGGAGCCTTCTTGGCCGGAGCCTTCTTGGCCGGAGCCTTCTTCGCTGCGGCCTTCTTCGCTGCGGCCTTCTTGGCCGGGGCCTTCTTCGGGGTGGCCCGCTTGGCCGACTCCGCCGTCCGACCGAGGATGGCGGCGACCTGCTTGGCCAGGTCCTCCAGATTGGTGATGCCGATGGATTCGAGCTGGCGGCTCACCTCGGAACGGACGGTGCCCACGATGACCTCGGTGCCCTGTCGGCTGCGCTCGAGGATCTCGTCGACCCGGGCCTTGGCCTCACCCCGCTGGAGATCGCCGTTCTGGACGAGCTCGGACACCAGGTCCTCGGCCTTCCTGCGGGTCATGTTGGTGAAGGCGACGCCTGCATCGATATAGCGTTGGAGCGAATCATTGGTTGCCATGGGTGCATTCTACCTGGACTGTTAGCCAGTAGCAAGCACTTTGCAAGCAATTTCTTCCACCCGGAGCAGCGCCGTCATCCCGCGAGCCCGGAAACCAGGGTGACCAGGTCCCGTGCCCGCACGGCCACGGGACAGACATCGACCGACGCACCCGGCGGGGTCACGCCCGAGTCGACCAGCGCGAAGGGGATGCCGAGACGCTCGGCCAGCAGCCCGTCGGTGCCCGGCTGGTCCCCCACCATCACGGCGGTGGCGCCGTCGGCCAGGACGTGGCGGCGGATGTAGTCGACCATCGGAGGATTCGGCTTGCCGGCCACCTCGGGCACCACGCCCGACGCCGTCGCCACAGCGGCCAGCAGGGCCCCGGAGCCGGGCAGCAGCCCCTCGGGGGTCGGATGGGTCGGATCGCTGTTGGTGCCGATTAGGCGCCCCGTCTCCCTCGCCACCGACGAGACAGCGGCGAGGGCGTCGAAATCGAACGTCGCGGCTCCAACCGACCACGGCCGCATCCCGCCGGCCGGCCCCGACGATCACCACGCCCGCGGTCCTCCAGTGCCTCCCGGGCACCACCGTCGGCCAACAGGTGGACCCGCTGGCCCGGCTCGAGGAGGGAGGCAGCCACCCTGGCCGAGGTCACCAGGTCCTCGGGGTGGGCGTTGATGCCGATGCGGGCCAGCCGGCCGAGCATCTGCTCGGTGGTGGGCGCCGAATTGTTGGTGGCGTAGACGACCCGGGCCCCGCGTCGTCGGAGCGCCGCCACCGCACCTGCAGCGTCACCGATCGGCTCGCCGGCGAGCCACAGCACGCCGTCCAGGTCCACGATCCACACGGCCACCTCCGCCAGCGCGGTCGAACCGGGTGTCACTCGCCTGCGGTGTCGGCGGCGTCGGGATCGACCGAGGCCACCTTGGAGCCCTTTCGTCGGCGGGTGGACACCGCCAGCTGATCCGCGGACTCCAGGGCCCGCGAGATCAGCCCGGCCAACGTGGAGAGCTGGTCCTCGGAGCCGTCCGCGGTGACTGGTTCCGCCGATGCGCTGTCCGACACCTCGGGTGACGGTGCCACCGGCCGCGCGCTCAGGTCGGCGATGCGCTCGCCGGTGGTCTTGGCGGCCCGTTCCCAGTAGGACCGGAACATCCCGATGTCGAAGGCACCGTCGCGCACCCGGGCCTGGTCGAGGAGGCGGGGCGGTGGGCTCTTGAGGTCCCGCACCAGGTGGAGGGCGGCGAGCCCCTTCAGGACGTACCAGGTGGGGTCGTACTCCCACCACCGGAAGCCCTGGCGCACCGACGCGGGCAGATAGTGGTGGTTGTTGTGCCAGCCCTCCCCACCGGTGATGACGGCGATGACGAACGAGTTCCGGCTGGTGTCGGGAGTCGCATACCGGCGGCGCCCCACGATGTGGGCCATGGAGTTCACCAGGAACGTTCCGTGCCACAGCAGGACCGTGGACAGGAAGAAGCCGATCAGGAGGCCGCCCCAGCCGAAGAGGAGGAAGGTGGCGACACCGAGGGACCACGGACCGATCCAGTTGTGGCGCTCGAGCCACCGGAGTTCCGGGTAGGCGGCGAAGTCCTTGATGCCGTCGAGATCGGTGTCCTTGTACTTCGTCGACAGGATCCAGCCCACGTGGCTCCACCAGAACCCGTCCCTCGGCGAGTGCACGTCACCGTCCAGGTCCGTGTACCGGTGGTGGATCCGGTGGTGGCTCGCCCACCACAGGGGGCCCTTCTGCACGGCGGTCGTCCCGCCGAAGGCCAGGAGGAACTGGGGCACGCGCCCATCTTGTAGCTGCGGTGCGAGAAGTACCGGTGGTAGCCGGCCGTGATGCAGAACATACGGGTCACGTAGAGGACGCCGCAGAGCACCCAGTCCTGCCAGGTGACGGTCACGAAGAATGCAGCCAGCGGCGCCAGGTGCACGAGGAAGAACGGGATGGCCGACACCCAGTCGGTGCGCGCCTGGCCTTCGTCGGACCCGGGTCCAGGGGCTCTCGGTGTCTGGGCGGTTGGCGCGGTCATGGGAGGCTGCCGCCGCCGGTGGACGACAACACCCGTAGCGTAGTGGACGGGCGTCGTGCCGGGCGTGTGTGCACTAGACGACGTACAGGTTCCCGTTCGAGCCCTTGACGATCTTGATGGGCGTGAGCCCGTACGTGGCGGGCCCCTGGATGACGTCGCCCGTCCTGGCGTCGAACTCCGAACCGTGGCAGGGGCAGGCGATGATGTTCGCTGCCGACTGGTAGGCCACCGTGCACCCCGCATGGGGGCAGATGGCGTCGAAGGCGACGAACTGGCCGGCGGTCTGCTGGATCACGAGCGACGGATCGCCGGTCGACGGATCGTTGAAGCTGGCTGAGCCACCGACCGGGACGCCCGACGCGGCGCCGATGGAGGTCCCCTTCGGGAGGGCCGTCGTCGTTGACGTGGCCGACGGTGCCGTGGTCGGTGTTCCGGGCGACGTCGTGGAGGTGACCGCTGCGGTCGGTGGTGGTGTCGTCGCCGGCGGGAGGGTCGCGGCGCTGCCGGTCGTCTTCGTCGAGGCGGCGGCCCGGCCCAGTCCGGTCACGGCCGCCGCCAGGACGGCGGCCGCCCCGGCGACCATGGCGATGACCGCACCACGGGGCACGGCGTCGTCGGAACCGTCGGTGGCGACCGGCGACCGGGCGTCCCGCGTGGCGAACCAGGTGTCGAGGGCGGGTGCGCCGGCAGCACCGGCGAGCACGATGGGGGTCCAGGCGAACACGAAGACGATGTCCGCGCCCGTGTAGTACGGCGACGTATGGAACGAGATGGCCAGGAACAGGCTGAACGAGAGCAGCACACCGCCGACGGCGGCCACACGGGTGAGGAGCCCCAACAGGGCACCTACGCCGATGGCCAGCTCGCCCAGGGCGATGACGGCGCCGATCCACGGCGCCAGGCCCACCAGGTGCCCGAGCAGAGCGCCGATCGGGCTGGTGCGGGCCGCCCCGGCCATCTGGGCGTGGATGGAACCGGGGTCGGCGACGCGGAAGAAGTTGGGATTGGACAGCTTCTGCAGGCCGGCGAAGAGGAAGGTCACGCCGAGGAAGAGGCGGAGCGGCAGCAGGTACCACCCGACGGCGATCGACCCGTCGGGACCCCGCAGCCGCCACATGGCGTGGACCGAGTGCGCCCGGGACACCGGCGCGCCGGACGAGGTTCCCACGGACTGCTGCCGGCGTGCGGCGGCCTGCTGCCGGCGTGCGGCGTTCGAGGTCATCGGCCGGCTCCCATGGTGGCGACGATACAGGCTGGTCCCGGATGTCCGGCATCGCCTGGCGGGGTCTACGATGGCCACGTGGACCCGACCACGACAGCGGCATCCGCCGCCACCACGGAGAGCGCGACCGCCCCGGCTGCCGACGCGGCGCCCGCCTCGGCGGCGCCCGCACCGGCGACGGCATCCGTCGCCGCCCCCCCGAGGGAACGCCCGGCGGCCGACCGGTTCATGCGTCGCGTGCTGCGCGTCCCCGAGGAGCGCAGGCCCGTTCCGGAGTCCGACACCCACCGCATCTTCGGCGTGTCCATCTTCCTGTCAGCCACGCGATGCCTGCTCAGCTACATCGTGCTCCCGATCGTCCTCCCGTTCCTGGGACTGGCCAAGGGTGTCGGCCCATGGCTCGGGATCCCGATCGGTGTGTTGGCGCTCTACTTCGACTTCCTCGGCATCCGGCGCTTCTGGCTGGCCGACCACCACCAGCGGTGGCTGTTCTCGGCGATCTACGCCGTGGTGGGGGCCATGGTGTTCACGCTGCTGGTAGTCGACCTCGTCGACCTCGTCGGCTGACTCCCGGCACCCGGTCCGACGGTCGTCCGAGGGAGCGCGGCCGCCCGGGCCGGAAGGCCCCATCGACCTGCTCCGTCGCCCCCCGATGCACACGGCAGGTCCGTGCGCCCACGGGGCGACGGAGCACACGTGTCTGTCGGGGTCACGGCAGGTCCGCCCTCTGTCGGCCCGGACGCCGGGCGACCGGTTCCACCGGAGTGGTCCCGGTCGGACCCGGCTCACACCTCCCGGCCCGGTGGTCTCCCTACGAGGCCACGAACAGCGGTGTGGTCACCCCGATGAAGAGGTTCGCGGAACCGCCCGTGAGGTTGACCGACGGCATCGTCCAGATGCCGTAGACGTCGTGGGCGATCAGGTTGTGGGTGACCGTGATGCTCAGCGGTGCCACGGTGGCCACGATGACTCCGGTCGTCGACCCGTCCACCGCCGGGTAGAAGTCCGGGTCACCGTCGAGGTTGTTGGTCCCGATCAGGTTCCACGCGATCACGTTGCCGTTGAGGTCCTGGTCCGGTGCGTGGCTGTGGACCGTCACCCCGGCCAGGCCGTTGCCGGCCAGGTAGTTGCCCTCGATGGTGTTGTCGTAGACCGCCCCACCGGGCAGGGGCGTGGCCAGGATCACGCCACCACCCTGACCGAGGATCCCGTTGTCCACCGACCGATTGCCCTCGATGGTGTTGTCGTAGACCCCGGCCACGGACGGCTGCGTACTGCCGGCGCTGTACCCGCCGGGGTTGTGGCTGACGACGGTGATCCCGCAGTCGTAGGCGTTGTCGTGGACGTTGTTTCCCTCGATCGAGTTGCCGTGGGTCGGCCCGAATTCGTCGCTGAGGAGGATCCCACCGGAATTGCCGTGGACCTCGTTGCCACTGACCGTGCTGTCGGCGACGACCATGAGATGGATGCCCTCGCCGCAGTCGCCGGGCACACCCTGGGTCGGCGCGCACTCGGCGTACCCGCCGTAGTCCAGCGCGGTGGAAGACCCCCCCTGGTCGTTGTCGACCACGTCGTTGCCGGTGACGGTCACGCCCGAGACCGGGTCGCCGGGTGCCCCCTGGACGAGGATGCCCTCGCCGATGGCGTCGGTCACCGTGAATCCGCTCACCCGGCTGCCCGAGGCGAGTACGACCACACCGTTGTCGAGACCCGTGGCGTCGATCGTCGCCTGCACCCCCACGAGGTCGATGGTCTTGGTGAGCACCACGTCCTCGGAGTACGTGCCAGGGCACACGACCACCGTGTCGCCGGACGACGCCGCGGCGACCGCGGACCCGATGGTCGAGTACGGCGCAGTCGCACAACCCGGCTGGCCACCGCGGTTGCCGACGTCGCCCGCATGCGATGCAGCGCCGGCCGGCGGGGTGGCGTTGGACACGTACAGGACGGAACCGCCCCTCCCTTGGCCGCCCCACGGGCCGCCCTGGCCCCAGGTGCCACCTGGATCGGCGCCGGCGGTGGTGGCGGCGACCGTCAATCCGGCGGCGACCACAGCCCCGGCGGCGACCACCCTCATGATCGTCGAACGCACCGTTCTCGACATCCGTCTGCCTCCCGCGTGTCGTAGGGGTCCCGGTTGGCCGGGACGGGTCGTCGGGCCCGTCCCGAGCCACGATGCCCAGCGTAGGGAACCCGCCAACGTCAGGCATCCCCAAATTCTGACGATCTTATGCCCCTTTACGGCAGGCCGCCCCGCGCTGCAACCACACGCGGGCCACCCGTTCACGGCGTGACGATGGGGAAATTCCGGTCGCCCACATCCACGACGGCCACGAGCCGCGCGAGCACACCCGCGTCCCCCTCGACCCCGATCCCGTCGAGACCGGCACCGAACAGGAGCGGCAGGAGCTGCGCCTTGGCCAGGGTCAGTGCGAGGTCCGGGACTGTGGCGTCGTCGCCCGCCACCACACGGTGGGTCAGGACGCCGTTGCGTAGGACCGCCCTGTGGGTCTCGCCGAGATCGGAGACGTTCAGCTCGATGGTGAGCTGCTCGTCCCAGGACTTCGGCCCGTCGACGCGGATGGCAACGGCATCGAGCACCTGTTCGACGGTAAGTGCGCCGAGGAGCTCCGGCGACGCCACCGACACCGCATCGGCATTCACGCCGTTACGCAGCTCGTGGGCCCCCATCAGGTAGAAGTTCCGCCACGTCCCGTTCTCGGACCCGTAGGCCAGTCGCTCGTAGACCCCGATCAGAGCGTCCTTGGCGGCCTCGTGGTCGGGGTCGGCGAAGACCACCCGGTCGAGCAGCTCGGCGGCGAAGCGCAGGTCGCCGTCGGCCGCGTAGGCCACCGCCTTGGCCACCACGGCGTCGGCGCCCCCCATGCACTCGACGTACCGCGTCGAGGCCTCGACCGGGGGGTGCGGCCACAGTCGCGCCGGATTGCCGTCGAACCAGCCCAGGTAACGCTGGTACACCGCCTTCACGTTGTGGCTGACCGAGCCGTAGTAGCCGTGGGTGTGCCACGCCTGCTCGAGCGTCGGCGGCATGCGCATGACCTCGGCCGCCTCGGCACCGTTCAGCCCCTTGTTCATGAGCCGCAGGGTCTGGTCGTGGAGGTAGGCGTACAGGTCCCGCTGGAGGGACAGGTACTCGATCACCCGGTCGCTACCCCAGGTCGGCCAGTGGTGGGAGGCGAAAGCGACATCGGTAGCGCCGCCGAAGAGCGTCACCGCCTCGTCCAGGTAGGCGGACCACACCCAGCGCGTCGCGCACCACCGCCCCCCGCAGGGTCACCAGGTTGTGCAAGTTGCGGGTCGCGTTTTCCGCCATGCACAGGGCCCGGTGGTCCGGGAAGTAGAAGTTCATCTCGGCCGGGCACTCCGTGCCGGGGGTGAGCTGGAACACGATGCGAACACCGTCGAGCACCTCCTCCTGTCCGGTGCGGGTGACGTGGTCCGTGGGAGGGATGAGACCGATGGTGCCCGTCGAGTTGACCATGCCGAGGCCACAGCCGATCTGCCCCGCCGGGCCCTTGTCGAGTGCCGCCCCGTACATGTAGAGCGCCCGCCGCGTCATGGCGACGCCGGCGTAGACGTTCTCGGATACCGCCGACTCGGTGAACCCCTCGGGCGCCAGGATCGGCACCGGCGTCTCGTAGACCCCGTGTACGCCTCCGAAATGGTCCACGTGGGCGTGGGTGTAGATGACCGCCGTCACCGGCCGCTCACCCCGGTGGGTGCGGTAGAGGGCGAGTGCTGCCGCGGCCGTCTCCTTCGACACCAGCGGGTCGATCACGATCACACCGGTGGCGCCCTCGACGAGGGTCATGTTGGACAGGTCCATGCCGCGGACCTGGTAGATCCCGTCGCACACCTGGTACAGCCCCTGCTTCGCCACCAGCTGGCCCTGACGCCACAGGCTCGGGTGGGCGGTATCGGGGCACTCGCCCTCCAAGAAGGCGTAGGCATCGTTGTCCCACACCACTCGGCCGGCGGCGTCGGTGACGACACACGGGTCGAGGGACCCGAGGAAGCCCCGTTCGGCGTCGTCGAAATCGGTCCTGTCGTGGAAGGGAAGATCGGTGGTGCGCTGAATGGCCATGGGATCGAGTCTTCCAGACGGCCCACCCGCTGCCGTACGCTGGCCGGATGCTGACCGTCGGGCTGAACCACGTCGCCACCCTGACCAACGATGCCGCCAGGCTGCACCGATTCTACGAGGAGGTCTTCGAGGCCGAGGTGGTCCGGGACGCTCCCGAGGTGGAGGGAAATGACGCCGTGCGGCTCTCCATCATCCGGATCGGGCCGTGGTCGGAGCTCAACGTGTTCCAGATCGAGGGCAATACCGAGGCCGACCGCCAGACGCCGATGTTCGGGCGCGGGCGCCTCGACCACTTCGCCTTGCAGGCGGCATCGATCGAGGCGTTCGAGACCATCCGCGAACGACTCATCGCCCGAGGGGCGGCGGACTCCTTCGTCACCGACTTCGGACCGGTGCTGAGCATCTTCTTCCGCGATCCCGACGGCCTCGAGGGTGAGGTGTGCGTGACCAACCCCGAGGCGGCGCCCGGGGTGACCCACCCTCCGGGCACACCCGCCGAACGGTACGTCGTCACCGACCGGTAGTGCCGGGCCCCGTCCGGCCACCGTGGCGACGCGGGGCCGGGCCGGTGCGTATCCTCGGGAGCGCTACGAACAGGGAGGCGCCGATGGCCGATGTGGCCGAGGGACACGGACGGGCGACGGAGGAGGCCTGGGGCTTGGTCCGGACCATGCTCGACGACATGGCGGCCATGGTCCGCACGGAGGCGGAGACCGAGCTCGAGTTGGTGGAGGGCTTCCGGGTACTCGCCCGGGTGAGCGCCCTGTGCGCCGAGCTCTCGTTCGACATCGACCCCGAATCACCGTGGTTCTTCTCGATGAACACCGAGGCGCGCCTCGTCGGGGGCCCCAATCCGGACGGCGAGTACCACCTGGCCATGATCGACGGGTCCCGCCGCTACCGGGTGTCCGGTCGCCGGGGCACGTCGGCCTACCTCGGCTTCCAGGTGCTGGCCGGCCGGGGACTGACGCCGCGTCGCATGGCCGCCTACGTGTCCGACCGGGACCTGACCCTCGACGGCGAGGGACGGTTCGCGTTCGTGCTCGCGCCCGGTGAGCCGAGCGCCGAGGATCTGGACGGCGCCCGTTGGGTCCCGGTTCCCGACGACGCCTCGGGCATCGTGGTCCGTCAGTACATCGCCGACCGGGCCGCCGAGCGACCCGCCGAGCTCGCCATCGTCAACCTCGACCCGGTGGGTCCCCCGGCGCTGCCCACCGACGACGCGGTGGCCGAGCAGCTGACAGCGATGGCGTGGACCATCGCCAAGCTGATGACCCTGCACCGGACGGTGCTGCCCGAGGCGCTCGACCACCCGAACGAGCTGTTCACCGTGGAGGCCGGCGCCCTGGGCGACGAAAACACCACCCCCGACAACCTCTACGCCCTCGGCACCTGGCGGCTCGCTCCGGACCAGGCGCTCGAGCTCGAGTTCACCCCGCCCGGGACCCGGTACTGGAGCGTGACCGTCGAGAACATCTGGCACGAGTGCATCGACACCCGCCGGCGCACGAGCTCGGTGACGAACGCGGGGCTCCCGCTCCGTCCCGACGGGACGGCCCGGGTGGTCGTGGCCACCGAGCGTCCGACCTCGGCCGACGACGGCACCACGGTGTGGCTCGACACGGGGGGACGGCACCGCGGCTTCATCGTGGTTCGCTGGCTCGACAACCCGGAACCCCCCGAGATCCGGACAGCGGTGCGGACCCTCGGTGAGGCGTGAGTCGGTGACGGGTGGAACGGCGCCGACGGCGTCGGCGGGCTTCGGCGCCGACGAGTTCCTGGCTGCGGCGATGGCCAGCACCGGGTTCGACGACATGGGCGAACCCACCTGGCGCGACGGATTGGACCGCCTGCTCGACGACTTGTCCGGTCCGGCACGGCTGAACGACCTCGGGCGGAGCATCGTCGAGACCGAGATCACCGCCTACCTCGGAAACCGCCTCGAGATCCTCGCCTGGAGATCGGCCCATCCTGAGGTGGCCGACGGTGCGATCACACGCCCGATCGTGATCGTGGGTCAACCCCGGACCGGAACCACCATCCTCTACGACCTGCTCGCCCAGGACCCGGGGAATCGGGCGCCGCTCACCTGGGAGGTCGACCGCCCCGTGCCGCCACCGGAGTCGACCACGTACGACTCCGACCCCCGGATCGACGATGCCGAGGCCATCGCCTCGATGCCCGACCTGATCATCCCCGGATTCACCGACTTCCATCCCCTGGGGGCCCGGTTGGCCCAGGAGTGCGTCCGGATGACCGCAGGCGACTTCCGGTCGATGATCTTCCCGACCCAGTACGACGTGCCCGGCTACGACCGGTGGCTCCTCCACGAGGCCGACATGGCCCCCGCCTACCGGTGGCACCGGATCTACCTCCAGCACCTGCAGAGCCGCCACGCCGGGGACCGGTGGCTGCTCAAGTCACCCGCCCACCTGTGGTGCCTCGGTGCGCTGCTCGACGAGTACCCCGACGCCCTGATCGTGCAGACCCACCGGGACCCGGTACGGGTGATCGCCTCGATCAGCGCCCTGGCGGCGCTCCTGCGGTCGATGGCCAGCGACCACGGCTCGGTGGCCCACGCCGCCTCCCAGTACGCCGAGGACATCCTCCTCGGTCTCGATCGGTCGGTCGAGGCCCGTCGCGACGGGACGGTGCCGGCCGGCCAGGTCGTCGACGTCCAGTTCACGGATTTCATGGCCGACCCGTTCGCTACCATCGGGGCCGTCTACGACGCCCTGGGGATCGAGTACTCGGTCACGGCCGAAGCGCGCATGCGGGACTACCTGGCCGCGAACCCCGGCGACGGGGGCGGTGGTGGCAGCCGGTACTCGTTCGCCGACACCGGCCTCGACGCCGACGAGCTCCGCGAGCGGGGGCGGGCCTACCAGGAGTACTTCGGGGTGACGAGCGAGCCCGTCCTGTGATCCAAGGCACCCCGGCTTAGCCGCGCACCGCGTCCTGTCGGACCCCCGAGGGGCGCCACCACCGCCTCAGGTGCCGTGACACGGTGATGCCCGCGGCGGCGGCCTCGTCCACCACCCGACGGGCGGACGGGTTCACCAGAACCGTGCCGCCGATGTCCACGGTCGGGACCGTCTCGTTGCCGCGGGCGTGGGCGCGGACGAAGGCGGCCGCCTCCGGGTCCGACCAGATGTCGACCTCACGGGTTGCCAGTCCCGACCGGCGCAGGCCCCGGCGCAGCGAACTGCAGAACGCGCAGCCCGGACGCCAGTAGACGGTGACCGCCGGTACGCCCGTCGTCGGATCGGGCGCGACCCCGGTGGCGGGCTCCGGGGACGACCCGCGGTCCGGGCTCGCCGGGTCCGGTCCGCTCACGACGCCCGCCAGTCCTCGTGCAGCCCCTCGACCAGTGCGAGCTTCTGCGCCCGGACGGTGGCACCGTTCTCGAGTTCGTCGGTGTGGTCCACCATCCAGGCGATGGCGGCGGCCGGTACCGAGGGCGGCGCCCCCCGGTAGTGGCCTACGAGACCCAGCGCGGCCGCGTTCACCACCTGGCGCTCGGTCTCGACATAACCGGGGTCGACGTTGTAGGCCCGGATGCCCCGATGGCCGAGCTCCACGGCCAGGAGGGGTGCGAACCGGTGGGCGGCGGCCTTGGAGGCCGCATAGGCCACGCCCCACCCGCCCTGGCCCACCGGACCCGGGGGGTCGGCCGTGGCCGTGTGGGAGGTCACGTCGACGATCACGCCGCCGCCCCTCGCCAGCATTCCGGGAAGGACGGCCTGGATCAGGACGAAGGGGGCCACGGCATTGGCGGCCAGCTTGGCCTCGAGCTGGGACACGGACAGCTCCATGATCGGCACCATGCTGCCTGGAGCGGTGTCCACGGCGTTGTTCACCAAGAGGTCGACGCCACCCCACGCCGCGTGCACCCGGTCCACGGCGCCGAGGAGGCCGTCGCGGTCGTGGAGGTCGGCCACCAGTTCGAGGGACTGCCGCCCGGTGCGCCGGACCTCCTCAGCCGTCTCCTCCAGGCTGCCGGGAAGGGGTCGCCCCGAACCGGTGTCGGAGTCGTCTCGGCCCTCGCCCCGGCGTACGGTCCGGCCGGTGATCGCCACGTCCCACCCGGCAGCGGCCAGGGCGAGCGCGGTGGATCGGCCGATGCCCCGGGTCGCACCGGTCACGAGGGCCCGTCGGGTGGCCGGGCGCGACGGGTCGGCCGTCATTGTGGGCGGATCCTCGACGCGGGCTGGTAATTCGGACCGGCGGTCTGGTCGACCCGGGCGAGCAGGAGCTCGCAGGGTGGCTCGAACCGCTCGGCGAACTCCAGGGAGCGGCGCTCCCCCAGCCGCTCCCACGGCAGGGTGGTGAGCCGGTCCGTCTCGTCCTCGAGGTGCTGTCGGAGGGCGATGCCCGCGGCGCCGACGGTACGTCCCTCGGCGAGGCCCTTGGCGGCCAGGGCCGTCCAGCCAGCGTCGATGTCCTCGGGTGCCGTGCCGCGGGAGTGGGCCAGCCAGTCCGCCTCGTAGCCGAGCCAGGCGTTGTGCAGGATCGAGGCCTCCGGGTGGGTGAGCCCGGTCGCCACCACCAGGGCCCAGTGCGTGTCCCCCCGCCACTCCCGCAGGCAGTTGACGGCGTGCCAGCCGGCGAGGAGCGGGTGGCCCGGCCGCGGGACGGCGAGGTGGGCGCCGAAGAACACACGCCCGACCACGGGCAGGGAGTCGACCACGGACCACAGATCGGCACCGAAGTCGGCCAGGGGCTCGACGATGGCGGGTGCATGGGCGACGAGGCCCTCGGCCACCGCCCTGTCGCGGGCGTCCCACATGCGCCGGAACCCGTCGGCGTCCAGGAGGTCGAACACGGCGGTGATCCCGAGTGGGCTGATCGACCCGAGAGCGGCGGTCACAGCCGCCGCACCGGCGGGGGCGAGGGGCGCGCACCGCGAGGCGATGTAGCCGAGCGGTCCGGCGAGGCCCTCGGGCAGGCCCTCGGCCTCATAGGCGTCCACGGCCGCGGGGTCCCAGAAGATCCACCCGACCGTCGTCTGGACCGATCGGGCATTGCGTCGGGAGATGGCCTGCCAGTCGGTCACAGGGACAGTCTGCCGGTTGGCGGAGCGTGGCACGTCACCGGCGCTCCGGCCACGCTCGGGCCCCGAGGGGCAGGGTCAGCGTGGCCGTTCCGGTGACGTGGTCGCCCAGGGGCGTGTTCGCCCGGAACCCGATCTCCACCACGCCCTCCCCCGCTTCGGCGGTGACCGCCGTCACCTCCCCCGTGTAGACGAGCCGGTCACCGGGGAACACGGGTACGCCGAGTCGGATGGCCAGGCGACGGAGCATGGCGTCAGTCCCGGCCCAGTCGGTGAGGAAACGGCTGCAGTACCCGGTGTCCGAGAGGATGTTCATGAAGATGTCGGGGGCGCCTTGGGCGTTGGCGTAGTCACGGTCGTGGTGCACCGGCATGAAGTCACGGGTGGCGATGGCACCTGCGGCGACGAGTGTCGCCGTCACGTCGATCTCGAGGGGCGGCAGGAGGGTGCCGACCTCGATCGAGTCGAGGGCCGGCGATCGGCCGAGGGCCGGGGTCACGCCCCCGCCCCGGACGGGTCGAACTTGAGGATCCGGAAGGTCTGCCGTCCGACGATCTCGCCCGACCCCACCGTGTAGGTGGTGACCCACGTGACGAAGCGACCCCGCCCCATGCGGGTCTGCTTCTCCCCCGAGATCGACTCGAACACCGTCTCGGCCGACACCACCTCGCCAAGGCGCAGGTAGCGCACGATCTCGAACTCCGAATTGGTGGCGAGTGTGCCGACGTACCCGGCGCGGTCCAGTACGGACAGGGCCGTCTCGGCGTCGGCGTCGACCGGAGAACCGCCCCGTTCGGCGATCCCTTCGAGGGTCGGGGTCGGCATGGTCCAGGTCTGGAGCATGAGGGGCGGTGCCACGATCCCGCCGAACCGGGATGCGGCAGCGGCCTCCGGATCCGTGTAGACGGGATTGGCGTCGGCGAAGGCGGCAGCCCAGTGACGGATCATCGGCTGGTTGACCGGGTCGGGCGCTACCGACGACCCGCCGCGTCCGACCGGCTGACCGACCAGGGACGCCAGGTGTTCCTCCAGTGCCGCGTCGACCATCCACCGATCCTTCCTCGGGTATCCCCTCACCGTCCTGCAGGCGAGGACGTTTCCATACCGGGCCGGACGGTGTCCACTGCCGGGCCCGACCGTGCACGGCTGGACACCGCACCGGCGGCCCAGGTGGGGGTCGGGACGGGTGCGGCCTTCAGGTCGGTGTGGCAGGCGGCGACGAAGGGTCGACCGTCTGCCACGCCCAGGCGGATCCGTCCCACCACCGGAGCGGGGCGACGTGCCACGGGTCTGCGTACCACCCGGCAGCCACGGCGGACGGGACTCCCGCCTGTGGCGGCACCGGCTCGACCGGCCGCGCCGTACCGGGGGTGGCCGGGATGGTCGGGGTGGCCCCCACCGGGTCCGGTGCTGCTGCGACCGGTCGGGCCGGGATCGGTGGGGGCGCCTCCCCGGCGTCCGGGGTCGGTGGGAGCGATCCAGCCGCCACCGTGGTTTCCGACCCGTCGTCGGCCCGGGCCCCGTCGATGGCCGCCAGGTCGGCCTCGAGCCCGGCGATCAGCTCGTCGACGGTGCCCCGGAAGTGGGCGAGTGCCAGGTCGAGACGGAACTCGAACGTCGCCGCGCACGCCGGACCGTAGTGGATCGTGGTGGGCTTCGAGCGGTCCGACACCGACAGGGTGGTCGATCCGTCCGCCGCATCGTGGTCGAACCCGATCAGTTTGGCGAAGGCGCACTCGCGTGTCTGACTGGCCCCCCGGAAGACCAGTCGCGCCGAGGTGATGTAGGTCGTCCCGGTGTCGATGGCGGTAGGTGCCGGGTCGCCCTGCACGTAGTGTCCTTTGGTCGCACCCACCCGATAGCGGATCTGGCGACCCCCGACCCGGACCACCGGGACCGAGATTCCTTGGGAGTGCCCGACGTAGGTGCCTCTCCCCCGCCGCTCCTCGATGAGCGTGGTGTCACTGATCTCGAGGAACAGGGTCTCGCCGGAGGCGAGCAGCAGTCCCTCGGCCGTCGTGCCGGCGAACGTCCGCGCCGTGTCGAGCATCGCCGCGTAGGCATCGTGGCGGGTCTGCAACTGTTGCACCGCGGCCTGGTGCGCCACGTGCGCCTGGTGCTCCCGGTGGTGGTCGAACATGTCGGTGCCTCCGTAGCCCGGTGTCGTTCCGCCGTCCCCCGGCCAGCCGTCCTGCAGCGACAAGCGAGCGGCGCATCGGAGACCTGCCGCGGCCGTCGTCCGGCGACCCCCACTCTCAGGAGGCGGCCTTCTTCAGGTCCGAGCGCAGGACGAATCCGGCGGCCAGCTCGAAGAGGCCCATGACGATGAACCAGATCCCGAGGAGGAGCGCCAGGGCGTTGACCGAGTTCTCGGGCACCGAGACGACCACGATCCCGGCGGCCAGGCTGATGATGCCGAAGCCGATGGCCCACCCCCGCGAGCCTGCGGTCCCGCCCATGATGCCCGCCAGCAGGGCGACGACACCCTGGACGATCCAGACGAGTCCGATGAGCAGGCCGATCACCGACTTGGTGAGGCTGAGGTGGCGGATCATCACGACCCCGATGACCAGTTCGAGGAGCCCGGCGATAGCGATCCACGCCCGGTGCTGCTCCTCGTGGTCGAGGGCCCGGACGAAGTGGAACACCCCGCCGATGATCAGCAGGATGCCGATGAAGACGCAGACCACGTTCAGCGACTGCGAGGGCTTGAGGGTCAGCACGATCCCGAGGCCCAGTGTGACGATCCCGGCGAGCAGTTCCATCTGCCAGACGTATTTGGAGGGGAGCCCTCCCTCGACCACGATCACTTCGTTGTCCACTGCCATTGCTGGCTCCTTTCGTCTGCTGACTCCGCCGGGGATCCACCGTAGTGGTGTCCCGTCACCCGAAGTGGGATCCGCGGTCCCGGGCGCGGTGGTGGCGAGAACACCGCCGGCCGGACGCATGTGCTGTCGTCGGGCGCCGGTGCGACGGTCCCTCAGTCCGGTCGGCCGGCGCGGTGGCGCCGGGTGGAGCCGGCCCGGGGATGGAGGAGGCGGGTGGTCCACGGTCGCCCGTCGCCGGACGTGCGCAGGAGCGTGTAGGCGACCATGTAGACGACGGCGAGGACGACGCCCAACGCACACCACCAGAACACCATCGGACCACACCCCTCCCGTCGGTCCACGAGACCTGTCATCCCCATCCTCGCGCAGCACGGGCGAGTACCGGCGGCATCGAGGTGCTCCCCCGAGTACGGGCGATCCGTGCTCTACTCCGTCTGCTGGGACGTGGCGAGCCGTCCCCCGAGATGAGGAGCGACCCGTGCCCGAGATGACCACCGTCCACCATGTATCCGTCACCGTGACGGATCTCGGGCGAAGTGTCCCCTGGTACCAGGAGGTCCTTGGCCTGACGACGGTGATGGAGGACACCCATCCGGACGGCACCGGACACGTCGTGCTGCTGGGCAACGCCGCCTTCTCGGTACTTGTCGGCCTGCACGTCCACCCCGCCAACGAAGGTGAGGCGTTCTCCGAGGCGCGCACCGGACTCGACCACGTCGGGTTCGGTGTCGCGGACCACGCGGAACTCGAGGTGTGGGAGCGGCGCCTGGCCGAGTTGGGCGTGTCGCACTCCCCCATCGACGACCGACCCGGGTACTCGGTGGTCGTCTTCCGGGACCCGGACAACATCCAGCTCGAGTTCATCTCGATGGGTTGACCATCGGCCCGACCCCGCCGTCAGTGCGGCGGAGCGCGCCACGATCCGGCGGGATCGCGTCGGACGTCCCTCACCGCGCCGTCCCGGCGAACTCGTCCGGATCGAGGACACGGGTGCCGCGCCGGATGCGCACCGCCACGACGAGGTAGCCCACGACGACGGCGTCGAGCACGGGGAGCGCCTCGACCAGATGGACCTCCGGAAGGTACCAGGCGACCACGCCCACCACGGCCAGGACCGCAGCCGTCGCCAGGTGCAGCCTGGCCAGGGGCCCGACCGGTCGTCGCCTGGTGCAGGTGTCGAGGCCGGCCATGGCCAGGAAGAAGCAGACCAGAGGCACCGTCAGGCGAAGGATCTCCGCGTCGGGGATCCCGGAACCGAGATGGTCGCCGATCAGCTTGGTCGCGCTCACGGCGGATGCGGCCACGGCGATCTGGAGGACCAGGTGGAGGCCCGACCAGGGACGGAAACGACCCGGGTCGATGCCCGACGGCGGGACGGTCTCGAAGTACGACGAGAACAGCGCGAACACGAGGATGAACTCGAACACGAGGGAGCCGACGTCGATCGAGCCGATGGTGGCGCCGCTGACAGCCAGCGCGTTCTCGATGAACGCCTCGCCGCACACGATGAGCGTGAACGCGCCCATGCGGTCGATGTAGTGCCGTTCGTCCTCCGGGGTCAGTTCTCGCCGGCCGTGCCAGACCACCGCCGTCCCACCGATGGACAGCCCCAGCCCGGCGACGAAGACCACCAGTCGGCCGGGCTCGGGAACAGCCAGTGCCACCAGGAAGCTCAGGGCCGCCGCCAGGTTCACCACGGCCAGGCGTCCGGACTCGGCCGCCCCCGTTCGACCGCCCCTCCACGCCCGCAGGTACATCACGGCAACGGTCATGAGGAGGAGGGCGTACTCGGATGCGAGCACGGTGGAGTCGCCGTCCACCGACACCCTGGCCTCCATGGCCATGAGCACGATGACGAGCATCTGGACCAGCAGTAGCAACCGGTGGGGCAGGTCGGCCAGCTGCAGTCGGTGGGCCAGCACCGTTGTCGAGTACCAGATCCACCACGCGCCCACGAACACGGCGACGATCCAGAACACGCCCGTCTGCGGGTGGATGTGCTCCACGGCCCGGGTGAAGATCAGGATCGCCGCGACGAAGATGAGGTCGTAGAAGAGCGCCACCCAGGTGGACAAGCCGTCGTCCGACGTCTCGTCCGACCCCGGCGGGTGGTCAGTCGGTGGGACGCGGTCGGCCGGGGGTGTCACGAACTTCCGCTCCTCACCCGGCTGGTGGCTCGTCACCGTGTCGTCCCGTTCGTCCGCTCGGCGCTCGCCCGCGCCAACCCGCTGGTGCCGCCATGATCGTAGGGGGGCTGAGCCCGGGTCCGGCATTCCCCACCCTCACTCCGGCCCGCAGCCGCACACGTCCCGCCGGCGCGGTCAGCGACTGACCGGAAGCCCCATGCCCGACGACCGATCGTTCCTGATGATCAGCGGCCAGATCCGAGGGGAGAGCCAGTCGTAGAACGCGTGGGCGGTGCCTTCACTCGAGTTCCCCGCGAACTCGTTCCCGGGAGCGTAGGCGGGAGTGTGGATCCCATCGGGAGTCCGCACCTGCACACCGTCGAGGAACTCCTGGAACACGCCATGCGGTGTCAGCACTCCGGCGTAGTCGACGACGCCCACCCTGCCCGGATCCGCGTCGGCGACCGTCCGGATCAGGCGGTTGTAGATGGAGCGCCGCTGTTGACTGTTCGCCCGGGAGGCCTCGGCTGACGTGACGTCTGCACCCATGGCAGGCATCGTGGCCAACTCCACGCGGGCACCGTGAGACGAGGCGATCCCGACCAGCCGCCGCATCTGGTCGAGCTCGTACCGCTGATCCGATGGCTGGGTGATGTTGACCCAGGTCCCACGGCGCAGTATGTCCTGCTCCTCCCAGGTACCGGCGACGAACAGGACGACGTCACCGGTGCGTGTCCCGGCGACCCGAGCCGCGTCAACGGCAGGCCACTGGCCGTCCGTCGGTGTCGACTCGTTGCACGCCGGGAACATGGCCAGCTGTGGCGCGGGCGGGTCGTCCGACACCCAGGAGCCGATCGCCAGTCCGCACCCGAACAGGCCCACGTTGACCACCGTCGTCCCCGGAGGGGCCGTCGCCGAGAGCGCATATCCAAGTGTCAGTGCCATGCTGTCCCCGAGCACGACGACCTCGGGCGGAGGGACGGCTGCCGAGTTCACCGGATACCTGTGGACGGGTGCCGCCGCCACGGCGGGGACCACGGTGGCGGCCACCACCACCACGACCGTGGCGGCCAGGGCCACCGCCGCCGGGGCGAGGGCGGTCACCGAGCGCCAGAAGGTGCCCTCCATGACCGGGCGCTCCACCAGGTAGTAGCTGGCGGCGGCCAGCACGAAGGTGGCGGCCACCCGGACGGCCAGCAGCCCTGGGCCACCCAGTCCGGTGCGGGCGGTGTCGAGCTCGATGGCCACGGGGAAGTGCCACAGGTAGGCGCCGTAGGAGACGGTGCCCATCCACACCATCGGGCGCAGGGCCAGCACCCGGGCGATGGGGCCACCGGGGACGCACACCGCCCCGGTCACGATGGCGGCGGCCGACAGGGCCGACAACAAGAACCCGCCCCGGTAGGCGGTGGCACTGGTGCCCGACAGGGTGGCGGTCAGGGTCACGGTGCCGGCCAGGCCCAAGATGCCGAGCACGGTGAGGGCGAGGCGCAGCGGGAGGGAGTCGGCGGCCGGGTCCATGCCGGCCTTGCCCCGGTGGCGCTGGACCAGGGTCAGGGTGCAGGCCAGCACCGAGCCCACCAGGATCGACTGGGCGTGGGTGTCGGTGCCGAAGTAGAGGCGGGTGATGTCGACCCCGGGGTGGTAGAGCCAGGCCATCTCGGCGGCGGACGCCACCACACCGGCGACCGAGATCCCCAACAGGAGCTCCACCCCCCGATCGGGCCTCCGGGTGGACGCCTCGGCCGATGCGGGATCCAGCGTGGGATGAGACGAGGGATGGCCGGGCGACTCGTCGGACCTGCCGGCCATCCGGCGGGCCACGTGGAGCACGGCCAGCACCACCAGGGGCCACACCAGGTAGAACTGCTCCTCCACGGCCAGCGACCAGGTGTGGGTGAGCGGCGACACGGCCCCGGTGGCCACGAAGTAGTTGCCCGATGCCGCGATCTGCCACCAGTTGGAGAAGTAGAACAGCGCCGACAGGTCGGCCATGCGCAGATTCGGGTAGAGGCCGGCGGGGTAGGTGAAGCGGATCACCAGGGTGACCACCACCAGCACCACGCAGAGTGCCGGCAGCAGGCGCCGGGCCCGCCGGGCCCAGAAGGCCCCGAGCTTGATCCGGGCCGACCGCGCCCACTCCCCCAGCAGCAGCCCGGTGATCAGGTAGCCGGACAGCACGTAGAAGATGTCCAGGCTGAAGAAGCCGCCCTGGAAGCGGTCCACTCCGAAGTGGTAGCCCATGATGATGAGCAAGGCGAAGGCCCGCAGCCCGTCGAGGGCGGGGATCCGCTCCCGGCCGGTGGCCGACGTGCGCCGGGCCTGATGGGAGGATGCCGTCACCACCTCGGGGTTGCGACGGCAAGCCGAGGAGTCACACCGCCGAGCACCGGGTCATCGTAGGTCAGGAGGCCACGGCGTCCGCCGTCACCGTGCTCCGGCCAGATTCGCCCGGACGTGCTCGGCTCCGGGCATGGCGAGCTGGTTGGCAGCGGCAACCGCCTCCCGGTCCACTTCCTGCGGGAGACCCTCGGTGACACCCCGGAGCGGCGTGCCGGGGCGGAGTAGGGATGCTCGGTCCAGTGGGGGCGGGCACCGCCCGCTCAGTCTGCTCCCCGCTCCTCCAACAGGTCCGGGGAGGGCTTGGCCGAACCTGGGATGTGTGGCGTGGCATCGACCAGCGCCTCGCAGGCGACGACGATCTCGGGGTCACCGTCCCGTTCGTGAGCATCCAGGTAGGCACGTGCTTCACCTACGGTGGCCGGAGTCCATCCTTTGGTCCACTCGGGCATAGGACCCACCGTAGCGGGCAACCGCCGCCACAGGACGCAGGGCGCCACCACGGGGAGAAATTGGAGTGCTGGTACAGGTCCCGCCTGTCGGAGCCAGCTTGCCCCTCCGGATCCACCGTGGCACCGGCGTGTTCGAGCCCTGCGACGGCGGGAGGGTAGCGTTTTGGAATGTGCTCGGACGGAGGTCCCATCGCATGGGCCGCACTTCTCGACTGGTATGTCGGCGCATCCGAGCTCGTCGAAGACCTGGAGGCCTGCCGGATCATCGTGGGCTCGCTGCTCGTCGGGTCCGCCACTTCCAACCTCGTCGCCTGCGATGAACTCAACGCCCTCACCCGCAGAGCCGAACTCTGGCTGCTCGCACATCCCTGTCCAGAGGAATGGAATGCGGCCCACGTCGGAACGATCGTCCACATGTGCATGGAGATCGGCGAGCTGATCGTCGGAGCCGGAGGTGACCCGACCAGGGTCGACCAGGCAACTCTGAAGGACAAGTCGACCGAGGTCGACCTCATGATCGACGAGGTCAAGGAGCTGATCTTCCAGCTCATGGCCGTCCTGGACGACTGACGCCCGCTCCGGTGCCCAGGTCATGGACCCTGCCGCCATCCGCAGACCGAGCGAGCGGCCCGCCGCACGCGGGGCCTCCGGCCAGGGAGCCGACATGTGTCACACAACGTTCACTTCCGCGAGTACCGTCGGTTCGGCCGGGCCCGTCGAGGAGAAGGCCCCGCCACCCGATTCTCCGGGCCCGGCAACCGAACGATCACCCAGGCCTCGGGTCACGCCGGCTGGACCCGTGGTCGACAGGTCCGTGCCGGCTGCGACCAGCCTCTGACCCGGCTTCGGGTGGATCCCTCTTCGGAGTTCGGGCGACCCGGGAATTGCGTGCCTCGGGCGTCAGGCGACGCTCCTGATCCCCCGCATGGCGGTGCCGACCTCGTGGGCATCCGATTGGGGTCTGATCCAGAAGCGCTCGGGGTCCGGCTGGATCCTCGATGCTCGTCCGTCGTCGTACCAGCGGACCGTGTAGGGCGGTCGACCGCCCTCGCCGTGCACGGCGATGACCACCCCGACGATCTCCCCATGAGCGACCGTTCGTCCCGGCCCCACCAACTGATCCCCGACCTCGGCTCTCATCATGCGCCGATCCTCCCTTCGGCGCCCCTCGGTCCCATCGTCCGCCCGATCCCGACCGAATGCAATGACGGGACGATTACGACTCACCGGGAGCCGTCGAGCTCCTGGTCACGGGCCCGCCCGGTCCAGAGCTCGAGGTGCGTGAGGGCCCTTGTACCGCCCGGGCCCCAGGAGTTCCCTACGCTGCCGGGTGCTCTCGGGACGGTCGCCCCGGGGCGGAGTCAGGACGTTCACCCGGTGTGCCGACCGAGCCCGGCGGCTGTTCCCCAGCGCCAGGACCCGCACCTGCAACCCGGGTCCTGGGTCGTGTGGGCATGGGACTCCAACTCGGCGTAGCCTCCAGCGGATGGGGTGTCGAGGGGGCAGGCGACGAAGGCTGGATTTTGTCGGCCGAAACGGCACGGCCCCGGCCGGCGACGGGCTCGGATCCGGGCGGACGGGGGGGTGAATTGGTGCCACGGCGTCTAGCGGTCATGCACCACGCGAATTCCTTCTTCCCCCTCGAGCTACGAGGCCGCGTGGGCGAGTGCGCCGAACTCGTATGGGTCGTGAACTCCCGGGACCAGCCCGAGGAGATGCTGCGCTTCGTCCGACGGCTCGGGCCCGTTGTCGACACCGCCGGTAAGGACCTCGACACCCTCGCCGAGGAGCTCGACCGGCTCGGGGTCGAGGGCATCGTGTCCTTCGTCGACGACCACATCGTGGATGCCGCTCTCCTGGCCGAACGGATCGGGCTGCGCTACCACACACCGGAGGTTGCGCGTGCGCTCGTCAACAAGCAGGTGCAGCGCGCCGTGCTCGACGCTGCCGGCATCGCCGGTCCCGCGTTCTGGTCGGCACCCTCCGGGCTCGATCCTGCAGGGGCGATGGCATTTGCCGACCGGGTCAGCTACCCCGCCGTCGTGAAGCCGGCCGAAGGCAGTGGTAGCCGGGACATCTGCCTCGTGCGCACCGCCGGGGAGCTCTGCTCGGTCCTCGGCGCCGGCAGTGGTCCGGGCTACCTTGTCGAGCAGTACCTCGAAGATGGTCGGGGCCACGAATCCTGGTACGCCAGCTACCTTTCCGTCGAGAGCGTGGTCAGCCGCGGCGAGGTCGGGCACGTGGCGTTGACCGGCCGCTTCCCCCTGGCCGAGCCGTTCCGTGAGACGGGTAACTTCATTCCGGCGGTCTGCCCTGCCGAGCAGGTCCCCGGGATCCTGTCGATGGTGGACAAGACCATCAGCGCGCTCGGGATCACCGACTCCGTCATCCACACCGAGGTCAAGCTGACACCCGACGGCCCGCGGTTGATCGAGATCAACGGACGCCTCGGTGGACGCCCCCCGTTCGTGCTGTGCGGGATCTCGGACACCAACCTGTTCCAGGTCGCCTGCCGGGTAGCCCTGGGCGAACCGGTGCAGGTCGAAGGCATGGCGGCGTGCGACGGCGTGGGCTTCTGGCTGATGCTCCAGGCGCCCATGGAGGCCCGACGCCTCGAGGCCGTGGACGGCACCGATGCGGCCGCCGCGGTCGCCGGGGTCACCGACGTGCGGGTGAATCGCCTTCCGGGGGTGACCCTCGACTGGCGTGAGGGTACCGACGGCAAGATCGTCACGATCCAGGGGACGGCGAAGAACCACGCCGGGTTGGCGGCGACCATCGGCAGAATCCGCGACGCCATCACGATCACGACCGATGTCGGAGGGAGCTCTGAGCGAACACCGACGGTGAAGGCGCAACTCGCCGACAGGTCCGACGACGTGTGGGTGCCACCTGGAGACACCACCGACGACAAGGCGTTGACCTCAGCGTCACGGGCAGGCCGAAGCTGAAGGGGCATCCATGGACATACTGACCGAGAGCGAGCGGATCGGACGTGACGTCGCCTCCCTCTGGGCGGACGACGTCGACCGTCGAGCCCGCTTCCCGACCGAAGCGGTGGACGAGTTCCGCCGCTCCGGCCTCCTGGCCACGCTCGTGCCCGTCGAAGCAGGGGGTCCCGGAGCGACCCTCGCAGAGGCATCCGGGTCGGTAGCCGCCATTTCGGCCCACTGCGGTTCCAGCGGAATGATCCTTGCCATGCACCACCTCCAGGTGGCGGCCATCGTCCGGCACGGGACGGCGGACATGCAGAGGCGGGTGTATCCCCTACTGCTCGATGGTGACCTGCTGCTGGCCAACGCCAACAGCGAACTCGGTCTGGCCGGCGAGCGCCGGGTCAGCAATTGTGGGCTCGAGCCGATCGAGGGTGGGTTCCACCTGGACAAGCACGCCACCACCGTCTCGTACGGCGAGTATGCCGACGGAATCTTGGCCACGGCCCGTCGGACGGCCACCAGCCCGGGTCACGAGCAGGTGATGGCGATCTGCCTTCCCCCGACCCTGCGCCTCGAGGTGGAAGGCGACTGGGACACCCTGGGTCTGCGGGGCACCTGCAGCCGACCGGCGCACCTGACTGCCGACGTCCCGGCCGACATGGTGTTCGACGACTACCAGGCGGTGTTCATCCGCACCGGCCTGGCGCACAGTGCCGTCCTGCTCAGTTCGGTGTGGCTCGGCCTGGCCGAAGGTGCGGCACGCCGGGCCCACGCCAGCGTCCGCCGCAAGGCCCGGGCGAACCGATCGTCCGAACCGGGTGACGCCCCACCCCTGGCAGCGATCCGTCTGGCCGAGTTGGGCGTATTGCTGCACCAGATGCGCGAGGTGATCTCAGGAGGTGCGGCACGGTACGAGCGGTTCAAGGACACCGAGGAGACCGGAACCCTGCGCTTCTCCGGACAGATGGACAACGTCAAGCTGTCCTCGAGCATGCTGGCCCTCGACGTCCTGCAGCGGGCGCTGGGGATCTGCGGGCTCGAGGGCTACAAGAACACCACCCAGACCAGCCTCGCCCGGATGTTGCGCGACGCCAATGCCGCGCCACTCATGGTCAACAACGATCGGACGCTCCAGGCATCGGCACATGCGCTCCTGATCCGCAAGGAGATCTGACACTTCAGTCGCGGCTGTCACCGCCCGGCACGACCGTCCCGGCCCCTGTCGACGGTCCGCCCGCCATCATCGGGCAGTGGGTGGAATGAGGTCACTGGCGCTCGATCCCTGGCGCGAGCACAGGTCGCTCGGATGACCGAGCGGTCCCACCCTCGGCGACACCATGCGGCGACGTGATTCGACGTTTCGAGTGGGCGGAGTCGACCCATCCTCGATGGCGGGGCCAGCACGTTCAGCTACGTGCGCCCTCCTTGCGGTAGGCGTAGATCATCACGTCCTGGTAGAACCCGCCCAACCGCCCCGGCGGCTTGGACGCACCGATCTCGTAGCCGAATCCTGCCGACTCCAGCCGTTCCAGGAACGAAGCGAGATCGTCACGTTCTGCCGGCAGGTGATGGTGGTATTCGATCGCCAGCCGCTGCACCCCGGCGATCGCTCCGGACGCCTCGAGGTCGTCCAAAATCTCCCATTCCATTCCCTCCACGTCGATCTTCAAGAGGTCGACGTCGACCGGGAGGAAGCTCGACAGTGGGACACAGTCGACGGTGATCGTCTGCCCGTTCCCTTTACGCTCCTTGATCCCGCTCATGCGAAGCGAGCCGGGCATGTCGGGCTCCACGTAGAAGCGGATCGTTCCCTTTTCACGGCCCAACGCGACATTGTGCACAGTGACGTCGTCCAAGCCGGATGTGTTGTAGGCGAGCATGGCGAAGGCTTTCGGATCTGGCTCGAATGCCGTCACCCGACACCCCGGATAGTGGTGAGCGAAGAAGAGGGTGGCGATACCGATGTTGGCACCGCAGTCGACGATGACGGGCTCGGCCGGCAGCGGTCCGACGTCGTAGGTACCTTGCAGGAAGATCTCCTGGACCAGGAAGGCGAGGTCGCGGTAGCTACCGGCGCGAAGTGGCACACCAAACAGGGTCGGTCCGACGATCTCGCGTGGCGGCACCCGTCTGGACCTTGCCTTCAGGTAGCCGGCGAGCAGACGGGCGTGCCACGACATCAGTTCACCTCGGTCCTTGCGAGGCAGCCGACGTATTAGCACCGCCTTGCCCGCTAGGATCCAGAAATTCGCGCATCGCCACAGAGTAGTTGGCCTCGGCACTGTCAACACAAAGAGAACTCTTGTCAACACTGGTGCGACGGCGATCACCGACATCGGGCCCTGAATCCGGCCGTACAGGTCGATGTGCTCGGCCTCTCTTGCCGTAGGGGTGTCCCTCCCGGTGGTACGACAGCGGGGAGCATCGGTGTCGGTCTCCCGAATGGAGCGTCCACTCGGACCGGAGGCCTCGCGCTCTCATGGGATCACCTCGACGACACGCGGTGCCCAGGTGCGTCGGTTGCCACGATGACCCCGGATGAGCGATCAGTTACTGACGCTCACCGTCACGCCGACACTCTCTCCACTCGCCCCGGCCGGGTCGTAGGCAACGCTTTGGATCGTTTAGGCGCCATTGGGGACGCTTGCGGTGTCCCATGACGCCGTCCATCCGAAGTGAGACATCAGCGTGGCCCTCCCGATGGGCGCGTAGTGGAATCCTCCGCCGCTCAGGACGAAGGCGACCTCGGTCACTCCGTAGGGTTCGGCGGCAATAGCCGCGAGCGGCTCCACTCCATTCAGGGTGGTCCCCTCCCGGGGCGTCAGCACGATCGTTACCGGCGGAGTTCTGTCCACCACCAGTCCGAGGTGCCGGTAGTACGCAACGGCACTGGTGGCGAACAGGCTGAGGCGGTCGAACCTGGCGACGTGCACCAGCGCCCGCAAGGAGGACGCCGAGTGGAAGAACGGGGACAGGTTGCTCTGGACCATGGCGTCCGGTGCCTTGTCAACATTGACGGTCACATCGGCTGTGGCGGTCTCCTGGCTGTGCCACATTCAGGCCCAGCTCACGCCTTCGTAGGTGCCTACCGAACCTGTCAAGCGATTTGAGACACTCTCGATTCACGAGTTCTGTGCAACCTCCTCTCGAGCGACTGGCGGGTTGATCCACGCCACCTCGGGCAGTCGTGGTGCTGAGGGCGGGCGATGCCGGAATCTGATGGGGTTGGCTGCGTAGGCGGCGGCCAGCGTCTGCTGGCGCTGATGCCTGATCTCGGTGGCCGTCCCGTAGTGGACCGAGGCCGGGGTGTGGAGGGCGATGCCCGAGTGACGGTGGACGTGGTTGTAGTGCTCGAAGAACTCGACGCAGAAGGCCCGTGCGTCCTCGATGGAACCGAATCGGTCCGGGAACGCCGGGCAGTACTTCAAGGTCTTGAAGGCCGCCTCGGAGAAGGGGTTGTCGTTGCTGACGTGGGGACGGCTGTGGCTGCGGGTCACCCCGAGGTCGACCATCAACTGGGACACCGGCTTGGAGCGCATGGACGACCCCCGGTCGGCGTGGATGGTGAGTTGGTCCCGGTCCACCCCTTGGGTGAGGACGGCATCGTGGATGAAGTCGGTGGCCAGCTCGGCTGACTCGGTGGGGGCGAGCAGCCAGCCGACCACGTAGCGGCTGAAGATGTCGAGGATGACGTAGAGGTCGTGGTACTCGCCTCGGTTCGGACCCCGCAGTTTCGTGATGTCCCACGACCACACCCGGTTCGGACGTGTGGCCATGAGCTCGGGCTTCTTCTTGGCCGAGTGGGTCCGCTGACGCCGACGTTCCTTCGATTCCCCGTTGCCCCGGAGCAGGCGGTGCACGGTGGACTGCGAGCACAGGTAGGTGCCGTCGTCCAGGGTGCGACCCCACACCTGAGCCACGGCCAGATCGCAGTGGTCAGGCCGGTGCAGCAGCTCCAGCACGGCCTGGCGTTCGGAGGGGCTGAGGGCGTTGGGTGGGGTTGGCCGGGGACTCGGTGGTCCACACCTTGGCGGACGTCGTCGTCGGTAGTGGGTGGCCCGGGCCCGACCGAGCAGCTGACACGCCCGCCTGGTCCCGACCGCCTCGGCCAGCTCGGGGTGGTGGTCGTCGATGACCATCACTACTTCTCCTCGGTGTCCGCGCTCTTGGAGATGCCCTCCAAGCGCGCGCGTGCACCTTTCCCACGATGTCGAGTGCCGTTCGTGTCTTCTCCAGCTCGGCCTCGAGACGCTCGTTCTTCTTGCGGAGCCGGTCGGCCTCACGCCTGTCGGCGCTGCGTGCGCCCTTCGGCTTGCCGTCGAGGGCCGCCAACGAACCCGCATCCCGGGCACGGCGCCACTCGGTGATGTGGGAGCTGTAGATCCCCTCCTGGCGGAGGTAGGCGCCCTTGGCCCCGGGGCCGGTCGCCTCGTCGTAGGCGGCGAGGATGGCCAGCTTCTGCTCGGGCGTGAAGGTCCGCCGCCTGGGCGGCGGCTGGGTCGATGTCGTCGTCGGTCACGTCCTCATTCTGGGCGCGCTCGATCAAGGGTGTGGAGTTGGTCAAGGTCATGGCTGCGGTACTTCCTGTCTCGCCCTGGAGGGAGGAACGGCTAGAGCAGGTGTCTCACGTCAGCCTGACAGACAGGGGGAGTGACCGGCCGGTCGGCTACGTACAGAGGTCAGGTCACGGCTCGCCTGTTGAGTCCGGCCAGGCTTGCTGGTCGCCGTCTGCCAATACCCGACATTCCATGGTGCAGAAGATGACTGAATGAACGGGAAGTTCGTCCCTGAACAGTGACGAGCGCCACGTCTCGTAGCATCGGTCGATCTCGCCCCATGGCTGACGTCTGTTGACACTTATGATTGCTGGCCATGAGCTATTCGGTAGATTTCGTCAACGTGTCTCCCATCGGCCTGGAGTCGTCTCCTGTTGTGACTGCGCTGGCCGGCCTGCGAGCGAACGAGGCTCGCTACTTCAAGAACAAGTACGACCACGTCTTCACGGTTGAGCCTGCCGCCAAGGCCAAGAAGGAGATCGCCTTGGTGCACCGCATCCTCAAGGAGGAGCGCAACATCGTCGTCGAGTCACAGGCTCTTGAGGCAACGACGTTCCAGGTCGAGAACATCCGCTGGACCTATGTGTTCTACGAGAGCGGGCTCTCCATCAACCTCCTGTACACCCTCGACGGACCGAACCCGAAACGCGCGGTCGGTTTCAAACTCTCCGAAGGAATGGACATTCCCGCAGAATTGGACTCGTTCAAGTTCGCACGCCAGAAGTCGAAGCTGGCGGGGACCATCCGAGGCTCGTATTTCGTCATCAAGGGCGAGTACTGATCCCAGAGGTTTCCGACTGGCCGCCACCCGGCCCCAGCTCGACCGGGTCTGAGAGTCCGTCCACGGCGACATCCATGTCCCCTGTCGGGTCGATGAGCCAATTCTCCCGGTAGCGGCGTCGGGACCACAGGGAACCGATGAGCGCACCGAGCCCGACTAGGAGTGCGAACGGAACGAGCGTGGCGACCCAAGTTCCGCTCTGATGGATGATCTCAGCCTGCATCCCGCACCACCTCGCTACTCGGTGTGCTCCAGGCTAGGCCCGTGCAGCCAGGATCGTCGCCGATCGCCGGGTGGGTGATCCACCGTCACCTATCGTTCTTGCGTGCCCGAACTTCGGTCAGTCTGTGTCTTCTGCGGGTCGAGTCCAGGCTTTGATCCGGCATTCGCTCGGGCTGCGAGAGACCTGGGGCGGCTGCTCGCCGAGCGCCAAATCACCCTCGTCTATGGCGGAGGCAGCGTTGGACTAATGGGCCTGATCGCTGATGCCACACTCGACGCCGGTGGCGAGATCAACGGAGTGATCACCCGAGCGCTCGAGCGGAAGGAGGTGGCCCATCGGGGTCTGAGCCGCCTTCAGATCACGGAATCGATGCATGATCGAAAAGCGGCGATGGCGCGGGCGTCTGATGCCTTCATCATGCTTCCCGGAGGGCTTGGCACCTTCGAGGAGTTCTTCGAGGCAGCCACGTGGACCCAGTTGGGAATCCAGAGCAAGCCCTGCGGCATCCTGAACATCGGTGGCTTCTTCGATCCGTTGATCGACCTTCTGGACCGTTCCGTGGAGGAGCGGTTTCTGCTTCCAGAGCATCGTGGCCAACTCGTTGTGGATTCGGATCCGGCGTCACTCATCGAAACCCTCGTCGGGTGGTTACCGGTCGCCATCGACAAATGGCTGGATCGGCAGGAGAGGTGACCTCGGTAGGTGGACCTGGCCCTGATCGCCGTGTCGACGGCGCCTCGTCGACTCGGATCGCGCGGGGCCGAGGCGCGACTTCCGGTGCTCACGCCGAAGGCCGGTACGCGGATCCCCATGGGCTGCACGAACGGAGGCGGTTCTCTGCGGGCGATCCATCACGGTTGGATCGTGATGGTGCCGTCGAGGCGAATGATTCTCCACCGGATTGGCCATTTGACGGTCCCTCGTCGCCGGAACCAGCGGTTGCGGCCCATGCTGGCGGGTCCGATCTTCGACGAGCTGATGAAGCCCAACGTGGCGACCCACATGCCTACTCCGATGCAGCGACGGGCGCCTGGGGTCAGATCTTCCCTCAGCCCTGACTGGCACTCATCCACCTGGCGCCGGGTCGGTGGGAGTGGTGCAGGCGGGAGGCAGTTCCGGCACACTTGGATGGTGACCAACACTGAGAACGTCGCACCTTACGAAGTTGGTACCGCATGGTCGGCGGTCGGATCGCCATACCTCATGCAGACCGGGGACAAGGCACTATTGGTGATCGCGGCATCCGAAGCTGACGATGATCGACGCTGGGTGGTCATTCGAGTCCACGGATGCTGCGGAATCGTTGTTGGGCCTCCAAATGACGAGGCTCGGTCCGGACACCGACTCTATTCACAAGGTCTCGACAAGTGCGCATCGTCCGGAGAGGTCCGTCAGAGCAGATGGATCTCTGATCTGGCCGCCGTGCACTCGGTTCGACCTCTTGATCGCCCAGAGGCATTCTCAGATCTCCGGCACTGGATCTTCAAGTTCAAGGAGAACACTGTTGAGTGCGTCGGCACCTCGCTCAGCGTGAGTCGGGAAACAACGATCAGCTTTCCCGATCTCACGTCAGGTTCGTGAAGCCGGAGAACCGGGCAGGCCTACCCTAAATGTCTGGTGCCGGGCGGTTATCGATCCCCACCGACCGTCCCGACTGGGGGTCGCGGTCCGCCTCGACCACCACGCGTCCTTCGGCCTCCAGCCACTCACCAGGCGCTCCCCATCGGGAAGAACACGGGCCTGCGCCGATCTGAGATCCCCTCGATTTCGGCCAAGGTCTGGAACTCATCGAAGGACTTGTCGGAGAACCAGACAAGATCCCCGAATTTCGGCATCTGATGGGTCACCAGGCCGACGACGAATTCCAGGTTGCAAGGCCCGGCGACCGCCAGCTCTCAGTGTGAACGGACCAATCCCATCGAGTCCGATTCAGACGCACGGCTCCAGGCTCACCCGGGACCGACCGCGTGCTGATCCCTGATGGCCCCGGGAGTGTGACCCGTGGAATCAGAGCGTCGGGCCCTCATGAACTGACGAGCGCTTCGGTGAGTGGGTCAATCCCAGCGAGGTTGCGGGACAGGTCGAGATCGAGGGCATAGCGGTCAGCGAGCACGCTGGGCGCGAGGTAGGAGACTTTCGTCTGGTCCCGGTCGGCCCAGACAAGGACCTTGAGGGGCAGGTCTAGGGCCGCGAGCGGCGAGGCTTCCATGACGGCGGTGCCGGCGATGGGATCGCCGAAGATGACGAGGGTGGTCGGGCGCAGCTCAAGCCCTACCCCGTGGGCTTCGGCAGACTGATCGATGACGGCGAACAGCTTCATGCCTTGGGCACGGATCAGGTCGGTAAGCCTTGACACCGTTTCATCGACCGTCCGAGGACTGTGCTTCGTGATGATCCCGACTGCACTGGTGGGTCCGCTTGAAGTCAATGGTCGCCTCCCATGGGTCGTGCCTGGTGTCATTCTCCTGGCCAGGTCCTTGGGCCACAACCCCCGCGCCGATCGTGTCGTCCGGCAGCGAGCAAGCGGCGATGCGCGCCGGGAAGGAGGATCGTCATGTAACTCGTCCACCGGATGATCCCGATCTGGTTGGCTGGAAGTAACCAGACGAGTGTCCAGTCCGTAGCTCAGCCACTGGAGAGTGGCTCAGTGGGGAGATGCACCCCGGCCCCACGACGCTCGGTGGGTCGCCTGCTGGAAGGACCTGTGGCCACTCGTCACCTCGGACGTCCGGGAGAACTCAGTTCAGCCTGGGCTGGTGGGAATCACCGCAGTTGCCCCGGCGGAACCGCCAGGCGCAGACGCATCTGCGTAGCGGTAGCTGATTGACGCGAACTGCGGACCCACCCCTGTCTGGATCGGGTAGGCCAGTCGGACCATCGCTGGCGACGTGACGAAGGTGCCCAGTGCGCAATTGGGAACACAGGTGTTTCGGGTGTATTGGCCAGATGCTGTCGCCGAACTCGAGGTCCACGAAGACCAACTGAGATCCATCAGGCTGGCATTGGCGTCGCCACAGGCCAGCACAATCGTGGCGGGCATCTCTGCGGGCCCAGCCGTGGGACTGTTGCACTCGTACAGCACCGAAGGTACTGGTGCCGGCGCCGGCAGAGCCTTATCCGTAGTTGTCAGCCAGTAGCCGTCGCCGCTCGAGTCGCCCGCCATTCCGACGACGGGCGTGGTGGCGGCAGGCGGGTTGGCGCCCAAGGAGCCGTCGAAGGCGGCATCGCCGAAGCTGAACACCCCGCCGTCAGCAGCAACCAGCCAGTAGCCGTGGCCCGCTGCGCCAGCCGCAATCCCTACGACGGGGGCGTTCAGAACGTTCCCGCCCATCGATCCGTAGAAGGCGGCGTCGCCGAAGCTGAACACCCCGCCGTCTGCTGCCACCAACCAGTAGCCGTTGCCGTCGGGGGTGCGGGCCATGCCGACGACAGGTGCGTTCAGCACCTTCCCGCCCATCGATCCGTAATAGGCGGCATCACCCAGACTGAAGACTCCGCCGTCTGCGGCAACCAGCCAGTAGCCCGCTCCCAGGGTTGCTGTGATGCCGACCACGGGAGCGACCGGATTGATTCCGAGGGTGCCGAGGGATCCCTCGTCAGCTGCGTCGCCGAAGTGTTCGGTGGTGCCCGATGTGTTGGTGATCCAGTAGCCCTGGCCCGTGGGGGTCGCAGTGATCCCCACGTACGGGAAGAACGTGGCCGAATTACCGGTTGACCCGAAGAAGCCGGCACCTCCGTAGTTGAAGATGCCGCCGTCGGCAGCCACGAGCCAGTAGCCCTTTCCGTCGGGAGTGGACGCTATGCCGGTGAGGCGGGCATTGAGCTGGTCCGCCACTGGGGACCCGAAGGCCTGGAGGCTCCCGAAGGCAGTCACCGACCCAGTCGTTGCTGCATCAGCGGGAATGGGTCCGATCACTCCGAGCGCCGCCGTCACCGCTACTGCACCGGTGGCGATGATCGTCGAAAGGAGACTTCCGGGTGGTTCACATCGGGAATGTCGGCTCCGCAAAGTCATGCCTGCACCTTCATCAAGTGGGAAATCTCCAGCAACACAGACTCTCCAGGGAAGGCCCTGCATCGCATCGAGAGCGACTCCTCGAAGTTGTCCTCGCGGCTGGAGGTTGACCGGCGCGCGGTAGCGACGGCCCGCCAACCAGTTGTCTGCGACAAGGCGAGTCTGGGGCGCGTCCGAGCGAATTGGAAGAGGCCAAAGTCCTCCTCGCGTGCATCAGGCCAGAGGTGCGGTGTGCGCTGCCCGTCAGATCCACCCTGCACGAATGCGCCGGACTCGGTCTAACGGCCACCGAACCCGCGCCGCAGGTGTATCCCGCAACGCCGGGTCGGTGGGCACTTCGGAGACAGAGCATGGCTTGTGTGCCAGGGCTCTTCTCGGCCCACGGGAGATCAGGCCGAACCGATGATGGCACCGAACTGGATGGCGTCCACTGTCACGCCGGGTGCCTCGGCACCTTCGGGAGGAGCAGTACCGCGGGCCTGCTCTTCGGTTTCGAACACCTCGTTCGAGAGCCCGTGCGAGTCGTCGAGGGCCACGAAGAAGGCGCCCAGGAAGTCGGGCGCCCCCTTCATCCCTGCCATGTCCGCGCCGAGGGCCCGCTTGGCCTCGGCCAGATCCGCACTGTTGGCATGGAAAACTCTGACGTGCATGCCTGATCTCCCCCACTCGTTCGGTGACTCATCACCCCCACCGCAGCTGAGCGCGACTTCTGGTGCGTGACTACGCCAGACCCTGGGACCCACACGTCCTTGACCTGGAAGTCCTGTGGTGTCGGAGGGGCGTTCACTGCGGTCAGTACACGGCCAGATCAGCCGTGGTGGACGACGCAGTGGGTGGCGTAGTCGAACGCATCACGGCAAGAGTCCAACCCGTCGGCTCCCTACGGACCCTCAGGTATGACAGTGCCTGAAGGAGAGGCCGGTGGACTGGCGACCCAGTTGGCGTTCTGCGCCACGACCGAGACTTGATAGGGATCACCATTTATCAGATCAGGAATGATGCAAGAGTCCGTTCCTGTGGATCCACCCGCTGGAACGGCGAACCGGCATGAGATGTCATTTGTCGACCCAGGCGTGAGGTCGACGGCTGATGCGGTGTACTCGGTGACTCCGGATACCACCTCGTTGGACGGGGCGGACCAGGAGACGGTGATGGAATCATTCCCTGGCATTGCCACCACATCTGTAGGTGACGGCGGAAGCTGCAGATTATTGATACACGTACCGCCGTCCTGGTCGCTCTTTGAGCCGTCCGGACATGTTGTCGAACTCCACGTGGCACCTGTGAAGTCGGCCCCAGTCACATCGGAGCCAACCAGATTTGCGAGGGTCAGATCGACCCCCGTCAGATTTGCACCGGTCAGGTTCGCCCCTCCGAATGATGTCGATTCCAGGTTGGATCCCGAGAGATTCGCATCGGTCAGATTCGATAGACCGAAGACTGCTCCCTGCAGGTCCAACCCACTCAGGTCCAGTCCAGCGAAGTTCACGTTGGCCAACGAGGCACCTGGACCCACAAGGTAGCCATCCAGAACGTCCCAATTGGGAGGCAATCCGATCGGAGTGCCAGTCAGGCCCCCAGAGACCACCCCCAACAGGTCAACGCTGGAGAGGTTCATCCCGGAAAGGTCAACTCCGGCAAGGTCGCAATAAGGTCCGACAAGGTAGCCGTAAAGAAGCTGATACCCGGCCGGTAGTGCAATCGGAGTACCGGTCACATCACCCGACAAGACTGCCCCGTTGATCTCGGCCCCTGTGAGGTCAACCCCGTCAAGATCAGCGCCAGCCAGGTTGGCGTAGTAGAGCTGCACGCCCGGACCAAGCAGATTTCCCACCGTCACGGAGTAGCCGGGCGGTAAGGACGCAGGAGTGCCGATAATCCCACCTGAAGTTTGGACTCCGCCCGTGCCTGCAAGCGTCAGTTGAGCACCAGTGAGGATCGTGCCTTCCAGCGTGCTCTGGTAGAAGTCGGCGTCATAAAGGTCGGCATCCGTGAGGTCGGCATCCGTGAGGTCAGCGCCTGCCAGCGTCGCACTTGCCAAGTCTGCACCTTCGAGATCGACGTCGGTGAGGGCAGCGTCACTCAAGTTGTTGTTGGAGAGGTTTGCCCCGGCCCGATCAAGTAGTCGTCGATAACTTCCCAATTTACGGGCAGCGACGCAGGTGTCCCAAACAGATTGGAGGTGACACCGGTCAGCGTAGCCCCGGCAAACTGAGATCCGAGGATGTCCGAAATATACAGGTCCGCGTTCGTCAGGTTTGCGTCGGTGAAGTTCGACTCATACAGAGCGCTCGATGACAGATCAGCACCCGTGAGGTTGGCGCCCGTGAGGTCACTGTTCTCCATCTCTGCCTCGTTGAAGTTCGCACCTTCCAGATCTGCACCAGCTAAATCGGCGAGATTGATCTCGGAGTTGTAAAGGTCCGCGCCCACCAGGTCGGCATTGGCCAGATCGGCATATGAGAGGTCTGCCTGTGGCCCTACCAGATACCCGTTCACCAATTCCCAGTCTGCTGGAAGCTCAGCGGGAGTACCTGTCAATCCACCGGAGCTGACGCCTCCGAGATACGAACCCGCCAGGTCCGTGCCCATCATGTTCGCACCAGAGACGTTGGGACCGTCCAGGAGCGCTGCAACAGGAAGGCCTTCAGCCCCCACATTCGAATCGTCGAGATTTGCATCAGTGAGATTTGCCCCGCTGAGATCGACGCTCACGTAAGGGGCCGACAAAGAATCAAGGGCCAGCGCAGCCTTCTTATCCCTGAGGAACGAGTCCACCTTTACGAGGGGTGTGCTGGTACTGGCACTGGTCAGCATGGTGTCCCTGAGATTCGCCCCAATGAGGTTTGTCCCACTGAGATTGACATCCGACAAGTCCATGCCCTCCAGGTCACAGCCTTGAAGGTCGGCTCCAGGAACCAGATTTGTACAGTCGACAGGAGCTGGCGTGACAGGAACAGAGGCGGCACTCGCCGGTCCAGTACCTACGGCGTTGATGGCCGCGACGGTGAAGGTGTAGCTGGAACCATTCACCAGGTTGCTCACATCGTCACTCGTCATGTCCCCGACTGTGATCGCCGTCTGAGCAATGGACCCGACAAACGGGGTGACCACGTATCCAGTGATGGGGCTTCCCCCATCAGACGCTGGAACGGACCAAGTCACCACTGCGCTTGTGCTTCCTGCTGTGGCGGTACCAATGATCGGTGCGCCTGGGACGGTCGGCGGGGGAAATGGGGACACTGAGTTCGACCGAGCCGATGCGGTTCCTGCACCTACACCGTTGATGGCCGCCACAGTGAAGGTGTACGTGTCCCCATTGATCAGACCACCCACCGTGATCGGACTTGCCAAACCTGAAGCCGTCTCTCCACCATTGGACATATTGGTGGAGTCGAAGGCGGTCACCAGATAGCTGGTGATGGGCAAGCCACCGTTGCTGGACGGCGGCGTGAAGCGAACGGAGGCCGAGGAGCTTTCGGCTGTCGCCGTGCCAATAGTCGGAGGTCCGGGGACGATTGGTGCCGAACTCGCTGTCACTGTGGCCGTCGCTTGCTTCGCCTTTACCGTCTTGACGCCTGCGGCAGCCATCGTGAACTTATAGGTGATGGCCTTCTTCCCCGTGTTTGCCGGAAGCATGACGGATTGAGACACGGGACCAGAGGAACAGGCGATCGTCAAGGGCAATCCAGTTAAGGTCCTGTTGGACGAGAAGGTACATGTGCTGGCATTGGCCACTTCGGATAACAACGTCACCGTTCCACCGCTCTTGGACAGGTTCGTCGGTGATACGGCCAATGGCGTTGCAGATGGCTTGGGTGGCTTGGCCGTTGTGGCACCAGCGGGAACGGCTGCCATCAATCCCAGAGTCACGGTTAACACGCTGATCAGTCCCACCCACAGCCGAAGTCTCACTCGCACCCCCTTTCGCAGACCCCATCGCTTGTTTGCCATTGTCCCATCGCATGCGGAATGTCTGCGCAACCTGCCACGCAGCGTGGCGGGTCTGCTGCACGTTGAGGTGACAACATCCTGACCTGCCCCCCGTTTAGTTTCCGCTCTTCGTGTTGATTCAGGCGGTCTGTTGGATCAGGGTGCGTTCGCTGCGGTTAGTACACCGACCCATCAGGCGTGCTGGGCTACCGAATGGGCAGCGTGATCCAGCGAAGTCACGGCCGCCAGCACCTGACCGCCAATCCCACCGCCAGGCTTGCGATCGGACCCGCACCGTTCAAGAATCCTCACCCGGATTCCGATATTGCACACATGGCGGTCCAGTGCCCATGTGGTTGCGGTAGCGAGATCAGGCGCATAAGCAAGAGAACGGCCGAGCGTGCCGTGTTTGTGACATCACTTGCGCAACTGCCTGAGCACCTAGCCGAGGTTCAACGGTTCTCTGAACCCGTATCCGCATACCGACTGGACGAGTTCGCCGCCGTTGGCAGGAGCTATTCCGCCGCAATATTGGGAGCGGTCCACGGGATAGCTCATCAGGCTCTGCCAACGGCGAAAGCACTCGGGGACTGGGAGGCAGCCGCGCTGAAGCTGATGCGAGCTGCAGAACTTTCGGACCCCCACTGGTACGCCCAGTGGCGTGGGCCGGTACGGAATCGGCTGACAAACAAAGGCCGCAAGTAGCCGCTGGCAATCACTGACGTATTTCCCCCGGAAAGGCGTTGCCTTCGATTAGGGCACGGACAGATCAGGCGTGGTGGACGACTCAGTGGGCCGCATAGAGGCATCCAGTCCAGGAGTAGCGAAGGGGTGCGGACCGAATCCAGAACCGTACCCCCCCCAAGTTGCTTCCTCATTGCGGACCACGTCACACCCCGTAGGTACCGTGGTCACATGATCGTGGATTCAGAGGGTAACGAGATCGAGTTCCCGCACCCAAAGGCAGCAACAGGTAAGGGAAGGGGCGTTCAAGGTCGGAGTCCTGCGGGCGACATTTCGTCTGTGATCCGATCCATGGAGGCTGTTCAGAAGCGGGCGGCTGAGCAGGCTGAGATCGTTGCGAAAGTGACGAAGAACGCCGACTCTATCCAGGAGAAACTCGCCACAATCGCACGAGGGATCCCCATCAGTGGAACTCCTGCGGCACCTCCTCCCCCGTTCCTATCGGAAATTGAACGGATTTCCCGGACACCTGTGCGACCTGAACCTGAACTACTTCGTCAACTGGTACAGGATCAGCAGGCACAGAACTCCTCGATCACCAAGATGGCCGAAGGAATCGAGACTCTCGCCAAACATGCCAAGACTGAGGGCCGCAGAACGACCCTCAGTCTCTGGATGACTGGAGTAGTCGTCGCGCTCACTGGTGCCATCGTGTTTCTGACGGTCGAGTTGCTGAGCCGAACTCCCGTACACCCCTAGACTGGGTGAGGCCGAGGGTCCGTCGATTGCTAATTGCGCCGCCAAATGTTGACGTTCAAGTGGGACCTGGTGCTTCGTAAGCACCGCTCCAGTGCGGGAGAACGCGGCTTACGCATCCGCTATGGGGAGCAGAACCGAAATTGCTTTGACCAGCTGAGGCAAGTTGTAGTGCTCGCCCCAGAAGATCACGTCACCGGAGTCTGGGTCGAAATGCCGAAACACGTCTGACGATTCGATTCCGCTGATCATTCCCGGGGGCCCCGTCAAGTAGTCGGCGTGGTTACGACGTTCCGAGGTCCGATACCACCGATCTAGTCGCTCGTCGTAGTGCTCCAGGTGATTTCGCAGATCCACATTCGCTATCGGATTCTCGTCGTCGATCACCAGGCTCTCACGGAGCGCCTGGCGCACATCGGCCAGATTTCCGCCAGCACCCCACGCTGCCTTTGCAATGTTGGCGGATGCCGCCAGAAGATTCTGGACGCCCGCCCACAAGATTTCCTGGTTTGCAGAATCCAGCCCGAGTTTGATCTGCTCCGCAGCCAGCAACGCAGCATGGCACTGATGAACGATCTGCCTCTGGTGCAACCTGAGCAGGGCGACATCCATAGTCAAAAGCTACCGGAGGGGTACGGCGTGCGAGAAGCGAATTTGGAGGCCCTAGGTCGTCAGGAAAGTCGCAGTCACTTCAGCGCCGACAGCGAGGGCGACTATGGCGTGAGCGAAGGCTCTAACGATCTCATAGCGGCCAAGGCGTGATTGGCCCTCGACGTTGCATCGGTCGCTAGTGCCCGGACCTGGTTCTCTCTCTGCGCGGTGTACTGATCGGGGCCAAGTGGGTTGTAGTAGGCAACCGCCGCGTTGTAGGCCGACACTGCGGAGCCCATTTCGAGGACCTTCTGTCGAACGTCTTCGGGCAGACCACCGATGTAAGGCATCGCCTGCCGGTATGCATCATTTGGCATTGGCGCAAAGGCGAGCGGCTTCGGATTTGCCCCGGTCTTCATCACGTGCTCCAGCTCGGCATCAAGAGCGGCGAGAGCGCCCTGGCGGGCCGAAGCCTCGGACTTGCCCTGCTGCCACACGATGGCTCGATAGCTGGCGAAGGCGCCAACGACAGCTCCTACAAGGCCGCCGAAGAGGGCCTGCGACCAACTTGTCACGTCCGCCGTCACGCCGCTCACGCCGCCAGCCGCTCAATGTCGTGGACGACACTCCGAAGGTTGCCCATGCCTGTATTCGATGGCGGTGATCCGTCGGCACCGACCTCTGCGGATCGGTCATGGCTCCCAGAGGTCCGCAGATGGCGTTGGACGGCGGCGGCAGTCAGACAGCGGAGGATTGGCTCAACCGCCTTCCGATGGAGGTGTCGCACCGTCAGGGTGAAGTTCCGGTGCGTACCAGTTGCCGTCGCTCGCCTGCCACCAGCCTGGCGGAGGAGTCTGGCCGGGAGGGGGCGGGAGCCCTCCAGCCGGATTCCTCGACATCCAGTTCCGCAGGTAGGGCAGTCTTCTCAGCTCCGGAATTCAACGTCGCCGTCGTTGAGGCATGTGACTCCATGTTGAGCCATGACGGGCAGGAGCTGGGCCCTCAATGCGAGTTCTGATTTTCCGTAAACTTGGTAGTAGGCAATTGCCATCCCTCAACCGGACGATCAGTTCGGTGCGATCCTCCATGCCGGAGCTGGCGAGGGCCCCGACGACTCCAAACATGACAGTGGCCCCAACCTTGGACTTTGCTGCAGTCCCGCCACTGAACTCAATGCTCTCCATGCTTTCCCAATCCACCGCACCGTGCATCTTTCCCTGCCAAAACACGCGGACCCCTATGCCCTGGTCGTAGATGTGAAAGACACCACCGCTCTTACCGTTGCTATTGGGATAGGGCTTGGGTTCGGCAGGAAGACCGCCCAGATATTTACCCCTCAACTGTGACGTGGATTTCATGATTCGACGGCTCCGAACTTCAATGCCCGGGAGCCCTTGTTGCTCCGGGTCTGCCCCCACTGTGGCTTCTCGCAGGCTAGTTTCCACGCAATGCCTGGGATGGTGTGGGCATTGCGTTGTGCCGAGCAACCAGGATGCAAAAGTTCAGCCGTGGCGGCCGCACACTGGTTGCCACAATGGCGAGTGCCGGACGGTTCCGCCGCATATCCTCACCTGGCCCCTACGAGGCCGTGCGATCCTTCAGCGATCCGAGTTTTGCACCGAGAGCGCGCTTCACCGCCACGTCGATGTGGTATCTAGGCATGACAGACGCAGTCAGCGCCTCCTCTGACAGGGACTTAGCGATGTCTTCCACTGTCCACTCTCGGCTGTCCTTCAATGACTGAACTCTGAGCACCGTTTCGATGAGGGTCTGCTCGAACCACTCCCTGCAGGCGTCGACGATGTCTCGCCGAGCACCAGGCGTCTGGATACGAACTCGCACCACCTGTCGACCATGTCCGTGATTCCTCGAAAGTCGCCGTTGATCTGCAGAAGGTTCTGCTCGGGTCGAAATTTCGCAGCACGATCTTCTAGGAAACCGGTGACGCGCGTGCCTTCCTCCACCGTGATCCAGGCAACATCGGGTTCATTGTTGGAGAAGACCTCTTCGCCGGGAAGTCCCTCCTCATCCAGAAACAGGGAGTAGATCGATCCGGCCCGACCACTGGTCCCCCCGCCTGCTGACCCCTTTTCGCCGCTGCCGTCGGAATCAGAAGACTTGCCCGGCTCGCCGCCGAGCGAGCCGCCGTCCACGACCAGCTTGTCACCCGCCGGGGTGGGTCGGTAACGGCTGAATCGGAAGAGTTCCTTGATCTGCTTCAAACGATCCCGGATTGCCTGCTTGTGGTCCGACGCCGATGAGCCAGCGGTGATCTCGTCCATGAGTTCCGAGATCGCCGGTGGAAGTTGTGCCCTGAACTCGGCCGCCCAGTCAGCCCACGGAAGAGGCTGCTGGTCAAGCAGAAGCTGCGTGCGAGCGGTGTTGGCCTTGACACGCCAGTCCTCGTCTTCCAAGAGTTCGACGTACAGGACTACCCGCTGGTGTCCGAAGATCACGCCGAACTGCTGAAGTCGACTCGTAGCAGATCGACCTGTCTGCATCTGGTGAGAGTTCATCCCTATGACGAGGGCGGTGTGACCGGCGGAGGCGACAAAGCCGGAGTTCTGGGTGAGCGCTGTCTCATCTTTCAGGACCCACCAGTGCACATTCACCCCGGAGAGACCGACTGTTCCATTGATGGGCATGTGTGCCGAGGTACTGCGCCTCAGCCATGCACCGTTCGCAAGACGTTGCGGTCCTTGTCGGCTCTTGGGTTTTCCCAGCCTTCGCGAGCTTTCACCGTGATGCCTTCGGGAAATCGGAAGTAACGGGTGCTGAGGTATCGGACAACCCAACGAGAAGGAGACGGAGAACCTGAGGAGGCGACCATCGTGTTCTCGTCTAGTCCTCCGAGGAGCACCACCTTTGTGCCGTGATCGGTGATTTCCGGGTCCTTCGTGGGCTTCACGAGACCTGCCACATGTGCCCAGTGGCCGAAGGTGCCGTTGCCACGATCCAGTTGGCGCAGTCCGTACTCACCCGAATCGGGGTCGCGCCACAGGTGGATCATCGATCCGACACCGCCGTTCCACGACAAGTAGACGAGACCTTCATGATTCCGCGTGGCCACGGCGATCTTTGCACCGACGCCGTAGTTGCCCTCATGTGATTGCTCGTGGACCGAGGATGAAAGCTGGTTGATGTAGCGCACCATTTCATCGCCGGTCATCCCGGTACCAGTGTCGGTTACACACAGTTTGTACGTCTCGGTCAAGTCGAACGTGTCCCAGTCAGCGTCCCAGACGATCTCGCCGACACCATCCGGGATGCTCTGGATTGCCTCGATCGAGTTCTGAGTCAACTCGCGGGAAGCTCCCAAGGGAGCGCAGTCCTGGCCAAGCCTGTCCACCATGAAGCCGGTGTTTCGCACGGTCATCGCCAGCGTGCGGTCGGAATAGCCCGATGAAGCACTACTCATACCAGTCATCCTTCCGTTCGGAGGGAGGCAGGGATAGCGGCCCACCCTCGATTGGTCGCCCGGCAATCGGATCGATTGGAAGGAGGCAAGAGCCTGCGGCCTACCGAACCGAATGCCTGACGCCCCAAGTTTCGCGCACTTTAGGTCACCGCACGGTGAACATTTCGGCGCGGCGACGCTGATCACCCTGCAACGAAACCCAACGGGTGGGACCCACACGAGAAGGGCTCGTCTCCCTCCCACAGAAGGCAAGTGGACCAATGCTCCGACTACGCCTTACGGAACAAGGCTCCTTTCTCAGTTCCCTTGCCACGTCAACCGTGACAACGGCGATCGGACTGGCACTGTAGGCCCAATGTTCAGCCCAAGCTCAGTTCGACCACTTCAGTCCAGCTCGTCTCCTGCAGAAGCCGCCAGAAGTTCCCGCGGCGATCGACAGAGATCACTCGTCCCAATCGGCGTCGGCCATCGTGACGAAGCTGCATGGCAGGCTCGAGTCGCCGTGCGGCTGCTAGTGGTTCGGTGGCACAGGTCCAGTGACCCACGTGGGTGGGCGACACTGTCCGGCACTGAGGGATAGGAGATGCAAAGGTGGATTTGTGAGGAGATCGTCGGCGGCCAGAGATTCTGGTGATCCTGACGCCGCGCCGCGCTGATGGATGGGTGGCACGTGCTTCGGTTCGTGGCGATCACCTCCGGTGGCGTGATCCTGATTGCGATCGTCGGTGGGGTTGCCGAACGCCGGCCTCGACTCCCCCTGCATCAACACCCTCGACAACGACCACAACCGGGATCGGCTCCCCCACGTTTCCGACACATTCGACGCCTCCGACGACCGAACTGACGACCACCTCGACTCTCGCTTGTCCTTCCGGCAAACCAGTGGCAACGGCGACGATCTTTGTGTCGCCCGACTCGTCGATTGCGGGGTTCTGGGACTACACGATCACGGGGACGTACACAATAACGCAACCGCTACCGTCGTCCTCGGCTCGATCACTGCGAACCTCACAGATCCGGCCGGCGCGTTGATGTACCCGGCGTCCCTTTCCGTGACGGGGGGTTCAGAGGCGAGTGTCCTGGCTCCGGGTCAGTCCGTTCCTATCGGCGACAGCGAAGGTCCACTCGGTACTCGACCATTACTGGGTCCGGTGACGGTCACCTGGTCGTGGCCGATCACTTCGCCTTACTTGGCGGGCTGCCCTACCGACGCCCCTACGGGTTGACCCGGCGGGCCGAAGTGGCCGATCGCACGCTGCCTGCACATGGGACTGAGGTTCCGGAAGTGGTCTGCGAACCTTGAGCCGCTGGCCAGGTTGATCGGAATGGTGCAGTGGTATTGGGCGCTACCGCGGGTTCAGCGAGTACGTCATCGGCCGTGCAGGTGAGAGCCTGCGTCGGATTGTTGGTCACGAGGCCCGTTGTGGACCACGACATTGTCTGCCCAGGACTCACTGAGTTGATCTGGACATTCGCAATCCCCGTGTTGAACGTCCCACCCTGGATGCCGATAGCCACGATGTAGTCGTTGGTCACGCTGTCGGTGTTGGTGATCGTCCCAGCGATGTTTAACCACTGTCCCGATGGCTCCGGCCACGTTCGTGGTCGGCTCATTCGGGTTGTTCACACACTCACCAAAGGTGATTGAAGCGTCAGGCCACGTGCCGCACCTGGCCCACCACCCGGATCTGTGGTGGTGGTCGTCGTCGTGGAGGTCGTCGGAGGCGGCAAAACCACACTCGTAGTCGGTGGAAGTGACGTGGTGGTGCTTGCAGGCAATGAAGGCTGACTCGGGTGAGTGGTTGCGGTGGCCGCCGTTGGCTGCGCATGCGAACGTTGCATGTTTGCACCGACGATCACGAGGAGGACGACCACGGCGCCAGCCCATGGCCACCACCTCTTGTAGATCGGCTTCTTGTCTCCCGATGAATCCGGTGAAGCATCTCCTTCATCCGGCTCAATTTCCAATCCAATAGGCGGAGGGGGAGCAACAAAGTTGGGGTGCTGCTCCGGTTGATACCACTTCCCGTCCGATGCCAACCACCAACCGGGGCCTTGCGAAGTGTCGCTCACCTGTCCCCCACTCAGCCACTCCGTCGAATCTTCCTGGTGGTCGTCTGTCGCCCGAAACCCTGGAAGTTGTCTGTAGACGACTTTAGTGGATTCCGGTCCAATCACGGGGTGGCACGGGCTAGGTCGAGATCGAGTTCCAGCCAGGAACTCGCAGCGGATTCGGTCGGCGGGTTCGGAGTTCCGTCTTCAACTTGATCCCCCGCTAAGCCAAGAACGCCTCGCTGAGATTGCTGGAGTCCACCGGACCTACATAGGTCACCTCGAACTCGGAAAGGGCTCGCCCACCTTGGATACGATCGTCCGAGTTGCAGCCGCGCTGAAAGTAGTCCCGCCAAGTTGGTAATTGGCGGGTCCCGGCCATAGGCCAACTACCCTGCGCCATTGTTAATTCGGAGAGTAGGACACAGCCACTGCAGGGCCACAAAAGACGTTGAAGAATTGGGTACGGGATGCGGGGGCTTGGCAAATCCAGAAGGGAGGCCCGGATGCCTTTGAGGCTGAGCTGCATTTGCTGTTCTGGTGGCACGCTACTGGTCACCCGGGCCACCGGCACATTGGCGAGGCTTACGGGGAAGCGACGTAGTCCGGTTAGATCGACGCCATCTTCGGATGGCGCGTAGGCCCGTGACTCAATCCTCGGGCCAAATCACACGAGCCTGCCCAACGGGAGTCCCGTCAATCCGCCGCGGAATCTCCAACAGTGCCTCGGGGTCGGCCAGTCCAATCCGACCCTTCACAGGATCGACAATAAACACGTCAATGTGGTTGGACCGCAAGAGGCGCTCCTCGCTCAGGGTCAGCCCGCTTACGCCATTTGCGCTCGACACCTTCAGTTGACACCACGCCGTTCACCCGAGTTTTCCAGGAAGGCGTCGATGCACTCGAGGAGAACACCAAGGTTCACGTATCGGGGGGGAAGATCCGGTGCTACTGAAACGCGGACCCACTCTGAACGCTTTGGCTCAAAATCCGGTCCCAACGAGGTGAGCCAGAGCCGCACGAGGTCAGGTGTGGCGTCCGGTGCATTCGGCATCTCCAGGAATCAGCAACTCTCCAAAGGCCGCCTTGGCGTTGTTGTGCATTTTCACGCTCTCGGTCTGAGGCATCCTCGGGAACTCGTAGACAACTTCTCCGCGAACTGTCCGAACCCCTCCAACCTTGGCTTCCTGAACCTCGAACGGGTCACCACCGGACAGCGACTGCCACACTGGTCCACCCCACTCGTTGGGCGGTCGTGACTTCGTCGGCGGTCGACCTTCCAGCAACATTCGTCCGAGCAATCGGCTCTTACGGAGATTCGGTCGGGGGTGTGTCCACAGTGACTCGAAGTGCTCAGCGGATCTCACGGCTTCGACAACATCGATGGCGTGCCAGATCACATGATTGATTCTCCGAAATTGTAACCGGCTGATCATTTGGATAGCGGCGCACATCCCAAGCCGGTGCGAATTCTTGGATTAGAAAGTATACTTTCTAATTCTTGACGGGGGCATGTTGCCATGGTCCCATTATTGTCACCGCCTCAACAAGCCAAAGTGCCTACACGACGAAATTGCTAGGCCTGCACGAGCCGGGTGGGACAGCTCGTCCCTCATTATTCCCTGGCCGGTGAGGCAGACGCTGCGCCTCGGCAACGCCGGAGATGGGCGAGTAGTCCCTCGGCCACCTCTGCGGCCACTTCGCCGACAATCCGCTCCGAGCAAGCCCCGTGCCGCAGATTGGCCATGTTGCCCTTCTGGAACGGGGGTCGTGAACCCCTGGCAGGCCCCCAGGAGGTCAGCGAGTGAGCCATCACGGCGGACAGTGACGGTCGGTCCATCGGCCTTGTCCTTCACGTCTGTACACTCCGTGCACGTGGAACTCCTGCAGTGCATCTCACCGCCTGGAGGGCGAGGGGCCGGGACCTGAGACGACCTTCCCATTTTCGGATGGACTATCTGCGCAGGCACAGGATGTGCTCGCAATCCACCCTGCTTAAGTGACCTACGAACCGCATCCGATCTGTATGGACAGTGATGTCCGCCTCCGGCCGAATCCCTGTCTCAGGAACGTCTCCAAGTGCCACTCCACCACCGGCACCTCCTCCCCATTTCGGATGTGGTTCGACACGTTGAGCACGAACAGGCCATTGCGGGTGAGCACCCTGCGAACCTGGACCACGCTTGGTGGAGCTGGCGGTACTTCTCTCCCCACTGCATGGCTCCTGAGTTTCCAGGAGTCAGAGGACGACCGAGGGTGTGGCGGTAGGTCATCCGTTTGCTCTTGTCCTTGGCGTCGTGGTGGTCCGCCATCCGGTTGCCGTAGGTGGGCGAAGTGACGACGACATCGAAGGAGGCCGCGGTGAAGGGTAGCGACCTGGCATCCCCGATCACGGTTCCACGATGCTGGTTGGCCCACTCCGGCTCCAACTCAACGCCCACCGTCTCCACACCTGCAGCGTCGAACCCAAGCAGTGTCTGTTGTCCTGCCACGTCTCCGGCAGCCAGACGGTGCACCGTGCCGACCCCAGCGAACGGGTCCGGCCAGACCGAAGAGTGCGCCCACGGCGACGGACCTCTACGTCCACCCGGGAGCCGATTTTGACCAGGATCGGCTGGGAGAAGCGGGCGGGGTGGGCGACTGACACCACTACGCCACCAGTGCCTGCTCGACACGCCACACGATTCCGCCGTTCCCGAGAACATCGACCGAGTGTTCACTCTCCTCCCGACTTGGAGAGGTAGTCGGAGGGAGAAGTCGGGTGGGTCTCATACCCTGAGGACTCGCCTGTGCGGATCGACGGGGTGCGGATGGTGGTGGTGGTCAGTGCCCTGACGGGGGGCGCGCTCGCCTTCACCCACCCACGCACCCTCAGGTGGGTCCCGAACCTCACTGGAACTCACTGGGACTCACCCAGCTCGTCCTCGGGTTTTTCAGCTCACCTCGGCCTGACCAATATCAATACTCAGTCGGGTGCCGACACCATCAACATCGGCTCTTTGGCGCCGGGGACCAGCGGTATTGTCGATGGCATCCAGGGTGCCTGAAACGTTAATGGCGACAGGCACGATACTCTGAACGTGGACGACACCGGCATTGCAGGCGTAAAGCGGCACGCTGACAAGCAGCACGTTGACCGGGCTGGAAATGGGGTCCAGCGGCATCACTTACAGCGGCCTGAGCGCGTTGAACATAACCTTGGGCAGCGGCGCCAACACGTTTACCATCGATTCGACAGCGTCCGCTACCCTGACCACTCTCAATAGCGGGAAGGCGGAGGCGATACGGTCTTCGTCCTGAATACGGGCGGGACTACCGACATCAACGGCCAGGGCGGCAATAACACCTTCAATGTCCAGGCCACCAGCGCCCCCACCAATGTCAACACAGGCCCTGGCACAAACACCGTCAACGTCGGCAGCCTTGCGCCGGCAACTGGTGGTGTCGTCAATAATATCCAGGGCGCATTGGTAGTCACAGGCGATACCACCGGCGCCGACACCCTCAACGTGGACGACACCGGCAGCACGGTGGGCAAGACGGGCCCGCTGACCAGCACCGCACTGACCGGCCTGGACGATGGGCTCATCTGAATACCTACAGCGGCTTGGCTAACCTGAACATCTCTTTGGGCACAGGCGCCAAGACCTTTACCATCCAGTCCACCGTGTCCGGCACAGTGACCACTCTCAACAGCGGCAGCGGCGGATACGATACGGTCTTTATCCTTGGCACCGGCGGCATCACGGACGTGAACGGCGCGGGCGGCAACAACACCTTCAACATCCTTGCCACTGCCGCGGCAACCAATGTGAACACCGGAATCGGCACAAATACTGTCAACGTTGGCAGCCTCACGCCGGCAACCGGCGGCATCGTGAATAATATCCAGGGTGAGTTGACGGTGATAGGCAATCTCCTCGACGGCAACGACACGCTGAACGTCGATGACACGGGCAGCAATTCTGCAAAGACAGGCACACTGACCAGTTCATCGCTTACTGGATTAAACATGGCCGGCATCACTTATTACGACGTGGCTTTGTTGAACGTTTCCCTGGGCAGCGGCGCAAACACGTTCACCATTGCTTCCGACTATTCTCAAACTACTACAAACCTTGAGGACGGCAGCGGCGACGACACGGTCGATGTCCAGAGGACCATCAGGCCCAACCAATATTTATACTCAAGCCGGCACCAATACTATCAACGTGGGTTCCTTGGAACCGGCGACAGGTGGAATCGTCGATGGCATCCAGGGCGCCCTGACGGTCTATGGCAACGGCACCGACATCCTCAACGTGGACGACACCGGCAGCGCGGGCGGCAAGGCGGGATATTTGACCAACTCCACATTGACCGGGCTGGGGATGATCCCAGCGGGGATCACATACAGCGGTCTGGCTACGCTGAATATTTTCCTGGGTGGCGGCAATGACACGTTCAATATTTTGACCACCTTCGTTAACACCACCACCAACCTCAACGACGGCACTGGTAATGATACGGTGAATGTTCAGATCACGTCCGGCCTGACGAATATTCGTCCTCGCGGGGCGCGATACGATCAATGTAGGCACTTTCGCGCCCGACAGGCGGGATTACCGATAACACAGGGTGCTGTAACGGTCTATGTCACGGAAGCGACAGAGTGATGTCGATGACACTGGCAGCGCTCGGCACAAAGACTGGAGATTTGACCAGCACCATGTTGACCGGACTGGCGATGGGTTCCAGCGGCATCACGTATTACAATTTGGCCTCGCTGAACATTTCCCTGGGCGCCGGCAACGACACCTTTGATATTTACTCCACCTACGTCAGCACCATCGCCACCTTTACGACGGCACAGGCAACGATATGGTCAACGTTCAAACCACAAATGGCCCGACCAATATCCATACCCAGGCTGGCACCGATACCATCAACATCGGTTCATTGACGCCAGTGATTGAAGGAGGGATTGTCGATCATATCCAGGGTGCAATCACGGTCTATGGCGATGGCAACGACACGCTGAACGTCGATGACACCGGCACCAATTATGCAAAGACAGGCACACTGACCAGTTCATCGCTTACTGGATTAAATATGACCGGCATCACTTATAACGGCCTGGCTTTGTTGAACGTTTCCCTGGGCAGCGGCGGCAACACACTTACGGTTGCTTCCACATTCCCCGCAACCACCACCAACATTAATCTTCAGCGCAATGCCGGCGCGACGACCATAACCACAGTGTCCGGCACCGACTTCATCAACATCGGCTCTCTGGCGCCTGGGCTGGAAGGCGGCATCGTCAATTATATCCAAGCCCCCGTGACCGTTGTTGCCGATAGGGGCGCCGACACGACAATGAATGTCGACGACACTGGAAGCACAGCCTTCAACACCGAAAACCTGACCAGCACCAAGTTAACCGGGTTGGGAATGGTCGCCGGGAATACCTACAGCGGTCTGGCCATTTTGAATCTGTCCTTGGGCAGCGGCGGCAACGACCTTTACGTATCGTCCACCCAGACCGGGACTATTACCAACATTAATCTCCAGCGCACGAACGCCCCGGTTCAAATCATTACGATCACAGGCGTCGATTTCGTCAACATCGGCGCTTTAGCCCCCGCGAGCGGCGGAATTGTCAATGGCATCCTAGCCCCGGTGACAGTCTCGGGCGATGGCGGCGACATACTGAACGTGGACGATACGGGTAGCACAGGCGCAAAGACCGGCACACTGACCAGCAATACCTTGACCGGTCTGGGAATGGGATCGTTGGCTGGCATCGCCTACGGCGGTCAGGCTTCGCTGAACATCTCCCTGGGTAGTGGCGCCAATACCGTCAACATTTTGTCCACCTACTTCGCCACCACTACCACCCTCAAGGACGGCCTTGGCAACGATACAGTCAATATTCAGAGCACGTCCGGCCCAACCAATATCGTTACTCAATCCGGCGGCGACGTCATCAACATCGGGTCTCGCGTACCGTCACTGGCGGAATTCTCAATTATATCCAGGGCGCGGTGACAGTCGTTGGCGACGGCCACGACACGCTAAATCTGGACGACACGGGCACCAATAGTCAGGAGAACGGAACCCTCACAAGCACCGCCCTGACCGGCTTTGGCATGCAGGCAAGGCGTTACGTATAGCGGCTTGGCCCTGTTGAATGTGTCCTTGGGGAGCGGTTCCAACAATTTGACCGTTTCGTCCACCCAGCCAACCACCACGACTAACATAAATGTTCAGAGCACAAATAGTCCGACCCACATCACCACGCTCTCGGGCATCGATATCATTAACATCGGCTCTTTGGCTCCGGCGACCGGAGGCATCCTCGATAATATCCAGGGTTCAGTGACCGTTATTGGCGACGGCAGCGATATCTTGAATGTCGATGACACCGGCAGCACCGAAGCAAAGTACGGTGTGTTGACAGGCAATCAAGTGTACCGCTTGAATATGGAAGGCTCTGGCATCACTTACAGTGGTTTGGCCGCCTTAAATATATCCTTGGGCAGCGGCGCCAATGCGTTTGATATTGTGTCCACCAATTCCACGACCACCACCACTCTCAAGGATGGGACGGGCAGTGATACCGTCTATGTTCAGGGCACAGCCCGGCCCAACCAATATCTTGACTCAATCGGGCAATGACATCATTGACGTGGGAACCTACGGAACGCCCTGGCCTCTGCAGTGGCTGCAACCTCCGTCTCCTTCTCTGCCAAGCGGAGTTGTCAATGGCATTCAGGGGGCCTTGACGGTTGTTGGCGACGGCAGCGACGTGCTGAATGTCACTGACACCGGAAGCAACGTGGCAAATACCGGTACGCTGGGCAGCAACACGTTGACCGGCCTTGGCATGGGATCCGGCGGCGTTACTTATAGCGGCCTGGCACTGTTGAACGTATTTTTGGGCAGCGGCGGCAACACCTTTGCCGTTTCATCCACAAACTCCGGAACTTCCACCAACATCGATCTACAAGCCACCACAGTTGCGACTACTATTACTACGCTGTCGGGCAGCGATTCCGTTTACATCGGCTCATTGGCACCCGCCAACGGTGGGAACCTCAATAGTATTCGGGCCTCGGTCACAGTTAATGGCGACGGTAGTGACACGCTGAATGTGGATAATGCGAACGGTGGGCCACCCACCGGTACCCTCACAAGCTCCAGCCTGACCGGCGCAGGGCTTGGAAATGGCGGCATCATACATTATAATGGTCTAAGCACGTTGAACATAACTCTGGGCAACGTTGGCCTTACGGTTGCGTCCACTGCTTCTGGAACTACCACAAACATCAATATTCAAAGTGCGGGTGGCCAGACCAGCGTCACCACGCTGTCGGGCGCCACCGACACCATTAACATCGGGTCTTTGGCGCCGAAACCGGTGGCGTCCTCGATAATATCCAGCCAGTAACGATCGTGAGCGATCCGGGCAGTGTGACGACATTGAATATTGACGATTCCGGCGATACGATGTCTGAGAATGGCACACTCACCAGCACCACTCTGAGCGGCCTCGACATGGGCGGAAAAGGCATTACTTACAGCGGCGTGTCAATATTGAACATATCCCTGGGCAGCGGCGCTGACAGCTTTAACATTTTATCCACTTCCTCGGGTAATCACATCACCCTCAACGCCATCAATGGCAGCGATGTGATCAACATCGGCTCTTTGGCCCCGGAACGGCGGGAATGACAATGGGATAATGGGCGCTCTGACGATTGTCGGCGGCGGCAGGGATACGTTGAATGTGGATGACACCGGCGCTACCAGCCCGACTGGCACACTAACGAGCACATCACTAACTGGCCTGGGGATGGCCTCAACCGGCATTTCATACAGCGGACTGGCTGCGTTGAATATTGCACTGGACAACGGCACCTTTACGGTTGCATCCACCCACACGGGTATGTTCACGACCATCGATATACAGAGGGCCAATGGCCAGACCAACATCACCACCGGTGACGGGAACCGATATCATCAACATCGGCTGGCTGGCGCCGCGGCGACTGGCGGAACTCTCACCGAAATCCAGGCCCCGGTGATGGTGGTGAGCGATGCGGGCACGAACACAACGGTGAATGTGGATGACTCGGGCAGCCCGGCGACAAACACCGGAACACTGACAAATAATACGTTGACGGGCCTGGACATGCAAAGGCAGGGGCAGATCACTTATTCGGGGCTTGTCGCGTTGAACCTGACACTGGGCAGCGGACCGAACACCTTGACCGTTGCATCCACTCAACCCGGGACGCGCCACCAGCATCAACGTGGAGCGCACCAGCGGGTCTGGCACGACCATCACCACCCGGTCGGGCATTGACACCATTAACATCGGCTCTTTGGCGCCTGCCACGGGAGGAAACCTCAATAATATCCGGGCCCCGGTGACAGTCCTTGGCGATGGCAGCACCACAATGAATGTGGACGACACCGGCAGCAACGGCCCGGAGGCTGGCACTCTCACCAGCACGACATTGAGCGGGCTGGGAATGGGAGGATCGGGCGGTATTACTTACAGCGGGTTGGTCGCGTTGAACATTGCCTTGGGCAGCGGCCCCAACACGTTTAACATATTGTCCACTAAATCGGGAACCAGCACGACTCTCAACGCCGGCGCCGGGGTCATCAATATCGGTTCATTGGCGCCGAGCAACCGGCGGGAATATCAATGGCCTCTTGGGCGCGTTGCAGGTCATTGGCGTCGGCACGGACACCATGAATGTGGACGACCTGGGCAGCACAGCGACGAACACTGGCACACTGACCAGCACTGCATTGACTGGACTTGGGACGGCTGGAATCACATACAGCGGTCTGGCGGCTTTGAACATATCCCTGGGCAGTGGGGCCAACACATTTACGGTTACGTCCGTCAATGCCGCAACCACTACCAGCATCAATGTTCAGCGCACCACGGACCGCCACCAGCATTACAACCATATCAGGTGTCGATGTCGTCAACGTCGGGTCATTGGCAGCCCGCGACGGGCGGCAACCTCAATGGCATCCAGGGTGCCCTGACAGTCATTGGCGATGGCAGCGACATCTTGAATGTGGATGACACCGGCAGCAGCGCGACGAACGTCGGCACACTCACGGGCGCTGCGTTGAGCGGTCTGGGAAATCGCCAGCATTATTGCCCAGAACTTGGCTGCATTAAATATCTCGCTCGGCAGCGGCCCCAATACCTTTACAGTCCGACCACCAACCCTGGGACGACGACCAGCATCAATGTTCAAGCGCGACAGGGTCTGGCACAACAATCACGACTCAGTCGGGCGTTGATATCATCAACATCGGGTCTGTGGCTCCGTTGCCTTCGGGGAGCCTCAATAATATCCGGGGCTCCGTCACGGTTGTCGGCGACGGCAGCGACATATTGAATATTGACGACGCCAATGGCCCTGCAACTAATGGAACCCTTACCAAGCTCCAGCTTGACCGGCCTGGGAATGGGAGGACAGGGCAGTATAACGTCCACGCGGTCTGGCCACCTTGAACATCTCTTCGGATAACGGCAACAACACCTTTAACATTGTGTCCACCGATAGGGCACTACTACCAACATACTTGACGGTATGAACAATGGGATCATTAATGTTGAGAGCACTGCGGGCCCGACCAATATTACGGCCACGTCAGGCAGCAGCGTTATCAATATCGGGTCCGGCATCCACAGACGAGCACTGTCAATGGTATCCCAGGGTACATTGAAGATCGTTGGCGATGGCGACGACACAGTGAATGTGAATAACGCCGGCAGCACGGCCACAAATATCGGCACACTGACCAGCACCACGTTGACCGGCCTTGGCATGGGCTCGCAGGAATCAATTACACCGGGCTGGCGGCCTTCAACATATTCCTGGGCAATGGTCACAACACGTTTAACATTCTGTCCACTTTCTCCGCGACCACCACCACCCTTTACAATGACGGCGGCAACAAGGGCGCGGGCAAGCCTTACCATCAATGTTCAGAGTACCTCCGAGCCCAACTAATATCATTACCAGCAGGGCACCGAAGTCGTTAACATCGGCTCTTTGGCGCCCGCAGCAGAGTGGAAATGTCGATGGCATCCAGGGCGTTTTGACCGTTAGCGACGACGGTTACGGAACGTTGAATGTGGATGATGCTGGCAGCACCAGGCGATTAACACCGCCACGTTGACTAACAACACATTGACCGGGTTGGGAATGGCCGGCATCACTCACAGCCACTTGGCCGCCTTGAACATTTCCCTGGGTAGCGGGGCTAACACATTTACGATTGCCTCAACCGGCCAGGGCACGGTGACGATGCTCAACGGCGGTATTGGGATTGACACCAATTAATATTCAGACCACGTCATCGCCAACAACAGTTGCCGAGGAGGGCAGCCGACGATGTCATCAACATAGGCAACCTCATCTCAGGCAACAGCCTGGCGCAACAGATAGACGGACAAGTCAATAATATACAAGGCCCGCTCACGGTGGTTGGCGATGGCAGCGACATAGTGAATGTGGACGACGGCGGCGGCCCTGGAGGCAATGGCAACCTTACCGAGCACAACCCTGACCGGTTTGGGTATGGCGGGCAGGGACATCGCCTACTCCGGGCTGGCCACATTGAATCTTACTCTGGGCGGCGGCGGCACCATCGTTTACCATTGCTTCAACCAATGCGAGCACGGCGACGACCGTAAACGTCATCGGCGGCAATGACACCATAAATATCCAGAGCACCTCTGGTGCGACCAACGTGAATACGCAGGGCGGCACGGACATAATCAACGTCGGCAGCCGCTCACCGGCAGCGGGTGGAATCGTCAATAATATCCAGGGTGCATTGGTGGTGATGGCGACGGCAACGACACGTTGAATGTGGATGACACCGGCAGCAGCGCGGCAAACACCGGAACACTGAACAAATAATAGGATTGTACGGGCCTGGGGATGGGTATCGGCGGGCATCGCCTACAGTGGTCTCGACCGCGTTAAACATATCCCTTGGCAACGGAAACAATACCTTTAATATCTTGTCCACCCAAGCTGGAACGACCACGACTCTTAACAACGGCTCTGGGAATAGCACCGTCAACGTCGGGTCCTTGGCCCCTGCGACGGGAGGCAATGTCAGTGGAATCCAAGGCGCTTTGACCGTGTAACGACGACAATCACGGCACGTTGAATGTGGATGATACTGGCAGCAGCGCGATAAACACTGGCACACTGACCGGCACAACGTTGACGGGCCTGGGAAGGTGGCTGGCATCACTTACAGCGGTCTGGCCGCGTTGAACATTTTATTGGGCAGTGGCGACAACATCAATGTCATTTCAACCAGCCACGGCACGGCGACTACTCTCAACGCTGCATTTTTTGTTGCTGGGTACCACCAAACCCAACCGACACGGATCACAATAAACCCGCTAAGACCCGGCCGATTCGAACCCCACAGCTCAAAAAGCAAAGGAAACACTATTTGCCGCTCAACTGTTCCAGAGCCGATGCGAGGAAGAAAGCGGCTTAACTTAATGCCATTCTCGGGGTACCTCAGAACCGGCGTCTGTATTGAATCATCGCTTAAACCCCGCCCGCACGGACGGACAACACAAACGCCGCTGTCGGATTTTTGACGGGGGCTCATCCGATTCAGCGGCGTTGTTTTTCTCATCCAGTCGGCCAAAACCAGCCGAAAACCTACTTCTTCGCCCCACCGGCACCGCGGCCTGGGGTCTTTTGGAAGCTGTAAGTTCCCGCCGAATTTCTTGCTGAAGCGTTCGACTCGACCGGCGGTATCCACGAACTTCTGCTTTCCAGTGGAAGAACGGATGGCATTCGTCAAATATCGACACTGATCCGCGGCTGCGTGCTGCGAGTGACAAATGTGTTGCCGCAGGCACAGTGGACCGAACAGGTCATATAACGGGGATGGGTTTTCTCTTTCACGATGAACTCCTTTGCCTCGAACGTGCGTAGCCGCAGTTCCAGCCACGTCAGCCGATTGCGTCCGATTGAAAATCGGGCTGGGAACTTTAGCAGGCGGGAGAGATGATGGCAAATGCACCCGTTCTGGGATAGAGAATAAAGCCCGTGCAAACGTCCAACGCTCAACTTTCAACGTCCAACATCCAATTCAGGCAAATCGCCGTCTCCCGGACAAACTGGCGACAGAAAGGGGCCAACGCATTGCCAATCATTTGAACGTTGAGCGTTGAAAGTTGAACGTTGGGACGTTTATCCCGCCCCATCCCCGTCCGATAACCCCCTCAAATTTCCCATTTGCCTCTCCCACCTTCCGTATCGTACCTCTTCTCTGACAGCCTTCCGAGCCAGCTCGGGGCAAGGTTTTTTGCGGTAGGAGCTATTCATGATTGCGACGAGTTGCCCAATTATCGGCCTTAACGAAAAAGGCATACCCCTTCGAGGTTGCCATGGTGATGTCGGCCCTGGAAGCCGGCCGCATGGCGCCGACGATCGGCGAACCATCCAGCGGGTGTCGTACCGCTGGCCATGGGGGGGGGGGGGGGGGGGGGGGGGGGGAGAGAGAGAGAGAGAGAGAGAGAGAGAGAGAGAGAGAGAGAGAGAGAGAGAGAGAGAGAGAGAGAGAGAGAGAGAAGAGAGAGAGAGAGAGAGAGAGAGAGAGAGAGAGAGAGAGAGAGAGAGAGAGAGAGAGAGAGAGAGAGAGAGAGAGAGAGAGAGAGAGAGAGAGAGAGAGAGAGAGAGAGAGAGAGAGAGAGAGAGAGAGAGAGAGAGCCGCCCTCTCCCAGCAGTGAGCAGTGTGTGTGTGTGTGTGTGTGTGTGTGTGTGTGTGTGTGTGTGTGTGTGTGTGTGTGTGTGTGTGTGTGTGTGTGTGTGTGTGTGTGTGTGTGTGTGTGTGTGTGTGTGTGTGTGTGTGTGTGCCTCGG
>CAWJER010000010.1:0-153227 GCA_963841925.1 uncultured Acidimicrobiales bacterium
CGAGGGCGGCATGGGCGCGGAGACCATCACCCGGCTCATCGACCGGATCGACCTCGACGCCGAGGAGATCAAGCTCCGCGAGATGATCGACGCCGCCGACGGGCGCAAGCCCCTGTCGGCCCAGCGCCGCCAGAAGGTCATCAAGCGCCTGAAGATCGTCACCGCCTTCAACCGCCGTGACGAGCAGGGCCGCCGGATCAACGACCCCCGGGCCATGATCCTCGACTCGGTGCCGGTCATCCCGCCCGACCTGCGCCCGATGGTGCAGCTCGACGGCGGCCGGTTCGCCACGTCCGACCTCAACGACCTCTACCGCCGGGTGATCAACCGGAACAACCGTCTGAAGCGGCTGCTCGACCTCGGTGCGCCCGAGATCATCATCAACAACGAGAAGCGCATGCTGCAGGAGGCCGTCGACGCCCTGTTCGACAACGGCCGCCGCGGCCGCCCGGTCACCGGGCCGGGCAACCGCCCGCTCAAGAGCCTCTCGGACATGCTGAAGGGCAAGCAGGGACGGTTCCGCCAGAACCTGCTCGGCAAGCGCGTCGACTACTCCGGCCGTTCGGTCATCGTCATCGGCCCGAACCTCCAGCTCCACCAGTGCGGTCTTCCCAAGCTGATGGCGCTCGAGCTGTTCAAGCCGTTCGTCATGAAGCGGCTGGTCGACGCCGAGTACGCCCAGAACATCAAGTCGGCCAAGCGCATGGTCGAGCGCCGGCGCCCGCAGGTGTGGGACGTGCTGGAAGGGGTCATCAAGGAGCACCCGGTGCTGCTGAACCGGGCCCCGACCCTCCACCGCCTGGGTATCCAGGCCTTCGAGCCCGTGCTGGTCGAGGGCAAGGCCATCCAGGTCCACCCGCTGGTCTGCACCGCCTTCAACGCCGACTTCGACGGCGACCAGATGGCCGTGCACCTGCCCCTGTCCGCCGAGGCCCAGGCCGAGGCGCGGGTGCTGATGCTGTCGTCCAACAACATCCTGTCCCCGGCCACCGGGCGCCCGATCACCGTGCCCACCCAGGACATGGTCTTCGGCATCTACTACCTGACGCTGATCGAGGACGGGCTGAAGGGCGAGGGCCGGGTCTTCCGGCACGCCTACGAGGTGGAGACGGCGTTCGACGCCGGCGACATCGAACTCCACGCCAAGATCATCCTGCGGCCCGAGGCCGGATCGGCCATGGCCCACTCGATCGCCCTCACCAACGGTGCCGAGGTCGACGCCGCCGGCAACCTCATCGGTGCCGACGGCAAGCCGGTCGACCCCGACGCCCGGGTGGAGATCGAGACCACTGCCGGCCGCCTGTTCTTCAACACCGCCCTGCCCGACACGTACCGCTACATCAACGACGTGGTGGGCAAGCGGAACACGGCCATCGGCACCATCGTGGAGGAGGTGGCGTCCGGATTCCCGAAGCGGGAGGTGGCGGCCAGCCTCGACCGGATCAAGTCGCTCGGCTTCCGCTACGGCGCCCAGTCCGGCCTGACCATCGCCATCTCGGACGTCGTCACGCCGAAGGACAAGGGTGCCATCCTCGACCGCTACGAAAAGGAGGCGGACAAGGCCGAGCAGCAGTTCAAGCGGGGCATCATCACCGACGACGAACGGCGCCAGAAGGAGATCGAGATCTGGACGTCGGCCAACTCCGAGGTCGGGAAGGCCATGGAGAAGACCATGTCCGAGATCAAGTTCAACCCGATCGACATGATGGTCGACTCCGGCGCCCGAGGGAACAGCCAGCAGATCCGCCAGATCGCCGGCATGAAGGGCCTCGTGTCGAACCCCCGCGGTGAGATGATCCCCCGGCCGATCAAGTCCTCGTTCCGCGAGGGCCTGTCGGTGCTGGAGTACTTCATCTCGACCCACGGCGCCCGCAAGGGCCTGGCCGACACCGCCCTCCGGACCGCCGACTCGGGCTACCTGACCCGCCGTCTCGTCGACGTGGCCCAGGAGCTGATCGTCCGTGAGGACGACTGCGGGTCGGTGCGCGGCATCTGGATCGAGGGGATCGTGCCGGACGGCGCGGGCACCCGCTCGTACCTCGAGACCCGGGTCACCGGTCGCATCCTGTCCGAGCCGGTGACGCTGTCGGACAAGACCAAGCTCGACGCCGGCACCGTGCTGACCGACGACCTGGTCGTCCGGCTGCGCGACGACGCCGCCGTGGACCGTGTCCGCACCCGCTCGGTGCTGACGTGCGAGGCGGAGCAGGGTATCTGTGCCGCCTGCTACGGCCTGTCGCTCGCCACCGGCGAGATGATCGAGCTCGGTGAGGCGGTCGGCGTCATCGCCGCCCAGTCCATCGGCGAGCCCGGCACCCAGCTGACCATGCGGACCTTCCACACCGGCGGCATCGTCGGTGAGGACATCACCCACGGGCTGCCCCGTGTCGTCGAGCTCTTCGAGGCCCGCACCCCGAAGGGCGCCGCCGTCCTGGCCCGCCACTCGGGCGTCGCCCGGGTGGAGGAGGACGAGTCCGGCCGCCACATCACCGTGGTGGCCGACGACGGCGAGGAGCACACCGTGCTCGTGGCCCAGCGCGCCCACCTCGAGGTGGCCGACGGCGAGGAGGTCGCCGCCGGCGACGCCCTCGTCGAGGGCCCGAAGGACCCGAAGGAGCTGCTCGAGGTCAAGGGCATCCGCGAGACCCAGCAGTACCTCGTGGAAGAGGTCCAGAAGGTCTACCGGGACCAGGGCGTATCGATCCACGACAAGCACATCGAGCTCATCGTGCGCCAGATGCTGCGCCGGGTGCTCGTCGCCGAGCCGGGGGACGCCTCGTTCCTGCCCGGTGAACGCGTCGACAGCCGGATCTACGCCGAGGTCAACCGGGCACTGGTCACCGACGGGAAGCGTCCCGCCGAGGGCCGACCCGAGCTCATGGGCATCACCAAGGCGTCCCTGGCCACCGAGTCGTGGCTGTCGGCCGCCTCGTTCCAGGAGACGACCCGTGTCCTCACCGAGGCCGCCATCGAGGGCAAGTCGGACCAGCTCTTCGGCCTGAAGGAGAACATCATCATCGGCAAGCTGATCCCCGCCGGCTCCGGCATGGAGCGGTACCGGGACATCAAGCTGGAGATGCCGGGAGCCGAGGCCATGCCGGCCTGGGCCCTGGGTGGCATGGACACCGACACCGAGGACCTGGCCGCCTGGCTGCGGGACACCGGGGGCGACGGCACGCTCGGCACCTTCAGCTCGGACATCGACGCCAGCTGGCTCGGTGCCGTCCCGTCGGCCGAGGACCTGGCCGGAGGGTCACCCGACTTCGGCGGTGCCGACGGCCCCGCCGAGGGTGGGACGCTCGAAGCCGGGGCGTGAGCACCCAGGGTGTCCATGGGCCGGTCCGGCCCGTGGACACCCTGCACCGGCCGGCGCTCGCGGGCCCCGGGGTGCACTTGCCCGGGGGGTGGCCATGCCGTAGCATTACACCCTTGCGGCTGCGTGCCGCACGGTGCAGCCCGCCTGCGTGTAGGCGCAGAGGAGGCGTGCAGGTGATCGAACGGGCAGTCCCGGGCGGGTCCCCCGCAGATCACCGGAGCAGTCCGTATAGCAGTCCTGAAGCATCCCTGCAGTCCACAACCTAGAGGTCACGCGTGCCCACGATTTCCCAGCTCGTCCGCAAAGGCCGGGCCACCAAGCCGACCAAGTCGAAGACCCCGGCCCTCCGCGGCGCCCCCCAGCGCCGGGGTGTGTGCACCCGCGTCTACACCCACACCCCGAAGAAGCCGAACTCGGCCCTCCGCAAGGTCGCCCGTGTGCGGCTGACCAGCGGCCTCGAGGTCACGGCCTACATCCCGGGTGAGGGCCACAACCTCCAGGAGCACTCGATCGTCCTGGTCCGCGGCGGTCGTGTGAAGGACCTGCCCGGCGTCCGCTACAAGGTGATCCGAGGAACCCTCGACGCATCGGGCGTCCGGGAGCGGAACCAGGCCCGTAGCCGCTACGGCGCCAAGAAGGAGTCCTGACGTGCCCCGCAAAGGTCCCGCAGTCCGTCGTGAACTCATGCCCGACCCCGTCTACCACTCGGTGCTGGTCACCCAGGTCGTCAACCGGGTCCTGAGCCGCGGCAAGCGCACGCTGGCCGAGCGCATCGTCTACGCCGCCCTGGCCGACGTGGCCGAGAAGACCGGCAACGACCCGGTCGCCGTGCTCAAGAAGGCCGTGGAGAACACCCGGCCCGAGCTCGAGGTCCGCAGCCGCCGGGTCGGCGGGGCCACCTACCAGGTGCCCGTCGAGGTCCGTCCCCGCCGTGCGACGACGCTGTCGATCCGCTGGCTGGTCGGCTACTCGCAGCAGCGCCGCGAAAAGACGATGGCCGAGCGCCTGTCCAACGAGATCCGCGACGCGGCCAACGGCATCGGTGCCGCGGCCAAGCGCCGCGAGGACCTCCACAAGATGGCCGAGTCCAACAAGGCGTTCGCCCACTACCGCTGGTAGTCGGGCCCGGCCCGCCCGCTCCGCCGCCGACACGAGTACGACCCGAGAGTTGACCCACCATGTCTGACACCACCACCCGCAACCACCCGCTGGCCAAGACCCGCAACATCGGCATCATGGCCCACATCGACGCGGGCAAGACCACGACGACCGAGCGGATCCTCTACTACACAGGCAAGAACTACAAGATCGGCGAGGTCCACGAGGGCGCCGCCACCATGGACTGGATGGTCCAGGAGCAGGAGCGCGGCATCACCATCACGTCGGCCGCCACCACCTGCATGTGGCACGACACGCTGATCAACATCATCGACACCCCGGGCCACGTGGACTTCACCGTCGAGGTGGAGCGGTCGCTGCGCGTGCTCGACGGCGCCGTCGCCGTGTTCGACGCCGTCGCCGGCGTGGAGCCCCAGACCGAGACGGTCTGGCGTCAGGCCAACAAGTACGAGGTCCCCCGGATCTGCTTCGTCAACAAGATGGACCGCACCGGCGCCAACTTCGAGATGTGCGTGGACATGATCAAGGACCGCCTCGACTGCACCGTCGCCGTCGTGCAGCTGCCCATCGGCGCCGAGGGCGACTTCCGGGGTGTGGTCGACCTCGTCCACATGCGGGCCCTGGTGTGGGACGACGGCATGGGCGAGGACTGGGTGGAGGAGTCCATCCCGGACCACCTGAGCGAGGCCGCCGAGGCCGCCCACGCCGAGCTGATCGACGTGGTCTCCAACCACGACGACCTGATCATGGAGAAGTACCTGGGCGACGAGGAGATCCTCCCCGAGGACCTGACCCGCGCCCTGCGCACCGTCACCCTGGGCAACCACGCCGTACCGGTCCTGTGCGGCTCCGCGTTCAAGAACAAGGGCGTCCAGCCCATGCTGGACGCCGTGGTCGACTACCTGCCGAGCCCGCTCGACATCCCTCCGACCATGGGCACCGTCCCCCGCAAGGAGGGTGTCGAGGTCGAGCGCCCGGCCGACGACTCGGCCCCCTTCAGCGCCCTGGCCTTCAAGATCATGACCGACCCCTACGTCGGCAAGCTCACCTACCTGCGGGTCTACTCGGGCACCCTCACCAAGGGCTCCGGCGTGGTGAACTCGACCAAGGACCGCAAGGAGCGCGTCGGTCGGATCCTCCAGATGCACGCAAACAGCCGCGAGGACCTCGACGCCATGTTTGCCGGCGACATCGTGGCCGCCGTCGGCCTGAAGCAGACCACCACCGGCGACACCCTCTGCGACCCGGACGACCAGGTGATCCTGGAGTCGCTGACCTTCCCCGAGCCGGTCATCCACGTGGCCGTCGAGCCCAAGACCAAGGCCGACCAGGACAAGCTGTCGAAGGCCCTGTTCGCTCTGTCCGAGGAGGATCCCACCTTCCGTGTCCAGTCGGACGAGGAGACCGGTCAGACGGTCATCTCGGGGATGGGCGAGCTCCACCTCGAGGTCCTGGTCGACCGGATGCTCCGCGAGTTCAACGTGGACGCCAACGTCGGGAAGCCCCAGGTCGCCTACCGCGAGACGGTGCGCAAGACGGCCGAGAAGGTCGAGATGAAGTACGTCCGCCAGACCGGCGGCAAGGGCCAGTACGGCCACGTGGTCATCACGCTCGAGCCCACGGGCCCCGGCGGCGGTTACGTCTTCGAGGACAAGATCACCGGCGGTGTCATCCCGAAGGAGTACATCCCCTCGGTCGACCAGGGCATCCGCGAGTCGATCACCTCGGGCGTGCTCGCCGGCTACCCGACCGTGGACATCAAGGTCATCCTGACCTACGGCTCGTACCACGACGTCGACTCCTCGGAGATGGCGTTCAAGATCGCCGGGTCGATGGCCATCAAGAAGGCCGCCCAGCTGGCCGACCCGGTCCTCCTGGAGCCGGTGATGGCCGTCGAGGTCACCACCCCCGAGGACTACATGGGCGACGTCATCGGCGACCTGTCGTCCCGCCGGGGCAAGGTCGAGGGCATGGAGCAGCGGGGCAACAGCCATATCGTCCGGGCGCAGGTACCGCTGAGCGACATGTTCGGCTACGCTACCGACCTGCGCTCGCGTACGCAGGGGCGGGCCACGTACTCGATGCAGTTCGCCGCGTACAACGAGGTCCCCGAGTCCATCGCCAAGGAGATCATCGCCAAGGCGCGGGGCGAGTAGGCGGCACGGCACCGGTTCCCCGGCGCCGTGCGGCACCGCACCGCACCACCTGTTTCACCAGTATCCGCAGCACCAGCAGTACCGCAGTCCACCGAACACGAGGAATGACGGAGGCGAACGCCTCCGTCGTGGCGGGCCCGAGGGGGCTACCGTCCGAGATCAGGGAGCATCACCCCAATTATGGCCAAGGCAAAGTTCGAGCGCACCAAGCCCCATGTGAACGTCGGGACGATGGGACACATCGACCACGGGAAGACGACGCTCACCGCGGCCATCACCAAGGTCCTCCACGACAACGACCCGACCACGTCGTTCACGCCCTTCGACCAGATCGACAAGGCCCCCGAGGAGCGCCAGCGCGGCATCACGATCTCCATCGCCCACGTCGAGTACGAGACGCCCAACCGGCACTACGCCCACGTCGACATGCCCGGGCACGCCGACTACATCAAGAACATGATCACCGGTGCCGCCCAGGTGGACGGCGCCATCCTGGTGGTGTCGGCCGCCGACGGCCCCATGCCCCAGACCCGTGAGCACGTGCTCCTGGCCCGCCAGGTGGGCGTGCCGTACATCGTGGTCGCCCTCAACAAGGCAGACACGGTGGACGACGAGGAGCTCCTCGACCTGGTCGAGCTCGAGGTGCGCGAGCTCCTCAACGAGTACGAGTTCCCGGGCGACGACACCCCGATCATCCGGGTCAGCGCCCTCAAGGCGCTCGAGGGCGATCCGGAGTGGGCCGCCAAGATCACCGAGCTCATGGAGGCCGTCGACTCCTACATCCCCGAGCCCGAGCGTGACGTGGAGAAGCCCTTCCTCATGTCCGTCGAGGACGTCATGTCCATCACCGGCCGCGGCACCGTGGTGACCGGGAAGATCGAGCAGGGCATCATCAAGGTGGGCGAGGAGGTCGAGATCGTCGGCCTGCGCGAGACGCAGAAGACCACCGTCACCGGCATCGAGATGTTCCGCAAGCTGCTCGACGAGGGCCGGGCCGGCGACAACGTCGGCGCCCTGCTCCGCGGCACGAAGAAGGAGGAGGTGGAGCGTGGCCAGGTGCTGTGCAAGCCCGGCTCCATCACCCCGCACACCAAGTTCGAGGCGACCGTCTACGTGCTGAACAAGGACGAGGGTGGCCGGCACAAGCCCTTCTTCACCAACTACCGTCCCCAGTTCTACTTCCGCACCACCGACGTCACCGGCACCATCACCCTGCCCGAGGGCACCGAGATGGTCATGCCCGGCGACAACACGGACATGACGGTCGAGCTGGGCAAGCCGATCGCCATGGACGAGGGCCTGCGCTTCGCCATCCGCGAGGGCGGACGGACCGTGGCTTCGGGCCGCGTCACCAAGATCCTCGAGTAGTAGCCACCCGAGACCGCACACCACCGAGAGGACGCTGTAACCCATGGCCGCAGAGGGCCCCCGTCAGAAGATCCGCATCCGCCTGAAGGCGTACGACCACGAGATCCTCGACCAGTCGACCGAGAAGATCGTGCAGACGGTGCTGCGCACCCAGGCCAAGGTCCTGGGTCCGGTTCCGCTGCCCACCGAGAAGCACCGCTACACGGTGATCCGGTCCCCGCACAAGTACAAGGACAGCCGGGAGCACTTCGAGATGCGGGTCCACAAGCGCCTCGTGGACATCGTCGAGCACACGCCCAAGACGGTCGACTCGCTCCAGCGGCTCGACCTCCCGGCCGGGGTGGACATCGAGATCAAGATCCAGACCGTCTGACCCGGCCCGCCGGGACCGTGGCCGGCCGCCCCCGGGGCGGGCCCGGGCGGCCTAGCGGAGCGGGATCCGATGGTATAGAGTTTCCGGTCGGCCCGATTCCGGGCTGGACCATGCGAATGGGACGTGTTCGAGCGCCCGCCGTCCAGCGGCGGGGACCTCGGGCCAAACCAGGCGAGCGCTCCGCTCGGGTTCTTCCGAGCGGAGCGTCTGCGTGCGATCCGGGGCGTCCCGGCGGGCACGGCGGCGGCCCGGTCTGACCAGGTGGCACGCCGAACGTGTCCCCGCCTCGGGCAGCACCAGCAGTACAGGATCGGCACCCACCGGTGTCGAGCAAGAGCGAAGAGTCGAGACGGAGAAGCTCCAGTGGCCAGCAAGGCGATCGTGGGCGAAAAAGTCGGAATGACGCAGATCTGGGACGACCAGAACCGGGCGATCCCGGTGACGGTGCTGCGCGTGGCGCCGGTCCGGGTCGTGCAGGTCAAGACCCTCGAGCACGAGGGGTACTCCGCGCTGCAGGTGACCTGGGGCCATCGTCGTTCCAGCACCCTCACCCGGCCCGAGCAGGGCCACTACGACAAGGCCGGGGTCGATCCCGGCCGCCGGCTGGTCGAGCTGCGCCTGGACGACGCCTCCGAGTACGAGGTGGGCCAGGAGCTGACGGCCGACGTGCTCCAGGCCGGTGAGCTGGTGGACGCCACCGCCGTCTCCAAGGGCAAGGGATTCGCCGGCGCCATGAAGCGGCACAACTTCAAGGGCCAGGGAGCCAGCCACGGTAACCACAAGAAGCACCGGTCGCCGGGTTCGATCGGCGCCTGCGCCACCCCGGCACGCGTGTTCAAGGGCACCAAGATGGCCGGGCGCATGGGCGGCCAGCAGGTGACCACGTTGAACCTCGAGATCGTGCAGTCCGACCCCGAACGCGAGCTGGTGCTCGTGAAGGGCGCGGTCCCCGGCCCCCGTGGCGGCATGGTCGTCCTGCGGGACGCGGTGAAGGCCCCGGCCGGCAAGGGAGGCGCCAAGTGAGTGCGGACACGATCGACCTCGAGACGGCCATCCCCGGCCGAGATCCGGCGCTTCCTGCGCCCGGCCCCGGTGGCGCGCACCGTCACCCGCCGATCGGTCGACGGCGCCGAGCTGGGCGAGGTCGACCTCGACCCCGAGATGTTCGGCATCGAGCCCAACCATGCCGTGCTCCACCAGGTGGTGACCGCCCAGCTGGCCGCCGCCCGCGCCGGCACCCAGTCCACCAAGACCCGGGCCGAGGTCCGAGGCGGTGGCATCAAGCCGTTCCGACAGAAGGGCACCGGCCGGGCCCGTGCCGGCTCGAGCCGTTCGCCCGTGTGGATCGGTGGCGGCGTGGCCCTCGGACCGAAGCCCCGCTCCTACGCCCAGAAGACCCCGAAGAAGATGAAGGCCCTGGCCCTGCGGTCCGCCCTGTCGGACCGGGCCGCCCTCGACCACGTCGCCCTGATCGACGAGTGGTCGTTCGAGGCGCCGAGCACCAAGGCCGCCGTCGCCGCGCTGGCCGCCCTCGGGCTCGACGGCCGGGTGCTGGTCGTGCTGGGCGAGGAGGACTTCGTGGCCGACCGGTCCTTCGGCAACCTCCCCGAGGTCCAGACCCTGCTGGTGGGCGAGCTGAACGCCTACGACATCCTCGTCAACGACTGGGTCGTCTTCACCGACGAGACCCTTCCCGCCGCCAAGGTGATCTCGGCCACCGAGGTCGAGGTGGTCACCGATGCCGACGGCGACGTGGTCGAGGTCGTCGAGACCGAGGTGGACGTCGTGGTCGACGGCACCGGCCACGTGACCGAGGTCGTGGAGTCCCGGGTCGAGGAGGTCCTCGACGCCGACGGTGAGGTCGTCGGAGTGGTCGAGACCGAGGTCGATCTGGAGATCGGCGCCCACGGCCAGGTCGTCGGCGTCACCGAGACGGAGGTCGTCGAGGTCGCCGACGCCGACGACGACGAGGAGCAGTCGTGAGGGATCCCCACAACGTCCTGATCCGGCCGGTCGTGTCGGAGAAGTCCTACACCCTGATGGACAACAACGTCTACGTCTTCGTCGTCGACCCGTCGGCCACGAAGATCGACGTCCGCCACGCCGTCGAGCAGGCCTTCGACGTGCGGGTCACCAACGTCAACACCCTCAATCGCAAGGGCAAGACCAAGCGAAACCGGAAGGGCGGCGGCCTGGGCCACCGCCCCGACACCAAGCGGGCCATCGTCACCCTCGCCGCGGGCGACTCGATCGACCTGTTCGAGAACTGAGAGACCGGGACACCTCATGGCATTGCGTTCACGTAAACCCACCAGCGCCGGACGGCGGTTCCAGACCGTCTCGGACTTCGCGGAGCTCACCACCGACCGCCCCGAGAAGTCGCTGCTCGCGCCGAAGCCCCGCACGGGCGGGCGCAACAACCACGGTCGCAAGACGTCTCGGCACCGTGGTGGCGGCCACAAGCAGCAGTACCGGATCATCGACTTCAAGCGGGACAAGGACGGGATCCCGGCGAAGGTCGCCACCGTCGAGTACGACCCGAACCGCAATGCCCGCATCGCGCTGCTGCACTACCTCGACGGTGAGAAGCGCTACATCCTCGCCCCTGCCGGCATCCAGGTCGGCGACCGGCTCCAGTCCGGCCAGGGCGCCGAGATCCGCACCGGAAACGCCCTGCCCATGCGGTACATCCCGGTCGGCTCGGTCATCCACAACGTCGAGCTCCGTGAGGGCCAGGGCGGCAAGATGGCCCGCGGCGCCGGCATGAGCGTCCAGCTCGTGGCGAAGGAGGGTGCGTTCGCCACGCTGCGCCTCCCCAGCACCGAGATGCGCCGGGTCCCGATCGACTGCCGGGCCACCCTCGGCGTCGTCGGAAACTCCGAGGCCGAACTGATCAAGGTCGGCAAGGCCGGCCGCAACCGCTGGAAGGGCGTCCGCCCGCAGACCCGCGGTGTCGCCATGAACCCGGTGGACCACCCGCTCGGCGGTGGCGAGGGCAAGACGTCCGGAGGCCGCCACCCGGTGTCCCCGTGGGGCCAGCCCGAGGGCCGCACCCGTGCCCGCAACAAGGACTCCGACAAGATGATCGTCCGTCGCCGCCGCAAGCGCGGCGCACGCCGGTAGGGAAGACAGAGGGAACGACACACATGCCCCGCAGCCTCAAGAAGGGTCCGTTCGTCGACGACCACCTCCTCAAGAAGGTGGACGTCCTCAACGCGGCCGGCGACAAGAAGGTCATCAAGACCTGGTCCCGGCGCTCGACGATCATCCCCGACATGGTCGGGCACACCATCGCCGTCCACGACGGGCGCAAGCACATCCCGGTCTACGTGACCGAGTCGATGGTCGGCCACAAGCTCGGCGAGTTCGCGCCGACCCGCACCTTCAAGTTCCATGCCGGCCAAGAGCGGGCGGGGAGGCGCTGACGTGCCCGGAGTGAAGACCAACGAGCGCGAGGGCACCCGTGCGGTGCTGCGCCACAGCCGGATGTCGGCCTACAAGGTCCGCCAGGTCCTCGACCTGTCCGCGGCCAGGACGTCATCCTGGCCGCGCGAGATCCTGGCCAACGGCGATCGCGAGGCCGCCACCGTGGTCGGCAAGGTCCTGGCCTCGGCCGTGGCCAACGCCGTCCACAACGACGGGCTCGACGCCGAGGAGCTGTACGTGTCGGCCTGCTACGCCGACGAGGGCAGCACGCTCAAGCGCTGGCGGCCCCGGGCACGGGGCCGTGCCACCCGCATCCGCAAGCGCACCTCGCACATCACGATCATCGTGAGCCGGATGCCCGACGAGCGCATCGCCCGTCGCCGGGCCAAGCAGTCCGCCGGCGGGTCGCAGCGCTCGCGCCGGGTGGCCGGCTCGCGGCGGAGCCGGCCACGGAGTCGACGGCGCGCCGGACCACCACCACCGAGGAGACGACGGCGACCACCGACACCGGGGTCACCGACGCCGAGGTCGACGAGACGACTACGCGGAGGACGGAGGAGTCCGCCGAGGAGACCACCACCGAGGGAAGAGGCCACCACGACCGACGAGGTCGCGGACGAGGCCACCGACGGCGACACCGCCGACGACGAGTCCGGCGACACCGCCGAAGAGAAGGGCTGAGTAGATGGGCCAGAAGGTAAACCCCTACGGGTTCCGGCTCGGCGTCACGACCGACTGGAAGTCGCGCTGGTTCGAGGAGCGCAACTACCAGAACTGCGTGATCGAGGACTGGGAGATCCGTGACTATCTGATGTCGCAGCTCGAGTCCGCCGCCGTCAGCCGTATCGAGATCGAGCGCACCCGTGACCGCCTGCGGGTGGACATCCACACGGCCCGCCCGGGCATCGTCATCGGCCGACGCGGCGCCGAGGCCGACCGCCTCAAGAAGAAGATCGAGGAGATCACCGGCCTCAACAACCGGATCCAGCTCAACATCCAGGAGATCAAGCAGCCCGAGCTCGACGCCGCGCTCGATCGCCCAGGGCATCTGCGACCAGCTGGCCCGCCGGGTGGCGTTCCGTCGGGCCATGAAGCGCTCGATCCAGACGGTGCAGAAGGCCGGCGCCCTCGGCGTCCGCGTCCAGTGCTCCGGACGGCTCGGTGGCTCCGAGATGTCGCGCAAGGAGTCCTACCGCGAGGGTCGTGTTCCGCTGCACACGCTGCGGGCCGACATCGACTACGGCTTCCGTGAGGCCAAGACCACCTACGGCCGCATCGGCGTGAAGGTGTGGATCTACAAGGGCGACATCCTCCCGTACAAGATCTCCTCCGAGGAGAAGATCACCCGCGAGGCCGCCATGGCCGTCGGGGAGACGTCGGGGCAGGGCGGCGAGGCCGCTCCCCGCCGCCTGATCACCGCCGGCGGTGGCCGCCGTCTGGCCGGCCAGGGCGCCCCGGGCAGCGTCGTCACGCTCGACCCCGACGCCACCGAGACCGATGTCCCCCAGGGGCTCGCCGACCACAACCCGGCTGACATCGCCGCCCCGCCGCGCCGTCCCGGACGAGCTCGAGCGCATCCTCACCGAGGACGAGGAGATCGAGCGCCGGACCCGCGAGCACCACGAGACCCCGCACTTCCGCAAGGAGGTGGACTGACATGTTGATGCCCCGCAAGGTCAAGCACCGCAAGCAGCAGCGCGGCCGGATGACCGGCAAGGCCAAGGGTGGGAGTGAGGTCACCTTCGGGGACTTCGGCATCCAGGCCCTCGAGCCGGCCTGGATGACGGCCCGCCAGATCGAGGCCGCCCGTATCGCCATGACCCGACACGTCAAGCGTGGCGGAAAGGTGTGGATCCGGGTGTTCCCGGACCGGCCGGTCACGCAAGAAGCCGGCCGAGACGCGCATGGGCTCCGGCAAGGGCAACCCCGAGCACTGGGTCGCCGTCGTCAAGCCCGGGCGCATCCTGTTCGAGCTGGCCGGCGTGGAGCAGGACCTGGCCCGCGAGGCCATGGACCGAGCCATCCAGAAGCTCCCGTTCAAGGCCCGCTTCGTGGTCCGTCCCGGGACCCATGGCACGCCGGAGGTGCAGGTCTGATGGCCACCGCCGCCGAGATCTCCGAGTACGACACCGAGGAGCTGGAGCGCCAGCTGGGCGAGACCCGGCGCGAGCTCTTCAACCTCCGGTTCCAGCTGGCCACCGGTCAGCTCGACAACAACGCCCGGATCAACCACGTGCGCAAGGACGTGGCCCGGATGCTGACCGAGCTCCGCAACCGTGAGATCGCCGAGTCCGAGGGCCTTGCCCTCGAGGAGCTGCCGGCGCACAAGGCCGCGGCCCGCCGCCGCGACGAGGACGCCGCCAAGGGACGGGACAGCAGTACGGCGTCGGAGCGTCGGGCCGCTGCCCGGGCCGAGGCCGAGGAGCAGGCCGCCGCCGAGACACCCGACGACGACGAGGTCGACGGGATAGACGGGATCGACGACGTGGTCGACGGGATCGACGACGAGGTCGACGGGATCGACGACGGCGAGGCTGCCGAGGACGCAGAGGAGAAGGACTGATGGCCGACGAGCAGCGTGCCGAGGGCACGAACGAGGAGCGGGCCAACGCCCGCAAGGTCCGCGAGGGCCTCGTGGTCTCCGACTCGATGGACGCGACCGTGGTCGTGGCCGTCGTCGAACGGGTGCGCCACCCCCGCTACGGCAAGACCGTGCAGCGGACCAAGAAGCTCTACGTCCACGACGGGGACAACGCCGCCAAGGTGGGCGACCGGGTGCGGGTCATCGAGACCCGTCCGCTGTCGAAGCTGAAGCGCTGGCGGCTGAGCGAAGTGCTGGAGCGTGCACGATGATCCAACAGGAATCGCGACTGCGGGTGGCCGACAACTCGGGCGCCAAGGAAGTCCTGTGCATCAAGGTGCTCGGCGGCTCGCGCCGCCGGTACGCCTCGATCGGGGACGTCTTCGTGGCCACCGTGAAGGACGCCATCCCCGGGGCGGCCGTCAAGAAGGGCGACGTCGTCAAGTGCGTCGTCGTCCGTACCAAGAAGGAGAAGCGCCGTCCCGACGGCAGCTACATCCGCTTCGACGAGAACGCCGCCGTCCTCATCAACGACCAGCAGCAGCCCCGGGGCACCCGCATCTTCGGGCCCGTCGGCCGGGAGCTGCGAGACAAGCGCTTCATGCGGATCATCTCGCTGGCGCCGGAGGTGCTCTAGATGCGAATCAGGAAGGGCGACAAGGTCCAGGTGCTCTCGGGCAAGGACCGGGGCAAGCAGGCCCACGTGGTCCGCGCCATGCCGGCCGAGGGCCGGGTCATCGTGGAGGGGGTGCACGTGGCCAAGCGTCACGCCAAGCCCACCCGCGCCACCATGCAGGGCGGGGTGATCGACAAGTTCATGCCGATCTCCGTGTCCTCGGTGGCCATCGTGTGCAACTCGTGCGGCGTCCCGACCCGCATCGGGATGCGCGTGGACGAGCAGGGCCGCAAGGTGCGCGTCTGCCGCAAGTGCGGGGCGGACCTGTGATGGCCTCCACCTCGGCGGCCGAGCGGCCGCGGCTGAAGAAGCGCTACGACGACAGGGTGCGGGCCGAGCTCCAGGAGACCCTGGGACTGGCCAACATCATGGAGGTACCGCGCCTCACCAAGATCGTGATCAACATGGGCGTGGGTCGGGCGACCCAGCAGAAGTCCCTCATCGAGGGTGCGATGCGCGACCTCGAGATCATCTCCGGCCAGAAGCCGGTGGTCACCCGGGCCAAGAAGTCGATCGCCTCGTTCAAGCTCCGTGAGGGGCAGGAGATCGGCGCCAAGGTGACCCTCCGGGGCGACCGGGCCTGGGAGTTCTTCGACCGCCTCGTGTCGATGGCCATCCCCCGCATCCGTGACTTCCGTGGGCTGTCGCCCCGGTCGTTCGACGGCCACGGAAACTACACCTTCGGTGTGACCGAGCAGCTGATCTTCCCCGAGATCGACTACGACCGCATCGATACCACCCGCGGCATGGACATCACCATCGCCACCACCGCTCGAACCGACGACGAGGGGCGGGCCCTGCTCGCCGCCTTCGGCTTCCCGTTCCGCAAGGAGAACCAGTAACCCCATGGCGAAGAAGGCTTTGATCGAGAAGCAGCAGCGCACGCCCAAGTTCAAGGTGCGCGGGTACACGCGGTGCCGCCGGTGCGGCCGGCCGAAGTCGGTGTACCGCAAGTTCGGCCTGTGCCGTATCTGCCTGCGGGTGATGGTCCACGCCGGGGAGATCCCCGGCGTGACGAAGGCCAGTTGGTGAGAGGAGGCGACGAACGATGACGATGACCGACCCGATTGCCGACATGCTGACCCGCATCAGGAACGCCAACACCGCCCACTTCGACACCGTGTCGATGCCCGGCTCCAAGCTGAAGGAGTCCCTGGCCGCCATCCTCGTCGAGGAGGGCTACATCGGCGGGTTCCAGGTGAGCGACACCCCGGGCAAGCCCGGCAAGACGCTCCAGATCACCATGAAGTACGCGCCCGACCGCGCCCGAACGATCTCCGGCATCAAGCGGGTGTCCAAGCCCGGCCTTCGCATCTACGCCCGTGCCGACAAGATCCCGCGCGTGCTCGGTGGGCTCGGTGTGGCGGTGGTCTCCACCTCCAAGGGCCTGATGACCGACCGCGAAGCGCGCAAGCGCCGGATGGGCGGCGAGGTGCTCTGCTATGTCTGGTAGCCGCTCCGCAGCGCCGGCCGCCCGCACCACGGGCGGGGCCACGTCAGGAGGTAACCGCTGATGTCCCGCATCGGACGTTCGCCCATCACCGTGCCGTCCGGCGTCACCGTCGCCGTCGACGGTGACCACCGCGTCACGGTCAAGGGTCCCCAGGGTGAGCTGGCCCGCCAGGTGCCCACCGCCATCAGCATCCGCCAGGACGGCGACGTGCTGACGGTGGAACGCCCCGACGACCAGCGCCAGAACCGCGCCCTCCACGGCCTGACCCGGTCGCTGGTGGCCAACATGGTGACCGGGGTGACCGAGGGCTTCTCCAAGGAGCTCGAGATCGTCGGCGTCGGCTACCGCGCCGTGCCCAAGGGCCCCGGCGCCCTCGAGCTCGCCCTCGGCTTCTCGCACCCGGTCAACGTCGACGCACCCGACGGCGTGACCTTCGAGGTGCCGAGCGCCACCCGCATCATCATCAAGGGAATCGACAAGGAAAAGGTCGGACAGGTGGCCGCCGACATCCGCAAGCTGCGCAAGCCCGAGCCCTACAAGGGCAAGGGCATCCGCTACGCGGGCGAGCGGGTCGTCCGCAAGGCCGGGAAGGCAGCCAAGTAATGGCACGCACTGATCACAAGCTCGAGCTCCGCCGCCGGCGCCACAAGCGCGTCCGCCGTCGGGTCGAGGGGACCGCCGAGCGCCCGCGCCTGGCCGTCTTCCGCTCGAACAAGCACATCTCCGCCCAGCTCATCGACGACCTCGCCGGCCGCACCCTGGCCGCGGCGTCCTCGGTCGAGACCTCCCTGCGGGGGACCTCGGGCGGCAACATCGACGCGGCCAAGGCGGTGGGCGCCCTCGTGGCGTCCCGCGCCAAGGACGCCGGGATCACCACCGTGGTCTTCGACCGCGGCGGTTTCGCCTACCACGGGCGGGTGGCCGCCCTGGCCGACGCCGCCCGCGCCGAAGGACTGGAGTTCTGAGATGGCCGTGAACAACAACGAGCTCCAATTCGAGGAGCGCACCATCCGGGTCAACCGGGTGTCCAAGGTCGTCAAGGGCGGCCGTCGGTTCTCCTTCGCCGCGCTCATGGTCGTCGGCGACGGCAACGGGCGCGTGGGCCTCGGCTACGGCAAGGCCAAGGAGGCCGGTCTGGCCGTGCAGAAGGGCATCGAAGAGGCTCGCAAGAACATGTTCGACGTGCCCCTGGCCGGTTCGACCATCACTCACCCCATCGTCGGGGAGAGCGGTGCCGGCCGGGTCATGCTGAAGCCGGCCGCCCCCGGTACCGGCGTCATCGCCGGCGGCGCCGCCCGGGCCATCCTCGAGATGGCCGGCATCCGCGACATCCTGGCCAAGTCGCTCGGCTCGTCCAACGGCATCAACGTGGCCCACGCCACCATCGCCGGCCTGAAGGGCCTGAAGCGGCCCGACGAGATCGCCGCCCTACGGGGCAAGCCGGTCGACGAGGTGGTGCCGGCCGCCATGCTGCGCGCCTACCGCGAGCGGCGTCGTGAGGCCGACCTGTTCACGGAGGTGAGCTGACGTGGCGTCCCCCACCGAGACCCCGCTGTCGACGACGGGCTGGATCCGGGTGACCCAGGTCCGCTCCTCCATCGGCACCAAGCCCAAGCACCGTGGCACCCTGCGCGCCCTCGGGCTCCGCGGCATCGGGCGCACCAACGTGCTGCCCGACCGCCCGGAAATCCGTGGGATGCTGGCACGGGTGCCGCATCTGGTGGACATCACGTCCGCCGGCGAAGACGAGAAAGGCTGACCATGAAGGTCCATGATCTCCGCCCTCCGGCGGGCTCCAACCGTGCCCGCAAGCGGGTCGGCCGCGGCATCGGCGGAAAGGGCGGCAAGACCGCCGGTCGAGGCACCAAGGGCCAGGGCGCCCGGGACACCATCCCCATGGGGTTCGAGGGTGGCCAGCTGCCGCTCATGCAGCGCATCCCCAAGCTGCGCGGCTTCACCAACCCCTTCCGCGTGGAGTACACGCCGGTCAACGTCGGCGCACTGGGCGCCGTCGCCGGTGACGTGGCCGACATCCCCGCCCTGGTCGCTGCCGGGCTCGCCCACAAGGGCGACCTGGTCAAGATCCTGGGCGGTGGCGAGCTGACCAGGGCCCTGCGGGTCGAGGCGCACGCATTCTCCTCGTCGGCCGAGGCCGCCATCACCGGTGCCGGAGGGTCCGTCGTGACCGTCCCGCTGCCGTTCGGCAACGACCGCCCGCCGGCAAAGGGCAACGCCCTCACCAACCGCTAGCATCTTCCGAACGCGGCGTCGAGGAGTCCCATGCTTGCCAGCCTGGCCAACATCTTCCGCATCCCCGACCTTCGGAAGAAGGTCATCTTCACGCTGACCATCATCGCCCTGTACCAGTTCGGGGCGAACGTGCCCGTCCCCTTCGTGAACTTCTCGAAGGTGGCGCAGCTCGAGGCGGCCTCGAAGTCGTCCGGCGTACTCGGATTCCTCAACCTGTTCAGCGGCGGCGCCCTCACCCGCATGGCGGTGTTCGGGCTGGGCATCATGCCCTACATCACCTCGAGCATCATCATCCAGCTCCTGGCGACGGTGATCCCCAAGCTCGAGCAGTGGCGCGACCAGGGTGCGGTCGGCCAGAAGAAGCTGACCCAGACCACCCGGTACCTCACGGTGGCCCTGGCCATCATGCAGTCGACCGGCCTGGTGTACCTCTTCCACAAGGGTGGTGGCGGGCTGTTCGGCACGTCCCAGAACATCGACCTGATCCTGAATTACTCGATCTTCCGGGCCGGGTTCATCGTGCTGACGCTGACCGCCGGAACGGCCTTCGTGATGTGGCTGGCCGAGCTGATCACCCAGCGGGGGATCGGCCAGGGCATGTCGATCCTGATCTTCGCCAACGTCGTCGCCGGGATCCCCTCGGGACTCAACACGGTCCTCCAGGAGGGTGGTCGGGTCAAGTTCGCCACCATCCTGCTGGTGTCGCTCGCCCTGCTGGTCCTCATCGTCTTCGTCGACCAGGGCCAGCGCCGCATCCCGGTGACCTTCGCCAAACGGGTGGTCGGGCGCAAGATGTACGGGGGCTCCAACACCTACATCCCCCTGAAGGTCAACCAGGCCGGTGTGATCCCGATCATCTTCGCCAGCTCGGTGCTCTACATCCCGGTGCTGCTGTCCAACATCATCCCTTCGGCGGCGTTCCGCTCGTGGGTGAACAGCAACGTCACGCCGACCAGCGTGTTCTACATCCTGACCTACTTCCTCTTCATCCTGCTCTTCACGTTCTTCTACGTCTACGTGGCCTTCGACCCGCACCAGCAGGCGGACATCATCCGCAAGCAGGGTGGGTACATCCCGGGCATCCGCCCGGGACAGCCGACCGAGCGCTACCTGGCCCACATCCTGAACCGGATCACGTGGCCCGGCGCACTCTTCCTCGGAGCGGTGGCGGTCACGCCGTCACTGCTGATGGCGGCGTGGAAGATCACCAGCTATCCCTTCTACGGAACGACACTCCTGATCGCCGTGGGCGTGGCACTCGAGACGATGAAGCAGATCGACAGCCAGCTCATGATGCGAAACTACGAGGGCTTCCTCAAGTAGGTGGCAGCCGGCGCCAGGCTCGTCGTCCTCGGCAAACAGGGGGCGGGGAAGGGGACGCAGTGTCTGTCCCTCTCCCATCACTATGTCGTCACCCACGTCTCCACGGGTGACATGTTGCGCGAAGCCGTCAAGCAGTCCACGCCGCTCGGCGTGAAGGCCAAGGAGCTCATGGACCGGGGGGAGCTCCTCGGCGACGACCTGATCATGGAGATGGTCTCGGCCCGTCTGGACGAGAGCGACACCAAGGACCGCGGCTTCATCCTCGACGGCTGCCCCCGGACGGTGGACCAGGCCAAGATGCTGGCCGTCTACCTGGCCCCGGTCGATCTCGACCTGGTCATCGACATCGAGGTCCCGACCTCCCAGGTGCTGCGCCGCCTGGCCTCGCGCCGGGTGTGCGTCGACTGCGGGGCCAACTACTCGCTGACGTCCCGGCCCCTGATCAACTGGACCTGTGACGTGTGTGGCGGCGAGGTCGTGCAGCGCCAGGACGACACCGAGGAGGCCATCTCCCGCCGGCTCGAGATCTACGAGCAGCAGACCGCGCCGCTCATCGACTGGTACCGGGCGCGGGGCCAGCTGGCCCAGGTCACCGGCACGGGCTCGCCCGAGGCCGTCACCAAGCGGATCGTCACGGGCCATCGAGGACCGAAGGAACCGGAAGGGTGGTCTGTTCTCGTGACCCGGCTCCCGTGACCCTCCCCCTACGATGACGGACATGTCGATCGAGACCACCACCCTGGCGCGGGCCCGCCGGTGAGGCGCAACGCCGACGAACTGGCCAAGATGCGCAGGGCCGGACGGGTGGTGGCCGAGATCCACGAGGCCACCCGGGCCGTGATCAGGCCGGGCGCCACCACCCTGGACCTCGACCGTGCCGCCCGGGACGTGCTGGACCGGCGCGGGGCGGGATCGAACTTCCTCGGATACCACGGGTTCCCGGCCGTGGTGTGCACGTCGCCGAACTCCATGATCGTCCACGGTATCCCCTCGGCCAAGGTCGTCCTCCAGGAGGGCGACATCATCTCGGTCGACTGCGGGGCGATCATCGAGGGCTACCACGGTGACGCCGCCTACACCGCCGCGGTGGGGGAGGTCTCGGCCGAGGCCACCCGCCTCATGGAGGTCACCGAGGCCAGCCTGTACGCCGGGATCGACCAGCTCACACCGGGCAACCGGCTCCACGAGGTGGGTCGGGCCGTGCAGCAGGTGGCCGAGGCCGCCGGGTTCTCGGTCGTGCGCGAGTACGTCGGGCACGCCATCGGGACGGCCATGCACGAGGAGCCCCAGGTGCCCAACTACTGGCCCGGGACCCCCGGGCCCACCCTCAAGGAGGGCATGGTCTTCGCCATCGAGCCCATGGTCAACGCCGGTGGGACGGGCACGGTCCTACTGGACGACGGCTGGAGCGTGGTGACGGCGGACGGGCGGCTGTCGGCCCACTTCGAGCACACCATCGCCGTGACCGACGACGGACCGGAGATCTTCACCGTCCTGTAGGCGGCTGACCTGGGAGTTCGTGCCCTTCCTGGGGCCGGAAGGGATCCCGGGGGGTCGGACTGGCAATTTGTGGCCGAGGGGCTAGACTGGTCATTCGGCTGGCCACGGGTGTGTGGTGGCGTGCCGATCCCGCTCCCGGTGGCCGTGCTCTGGCACGCCCCCGACTGCGGTTGGGCCCGCACCGCGAGTTCCGTGGTGTGAGGCGCACGTCGACCCCCGGGCCGACGACGGACGAGAACGACAGAGTAGTAGGAGATTCACCTGCCCAAGCCCAAGGAAGACGCCATCGTGCTGGAGGGGACGGTCGTCGAGCCGCTCCCCAACGCCATGTTCCGCGTGGAGTTGGAGAATGGCCACAGCGTGCTGGCGCACAGCTCGGGAAAGATGCGGATGCACCGCATCCGCATCCTCCCCGGTGACAAGGTGCAAGTGGAGATCACCCCCTACGACCTGGCCCGCGGGCGGATCACCTACCGCTACAAGTGAGCCGGGCGGCACCCGTCGCGACACAGGTGCCCAGCGAGGAGCCGGCGGCCGAACGGCCGGGCGGCACGAGTACGAAGGACGACAACGTGAAGGTTCGACCCAGCGTCAAGCCGATGTGTGAGAAGTGCAAGGTGATCCGCCGGCACCGGCGGGTCCTCGTCATCTGCGACAACCCCCGCCACAAGCAGCGGCAGGGCTGACGCCGACCAGGCTCGAGTAGAGAGAGAAGGAAGAACACGTGGCCCGCATCTCCGGCGTGGACATCCCCCGCGAAAAGCGGTTGGAGATCTCCCTGACCTACATCTTCGGCATCGGCCGGACGACCGCGCAGCAGATCTGCGCGGCCACCGAGACCAGCCCCGACACCCGGGTCCGGGACCTGACCGACGAAGAGGTCACCCGACTCCGCAACTACATCGACGCCAACCTCCAGGTCGAGGGCGACCTGCGCCGCGACATCTCCCAGGACATCAAGCGGAAGATGGAGATCGGCTGCTACCAGGGCATCCGGCACCGCAAGGGACTGCCGGTCCATGGCCAGCGCACCCACACCAACGCCCGCACCCGCAAGGGCCCGAAGAAGACCGTCGCCGGAAAGAAGAAGGTGCGCAAGTAATGGCCAAGCCCACCAAGCCGGGAGCCGCCCGTCGGCCCCGCAAGCGCGAGCGGAAGAACATCACCTTCGGCGTCGCCCACATCAAGAGCTCGTTCAACAACACGATCGTGTCGATCGCCGACCCCGAGGGCAACGTCCTCGCCTGGGCCTCGGCCGGCAACGTCGGCTTCAAGGGCTCGCGCAAGTCGACCCCGTTCGCCGCCCAGCTGGCCGCCGAGCAGTGCGCCAAGCGGGCCATGGAGCACGGCGTGCGCCGGGTCGACGTGCTCGTCCGCGGGCCGGGCTCGGGCCGCGAGACCGCCATCCGCTCACTCGCCGCCGCCGGCATCGAGGTCGCCGGCATCAAGGACGTCACCCCCATCCCGCACAACGGCTGCCGCCCCAAGAAGCGGCGGCGGGTGTAGGGACGGGAACGAAGGGAACCAAGGACCACCATGGCTCGTTACACCGGACCCGTCTGCCGGCTCTGCCGCCGGGAGCGCACCAAGCTCTTCCTCAAGGGGGAGCGCTGTTACTCGATGAAGTGCCCCGTCTCCGAGGCGGTCACCGACCGCCACAGCCGCGCCTACCCGCCCGGCGAGCACGGCCGCGACCGTATGCGCCAGGGGTCGGAGTACCTCGGCCAGCTGCGCGAGAAGCAGAAGGCGCGCCGCATCTACGGCCTGCTCGAGCGGCAGTTCCACAATCTCTACGTCGAGGCTCACCGGGCCCCGGGCATCACCGGTGAGAACCTGCTGGTGATGCTGGAGCTCCGGCTCGACAACGTGGCGTTCCGGGCCGGTTGGGGCGCGAGCCGCTCCCAGGCCCGCCAGTTCGTCCGTCACGGCCATGTCCTGGTCAACGGCAAGCGGGTCACCATCCCCAGCTACCGCCTGCGCCAGGGCGACACCGTCGCCCTCAAGCCCTCGTCGCGCGAGCTCTTCCACGTGCGCCGCAACATGGACACGCTCGACCGCTCGCTGCCCCCGTGGCTCGAGACGGTGGGGGACCGCTTCGAGGTCCGGGTGTTCTCCCTGCCGCTCCGCGAGCACATCGACGAGCCGGTGCAGGAACAGCTGATCGTCGAGCTCTACTCCAAGTAGCCCGGGCGGCCCCGTCCGACCCGCAACCCGCACCACCGACCGAACCGACCGAACCCGAACCTGCGCACCACCTGCCGAGGAGCCACACACGCATGCTCATCATCCAGCGACCCACCGTCGAAGCAATCGGCGAAGAAGAGGACAACCGCCAGAAGTTCGCGGTCGGTCCGCTCGACCCCGGATTCGGGCACACGCTCGGCAACTCGCTGCGGCGCACGCTCCTGTCGTCCATCCCGGGTGCCGCCATCACCCAGGTCCGGTTCGACGAGGCCCTCCACGAGTTCACCACCCTGCCGGGTGTGAAGGAGGACGTCACCGACATCATCCTCAACCTGAAGGACCTGCTGTTCAAGGTCCACAGCGACGAGCCGGTGACCATCCGCCTCGACAAGCGCGGCGCCGGCTCGGCCACCGCCGGCGACCTGCAGCTCACGTCCGACGTCGAGGTGCTGAGCCCCGGCCAGCACATCGCCGCCCTCAACGCCAAGGGCCACATCGCCGTGGACCTCACCGTGGAGCGTGGCCGCGGCTACCTGTCGGCCGACAAGAACAAGGGCACGGGCAGCATCGGGGTCATCCCGGTCGACGCCATCTTCTCTCCCGTCCGCCGGGTCGCCTTCACCGTCGAGCCCGTCCGGGTCGAGCAGTCCACCGACTTCGACCGCCTGGTGATCGAGATCGAGACCGACGGCTCCCTCACGCCGCGCGAGGCCCTGGCCTCGGCGGGGGACACGCTCCGCACCCTGGTCAGCCTGGTGGCGGACCTCGAGGACGAGCCCATGGGCCTGGAACTGGGCGAGTACGGCACGGTCGACCACAGGCTCACCCGACCTCGACCTGCGCATCGAGGACCTCGACCTCACCGAGCGTCCCCGTAACTGCCTCAAGCGGGCCCAGATCAACACCATCGGCGAGCTGGTCGACCGGACCCTCGACGACCTCCTCAACATCACCAACTTCGGGCAGAAGTCGCTCGACGAGGTGCTCCAGAAGCTCGACGAGCGGGGCCTGTCCCTGCGCGTGAAGGACTGAGGTCGCCCCATGCTCGGCACTCCGAAGAAGGGCCGCCGGTTCGGCGGCAGCTCCGCCCACCAGAAGGCGATGATGGGCAACCTGGTCGCCTCGCTGATCGCCGCGGAGTACCTCGTCACCACCGAGGCCAAGGCCAAGGCCCTCCGCCCCGTGGCCGAGAAGGTCATCACGGCGGCGGCCAAGGGCGGTGTCGCCCGGCAGCGGAACGTCGTGGCCTTCATCCGTGACAAGGACATGGCCCACAAGCTGTTCGACGAGATCGGTCCCCGCTATGCGGAGCGACCGGGTGGGTACACCCGCATTCTCAAGCTGGGCAACCGTCAGGGCGACAACGCCCCGATGGCCCGCATCGAACTGGTGTGAGCTCGCCCCCCGATCCCGGGGGACGTGACACGGTCGGCAGCGACGGCCACCCTGACGACACCGTCCGGTGGCGCCTCCGGGTCGCCTACGACGGCTCGGGCTTCCACGGGTTCGCCGCCCAGGAGGGCCTCACCACCGTGGCCGGCGAACTCGCCGCCGCCCTGTCCCGGGTCGCCCGCACCCCGGTGACCCTCACCTGCGCCGGCCGCACCGACGCGGGCGTGCACGCCCTCGACCAGATGGTCCACTTCGACGTTCCCGCCGACCGGTCGGCCGCCCTCGAGCCGGCCGCCCTGGTCAAGTCGTGCAACAGCCAGGTGGGGTCCGCCATCGTGGTGCGGGACGCGGAGATCGCCCCCGAGGGCTTCGACGCCCGCCACTCGGCGACGGCCCGCCGCTACCGCTACCTGGTGGTCAACGCCCCGGTGCCCGACCCGTTGCTGGCCGGACTCGCCTGGCACGTGGCCGATCCCCTCGACCTACGTGCCATGGTCGCCGCCGCCGACGCCCTGCTGGGTGAGCACGATTTCCGGGCCTTCTGCCGCCGGGTGCCGGGTACCTCGGCCGACGTGCCCATCCCGCGCCGGGTTCTGGACGCCCGCTGGACCCGTCTCGACGGCCGGCCCGGCGGTGCCCGGACGGCGGGCACCTCGGACCTGGCCACCGGCTCGGCCTCCACGGGGCCTTCCCTGGCCCCGGTGGTGGGTGACCTCCTGGCCTTCGAGGTCGAGGCCAACGCCTTCTGCCACCAGATGGTCCGGTCCCTGGTGGGGACCCTGGTCGACGTGGGACGGGGCCGCAAGCGACCCTCGGACATCCTCCACATCCTGCGCTCCGCCGACCGGGCCCAGGCGGGCCAGCCGGCGCCACCCCAGGGCCTCACCCTGATGGCGGTCCGCTACTGAGCGGGGCCGGTCGCCCGGAGGTGACCCGCCCCGGGTGGGCGGCTTGCCCGAAGGACCCCATCCGACCTAGTGTGGGAGGTCGCCGGGCTGGGCCCCGGACGGTTCCGGGTGTGCCCCGTTCCGCCGGTCGCCTACCCCCGAGGCCCCGCACCCGCAGGTGCCCGGACACCCAGCACCACCGAACGAGGAACCCTGTTGCGCACGTACACACCCAAGCCCGTTGACCTGACCCGTGCCTGGCACATCGTCGATGCCGACGGCCTGGTCCTCGGCCGCCTCGCCACCGAGGTGGCGTCCGTGCTGCGGGGCAAGCACAAGCCGACCTTCGCCCCCCACGTCGACACCGGCGACCACGTGGTCGTGATCAACGCCGACAAGGTCGTCCTGACCTCGGGCAAGGCCGACCGCAAGATCTCCTACCGCCACTCCGGCTATCCGGGCGGGCTGACGGCCACCACCTACGCCGACCTGATGATCGACCGGGCCGACGACGTCGTCCGCGACGCCATCCGCGGCATGCTGCCGAAGAACCGCCTCGGCCGCCAGATGGCCACCAAGTTGAAGGTCTACCGCGGCGGGGACCACCCCCACGCCGCCCAGTCCCCCGTCCCCCTGGAGATCCCCGGGCGCGCCGCACGGCGTCGGCCCGCAGCGGCGCGTAGCCCGCACGCACCGGACCGATCCCCGCACCGCGCCAACGCACCGAACGAAGGAACCACCAGTGACTGCCCCCATCTGCCAGACCACCGGACGCCGCAAGCAGGCCGTGGCGCGGCGTCCGCTTCCGCCCCGGACAGGGCGCCATCACCTGTAACGGCCACACGTTCGAGGAGTACTTCACCTCGGCCACCCACAGGATGATCGTCACCGAGCCCCTCCGGCTGACCGAGACGTCCGAGTCGTGGGACATCGACGTGACCATCGACGGCGGCGGCGTCTCCGGACAGGCCGGCGCCTTCCGGCTCGGTATCGCACGGGCGCTGTGCGAGCTCGACCCCGAGCTGCGTGGTGCACTCAAGAGGGCCGGCTTCCTCACCCGCGACTCGCGCGAGAAGGAGTCCAAGAAGTACGGCCTGAAGAAGGCCCGCAAGGCGCCCCAGTACTCGAAGCGGTAGGTGCGTTGCCCCGAACCTGGTTCGGCACCGACGGAGTCCGTGGCAGCGCCAACACCGAGCTCACCCCCGAGCTGGTCCTGGCGTTGGGACGCGCCGTGGCCCGGACCATCACCGCCACCACCTTCCTGATCGGGCGCGACACGCGCCGGTCCGGCCCCATGCTGCAGGCCGCGCTGGCGGCGGGACTGGCCAGCGAGGGGGCCGACGTGATCGACGTGGGCGTCCTGCCCACCCCGGCCCTGGCCTGGCTGTCGGCCCGACGCGACCTGCCCGCCGTGGTCATCTCGGCTTCGCACAACCCGTTCCCGGACAACGGCATCAAGCTGTTCGGTGCGGGTGGCGCCAAGCTGAGCGAGGAGCTCGAGGGTGCCATCGAGGACGAGCTCCACCGGGTGCTCGACCCGATTCTCAAGGGGCCCCGACCGCTCGAGGGCCACGGCGTGGGCACCGTGCGGACCGAGCTCGACCTAGGCGACGCCTACGTCGAGTACCTGCTCGGAACGCTGGACGGGCGCACCCTGGAGGGGCTGCGGATCGTCGTCGACAGCGCCAACGGCAGTGCCTCGGGCCTGGCCGCGGCGCTGTTCGAGGGTGCGGGCGCCGAGGTCGTCGCCATCGGCTGCGAGCCGGACGGAACCAATATCAATGCCGGGTGCGGCTCGACGGCCACCGAGCTGCTGTCGAGTGCGGTGGTCGAGCACGGCGCCCACCTGGGACTCGCCCTGGACGGCGACGCCGACCGCCTGCTGGCCGTGGACGGGACCGGTGCCCTGGTGGACGGGGACGCGCTCCTGGCCCTGTTCGCCCGGGACCTGGCTGACCGGGGCCAGCTGGCCGGCAACACCGTGGTGGTGACGGTGATGACCAACCTCGGGTTCCGCCGGGCCATGGACGAGCGGGGCATCCACGTCAAGGAGACCGACGTCGGTGACCGCCAGGTGCTGGCCGCCATCGACAAGGAGGGCTTCTCCCTCGGGGGCGAGCAGTCCGGCCACATCATCTTCCGGCGCCTGGCGACGACGGGCGACGGGTTGCTCAGCGGGCTGGTCCTGGCCGACCTGCTGGCCCGGACCGGCTCGTCGCTGGCCGAGCTGCTCGACGGCCTGATCGAACCGGTGCCCCAGACCCTGGTGAACGTGCGGGGCGTCGACACCTCGCTGATGGGTCAGGTGGAGGCCATCGCCATGGCCGTCGACCAGGAGCAGGAGGCCATGGGCGACACCGGCCGGGTCCTGGTGCGCCCGAGCGGGACCGAGCCCGTCGTCCGGGTGATGGTCGAGTGCACCGAGCCCGGTGTGGCCGAGGCGACGGCGGCACGGCTCCACGCCCTGATCGAGCACGAGCTGCTGGCCGCGGCCGCCGTGCGTGAGGCGGAGGCCCAGGATGCGGCGGAGGCCCTGGCGCTCGGGCTCGACACCAGCGTCTGACGCCTGCCGTGGTCGTCCCCCGGGCGGCCGGGCCGCCGGGGTGCCCGCTGCGGCACCCGACCGACCGACACCGCGGGCAGTCCGGCGGGCCGCCGCGGCGGGTAGCGTTGGCATCCATGTGCGGCATCATCGGCATCACCAGGGGGTCGGGGCCGGATGACGGGGACGGGACGGTCCTGGACGTGCTGGTCGAGGGGCTTGCCCGCCTCGAGTACCGGGGCTACGACTCCGCCGGACTGGCGCTGGTGGGGCCCACGGCGCACGACGGCATGTGGCGCGTCCGCGCCGCCAACGGCACACGGTCGCTCGACGACCTGGTCAAGCGCACCGAGAGCGCCCCGGACCACCCGTCGGCCGGCATCGGCCACACCCGCTGGGCCACCCACGGCCGCCCCAATGAGGACAACGCCCATCCCCACGCCGACTGCACGGGCCGCCTGGCGCTCGTCCACAACGGCATCATCGAGAACCACGTCGAGCTGTCCGACGAGCTGATCGCCGCCGGGCACCGGCTCGAGTCCGAGACCGACACGGAGGTACTGGCCCACCTCGTCGAGTCCCACCTCGCCACCCACCCGGACGACGGCCTGGCCGCCGCGGTGCGCTCCGCACTGGGACGGGTCCGGGGGGCGTTCGCCATCGCCGTGGTCCACGCCGACGAACCCGACGTGATCGTCGGCGCCCGCAGGGTGTCGCCGCTGATCATGGGCGTGTCCGAGGAGAGCGCCTTCCTGGCCTCGGACATCCCGGCCATCCTCGGCCTCACCCACGACTTCTTCGTCCTGGACGACGACCGGGTGGCCGAGCTGCGTCCCGGGACGATCGCCGTCACCGACCTCGACGGCGTCCCGGTCGAGCCCGACCCCCTGCACGTCGACTGGGACCTCGACGCCGCCCGCAAGGACGGCTTCGACGACTTCATGTCGAAGGAGATGCACGAGCAGCCCAAGGCGGTCGCCGACACCCTGCTCGACCGCCTGCTGCCCGACGGGACGCTCGTGCTCGACGAGGTCCGCATCACCAACGAGGAGTTCGGGTCGATCGCCAAGGTCTTCGTGGTGGCCTGCGGCAGCAGCTACCACGCCGGCCTCATGGCCAAGTACGCCATCGAGCACTGGGCGCGGCTGCCCGTGGAGATCGACATCTCCAGCGAGTTCCGGTACCGCAACCCGGTGGTCGACGAGCACACCCTGGTCATCGGCGTCAGCCAGTCGGGCGAGACGTCGGACACCCGCCTCGCCGTCGAGGAGGCCCGCCGCCTCGGGGCCAAGGTGCTGGTCATCACCAACGTGGTCGACTCGTCGATGGCCCGGGGCAGCGACGCCGTGCTCTACACGCGGGCCGGGCCCGAGATCGGCGTGGCCGCCACCAAGACCCACCTGGCCCAGATCACCGCCCTCGAGATCCTCGCCCTGTACCTGGCCCAGGCCCGGGGCACGCTGTCTCCGGCCGACGCACGGGGACTGCTGGCCGCCATGGGCTCGCTGCCCGACAAGGTGGCGACGGCGGTCGACCGGGCGGCGGACGTCCACGCCGTGGCCGAGCGGTTCAAGGACTCGCCGTCGTTCATCTTCCTGGGGCGCCACGTCGGCTATCCGGTGGCACTCGAGGGTGCGCTGAAGCTGAAGGAGATCTCCTACCTCCGGGCCGAGGGATTCCCGGCCGGCGAGCTGAAGCACGGCCCCATCGCCCTGGTGGAGCCGGGCACGGTGGTGGTCGGGGTGGCCACCCGCACCCCGGTGTGGGAGAAGATGATCGCCAACATCACCGAGGTGAGGAGCCGCGGCGCCTCGGTGGTGCTCGTGGCCAACGACGGCGACGAGGAGACCGCCCGTCACGCCGACGCCGTGCTGTGGGTGCCGGCCACCGAGCACCTGTTCTCGCCGATCATCGACGTGGTGCCGATGCAGTGGCTGGCCTACTCGCTGGCCCGCCTGCACGGCCACGACGTCGACCGGCCCCGGAACCTGGCCAAGACGGTCACCGTCGAGTGACGGCCCGTCCCGCCGGCCTGGCCGGCGATCCGGGTGACCGTGCGGCCCGGGACCTCGCCACCCGGGCGGCGGGGGAGTGGAGCGGCGGGGAGAGTGACGGCCGGGGGATCGTGGGCGTCGGCATCGACGCCGTCGACCTCGACCGGTTCGCCACCGTGCTGGCCCGGCGGCCCCGCCTGGCCGTGAGGCTGTTCAGCGGGGCGGAGCGTGCCTACGCGGCGACCGCTCCCGACCCGGTGCCCCGACTGGCCGCCCGCTTCGCCGCCAAGGAGGCGGTGATGAAGGCGCTCGGGGTCGGCCTGTGGTCGTTCCGCCTGACCGACGTCGAGGTGGTCCGGGACGGATCGGACGCCCCGACACTGGTCCTGCACGGGGGAGCCGCCGACCTGGCCGCCACCCGGGGTGTGGCCCGCTGGCACCTCTCGCTCACCCACACCGGGACGGTGGCGCTGGCCGTGGTGGTGGCCGAGCGCGGTGGCGACGGTCCCGACGCGCGGCCGGCACGGGTGAGCTGAGCGTGCGTCCCGTCCTCACCGTGGAGGAGATGCAGGCGGTGGACGCCACCGCCGCGGCCACCACACCGCTCGACGAGCTGGTGGAGCGGGCCGGCACCGCCGTGGCCCTGGCCGCGCTCGACCTGCTCGGTGGCGCCTACGGGCGCCGGGTGGTGGTGGTCGCCGGCAAGGGCAACAACGGGGCCGACGGCCGGGTGGCGGCGCGGCTGCTCGCCCGGCGGGGCGCCCGGGTCCGACTGGTGGGCCCCGGCGACCCCATCGGCGACTGGGGCCCCGCCGCCGACCTCGTGGTGGACGCCGCCTTCGGCACCGGATTCCGTGGCACCTACGACGCAGCCGACCTCCCGCCGGGTGTCCCGGTCCTGGCCGTCGACATCCCGTCGGGGGTGGCGGGGGACACCGGGGTGGCCTCGGGCCGGGTGCTCCCCGCCGTGCGCACCGTCACCTTCGTGGCCGCCAAGCCCGGCCTGGTGCAGGGCGACGGCGCCCGCCTGTCGGGCCTCGTCGAGGTGATCGACATCGGACTGCCCATAGGTGACCACCGGATCGGGATCGTGGAGGACGGCGACGTCGGCGGGCTGGTGCCGCCCCGTCCGGTGACGGGCAACAAGTGGTCGGCAGCGGTGGCCGTCGTGGCCGGATCGCCGGGCATGACCGGGGCCGCCGCCCTCTGCGCACGGGCTGCCTACCGCGCCGGGGCCGGTATGGTCCGGCTCGGGGTCCCGGGCGGGGACCCGGCCCGGCTGCCGGCCACCGAGGCGGTCGGGGTGGAGCTGCCGGCGGGTGGATGGGCGGAGGCCGCGCTGGCTGCCGCCGACCGCTGCCGGGCGGTGGTGGTGGGCCCGGGGCTGGGCCGGGCGGACGGCACCGGCGACGAGGTCCGACGGCTGCTGGCCGCCGTGTCCGTGCCCACCGTGGTCGACGCCGACGGACTGCACGCCCTCGGGCGGGTCGGGGCGCCACTGGACGCCGGTGCGCCGGTGGTGCTCACACCGCACGACGGCGAGTACGAACGACTCCTGGGCACCGCCCCCGGGCCCGACCGGGTGGCGGCCGCCCGCCGGCTCGCCGAGCTGTCGGGTGCGGTGGCGCTGCTGAAGGGCCCGACCACCGCCGTGGCCGACCCGTCCGGGCAGGTACTGCTGGCCTGCGCCGGCACCCCCGCGCTGGCGTCGGCCGGAACCGGCGACGTGCTCTCCGGGGTGATCGGTGCCCTTGCGGCCCGCGGGGTCCCGTTGCTCGTGGCGGCCGCCATCGGCGCCCACGTGCACGGCCGGGCAGGCGCGCTCGGCCACCGGTCCGGCCTGGTGGCGGGGGACCTTCCCGACCTGGTGGCGCGGGTCCTCGACGCCCTGGCCTGAGGATCCCGACGGTCTTGCCCGCCGGGGTCGACGACCGGGAGCGGCGGTACCATGCGCCCGTGGCTCCCGGATCCCCACTCGCCGAGCTGGCCGACCGCGCCGCCGGGTGCACCCAGTGCCCGTTGTCGGCCACCCGCACCCAGGTCGTCTTCGGCGTCGGCGACCCCCACGCCGATCTCATGTTCGTGGGCGAGGCCCCCGGCCGCGAGGAGGACCTCCGCGGCGAGCCCTTCGTGGGGCGTTCGGGTCAGCTGCTCGACCGGCTCCTGGCCGAGGAGCTCGGGATCGACCGGAGCGCGGTGTACATCGCCAACGTGGTGAAGTGCCGGCCACCCGACAACCGCGACCCGGCCCCGGCCGAGATCGCCGCCTGCCGGCCCTACCTCGAGTCCCAGGTCGAGCTGATCGCCCCGAAGGTGGTCGTCACCCTCGGGAACTTCGCCACCAAGCTGCTGCTGGGTACCGACGAGGGCATCACCCGGGTCCGGGGTGCCTCCTACCCGGTCGGGGAGGTCGTGTACGTCCCCACCTTCCACCCGGCGGCCGCCCTGCGCGGCGGCGGCGTGGTGCTGGCCCAGATGCGGGCGGACCTCGTCCGGGCCAAGCTGCTCCTGGGGCCCGCCGCGTGAGCGCCGTGCTCGTGCTCGCCACCTCCTCGGCCGGGGCCACCCGGGACGTGGCCGCCACCGTGGCCACGCTGTGCGTCCCCGGCGACGTCCTGCTGCTCTCGGGCGACCTCGGAGCGGGCAAGACGACCTTCGCCCAGGGATTCGGCCGGGCCCTGGGCATCGACGAGCCGGTCACCAGCCCCACCTTCACCCTGGTCCGCCAGTACGACGTGGCCGACGGACCCGGTGGGGATCCGGACGCTGCTCCACGCCGACGTCTACCGCCTCGACCACCTGGCCGAGATCGCCGACCTCGGACTCGGTCAGGTGGTCGAGGACGGCGGCGTGGCCCTCGTCGAGTGGGGCGACGCCGCCGAGCCCGTCCTGGGTGACGGGGCCCTGGCCCTGTCGCTCGGCGGTGGACCCCGGCGACGACGACAGCCGGCGGATCACCGTTACGGCCGAGGGGCCGGCCTGGGCCGGCCGGTGGGACCGGTTGGCCGAGTCGCTTCGGCCCTGGCGGGTGGCGGCATGAGGCTCTTGGCCGTCGAGTCGGCCACGGATCTGGTCGGCGCCGCCCTGCTCGGGCCCGACGGTGGGGTGGCCGAGCGGTCCCATGTCGGCGGCCGGGCCCACGCCGAGCTGCTGGCCCCGGCCATCGAGGAGGTGTGCGCGCTCGCCGGGTGCACCCTGGCCGAGGTCGATGCCCTGGCCGTCGACATCGGTCCCGGGCTGTTCACCGGCCTGCGGGTCGGAGTGGCCACGGCCAAGGCGCTCGGCCAGGCGCTCGGGCTCGGAGTGCTCGGGGTGACCAGCCTCGACGTCCTGGCCGCCGGCGCGCGGGAGGCCGCCGGGCCGGATCGGGCCGCTGCGGTGCTGTCGGTGGTGGACGCCCGGCGGGGTGAGGTCTTCGCCGCCGCCTACCGCTTCGGGGCGGGCGCCGACGCCGCCGCCGACCCGGCCGACGTGTGCGACGACCGGCGGGAGGCCCTCGGCGCCCGACGACCTGGCGGCGTGGCTGGGTCAGCTGGCGGCCGACGCCGACGTCGCTGGTGGTCGGCGACGGTGCCGTCCGGTACCTGGAGGTGCTCGCCCCGGTGCCGGGCGCCGACTGCGGCCTGGCCGGCGAGGTGTCCGCCCCGTCGCCGGCCGTGCTGGCGCGGCTGGCGGCCCGCCGACTGGCCGACGGCGCCGTGCCGACGGACCCGGGCGACCTCGTGCCCGACTACCGCCGGCACGCCGATGCCCGCATCAACTGGGAGGAGCGGGCCCCGCAGCGTTCCGGCCGACCGGCCGCCGGGGGCACGTGACCGACCCGCCCGATGCGGGGGTGGGCCCGGACGGGAGACTGCGGGTGGTCGTGGCCCCGTTGCGCAGCAGGGACCTGAAGGCCGTGCTGCGCATCGAGGACCAGGTCTTCGACGAGCCGTGGTCGAAGCGCCTGTTCGAGGACGAGCTCGCCCAGCGGACCTCCCGGTCCTACCGCGCCGCCTGGGTCGGCGACGAACTGGTCGGCTACGCCGGGCAGATGTCCATCGACGACGAGGCCCATGTGAACAACGTGGGCGTGGACCCGGCGTGGCAGGGCCGGCGCCTCGGCACCGTCCTGCTGTGCGACCTGGTCCGTACCGCCCTGGCCCGTGGGTCGGCCCACCTCACCCTCGAGGTGCTGGTGGGCAACGAGCCGGCCATCGCCCTCTACCGGCGCTTCGGCATGGCTCCGGTCGGGGTGCGCCCCAACTACTACCCCAACGGCGGCGACGCGCTGATCATGTGGGTGCGGGACATCGACACCGGCGAGTACGCCGAACGGTTGTCGGCCGTCGAGGCGTCCCTGGCCGCCGACCTCGACGTCGAACGTCGGGCGTAGGGGCGTGGCCCGGTCGCTAACCTCGGCCCCGTGAACGCTCCCGCCCCGACCGTCGACGGGACGCGCCCGATCCGGCGTGTCCTCGGGATCGAGACGTCGTGCGACGAGACGGCCGCCGCCGTCGTCGAGGACGGCACAACCATCGTCTCGTCGGTGGTCAGCAGCCAGATCGACCTGCATGCCCGCTACGGCGGTGTGGTGCCCGAACTGGCCGGCCGGGCCCACGTCGAACTGCTGACCCCGGTCCTGGCCGACGCCCTCGGACAGGCGGGCTCCGACCACTCGGGCCGGGGCGTCGACGGGATCGCCGTGACCCACGGCCCCGGGCTCATCGGGTCGCTGCTGGTGGGAGTGGCCGAGGCCAAGGCGCTGTCCATGGCGTGGGGTGTGCCCATGGTGGGCGTGAACCACCTGGAGGCCCACCTGTTCGCCTCGCTGCTCGAACAGCCCGACCTGGGTTGGCCGCTGGTGGTCCTGCTCGTGTCGGGCGGGCACACGATGCTGATCGAAGTCACCGCGCCCGCCGAGTACCGCCTGATGGGCGGGACCATCGACGACGCCGCCGGCGAAGCCTTCGACAAGGTGGCCCGGTTCATCGGGCTCGGCTACCCCGGGGGGCCGGCCATCGACAGGATCTCGACCTATGGGGACCCGACCGCGTTCGCCTTCCCCCGCTCGTTGCCCGGCGACGGCTACGACTTCTCGTTCAGCGGGCTGAAGACCTCGGTCGTGAACCGGGTCCGCAAGGAGCCCGACGCCTCGACGGCGGACGTGGCCGCCTCGTTCCAGGAGGCGGTCGTGGACGTGCTCGTCACCCGGGCCCGTGCCGCCGCCGCCGACGTAGGCGCCCGGGCGCTGTGCCTGGCCGGCGGGGTGGCCGCCAATTCGCTCCTGCGGGACCGGGTCGAGCGGGCGTGCGCCGACGACGGCATCGGGGCGTTCCTGCCCAGCCGGGCGCTGTGCACCGACAACGCCGCCATGGTGGCCGCCGCCGGCCATTGGCGCCTGAACCACGGGGACCGCAGCCGGCTTGACCTGGCGGCCGATCCCAACCTGCGCCTCGTCTCGACCGCCTGACCGGACTCGTCTGATCGCCCGGCCGACCTCGGCTCCACCGCCCGGCCGACCTCGGCTCCACCGCCCGGCCGGCCGTCCGGTGGGGCGGGGACGGGTGGCGGTGGCGGTCAGCTGGCACTCTCACCTCGCGGTTGCCAAACCCCCGTGGGCCGGTTATCGTTAGCACTCTCAACCTTCGACTGCTAAACGTGCCACAGGAGGCCCGAACCATGAGTCTGCACCCCCTCGACGACCGCATCGTCGTCCAGCCCGGCGAGTCCGAGGAGACCACCGCTTCCGGCCTGGTCATCCCCGACACCGCCAAGGAGAAGCCCCAGCAGGGCGAGGTCCTGGCCGTCGGTCCCGGGCCGCCGTTCGGAGACCACCGGCGAGCTGATCCCCCTCGACATCAAGGTGGGCGACACCGTCGTCTACTCCAAGTACGGGGGAACCGAGATCACCACAGACGGCAAGGACCTGCTCATCCTCTCGAGCTCGCGACATCCTCGCCAAGGTGACCAAGTAATGGCCAAGATCCTCAAGTTCGACGAGTCGGCCCGCCGTGGCCTCGAGGCCGGCGTCAACAAGCTGGCCGACGTGGTCAAGGTGACCCTCGGGCCGAAGGGCCGCAACGTCGTGATCGAGAAGAAGTTCGGGGCCCCCACCATCACCAACGACGGCGTGTCCATCGCCCGTGAGGTGGAGCTCGAGGACCCGTTCGAGAACATGGGCGCGCAGCTGGTCAAGGAGGTCGCCACCAAGACGAACGACGTGGCCGGCGACGGCACCACCACCGCCACCGTCCTGGCCCAGGCCCTGATCCGTCAGGGGCTTCGCAATGTGGCCGCCGGTGCCAACCCGCTCGGCCTCCGCAAGGGAATCGACAAGGCCGTCGCCGCAGCCGTGGAGTCGATCGCCAAGCAGGCCAAGGAGATCGACTCGAAGACCGAGATCGCCCAGGTGGCCTCCATCTCGGCCGCCGACGCCGCCATCGGCGAGGTCCTGGCCGACGCCATCGACCGGGTGGGCAAGGACGGAACCGTCACCGTCGAGGAGTCCAACACGTTCGGCATCGAGCTCGAATTCACCGAGGGCATGCAGTTCGACAAGGGCTACCTGTCGCCGTACTTCGTGACCGACGCCGAGCGCCAGGAGGCCGTCCTGGACGACCCGGTGATCCTCTTCGTCAACTCGAAGATCAGCGCCGTCCACGATCTGGTGCCGGTGCTCGAGAAGGTCATGCAGACCGGCAAGCCGCTGCTGATCGTCGCCGAGGACGTCGAGGGCGAGGCCCTGGCCACCCTGGTCGTCAACAAGATCCGCGGCACGTTCACCTCGGTGGCCGTCAAGGCCCCCGGATTCGGTGAGCGCCGCAAGGCGATGCTCCAGGACATGGCCGTCCTGACCGGAGCCCAGGTCATCTCCGAGGAGATCGGCCTGAAGCTGGAGACCACCACGGTGGACCTCCTGGGCTCCGCCCGCCGGGTCATCGTGACCAAGGACGACACCACCATCGTCGAGGGTGGTGGGTCCGAGGGAGACGTCAAGGGGCGCATCGCCCAGCTCAAGCGCGAGATCGACGACACCGACTCGGACTGGGACCGCGAGAAGCTGCAGGAGCGCCTGGCCAAGCTGGCCGGCGGTGTGGCCGTGGTCAAGGTCGGAGCGGCCACCGAGGTGGAGCTGAAGGAGAAGAAGCACCGCATCGAGGATGCGCTCTCCGCCACCCGGGCCGCCGTGGAGGAGGGCATCGTTGCCGGTGGCGGCACCGCGCTCGTCCGCTCCCGCACCGCCGTCCAGGCCGTGGTCGACTCCCTCGAGGGGGACGAGGCCACCGGCGCCACCATCGTGCTGAAGGCCCTGGCCGCACCGTTGGAGGCCATCGCCAACAACGCCGGCCTCGAGGGCACGGTCTTCGTCAAGGAGGTGGAAGGCAAGAAGGGCCACATCGGCCTCAACGCCGCCACCGGTGAGCTCGAGGACCTGGTCAAGGCCGGCGTCATCGACCCGGCCAAGGTGACCCGTTCCGCACTGCAGAACGCCGCATCCATCGCCGGTCTGCTGCTCACCACCGAGGCGCTCGTGGCCGACAAGCCCGAGAAGGCCGACCCGGCCGCGGCCGCCGCCGCTGCCGCCGCCATGGGCGGGGGCATGGGTGGCATGGGTGGCATGGGTGGGATGATGTAGCCACCCGGCCGGCCGAGTCCCGGCCGGTCCTCTGCACCGTGCCGTTCCCACAGCACCGTGCGGTTCCCACTGCACAGGGCAGCACCCTGATGTGCACGGAGGCCGGGCCCTTGGGCCCGGCCTCCGTCGCGTCACCACTCGGTCGTGCGGCTCAGCGCTGCTCCTCGGGCACGTAGTGGCGCTCGCCGGCCCGGTCGGTCCATACCCGCATCATGCGGTCGGTGCCGGGGTCCTTGAACACCTCGTCGGTCGGGATCCAGCCCGACTGCGGCTGGTCGGACTCCCCGTGGCGCCGGATGAAGAGGCTCCAGACCACGGCGACCACGACGGCCACGCCCAGCAGGGCGATGATGACGATCACCGTCTCGGCCCGACCACGACACCGGTGCCGTAGGCGACGATCTCCGTCAGCGACTGCCCGATCTCGGAGCCGTCGAACCGGAAGCAGACGATGGCGTTGGCCCCGAGCAACTGCGCGTTCTCGATCATCCGGTCGAGGGCATGGCGGCGGCTGTCCTCCAGGAGCTTGGTGTACTGCTTGACCTCGCCGCCGGCCAGGGCCTTGAACCCTGCGGTGAACCCCTTGGCCGCCCCCATGGAGCGCACCACCAGTCCGAACACCATGCCGAGGTTGCGTTCGATGGTCCACTCGGGGAATCCGAGGGCGGTGGTGATCGGGAACTGCATCTGGTCCGCGGGTGCTGCGCTCGGATCGGACATGGGGCTCCTTCCATCGGCGCGCCCCGGTGGGGACACGGGCGGGTCGAGCGCGATGGTACCGAGTGGACGCGCGCCGGCCGTGGGACCCCGGCGAGGGAGGTGGGTGGCGGCGCCCCTAGTGTCGGGGGCGTGCCGACCCCCGAACCGCCGCACCGGAGCGGCCCACAGGTCATTCCGCGGCCGCCGGTGCACCGCCCCGGCGGGCCCGCCCCGTGGGCGTACCTGCCCGCGTCGGCGCGCGCGTCGGTGCCGCTCGACGAAGTGGTCGAGGCCGTCGTCTCCCGTGACCGGTCGGGCGACGCCGCCGCCACCGCCACCGAGGTCTCCGAGTTCTCGCGGACGTTCGCCGACGCGTTCCCCGGCGCCAACCCGGCCGCCGTCCTCGTGGCCCTGTTCGAGGAGGACGGTGAGGCCCGGGTACTGCTCACCGTGCGGTCGTCACACCTGCGTTCCCACCAGGGGGAGGTGGCGTTCCCGGGGGGCAAGCTCGACCCTGACGAGGCCGTCGACGCAGGGGCGCGACGCGAGGCCGAGGAGGAGGTGGGCCTCGACCCGTCCTCGGTGCGGGTCGTCGGCCATCTGACGGCCATGCCTACCGTGTCGTCGAACACCCTGATGACGCCGGTGGTCGCCGTCCTGGACGGACGGCCGACCACGTCCCCGGCCCCCGACGAGGTGGCGCGGGTCTTCGACGTGGCGCTGGCCGAGTTCCTCGCCGACGGGGTGTTCGCCGAGGAGCTGTGGGCGGTGCCGGGCCGGCACGGCGCCGACGGTCAGCCGGGGGGTGAGTTCCCCGTCTGGTTCTTCCGAGTGGCCGGCGAGATCGTGTGGGGAGCGACCGCCCGGGTCCTCACCGAACTCCTGTGCCTCGTGCTCGGCGTGCCCGGCCCCTCGTCGGCCCGCCGCTGAACCACCGCGGTTCCTCCGCCGATCCTCCACCTCCGATCCGACCCCGGAGGTCCCCGATCGGCCCCCGGACCGGGACACGGGCCGGGCGCGCAGGCGGTATCGTGGGGTGAGGTCGGTGGGTGCGGTGTCGGGGCTGCCACCTTCTGTGAGGCACGTCGAACCGAAACCAGGGTCCGGAGGACAATTCAGTGGCTGAGCACGAAATCGGCATCTTCAAGTCGGGACGGAGGGCCTACGGGTTCGATGACATCGCCATCGTCCCGAGCCGCCGGACCCGCGACCCCGAGGATGTCGACATCAGCTGGCAGATCGACGCCTACCGGTTCGAGCTGCCCCTCATGGCCTCCGCCATGGACGGTGTCGTCAGCCCCTCGACCGCCATCGAGATCGGGCGACTGGGCGGCCTCGGCGTCTTGAACCTCGAGGGCCTCTGGACCCGCTACGAGGACCCGTCCAAGCTCTTCGACGAGATCCGGGAGCTCCCCACCGAGAAGGCCACCGCCCGGATGCAGCAGATGTACTCCGAGCCCGTCCAGCTCGACCTGGTGACCCAGCGCATCAAGGAGATGAAGGCGGCCGGCATCACGACCGCCGCCTCGGTCACCCCGCAGAAGACCCAGAGCTTCGCACCCGCCCTTCTCGATGCCGAGCTCGACATCCTGGTCATCCAGGGGACCGTCGTCTCGGCCGAGCACGTGTCGAAGACCTCCGAGCCCCTCAACCTGAAGCGGTTCATCCGCGAGTTCGAGGTCCCGGTGATCGTCGGGGGCTGCGCCTCCTACCAGGCCGGCCTCCACCTCATGCGCACCGGTGCTGTCGGGGTGCTCGTGGGCGTCGGCCCGGGCAACGCCTGCACCACCCGCGGCGTGCTCGGCATCGGCGTCCCCCAGGCCACGGCCATCGCCGACGTGGCCGGCGCCCGCATGCGCCACCTCGACGAGACCGGCGTCTACTGCCACGTGATCGCCGACGGCGGCATGTCCAAGGGTGGTGACATCGCCAAGGCCGTCGCCTGCGGCGCCGATGCCGTCATGTTGGGCTCACCGCTGTCCTCGGCCGTCGAGGCCCCGGCCCGCGGCTTCCACTGGGGAATGGCCACCTTCCACCCGACGCTGCCCGCGCGGCGCCCGGGTCAAGACGACCACCCGGGGCACCCTGCAGGAGATCCTCCTCGGACCCGCCCATGAGAACGACGGCCGCATGAACCTGTTCGGCGCCCTGCGAACGGCCATGGCCACCTGCGGCTACCAGACCGTCAAGGAGTTCCAGAAGGCCGAGGTCATGGTGGCCCCGGCGCTCCAGACCGAGGGCAAGGACCTGCAGCGCTCGCAGGGCGTCGGCATGGGCCATTGAGCCCACCCGCCGCTCACGACGACCCCCGCGAAGGGCCGGTGCTGGTCGTCGACTTCGGCGCCCAGTACGCCCAGCTGATCGCCCGTAGGGTCCGCGAGGCCCACGTCTACTCCGAGATCGTGCCGCACACGGCCAGCGCCGCGGACATCGCCGAGCGGCGGCCGGCCGGGATCATCCTGTCCGGCGGTCCGAAGTCGGTCAACGAGACCCCGGCCCCGTCGATCGATCCCGCCGTGTACGACCTCGGGATCCCGATCCTGGGCATCTGCTACGGCGCACAGCTCCTCGCCCTGCAGCTCGGCGGCGAGGTGGCGCGCACCGGTCGGGGCGAGTACGGGCGCACGCCGCTCACCGTCACCGGCGCCTCGCCTATCTTCGCCGACTGGCCCGGGTCGGCCCAGGTGTGGATGAGCCACGGCGACGCCATCACCCGGGTGCCCGACGGATTCGTGGCCACGGCCAACTGTCCCGATGCCCCGGTGGCCGCCCTGCACGACCCCGAACGGGGGATCTTCGGCGTGCAGTTCCATCCTGAGGTGGCCCATACCGAGCACGGTCGCGACCTGCTCGAGCGGTTCCTCTACGACATCTGCCACTGCCCGCCGTCGTGGACCCACACGTCGATCATCGAGAGCCAGGTGGCCGCCGTCCGGGCCCAGGTAGGCTCGTCACCGGTGCTGTGCGCCCTGTCGGGTGGCGTCGACTCGGCGGTGGCCGCCGCCCTGGTCCACAAGGCCATCGGCGAGCAGCTCACCTGCGTCTACGTCGACACCGGCCTCATGCGGGCCAACGAGAGCGAGCAGGTGGAGGAGACCTTCCGCCGCCAGTTCCACATCGACCTCGTCCACGTGAAGGCCGCCGACCGCTTCTTCGAGGCCCTGGCCGGGGTGACCGATCCCGAGTCGAAGCGCAAGATCATCGGTGAGCTGTTCATCCGCATCTTCGAAGAGGTCGCCCGCGACCTGGTCGTGGAGAAGGGCCACCTCGACGAGGGTGCCGCCGACGACGAGCCGGCCGGCTACCTCGTCCAGGGCACGCTCTATCCCGACGTGATCGAGTCGGGTTCGGGCACGGCCGCCACCATCAAGTCCCACCACAACGTCGGCGGTCTGCCCGAGGACCTGGCCTTCGACCTGGTCGAGCCCCTGCGCCTGCTGTTCAAGGACGAGGTGCGCGCCGTCGGCGAGGAGCTGGGGCTGCCCCACGAGATCGTCTGGCGTCAGCCGTTCCCGGGTCCGGGCCTGGCCGTGCGGATCGTGGGCGAGGTGACCCCCGAACGGGCCGAGATCCTCCGTGCCGCCGACGCCATCGTGGTCGAGGAGGTACGCAGGGCCGGCCTCTACCGCGACCTGTGGCAGAGCTTCGCCGTGCTGCCGGCCGTCCGTACCGTCGGGGTGATGGGTGACGGGCGCACCTACGCCTACCCCATCGTCATCCGGGCCGTCACCAGTGACGACGCCATGACGGCCGACTGGGCCCGCCTGCCCTACGACCTGCTCGAGCGCCTGTCCTCGCGCATCATCAACGAGGTGGAGGGCGTCAACCGGGTGGCACTGGACATCACGTCCAAGCCGCCCGGCACCATCGAGTGGGAATGACCGCGTGGGGCGGGGGCCCCGGCGACCACCCCGACGGCGACCACCCCGACGGCGGACAGCCGGCGTCGGGTGGCACCGCCCGGTTCCGATCGGTCGGCACCGACGACCTCGTGGCCGGCCTCACCCCGTCCCAGGAGGCGGCGGTCGTCCACCGGGGCGGGCCGCTGCTCATCGTGGCCGGGGCGGGTTCGGGCAAGACCCGGGTGCTCACCCGTCGGATCGCCCACCTCATCGCCACCGGTGACGCAGCGCCGTGGCAGATCCTGGCCATCACCTTCACCAACAAGGCGGCCGACGAGATGCGCCGTCGGGTGGCCGAACTGGTCGGCCCCGGGCCGAGCGCATGTGGGTCTCGACCTTCCACTCCGCCTGCGTGCGGATCCTGCGGGCCCACGGCGACCGCCTCGGATACAAGGGCTCGTTCACCATCTACGACGACGCCGACTCACGCCGGCTGGTCGAGATCATCGCCCGCGAGCTCGACATCGACACCAAGAAGATGTCGCCCCGGGCGATACTGGGACAGATCAGCCAGGCCAAGTCGCGCCAGCAGGGACCGGTCGAGTTCCGGGCGGCGGCCGTGTCCATCTTCGACCGCCGGATCGCCGACGTCTTCGACCTCTACCAGCAGCGGATGCTTGCGGCCAACGCCATGGACTTCGACGACCTGCTGGCCAACGCCGTGCGCCTGTTCCGCGAGCACCCTGACATCCTCGAGCACTACCGCGGCCGCTTCACCCACATCCTCATCGACGAGTACCAGGACACGAACGCCGTGCAGAACGCCCTCGCCGTGCAGCTGGCCGGCGGCCACCGCAATATCGTCGTGGTGGGGGACAGCGACCAGTCGGTCTACCGGTTCCGCGGGGCGGACATCTCGAACATCCTCGACTTCGAGCAGGCGTTCCCCGACGCCACCGCCATCACCCTCGACCAGAACTTCCGCTCCACCCAGACCATCCTCGACGCCGCCAACGCCGTCATCACCAACAACGTCTCTCGCAAGCCCAAGTCGCTGTGGACCGATCAGGGGGCGGGCGAGCAGATCGTCCGGTACCGGGCCGAGGACGAGCACGACGAGGCCGAGTGGGTGGCCCACGAGATCGTCCGCCTCCGCTCCGACCAGTCGCTCCGGTGGGGTGACGTGGCCATCTTCTACCGCACCAACGCACAGTCCCGCGCACTCGAGGAGGCCATGGTCCGGGCCGAGGTCCCCTACAAGGTGGTGGGCGGAACCAAGTTCTACGACCGCAAGGAGGTCAAGGACGTCCTGGCCTACCTGCGGGTCCTGGTCAACCCGGACGACGAGGTCAGCTGGCGCCGGATCGTCAACGTCCCCAAACGAGGGGTGGGCGACACGTCGGTGGCCAAGCTGGCGGGGTTCGCATCGCAGCGGGGGACCTCCTTCGGCGACGCCGTGGCCGACGCCGGCGAGGCGGGGGTGGGGGGCAAGGCGGGCAAGGCGCTCGAGGACCTCGCCGACCTCCTGGGCGAGCTGCGCGCCCACATGGCCCTGCCCGAACTCGTCGACGGGAACGGTGAAGCGGTGGCCCCGGGGGCGGTCACCGAGCTGGTCCCGGTGCCGGCCCCGACGGGCGGCGTCGGGGCCGACGCGGGCTCTCCGGACGGCGATGGTGCTGGCGCGGCGCCGGCGCTGCTAGGTCCCGGTGAACTGGTCACCGCCGTGGTGGAGCGCACCGGCTACCGGAGCGAGCTGTTGGCCGAGGGCACCATCGAGGCCCTGGGGCGGGTGGAGAACGTGGACGAACTGGTGGGGGTGGCCGAGGAGTACCGCACCCTGTCCGAATTCCTGGAGGCGGCGTCACTGGTGGCCGACTCCGACCAGCTCGACGGGGACGGCACGAAGGTCTCCCTCATGACCATGCACATCGCCAAGGGGCTGGAGTTCCCGGCCGTGTTCCTGGTCGGCATGGAGGACGGCGTGTTCCCGCACATGCGGTCACTCGGTGACCCGGTCGAGCTCGAGGAGGAGCGCCGGCTCTGCTACGTCGGCATCACCCGGGCCGAGCGGCACCTCTACGTGTCCCACGCGTGGAACCGGATGCTCTGGGGCAGCACCAGCTCCAACATCCCGAGCCGATTCCTCAACGAGATCCCGTCCGAGCTCGTGCGGGACGTCGCCGTCGAACGGAGCTGGGGCTCGAGCAGCTCGAGCGGCTCGGGCCACGGGACCGGCTACGGCGACTCGTCGGGCACCTTCGGTCGACGGTCGTCCGGTTCCGGACGCCAGGGAACGCCGGGGCGGTCGGTCTTCGGGTCCGGGGAGTCCCCGGGCGAGGTGGCCTTCGACGCCAACGGTCGCCGCACGCGGGTCCCGGCGTCGACCGGCGCCGAGCTCCTGGGCCTCGAGGTGGGTGACACGGTCGTCCACGGCCAGTGGGGCGAGGGACGCGTGGTGGGCACCGGCGGCTCGGGCGAGGATGCCGAGGCCGAGGTGATCTTCACCTCGGTGGGCCGCAAGAAGCTCCTCCTGCGCATGGCCCCCGTGAAGCGCGCGTAGGACTCACCCGTCCGGCCCTGACACGGATCCATCCGACCGCCGTCACCCGGCCGCGCTCGCGTGGCCTCCTTCACGTGGCCTCCTTCACGTGGCCGTCAGGATCGGTACATACCATTTCGGCGTGCCGAACACACACCGCTGGTCCGACGCGTCCGCAAGCGTCCGGAACGTTCCACCCACCCCACCCGCCCCGCCGGCCGCCGACCCGTCGCCGACCAGGGAGTTCGCCGGTCCCACCGTGGCGGTCCCCGCGCCGGAGCGGGCCGTGGGAAACTGGGGGCCCGCGACTCGCCCACCTGGAACGTGCGGGTGACCGCGCCCCCGATCGCACCATCGACCATGTACGACGAGGTCCCAGGAGCACCGTGCCCTCAGACATCATCTTCGACCAGGACGACGCAGCGACCGTCGCACCCGGTGGCCTCCCCTCGGTCGCATCGACCCCGAGCCGGGGCGCCTCGACCGGGGCCAACCGTTACGCCCACGGGTTGTCGCGGCCGACCCGACGGGAGCGCCGCGCCCTGCGCAAGCAGAAGCGTCGGGAGCGCTCGACCATCGTGGGACGCCATCCCAAGATGACCGTCCTTCTGGTGGTGCTGGTCCTCCTGACCCCGCTGTGGGCCTCGCTCGCCTCCGCTGCCACCGACCCCGCGCTGGGGCCGACAGTGGGCGGGCGCCTGACCGAGTGGGTGCGGGACCACGGTGGCGGCGGGATCGTGACCTGGGCCGAGAACACCTGGTACACGTGGAACGCTCCACCGAAGGGCGGAAAGCCCGCCCCCGGCGCCATACCCAAGGCGTCCGCCACGGCCACGACCGTCCCGGCGGCAGGCCCGGCCCACCTGCCTGCGCCAGCGGCCATCGTCCCGTTCGTGACCGACCCGAGCCCGGGTGAGGGTCAGTGGCACCCGATCGGACGCACCGTCGACGGCATCCCCACCATGTACGCCGCCTTCCTGCGCCCCAATTCCGTGTACACGAGCCTGGTCACCGGTGTGGCGTGGATGGACACCAAGCTGCTGAGCACCAAGCTGTACGCCGGGTCCGCCATCCCCGGGACGGGGCAGGCGTTCCCCGACATGGCCCCCATCACCGGGGCGGCGCTGGAAACACTGGACGCCGCCTTCAACTCGGGCTTCCGGACGGGCGACTCCCAGGGCGGGTTCTACCTCGACGGCGCCACCGCCGTGCCTCTGGTGCCCGGCAGGGCGTCCCTGGTGATCGACTCGGCCGGCAACGTCGACATCGGCTCGTGGGGCACCGAGGTGTCGATGGCCCCGAACACCGTCGCCGTCCGCCAGAATCTCGACCTGTTGGTGGACAACGGGCAGCCCGTGCCCGGCCTGAGCGCCAACGACCACTCGCAGTGGGGCAACACCCTGGGAGGAGCGGTGCACGTGTGGCGCTCCGGGCTCGGGGTGACCTCGGACGGCGCACTCGTCTACGTAGGGGGAACCGGGCTGTCCATCGTCGACCTGGCCAACCTTCTGGTACGGGCCGGTGCCGTCCGGGCGATGGAGATGGACATCAACACGGACTGGGTCAACTTCACCCACTTCGACCTCCCCTACGGGGCATCGGCGTCGGCCACGAACGGCACGCTGCTCACCTATGACGAGCAGACGTCCCCGTCGCGCTACTTCTCCACGCTGTCCCGCGACTTCATCACCGTGTCGGTGCGCCCGGTAGGGGTGCCCGCCTCGGCGTCCCACTTCAAACAGTAGGTCCCCGGGTCCCAGGAGCAGGAACCCGGACGACCGGGGAGGGGTGTCCGGACGGCCGCACGCCCCGTGCGCCGACGCGCCGGACGAGGTGGGGTCAGCCCGGCATGCGGCGCCACACCGCTCGGGGCAGCTGCTTCATGACGGCGAAGACCCAACGCAGGACGGGTGGTACGTAGACGACGTCGGCCCCCGACGCGATCCCCTTGATCACCGCCTCGGCCACCACTTCGGGTGTCGTGGAGAAGGGGGCCGGATCCATCCCCTCGGTCATCCGGTCGACGACGAAGCCGGGTCGCACCACGGTCACCCCGACGCCGCTGCCCACCAGCGAGTCGCCCAACCCCTGGGCGAAGGCGTCGAGGCCCGACTTGGTCGACCCGTAGATGTAGTTGGCCCTGCGGGGGCGGTCGCCGGCCACCGACGAGATGACCACGATCCGTCCGTACCCCTGCGCCCGCATGCACCGGGCGGTGGCGAGGAGGGCGCTGGCCAGGCCGGTGAAGTTGGTGGTGATGAGATCGGCCGCGGCCTGCGGGTCCGACTCGAGCTCGCCCTGGTCGCCGAGGGCACCGGCCGTCGCCAGGACGAGGTCGATGTCGCCGAATCGGGCGAACGCGTCCTCGATCACACCGGGGCTGCCGGCCAGGTCGGTGGTGTCGAAGGCCACCGTCTCGACGACGTCGGCCCCGGCGGACCTGGCGGCGTCCGCCGCTGCGTCGAGACGTTCGCTGGGCCGGCCTGCGAGAACCACGGTCCGGCACCGACCCGGGACCAGGCCGGCCACGATGGCCCGGGCGATCTCGGAGGAGCCTCCGAGGACGAGTACGGACTGGGGGCGCCCGGTGGCGTCGATCATGGTGCCTTCCTGTCGTTGCGGGTGGACGGTGCCGCGGCACCGGCGTCGGAGCACAGCTCGAGCCTCCGGCCGAGGTCGGAGCGGAGGATCCCGTCGGGGTCCACTCGGCGGCGGACCTCGAGGAACCGGTCGACCGAGGGGTACATGGCCCGGAACGTGCCGGGTGCCAGGCGCGAGTCCTTGGCCAGGTAGACGCGACCGCCGGCGTCCAGCACCTCACGGTCGAGGTCATCGAGGAGTCGGTGGAGCGCGGCGTGGCCCACCGGCAGGTCGAGGGCGAGGGTCCAGCCCGGCATGGGGAACGACAGCGGGCCGGGGTCGCCGGGCCCGAATCGCTTCAACACGGCGAGGAACGACGCCAGCCGGACCTCGGTGAGCCGACCGATGACGCGCCGCACCGTCTCGGCGGCGGCGTCGGGCACGACGAACTGGTACTGGAGGAATCCCCTCCCGCCGTAGAGGCGGTTCCACTCACCCACCCCGTCGAGCGGGTGGAAGAACCCGGTCATGTGGTGGGGCCTGCCCAGCTGGCGCTTGGGCGCCTTGCGGAACCAGAACTCGTTGAACGCACCCACGGTCAGCGGGTTGAGCAGTCCGCTCGGCGGGGTGATCGGGACGCGGGCCAGCTGGCGCGGCGCGAAGGCGCGGGCCCGGTCCGGGTCGGAGGCCAGCCGGGGGGGCAGGTCGTCCAGGCGGGCGTGGTCGCCCCGGGTCAGGACCGAGCGGCCCAGGCGGCTCCCGGTCGACTGGCAGTCGATCCACGCCACCGAGTAGCGGTAGGCGGCGTCGCCCGTCAGCATCTTGTCCATCACGTCGTCGAGGTCGGCCGCCCGTTCGGTGTCCACCAGCATGTAGCTGGTCTCGACCGGGATCATCGAGAGCGTGGCCTCGGTGACGACGCCGGTCAGTCCCATCCCACCGGCCGTGGCCCAGAACAGGTCCGGGTCCGAGGTGGGGGACACCGTGTGCGTCCCGGTCGGGGTCACCAGGGTCATCGACGCCACGTGGGAGCAGAAGCCGCCGTCGACGTGGTGGTTCTTCCCGTGGATGTCGGCGGCGATCGCCCCACCCACCGAGACCAGCCGGGTCCCCGGGGTGACCGGAACGAACCATCCGAGCGGCACGAAGCGCTCCATCAGGGTCTGGAGGCTGATGCCCGCACCGACGGTGACGGTGCCGGCGGCGAGGTCGACCGACCGGACGTCGTCGAGCCAGGTGGTGTCGACCACCGTGCCCCCGGCGTTCTGTGCGGCGTCACCATAGCTGCGGCCCATGCCCCGGGCGACCAGGCCGCGGCCCGGGCGCGTCCCGCCGGCCCGGGCGACGGCCCCGGCCACGGCCTCGTCGACCACCGAGGGATGCACGGCATGGACGACGTCAGACACGGTGGCGGCCGTCCGTCCCCACCCGGTCAGCAGCTGGCGGTGGGAGCGCGGCCCGGTCACGAGGCATACACGCCGATGGCGAACAGGGCCACCCAGCACAGCCCGTACAGCTGGAGGCGGTGGTCGCGCAGTGCCAGCTCCTCGGGTGCCGCCCCGTCTCCCGCGTCGAGCAGGCGGAGCACGTGGAGGAGTGCGATCACGAAGGGGATGATCGTGAGCTGGAACCAGATCGGGTCGTGGCCCGGATGGACCTCGGCGGCCCGCTCGAAGGCCCACAGGCAGTAGGCGCTGACGGTGACGGCGGCCGACAGGGTGCGCACCGTCCGCAGGAACGACGGGGTGTACATGCCGAGGGTCTGCCGGACGACCGTGTCGTCGGCCGGGCTGTCGGCCAGGAGCTGCTTCTCCCCCGAACGCTTGCCGGTGACGATGAGGAGCGATCCGAAGGAGACCACGATCAGGAACCAGTTGGAGAGGGGGACCGACGTCGCCACGCCTCCGGCCACGGCCCGCAGGATGAACCCGGCGCTCACGCAGGCCAGGTCCAGGACCGGTTCGTTCTTGAGGCCGAACGAGTAGGCGAGCTGGACGACGGCGTACGCGCCCATGACCACCCCGAAGTGCCACCCGGCCACCAGCACGGCCAGGCCGATGGAGGCGGCCAGCAGCACGGCCCCGACGGAGATGGCGAGGGCGACGGGGACCACGTCGGCCGCCACCGGTCGGTTGCGCTTGGTCGGGTGCTCGCGGTCAGCGGCGGCATCGATCGAGTCGTTGAGGAAATAGGTGCCGGTCGCGGCCACGCAGAAGATGCCGAAGGCGGCAGCGGCGTGCCAGAGGACGGTCCGGTGGAGCAGCACCCCGGCGGCGGCGGGCGCCACGAAGACCAGCAGGTTCTTGATCCACTGGCGCGGGCGGGCCAGCCGCACCATGCCGTGGGCGAGCGACTCCGTGGGCCGGGTGGGCGTGACGGAGCGGTCATCGGGGCGGTCGACGGCCTCGGCCGGCTTCGTCACTGGGTCCTCATGGATGGTCGGGTAGCTCCCGCGGGTGCGTCGGAACGAGCCTCCCGGCGGGGAGGAACGCACCCCCAGGGTAGGGCCTCGCCGGCCCGGGGGTGGACGATCCGGGGGACCGTCGGATCCCGGATGGGCCTGACGGCCCGTCAGCGCCTAGTATCTGCCGCCGTGAAGCGCCCTTATCGAGTGGTCGTCGCGAAGCCGGGCCTGGACGGGCACGACCGCGGCGCGAAAGTGATCGCCCGGGCCCTCCGCGACGCCGGGTTCGAGGTCATCTACACGGGCCTCCACCAGACGGCCGACCAGGTCGTCCAGGCCGTGATCCAGGAGGACGCCGACGCCGTGGGGCTGTCGCTCCTCTCGGGCGCTCACCTCACGCTGGTACCCCGGGTGATCGAGGGCCTGCGCGAGCAGGGCCGGGACGACGTGCTCGTCCTCGTCGGGGGGATCATCCCCGAGGCGGACATCCCGGTGCTGAAGGAGATGGGCGTGGCCGAGGTCTTCACCCCCGGCGCGCCACTCCCCGCCATCGGTGCCTGGCTGGGCGAGGCACTCGACGAGCGGGAGAGCGGAGCGGTCGCCTGATCCAACCCGTGCCATGGGCGCACGAGCACCTGCCGACCCCCGGGCCGCGTCCAGTACGCAGGCCCGGACCCGCCGGCCGGCCGGGGCGGACGCCCACGAGGTCCTCCAGGCGACCGGTACCCGTCCCGCCGGGCGGTCGGAGCCAGTCAGCAGGTCGCACCAGGTACGTCCCAGTAAGCAGGTCGCAGTAGGTACGTCGCAGTCAGTACGTCAGTCGGAAGCTAGCCACAGCCACGCAGGCAGGAAGGAACGGATCCGGTGGATCTCTTCGAATACCAGGGCAAGCAGTACTTCGCCCGGTTCGGCATCCCCATCTCCAAGGGAGGTGTGGCCGACACCGTCGACCAGGCCGTCGCCCAGGCGGAGGAGTCGGGCTACCCGGTCGTCGTCAAGGCACAGGTCAAGGTCGGCGGTCGCGGCAAGGCCGGCGGCGTCAAGCTCGCCAACGACGCCGACGAGGTGCGGCTGCACGCCGGCAACATCCTCGGCCTCGACATCAAGGGCCACGTCGTGAAGCGGCTGTGGGTCGAGCACGCTTCGGACATCGCCAAGGAGTACTACGCCAGCTTCACCCTCGACCGCAGCGCCAAGAAGCACCTCGGCATGCTGTCGGCCGAGGGCGGCGTGGAGATCGAGGAGGTGGCCGTCACCAATCCCGACGCCATCGCCATCCTCCACATCGACCCGGTCGACGGGCTGAGCCTCGAGGCTGCCACCGAATGGGTGTCCCGGGCCAACCTGGACGAGGAGGCCAGGGAGCAGGCCGCCGAGCTGCTGGTCAAGCTCTACGCCTGCTACACCGAGGGCGACTGCGACCTCGCCGAAATCAACCCGCTCATCCTCACCCCCGAGGGCCGGGTGCACGCACTCGACGCCAAGGTGACCCTCGACGACAACGCCGCCTACCGCCACCCCGAGTGGGAGGAGTTCGCCGGCAGTGACGTCGAGGACGAGCGCGAGACCCGGGCCAAGGAGCGCGGGCTCAACTACATCGGGCTGTCGGGCTCGGTCGGCATCATCGCCAACGGCGCCGGGCTGGCCATGAGCACGCTCGACGTCGTCACCCAGTGCGGTGGCACCGCCGCCAACTTCCTCGACATCGGCGGGGGCGCCAACGCCGACGTCATGGCGGCCGCCCTGGAGGTCATCAACTCGGACCCGGCCGTCAAGTCGATCTTCGTCAATATCTTCGGTGGCATCACCCGTGTCGACGAGGTGGCCAAGGGTGTCCTCGAGGCGCTCGACCGGGTCGAGATCAGTTCGCCCATCGTGCTCCGGCTCGACGGGACCAACGCCGAGGCCGGCCGGGAGATCCTGGCGTCGCACCTGTCCGATCGCCTGGTCGCCGAGCCGACCATGCTCGATGCCGCCCGCCGGGCGGTCGCACTCGCTGGAGGCAAGTCGTGAGCATCTTCGTAGACGAGAACACCAAGGTCGTGGTGCAGGGCATCAGCCCCACCAGCCAGGGCCTGTACCACGGGCTCCGGAACCGGGCCTACGGCACCAAGGTGGTGGGCGGCACCAACCCGAATCGCGGCGGCGAGGAGATCGAGGGCATCCCGGTGTTCGCCACCGTGGCCGAGGCCGTCGAGGCGACCGGGGCCAACGCCTCGTTCATCTCGGTGCCGCCCAAGTTCGCCGCCGACGCCATCGTGGAGGCGGCTGCGGCGGGCGTGCCGTTCGTGGTGTGCATCACCGAAGGCATTCCGGCCCAGGACGAAGCACTGGCCTACAACCGGCTCGTGCGGGACTTTCCGGGCACCCGGCTCCTCGGCCCGAACTGCCCCGGGATCATCTCGCCCGGGAAGTGCAACATCGGCATCACCTCGGGCGACATCGCCATGCCCGGGGGACCCGTCGGTATCGTCAGCCGCTCGGGCACCCTCACCTACCAGGCGCTGCACGAGCTGAGCCAGCAGGGTGTCGGCCAGACCACCTGTGTGGGAATCGGTGGTGACCCGGTCCCGGGTACCAGCTTCATCGACTGCCTGGCGGCATTCGAGGCCGACCCGGACACCCGGGCGATCATGATGATCGGCGAGATCGGTGGTTCCGCCGAGGAGGAGGCCGCCGAGTTCATCGCCTCGTCCGTGACCAAGCCGGTCGTCTCGTACGTGGCCGGGGTGACCGCTCCCCCCGGGCGCAAGATGGGTCACGCCGGTGCCATCATCTCGGGCTCCAAGGGCACGGCCCAGGCCAAGATGGACGCGCTGTCCGCGGCCGGCGTGACCGTGGCCCTGAATCCGACCGAGGCCGGGGAGGCCATGGTCGACATCGTCCGGAAGCTGGGCTGACGGTCACACCCGCCGGCCCGGGCACCGGCCCGGGGGTCCCGTCCGCCGACGCCCTCGCCGGGCACCCGGTGGGCGCCGTGGTCTTCGACCTCGACGGGCTGCTGATCGACTCGGAGCCGTTCTGGCGCCGCGCCGAGATCGAGGTGTTCGCCACCGTCGGCCTCGAGCTGACGGAGGCCGACACGCGCCAGACCATGGGGCTGCGCATCGACGACGCCGTGCACCACTGGTTCGTGCGCAGGCCCTGGGACGGGATGGCGCCGGTGGAGGTCGAGCGGGCCGTCACCGCCCGTGTGGCGGACCTCATCGAGGCCGAGGGGGCGCCGATGGCCGGCGCACTCGACGTGATCGACCTGTGCCGCGCCCGGTCGATCCCCATGGCCGTCTGCTCCGGCTCCTACGCCGTCGTCATCGAGGCGGCCCTGGACAAGCTGGCGATCTCGTCGTCGATGGCGGCGTGGCACTCGGCCGAGTGGGAGCCGCTCGGCAAGCCTCACCCCGGCGCCTACCTGTCGACGGCGGCCAAGCTAGGCGTCGACCCGACCGCGTGCCTCGCCTTCGAGGACTCCTTCAACGGCGCCATCTCGGCCAAGGCCGCCCGCATGCGGGTGGTCGCCGTGCCCGAGCCCGCCGCGCTGGCTTCGCCCCGGTGGGGCTTCTGTGACCTGGTGCTCGCCTCGCTCGAGGCGTTCGACGAGGACGCGTTGGCCTCGCTCGGCCACCCGACCCACTGACCGGTTCCTGCGACCCCACCCCCCGACCCTCGCCCGCCGCCCGGTGGCCGCCGCCCCGTGCGCACCGCCCGGTCCGTCGGAACCGGGCTTCGGTTGCAAGATCGTTTCAGGGTGCCCCGGACACTTCGGTTAGCCCGTCGAACGGCCGATGGAACGAGCACGAGGGGCAGTCCCCTGGGCAGGGGGGACCGGGTGATGTCGAGCCCAGTTCGGTGGGCAGGCCGAACGGGCGGCATCACCCGGGCACCTCGTCCCGCCCCCCGGGACGGGTGACGACCTCGCCGCCCGGTGCCCGGCACCGGGCGGCGTCGCGTGGCCGCCACGGCCGTTGTCGGCCGGGAGCCCACCCCCGGGGGCGCTGGTAGCGTGCGCCCGTGGACCCCGGATCGACTCCTGACGCCGAGTTGGCGCCCGTCCGGATCGGCGTCCTGGTCTCCGGCGGTGGCACCATCCTCGAGGCCATCCTGGGCACCGACCTCCCCGTCCGCCTGGTGGCGGCCGACCGACCGTGCCGGGCCCTCGACGTGGCGTCGGCGGCCGGCGTCCCCACCGCGCTGGTCGACCGGTCCGCCTTCGGCGGGTTCGGACCCGGGTTCGACCGGGCCGCCTACACGCAAGCCGTCACCGACGTCCTGGTGGCCGCCGACGTCGACGTCGTGGTCATGGCCGGCTTCGGTACGGTCCTGGACCAGCCGGTGCACGACGCCTACCCCGGGCGCATCCTGAACACCCACCCGGCGCTGCTCCCGGCGTTCCCGGGGTGGCACGCCGTCCACGACGCCCTGGCGGCCGGTGTCCCCGAGACCGGCACCACGGTCCACATCGCCCACCTGGAGATGGACACCGGGCCGATCCTGGCGCAGGCCACCGTGGCCATCTGCCCGGGCGACACCGAGGCGACCCTCCACGAGCGCATCAAGGCCGTCGAGCGGACGCTCTACCCGGCCACCATCCGCACCTTCATCGACGACCTGGCGCTCCGGGCCGTGGGTGGGGGAGCATCGCCCGATCCCCACACACCGGAGGAGACCACCGAATGAAGGCACTGCTGTCCGTCTACGACAAGACCGGCATCGAGGAGTTCGCCCGGGGGCTGTCGGCACTCGGCTGGGAGCTGGTCTCGAGCGGTGGCACCTCGGCGGCGCTGACGGCGGCCGGCATCGATCACGTGGAGGTGGCCGAGCTCACCGGCGCCCCCGAGATGCTCGGCGGTCGGGTCAAGACCCTCCACCCGGTGATCCACGGAGGGATCCTGGCCGACCGGTCCAAGCAGGACCACCTCGACGCACTGGATCGCCTGGGGATCGGACTCATCGACCTGGTGGTCTGCAATCTCTACCCGTTCTCCTCGGACCCGTCGGTCGAACTCATCGACGTCGGCGGCCCCACCATGGTCCGGGCGGCGGCCAAGAACCACGACCACGTCGCCGTCGTGGTCGACCCGGCCGACTACGGCCCCGTCCTCGAGGAGCTGCGCACCAACGGGGCGATCTCGCTCGAGACCCGACGCCGACTGGCCCGCCAGGCCTTCGCCCACACCGCCGGCTACGACGCCGCCATCGTCGAATGGCTCGACGAGCGGGAGCAGGCCGCCCTGGCCGAGGACGAGGACGACATCACCATCCTCGAGGTGGCCGCCCTCCTGCCCGAATCGATCCACCTCACGCTCGAGCGGGCCGGGTCGCTGCGCTACGGCGAGAACCCGCACCAGCACGGGGCCCGCTACCGGGTGGCCGGCCAGCGCTCGTGGTGGGACGACGTCGTCCAGTACGGCGGCAAGGAGCTCTCGTACCTCAACGTGTTCGACGCCGACGCCGCCTGGCGGCTCGTCCACGAGCTGCCCTCGGACCCCTCCGAGCAGGCCGTGGCGATCATCAAGCACGCCAACCCGTGCGGTGCCGCCCTCCATGCCGACCTGGTGGGCGCCTACGAGCGGGCCCTCGAGTGCGACCCCCAGTCGGCCTTCGGCGGCATCGTCGCCATCGGTGGACGGGTCACACCCGCGGTGGCCCGTGCCATCGCCGCCGGCCCCCAGGCCGACGTGATCATCGCCCCCGCCTACGACGACGAAGCCCTCGAGCAGCTGTCGTCGAAGCGCAAGGCCACCCGGCTGCTGTCGGCGCCGGCGCCCGAGCCCCTGGTGCGCCAGTACCGGTTCCTCGGTGCCAGCGTGCTCGTCCAGGACGCCGACCGGTTCCTGGTCGACCCGTCAGCGTGGGTCGTGGCCACGAGGCGCCCGCCCACCGAGGCCGAGTGGCGGGACCTGCAGGTCGCCTGGAAGGTGTGCGCACGCACGACGTCCAACGCCATCGCCGTGGTCACCGGGGCCCAGGCGGTGGGCGTGGGCGCCGGCCAGCAGTCCCGGGTGGTCGCCGCCGAGATCGCCGTGGGCAAGGCAGGGGAGCGGGCCCGCGGCGGCGCTGGCGCGTCGGACGCCTTCTTCCCCTTTCCCGACGGACTCCTGGTCCTCGCCGACGCCGGCGTGACCGCCGTCGTGCAGCCCGGTGGGTCGATCCGGGACGACGAGGTGATTGCCGCAGCCGACGAGGCGGGGATCGCTATGGTCATGGCAGGCGGCGAGCGCCACTTCCGGCACTGAGCCGCACCCTGGCCATGTGGGCCCCCGGACGGTGCCGGCCTCCGGCACGACCCGTGGGCCGGACCCGGCCACAGGACGCACGAACGAGGGGACCAGGTGTGAAGGAGAGACGATGACGGCGACCCTGTTGGATGGCGAGCTCCTGGCCGCACGGGTGCGGGCCGAGGTGACGGACCGGGTGGCCCGGTTACGGAGCTCAGGCGTGACCGTGGGCCTCGGCACGATCCTGGTCGGCGACGACGGGCCGAGTGAGCGCTACGTGGCCATGAAGCACGCGGACTGCGACGAGGTCGGGATCACGTCGGTCCACCGGCACCTGCCGGTCGACGTGTCCCAGGAGGAGCTCGATGCGGTCATCGCCGGCTTCAACGCCGACCCGGCGGTCCACGCCTACCTCGTCCAGCTGCCACTGCCCGCCGGCCTCGACGAGGAGCGGACGCTGCTCGCCGTGGATCCCGAGAAGGACGTCGACGGCCTCCACCCGGTGAACCTCGGACGTCTCGTCATGGGTGCCAACGGCCCGCTGCCGTGCACGCCCGCCGGCATCGTCGAGCTGCTGCACGCCAACGACGTCCCCGTCGAGGGGAAGCACGTCGTGGTGATCGGTCGGGGTCTCACCATCGGCCGCCCGTTGGCGCTGCTGCTGGCCATGAAGCGCCCGGGGTGCAACGCCGCCGTCACGGTGGTCCACACCGGCGTCGACGACTTGGCCGGCCTCGTCCGCCAGGGGGACGTGGTGGTCGCCGCCGCCGGGCGTGCCGGTCTGGTCACGGCCGACATGATCAAGCCGGGGGCCGCCGTGGTCGGTGCCGGCACCTCGTGGGAAGGAAGGAAGCTCTTGTCCGATGTCGACGAAGGAGTGGCCGAGGTCGCCGGGTGGATCACCCCGCGACTCGGTGGGGTGGGCCCGATGACCCGGGCGATGCTGCTGCGCAACGCCGTGCGGGCCGCGGAGCGTGCGGCATGACGGAGGTCACGCGCAACGCCGCCGGGCAGGAGACGGACCAGCGGCCCTGGGGGAGCTACACCGTGCTCGACGACGAGCCGACGTTCAAGGTCAAGCGGATCGAGGTGCTCCCGGGCAAGCGGCTCAGCTACCAGCGACACGCCCGCCGGTCCGAGCACTGGTTCATGGTCCACGGGACGGCACTGGTCACGCTCGACGGCGAGCAGCGCGAGGTGGCACCGGGGGAGGCCGTCGACATCCCGGTGGGCACCGACCACCGCATCGAGAACTCGTCGGAGGCGCTGGTCGTCTTCGTCGAGGTCCAGCACGGCGACTACTTCGGGGAGGACGACATCGTCCGCCTCGAGGACGACTACGGCAGGTCGGGCACGTGACCGGGCTCGTACGCACGCCCTCCCGACGTCTCGCCGCCGCCGCTGCCGCCGCGTTGGTAGCCCTCGCCTGGGCAGCGGCCCTCGCCGGTGGTGCGGCCCACGCCGGAGCGGCGGTGCCGCCGGGGTCCCGGATGGTGCTCGTGGACACGACCACGACGACGGCCCCGGACACCACGACCACGACGGTCCCGGTCACCACGACCACCGCGGTGGCGACCACGACCACGACGGTCCCGGTGAGCACCACCACCCACCCCGCCACGACCACCACCTCGTCCACGACCACCACCCACCCGTCGACCACCACGACGACCGTTCCGGTCACCACCACGTCGTCCAAGACGCCGTGGGGCCTCATCGCGCTGGTCGTCGTCCTGGTCCTCGCCATCATCGGGGTGATCCTCCTCCTGGTGTCCCGCAACAAGAAGTCGGCGCTCGACGCCTGGCGCCGACGGGCCCTGCCGGCCCTCAGCGACGCCAGGCTCGCCCGCGAGGCCCTGCTGTCACCCTCGGCCGTCGCCGAGGACGCCGAGCTGCGCGGTGCCGTCGCCGTCCAGGTGGAGAAGGCCTCGACCGCCCTCGAGCACGCGGCGTCGACCGCCCCCGACCCGGCTGCCGGGGGCTCGGCCACGACGGCGGCGGTGGCCCTCCGTGGTCTCGCCTTCGCCATCGAGGCGGACCGCCTGCTCCGCCACGGGGCGGGGGCGCCGACCGGCACCCAGCTGGCCCAGGCCGACCAGGCCAGGCGGGACCGGGACGGTGAACTGCAGGGGGCGCTCGCCCGCCTCCAGACGCACGTGGCACCACCGGACGGCACGACCTGACAGCGGGGGACCGGCCTGCCCCTGGGGCCCGGGCCACCGGCCCCTCGTGGAAATAGGCCCTCCGGCGGTAGTGTGTTCGGACCATGACCCGCATCGCCGACCTCCTCGAGAAGGGTAAGACCTACTCGTTCGAGTTCTTCCCGCCGAAGACCGACGCGGAGCAGACCAACCTGGTGGCCACCCTGCGCGAGCTCGAGCCCCTCGGACCCTCGTTCGTCTCGGTCACCTACCGGGGCGGCGCCGAGTCGCGTCGGCGGACCGTGGACCTGGTCACCGGCATGCTGCGGACGACCAACCTGGTGCCCATGGCCCACCTCATCTGCGTGGCCCACACCCGTCTCGAGCTGGCCGAGATCCTGGTCGAGCTGCGCCGCTCGGGCATCGAGAACCTCATGGCCCTCGGCGGCGACCCGCCCACCGATCCCGACGCCGCCGCCGGCGAGCTGGCCCACGCCTCGGAGCTGGTGGAGCTGGCCCGCGCCATCGGCGGGTTCTCCATCGGCGTGGCCGCCCAGCCCTCCGGCCATCCCCTCTCGACCGACCTGGCCGGCGACCGCGACCATCTGGCGGCCAAGCTGGCCCTGGCCGACTTCGCCGTGACCCAATTCTTCTTCGAGGCGTCCGAGTACACCTCGCTCGTCGCCGACCTGGGCGAGCGGGGCGTCACCAAGCCGGTCCTGCCCGGGATCATGCCGGTGGAGCGGCTCAGCTCCGTGCCGGGCATGGCCCGCATGGGCGCGGCCGTCCCGGGGTGGATGGTCGAGCGCCTGGAGGCGGCCGACGCCCGTGGCGGGGCCGAGGCCGTCCGACACGAGGGCGTGGCCTGCGCCACCGAGCTGTGCCAGCAGCTGCTGGAGGCCGGTGTGCCGGGGCTGCACTTCTACACACTCAACCGTTCGAGCGCGACCCGCGAGATCTACTCGGCCCTGGGACTCAGTCGGAACTGAGCGACGCGGACGTACGCTGCGGCCCTACACTCCGGGAGTGTCCCGCACACCCGAGGCAGCCGGGAGTGGTGACCGTTCGGCGGTCGCGTCCCTCGACGACGGCACACGGGTCCTGCTGCGGCCGGCCGGCCGCGACGACGGGCCGGCGATCCTGGACGGGTTCGCCCGCTGCTCGGCGGACACCCGTTACTTCCGGTTCCTGTCCGGCGGCTACCAGCTGACCGACGAGCGGGTCCACGCGTTGACCGATGCCGACCACCGGCACCACGCCGTGTGGCTGGCGTTCGACCTGGACGCGTCGGGCACGCCGGTGGCAGCCCTGGCCCGGTTCGTGCGGTCGACCACGGAGACGCACGTCGCCGAGGTGGCATTCATCGTGGCCGACGACTACCAGGGTCGCGGCCTCGGCCGGCTCCTGCTCGATGCCCTGCGGGTGTCGGCCGCCGTCGACGGGGTCACGACCTTCGTGGCCCAGGTCCTCGCCGAAAACGGCCCGATGAAGTCGCTGCTGCTCCACCGGGGGGCGCACGTCGTGGCCCGGGACGGTCCCGAGCTCCGGATCGCCCTTCCCCTGGACGACCCGGTCCTCCCTCCGATCGCCCCCGACCTGGAGCGGGCACTGCGGGTGGGGGCGGAGGACGCCACGCACGCGGACTGAGCGACCCGACGACTCAGCCGGCGAGCAGCGTACCGAGTGCATCGCCGGTGGCGGCCCGGACGGAGGCGTCCGACGAGCCGATGGTCAGCCGCAGCTCGGTGACCCCGGCGTCGACGTAGTCGGCCAGCCCGTCGACGATCCGGTCGATCGTGCCCGCCAGCAGCAGGTCACCGGGACTCACCACGCCCTCGAGGTCGAGCACGCGGCGGTAGCTCGGCAGGGAGGCGTACAGCTGCTCCGCCTCGACGGCCTCGACGTGCGCCCGGTCCGGGTCGTCGGTGACGGCGACGGCCACCATGGCCTGGATCCTCGGCTCGGGGCGGCCCGCCTCGGCCGCCGAGGCCCGGATGACCGGGGCGATGTGTCCGGCGATGGTCCGAGGCCCGCAGGAGCCGAGGGTCGTGCCGTCCGCCACACGGCCGGCCAGTGCCAGCATGCGCGGCCCCAGGGCCGCCAACAGCAGCGGGACGGGGGCGGCGTCGATGGTCAGCCACCCGTGGGTCTCGACCAGCTCGCCGGGCACGTCGACGGCCTCACCTGACAGGAGCGGCGCCAGGGCGGCCACGAACTCGGCCGTGCGGGTGAACGGCCGGTCGTAGCTCTCGCCGAAGAAGCCTTCGGCCACCAGGGCATGGGAGGCTCCGACCCCGAGGGTGAACCTGCCGCCGAGGGCGCCCTGGGCGGTCCGGGCCTGGGCGGCCAGGGCCAGGGGGTGGCGTCCGGTGAGGGGGACGACCGACGTGCCGACCTCGGTGAGCGGGGTCACGTCGGCGGCCACGGCGGCCAGTGCCACGATCGGGTCGACGCCGAAGATCTGGGACACCCAGAAGCTGGAGAACCCGGTGTCGGCGGCCCACCGCGCCCCCGAACGCACCTGGTCGACACCGGTCATGGCGGTGCCCGCCCCGAAGCCGACGGGCACGCCGAGCGGATTGGCCACGGGGCGAGCCTACCCAGGGCCGCCCACGGTGGACGGGGCCGGGAGGACGCAGCGGGACGGCGACCCGGGGCCTCCGACCGGGTTCGACCGTCCCTGCACCCGCGGATTAGCCTGCGCCACATGGCAGCCAAACCCCCCATCCACGTCACCGTCACGGGCGCCGCCGGCCAGATCGGCTACGCCCTCCTCTTCCGCATCGGGTCCGGTGCGCTGTTCGGCCCCGACCAGCCCGTGGTGCTCCGCCTCCTCGAGATCGAACCCGGCATGAAGGCCCTCGAGGGTGTGGTCATGGAGCTCGACGACTGCGCGTTCCCCCTGGTCCGTGACATCGTGACCACCACCGACCTGAACACCGCCTTCGACGGCACGTCCTGGGCCCTCCTGGTGGGCTCGATCCCCCGAAAGGCCGGCATGGAGCGGGGCGACCTGCTGACCGTCAACGGCGGCATCTTCGGCCCCCAGGGCCAGGCCATCGCCAACAACGCCGCCACCGACGTGCGCGTGCTGGTGGTCGGGAACCCGTGCAACACGAACTGCCTGATCGCCCGGTCGAACGCCCCCGAGGTGCCCGCCGACCGCTGGTTCGCCATGACCCGCCTCGACGAGAACCGGGCGAAGTCCCAGCTGGCCGTCAAGGCCGGGGTCCCGGTCGCCTCGGTCACCAACCTGGCCATCTGGGGAAACCACTCGGCCACCCAGTTCCCCGACGTCGCCAACGCCCGCATCGACGGCAAGCCGGCAGCCGAGGTCATCGACGACACCGCCTGGCTGCAGGGCGACTTCCTCACCACGGTGCAAAAGCGCGGTGCCGCCGTCATCGAGGCGCGCGGCCTGTCCTCGGCGGCGTCGGCCGCCAACGCCGCCATCGACTCGGTGGCGGCCGTCCACAACGGCACGGCCGGCGACGACTGGACGTCGCTCGCCGTCGTCTCCAGCGGTGAGTACGGCGTGCCCCAGGGCCTGCAGTTCGGGTTCCCGATCCGGGCCAACGGTGCCGGTGGATGGACCGTGGTGGAGGGCCTCACCCACGACGAGTTCGCCGCCGAACGCATCCGGGTCACCTCCGAGGAGCTCGTCGCCGAGCGGAACGACGTCACCGACCTCCTCCCCTGATCTCCGGCCCCCGGGGGCGCCGACCGTTCCGCGCCGCCGTGCCCGTCAGGGTCGCCCGGTGGCCTCCGGGTGCGACTTAGCCGCCCGGATTCGCCAGGGGTAGGGTCGCACCATGGACAACGACCAGCCCGATCGGGGCTGGGCCACCGGCCTCGAGTTCGTCCCCGACCCCGAAGCCAAGCGCGTGGCCCTCGACCAGTTCGCCACCTACCTGAACCCGCAGAAGGTCCGGGTGATGCGGGCGGCCGGGCTCGACATCATCGAGGCCCAGCGGTCGGGTCCGTGGGTGTGGGATCTCGACGGCCGGCGGTTCCTCGACTGCTTCACCTCCGCCGGATCGTTCAACGTGGGTCGCCGCAACCCCCGCGTGGTGGCCGCCGCCCACGCGGCCATCGACCGGCTGGACCACGGCAACTTCCTCCTCTGCTCGCGGGAGAAGGCCGAGCTGGCGGCCAAGCTGGCCGAGATCACCCCCCGGGCCTGAACTGCACGATGTTCGGCACCGGCGGGGGCGAGGCGGTGGACTTCGCCATCAAGGTGGCCCGGGGCTCGACGGGGCGCCCGCGGATCGTCTCGTCGGTCAACGGTTACCACGGCCACACCGGATTCGCCCTGTCGGCCGCCGGCCGCGGCGCCTTCCGCCAGCCGTTCGAGCCGCTCATGCCCGAGTTCGTCCAGGTGCCGTTCGGCGACATCGACGCGCTCGACGCCGTGGTGGACGGGCAGACCGCCGCCGTGCTGCTCGAGCCCATCCAGGGGGAGGGGGGATCGTCATGCCCCCGCCCGGCTACCTGGCCGCCGTGCGCGCCGTCTGCGACCGGTCGGGCGCCCTGCTGATCCTCGACGAGATCCAGACCGGCCTGGGTCGGACCGGGCGCTGGTGGGCGGGGGAGCACTTCGACGTGGTCCCCGACATCATGACGATCGCCAAGTCGCTCGGGGGCTCCCTGGTGCCGATTTCGGCCACGGTGTTCACCGAGGACGTGCGGGAGTTCATGATCCCCAACCCCTTCATCCACCTCTCCACCTTCGGTGGGTCCGACGTCGCCTGCGCGGTGGCCCTCGAGGTGATCGCCGTCATCGAGGAGACCGGCCTGGTGGCGCACGCCGCCGCCATGGGCGAGCGCCTCTTCGCCGGGCTCGACGCCGTGGCCGCCGCCCACCCCGAGGTGATCTCCGAGGTGCGGGGCCTCGGCCTGATGGCCGGGATCGAGTACGCCGAGGACTCCATGGGGCCGCGGATGTCCTACCACCTGGCCGACCACGGGGTCCTGGCCGTCTACAGCGGCAACCAGCCGTCGGTCATGCGCCTCATGCCGTCGCTGGTCGTCGAGGAGGCCGAGGTGGACTTCCTCCTCGAGGCGCTGGACGCCGCCATCGTCGACCTCGAGTCGGGGGCCGGGCCCGAGGCGGCCGCGCCCACGCGGCCACGGCGCCGACCGGCCCGGCCGGCGGCCACGGCGAGTTAGGAGGGGCCGCGATGGCGAACTGGGACGAGCTGGCCGAGGCACTGGCGGACTACACGGTCACCTGCAACGAGAACGCGCGGTTGCGGAAGATGCAGCGCGACTGGTCGCGGGTCCTGCACTTCGTGTGCGAGGACAACGGGGTGGTGTTCACCATGGAGGTCGACCGGGGGGAGATCCTGGCCACTCCGGAGGGCCACGAGGGCACCCCGGACATCGTGGTGACCACCCACTCGGAGACCTTCTGCGACATGTTCTGGGGTGACCTGAACCCGGTGCAGAAGTACCTCCGGGGGGAGATCAAGGTGAAGGGGTCCCAGGAGGACGTCATGCGGCTCGATGCCATCAGCTACGTGATCTGGCCCGACTCCTGATGACCGGCGCCGAACCGGCGCAACCGGCCGCTCGAGCGCTCCGCCGGTCGGTCGGAACGGCCACGGCCACGGCGACCTCGGCCGGTCTCGCCTTCGCCGCCATCGACTACCTGGGCGTGGTATCGGTCCTCGCCTACGCGCCGGGAGCGACCGCGGCGGTCGCCATCCTCATCGGCGGTCTGATCGTGCTCCTGGTGTCCGGCATCTTCTCGGAGCTGAACGGCCTCTACCCGACGGCGGCCGGCATCCGCCTCTACCTGGGCCGGGCCGTCGGATTGCGGACCTCGCTGTCGGTCACCTTCACCTACATGGTGACGGTGGTCCTCGTGATCGCCGCCGACGCCTTCCTCATCGGCGCCGCCGTGCGCCACGTCCTGCACGAGCCGGCGGTGCTGGCCTACGTGTGGATCGCGGTGCTCCTGGGCCTGGCGCTCGGCGCCAACCTCTCCGGTGTCCGGATCGCAGGCTGGGTGCAGACCGTGGTGACCTACACGGTGCTGACCGGCACCGTGGTGCTGTCGGTCATCGCCCTCCTCCACGTGGGCGGCGCCTTCCACGACCCGGTGAACCTCTTCGGTCGCGGCAGTTTCTCGGGCATCCAGGCCATCGCCTTCGCCCTCTTCCTCTACGCCGCCTTCGAGTGGGTCACCACCACGGCCGAGGAGGCACGGACGCCGCCGGTCATCACCCGGGCCCTCTTCATCGCTCCGGTGCTGATCTGGGTGGCCTCCACCGTGTTCGCCCTGGCCCTGGCCCACCTGGTGCCGTACTCCAGCCTCCATGGCAGCGCCTATCCGCAGCTGCTGCTCGGGCAGGCCGCCCTCGGGACGGTCGGCGAGGTCTGGATGCTGGGCCTGACCGTGCTGACCGCCCTCAACACCTTCAACGGCGGCTTCCTGGTGGCCTCGCGCTTCATCTATGCCGCCGCCAGGGAGGGCAACCTCCCCCGCCAGTTCGCCTGGCTCAACCTGCGGGCCGTCCCCTGGCTGGCGGTGACCACGCTGGCCGTGGTGGCCGCAGTGGTGGCCGCCCTGGTCTTCGCCACGGGCCAGTGGCTGCTGCTGGTGGCCGTCGGCGCCGCCCTCGAGGCGGGCATCTACGCCATCGCCGCGCTGTGCCTGTTCGTGCTGCGTAGGCGCGAGACCCGGGAGCGGCCCTTCACCCTCGTCGCCGGCAGGCCGCTGGCGGCGTTCGGGGTCGTCCTCTTCACCGTCCTGTTCCTGGCCACCGGGTTCTCCGACCCGAAGAACGCCCGTCACTTCTCGATCGCCCCGATCGGGGTCATCGTCGTGCTCGCCGCGCTGTCCACCGCCTACGTGCGGCTGGTGGTCCCGCGGCTGCGTGCCGCCGCCGCCGAACGGGCCGCCGCCGCCCGTCCCCGCCGCCGACCGGCCCGACCGGGCACCGACACACCGGGGGCGGAGGCACAGGGCACGGCACCGCAGCCGGACAGGGGCACCTAGGGTGGGCACCATGCACGATTCGGTGACCGTCCACATGAACGCCGCGCCGCAGCATGTCTGGGACCTGGTGAGCGACGTGACCCGTATCGGCAGCTACAGCCCCGAGACGTTCGAGGCCGAGTGGCTCGACGGCGCCACCGGGCCGGCCGTGGGGGCCAAGTTCCGGGGCCACGTGAAGCGCAACGGCAAGGGACCGGTCTACTGGACCACCTGCGTCGTGGCCACGTGTGTGCCCGGATCCGAGTTCGGCTTCGACGTGGTCCAGGGCGGCAAGGCGTTGAACACCTGGACCTACCGGATCGAGCCGGCCGCCGGCGGCTCGGACGTGACCGAGTCGTTCCGCCTCGCCGACACCCTGCCGCTGCGCATCTACTGGGCGCTCCTCGGGTGGGCCCGGGGGAGGACCAACCGCAACGGCATGCGGGCCACCCTGGAGGCGGTCAAGGCCGAGGTCGAGCGGTCCACGCCCTGACGGACACCCCCTTGCGGGTGGTGGTGGGGTCGGGGATGGCGGGGCTGACCGCCTCCAGGGATGCTGACCGACGCCGACCACGGGGCGCAGTTCGTCACCGTGCGCAGCGCCGAGTTCGCCGTCGACCTCGCGGGACGGGTGGCCGACGGGACGGTGCACGTCGACTCCGTGACGCCGACCGGGGACGGTTGGACCGTGTCCTGGGGTGGGAGCCACGGCACACCGCCGGGCTCGCTCGCCGCCGACGCCGTCGTCCTCACCAGTCCGGTACCCCAGTCGGCCGCACTCATGGGTCGCGCCGTGGACGTTCCCGACGTGGACTACGACCCCACGCCGTCGCTGGCGGTGGCGCTCGACGGGCCGTCCGCGGTCCCGACGCCGGGAGTCGTGCAGCTGGCCGACGACCCCGCGTGGGCATGGGTGGGGGACAACCGGGCGAAGGGCGTGTCGCCGACTCCGGCGGTCACGCTGCACACCTCGGCGGACGTAGCCCGCCATCGCTGGGACGAGGACCCGGACAGGTGCACCGCCGCACTGCTGTCCGCTGCCTCCCACTGGCTCGGCGGCTCCGGCGTGGTGGACGTGCGGCTCCACCGCTGGCGGTTCGCCACGCCACGCCGTCCCCGTCCCGAGCGCTGCCTCGAGGTCGCCCCCGGACTGGTCCTGGCCGGCGAGGCCTTCGGGGGCCCGCGGGTCGAGGGAGCGTTCCTGTCGGGCCGCGCCGCCGCCGAGCGGGTCCGGGACGGTGCCTGACCCGGCCCTCACCCGGGCGGCACGTCACCGTCCGGACGGTCTGGGTCGTACGTGGCGAGGTGGTCGGCGACCACGGCGCCGGTGGCACGGCTGGCGGCGGCATTGCCCGTGACGGTCTCGACGAACAGCTGACCGTCGAGTCCGTACAGCAGGGAGTCGGTGACGGTGGTCACGGTGGCCGTGCGCGGTACGTCGCGGATCAGGGCGATCTCGCCGAAGCCGTCGCCCCGTCCGATGCGACCGAGCCGCTCGGCGCCCCGCCGGACCTCGAGCTCGCCGTCGGCCACGGCGTAGTAGCGGTCGCCCGGCTCACCTTCGTTGACCACCCGCGTGCCGGCCGCCACGGCCATGGGCCGGAGCTCTCGGGCGACCGCCTCCAGCGACGGCGCCGGCAGCGGAGCGAAGATCCGGATCGACCGGAGCAGGCGGATCTCGACCTGGGGCACCGACGCGCCCTCGTCCACCTGGCGCAGCCGGTGCCAGAGCGCGGCGACGAGCACCACGGCGGCGACGGCGGGGGCGACCAGCGCCACCCGTGGCCCCGCTATCCGGTAGGCCAGCCACACGAGCAGCGACCCGAGGATGAGGCCCAGGTCCATCAGGGACTCGAGGACGGCGAAGGCACCGGCGATGGCATCGGGGGGCGCGGCCCGCTGCATCAGGGTCTTGCCGGTGGTATTGAACACCGCCAGTGACAGGCCCACGCCCACGAACAGGACGAGTGCGGTCCCGACCCGCGGGAGGGCGGCCACCAGGGCCAGGGCGGCGACGGCACCGAGGAGCGACACTGTCAGTGTCCGGGCCAACGGGTGCCGGCCGACCAGGAACGCGGTCAGGAATCCGGCGACCAGGGCGCCGATGCCGATGGCGGCGCTGAGGTAGCCGGCACCACCGGCACCCATGTGGAGGATGCCCAGGGCCAGGACGACGCAGAGGTAGTCCATCGATCCCATGAGGACGAAGTAGAACGTCGTGAGGATCAGGAGCACCCGGATCCTCGGGTTGAACAGCGTGCCGCGCAGTCCCGCCCGCGCCCCGGTCGGGGACCTGTCGACGGTGGGGTCCGAGGATGGGCGGCTCCGCGGGCTCGGCCCGCCGCCGGCACGGGTGCCGACGGCCAGGGAGACCCGCCAGGCCAACACGGTGGCCACCAGGGTGAGCACCCCCATGGCCGCCATGGCCGTGCCCTCGCCGAACAGCGCCAGCAGGATCCCGGCGAGTCCGGGCCCGACCAGGGCGGCCGCCCCCTCGGTCCAGCCGGTCATCACGTTGGCCGCCGTGAGCTCCTCGGCGGTGCGCACGACCGACGGGAGCAGCGCCGACTGGGAGGGCCGGGTCATGCAGATCGACAGGCAGGTGAGCGGAGCCAGGACGTACACCACGGCGACCGGGGCACCCGTGGCCATGGCCGCCGCCACGGCGCCGATGGTCACGGTCTGCAACGTGTAGCCGGCCACCAGGATCCGGTCCGGGCGCCACCGGTCGGCCGTGGCGCCGATGGAGGGCCCGAGGACCATCGACGGCACCAGCTGGACCAGGGTGATCACCAGCTCGGCCGACGCTCCGCCACGGGAGTAGGCAAAGACGAGGAAGATGATCCAGATGCCGAGTTCGCTGGCGCTGAACAGGGCGTAGGCGAAGCCGATGTTACGCAGGTCGGGATTGCGGAACGCGGCGGCGAAGACACCGGTGACGATACGGATGCGATCGCGCATCGGCTGGACCTTCCGGGTTCAGGTGACGACGAGTTCGATGCGGTTGCCGAACGGGTCGTCGACGTACCACTGCGGCACGCCCGGGACGTCCTCGGCCCGGCGCACCGGGTGGCCGGCGGCCTCGAGCGCGGCGCACAGCGCGTCGATCCCGGTGACGGCGAGGGCCGGATGGGCCTTGCGGGCCGGCCGGAAGTCCTCTTCCACGCCGAGGTGGACCCGTAGTCCGTCGACTTCGAACCAGCAGCCGCCCCGCCGCTCCAGTTCGGGTGGCTTGGGTACCCGGGGGATGCCGAGCACACCCTGGTAGAAGGCCGTGGCCCGGTCCTCACCTCCTGGGGGCATCGCCAACTGCACGTGGTCCAGCCGCTTCACCCGGTAGGTATCCGCCATGGTCCAGAACCTACTCGTTGAACATCGGTTCAGGACGGGCGTCGCGGCGCAGTGGGTGGTCGGCGGGGACCTCGACGAGGTGGATGCGCACGTCGTCGGGGTCGTCGACCCAGGCCTCCACCAGTCCCCAGGGTTCGAGCGCGGGCGGACGGGCGAGCTCGACGCCCCGGGAGGCCAGTCCGGCCACGGCCTCGTCCATGGACCGGACCTGCAGCCACAGGGCGACGCCCGGCCTGCCCCCCGTCGGTCCGGACCCCGACACCTCGAGGAGCCCGCCCCCGGCGAAGAACACCACGCCCCGGTGGACGCCGTCGCCGAATTCGCGGGCCACGGCCAGGTCCATGCCGTCCCGGTAGAAGGCGAGGGTGCGCTCGAGGTCCGTCGGGTGGAGGAGGATGCGGCTGCTCAGGATGTCCACGATGCACCTCCCGTTCGATGGGACGCGACCTGTCTACACCGTCACCGGCCGCCGCCTCCCGTGCGGTCAGTACGTGGTGTCGGCGTCGAGCTCCCGGGTGTGGGCACGGGCGGCCGACAGGAGCTCCTGGCCAGCGGTGAGCACCGACAGGTCACCCCGGACGCGGATGCGCCCGGCGTTCAGCGCCTCGGCAGGGGAGAGCCGGCCCGTGGCCAGGGCCACCGCATCGGTGTACTGGAGTGCCACGGTGACGTCGGCGTCGGGTGCGGCACCGCCTGTCCGGTCGAGCGGACCCAGCCCGAGGGTCAGTGTGCCGTCTCCGGAGCGGAGGAGCAGCCGAACATCGCCGTCCGGTACGCCACGGACCTCCTGGGCCACCGTGAACCGGCCGTCGGCGGCCGCCAGCCCGGCGTCCGGCCCCGGTCCGGGCAGGCGCACGTCCGCCAGCGCGGCGTTGAACGCCTCGACCCAGTCCCGGGTCAGGAAGCGGGGCACGTGCCGTCGCCCGCGGGCCGGCTCACGCCCGGGTGTCGTCGGACGGCGGTGCGTCGATCCCGGGGTCGGTGCCCGCGTCACCCGGCTCCTCGTTGGCGTGCCCGCCACCTACCGGGGCGGTGGCCAGGACCGACGTGCCGTGGGGGTGGGGCTGCGGGACACCGTGGACGCCGCCCGGGGGCAGCACCGCCGCCGGTCCGGCCGACGGCGCCTCGGCCGCGGCCTCTTCGGCCGTGCGCTTGGTGCGCTTGCGGATCTTGCGCCCGAGCCACGCCACGGGGTCGTACTTGGCGTCGACGACCCGCTCCTTCAGCGGGATGATGGCGTTGTCGGTGATCTTGATGTGCTCGGGGCACACCTCGGTGCAGCACTTGGTGATGTTGCACTTCCCGAGGCCCTGCTCCTCCTGGAGGAGCTGGCGCCGGTCGTTGGTGTCGAGCGGGTGCATCTCCAGCTCGGCCGAGCGGATGAAGAATCGGGGCCCGGCGTAGGCCGTCTTGTTCTCCTCGTGGTCGCGGACGACGTGGCAGACGTCCTGGCACAGGAAGCACTCGATGCACTTGCGGAACTCCTGGCTCCGCTCGACGTCGACCTGGGCCATGCGGTAGCCGCCGGCCTCCTCCTCGTCGGCCGTCTTGGCCCGGGCGCTGAGCGGCGGGATGCGCTTCGCCATCTCGAAGTTGAACGAGACGTCGGTGACCAGGTCGCGGATCACGGGGAAGGCGCGCATGGGCGCTACCGTCACCGTCTCGCCGGTCGGCAGCGTGTCCATGCGCGTCATGCACATGAGCGACGGTCGGCCGTTGATCTCGGCGGAACAGGACCCGCACTTGCCGGCCTTGCAGTTCCACCGGCAGGCGAGGTCGGGCGCCTCGGTGGCCTGCACGCGGTGGATGACGTCGAGGACGACCTCGCCCTCCTGTGCCGGCATCACGTACTCGGTGAACTCACCGCCCTCCTCGTCGCCGCGCCAGATGTGCATGGTGACCTCGCCGCTCTGGTCGCCCCGGATGATCTCCTCAGCCATCAGTTCGCCTCCTCGAGTAGGGCCTTCAGGTCGTCCGGCATCACCGGGACCGGCTCGGGCTGACTGGTGATCGCCCGCACCGACGGGGTGCCGCCGACGCCGCGCCGCGACCCTGTGGGGTCGGCGATGCGCTCGACGAAGTTGACCTTGCCCATCTCGGGGTCGGCCGTCGGGTAGTCGTCCCTGGTCTGGCCGCCACGGCTCTCCTTGCGGTTGAGGGCACCCATTGCCGTGCAGCGCGAGACGGTGAGCATCGAGGGGAGGTCTGTCGCGAGGTTCCACCCCGGGTTGTACTTGGTGCCGCCCTTCAGCGCGATGTTGGCGGCACGGTCCTCGAGCGCCTCGATCTGGCCGAGGGCCTCCTCGAGTTCCGACCCGTTCCGGATGATCCCCACGAGACTCTGCATCGTCTCCTGCAGGTCCTGCTGGATGGCGTACGGGTTCTCACCCTCCTCCCGGCCGAACGGGGCGACGGCGGCGTCGATCGCCTCCTGGATCTGCCCCTCGTCGAGGGCGATGTCGCCGGCGCGCCCCGAGGCGAACTCGGCCGCGCCGATCCCGGCCCTGCGGCCGAACACCAGGAGGTCCGAGAGCGAGTTTCCGCCGAGCCGGTTGGCCCCGTGCATGCCCCCGGCCACCTCGCCGGCGGCAAACAGTCCCGGCACGGTGGCGGCCGTGGAGTCGGCGTCCACCCGGACCCCGCCCATGATGTAGTGGCACGTCGGGCCCACCTCCATGGCCTCCGCCGTGATGTCCACGCCGGCCAACTCCTTGAACTGGTGGTACATCGACGGGAGTCGGCGGCGGATGTCCTCCGCCGTGCGCCGGGTGGCGATGTCGAGGAACACCCCGCCGTGAGGGCTGCCCCGGCCGGCCTTCACCTCGGAGTTGATCGAGCGGGCGACCTCGTCGCGGGGGAGCAGTTCCGGCGGGCGGCGACCCGCGGTGTGGTCGTCGTACCACTTGTCGGCCTCGTCCTCGGAGTCGGCCGTCTCGGCACGGAACATGTCGGGCACGTAGTCGAACATGAACCGGGTGCCCTCCGAGTTCCGCAGGACGCCGCCGTCGCCCCGGACGCCCTCGGTCACCAGGATCCCCCTCACCGACAGCGGCCAGACCATTCCTGTCGGGTGGAACTGCACGCACTCCATGTCGATGAGGTCGGCCCCGGCCCACAGCGCCATGGCGTGGCCGTCGCCGGTGGACTCCCACGAGTTGGACGTGTACATCCAGCTCTTTCCGACTCCACCGGTGGCCAGCACCACGGACTTCGCCTTGATGACGACGAAGCCACCGGTGGGACGCCAGTAGCCCACGATTCCGGACACGGCACCGTCGGCGTCGTGGAGCAGGCGCAGGACCTTCAGCTCCATGAAGACCTCCATGCCGTCGGCGACGGCCTTCTGCTGCATCGTGCGGATGAGCTCCAGGCCGGTGCGGTCGCCCACGTGGGCGAGGCGCGCGTAGCGGTGGCCGCCGAAGTCCCGCTGGAGGATCAGACCGTCCTCGGTGCGGTCGAACAGCGCGCCCCACGCTTCGAGCTCGCGGACGCGGTCCGGGGCCTCCTGGGCGTGCAGCTGGGCCATGCGCCAGTTGTTGAGGAGCTTGCCCCCGCGGATCGTGTCGCGGAAGTGGACCTTCCAGTTGTCCTCGGGGTACACGTTGCCCATGGCGGCGGCCATGCCGCCCTCGGCCATGACGGTGTGGGCCTTGCCGAGGAGGGACTTGCACACCACGGCGGTGCGCAGGCCCATGGACTGGGCCTCGACGGCGGCACGCAGGCCGGCGCCCCCCGCCCCGATGATGATGACATCGAATTCGTAGCTCTCGTAGTCGGTCATGTGATCGCCGCCTTTAGAAGTGGAAGCCGTAGTCGTGGATGGCCCCGCTGGCCACCAGACGCACGTACAGGTCGGTGAGGGCCACGAAGACCAGGCTCATCCAGGCGAAGAGCATGTGCTTCCCGTTGAGTGGGGTGAGCGCCTTCCAGACCTTGTGCCGGATCGGCGCCTTGGAGAACTGCTTGACGCCCCCGCCGCACAGGTGACGGCAGGCGTGGCAGCTGAGCGAGTACAGCCACAGCAGCGTGGCGTTGACGCACAGGACCGCGGTCCCGACGCTGACGCCCCAGCCCAGGCCGGGCTGGCGGAAGGCCATGACGGCGTCGATCGTCAGGATCACGTTGAACACGAGTCCGAAGTAGAAGAAGTACCGGTGGGCGTTCTGCAGGAGCAGCGGGAACCGGGACTCCCCGGTGTAGGAACCGTGGCCGTCGGACACCGCACAGGCCGGCGGGGCGAGCCAGAACGAGCGGTAGTAGGCCTTGCGGTAGTAGTAGCAGGTCATCCGGAAGCCGAGCGGGAAGATGAGGATGAGCAGCGCCGGGGAGATGGTCCACCAGGTGATCACCGTCGACGGGTGGCTGCCCGGGACGCAGCTCGCCGTGAGACAGGGGGAGTAGAAGGGCGAGATCAGGTTCCGGTTGAACGAGGCGCCGACGTAGTAGTTCTTGTTCACGAAGGCGGCCCAGCTGGCGTAGGCCACGAAGGACGTGAGCACCGCGAACGTGACTACGGGCTGGACCCAGTAGCGGTCGGTCCGCAGGGTGGCCACGTCCGGCCCGCCCCGTGCTCCGCCCAGGACGACCGGTGTGACCGCCGGACCCGCTGTTGCGTCCTCCAACGTCGTCAATGCTCATCTCCCTCGTCGGGCCGTGTACGGCCAAGTTATGCGGCCGCATCGGGCCGTGATCCGTGTGGCGCTCGGCGCCACGACGCGCGCAGGCCCAAGGGTCTGCGAGCTGGCAGGCCCTCATCATTCCATTCCTGGGCACTCGGTGCGAAACCCGGGCCTGCACCGGCGCCGGGGTTGGGCCGGGGTCGTTCCCGGTGGTGGGGGCCGCTCCCGGGACTGGAGCCGGCCCACCCCTCGGTCCGACCGGTGGGGCTCCGACCGGTGGGCCCGCGGCCGCCGCCGTGTCACGTCGTCGACGCCCCGCGTAGGCTCGTCTCCATGACTACCCCGGAGCACTCCGACCGCCCCGACGCCGGCACCCACGTCGACCTCTCCGCCCGGTTGACGCCTCCGCCGGACATCACCACCCTGGGCGCGCTCCGCCAGGCCGGCTGGGCCCCGATGTCGGTGGCCGACGAGATCCGCCGCAACGCCTCGGCGCGGATCGCCGCCGGTGAGCCCCTCGTCACCGGGGTGCTCGGGTTCGAGGACACCGTCCTGCCCCAGCTCGAGAACGCCGTCCTGGCCGGGCACGACCTGATCCTGCTGGGCGAGCGGGGTCAGGCCAAGACACGGATCATCCGCTCCCTCGTGGGCCTCCTCGACGAGTGGCTGCCGATCGTGGCCCACTCCGAGATCAACGACGATCCGTTCCACCCGATCTCCCGGTTCGCCAAGGACCTGCTGGCCGAAGCGGGGGAGGACCTCCCCGTCGCCTGGGTGCACCGCAGCGAGCGCTACGGCGAGAAGCTCGCCACACCGGACACCTCGATCGCCGACCTGATCGGCGAGGTGGACCCGATCCGCGTGGCCGAGGGCCGCTACCTGTCGGACGAACTGACCATCCACTACGGCCTGGTGCCCCGGCTGAACCGTGGGATCTTCGCCGTCAACGAGCTGCCCGACCTGGCAGAGCGCATCCAGGTCGGCCTCCTCAACGTCCTGGAGGAGCGCGACGTCCAGATCCGTGGTCACCGGGTCCGGCTCCCGCTCGACATCGTCCTGGTGGCCACGGCCAATCCCGAGGACTACACCAACCGCGGCCGGATCATCACGCCCCTGAAGGACCGGTTCGGCGCCCAGATCCGCACCCACTACCCGCCGGACGCCGCCACCGAGCTGCGCATCGCCGAGTTCGAGGCGGACCTGCCCGGGTCGGGCGGGGGCGACGGTCCCGGAGCCGTCGGCGCCCCCCGGGTGCTCGTCCCCGACTTCATGGCCGAGGTGGTGGCCGAACTGAGCCAGCTCGCCCGCCAGAGCCCCCACCTCAACCAGCGCTCCGGCGTGTCGGTGCGGCTCACCATCGCCAACTACGAGACTCTGGCGGCCAACGCCACCCGCCGGGCGCTGCGCAACGGCGAGTCCGAGGCCGTGCCCAGGGTCTCGGACCTCCAGTCGTTGATCTCCTCGACGCAGGGCAAGGTCGAGATCGAGTCGCTCGAGGAGGGTCGGGAGGAGGTCATCCTGTCCCAGCTGCTCAACGCCGCCGTGCTGCTGGTCTTCCGGCGGAGGGTGCACCTCGCCGAGCCCCAGGGAGTGGTCGGCGCCTTCACCGAGGACACCGTGGTCCACGCCGGCGACGACCTGGCGTCCGCCGCCTACGGCGAGACACTCGAACGGGTGCCGGCACTCTCGGCCCCTGTGCTCGCCCTGACCGGGGGCTCCGAGGACCCGGCCATGGTGGCGAGCGCCGTCGAGTTCATCCTCGAGGGGCTGCACCTGACCAAGCGCCTGAACAAGGAGGCCGCCGGCCCCCGTGCCACCTACCGGGGTCGGGGATGAGCTGGCGGTACGACTACCGGCGGTGGGACGGCTCCCAGGAGTCGTCCGCCGACGACGCCGATGCCGTCCTCCAGCAGCTGACCGACGACCTCCTGGCCAACGGCGATCTGCAGGAGGCGCTCCAGCGGATGCTCAACCGCGGGTGGCAGACCCCCGACGGCGACCAGGTCCGGGGGCTGCGCGACCTGCTCGACCAGCTGCGGGCCGAACGTGAGGACCTGCTGGAGCAGGGTGACCTCGGCGGCGCGTTCTCCGAGATCGCCGAGGAACTCCAGGAGGTGCTGCGCGAGGAGCGGCTCGGCATCGAGCGCCTCGAGTCCGACGCCCGCGACTCCGGCGACCAGCGCCGCCGTGAGGTCACCGACCAGGTCGCCGCCGAACGCCGGATGGAGCTCGATCTCCTGCCCAACGACCTGGCCGGCCAGGTGCGGTCGCTGCAGCACTACGAGTTCGTCTCCTCCGACGCCCGCGAGCACTTCGAGCAGCTCATGGAGCGACTGCGCGAGGAGGTGGCGAAGACCTACTTCGACCAGATGTCCGAGGCGTTGGCGAACCCGGACCCGGCCCAGCTCGAGCACATGCGCCAGGCCTTCGATGCACTCAACCGGATGATGGAGCAGCGCGAGGCGGGCGAGCCGGTCGATCCGAGCTTCGAGTCGTTCATGGAGCAGTTCGGCGACCTCTTCCCCGGGAACCCGAAGGACCTCGACGAGCTGCTGGAGCAGCTGGCGGCGCGGATGGCGGCTGCCCAGGCCATGTTCAACTCGATGTCTCCCGAGCAGCGGGCCCAGCTCCAGGGGCTGGCCGAGTCCCTGCTCGAGGACATGGACCTGCGGTGGCAGGTGGACCGGCTGTCCGACAATCTCCAGCGGGCGTTTCCGGGGGCGGGCTGGGACCAGCGCTTCCGGTTCCGGGGCGACGACCCGATGGGCATGGGCGAGGGGACCGACGCCGCCGGGCGGCTGCGCGATCTCGACGAGCTGGAGGGCTATCTCCGGTCGGCCAACTCGCCGGCATCGCTGTCCGAGGTGGACCTGGACAAGGTGCGGCGCAGTCTTGGCGACGACGCCGCCGACTCCCTCGACCGGCTGGCCAAGCTGGCCAGGCAGCTCGAGGAGGCGGGGCTGATCGACCAGCGCGAGGGCCGCTACGAGCTGACCCCGAAGGGCACCCGTCGGATCGGTCAGCAGGCGCTGTCCGATCTGTTCTCCCAGTTGACCAAGGACCGGGTCGGCAACCACGCCACCACGTGGACCGGCACCGGGCACGACCGCGAGGAGACCACCAAGCCCTACGAGTACGGCGACCCGTTCAACCTCGACCTGTCGCGCACGGTGCACAATGCCGTGCGTCGGGCCGGCAGCGGGGTACCGGTGCGCCTCCATCCGGACGACTTCGAGGTGATCGAGACCGAGGCCCTCACCCGGTCGGCCACCGTGCTCCTGCTCGACCTCTCGCTGTCCATGCCGATGCGCGACAACTTCGTGCCCGCCAAGAAGATGGCCATGGCACTGCACACGCTGATCTCGTCACGGTTCCCCCGGGACTACCTCGGTCTGGTCGGGTTCTCCGAGGTGGCCCGCGAGATCGAGCCCGAGGACCTCCCCACCGTGAGCTGGGACTACGTCTACGGGACCAACCTCCAGCACGGCCTGATCCTGGCCCGCAAGATGCTCGCCCACCAGCAGGGGACCAAGCAGATCATCCTGGTGACCGACGGCGAGCCGACGGCGCACATCGTCCCCTACGACGGGGGCCTCGGCTACGACGTCTTCTTCAACTACCCACCGGTGCACGAGACCCTCGAGCTGACGCTGGCCGAGGTGATGCGGTGTACCAAGGCGCAGATCACGATCAACACGTTCCTCCTCGACCCCGACCGTGGCCTGTGGGGCTTCGTCGATCAGCTGTCGCGCATCAACAAGGGGCGCACGTTCGCCACGACGCCGGGTGAGCTGGGTGACTACGTCCTGGTCGACTTCCTCAACCACAAGACGTCGGTCCGTTCGCGGGGCCGGAGGGCCGGCTGACCGGCGACGCCGCCCGAACCCGCCTCGTGCGTCAGGGCCGCGTGCTCGCCGGGCCCACGCCGTCGCGGATCTCACGCTGGACCTTGCGCATCTGCGAGCGCAGCACCAGCCGGCGCACCTCGTCCACGTCCGCGCCGAGGTAGCGGGCCACGGCGTCGTACTGATCGGGCTCGGGGACGAGTCGGTCGGCGGCCCACCGGCCCACCGCCTCGGGGCTAGTTCCCACGGCGGACGCCACGTCGTCGCACGTGTCGTGGCGGGACCCCATGAGCTCGTCGAGCCGGTCACCGAGGGTCGGCGGTCTCGTCGTCTGCCCCATCATCCGCCCCTCACTCCCGTACGGCATCCGGCGGGCGTGCCGTCGCGGGTGCCGATGCGGTCTGCCCCGGCCGCGACAACAGGTTAGAACCCGAAAATGGGTGGCGCACAGCGGGATCAATCGCGTCGACCGGGATTCGTCGATCCAGGGCGGGTCTGCCGTCGACCATTGGCGCAAAGCGGGCGCGGCGGGTCCGGGGAGGTGCCGCCCCGGCGATGAACGCGGCGCGTCCGGGTCCCCGTGCTCCGTCGCCTGTCGGCGCCCTTCACCGGCACCCGATGCGCCGACGCCCGGGTGCGCCCACATTCTTCTTGCGTTTCTGCGGGTTATGGGGAAGGATTACATACCTGTAGTTACATCCGTGCTATGCGGCTTCACGCGAAACCGCATGGATGAGTGGGAGGGAGGTCTGGCGATGGACATGGTGTCATTGATGTACGGGCCCCAAGAACGGACATGGCAGACCAAGGCGAATTGCATGGGGGTCGACCCCGACTTGTTCTTTCCCGAGCGGGGTGCGTCCACCCGCGAGGCGAAGGAAGTCTGTCGAGGATGCGTGGTGCGTGAGGACTGCCTCGAGTACGCACTGGCGAACGGCGAGAAGTTCGGCATCTGGGGTGGCCTGTCCGAGCGTGAGCGCCGACGCCTGCGCCGGCAGCGTGCGATGCAACGGCGGGCGGCTACCGCGTCGTAGGCGGGGGCACCGCGGGGCTGGTCGTCGACCGGTCAGCCCGGCGGTTGCCCAGGCGGAACTCGATGGTGTCCTCGGTCCGCAGGCCGAGTTCGACCCATCGTCGCTCGGGTACGGCGGCGAGAGCGGACACCGGGAGCAGACCGACGAGCTCCCCGCGCAGTACCTCGCACCCCTGTGCCGCCGCCCCGCGGGCCACGGCGTCGTAGACCTCGGTCAACGGCACCGCCCCGGGGTCGACCACGTTGCAGCTGACCTGCGCACCCGGCCCCACCGCAAGTCCCAGCGTGCGTAGACCCGGACGGCGCAGGGCGGCGGCCAACTCCCGGGCCGCGGCCAGGATCTCCTCCGGTGTCGGCCCGTCGGGCCCCGCTGCGGTGAGCCAGACGTTGTAGGCGATCAGCACCGTCGCGCGCGCCCACCGCCGACGCCCCGGCGGTGGGGTGCGGGGTGACCGGACCGGTGTCGGGGGTGAGGGTGGTGAAGGCGCCGCGGCGGACGTCGGGCAGGCTGCGCTCCGGGCCGTACAGGAAGCAGGGGACCCCGAGCTCGTCCCCGGACCAGCGGGCGTAGGCGTCACGGGCGACCAGCACCCGCTCCCATGACGCACCCGTCCCGTCGGGGGGCTCGAGGGGAACGAAGGGGACCACGTCGACCGCTCCCAGGCGGGGGTGGACGCCGACGTGGCGTGTCAGGTCGATGTGTTCGACGGCGGCGGCGGCCACACTGCGGACCGCCTGCTCGACGTCGGTCAGGGGGCCGGCGAGGGTGAGGACCGTACGATGGTGCTCGGCGTCGGAATGGGTGTCGAGCACCAGGTCGCCCCCGGCGGCGGCGACGGCGGCGACCACCTGGGGGTCCCGGCCCTCGCTGATGTTGACGACGCACTCGGCCGGTGCGCCGCTGCCGCGGGCCCCGACCGGGGTCACGCCCGGGTCAGGCGCCGGCGCCGACGACGCTCAGGCCCACCCGGCGGCGCCGCAGGATCCGACGCCGCTCGCGCTCGGACTTGCCACCCCACACGCCGTGGTCGACCCGCTCGGCCAGGGCGTACTCGAGGCACTCCCCGGACACCGGGCACTCGGCGCAGATGCGCTGGGCCTCCTGCACGCCGACGCCGTCACTGGGGAAGAAGATGGACGGCGACAGGTCCTTGCACTTCCCCTCTTCCATCCACTCCGTATCCATGGATCCTCCGTGATCCTCAGGGATGTCCGGCGTGCCGTGGGCCCTTCCGGCCGCTGACCCGCTGGTCTCCGTTGCCTGGCCAGTGTCGCGCCCCGCGTCGGGGAATGGTGCGGAATCGAGCGGTTCTTCGGGTTTCCTCACCGGATTCTTATCTGTCACCTGGGCCTTCTTATGTTCCTGCACCCGGATCGTCCCGACCCGGTTCCCCGGCGGCCGGGACGGCAACCCGGTGCTTCGGCGGTAGGATCGACCCACTGCCGTCCCAGGAGGAACCACTGCCATGACCCCGGTCACCGATGATCCGACCCTCCCCGAGGGGGATGCCGAGCCGCAGCCGCCGGTCGGCCACGTGCGGATCGTGTACCTCGGTCCGGTAGCGCCGCACTGGGAGGTCCGATCGGACTTCGGCGACCCGGCCCTGATCGAGGAGTTCCGGCGCCGCACCAACGCCCGTCTCGTCCTGCTCCCCCCGCACGACCCTCAGTACCGTCGCAACCGGGAGCGGGTCATCCGTGACGCCGAGCGCGAGAACATCCTGATCGAATGGGACCTCGGGCTGCCCGAGGAGGAGCCGACCGGCGCCGAGGCGTCCGCCGTTCCCGCAGCCGAGCCGGTCGCCGACGCCCCCGCCTGAGGGTTCCGGTCCGCTGGAGCGGAACCGGGTGACGCCGAACAGCTGAGCCCGAGCCGGTCAGCCCTCGTCGGGGTCGGTCGGCTCCGGCAGGTCGATCCGCTCGAGCCACAGGCCGGGCGCATCCACCTCGGCCGGCGTGGGCAGGTTCCGTACCGGGCTCCACAGGCGGCCGAGGCTCTCCTCGCCCGCACGGTCGACGACCCCGGCCACGAAGGCGCGGCCCCGGTCTACCGCAGCCTGGTCCAGGTCGAGCCCGAACAGCGCTCCGGCGGCCTCCTCGCCCTTGCCGCGCTCGGTGCGCCGGCGGTACCACGCCTCGGCGAGCTGGGTATGGGCCCCGACCAGCCTGGACCCGACGATGGTGGCGATGTGGTCGGCGTAGGCGTCGACGACCACGGCCAGAGCGGTCAGCCGATCGGAGGTCTGACGGGTCTCCGGGGTCAGGAGGTCGCCGAGGAGCGCCTCGGGATCGCCGAACATCCCCTGCAACGACTCGAGGTCCATGCCGCCACCCAGCGCACCGGCGTCGTCGCCACCGGTCAGGCCGCGGAGCCGACCGGCCAGGTCCTGCTGGGCGGCCGCCTGGGAACGGGCGAAGGCGTGGAGGAGCTCCTCGAACCGGGAGCGCACCGCAGGGCGCGTGAGCACCGAGTTGGTGGCGATCTCGCGTGCACAGACCCACAGGAGCGCCTCCTCCTCGGGGAGGCTCCAGTCGCGGGCGAACTCGGCGATGTTGGACGTGACCAGCAGGAGCTCGTCGGACGGGGACCACGGGAGGGCCAGTGGGTACTGGCCGAGCGACCGCTGCGACAGGTGGCCCACTACGGAGCCGACCTGGAGGCCGAAGAACATGGGTCCGATGGCCGAGGCCCACCGGCCGAGCATGGCGGCCATGCCACCGGTCGGGTCGAGGGACGGGTCGAGGGACGGGTCGAGCGACCGGTCGAGGGACGGGTCGAGGGACGGGTCGAGGGACGGGTCGAGGGACGGGTCGAGGTCCGGCTCCTTCGGGACGGCGGGTGGCGTGGCCATCTCGGCCAGTACCGGCCTCCAGGACTCGAGGGCGCGGACCGTCCAGTCACCCCGACCGACCGGCACACACGTGAGCCGGCGCCCGTCCGGCGTCACCGGCATCCCGGTGGCCTCCGCCACACTGAGCTCGGCCACCCGGGACAGCTGCTCCACCTGGATCCGCTGCAGCGGCTCCACGTTCGCCTCGGGCGTGCCTCCGGTGGCCACGTTGAGCGCGAAGGCCCGGGTCATCCCCCACGAGTCCGGTCCGTTCGACCCGAGCATGTTCATCAGGTCACCGAGCAGGGACTGGAAGGGGTTCCCCGGGTCGGTGGGGTCGGGCGGCGCCATACCTGCATGCTACGGCTCCCGTCCCCGCCCCGGTGCGTCGCCCGGCACCCGCACCCCCCGACCCCGCGACCGCCCGGCGGCGGCCCCGCCTACGAGTTGCCGAGGATGGCGCTGGTGTTCACGACGGTATCGCCGCGCACGAAGGTCACCGGGAGCTCGTTGCCCGGTGGGTCGGCGTACAGACGGGTCTCCAACTCGGCCACCGAGCGGACCTGGGCGCCGTCGACGGCCACGATGCGGTCCCCGTCCTCCAGACCGGCCTGTGCCGCCGAACTCCCGGCCTCGACGTGCGCCACCAGGGCACCGGAACCGGTTCCCGATGCACCGTCGTCCGGTGGGTCGACGACGTCCACCCCCAGCACCCCGTGGTCGACCGAACCGTGCGAGACGATCTGGGCGGCGACGTCGCGGACGAGCTCGGCCGGCAGGAAGTCCGCCGTGCGCGAACCACCCGTGCCGTTGACCGCGTCGAGTACCCCGGCCACGTCGCCCGACGGCTCGACCAGGGGGCTCCCGAGATCGTCCGCGGTGAGGGGGGCCGCGATCACCGTGGCGCACAGTCCGGACGGTTGGCCGGTCCCTGTGGCCACCCCTGCGTAGAGCACGATTCCTGCGTACAGGCGGGCCGCGGGGCTGCCTCCCCGGGTGGGAGCCTCCTCGGACATGGCCACGGCCAGCGACCCCGTCGCCGGGTCGACGGTGGTGAATTCCGCAGCCGGCAGGTCGTCGGGGACGCGGAGGACGACGATGCCCGTGGTCGGGTCGCTCCCCACCAGCACCGCCGCCTCGCGTGTGCCGTCGGACTCGACCACGGTGACGGATCGTGCGCCACCGACCGTCGGGCGCAGCGCCACGACGATGCCGCCCGCCTCCGCCACCACCCCGGTCCCGATCCTGGTGCCGTGGTCGGTGCTGACAACGAGCGCCACGGTCGAGTCCACCACGGTCGTCCCCAGTGTCATCATCCGGCGCGGCGTGGTGAGACGGCTGAGGTCGGCCTCGGTGGTGGGAACACCGGTGATGACGACGCTCGTCGTGGCGGGCCGGCCTCCGTCGTTGGCGGTGACGGTGGCGACGACCATGCCACTGAGGACGAGGGCGAGGACCACGCAGACAGTCAGTCCGCCGACCACCCACGGCCCCCGCTGGGCGGGGCGTGCCGGGTCCGACGCGACATCGGTGGTGCCAGCCGCAGCCGAGCGCTCGGACGGGTGCAGCCAGAGGCGATCGTCCGGGGGGACCCAGCCCCGCATCGGGCCGTCGTCGCCGACATCGTCCTCGTCGCCCGACACGCCGAAGCCGGGGCTGTCCTCTCCGTGCACGCGTCGAAGGTTACCGACACCGGGGTCCGAAGGGACGGCGGCATCGGGTGAGGCGCCCGTCGCGGCGCCCGTGCGGGGGCCACGGCCCACCCCTGCACCCGACCACCTACGATGGTCCGGTGGCCCGAGACCTCGCGATCGACCTCGGGACCTCCACCACCCAGGTCTTCGCCCGGGGCAGGGGGGTCATCCTGGAGGAGCCGACGGTGATCGCCCTCAACACCCGGACCCACGAGGTCCTCGCCGTCGGCGACGAGGCGTGGCAGCTGATCGGCCGGACACCCGGATACATCGTCGCCGTCCGTCCGCTGCGCGAAGGTGCCATCACCGACTTCGACATCACCGAGCGGACGATCCGTCTGCTGCTGCGCCGGGCCGGGGTGACCAAGCTCAACCGGCCCCGGGTGCTGATCTGCGTGCCGTCCGCCATCACCTCGGTCGAGCGCCGAGCCGTCAAGGAGGCGACCCGGCGGGCGGGGGCGTCGGCGGCCCACCTGATCGAGCAGCCCATGGCCGCCGCCATCGGCGCCGGCCTCGACATCCACGAGCCCGTGGGGAGCATGGTGGTCGACGTGGGCGGGGGCACGACCGAGACGGCGGTCATCTCGTTGGGCGGGATCGTCGCCTATCGGGCCGTGCGGTGCGGCGGCTTCGACATGGACGCCGCCGTCCAGGAGTATGTGCGCCAGAAGTACGGCGTGGCCATCGGTGATCGCACCGGCGAGGAGCTGAAGATCGCCATCGGCTCGGCGCTCCCCTACGAGGGCGAGGCCCGGGTCGAGGCCCGCGGGCGCGAGGTCACCACCGGCCAACCCCGGACGGTCGTCCTCACGGCGGACGAGATCCGCTTCGCCCTGCGCGATCAGGTCGACATGATCGTCGACACGGTCCTCGGATGTCTGTCCGACTCGCCGCCCGAGCTCGCCCAGGACATCATCTACGAAGGGATCCACCTACTCGGGGGAGGTGCTCAGCTCCGCGGCCTGGCCGATCGGCTGGCACGCGAGACGGAGGTCCCCGTCCACCTCGTGCCCGACCCGGTCCGGTGCGTGGTCCGGGGCGCCGGACTCTGCCTCGACTCGTTCGACAGCCTCCGCCCGATCTTCGCCGCAGCCGAGTCCTGAGCCGGCGCCGGACAGGTCGTCCCGGCGGGCGGCTGATCACGCCATCGTCGCCGGCCCATCCGGCCCGTGCTCAGTCGACAGCCAGGAGGTCCTCGGCCACTTGCCGGACCTGCCAGTCCCGGTCGTCCAGGCAGCGACGAAGTGCGGCCTCGACCTCGGGTCCCTCGAACGCGGCCAGGGCCACGGCGGCCCGACGCCGGATCGCCGGCTTGTCGTCCAGCGCGGCCAGCACGGCGGGTAGTCCGTGCACGTCGCCGATGGCCCCGAGTGCGGCCACGGCGGCCTCGCGGCACAGCGGGTCGTCATGGCCTCCCGACGAGGCCGACAGCCGGGACAGCCGGTCGACGGCGACCGTCTCCGCACGTTCGCCCATCGCCCACGCCGTCATCTCCACCACGGACGGGTCGGGGTCGTCGAGCAGGGCCAGCAGATCCGTCGCTGGTCTGGTCGCGGCCAGTTCGGCGGCTCTGCGGCGCACCGCTGGTTCGGAGTCGGACAGGGCGGCGTCGAGTTCGTCGCCGGTGAGGGCGCCCAGACGGTCGAGGGCGCCGAGGGCGGTCGACCGCACGGCCGCGGCCGGGTCGGACAGGCCGGCCCGAGCCCCGTCGACGTCACCGAGATGGCCGGCCCGGGCGACGTCGCGGCGCCTGGCGGTGACGTCGCCGGCACCGGGTTCCGTGGCAGGCTGCACGACACCACTATGACCGACGAGCCGCCGACCACACCGGGCGTTCCCTCGGACCGGGGCCCGATGGCGCTCCACTTCTTCCCGAGCTCGCCGCAGGCCCCGACCGCCCCGCCCCCGACCGCCCCGCCACCGACGACGCTCCCGTATGTCGGGGCCCGGGCGGGGGATCCCCCGGTGCGCCAACGGCCGACCAGTCGTGGGCGCCGGAGGATCTGGGTCGTCTTCTGGGGGATCCTCGGGGTCCTGGTCGTGGCCGCCCTCGTGGCCAGCAGGATCAACCTCAACTACTACGCCATCCAGCCGGGCACGGCGCAGTCCGTGCAGCCGTTCATCACCGTCCCGCCGTCGAAGAGCCACCCGGTGAGCCACCCGGTGCTCCTCACCGACGTGGAGGAGGCGCCGGGTGACCGCACTCACCTACCTCTTCTTCAAGCTCGAGTCGAATACCGCGCTGTACTCCCTCCCCGCGGTCACCGGTGGGACGTCGCCGGACGAGCTCGACGCCCAGGGTGCCCTCGAGATGTCCCAGGCGGAGCAGGCGGCCAAGACGTCGGCGCTCCGACACCTCGGCTACACGGTGCCGGCGACACCCGCCGGCGCGGTGATCGCCGGGACGTTCGCCGGGACCCCTGCCTACGGGGTGCTCAACGTGGGTGACGTGGTGACCGCCGTCGACGGGACCCCGACACTCACGGCGGAGGCCCTGGGACGAGCGCTCGACACCTACCACTCCGGGGAGACGGTGACCTTCACCGTCCGCAAGAACGGCACCGGTGCCCCCGGTCCGGTGACGTTGACCCTGAGACGGACGGCGGTCGACGTCGGCGGGACGACGGCCTACGTCACGGTGGGGATCGAGCCCGAGGACCAGGTCAACTACTCGTACCCGTTCCCCATCTCCATCGACGTGACCAATATCGGTGGGCCGTCGGCCGGGTTGGCCATGACCCTCGGTGTGATCGACACGCTGAGCGGCGGAACGCTCACCGGCGGCCACACCGTCGCCGCCACCGGGACCATGGACGCGTCGGGCAACGTGGGCGACGTGGGAGGTGTGCCCCAGAAGACGGTCGCCGTGGAGAACGCCGGTGCCACGATCTTCCTCGTGCCGCCCCAGGAGTACCAGGCCGCCATGTCCAAGGACCGGAAGGGACTGCGGATCTACGCCGTGTCCACGCTGGACCAGGCGCTGCGTGTCCTCGAGGCCAACGGGGGCCACCTTGGACCGTCGACGCTCGACGTCGGGACCGGTGCATCCGCGGGATGAGCCGTTCGAGCGACGCGCAGTCGTAGGCTCTCCGGCATGCCCGAGGAACGCCGGATGACCATCACCTCGTCACCCCACCTGGCCCCCGACGACGTGGCCCGGCACACCTTCGCCTCGGTCCGTCGCGGCTTCGACCCGACCGAGGTGCGGGACTACCTCGAGTCGATCGCCGCCGGACTGCGTGGCGCGGCCGAGCGCGAGCAGGAGCTGGTGGCCGCACTGGCGGACGCCGAGCGGCGTGCCGCCGACCCGGTCATCGACGAGGCGATGCTTACTGCCGCGGTGGGCAAGGAGACGGCCCGCGTGCTGCAGAGCGCCCACGACGCCGCAGCAGAGGTGGTGGCCAACGCCGAAGCGGAGTCGACCCGGATGCTGGCCGAGGCCACCGAGGTGTCCGAGCGCCTGGTGACCGAGGCCACCGAGGTGTCCGAACAGGCCCAGGCCCGGGCCGACGCGCTGCTCGCCGAGCGACTGGCCGAGGCCGAGACGGCGTCCACCGCACTGCTGGAGCGGACGGAGCACCAGGTCGCCGCCGCCCTCGACAAGGTGCGGACCGACGCCGAGGAGCTGACGGAGCGGGCCCGTGCCGAGGGCCGGGTCATGGTGGAGGAGGCCCAGGCACTCCGGGCCCGCGTGCTCGCCGACCTGGCCCGCCGGCGCAGGGTGCTGCACGCCCAGATCGAGCAGCTCCGTGCCGGCCGCGAGCGCCTGGCCGAGACGGTCAACGACGTGAAGCGATCCGTCGAGGCCATTGCCGTGGATCTCTTCAACGCCGAGGACGACGCCCGGCTCGCCGCCGAGGCGGCCGGACGCGAGGCGGCCGCACGACCGGACGAGGGGAGCCCGGAGGAGCTGGCCGCCCTGCTGCTGGCCGAGGAGGCCGAGAGCGGAACCGGTGCCGTCCTCTCCGAACCCGGGGCCGTCCCGGACGCTTCGGCGCCTACGGGTGCCGGCGATGGGGAGGGAGTGGTGGCCGAGGGTGTCGACGGTGGCCCAGACGCCGTACTGACGGAGGCCGGGACGGCGGAGGCGGACGGACCGCCGTCCGCGGCGGCCCCCCCGGCCGAGCAGGTCGATGCGCTCTTCGCCAGACTGCGGGCCGCCCAGGACGGCGGCGAAGCGGGCGAAGCGCCGGTGGAGGAGGGTGCGGCCGACGCCGGCGTGGCGCCGGACGGGGCCGACGGCCCACCGGAGTCCCGCAACCCGTTGGCCGTCCGACGCGACGCACTGCTGGCTCCGATCGGCACCGGGTTGGCCCGCCGGCTGAAGCGTTCGCTCCAGGACAACCAGAACGACCTGCTCGACCTTCTTCGGGCGAAGGGGACCACCTGGTCGACCGCCCTCCTGCCCGACGAGACCGAGCAGGTCGACGGCATCGCCACCGCCACGCTTCCGCTCCTCGAGGAGGCCGCCGACGCCGGAGCGGCGTTCCTCGGCGCCGAGGGTCCGCGACCCGAGGGCGATGCCCTCATCGCCGTCGCCCACGAACTGGCCGAGGCCGTGGTCGGGCCGCTGCGCAGGCGCCTGGCCGGAGGTGAGGGCCTGGAGTCGGCGGAGGAATCGGTGGTGACCGAACACATCGGCTCCGCCTTCCGGGAGTGGAAGGGCGAGCGTGTCGAGCGCCTGGCCGGTGACCACGTCGTGGCGGCGTTTTCGCTCGGGTCCCTGGCCGCGGCCCGCTCGACCGGGACCTCCCTGGAGTGGGTGGCCGTCGCCCCGCCCGACGAGGCGCCGTGCCCGGACTGCGAGGACAACGGCCTGAACGGCGCGCAATCCGCCGGCGAGGAGTTCCCGACCGGGAACACGCATCCTCCCGCCCACCCGGGCTGTCGATGCCTTCTCGCGCCCGGCACCCCCTAGGCTGCTCCCGTGCGAACTCCCAGTGACCTGCCGCAGGCGAAGAGGCCGGCCTCCCATCGGCGGCGCCGTTGGATCATCATCGCCGCGGTGCTCCTGGTCCTGGTGGTGGTGTTCCTCCACACCTTCGCCGTCTTCTACACGGACGCTCTGTGGTTCTCCTCGGTGCAGCTGCGCTCGGTCTGGTTGAAGCTCTTCGAGATCAAGGCCGGTCTGATGCTGGTGTTCAGCGCCATCTTCGCCGTCCTGCTGCTGATCAGCCTGATCGTCGCCGAGCGCCTCGCGCCCAAGGGGCCCTCGGTGGACGTGGAGGACGAATTCGTGAAGCGCTACCGCGAAGTCATCGGGCCCTATGCCCGCTGGCTGCGGGCGGCCGTGGTGATCGTGCTGTCGCTGATCATCGGCTCCCAGGCGCTGGGTCAGTGGCAGAACTGGATCCTGTTCCGCAACAGCACGCCGTTCGACGCCACGGACCCGCAGTTCCACCGCAACGTCGCCTACTTCGTGTTCACGCTGCCGTTCCAGCAGTTCGTCATCCACTGGACCCTGGTGGCGTTGGTCATGGTGCTGCTGGTCACGGCGCTGAGCCACTACCTGAACGGCGGCATCCGCATGCAGGGGCCGAGGCCCCGGGTACGGCCCGCGGTCAAGGCCCACCTGTCCGTGATCCTCGGCCTGATCGCGCTGACCAAGGCCGTCGGGTACTACCTGGCCCGGTTCAACCTCGACCTGTCCTCCAACGGCTTCGTGCAGGGCGCCGGGTACACCGACGTCCACGCCCGGCTCCCCGCCCTCGAGCTGCTGATCCTGGTGTCGTTGGCCGCGGCGGCACTCCTCATCTACAACATCCGACGGCAGGGCTGGGCCCTGCCCATCCTGGGCGTCGGCCTGTGGTTCCTCGTCGCCCTGACCGCCGGCACCATCTACCCGGCGGCGGTGCAGGCACTCAAGGTCAACCCTTCCCAGGACACGCTCGAGCGCCCCTACATCCAGCGGAACATCGAAGCCACCCGGGCGGCCATGGGGATCACCCACGTGGCCAGCGCGCCGTACCCGGCGTCCTCGACCCTGTCGGCCACCCAGCTGTCGGCCAACGCCGACACCCTGGCCAACGTGCGGCTGTGGGACCCGTTGCAGACCCAGCCCACGTTCGACAAGCTCCAGGACATCCGGTCCTACTACCAGTTCAACACCCTGGCGGTGGACCGCTACCCGGTCAGCGGTTCGGAGACCCCGGTGGTGGTCGGGGTCCGGGAGATCAACGACCAGGACCTGCCCTCCTCCTCGTGGGTGAACACCACCCTGCAGTACACGCACGGCTACGGGATGGTGGTCTCGCCGGCCAACACCGCCACCAGCAACGGTGACCCCCAGTTCGCGGTGGGCGGAGTCCCGCCGCAGTCCAACAGCGGGCTCCCGACGGTCACCCAGCCGTCGGTGTACTTCGGTCTCAACAACAGCGGCTACGTGGTGGCGAACACCAAGCAGCCCGAGATCGACTACCAGCTCACCAACGGCACCAACATCGAGACCCACTACAAGGGCGACGGCGGCGTCCAGCTCTCCTCGTTCTTCAAGCAGGCCATGTTCGCCGTGCGGTTCAACGACCTCAACCTGCTGATCTCCAGCCAGATCACCAACGACTCGAGGTTGATGTTCGACAGGGGCGTCCAGTCCCGGGTGTCCAAGGCCGCTCCGTTCCTGAACCTCGACTCCGATCCCTACCCCGTGCTGCTCAACGGGCAGATCGACTGGATCCAGGACGCCTACACCACGACGGACAACTATCCCTACGCCCAGAACGCCGACACCGGCGCCGTGTCGGCGTCGAGCGGCCTGCCGGGGTCGTTCAATTACATCCGCAACTCGGTCAAGGTGCTGATCAACGCCTACACCGGCAAGATGACGTTCTACGTGATGGATCCGAACGATCCGATCATCCAGACCTACGAGAAGGCGTTCCCGGGGATGTTCACCCCGGCCTCCAAGATGAGCGCCGAACTGCGGAGTCACATCCGCTATCCCGAGGACATCTTCACCGTGCAGGCCACCATGTACGGGAAGTACCACATCACCAACGCCCAGAGCTTCTACAGCGCAGCCGACGCCTGGACCCTGTCGCCCGACCCGGGTTCGGGGTCCCCGTCCCAGGCACTGGCCACCACCCAGACCGTGAACGCCCAGGGTGAGGTGGTGTCGACCGGTCAGTTGGTGCGGATGTCACCGATCTACCAGGTGATGCGGATCCCGGGACAGAGCAGCCAGTCGTTCAACCTGATCGACGCGTTCGTGCCGGTATCGGCGGGCAGCCAGATCCAGACGCTGTCGGGGTTCATGATGGCCGGCTCCGATCCGGGGCACTACGGCCAGCTGGACATGTTCGTGACGCCGCGGAACAACCCGGTCAACGGTCCGGCCATCGTGTCGGCCAAGATCGACGCCACGCCCACGGTGTCCGGTCAGATCTCGCTGCTCAACCAGAACGGCTCGTCCGTGCTGCTGGGCAACGTGCTGATGATCCCGGTGGTCGAACTCGCTGCTCTACATCCAGCCCCTCTATGTGGAGTCGTCCCGTAACGCCTTCCCCGAGCTCCAGCGGGTCATCGCCGTCTACGGCAACCAGCCGGCCGCCATCGGCAACTCGCTCTCGGCGGCGCTGTCCTCGCTGTTCTCGGCCCCGGTCACGACGACCCCGTCCGGCTCGGGACCGACGGCGTCGCTGTCGCCCCAGGCCCAGGCACTGCTCGCCCAGGCCCAGGCCGCCTACACGCAGGCGCAGGCGGACCTGAAGGCGGGCAATCTCGGTGCCTACCAGAACGACATCAACAACCTGGAGTCGAACCTCCAGGCCGTCCAGGCGCTGACCGGTGGCCCGGTGGCCAGTACGACCACCACGACCACGACCAACCCGGCGTCGAACGCGATCGCCGGCCTGGGCGGCTGATGGGGAGGCCGACCGCCGATCCGGGTCCTGGGAATCCTCGGTCCCGGCGGCCGGTTCGGGCGCTGGACCGGGACCACCGGCCAGGTGGTAACCTGACGATCCACCGACGCGGGGTGGAGCAGTCTGGTAGCTCGTCGGGCTCATAACCCGAAGGTCGCAGGTTCAAATCCTGCCCCCGCCACCGGCAGGTGTTCGCGTAAGCGGCACCGGAGCGTTATCGGAAGTCCCGGTCTCGGAGTCCCCTCGACTCAGAGACCGGGACCTTCCGCGTCCGGGGGGTCGCGACGGACACCCGCTCCCGTACCTGCCCCGCACGCCGCGGTCGTCACGGTGGGCACCACGTCGGATCGCCCGTCCCCTCCGTCGGGAGGACGGCACCGCCGTCCCCAACCGAGACCCCTACGGTTCGCCCGGTACTGTTGACCACATGGCAGCCAGTGGTCGGTGGCGGGACTTCCTCGACGGACGTTATGCACATCTCGAGGTGGACGAGGGTCTCGGCTGGATCGTGATCTACAGGGGCAGGGCCCTCGGCGATGACGAGGCGGTGACCAGCCCCGTCCCCCGTGTCCGCCACCTTGCCAAGCAGGCGGCCATCCGCAACCCGAACAAGGCGCTGGGTCCCGACGAGACCTCCTTCATCTGGCCCCAGCGGAGTCCGGACAGGGGCGGCGCGTAGCCACTGCCCGAAGGCTCGGACCGGACGGTCCCGGCGTCGTGGCACGGCCCGCCGCCGAGCTGCCGCGTCCTCTCGTGCGTATGCAGATCGGCATCGAGGGTGGGAAACGGGCGCAACCCGGCCCCCCGGCCCCGGGCCGGTCACGGGTCGCGACGGCGACGACGCTACGGGCGCCCGGCTCCGGGCACGGAGACCCGGGCCTGCTCGATCTTCCCGTCGGTGCGTTCGCGCGCCACCGACTCGGTGGAGGTGGGGGCGGTGACGACGAAGAGGGTCCGGCGATCGTCTCCGCCCAGCATGCAGGCATAGGCGTTCTGCGACGTGCGGACCTTATCGACGACCTGGCCGCCCTCGGCCACGCGAAGGCACTCGGCGGCCACGGCATTGGCCACCCAGACACACCCGTCTGCGTCCAGGCACATCCCGTCCGGGGCGAGGCCGGGCACGGCGGCCCAGACCCGCCGGTTGGACAGGGTGCCGTCCGCGCTCCGGTCGAAGGCCGTCAGGTGCCCGGCCACCGACTCGGCCACGATGAGCGTGGCGCCGTCGGGGGTGATCACCGTGCCGTTGGGGAAGGCCAGTTCGTCGGCGGCAACCGTGGCCGTGCCGTCGGGGTCGATGCGAACCAATCCGGTCCTGGGCGGTCCCGGCGGCTCGAAGAGGGCCATCACGCCCTCGTTCTCCACCAGGCCGTCGAGGTCGAAGCCGAAGTTGCCCACGTAGGCCCGCCCGGTTTCGTCCACCACCATGTCGTTGGCGTGGAAGGTGGCGGTGGGGCGCAGGTCGCCGTGGTGGACCAGTGTCCCCTCGACCAGCTTGAGCACGGTGCGGTCCTGGCACGAGACCACGAGCAGCGTGCCGTCGGGCAGCCACCCCAGGCCGGCGGGCTCGGTGGGCACCTCCACCTCGACGCGCAGGCTGGCCGGGTCGTTCACGTCGACCGACGACACGGTGCGGGCGAAGAAGTCGGAGTACCAGAGCCGGCCTGCGTGCCAGCGGGGGCACTCGCCGAAGCGGAGTCCGGTCAGGAAGTCGGTGGCGGAGGTTTCCTCGATGTCGGTCATGGGGTCCTTCTGCTCGGTGCCCGAGAACCTAGTGACGGGGCTCGGACGGGTCAATCAGCGGCGGTCCCCGCCGAGGGCCCTCCGACCGGACTGCACGGATGGCTGCCTGACCGGCGAGCACCGCGGATGCGGCGGCTGCGGGTTCAGCCCGGTGCCGGAGGTCCGAGTGGCCAGCTCACACCGGTCAGTTCCTCCGACAGGTCCCACAGCCTGCGGGCCGTCCCGGTGTCGAGTGCCTGCCTGGCGGGAGCATTGACCGTGGGATGGCCCCGCATGTGCCGGAACCCGCCGGGACCGACATAGGTGCCTCCGGGAACGTCCGCCGTCGCCGCATACAGGGTGGGGAGCACGCCCATCGTGTCACGTTGTGCGATCAGCCGGTTGCCGATGGCACCGGCCAGGTTGGCGATCGGGTTGCCGGTGCGCCCCTGCAGGTTGGTGGCCGCATACCCGGGGTGGGCTGCGGTGGCGCGCACCACCGACCCTGACTCGGTGAGTCGGCGTTCGAGTTCGAGGACGAAGAGGAGGTTGGCCAACTTGGACTGCGAGTCCGCGGTCCAAGGCCTGTAGGGTCGGCGCTCCCAGTTCAGGTCCTCGAGGTCGATCGTGCCGCTGCGGTGCAGATCGGACGACACGACGACGACCCGGTCGGTCACCTGGGGAATCAGCAGGTTGGTCAGACGCGAAGTGGCCGAGATGGTTGGTTCCGATCTGCAGCTCGAACCCGTCGGCCGTGCGCTGCTCGGGGGTGGCCATGATCCCGGCGTTGTCGATCAGGAAGTCGATCGGTCCGCGGGTCGCATCGGCGAACGAGCGCACCGAGCCGAGGTCGGCGAGGTCGAGCTGGCGGACGGACACGTCGCCGGCCATCGCTGCGGCGGCGTCCTCGCCCTTGGCGGTGTCCCGCACTGCGAGGGTCACGGCGGCACCGGCGCGGGCCAGCTCCAGTGCCGCCACCCGACCGATCCCGCTGTTCGCCCCGGTCACGATGGCGGTGCGACCGTGCAGGTCCGGCAGGTCGGCGGCGGTCCACGGCGAGGCGCTCATCCCACCAATGTACGGCCCGGAGGCCGAACCCTGGCCCGGTGCCAGGGAAACCGGTCCGTTGGAGCCGGGACCGTCACGGGGACCGGTGGGTCCGAGGGGATCGACCGCCACGTCGGCCCCCATGGGTAGCGTCCACGGAGAGCGACCGGTCCTCCTGACGGGATGCGGCGGACGGGACGAGGCAAGGAGCAGTAATGACCACGGCAGCGCCGGCCACACCCGGTACCGGGACGGTTCCGGTGATCCTCACCGCAGCGTCCATCATCACGATGGACCCGGCGTCCCCCCGGGCCTCGGCCATCGCCTTCGAGCCGTCCACCGGAGTCATCACCGCGGTCGGCTCGCTCGAGACGTGCCTCGCTGCCGCTCCCGGCGCCGACGTGCGGGACCTGGGGGACACGGTGCTGCTCCCGGGGTTCGTCGAGCCCCACAGCCACCCCGTCGTCTCCGGCATCGTGACGCGGCCCCCGGCGATCTGGATCGCCCCCTACATGGGCTTCCCGACCTGGGACGACGTGGTGGCTCACTTCCACGAGCTCGACGCCGGAACCCCGTCCGGCCAGCCGCTGATGTTCAACGGCCTCGACCGGCTGCTCCAGGGGGCACCGTCGCCGACGGCGACGATGCTCGACGGCCTGTTCCCGTCCCGTCCGGTCCTGATCGCCGACAACTCCGGCCACCTCGCCTACTTCAACACCGCGGCCATGGCGCTCCAGGGTTGGGACGTGACGGCCCCGGAGGACCCCGTCGGCGGGTCGTTCGGGCGGGCGCCGGACGGCAGGCTCGACGGGCGGGCCTACGAGCTCTCGGCGGTGATGGCGGCCGCCGGGCCGATCATGGCGTCGGTGGTGACCCGTCCTCTGCACTCCGCATCGGCGTGGTACCGGTACATGGCCTCCTTCGGGATCACCTCCACGTCGGACATGACCTACGACGTGCCGTTCCTGGCCGCCTACCAGGCCCTCGGGTCGCTCCCCGACTGCCCGCTGCGGGTCTCGCTCTACCACGTGTCGACGTCGGACCACTGCGGCGAGCCGTTGCCGTCACCGTTCCCGGACAGGCTCCGCAAGCAGGGGATCAAGCTGTGGGCCGACGGCTCACCCTGGGTCGGCACCGCAGCCCTGTCGTACCCCTACCTCGATACGGATGTGGTCAGGACGGCCGAGATCCCGCTCGGCCCGGCCGGCACGTCGGTCATGAACTACACGCCGGAGGAGTTGGATGCCGTGGTCGACGCCCACGCCCCGCAGGGATGGCAGTTGTCGTTCCACTGCAACGGCGACGCCGCGTTCGACGTCGTCCTCGACGTGTACGAGCGCGGACTCGCCAAGCACGGACTGCTCGGCACCGATCACCGCTGGCGGGTCGAGCACCTCGGGGCCTGCCGCTCGGAACAGTTCGAGCGTGCCGCCGCACTCGGGGTCGAGGCCTCGATGGGCCCCTTCCAGTTCATCTACTGGGGAGACCTGCTCGACGGCACCATGTTCCCGTCCGCGATCGGGTCGCAGTGGCAGGCGGTCGGCGACGCGTTCGCCGCCGGGCTCGAGCCGTCCTTCCACAATGACGGAGCCGTCACCCCGCCGAACGTACTGCTCAACGTCCAGGCCATGGTCACCCGTACCACGATCTCGGGAACCGTCCACGGGCCCGAGCAGAGGATCACCCTCGACCAGGCGCTTCGGGCCGTCACCGTCAACGGGGCCCGCCAGCTGTTCGTCGACGACCGGCTCGGCTCGCTCGAAGCAGGCAAGATCGCCGACCTCGTGGAGCTGTCGGGGGACCCCTACGCGGTCGACCCGCTGACGTTGGCCACCGAGGTGACGGTCCGCGGGACCTGGGTGGCCGGACGCCGGATCGACCTCGATGCCTTCGATGCCCAGGTGGAGGAGCTGGACCCCGCGCCCCACCGGGATCTGGCCGCGTCGGCGCAGCAGCGCTGCTGCGGCTGAACCGGGGGCAGCTGGGCCGGACCGGGACCTGTCCGCGGCACTTGTCCATTCGTAACTGTTGGGTTACGGTAACCGCAAGGTTACCCAGGTATCGGCACGAGGCGATGGTGGCCATGGACGGATCGACGACGGCTATGCGCGGAACCCGCATGGATCGGGGTGGGTGAGCGCATGCCCGAAGCAGGCCGCCGGCCCGGCGGCGATCCCTTCGACGCGCTCGGCGACCCGAACCGCAGGGAGATCCTCCGTCTGCTCGGCGAGGGCGACAAGGCCGTCACCGAGCTCGCCGGGGCGATGCCGATCAGCCGCCCGGCCGTCTCCCGCCATCTCCGACTCCTCAAGGAGGCCGGGCTCGTGACCGAGCAGGCCGAAGGCACACGACGCATCTACCAGCTCCACGAGGAAGGGCTCCAGGCGGTCCGTGACTATCTGGAGCGGGTGTGGGGCGATGCCGCCGTCCGGTTCCAGTTGCTGGCAAACAATCGGGATCGGCGGCGCGTTCGGGGTCGGCCGGATGAAGGATCCGCTCACCATGGCCTTCGAGGTCGCCTGCGCGCCCGAGCGGGCCTTCACCCTGTGGACGGAGCGGATCGACACGTGGTGGCCGCCCGATCACACCGTCACCGGACGGGGCGACCTCACCGTCGTACTCGAGCCCGGGGTCGGGGGCCGGATCTTCGAGCGCACCCCCGAGGGCCAGGAGTACGACTGGGGCGAGGTGACCGTATGGGAGCCACCGGTCCGTCTGGGCTACCTGTGGCACCTGCGCGGCGAGCGTGCCCGTGCCACCGAGGTGTCGGTCCGGTTCGTCCCACGGGACGGCGACGGCACCCGTGTCGAGATCGAGCACCGCGGATGGGAGCGGCTGGGAGCCGGAGCCGAGGAGGGACGGTCCCGGAACGAACAGGGCTGGCGGACGCTCGTGCCCCACTACGTGACCGCGGCATCCTGGGCCTCCGGGACCCCGGACGCGGCGGCCGACCCCACCACCACCGACCGTTTGACCACCGAGGAGGGACGACCATGACGACCGGGACCAAGGATGATCCCTGGAAGCTGACGACGCCGCCGGGCAGTTCGGCCTACGAGATGTACCGGGACGGCGACGCCGACCCCGAGCAGCTCGTGTGCCAGGTCGGCTCCACCAGGCTGACGTACCTGTGGCGGGCGGTCGAGGACCTCCACGCCTGGCTGGTGGAACAGGGCGACTGGGTACCGCTCGGCGCCGCCGACGAGAAGAAGGAGCCGGCGGCGGGCACCGTCGAGGCCTGGGGAAGGTCGCCCGACAACCCGGTCGGGGGCTGGTACGGACTGCGCTCCGGCTACCGGGGACGGTTCGGCATGTACCTGCCTCCGCTGCTGGAGGCGCTCGGGCTGGCCGAGGTCACCCACGACCCCCGCAACAACAGCATGCGGGCGACCTCGTGACCACGACCCGTGTCATCCGGTACCGCACCAAGCCGGAGTACGCCGAGGACAACGCCCGGATGATCGCCGCCGTCTTCGACGAGCTGACCGAGCGGGACGTCCCCGGCATCCGCTACACCGCGTGGCGGCTGGACGACGGCGTCAGCTTCCTCCACGTGGCCGTGCTCGACGGAGACGACAACCCGCTGGAGTCGTCGCCGGCATTCGCCAGGTTCCAGGCCGACATCGGTGACCGCCTCGCCGACGGTCCGTTCCCGGCCACCGCCACCGTCGTGGGTTCGTACGGGGGCACCGTCGACGGGTGACCGTCCGCCCGACCCATTGGGCGGGTCACAGGAGCCCGGCGGCGATGGCCGCGCCCACGCCCATCAGCACCACCGAGCCGACGACCTCGGCCAGGTCCCCCGTGCGTGACCCGATCCGCGCCCCGAGCTCGAGGCCGATGAGTGACAGCCCGACGCTGATCAGGCCGATCACCAGGGCGGCCACCACCACCGACACGTGGTAGGCGCCGAGGGCGAAGCCGATCACCAGGTTGTCGATGCTGAGTGCGGCGCCGGTGACGAGGAGGCGACCCCGGGACATCCCTGACGCGGCGGGCCCGTGGCCGGACTTGCGGAGCCCGGTGACCAGCCCGTAGAGCCCGGCGGCGATCAGCAGGCCACCCCCCAGCCAACGGGCGGAGCTTCCCAGGGTGTGGGCCAGGCTGTGCCCGAGTGCCAGTCCGACGATCGGCATCCCGATCTCGAAGACGCCGAAGACCACGCCCACCTCGATCCTCGTCCTGGCGTCGACGCCCGACACGCCGATGGCCACGGCGGCCGCGAAGTTGGACAGACCGACCGAGACGGCGGCGAGGACGAGGGCGAACACGGCGCCCACAGTGTCCCAGAGCGCGTCCGCCCGGCGGGGCCCGTGGCTCCGGGTCACCCCCGGCGGTCCGTCTATCGTTGGGCGACCATCCGAGGACCGACGACGGAGCACGCGTGACCGATTCGACCATCATCTACACGCACACGGACGAGGCACCGGCCCTGGCGACCTACTCGCTCCTCCCCGTGGTGCAGGCCTACGCCGCCCGGGCCGGGGTCGAGGTGGTGACCCGGGACATCTCCCTGGCCGGGCGCATCCTGGCCACGTTCCCCGACCGTCTCGCCGCGGGCCAGCGGATCGCCGACGACCTGGCCGAGCTGGGGCGCGAGGTACTGACCCCCGAGGCGAACATCATCAAGCTCCCGAACGTCTCGGCGTCGGTGCCGCAGCTGAAGTCGGCCGTCGCCGAGCTGCAGGCCAAGGGATTCGCCGTCCCCGACTATCCCGAGGACCCGACGACCGAGGAGGAGGTCGCCACCCTCGCCCGGTACCGCACGGTCCTGGGCAGCGCCGTGAACCCGGTGCTGCGCCAGGGCAATTCGGACCGCCGGGCGCCGGCATCGGTCAAGAACTACGCCCGGTCCCACCCCCACCGCATGGGCGCGTGGTCGCCCGGGTCGAGGACCGACGTGGCCCACATGGACGGAGGGGACTTCCGGTCGACCGAGCGTTCCGCCGTGATGGGGTCGGACGGGTCGCTGCGGGTCGAGCTGATCGCGGCGGACGGCACGACCACGGCGCTGCGGCCCCCTATCGCCGTCCTGGCGGGCGAAGTGGTCGACGCCGCCGTGATGCAGGTGGCCGAGCTGCGGGCGTTCCTCGACCGCCAGATCGCCCGGGCGGCGGCCGACGGCGTGCTGTTCTCGGTGCACCTCAAGGCCACGATGATGAAGGTGTCGGATCCGATCTTCTTCGGACACGTGGTCCGTGCCTTCTTCCCCACCACCTTCGCCACCTACGGCGAGGTGCTGGCCGCGGCCGGACTCAGCCCCAACGACGGGTGGGGGTCGATCCTCGACGGTCTCGCCGCGTTGCCCGAGGGCGAGGCCATCCGGTCCTCGTTCGAGGTCGAGCTGGCCGCCGGTCCCGCCCTCGCCATGGTCGACTCCGACCGGGGCATCACCAATCTGCACGTGCCGAGCGACGTGATCGTGGACGCCTCGATGCCGGCCATGATCCGGAACTCGGGCCACATGTGGGGTCCCGACGGCGTCGAGGCCGACACCCTCGCCGTCATCCCCGACGCCAGCTATGCCGGTGTGTACCAGGTGGTCATCGACGACTGCCGGGCCCATGGCGCATTCGACCCGGCCACCATGGGCTCGGTCCCGAACGTCGGATTGATGGCCCAGGCGGCCGAGGAGTACGGCAGCCACGACAAGACGTTCGAGATCCCCGCCGACGGGACGGTCCGGGTCACCGACGATGCCGGCGGTGTGGTGTTCGACGTGGCGGTGTCCGCCGGCGACGTGTTCCGCATGTGCCAGACCAAGGATGTGCCCGTCCGCGACTGGGTCAAGCTCGCCGTGGCCCGGGCCCGGGCCACGGGTGACCCGGCGGTGTTCTGGCTCGACGAGGGCAGGGCCCATGACGCCAACCTCATCGCCAAGGTCCGTACCTACCTGGCCGACCACGACACGGACGGCCTGCGCATCGAGATCCTGGCACCGGAGGCGGCCACCGCACTCTCGCTCGAGCGCATCCGCCGGGGGGAGAACACCATCTCGGTGACGGGGAACGTGCTCCGTGACTACCTCACCGACCTGTTCCCCATCCTCGAGCTGGGCACCAGCGCCAAGATGCTGTCGGTCGTCCCGCTCATCGCCGGCGGTGGCCTGTTCGAGACGGGAGCGGGCGGCTCGGCACCCAAGCACGTCCAGCAGCTCCTGGCCGAGAACTACCTTCGGTGGGACAGCCTGGGCGAGTTCCTGGCGCTCGCCGTCAGCTTCGAGCACCTGGCCCAGCGCACCGGGAACACCCGGGCGAAGGTCCTCGCCGACACCCTCGACCGGGCCACGGAGCGCCTGCTCAACGACGACCGGTCCCCGAGTCGCAGGCTCGGTGGGATCGACAATCGGGGGAGCCACTTCTACCTGGCCCTCTACTGGGCACAGGAGCTCGCCGGCCAGACCGACGACACGGAGCTGGCGAACGGGTTCGCCGCGCTCGCCGCGCTGCTGGGCGACCGGGAGCAGGCCATCGTCGACGAGCTGCTCGGCGTGCAGGGGTCGCCGGTCGACATCGGTGGGTACTACCTGCCCGACCAGACCCTGGCCTCGATCGTGATGCGGCCGTCGGCGACGTTCAACGAGGCGCTCGCCACCCTCGGCTGAGGCGGTTCGCCCGGAAGGACGGCCCGCTGCGGCTGGACGGCGCCGGGCAGGAGGAGGGGCGAGGGTAGCCTGGCCCCACACGACGAGTCGACGAGGGAGCTGCCCCCATGGTGATGGCCGACCGGCCCGAGGTACGGACCGCGCGGGCGCCCGTCGTGGCGATCGACACCGTCCTCCTGGCCCAGCAGATGGTGGCCGCGCTGGCCCGGCTCCCGTTCCGTCACCCGCTCGAGGGCGATTCCGGCCGACTGTCGAACTTCGGGGCCAGCGTGACCCGCGAGGTGGTGCGCTCCTTCATGGGCTACTGCTCGTCGCTGCCGATCGCCGAGTTCCGATCGATCGAGCAGCTGCTCGACGACCTGTGCAAGGTGGTCATGCCTCCGGTCGTGAACGCCCGGGACGTGGCCCACACCCTGACCGAGATCGGTGGCGTCCCCGGCATCCTGTACGTCCCGCGGGACGCCGAGGTGGAGGGCGTGGCGCTCTACCTGCACGGCGGCGGGTACATCGGGACGTCGCCCACCATGTATGCCTTCTTCACCTCCCGGATCTGCGCCCGCACCCGCTGCGCCGTCTTCGTGGCCGACTACCGCCTCGCCCCCGAGTTCCCCTTCCCGGCGGGGCTGGTGGACGCCGCCCACGTGCTGGCGGCGATGGTGGCGGCCGGCGTCCCACGCGAGCGCCTGTTCGTGGCCGGCGACTCGGGTGGAGGTGGACTGGCGACCTCGCTCGTCCTCGCCGCGCCCGAGGACGTCCACCTGGTGCGTCCGGCAGGGTTGATCCTGTACTCACCCGAGGTCGACCTGCGGCTCGACGAGCCCTCGTTGACCGACAACGCCGAATCGGACATCCTCCCGTGGAACATCCCGACGGCGTCCTACCTCCACGGCTTCGACGCGTCGAGCGGGTACGTGTCGGCCGTCGACGCCGACCTCGACGGGTTCCCACCCACCTCGGTCTCGTGGGGCGGCGCCGAGATGTTCCGTGACCCGATCCGTCGATTCGTCGAGCGTCTGGAGAAGGCCGGGGTGGACACCCACGCCCACGAGGTGCCCGGGATGTTCCACGTGTTCCAGATCCTGATGCCGTGGGCGGAGGCCAGCCGGGACATCTACGCCCATGTGGCCCGGTTTACCGAGCGGGTGATGGAGGGTGCGCCCCCCCTTCCCGACGGGGTGGTCGCCGGGTTGCCCGGTGCACCGCTACCTGCCGCCTGACACGTCGGCCACCTGACGTGACGGGAGTCCGACGTCCGCTCCGCTCCGCCCCTCGATCACGATGCCGGTCGGGGGCGCTGATCGACCTCGTCCAGCCGTGAGGACAGGAACTCGACCTCGACGGCGTTGTCCGTGAGGGCGAGGGCGCGACGGTAGGCGAGGGCCGCCTCGTCCTGGCGCCCGAGCCGGCGCAGGAAGTCGGCCCTGGCCGAGGCCAGATAGCCGTACGAGGCCAGCTGGGGCTCATCCTCCAGGGCGTCCAGTGCGGCCAGTCCGGCGCCCGGTCCTTCGGCGAACCCGACGGCGACGGCCCTGTTCAAGGCGACGACCGGGGACGGCCAGATCCTCAGCAGGAGTTCGTAGAGGCCCACGAGCTCGGTCCAATCGGTGGCCGACCACGCCGGCGCCTCGGCATGCACGGCGGCGATGGCCGCCATGAGTGCGAACCTCCCGGGGGGACGCCGCCCGAGCGCTTCGCGGACGAGGGCGAGCCCCTCGGCGATCTCACCGGCGTCCCACAGGCTGCGATCCTGGTTGGGCAGCAGTGTGAGCGTGCCCCCCGCGGACGTCCGCGACGGGCGACGGGCGTCGGTCAGGAGGATCAGTGCCAACAGCCCGGCGACGTCCGGTTCGTCGGGCAGGAGCGACCGCAGCATGCGGGCCAGGACAAGCGCCCGCTCGACCAGGTCGGTACGGACGAGGTCGGCTCCCACCGGCGCCGTGTGGCCGGTGGTGAACACCAGGTGGACCACGGTGAGCACGGCGTCGATGCGCCCGGGCAGCTCATCGACCGACGGCACCCGGTAGGGAATGCGGGCGGTGGCGATCTTCTTCTTGGCGCGGGTGATCCGTGCCGCCATCGTCGTCTCCTGGACGAGGAACATCCGGGCCACCTCGGCCGTCGTGAGGCCACACACCAGGCGCAGCGTGAGCGCCACCTGGGACTCGGGTGCGAGGGCGGGATGGCAGCAGGTGAAGATGAGCCGGAGTCGGTCGTCGTCGAGCGCCCCCGGGGTGCCCGGCCCGTCCCACGTGGTCGGGGGGTCGGTGCCGGTGCCGGCCCCCACCAACTGGGGCAGCACCCGTTCGTGGGTGGCGTCGCGCCGGAGCAGATCGATGGCCCGCCGGCGGGCAACGGTGGTGAGCCAGGCGCCCGGACGGGTGGGAATCCCGTGCTCGGGCCAGGATGTCAGGGCGCGGGCGTAGGACTCCTGTACGCACTCCTCGGCCAGATCGATGTCACCGGTGACGCGCACCGTCGCGGCGAGCACGAACGCCCAGTTCGCGACGGTGCGCCTCGGCAACCGCCGCCTCGACCGAGGCGTCCACCCGGAGGCCGCCTGTCAGCCCATCGGCCGGATGGGTCGGACCTCGACACCGCCGAACGCCGCAGGAATCTCCTGAGCCAGGGCGATGGCCTCGTCGAGGTCCGCGGCCTCCAGGAGGTAGTAGCCGCCCAGGGCCTCCTTGGTCTCGGCGAAGGGACCGTCGGTGATGGTGGAGCCGCCGGTCCCGTCGCCTCGGATCGAGGTGGCGGTACTCGCCGGCTGGAGCGCGTTGCCTCCGCGGATGGTTGCCCCCCGACGCTCGCCGAAGGCGATGTGGCCGTCCGTCCTCGCCTTCAGCGCCGACGGGTCCGCCTGTTCCACTGCTGTCTCGTCCTCGTAGATGAGGACCAGGTACTCGGCCATCTCGACTCCTTTCGACGGACCCGACCCTCGAGTCCCGTCGCCCCTCCGACGAACAGGATTGCCGCAAATCGACAGTCCTGCCCCACCGGTCGGATGCCGGGCACCAGGGGTCGACGCTTCCGGGGGTCGGGGGCACGCCCGTCGACAGGGAGCAGCGACCACGCGGCCGACGCGGCGCCCCCGCGGAGGGTGGGGAGGACGCACTACCGGGACGGTCGCAATGCCTCCACCAGGAGCTCGGCCAGCTCGTCGGGGTCGGCGGCGTGCAGGTCGGCGAACCAGCCGAGCGAGCGCCCGAGGCTCGTGCCGACGACGGCGGCCACCGCCAACTGGGCCCGCAGCTCCGGCCGATCGACACCGGCGGCGGCGTACTCGGCGGTCAGCGGCTCGACCATGCGCCGCACCAGGCGGGCGGTGGCCGCCTCGCGGATCTCGGGGGAGGCGTCGTCGTGCACCAGGGCCTGGAGGATCGGGCCGGGTCCGTGCGCGGCCGAGCGACGGAGTGCGACCACCGCCACCTCGGACAGATCGGCGAACGGCGCGTCGATCCGATCGGGGTCGGCCGGGCCCTCCCCGGCCCCCAGCCGGTCGGCGGCCACGGCCGCGAGGTACAGGTCGGCCTTGGAGCCGAAGTACCGGGCGATGAGTGCGGGGTCGACGCCGGCCACCTCACCGATCTCGCGGGTGGTGGTGCGCTCGTAGCCCTTGTGGCCGAACAGCGTCTGCGCCGCCGCGAGCAGGTCCAGCCGGGTGGCGGCAGCGTCGCGGGACCGCCTGTGCACCGGTGCGGCCTCGGTGGCCGTCGCCTCGGTCACGGCCGGTCCCCGGCGTCGAGGTCCAACTCGTCGACGAGCAGGGCGCCTCCGGCCTCCAGCAGCGCCTCCTCCTCCATCCGCTCCTCGAGGGGGTCGAGTGCGACGGCACCGGGCCGGCGATCGATCGGCTCGGGCCGACCGGGAAGGGCGAAAGCGAGGACGGCGGTGAGCACGGCCATACCTGCCGAGATCAGTAGAGCGACCCGGAATCCCTGGATGTCGGGGAAGGTGGCCCCAGGCGCCGTGTAGCCGAGGAGGACGGCGGCACCGAGTGCACTGCCCACCGAGAGCCCGATGTTCCGGAGTACCTGGTAGAAGCCGGTGGCGCTCCCGGTCTCCTCTGTCGGCACGGCCCGCACGATGAACCCGGGCATGGCGGCGAAGGTGAAGCCGATCCCCAGGCCGGCCACACCCAGGGTGACGAAGGCCTGCCACAGCGTGCCGTGATCGAGGGCGAAGTAGGCGGAGGCGGAGGCGAACACGAGCGCTCCGACCGGGATCATGCTGCGCACGCCGAATCGGCGCTCGTAGGGGACGAGCAGTCGGCTGGCCAGGAAGGTGCCGACGGACAGTGGGGTGAGCACGAGGCCCGAGACCAGCACCGAGGCGCCGAAGCCGAATCCGGTCGACGGGGGGATCTGGACGAACTCGACGACGATGGGCACCACCAGGTAGAGGGACACGCTCATCAGGAAGCCGGCGATGTCGGCCATGAGGACCGACCGGTTGGCCAGGTGGTGGAGGTTCACCAGTGGATGGTCGGTGCGGAGCTCGTGGGGAGCCCAGGCGGCAAGGAGGACGAGGCAGGCGGCGACGGTGCCGAGCGTTCGCACCGAGGCCCAACCCCAGTCACCGCCCTCGCTGAGGGCGATGGACACCCCGATGACGGCGAGGCTCAGCAGGACCGCGCCGGGCACGTCGAAGGAGACCGGGGCGGCCGGCGTCCGTGCCGGGAGGATGGCGAGGGAGGAGGCCAGGGCACAGGCGACCACGATGGCCCCGAACCAGTAGGCGGCGTGGACGTCGAACATCTGGGCCACCAGCGCGGTGAGCGGGTAGCCGAGGCCGGCACCGATGGCGGTGGACACCGACAGCGTGGCGATGGCCCGGGCGGCATGTGGGCGGTCCAGGTTGCGCCGGGCGATGGCCATGTTGACGGGCAGCAGCCCGAGCCCGACGCCCTGCAGCCCGCGGCCGACGACCAGCACGACGAAGGACGTCGACACGGCGGAGAGTACGCAGCCGGCGAGGACGACCGACAGGGTGACGACGATGACGGTCCTCTGACGGGCGCCGTCGGCCAGACGGCCCATCACCGGGGTGGCCAGCGCTCCGGTCAGCAGGGCGGCCGTCAGGACCCATTGGGCGGTGCTGAGGGGGACATGGTCGACCTGGGCGATCGACGGGATCAGTGGGGCGCCCAGGCTGCTCACCACGGCGACGAGCAGCCCGATGAACACGAGCGTGGGGACGAGGAGGGAGGAGCGCCGGGCACAAGTCATCAGATGATGACATCCTATCGGTGACGTCCGTCCGTCGGTGAGGTGACCCCGGGTCCGACAGGACCGCGGCGTGACCTCCGGCCCCGGCCCGCTGCCACCGGAGGGTGCAGGGATGCAAGGTGAGGGCGGTGTGCGTCGTGATCATCGGAGCGGTGCTGGTGGCCGGAGGCCGCGCCGGCCCCACCGCGACGGGTCGTGCGGCGACGGCGACGTGCCACCGGTCAGATGCGGGACCCCGCTGTCGATGAGCACGACCAGGAGCACGGCCACGGCGCACAGGCCTCCTACGTCGGGGCGGATCCTCCGGTCGCCGGGGGCGCTGCCCACCTCGACACCGGACGCGAGCAGCCGCTCGTCGGCGACTGGCGGGCCTGAGGGGTCATCCTCCTGTCATCCCGGGGGACAAACCAGTGCTCGCCGTGTCCCGACGACCTCGCTGCCGAGGTGCACGTCCCCGTCGTGTGGCGTGGGCCCCTGGGCCACATGGGGCACGGCGCCGCTCCTGACTGCCTCACCACCCAGCCGTTGTCCACGAGCCCGGATGTGCCGTCCACGGATGGGAACCCAGCGCGGGTGCGAGCGTGCCGACGTGGTCAGATGCCGTCCAGATCCGAAGAGTCGTGGCGTCGAGCGCCACCCGGACACGACAGGGGATCGGACCAGGGACCCGGGCTCGCCCTGCCCGCTCAGGCGAGGGCACCGAAACGTCGTGGTGTGCACGGGTCCCGACGGGACGTCCTCGCCCGCCGGCCCCGACCATGTCGAAGGGGACGGGCCCACCTGTGCCTCGTGCGGGCACGACCCATGAGCCGGGGTCCGCGCCGGCCGCGTGATCGTCCATCCGACGAGGAGGTGCCGTTGCGGCCGCCGACGAACACGAGCACGACGAGCGGCCCGACAGCCACCCAGCAGCGCTGGAGCTCTGCCGCCTCCACCCGGCGTGACGTAGGACACAGGACCCATGGGTGCCGTTCCTTCGATCAGACTGGGGGACGCGGCGACGGGTCCTGGGCGTGACCGATGAGGCCGGTCGAGACAGGGGAAGCACATGGAAGCCTTCGCACTGCCGAGCGAGCTGCCGATCGTCCAGGCGCCGATGGCCGGGGGTCCGTCGACACCCGGGCTGGCCGGGGCAGTGGCCCGCGCCGGCGGATTCGGGTTCCTGGCTGCCGGCTACCTCTCGCCCGACGAGCTGGTCCGGCAGATCGCCCGAACCAGGGAGCTCACCAGCGTCCCCTTCGGCGTCAACATCTTCTGCCCGTCGGCGCCGGCGGACCCGGCGCCGGTGCGGCGGTTCGCCGAAGTGATCCGACCCGAGTCGGATCGCCTGGGAGTGGCGCTCGGCGAACCGAGGTGGGACGACGACGACTTCGACGACAAGGTGGAGGTCGCGGCGTCCTGGCATGTCGGGATGGTGAGCTTCACCTTCGGATGCCCCGATCCGGGGATCGTCGGGCGATTGCATGCAGGCGACTGCACCGTCGCGGTCACGGTGACGTCGCCGGAGGAGGCCGGCACGGCCGGAGCGGCCGGCGTCGATCTGGTCGTGGTGCAGGGGACCGAGGCCGGGGGGCACCAGGCATCGTTCCGCGACCGTTCACCCAACCTCCGGCCGCTCTCGTACCTGGTCGGTCAGATCCGGGACACGACCGGGATCCCGATGGTGGCGAGTGGCGGGATCATGTCGGGTGGCCGTGCCGCCGAGCTGATGCGGATGGGGTCGGTCGGTGTCCAGTTGGGAACCGCCTTCCTGTGCTGCGACGAGGCGGGCACATCGGCGACCCATCGCCGGGCGCTCCTGGACAGGACGTATCGCCACACGATGATCACGCGAGCGTTCAGCGGACGCTACGCCCGAGGTCTGGCCAACGAATTCGCCGTGAGGTATGCAGATGCCGCGCCCGACGGCTACCCCGAGATCCACCACCTCACCCGACCGCTGCGCGCCACGGCGGCGGAGGCGGGCGATCCGAGTGTGCCGAACCTGTGGGCGGGCACCGGATGGGAGGACCTCACTCCCGGGTCGGCAGCGGCGATCGTCCAGCGCATCGCCTCGGAGCTGGAGGCCGGACTCGGGACGGCCGGCTGATAAGGAGCCGGACCTCCCGCCCGTCGACGCCGTCTGCTCAGGCCGGCGTGACCACGGCCACCGGCGCCGGGTTCGACAGCACCATGCCGTCCACCACGGGGCCGTGGCGGAGGAGCCATGTGTCCCGGAGGTAGTTCTGGTGGAGTCGCCACGGCGCGGTGGCCCCCTGTCGCGGCAGCTGGTCGACCGCCCTCGTGACGTAGCCCGACGAGAAGTCGATGAACGGCTCGGTAGGGAGCGAGGGGTCCGGTGCGGCGGGAGTGCACTGGCGCAGCCCGCACGCCTCCATGGTGGCCAGCAGCCGGCACACGTACTCGGCGGTCAGGTCGGCCTTGAGGGTCCACGATGCGTTTGTGTACCCGAAGGTCTCGGCCATGTTGGGGACACCGCACAGCATCATGCCCTTGTAGACGACGGCCTCGCCCGGGACGACGGGCGTCCCGTCCACGTCGAGTGCGCTACCCCCGAGGAACTGGAGGTTGAGCCCGGTGGCCGTGACCACGATGTCGGCTTCGAGCTCGGAGCCGGACGCCAGGCGGACCCCCGTCTCGGTGAAGGTGTCGATGGTGTCGGTGACCACTTCCGCAGTCCCGGCCGAGATCGCCTCGAACAGGTCTCCGTCGGGGACCAGGCACAGTCGCTGTTCCCACGGGTTGTAGTGCGGCCGGAAGTGCGTGTCGACGTCGTAGCCCTCGGGCAGCGCCTCGATCACCGCCTTGCGGATCCCCTTCTTCACGAACTCGGGGTTGCTCCGACTCAGCTGGAAGCTGAGGTGGGTCAGCAGCACGTTCTTCCAGCGGGTCACCCCGTGGGCGGCCTGGGCCGGCAGGTACTTCCGCAGCAGGTCGGCGATCCTGTCGTGCCCGGGCCGGGACACCACGTAGGTGGGCGAGCGCTGCAGCATCACCACGTGGGCGGCCTGCTCGGCCAGGGCGGGCACGAGGGTCACGGCCGTTGCCCCGCTGCCGATGACCACGACCCTCTTTCCGGTCCACTCGAGGTCCTCGGGCCAGTGCTGGGGGTGGACGATCCGGCCGCCGTACCGGTCCTCGCCGTCCCAGTGGGGCCGGTACCCCTCGTCGTAGCGGTAGTACCCGGTGTTGGCCCACAGGAACCCGCAGGTCACCTGTTCGTGATCGCCGGTGTCCGTGTGCTCGAGCTCGACGGTCCAGCGGGCGTCGGCGGTGGACCACGACGCAGCCACCGCCCGGCGGCGGTAGGTGATCCGGTCCTCGACCCCGTGCGAGCGGGCCGTGGAGCGGATGTAGGCCAGGATCGACGGGCCGTCGGCGATGGCCTCGGCCTCGACCCACGGTTCGAACGAGTAGCCGAGGGTGAACATGTCCGAGTCGGAGCGCACGCCGGGGTAGCGGAAGTGGTCCCACGTTCCGCCCATCGCCTCGCGCGCCTCGACGAGGGCGTAGCTGGTCCCCGGCCGTTCGGTCTCGAGATGGCAGGCGGCCCCGATGCCCGACAGCCCGGCCCCCAGGATCAGTACGTCGACGTGGTCCACGGGGGTCGAGTCTACGCAGGGCGGTACCGACGGCTCTCCGGCGGGCTCCACCACGGTGGTGGTCCACCCGTCCGCAGGCTGCAAGAGTGGGACGGGTGAACGTCCTCTTCGTGACCCTCGACGAGTTCCGGGCCGACTGCCTGTCCGCCGCCGGGCACCCGGTCGTGACCACGCCGAACCTCGACCGGTTGGCCGCGGAGGGTGTCCGCTTCGCCTCCCACGTGAGCCAGGCGGCCCCCTGCGCACCGGGTCGGGCATCGCTCTACACGGGGATGTACCAGATGAACCACCGCGTGGTGGCCAACGGCGCCCCACTCGAGGACCGGTTCGACAACGTGGCCCGGATGGCCCGACGGGCCGGCTACGCCCCGGCCCTGTTCGGCTACACCGACCAGGGTGTCGACCCGGGCACGGTGCAGGACCCGGCCGACACGAGACTGGACACCTACGAGGGCGTGCTGCCCGGGTTCGACCCGGTACTCCCGCTCGACGGCCGCTTCCTCGGCTGGCTCGCCCGGCTGGAGGAGCTCGGGTACGGGACCCTGTCCGCGCCCGAGGCGCTCCGTTCGGAACCCGAACGACCCGCCGAGCACAGCGTGTCCGCCTTCCTGTCCGACAGTCTCATCGCCTGGATCGACCGCCAGGACGGACCCTGGTTCGCTCACGCCAGCTACTTCCGCCCCCACTTCCCCTACGCGGCGGCCGGCGAGTACGCGACGCGCTACGTGCCCGAGGAGGTGGGCGATCCGCTCCCGGCCCAGCCCGGGCTCCACCCGTTGTACGACCTCGCCCTCGGCATCGAACTCGTGCGCGGCACCGTCGGAACCGGCCGACCTGGCCCGGCTGCGGGCCCAGTACTTCGGGATGGTCTCCGAGGTCGACCACCAGCTGGGCCGCGTGGTCGACCACCTGCGCTCGGAGGGCCAGCTCGACGACACGTTGGTCGTGGTCACCTCCGACCACGGCGAGCAGCTCGGTGACCACGGGCTCATCTGGAAGCTCGGCTTCTTCGAGGAGAGCTACCGGATCCCGTGCATCATCCGCCGCCCCGGCATCGCCGGCGCCGCCGGCCGCGTGGTCACGGCGTATACCGAGGGCGTCGACGTCCTGCCCACCCTGGCCGAGATGCTGGGCGAGGAGGTGCCGACCCAGTGCGACGGTTCGTCGCTGGTCCCGTTCCTCGAGGGGGGATCGGACGGGGGTTCGGACGGGGGATCGGACGGGGGATCGGACGGGGGATCGGACGGGGGACCGCCGAAGGGATGGCGGACGGCGGCCCACTACGAGTGGGACTGGCGGGACATGGTCATGGGTCCCACGCGGACCTCGGGTGGTCCCGACGCGGCGCTCGAGCGCTACAACCTCGCCGTCGAGCGCACCGACACCCATGCGTACGTCCAGTTCGCCGACGGCTCGTGGCTCTGCTTCGACCTGGCGTCCGACCCGACATGGGCCACGACGACGACCGATCCCGCCGTGGTGCTCCCGTTGGCCCAGTCGATGCTGACCTGGCGTTCGACACACCTGGGCGGGACCTACACCCAGCGCCTGCTCGGCCCCGACCGTCGGGGCCTCTGGCCCGAGCTGGCCACGGCGTGACGCGCCGCCTCGGCGGGACCGGGCCCCGGGGCTCAGTCGAGACCGGCAGCCACCGACACCTCGGCCACGACGGGCCCCGGGTCGGCGGCGCTGACCACCCACCGCTGGAACTCCTCCCCGGCGAACTCCACCACGACGCCGGGGCCGGTCCCGTGGACGACGGCGAAGTCCTTCCCGAACGATCCGCGACGGGTGCTCACGGCGATCACCTTCGGGATGCCCGTACCCGGTGCACGGATGCCACGCAGCTCGGACCAGAGGTCGTCGCTGGCGCGCACGGCGGTGACCGAGGAGACCGGCGCGACGATGTCGCCGTGGAACCCCTCGAGCCGTTCGACCTTGGTGAGGGCGAGTGTCACGGTGTTGCCGGAAACCACCACCTGGGCCATGGAGCGAGGCTACCGGCCCGGCACCGGGTGCCGGGCGATCAGGCGGCGGCCAGGTCGCGCCGTCGGAAGGCGACGACCCCGACCCCGGCCAGGACGGCGGCCAGGCCGACCATGACCGCGTCGGCCGTCCAGTCGACCGGGACGGCGGGGGCGGCCGACATCTGGTGGAACACCGACGTGTCGAGGACCCAGTGGCTGGTGTCCCCGATGCCACCGACCACGACGATCAACAACGACCAGGCCAGGTACCCGTAGACGACGCCGGAGGTGGCGCGGGGTGCGAGACCGAGCACGAGCACTCCCACACCCAGCACCACGAGCGCGGGCGGCACCAGGTTGACACCCGCCAGCACGACGCGGGCGACGCCGATGCCGGCGTGCTGGGTCGCCGTCCCCACCCACGCCGTCAGGCCCCCGAGCAGTCCGGCCACCACCAGGACTGCGGCGGCCACGCCGAGTCGGCCGCCCAGCCATGCCGCCGGGGACAGCGGCCGGGTCAGCAGGTTGTCCAACCGGCCCGACGCCTCCTCGCCGTGTGCGGCGGTCAGCTGTCCCGCAGCGGCGAAGGCGACGAGCACGGCCAGGACGAGGAAGCAGACGCCGAGCACGGCCTCGGTGCCCGTCCCCGTCGCCCCGAGCCGCGACAGCACGTCGTGGACGGACGAGCCGGTGATGGTCGACCCCGCCGAGCGGGCGATCAGCCCGTAGAGGAGACCGGCCAGGGCGATGGCTCCCCACCAGCCGATGACGGTCGGCCGGGTCAGCCGGATCGCCAGTCCGACGGGTCCGGACAGAAGACGGAGGCGGGCCGGTGCGTGGGACCGGTCGGAGACGAGGCTGGCGTCGACGTCGCGGAGTCCGGCCAGGACGGCCGTGGTCACGGCCGACGCTGCGGTAAGGGCGGCGATCGGGAGCAGTGCCAGCGGTCGGGGGTGCGTGAGCGCACCCAGCTCCTCGACCCAGCCGAGGGGCGAGGCCCACACGAGCCCGTGCAGGCCCACGCCGGCGTCGGCCACCATGCGCACGGCGTAGGCGATCCCGAGCACCGCGGCCGCCCACGCCGCCGCCTGGCGGCGGGTGGCCGCCAACTGGCTGGTCACTCCGGCCACGCCGGCGAACATCGCCGCAGTGGACACCGTGCCCAGCGCGAAGAGGCACGCCGGGCCGGCGGCGATGGCCACCTTCGGTTGGTGGCCGACGGCCGCCGTTCCGGCGGCGGTGAGTGCCCACAGGACCACGACTCCGGCGCCGATTCCGGCCAGGGCCTGGGCCGTGGCCCGCCCGGAGGTGGTCCGGCCCGCCAACAGCTGCTCCCAGCGTCCATCGTCCTCCTCGCCGCGCAGGAGGCGGCTGCAGGTCAACAGCCCCCACACGGCAGCCAGCACCATGAGGGTCATCGAGGCCTTGAAGGACGTGAACCCGGCCACCGTCTGGAGAAGGGGCGCCGGTCCGAACAGGGCGCTCGTGGCGTGGTTCGAGCCGTAGGCGACGGCGAGCGAATCGCGTTCGGGCCTGCGTCTTGTACAGGGACGTGTAGCTGACCGCCGACGAGGCGACGACGACGGCGAACACGGCGCCCCAGATCGCCCCCGAGCGGCATGCCGCCCGCGCCGTCAGGCCGGCGACGACCGTGGTGGGGGAGCGCACGGGCAGCGCCGCGCCGACGATCGGGGCCTCAGCCGCCATCGCCGACCGCGTCCGACGGGGTAGCCGCGTCCGGCGTGACGGACGGCGTGCCGGTCACCGGACGCGCCCCGTCGTCGTCTCCCCCGTACTGGGAGAGGAACAGCTCCTCGAGCGAGGGCTCCCTGCTGAGGAGCCCGGTGACGCCGGCGTCGGCCAGGACCCGGAGGAGGGGCTCGACGGGACCGCGGACCTGGCATCGGACCACGTGTCCGTCCACCACGACCGAGCTCACCCCGGCGACGACGGACAGGTCGGGGACCGGCCCGGCGAAGGTCGCCTCCACGGTCAGCGCGCTCGAGGTGCCGGAGCTCCGAGAGCGAGCCCATCTCGACGAGGCGCCCCCCGCGCAGGATCCCGACCCGGTCGCACAGTGCCTCCACCTCGCTCAGGATGTGCGAGGACAGGAACACCGTCTGGCCCCGCTGCTGCGCCTCGTGGACGCTGAGCCGGAAGGCCTGCTCCATCAGTGGGTCGAGGCCATTCGTGGGCTCGTCCATCACCAGCAGGTCGGCACGGGTCATGAGCGCGGCGACGAGCACCAGCTTCTGGCGGTTGCCCTTCGAGTACGCACGGACCTTCTTGCCCGGGTCGAGGGCGAACCGCTCGATCAGCTCGTCCCGGTAGGTGGAGTCGACCCTGCCCTGGACCCGACCCAGCAGGTGCAGGGTCTCGGCCCCGGTGAGTCCCGGCCACAGCGACGTCTCCCCGCCGACGTAGGCCAGCCGGCGGTGGGCGGCCACGGCGTCGCGCCGGCTGTCGAGGCCGAAGACCTCGGCCACCCCCGATGTCGGGCGGATCAGTCCGAGGAGGAGCCGGATGGTGGTGGTCTTGCCGGCACCGTTCGGCCCCAGATAGCCGACGACGTCACCCGCGGCCACCTCGAGGTCGAGATCGACCAGCGCGTCGGTTCCCCGGTACCGCTTCGTCAGCCCCCGGGTCGCGATGACCGGGACGTCGCCGTCCGCCACCGGTTCAGGAATGGTCCCGGAACACCAGGACGGGGCTGTGGGCATGGGCGGCGCAGTGCTCGCTGACCGAGCCGAGGAGGATGCCCGTGACCTCACCGTGGCCCCGGCTCCCGACGGCCTGCAGGTCCGCCCCCCGGGACGCCTCGACGAGGACGTCACCGGCACGCCCCTCAGCCACCATGGGTACGATCTCCACGTCGGGGTGCCGGGTACGGGTGTCGTCGACGATCCCGCCCACCAGCTTCCGGGCGTCGCCCGCCGGGTCGTAGCCGACGGGGATGGGCAGCGCCTGACCGAAGCCACGCGGCCACTCCCAGGTGGCGACGGCCACGACCGTGGAGCCGGTGGACTCGGCCCGCGCCGCGGACCACTCCAGGGCGGCCCGAGACTCCGGTGACCCGTCCACCCCGACGATCGTCCGGTGCGTCCGCTCCATGGTGCCTACCGGCATCGCCTGCTCCTCTCGTCGGGATCCGGTGCGAGTTCACGGGACGTCGCCGACCACCGACCCGTGACGCAGTGCCCGGCGGGCCCCACCCCACGGTACGGCCCATCCGGGAGGGCGACCAGGGCAATTGGTCCCAGTGCCCCGGCGCCGCTAGCCGTCGTGCCGCTCGGGACCGGAGGAGGCCGGCACCTGCCAGACCAGGGTCGTTCCCCCGGCCCCGGGCTGGAGGATCTCGAGCACGCCGTCCAGGATCTCGGCCCGGCTCCGCATGTTCTGGAGTCCGAGGCCGCCCTCTGGCGAGGAGCCGCTGCCGATGCCCCGGCCGTTGTCCGCCACCTCGAGCCGGCAGTCACCTCCGGACACGGCCAGGGTGACCGACACCCGCGTGGCCTCAGCGTGCCGGGCCACGTTGGACAGCGCCTCGCGCAAGGTGGCGAGCAGCTGCTCGGCCACCTCGTCGGACACCGACGAGTCGACCGGACCGCTGAAGCTGACCGAGACCCGGAATCCGATCACGGGCTCCATCTCCGCCACCAGGGTCAGCACACCGGACCGGATCCCCCGGCCGCGGCCCTCGCTCCCGAGTTCGAAGATGGTGGCCCGGACCTGACGGATCGTTTCGTCGATGTCGTCGACGACGGCGCCGATGCTGGTGGCGACGTCCCGGTCGGCCTGGGCGGTGGTGAGGCCCTGGAGCGAAAGTCCGATGGCGAACAGCCGCTGGATCACCCCGTCGTGCAGATCGCGGGCCATCCGGTCCCGCTCCTCGTAGACGGCGACCTCGCCGGCGCGCCGGTGCAGGCGGGCGTTCTCGACGGCGATGCCGGCGGCCACGGCCAGGGCGGCGATCACCGCTTCGTCGTCGGCCGTGAACTCGTCCGCCCCGACCTTGTCCGTCAGGTAGATGTTCCCGTACACCAGGTCGCGGATCCTGATCGGCGCGCCGAGGAACGAGGTCATGGGGGGGTGGCCCGGGGGGAACCCGACGCTGGCCGGGTGGTCACCGATGACCTGGATGCGCATCGGGTGCGGCTCGTCGATGAGCACACCCAGGACGCCCTGGCCCGTGGGCAGCGGACCGTCGAGCAACCGGTCCTCGTCCTCGGGATCGAGGCCGGCGACGTAGAATTCGACGACCTCCCGACCGGTGGCATCGAGCACACCGAGCGCCCCGTAGCGGGCGTTGGCGAGCGTCAGTGCCTCCTCCACGATGTGGCTGAGCAGGGCGCTCAGGTGGAGGTTCGACTCGAGCAGGAGACTCGCCTCGAGGAGCCGCCGGAGCGTCTCCGGGTCCTCGATGGCGTCGTAGGTGGACCGCCTGCTCGCTGGGTCCTCGGCCACGTCGACCAACGTAACGACAGGCGCCGCGGCACGTCCACTCCCCACGATCGTGTCCTCGACCGCCTGACGTGCTCAAATGGTTGTCGATGACCATCCGCGTATTCCTCCTTGACGACCATGAGATCGTGCGTACCGGCCTTCGTGCCCTGCTCGAATCCACCGACGACCTCGAGGTGGTCGGCGAGGCCGGGACGGTGGCCGAGGCCCTCAGCCGCATCCCCGCACTCCAGCCCGACGTCGCCATCCTCGACGTACGGCTGCCCGACGGCAGCGGGGTGGAGGTGTGCCGTGACATCCGGGCCCAGATGCCGTCGACGGCGTGCATCATGCTCACGTCGTATGCCGACGACGAAGCCCTGTTCGCCTCGATCATGGCGGGCTCGTCGGGCTACGTGCTCAAGCAGGTCGGTGGCAACAGCCTGGTCGACGATGTGCGCCGGGTCGCCGCCGGCGAGTCGCTCCTGGACCCGGCCCTCACCGAACGCGTGCTGAAGCGCCTGCGCGAGGGCCCCGAGGAGGAGCCGCTGCTCGCCAGCCTGACCCACCAGGAGCGCCGGATCCTCGACCTGATCGCCGAGGGCAAGACCAACCGCCAGATCGCCGAGGCCATGTACCTGGCCGAGAAGACCGTCAAGAACTACGTCTCCAACCTCCTGACCAAGCTGGGGATGGAGCGCCGGACCCAGGCTGCCGCCTACGCCACCAGGGTCTACGAGCGTACCGAGCGCGACCGCCGGGCCGACTCCACCGGTACCTGAGGACCGCCGGTACCGGTTGCCCCGCGATGCGGCTCGTGAGCGGGACGCTCAGCGGGCGTCGTCCATCGACTCCGGCGCCGACCCGGACCGCCCGGGCAGGCGGACCCCCTTGTCGACAAGCGCCTGCTCGAGCTGGGCCCGTCCCTGCTCGGGCACGTCGAACGCCCCCAGGTCGACGGCGACGCCGCGTTTGCGGGCCACCCGGACCAGGGCGGCATCGTAGGCGAGCTGGTCGGCGACCGACTGGAGGCCCCACCGCGGGTCGTTGCGATCGGCGTTCTTGTCCATGACGTGGCGCAGGCGCGCCAACTCGGCCAGTGGTCCCGACGACCTCGCGGGGACCGGTGCCGAAGGATCCCCTTCGTCGGTCAGCACTGCCTCTAGGAGTTGCGCGTACATGGGGTTCACGCGACCGGACCGGGGATCGGTCGGTCCCCGGGGTGACCGGGGACCGACCGTCACCGACATCGGCCCTCGTCCCTCCGCTAGCCGACCGGCCCGCGCCGGATCACGGCTTCGGCGGACTGGTAGGCCTGGCGTATGTCGTCCATGAGCTTGTCGATGCCGTCCCGCAGCGAGCCCACGTTGGCGCCCGCATCCCTCGGGAGCTCCTTGAGCCGGTTCGTGGCTGCCAGGTAGGCGTTCTCGGCGACGGCCGCCTTCTCCCGTACGGCCTCGCCCACGTCCTTCGACGCCAGGTCCGCCTGAACCAGCAGTTCGTCGATCTTTCCCCGCCACTCCTCGAGCAGCTGCTCGAGCCGCTCCACCGTGGTGCCGTCCTCGGCTGCGCCGGTGTCCTTTTCGGTCGTCGTGGCCATGTCTCCTCCTCTTCCTCTTCAGGTGTTGATCCGTTGTCGGTAAGGCCAGAATGGTCGCCATCCGGGGGGGCCGGTAGGGCCGAACGTCCCGAGGCCGGGAGCCCCGCGGCCGTGCCCGGGACGTCCCCGGATCAGGCCGTTCGGCCCTGGGTCCGTCGTGTCCGATTGGCCATGATGGACTTGCCGGGAGCCCGGTCCCGTCGGGAGAGAACCGGTCGGCCGGACGTGCTACGAATGGATGAGGCCCCGGCGAGCGGAGGTGGTGGACATGGGTGTGGAGCCGGTCCTGGTGGGGGAGTCCGAAGGCTCGGCGGTTTCGCCGCCGCCCCTGCTGTCCCCCGTCGAGTTGGGGGCCCCGTCGGGCCTCGCCGATTGGCGCGGCGACGTGGCCCTGGAGCTGTGGGTCGAGACCGAGGCGGCAACGCCCCGGGTCCGCCTGGCAGGCCGGCTGGATGCCACGACGGCCGCCAACCTGGCCCAGGTCGTGCGGGAGCTGCTGGCCGACGGCAGCACCGAGGTGGAGTTGTGCACCGACGGCCTCCGTGCCGTCGACTCGTCGGCCCTCGGCGCCCTGGCCGACATCGAGCAGATGGTGCGCGCCGAGGGAGGGACCCTGGTCCGCCTCGGTCCGGCCAACGGACCGTTCGGACGATCGCGGCGCGGCACGGTCCCACCGCCCACCGGGTCCTGAGTCGGGCCGCGGGCCCTCGGCGGTTCGGTTCGGCCGGGAGGGCCGGGCGCGCCGCGTAGCATCGGGACCGATGCCCGACGGTGACGACATCAGCTCGGACGGGCTGCCGGACGGGTACCCCGTCGACCTCGAGGTCGACGAGCAGCTGCGGGGGGAACTGCAGTCCGCTTCCGCCCGATCCGGCCCTCCGATGGCGACGCCCTGGTCGCCTTCCACGACGGGCTCTCGAACCAGTCGGTCTACCGGCGGTTCTTCTTCGTGCACCCTCACCTCGCCCGCGCCGAGGTCGAGCGCTTCACGTGCGTCGACTACGTCGAGCGGATGGCATTCGCCGTGTTCGACGCCGACCGCATGGTGGGGGTGGGCCGCTACGAGCGGCTGCCCGACCCCGCCGTGGCCGAGGTCGCCTTCGTGGTCACCGACGACCACCAGCACCTCGGGATCGGCACCCTCCTGCTCGACCACCTCGCCGACGTGGCCCACGACCACGGCATCGGCTCTTTCGTCGCCCAGACGCTGTCGGACAACCGGGACATGCTCGGTGTGTTCCTGTCCTCCGGGTTCCCGGTGACGACGTCGGCGTCGGCGGGAACGGTGACCATCCGCTTCCCCATCGCCCTGACGGTCGGCTACGAGACGGCGCGTGCCTCCCGGCGAGCCTCGGCCCGGGATCCGGGCGAGTAGCGGCCCACGTCCCGCCCGTCGTCGACCACCACGACCTCGTCGACGTGGGCGAGGTCCTCGTCCCGGTGGGTGATCAGGACGAGCGTGGTCCCCTCGGTGGCGGCCAGCACGTCGTGGATCAGCCGCCGCGCCGTGGGTCGGTCGAGCCCGGCCGTCGGCTCGTCGAGCACCAGCACCGGTGCACCGGCCAGCAGGGCGCGGGCGAGGGCGACGCGCTGGCGCTGCCCACCCGAGAGCTGCGCCCCGCGCTCGCCGACCGGCGTGTCGAGGCCGAGTGGCAGCGAGTCGACCCAGGGTCCGAGCTGGGCGTCGGCGGCGGCAGCGGCCACCTCGTCGGCCGTGGCGACGGGCCGGGCCACGGCGATGTTCCCTCCGATGGTGGTGGGGAAAAGGTGGGCGTCCTGGCCCACCCATCCGATACGTGACCTCACGTCGTCCTGGCGCAGCAGCTCGAGCGACGTGCCTCCGAGCCGGGCCGAGCCCGATTCCAGTCCCCAGAAGCGGAGCAGGACGTTCACGATGCTGCTCTTGCCGGCGCCACTCGGTCCGACGACGGCCACGCGGCGCCCCGGGGCCACGGCGAGGTCGAGTCTGTCGAGCGCACGGGGACCGTCCGGACGGTAGCGGAGGACGGCGTCCTCGAGCTCGACGCCGGTGCCGGCGGGCAGGGGGGCGGGCTCGGCCGGGTCGACCACCGGGATCTCGAGATCGGCCACCGACACCAGGCGCTCGGCCGCCTCGGTGTGGTCGGCCAGGCGTGAGACGGCGTCGGCCGCCGGCAGGACCGCCTCGAAGGCGCCGAGTGCGGCCAGTGGCAGCACCGCCACCATGAAGGCGGGCAGACGATGGTCGGCGATGGCACCCGTGGCGGCAACCAGGGTCCCGATCACGGCGGCACCGGTGGCGAGGGTGGCCACGGCGGCCACGGCACCGTCGGACCACGATCGGCGCCGGGCACGGCGCTCGAGCTCGGCGTCCGACGACAGCACCCGCTCGAGGTACTCCTGGTCACGTCCCGTGGCCACCAGGTCGGGCGCGGCGGTCAGCAACTCCACCACGTCGGCGGCCAGCGCCCCGCGCAGCGCCCCTTCGTCGGCGCCGAGCCGACGCCGACGGACCCAGGCCAGCCCCGAGGCGGCGCCGGCGCCCCCCAGGAGGCAGACGCCGAGTACCAGGCCGCCAGTGGGCAGGATCAGTGTGACGGCTCCGACGGTCACCAGTGCTGTGACCAGGGCGGTCACCAGGGGCGCCACACCCCGCAGGTACACGTCCTGCAACAGGTCGACGTCGGCGGTGGCCCGGGCCAGCAGGTCCCCGTTCCGCCAACCGGCGATTCCGGCCGGGGACCTCGGGGCGACCTGGTCGTAGAGCCACAGGCGGACCCGGCCGAGCGCCCCCAGTGCGGCGTCGTGGGAGACGAGCCGCTCGGCGTAGCGGAGCGGGCCCCGTGCCAGTGCCAGTAGCTGCACGGCGGCCATGAGCAGCATCAGGGTGTACAGCGGCGGACGGAGGGCCGCCTTGTCGATCAGCGCGCCGGAGCTGGCCAGGAGGCCGACGGTGCACAGTGCGGCGGCCGTGCCCAGCACCGTCCCGAGGAGGAACCGTCGGAGATCGGGGGCGCCGATGCGCAGGACGCGGGCCAACGGGCCGTCGAACCGGGTCGGCCGGGTGGCCACGCTCATCGGGCCGCCCCGGTGGGCGAAGCCACGGCCGCGCCGGTCCCCACGAGCCGGCCCGCCACCAGCGTGAGCGTCCGGTCGACCCGACCGACGAGGCCACCCCGATGGGCGGCCATCACCACGGTGCGGCGCTCGAGCCAGGGCGTGAGCAGTTCGCGCAACGAGTCCTCACGGTCCGCGTCGAGGTGCGCGGTCGGCTCGTCGAGCAGCACCACCGGGACGTCGCGCAGCACGGCCCGGCCGAGGGCGATGCGCTGGCGCTCACCGGCGCTGAGGGTCAGCCCGCCCTCGCCCACCGGCGTGGCGAGCCCGTCCGCCAGACGGGCGACGAGCCCGTCCAGCCCCGACGACCGGAGGGCACGGGTCACCTCGGCGTCCGTCGCCGCCGGATTGCCGAGCCGGAGGTTGTCCTCGAGCGTGCCCCGCACCAGGTTGGGGCGCTGCGGGACCCAGGCCACCCGGGCCCGCCACTCCCGCAACGAGCAGTCCGACAGGCGCTCGCCACCGACCCACACGTCGCCGCCGTCAGGCACGGTGAAGCCGAGGAGCACCGACAGCAGCGTCGACTTACCGGAGCCCGACTCGCCCACCACGGCGACGTGGACGCCCGGTTCCAGCACGAGGTCGACCCGGTCGAGCACGGGTACGGAACGGCCCGCGAACCGGACGGTGACACCGTCGAGGCGCACGGTGCTCCCGGACGGATCGGGTGGGGCATGGACGGCGGCATGCCGGCCAACCGTCCCGTCGTCGACCGTCCCGTCGGCATCATCCAGGACGTCGAGGATCCGCTCGGCCGCGGCACGTCCCGCGGCGCTGGAGTGGAATTCGGCGCCGGCCCGGCGCAGCGGGAGGTAGACCTCGGGGGCGAGTACCAGGATGGCCAGGGCCGTTCCCACCTCCAGCGACCCGTCGAGCAGCCGGAGCCCCAGGAACAGTGCCACCAGCGCGGTGCCCACGGAGGCCAGGGTCTCGAGGGCCAGGGACGAGAGGAAGGCGACCTTCAGCGTCGACATCGTCTCGTCGTGGAGTTCACGATTGGCGCGCTCGAGCGTGGCCCGCCCGCCACCGGCCCTTCCGAACGCCCGCAGGGTGGGAAGGCCCTGGAGCAGGTCGTAGAACGTGGCGGCCAGGCCCGACAGCCGCTCCCACTGGCGGGAGGCACTCCTGGTGGCCTCCAGGCCGAGGAGGATCATGAAGAGCGGGATGACGGCCGCCGTGACCAGGAGGATCACGGCGGAGAACCAGTCGTCGGCGACGATCCAGGCGAGCAGCACGAGTGGCGTCAGTGCCGCCAGGACGGCCGTGGGGAGGTAGCGGGCGTAGTAGGCGTCCAGTGCGTCGATGCCCTGGGTGGCCGACGTCGTCAGCTCGCCGGTCCGCTCGCCGGCCAGCCATGCCGGGCCGAGGCGGACGGCCCGGGACAGGAGCTGGCGCCGCAGTGCGGACGTGACCCGGGACGAGGTTCGGTGGGCGGCCACCTCGCCGGCCCACACGCTCAGTGCCCGGACGCCGAAGGCGACCGCCAGACCGACCAGCAGCGGAACGATGTGGGCCACATCGGCGTGGCCGATCAGGACCTCCTGGACCACGGCGCCGAGCAGGACGGCTTGGACGACCAGGGCGGCGGTCCCGACCAGGCCGACGGCGACCGCCGCCATCAGGAAGTTCCGGGTCGCGGCGGCCCGGCGGATGAGCCGGGGGTCGATGGGGCCGCGCGCCGGGGCGCCTGACGGGCTCAGTGCGACCCGCCGTCGCCGGTGGGCGCGGCGGCCGTACCGGCCCCGCCCGGTTCGCCGGTGGGGACAGCGTCGGCGTGTGTCGCGGCGGTTCCCTCCGGCGCGTCCGGCGTGCTCGGCGGGTCGGGGACGGGCAGAACGGCTCCGATGGCGGGACGGCGGACCCGCGCCCGGAACACCCAGTACGACCAGCTCTGGTAGACGAGCACCAGCGGGGTGAAGATCAGCGCGACGATCGTCATCACCTTGAGCGTGTACGGCGCCGAAGCCGCGTTGCCGATGGTGAGGTTGTAGGCGGGTGAGATGCTCGACACCATCACCCTGGGGTAGAGGTTCAAGAAGATGGTGGCCACGAGCCCGAGCATGGCGACGGCGTTGGCCACGAAGGCCCAGCCCGCGAGCTTCTCCCTCATGAGCCACCCTACGGAGGCGACGGCGGCGAGCGCCAGGACCGGCACGAACGGTGGCACGATGCCGACATCGTGGGCGTGGCGGGCGTTGAGGTAGGTCCAGGCCAGGAAGCCGAGCAGGGCGACGGTGGCGGCCGGTGCCAGCAGTTTGGCCGTGTGCTCCGCCCGCTCCTTGATGTCGTCCGTCGTCTTCAGGCTCAGGAAGATGCTGCCGTGGAGGGCGAACAGCAGCAGGGTCGTCACCCCGCCCAGGAGGCTGTAGATGTTTAACAGGTTGAAGAAGGAGCCGTGGTAGGAGAAGTCGGGCCCGATCGGAGTGCCTCGCAGGATGTTGGCGAAGGCCACACCCCACAGCAGCGATGGCACCAGGCTGCCCCAGAAGATGGCGTGGTCCCAGGCCAGGTGCCACTTCGGCATGGACCGCTTGGACCGATACTCGAAGGCCACCCCTCGGAAGATGAGCGCGGCGAGGATGAGGAACAGCGGGAGGTAGAACCCGCTGAACAGTGTGGCGTACCAGTTGGGGAACACGGCGAACGTGGCGCCACCGGCCACCAGGAGCCACACCTCGTTCCCGTCCCACACCGGGCCGATGGTGTTGATCATCACCCGGCGGTCGACGTCGGACCTGCCGATGACGGGCAGGAGCATCCCCACGCCGAAGTCGAAGCCCTCCAGGACGAAGTAGCCGATCCACAGGACAGCGATCACCAGGAACCAGAAGATCTCCAGTCCGGTGTAGGCAGGTGCTGCAGCAGCGATGGTGGTCATCGTCGAATCTCCCTGTCGCTCAGTAGATGAGGGCCGGAACCCGGTCGTCGTCGGCGTCCCGGTGGTCGTCACCGGAGCCCTGCCCGTCGGCGCCATCAGCCGATTTCGGCGCCCCGTGCTCGTCCACCGAATCCGGGTCCAACCTGGCGTAGCGGGCCATCAGGCCGAAGTCGATGACGGCGAGGAACGTGTAGATGGCGGTGAAGCCGACCAGTGTGGTGACCACGTAGCCGGTCCCCACCGACGACACCCCCTTCGCCGTCTTGAGGAGTCCGTAGACCACCCAGGGCTGACGCCCAACCTCGGTGAAGATCCATCCGGTGGCGTTGGCGATGAAGGGCAGCGCCAGGGCGGGGACGGCGAGCCGCAGGAACCACTTCGAGGTGTCGACCCTGCGCCGGTACATGAGCCACAGACCCCAGGCCAGTCCGAGCAGCATCAGGATGCCGCACCCGACCATGATCCGGAAGGTCCAGTAGGTGACCCACAGCACCGGCACGTAACTGCCCTTGCCGTACGTGGCCGACTCGTTGGCCTGGATGTTGTTGATGCCCTGTACGGAGCCGTCCCAGCTGTTGTCGGCGAGCACCGAGAGGGCGTGGGGAATCCGGATCTGGAAGATCGGGTCACCCGACAGGTTGCCTATCGTCAACAACGAGAAACTGGCACCGCTCTGCGTGTTGTAGACCGCCTCGGCCGCCGCCATCTTCATCGGCTGCTGCTTCTCCATCAGCCGGGCCTGGTTGTCGCCGAAGAACATGGTCGCCACGATGGCGATGATGCCGACGATCAGGGCCAGTTTGGCCGATGCCGAAAAGACCGGGTGGGGACCGTCGCCGGCCTTCTGTGACCGACGCAGGTGCCAGGCGCTGATGCCCAGCATCAGCATCGCAGCGGTCACGAGCGCCGCGGTGAACACGTGGAGGAACGAGCTGATCAGCGTGCTGTTGCTCATGACCGCCCAGAAGTTGGTCATGACTGCCCGGTTGCCCTGGACCTTGTAACCCACCGGGTGCTGCATCCAGGCGTTGGCGGCCAGGATGAAGTACGCCGACAGCATCGTGCCGATGCTGACCAGCCAGATCGATGCCAGGTGGACGCGGTCGGACACCCGGCCCTTGCCGAAGATCCAGATGCCGAGGAACGTCGACTCGAGGAAGAACGCCAGGAGCGCCTCGACGGCGAGCGGGGCGCCGAAGACACTGCCCACGTAGCGCGAGTACACCGACCAGTTCATGCCGAACTGGAACTCCTGGACGATGCCGGTGACGACGCCGATGGCGAAGTTGATGAGGAACAGGCGTCTCCAGAAGATGGCCATCTGTTCCCATTTGGCCTGCTTCGCCGCGTCCCCCCGTGATCGGTATGCGGCGGTCTGCATGATGGCGAGCAGCAGGGCCAGGCCGATGGTGAGCGGGACGAAGATGAAGTGGAAGACGGTGGTGATCCCGAACTGCCAGCGTGAGAGTAGGAGTGTCATCGCCGACTACTCAAACAGTCTCGGAGGCCCCAACCTAGGGGCAAAGGTCACAATGTGAACGGAGGCACAAGCGCGCCCGTCCGGCCACGCCTCACGCTCCGGCTGCATGCTCTTGCGTGCCGCTGCCGGAACGGTCCCCTGCCGCGTGCCAAACGGTCCCCGTGCGCCGCGCCGTCAGCGCCCGATCGGCGCACTAGACCAGATAGAAGGGCTCGCCCCGCGCCGTCGGCGCCGCCCCGCCGTTGGTCGCCGCCCTCACCGTCGGCGCAGCCCCGCTGTTGCTCGCCGCCCGGGGCTTCGGGACGGACCGCACTCCGGTTGGCGCCTCCGTCCGACCTCCCGACCTCCCCGGTCCGCCGCCCGTGCTCGGGGGCGGGGAATCCGACGAGCCGGCCGGTCTCGAGCAGCGCCCGCTCGAACACCGGCTCCACGTTGTCGATGACCGAGTGGAAGTGGCCGAACAGCTCGAAGGAGATCATCCCGAAGAGCTGCGTCCAGGCGATGACGGCTCGGACCACCACGTGGTCGGGGGCGTGGGGGAACGCCACGTCGGCCAGGCGACGGGACTCCTCGAGTGCCTCGGCGGCGAGGGGCGGCAGGCCGCTCCCGGCGACGGGCTCGGTGAGCGCACCGTCCAGCGACGCTTCGTCGACCAACCGTGCGAGCACCAGGGTGACCCGGCTGGCCGGGCCGACCGTGTCTTCGGGGGCGCGATAGCCGGGCACGGGCGAGCCGTAGACCAGCGCGTACTCGTGCGGACTGGCGAGGGCCCACGCCCGGATCGCCAGGCCGACGGCGCGCCACCGTCCGCCGTAGTCCTCGCGTCGGCATGCGGCGTCGGCCTGCTCGGCAGTGACCCCGATGGCGTCGTAGGCGTCCACGATGAGGGCGGTCAGGAGATCGTCCCGGCTCGGGAAGTATCGGTAGATGGCCGACGACGCCATGCCGAGCGAGCGTGTCACCGCCCGCAAGGACAGTCCCGGAGCGCCCTCCACGGCCAGCTGGCGACGCGCCTCGTCCTTAATCTCGGCGGTCAGTTCGGCCCGCATGCGGGCCCGCAGCCCGGTGGAGGGTGGCATCCCCCCCAGCCTGCCAGATTGTGAGCAGTACATCAATACTAGAGCAGTGCTCTTGCCATGGAGGTCCCACTGGTGGATACTGATCCGATACAAGATCAGTGCTCACACAAAGGGAGAACCAGCCATGGGTGCACATGCCATAGTCGGAGCAGGACCGGTCGGGACGGCGACGGCGCTGTCCCTGGCCGGACAGGGCCACGAGGTGGTCATGGTGACCCGGTCGGGGTCCGGCCCCGACCATCCCGCGATCAGGAGGGTGGCGTGTGACGCCTCCGACCCGGTGGCCCTGGCCGCTGCCGTGGGTCGTCCGGACGCCGTCTACAACTGCGCCAACCCGCCGTACCACCGCTGGCCGGAGCTGTGGCCGCCGATGGCCGCGGCGATGCTCGAGGTGGCCTCGTCCACCGGAGCCGTCCTCGTGATCATGGGCAACCTCTACGGCTACGGCCCGGTCGACCATCCGATGACCGAGGACGACCCGCTGTCCGCCACGGGCACCAAGGGTCGGATCAGGGTGGACATGTGGGACGACGCCCTCGGCGCCCACCGGGCCGGCCGGGTGCGGGTCACCGAGGCCCGGGCGTCCGACTTCTACGGACCGGGCGTGGTCCGGACGAGCTTCTTCGGTCGCAACGTGGCCCGGCTCCTGTCGGGCAGGAAGGCCTACGTGCTCGGCGATCCCGATGCGCCCCATGCCGCCACCTACGTTCCCGACGTAGGCCGCACCCTCGCGTTGCTGGGCACCGACGAACGGGCGTGGGGTAGGCCGTGGCACGTGCCGACGGCTCCCGCCGTCACCCAGCGTCGGATGGCCGAGTGGTTCTGCGAGGTCGCCGGGGCACCACCGGCGCGGGTCGGCGGCCTGCCGGCCGCCGTGCTGACGGCGGCCGGGGTGTTCTCTCCCGAGATCCGCGAGTTCAAAGAGACCCGGTACCAGTTCGAACGCCCCTTCCTGCTCGACTCGTCGGACTGCACGGCCACCTTCGGCATCACCGCCACCCCGATGGGCGAAGGGCTCGCCGCTGTGGCCGAGCAGGGTCGGTGGACGGCGGGCGGCGTCGCGGCACGGAGCACCAGGACCGCCTCCGGCAGCGGCCCGTCTCCGACGACCCGGGCGGCCTGACCCCGGGCACCGCCCGCCGGCGTCGTTGCGGGCACGGTCGTGGGGCGACGGGGACCCCTCGTCGTCCGCCGGCGTCACTAGGGTCGGGACCACGTATGCAGGCGACCCGGACACACCCGTCGGCGACGACGGCGTACAACCGCACCCGTTGCCGGCGCTCGCTCACCGTGGCCATACCGGCCCTGCTCCTCGCCGGCTGCTCGGTGGCGGCCACGCCGGACTCGGCCCCGGTGGCCGACGGGATCCCCGGCCCGCACGGAGCGTTCGGCTACGTGGTGTGCCCGACGGCCGTGACCCCGGTGGAGCTGGCTTCCAACATCGCGGAGGCGCCGATCCCGCTGCCCGTGCGGGGGACGCCGCCACTCGGGAGCTTCGCCATCACGACCTCCCCCGACGGGCACACGGCCTATGTGGTCACCCAGACCACGACGGCGTCGGGTGCGGCGCAGAACGTGGTGATCCCCGTCGACCTCGTCAGCCAGCGGGCCGGTCGACCGATCGACCTGCCCGGCAAGGCCGGCACACCCGCTGTGGTGGTGACGCACGACGGCCGGACCGTGCTGGTCGCCAGCGGGACGACGATCATCCCCGTCGACCCGGCCACCCGGGCCGTCGGTACGCCGCTCGACCTCGGACCGGGCCGGACCGTGTCCGGCATGGCCCTGAGCCCCACGTCGCCCACCCTCTACGCACTGGTTCCCGATGGGGTGGTGCCGGTCGACACGGCGAACGCCACTGCCGGGCCGGCGATCACCACGGGGTTGGGCGTCTCCTCGGTCACCTCGCCCCACGGGGTCGTGGTCAGCGCCGACGGTGCCACCGTCTACGTCGTCGGCCAGGGCGGTGCCGACTTCGGGGGGCGGCTGGTGCCCATCGCCACCGCCACCGGTGCCGTCGGTGCGGCCACCAGCTTCGACCGCTTCGGCATCGCCGACCCTGCGGCGGTGGCGCTGACTGCCGACGGGTCCACCGTCCTCGTGGCCGATTCGGCCAACAATTGGATCGTCCCCGTACCGGTCGCCGACATGGCCACGCCCTCGGATCCGGTTCGTCTCCCGACCGGTGGATCGGACGTCGCGGCCGGAACCGAACACCCGTCGGACGTCGTCGTCGGCCCGGGCTCCACGGGGGCCTTCGTCGTCGCCGGTCTCGACACGGTCCTTCCGCTCACGTCGGCGACGGGCACGTTCGGACGGCCTATCCGGGTCTGCTCGGGTGCGTCGTCGATGGCGGTGACCACCGGACAGGGGACCGGCGGCGCCGGTTGACGGCGGTCGGCGCCGGGCGGGGAGCGATGATCCCGGCGTTCGGCCGGGTCGGCCGGGCGGGGGCGCCAGTGTTCAGGACCCGGACGGCGGAGCCGAGGTGTCGGTGCCCACGGCCGTGGCCGCCGACCAGTCGGACCGGTCCTCGGCCAGGGGCTCACCCGCTGCAGCCAGCAGCTCGTCCAGGGCGACGGGGATGTCGGCGGCCAATTGCCACACCTTCGGCATCGTCTCGGGGCAGGAGATGATCCCCCAGTAGAGGATCCCCCGGTAGCTCATGATCGTGATGTTGACGCCGATGCCGTCCATGACCGGACCGAGCGGGAACCCCGCCATCATCTCGGCCCCGGCCAGGTAGAGCGGGAAGTCCGGCCCGGGCACGTTGGAGACGATGAGGTTGGCGATGGGCCGGTGGCGGTCGGCCAGGCGCATCCGGCTGTAGAGGCGGGCGGCCACCGCGAACACGTTGGGGGTGGCGTGCTCAGCCCAGTTGACGAGCATGTCGGCACCCAGCGCGTTGTGCTCCTCCTTCGCCCCCTTGGTCCCCTCGCGTATGGCGACCAACCGCTCCATCGGGTCGTCCAGGTTGGCCGGCAGCTGGACGAACATCGACGACACCTTGTTGGACCCGTAGGGCGCGTCGCGATCCGGTTGGACCGACACGGGGACCACGGCGACGAGCGGCTTCTCCGGTAGCTCGCCACCGTCGAGGAGGAAACGCCGAAGCGCGCCGGTGCACACCGCCAGCACCACGTCGTTCACCGTGGTGCCGGTGGCGTTCTTGAGGCGCTTCACGTCGGCGAGGCCGATGGCGGCGAACGCCACCTGACGGCGGCGGGTGAGGGTGCCGTTGAACGAGGTGCGCGGGGCGGACAGGGGGAGGGCCGCCTTCGCCAGGGGTGCCCGGTGCTCGGCCTCATTGCGGACCCGGCGCACGTCCAGCAGCCGCTGCCCGGTGCGCAGCACGTCGCGGGTCAGCTCGAAGGGGCGGAACATGCGCGCAGCCATCGCCTCGCTGATCAGCTCGGCGCTCGACGGGATCCGGGCCGCCACGGTCTCGGCCGGTAGCTCCGGATCCGGGCCGGGGTCGGCCTCGAGGTCGAAGAGGACCGAGAGGAGGGCGGCTCCCGACATGCCGTCGACGGTGGAATGGTGCATCTTGGCGATCACGGCGATCCGTCCGTCGGCGAGCCCTTCGACGATCCAGATCTCCCACAGCGGCTTGGACCGGTCGAGCTGGCGGCTGGCGATGTCGCCGGCCAGGTCGGCCAGTTCGCGGAGGCCCCCGGGACGGGGGACGGCCGTGCGCCGGACGTGGTAGTCGATGTCGAAGTGGGGGTCGTCGACCCAGACAGGATGACCCAGCCGGAACGGGACCTCGACCAGGAGCCGGCGGAAGACGGGAGCCTGGTGCGTGCGCGAGGCGATCTGGGCCTGCATCTTGGCGAACGAGTAGCCCCCGGGTACGGTCGTCGGGTCGAACACGGTCACCATCTCGACGTGCATGTGGAGGGTGGGCGTCTCGAGATAGAGGAAGCTGGCGTCGAGTCCGCTGAGCTGCTCCATCCCGCTCCCTCCCGTCCTCTACGTCGTCGGTCGTACGTTCACCCGCTCGAGCGGGTCCCTCGCCGGTCCCGTCGGCGTCCACCTGCCGGCGACATTCCGGTACCGGATACAGATGATGCCCCACGGCGGCCCGCCGATCCACGGGAGATCGCCGTCCGACGCCGGGAACACGTTCGCCGGACCCACCCGGGTTACCCCATGGACCCACCGACGGTGTTTGATGTGGGGGTGCCCTGGGTGTTCCTCGCTTTCGTCCTCGTGTTCGCCCTCCTGGCCCTGGTCATCGTGGCGCCGGTGCGCCACGAGCCGCTCTCGGCCCTCTGCTTCACCGCCGTGTTCGTCGTCGGGGAGCTCCCGGTGCACACGGCGGTGGCGGTGATGGCGGGCACCGTCGCCTTCGCGTCGGCGGTGCACCACCACGGGTGGGCGTGGTGGGCGTCGCTGGCCATCGGGGTGGCCACGACTATCGCCTATCTGGCACTCGGCCTGGTCGCCCAGCGGTCGGGTCGGCTGGTGAGCGCCTCGCTCGACGACGCCACGGGCGGTCCGGTGATCGCCGAGGGGGTCGATCTCCACCCGGCCTGGCTGTCCTGGTGGCGGTTGGTGATCGCCGTCCCGTTCCGGTTCCGGCGGATCCGGCGGATCCGCAATATCGACTACGCGGGTGACGGGCACCCCCGGCACCGTCTCGACGTGCTGGTACGCAGGAACGGACCGCCGACCGCCGGGCCGGTGCTGGTGTACATCCACGGCGGCGGGTGGATCATCGGCAACAAGCGGGAGCAGGGCATTCCGATGATGCACGAGCTCGCCGAGCGGGGCTGGGTGTGTGTGGCGGCCAACTACCGCCTGAGTCCGCGGGCGACCTGGCCCGACCACGTGGTCGACTGCAAGCGCGCCCTGGCGTGGGTGCGGGAGCACATCGCCGAGTACGGCGGCGATCCCTCGTTCCTCGCCGTGTCGGGCGGGTCCGCCGGCGGCCACCTCTGCGCCCTGGTGGCGCTCACGCCCAGCGAGGCTGGGTGGCAGCCGGGATTCGAGGACGCCGACACCTCGGTCGACGCCTGCATCCCCTTCTACGGCGTCCACGACGTGACCGGCGACCCCGAGGCGAGCGGGTTCCACGGGCCGGGCCTCGTGGAGCTCCTCCAGCGGAGGGTCATGAAGGCGACCGTGTCCGAGAACCCGGCCGCCTTCGAGCAGGCGTCGCCCGACCGACGGATCACCGAGATCGCCCCGCCCATGTTCGTGGTCCAGGGGGCGAACGACACACTGGTACCGCCGCAGGTGGCCCGCCGGTTCGTCGAGCGGCTGCGCGCCACCTCCCGTCAGCCGGTGGCCTATCTGGAGCTGCCGTGCACCCAGCACGCCTTCGACGTCCTGGCGTCGATCCGCACCCGGCACACCACCCTCGGGGTGGTCCGCTTCCTGGAGGCGATGCGGCAGCGGACGGACGCCTGACCGGTCCCGGTGACCGGCCCGGTCGGACCCCGATACCACCGGGCGTCACAGGCGTGGAACCATGCGGTGGGGACGCGGGCCGCAATGTGCGGAATTCCCGGGGGAACCGCCCGGATGTCTGGACACGTGGCCGAGTTTCTGACGTAGAGTCACATATTCGTGTCACCCGGTCGAACGCCGGGGCACGCTCGGGTCCTGGGCATCGACAGCTCACTCGGCATCAACATCTAAGGGGGAACGTTGCGTTCAGCTTCATCGAAGGGTCGGTCGGCCGCAGTGGGCATGGTGCTCACCGTGGCGCTCGCCGCAGCTGCATGCAGCTCGACCAACTCGACGTCGACGACGACGACCGCCGCCTCGGGCTCCGGCTCGGCGGCCGCACGGTCCTCGTCGATCCCGCAGAGCGCGTTCTCCGACCACACCGGAGTGTCGACGACGTCGATCCAGGTGGGCAACGTCTCGACACTTTCGCTCGGCCTCTTCAAGGGCGCCCAGGTGGGAACCCAGGCCTACCTCGACTACGTGAACTCGACCGGCGGGGTGAACGGGCGCAAGATCGTGCTCAACGGCGCGGACGACGGTTTCACCGGTGCCGGCAACAAGCAGGCCACCGAGAACGCCCTCCAGACCGACTTCGCCCTGGTCGGCGACTTCTCGCTCGAGGACAGCTTCGGCGGTGCGGTCCTGGCGCAGAATCCGGGTTTCCCCGACGTGTCCCAGGTCCTCGACGACGCCACCAACAAGCTGCCCAACGTCTACAGCCCGATTCCGCTGGCCGACGGATGGGCCTCGGGCCCGATGACCTACTACCACAACAAGTTCGCGGCGGACGCCAGCCACGCCGGCGCCTTCCTGGCGGACTCGCCTTCGGCCGCCCAGACGTGGGCCGGTGAGAAGTACGTCGCCGAAAAGGCCGGGTTCACGTTCGTTTCGGAGCAGACCTACGCCACCACCCAGACGGACTTCACCCAGCAGGTCATCGCCATGAGGAACGCCGGGGTGAAGATCATCTTCATGGACCAGATGCCGGCCAACTACGCCTCGTCGGTGCTCAAGGCGCTGCAGGAGCAGAACTACCACCCCCAGGTGCTGCTCGGTGCGGCGACCTACTCGAACCAGCTGGTCCCGCAGTCGGGCGGTGCGGCCAATGTGAACGGCGCCTACCTATCGCAGAACCTGGCCCTGTACCTGGGCACGGACGAGACAGCGGTTCCGGCGGTAGGCACCTTCCTCCACTGGGTCCAGGTGGCCTCTCCCGGGTTCAGCCCGGACCTCTTCACCGCCTACGGCTGGCTGTCGGCCAACCTGTTCGTCCAGGGCCTGAAGAACGCCGGCACGAACCCGAGTCGGGGTTCGCTCCTCCAGGCGCTGTCCAAGGTGACGTCATTCAACGGCGACGGCTTCAACGCCCCGTCCGACCCGGCGACCAAGACCCCGCCGAACTGCTATCTCATCGCCACGGTGACCAACGGACAGTTCGTCCGCTCGCCGGACAACCCGCCGACCAGCGGCAGCACGAACGGCTTCCGGTGCGACGGGTCGTACATCGTCAAGCCCGGGACCTGACCGGCCGACGGCTAGGAACACGAAGATGGTCCCGGGGGGGATCGTGACGAGGATCAAGGAGGTGGAATGAGCAACTTTCTCCAATTCACGGTGTTCGGCATCATGCTCGGTGCGGGCTATGCGATAGCCGCCACCGGCCTGGTGGTCACGTACACGACCTCGGGCGTGTTCAACTTCGCCCAGGGCGCCGTGGGGATGATCGCCGCCTTCGGCTACTGGGAGCTCGTGTCGGCCCACCACGTGCCGGTGCTCGCCGCCCTCGTCATCATCCTGATCCTGGGTGCGTCGATTGCGGGCGCCTTCGTCGAACGGGTGCTGATGCGTCGCCTGCACGGCGCGTCGGCGGAGCGGCCCGTGATGGTGACGCTCGGTCTCATGGTGATCCTCACCGGGATGGCGACGATCATCTGGTCGCCCACCACCGAGCGGACGGTCGAGCCCATGATCAACGGCCAGTTCCGGCTGGTCGGCATCAACATCCAGTACCAGTACGTGCTGATCATCGCCGTGGCCGCCGCCGTGGCCGTGGGGCTGCGGGCGCTCTTCTACCAGACCCGTACCGGGTACGCCCTGCGTGCCGTGGTGGACGACCCCGAGCTGCTGGCCATGTCCGGCGTGTCGCCCCACCGGATGAGCCAGTACGGCTGGATCCTCGGGTTCATGATGGCGGCACTGTCCGGTGTGCTGCTGGCCCCGACGCAGACGACCGGGATCAGCATCGAGGCCATGACCCTCCTGGTCGTCAGCGGGTACGCCGCCGCCATCGTGGGACGGCTCAAGAACATCCCGCTCACTTTCGCCGCCGCCATCGCCATCGGCCTGGCGGAGAACTACATCCTCAACTACGTCGAGCCCCACCTGTCCTCGGCGCTGCAGACCGATGTGACCAGCGCCCTCCCGATGGTGTTCCTGTTCATCGCCCTGGTGACCCTGCCCTCGGTGCGGCTGCGGGCTGCCGGCCGGCTCACCGCGATGCGGGCCCCCCGGGTGGCCGGCGGGCGGGAGTCCCTCGTCGCCGGCTGCGCCTTCCTCGTGGTGGCGGTCGTCCTGGCCATGGCCTTCGCCAACACCAACGTGAAGGGCACGACGCTCCTGACGCTCGGCGGCATGGTGATGACGCTCGGGATCGTCGGCCTGTCCCTGGTGCTGCTCACGGGCTACTCCGGCCAGGTGTCGCTGTGCCAGTTCTCGTTCATGGGCATCGGAGCGTTCGTCATGGGCAAGGTGGCCGGCGGCGGGTCACTCCTCGGGTTGCTGGGGGCCACGGCCATCTGCGCCGGTGTGGGCGCTCTCATCGCGCTACCGACCATCCGGCTCTCGGACCTCTACCTGGCCCTCGCCACGTTCGCCTTCGCTGATGCCGTGGCCACCGGGTTCTTCGCCGACGGTCGGATCTACGGGTCGGGCGGGCTGTCCATCGGCCGGATCGTGCTGCCGGGGCTGTCTCTGGGCAGCGACCGGGCCGAGTTCCTGCTGGTGACCGTGTTCTTCGTCCTGTCGGCGTGGCTCGTCCTCGCCATCCGTCGCAGCCTGTTCGGACGAAGGCTGGTGGCCGTCAACGACTCGCCGGCCGCCTACGCCACCGTGGGCCTGAACATCGGCTTCACCAAGGTGGCCGTGTTCGCCATTGCCGCCGCCATGGCCGGCCTGGCCGGCGCCCTCTACGGCACCGTCCAGCAGATCGTGGGGACGACCGACTTCGACATCTTCCCCGGCATCATCTTCGTCCTGTTCGTCACCATCTGGAGCATCCGCACCGTGTCGGGGGCGTTCCTGGCCGCCCTCACCTACGTGGCGCTGAACCAGATCTGGCCGAGCAGCATCGGCATCTTCGCCGGAATCGGCGTCATCCTCATCGGACGGGCGGCCAACGGGATCCTCGGCATCGAGGCCCTCCACTTCCGGTTGCCGTGGGTCAAGGCCCCGGCGGCCGAGATGGCCACGGTCCCCCTGGGGGCGTTCAGCGGCGGGTCGACAGGAAGCGAGGGTCTCAGTGCCGCGGGCTGAGTCCACGGACACCGAGGTCCTCACCGTCGAAGGGGTGGCCGTCCGCTTCGGCGGGGTGGCGGCGCTCAGCGACGCCAATCTCAGCGTCAAGGCGGGCACCGTGACCGGGCTCATCGGCCCGAACGGGGCCGGCAAGACCACGCTGTTCAACGTCATCAGCGGCCTCCAGGCCCCCGACCGGGGCTCGGTCCACCTGTACGACACCGACATCACCCGGATGAAGCCCCATCGACGGGCGAGACTCGGACTGGCCCGCACCTTCCAGCGGCTCGAGCTGTTCGGGACGCTGTCCGCCGGCGAGAACGTCCAGGTCGGCCTCGAGTCCTCGGTCAAGTGGTGGCAGTGGCGTCACGTCAAGCGCAGCTTCCCCTGGATGAAGCGCGGCGTGACCACCGTCGGCGGCGTGCCCGCCGACGAGCCGAACGGGCCTGGATCGATCGCCGTGGCCACGTCCGACCGCATCCTCGAGGGAGTCGGCCTGGGCGGGCTCGGTGCCGAGCAGGCGAGTGCCATGCCCACCGGCCTCGCCCGGATGGTCGAGTTGGCCCGGGCGCTCGCCATGGCCCCGAAGGTGCTGTTGCTGGACGAGCCCGGCTCCGGCCTGGACGACGCCGAGTCGGAGGCCCTGGGCGAGCTCCTCACCACCCTCGCCAAGGGCGGGATGGGCGTCCTCCTGGTGGAGCACGACATGGAGCTCGTCATGCGGATCTGCGACTACATCTACGTCCTCGACTTCGGCGACGTCATCGCCGCCGGATCCCCCGACGAGATCCGCAAGAACCCGATGGTGCAGGCCGCCTACCTCGGCACGGTCACCGACGGTGTCGCCGAGTCCGCGGGTCCACCCCCGGTGGCCGACCGGCAGACCGTGGGGACAGACGGGTCCCACGAGCGCGACGACGAGGCGGCAGAGGCATGAGCGACGACGTGGCGGCCACGGGCGGGCCCGGTACCTCCACCCCGGTGCTGCCGCCGGGCGTGATCGTACGGGGCGTACGCGCCTCCTACGGGCGCATCGAGGTCCTCCACGGCGTCGACCTCGAGGTGCCGGCCGGCAGCGTCTTCGCCCTGCTCGGCCCCAACGGCGCCGGCAAGTCCACGCTGCTCAAGGTCCTGAGCGGCCGGATGCGACCGACCGCGGGCGAGATCCTGGTGGGTGACATCCGGATCGGCAAGATCTCGTGCGAGAAGCTGGCGCGCGACGGCATCTGCGCCGTACCCGAGGGCCGGGGCATCTTCCCCAACCTGACCGTGCGCGAGAACCTGCGCATCTGGACCTACCGTGGCGGGATCACCATGAAGGACGTCGAGGAGCAGACCTACGAGACGTTCCCCGTGCTGAAGGAGCGCCGCCGGCAGATGGCGGGCACCATGTCCGGCGGTGAGCAGCAGATGCTCGCCATCTCGCGGGCGCTCGTGACCAGGCCTCGGGTCCTCTACCTCGACGAGCTGTCCATGGGCCTCGCCCCGCTGATCGTGGCCGAGCTCTACGAGTTGGTAGCCAAGTTGGCCCGCCAGGGGATGACCATCGTGCTCGTGGAGCAGTTCGTGACGACAGCGCTGGCGGTGGCGGACCAGGCCGCCATCATGGTCCACGGCCGGATCCAGCAGCAGGGCACGCCGGCGGAGATGGGCGAGGCCGCCCACAGCATCTACCTGGCCCATTAGTGTCCTGTCCGGCTGATTAGCCGCGAAGTATCGCTGATTCGGGAATTTCCCTCGTCCGGTCGCGCTCTCCGATGTGAGCCAACATTGGAGGTGCCATGTCCACCCGAGGACGTCCGACAGCTGTCATCGAACTGACCGACGCCGAACGCGAGACCTTGCAGCGTTGGGTGCGGCGACACAGCTCGGCCCAGGCACTCGCGCTGCGATCCAGGATCGTGCTCGCGTGCGCCGAGGGGATGACCAACCAAGAGGTCGCCACCGCCGAGCGGGTGCATCCGGCGACCGTGTCGAAGTGGCGACGCCGGTTCGCGGTGGACCGACTGGAGGGTCTTGGAGACGCTCCCCGACCCGGGGCGGTTCGCACCATCGCCGATGCGACCATCGAAGCGGTGGTGGTCGACACGTTGGAGTCCACACCGGGCGAGGACACCCACTGGTCCACTCGGGGACTGGCGGCCAAGCACGGCATCTCCAAGACCACCGTGGCGGAGATCTGGCGAGCCTTCGGACTGAAGCCGTGGCAGCAGGGCAGCTTCAAGGTGTCCCCGGACCCCGACCTGATCGAGAAGGTCCGTGATCTCGTCGGCCTGTACATGAATCCGCCCGAAGCCGCGGCGGTCTTCGCCGTCGACGAGAAGCCGCAGATCCAAGCGCTCAACCGCACCGCACCGACTCTGCCGTTGTTGCCCACCACGCCGCAGCGGGCCACCCACGACTACGTGCGCAACGGAACGGTCGATCTGTTCGCCGCCCTTGACATCGCCCGTGGCACCGTCATCTCGGACATCCGGACCAGTCACAACCAGAACGACTTCATCGCCTTCTTGAACAAGATCAACCGCGAGGTGCCCGCTGACCTCGACGTCCATGTGATCCTGGACAACCTCGCCACCCACAAGACGCCCAAAGTCCATCGTTGGCTGCTGCGTCACCGCCGGTTCCATCTCCACTTCACCCCGACGTATGGGTCGTGGACGAACCTCGTCGAGCGGTGGTTCTCCGCGCTCACCACCAAGAAGCTGCACCGGTCGGCCCACTGCAGTGCCAAGGAACTCGCCGTCGACATCCAGGCGTGGGTCGACAACTGGAACGAGGACCCCCAGCCCTTCGTATGGCACAAGACGGCCGAGCAGATCCTCGAGCGCCTCGCCGGATACTGCAGCGCCATCAACGAGGGGGCGGACGCATGACATCACGACTTTCCAACCGCTTCAGCCGGACAGGACACTGGGAGGGCCGGAGGTCGGTGCCGACAGGCTCCGACCGGTCGGGTGGCGCTACTCCTCGGCCAGGTCGACGGCGACCGCCGGCTCGTCGCCCACGACCGTCACCAGCTCGACCACACCGCCCGCATCGCGCACGTCACCCGCGGCCGCAGCGAGCGCGTCCAGCCGGGCCGGGCTACCGGTCACCGTGAGCCGGGCCACCGGCGCCCGCATGGAGCGCTTGGCCGTGGTCTTGGCCCGGCGCACCAGGCCGAGGACCTCGGCGGCCACGTCGAGGACGGCGTCCACCCCGCTGTCGATCGCCGGCGCCCCCCCGGTCGCCGGATCGAAACCCAGCTCCTCCGCGGTGGGCCAGGCGGCGGTGTGGATGGAGCCGACCCGCCACCACGACCACACCTCCTCGGTCACGAACGGCAGCACCGGCGCCAGGAGGCGCAGCAGCACCGACAGGGCGGTGGCCAGGGCCGCTCGGGCCGACGCCGTGCCGGGGTCGGCGGCATCGCCGTAGGCGCGGGACTTCACGAGCTCGAGGTAGTCGTCGCAGAACGCCCAGAAGAACGCCTCTGTCCGCTCGAGGGCCCGGGCGTAGTCGTAGCCCTCGAACGCGGTGGTCGCCTCGTCGACGACCACGGCCAGGCGACCGAGCACCGCCCGGTCGATCGGGGCCGTGACCGCCTCGATCGGCGGGACCACGAGGGTCCCATCCTCGGACACCAGGCGGCCGAGGGCGAACCGAGATGCATTCAGCACCTTCATGGCAAGCCGGCGACCGACCTTCATCTGTCCCTCGTCGACGGCCGTGTCCGTGCCGGGCCGGCCGCTGGCCGCCCAGTACCGAACGGCGTCGGCGCCGTGCTGTTCGAGCAGGGGCAGCGGGGTGACCACGTTGCCCTTCGACTTGGACATCTTCTTTCGGTCGGGGTCGAGGACCCAGCCCGAGATGGCGGCGTTGGCCCACGGCAGGGCGCCGTGCTCAAGTTCGGACCGCACGACCGTGGAGAAGAGCCAGGTCCGGATGATGTCGTGGCCCTGGGGCCGCAGGTCCATCGGGAACACCCGCATGAAGAGGTCGGTGTCGTCCTCCCAGCCGCCGGCGATCTGCGGGGTGAGGGACGACGTGGCCCAGGTGTCCATCACGTCGGGGTCGCCGATGAAGCCACCCGGCACCCCGCGCTGGTCCGCGGTGAACCCGGGAGGCACGTCGGTGGACGGGTCGACCGGCAGTGCCGAATCGTCGGCCAGGATCGGGCTGTCGTAGTCGACCTCGCCATGGGCGTCCACCGGGTACCAGACCGGGAGGGGCACCCCGAAGAACCGCTGCCGGCTGATGTTCCAGTCGCCGCTCAGGCCCTCGACCCAGGCCCGGAACCGGTGGGCCATGTAGGGCGGATGCCAGGCCAGCTCCTCGCCCCGGGCCAGTAGTGCCTCACGGTGCGGCATCGTTTCGACGAACCACTGGCGGGACGAGACGATCTCGAGCGGCCGGTCGCCCTTCTCGAAGAACTTGACCGGGTGCGTGACCGGTCGCGGATCGCCGATCAGGTCGCCGGACTCGGCGAGCAGCTCCACGATCCGGGCCTGGGCCTGCTTGATCGTGCGGCCGGCGAGTTCCCCGTAGGCGGCGGCCGCACGGGCCGGGTCGTCGGACTCCCAGCCCTCGGTGCCGAACTCCACCGGCAGCAGGCGCCCGTCGCGGCCGACCACGGTCCGGGTCGGCAAAGCGAGCTCGCGCCACCACACGACGTCGGTGGTGTCGCCGAAGGTGCAGATCATGGCGATGCCCGACCCCTTGTCGGGGTCGGCGAGCTCGTGGGCGACCACCGGGACCCGGACGCCGAACAGCGGGGTCGTGACCGACGTGCCGAAGAGGGGGCGGTAGCGCTCGTCGTCGGGATGGGCGACGAGGGCCACGCAGGCGGCCAGCAGCTCGGGCCGGGTCGTCTCGATGTCCACGCCACCCTCGGCACCCACCCGCGGGAACCGGAGGCGGTGGTAGGCACCGGGTCGCTCGCGGTCCTCGAGCTCGGCCTGGCTCACCGCGGTGCGGAAGTCGACGTCCCACAGGGTGGGGGCGGTGCGCTGGACCACCTGGGCCCGCCGGGCGAGGCGGAGGAACCCCCGCTGGGACACCCGCTGGGCCCGCTCTCCGATGGTGGCGTAGGTATGGGACCAGTCGACCGAGAGCCCGAGCGTTCGCCACAGGTGCTCGAAGACCTGCTCGTCCTCGAGGGTGAGCTGGTGGCACAGGGCGACGAAGTTGGGCCGGGAGATGGCGACCGGGTCCTTACCCGGATCGGTCGGCGGCACGTAGTCCGGGTCGTAGGGCAGGCTCGGGTCGCACCGGACGCCGAAGTAGTTCTGCACGCGGCGCTCGGTGGGCAGGCCGTTGTCGTCCCAGCCCATGGGGTAGAAGACCTGGCGGCCCCGCATCCGGTGGAACCGGGCCACCGCGTCGGTGTGGGTGTAGGAGAACACGTGGCCGATGTGGAGCGAGCCCGACACCGTGGGCGGCGGGGTGTCGATGGAGAAGACCTCGTCGCGGGCGGCGGAGCGGTCGAACGCGTACACGCCCTCGGCCTCCCAGCGGGCCGCCCAGGTGGCCTCGAGACCCTCGAGGCCGGGCTTGTCGGGGATGCCACGGCCCGCAGGGGTGGGGGCGGTGGGTCCGTTCGTCTGCTCCGGCATGATCGGGTTACCGTACCCTGCGTGCTCCGACTCCACGACACCGCCACCGGCGAGGTGGCCCCGCTCCGCCTGCGCGAGCCCGGCCGGGTCTCGCTCTACGTGTGTGGTCCGACGGTCGACGGCGTGCCCCATCTCGGCCATGGCCGGTTCTCACTCGTCTTCGACGTGCTCCGTCGCTACCTGCTGTTCAGCGGGCTCGACGTGACCTACGTGTCCAACATCACCGACATCGAGGACAAGATCATCGACCGGGCCGCGGCCCAGGGCGTGCCGATCGCCGAGTTCACGGCGGCCAACGAGGCCCTGTGGTGGGAGATCATGGACGCCCTGGGGGTGCTGCGGCCTGACGAGACCCCGCACGCCACCGCCTACGTGGACCGGATGATCGACCTCATCTCGGACCTCGTCCGGCGCGGGGTGGCCTACGAGACGGTGACCGGGGTCTACCTGTCCGTGCTCGACGTCCCCGGCTACGGACTGCTCGCCCGCCAGCCCCTCGAGTCGCTGCGGGCCGGTGCCCGTATCGAGGCGGACGAGGAGAAGCGGTCGCCGCTCGACTTCGTGCTGTGGAAGAAGGCCAAGCCCGGCGAGCCCAGTTGGGATGCGCCCTGGGGGGCCGGCCGGCCCGGGTGGCACACCGAGTGCGTGGTCATGTCGCTCGACCTCCTGGGCGAGGGGTTCGAGCTCCACGGCGGCGGCCAGGACCTCATGTTCCCGCACCACGAGAACGAGCGGGCCCAGGCCGTGGCCGACGGCAAGGAGTTCGCCCGGCACTGGATGCACAACGGATGGGTGACCGTCGGCGGGGAGAAGATGTCCAAGTCCCTCGGCAACTTCACCTCCCTGTCCGACCTGCTCGACCGGAGTGACGCCCGCGCCTACCGCCTGCTGGTGCTCCGGTCCCACTACCGATCGCCGATCGAGGTGACACCGGACACGATCGCCCAGGCCGAGGCCGGCCTGTCCCGCCTCGACGAGCTCGCCCGGCGCTTCGCCCTGCCCGACCTGCTGGCACAGGGACCACCTGTCGGGACCGGTGCGGCACCGGGGGAGGTCGACGCCGACGCCGTGGCCGCGTTCGTGGTGGCGATGGACGACGACCTCGACACCCCGGGCGCCCTGGCCATCGTGTTCGACCTCGCCCGACGGGCCAACGCCGCGGCCGACGCCGGGGACGCGGCGGCCGCCGACCGGGCCGCCGGCACCGCTCTGCTGCTGGCCGCCGCGCTGGGGTTGCGTCTGGAAGGCACCGCCGACGACGAGGTCGACGAGTCGGCCGCCCGGCAGGTGCGTGAGCGGGACGAGGCCCGGGCCGCACGCGACTGGGCCCGGGCCGACGCACTGCGCGACGGGCTCGAGGCCGCCGGCTGGCTCGTCGAGGACAGCGCCGAGGGGACCCGGATCCGTCGACGGTAGGGGAGTGGCCCCGGAGCCCTCCCGAAGACGCCGGAGTCCGGTGTGGCCGGTCGTGAACACCGTGTGAACAGACGTCGATCGGACCGTTTCTCACGCGAGACGGGAGCGGACGACTGCTAGCGTTTTTTGCAGTCGGAGCGTCCCCCTTGACGGTGGGCACCGGCCCGTTCCCCCCGGGGCGGCCGGAACCCCCGGAGCCGGTGGCCGCGCCGTGAGCACCATGCAGGTGAAGGAAAGGGGACGCCACCGTGGCTTCCGGAACAGTCAAGTGGTTCAACGCGGAGAAGGGCTTCGGCTTCATCTCCCAGCCCGACGGCGGCGCCGACGTATTCGTGCACCACACGGCCATCCAGATGAGCGGGTTCCGCTCACTGGAGGAGGGCCAGGCCGTCGAGTTCGACCTGCAGGAGGGCCCCAAGGGCCTGCAGGCCGTCGACGTGCGTCCCGTCCAGGTGTAGACAGTCCCGGTCCCGGTACCGGTCCCGGCCCGGTCGCCGGGCCGCTCCTCCCAGATCCGCCTGCCCCCGGCTCCCGTGACGTGAGCACGCGGCCACACCCGGGCTTACGCCCGGGACCATGCCCGGGACCGTGCCCGGAACCCCGCCCGGGGCGGGGTGGTTGCCCCGCACGGCCCATCGAGGTTACTATTGGGTAACTAAGAACGGACCCGTCGGGATCCGGCGAGCGTGCGGCCACAGTGCCGACACCGGTCGCAGCAGTGCTGAGGGGCCCTCGGGCCAGATCGGAGCAGTGCACCATGTCTGAATTCTCCCTGGACCTCGACGAGGATCAGCTCCAGCTCCAGAAGTGGGTCCACGACTTCGCGGAGAACGTCATCCGGCCCGCAGCCCACGAGTGGGACGAGCGGGAGGAGACGCCGTGGCCGATCATCCAGGAGGCCGCGAACATCGGCCTGTACTCGTTCGAGTTCGTCACCAGTTCCTTCATGGACAAGAGCGGTCTGCTCATGCCCATCGCCGCCGAGGAGCTGGCCTGGGGTGATGCCGGGATCGCCCTGTCGATCCTGGGGTCCACGCTGGGCCTCGCCGGCATCGCCGGCAACGGGACCCCCGAACAGCTCATGGAGTGGGGCCCCCAGTGCTTCGGGACCCCGGAGAAGATCCAGCTGGCCGCGTTCGCCGTGTCCGAGCCCGACGCCGGGTCGGACGTGTCGTCGCTGCGCACGCGGGCCGTGTACGACGAGGCCAAGGACGAATGGGTCCTGAACGGCACGAAGACCTGGATCACCAACGGCGGTATCGCCGACATCCACGTCGTGGTGGCCTCGGTCGACCCCGAGCTCGGTGCACGGGGCCAGGCCAGCTTCATCGTCCCCCCGAACACCCCCGGCCTCTCGCAGGGCCAGAAGTTCCAGAAGATGGGCATCCGGGCCTCCCACACCGCCGAGGTCGTCCTCGATGACTGCCGGGTTCCCGGGCACTGCCTGCTCGGCGGCAAGGACAAGCTGGACGAGCGTCTCGCCCGGGTCCGCGAGGGGAAGAAGGCGGGCTCCCAGGCCGCCATGAAGACCTTCGAGGGCTCCCGGCCGGCGGTCGGGGCCCAGGCACTCGGCATCGCCCGTGCCGCGTACGAGTACTCGCTCGACTACGCCAAGGAGCGCAAGGCCTTCGGACGGGCCATCATCGAGAACCAGGGCATCGCCTTCAAGCTGGCCGACATGAAGACCCGCATCGACGCCTCGCGCCTGCTGGTCTGGCGGGCCTCGTGGATGGCCGCCAACGGCAAGGAGTTCAACTCCGGCGAAGGCTCGATGTCCAAGCTCTACGCCGGCGAGACCGCGGTGTACGTCACCGAGGAGGCGATCCAGATCCTCGGTGGCTACGGCTACGTCCGCGAGTACCCGGTCGAGCGGTGGCACCGCGACTCGAAGATCTACACCATCTTCGAGGGCACGAGCGAGATCCAGCGGCTGATCATCGCCCGGGCCATCTCCGGGGTGCACGTCAAGTAGCTGACCTGGTCTTTTGTCATCGACCGGGCTCTTCCGGTCCGAGAGGCCGCCCAGAGTTCGATGGCCCACGAATGAATTCCTGGTCCCTATTCTGGTCCTCGTTTATGGACCCGGACATGGGCCTCTGTCGGGTGCTCCTGGCAGCCATTGGATGATCTCGGACGGTTAGAACAGCTGAAGCCGAGACTGCAACCCAAGACAACACCCCGGCCACTGGCCGGGGTGTTGTCGTACTGCACTGCCGTGACAGCTGACACTGTCCGCACTTCCGGCGAGGCGGCCCGGATCGCAGCGAGTCAAGGCTCCAGAGGTAGCGGAGCCCCCGGACCCGATCTGGACGTGGTGCATCCAGGAGAAGTCCGGAACGGTCACAGCTTTCAGCGTCACGTGGGCAGTTGGCTGAGGAGCCGAGTGATCACGTCGAGAAGTTCCAGGAAGTCGTTTGGTGCTTTGTCCGGCTCCCACGATGGGAGTAGGGCCACCGCCAGCTCGACCTCCGACTCGGTGGTGAGTAGGGCCCGGAGCCTGAACGCGCCTTCTCGGGCCCGCGCATAGGTCATTGGGCCGTAGTCGTGGCTGTGGAGGTCCAAGTATGCGGCCACTGGCCCGATCAGTTGGCCAACCCAGGGATCGAATCCCTCGAGCACGAGGCGCACCCCAGTGGGACAGCTCACCCCAGGATCCACTTGGGCGACGAGGTACCCGGCCCGGTCCAACTTCTCGATGAATGTCCGATTCGCCTTCCCGAGCTCCCCGTTTGAGCTGAGGTGGCGCACGACCTCGATCTCTCCGTCCTCGAGCAAGGCATCCACCCAAGCGACCTGCCAGTGCCTCCGGGCGAGTTTGCGCATGGCCTGTGGGTCGAAGTCGAAATTGGGCATCAGTACCCTGGCATCGACCCGCTGCGAGTGGACCTTGATGTCCTACGCAGTCGGGCAGGTCAGCGCCTCGCCGGTGAAGATCTCATTGACGACGCCAGTCGGCGCGGTCGAAGTGGTCGCAAACGTCAGCGAGCTGTTTTCGCCAAGCGGCGCTGTGTAGTAGCCACCAGCTTGGCCACTGGACTGCTGGATGTTCGGATAGGCACTTGTGAGCTGGGCGACTGTGGACCCAAGCGTGATCCCGTTCGTCGTTTTCGAGCGCGGGGTTCAGAGTCGGCGGAATCGAGGTCGGTAGGGTCTCTGACATTGGTCCCGGCGTGTAGGCATAGCCAACAAATCCGCCGCTGGTGTTGAACTCGAGTGTGAGGGTTTGCCCAGACTTCGGTTGACGGTGGTTATGACTGATCAGACTGCCAGAGCTTCCTGAGCAGAGAAGGCGAGCTCGAACTCGACCGGGGTGAGCTTGCCGAGGCCCCGCTGCCTCCGACGGCGGTTGTAGGTGCACTCGATCCAGGTGACGATTGCGATGTGGAGGTCGTCCCGGCGCTCCCAGTGGTGCCGGTCGAGGACGTTCTTCTGAAGCAGCGAGAAGAAGCTCTCCATGGCGACGTTATCGCCGGCGGCGGCCACCCGTCCCATCGAGCCGGTGAGTCCGGCAGCGATGAGGGTGGCCCGGAATGCTCTGGATCGAAATTGACTGAGTTCAATCGATCGATGCAACACCGGCTTGTTGCAGCAAGCGTAGGTGCTCGTCGAATGCTTCGGCAGGGGTCTTCCATCCGAGGGACTTCCGAGGTCGGCTGTTGAGGATGGTTGCAACCGCATCGACGTCCTCTGCATCCCAGCGCGAGAGGTCGGTTCCCTTCGGAAAGTATTGCCGCAGGAGTCCGTTGGTGTTCTCGTTCGTTCCGCGTTGCCAAGGGCTTCGAGGGTCGGCGAAGAAGACGGGGATGCCGGTCTCGACTTTGAATGCCGCGTGTTGCGAGTGACCGGACCCCGATAGCTGAGCCACGCGCTATGCGAGCTGTAGCTGCTGTTGGTTGGTCCAGGCCTCGACGAACTCGACCGGGGTGAGCCAGCCGTGGGCGCTGTGGGGCCTGTTCATGTTGTAGTCGATCCTCCAGTCTTCGAGGAGGACCTGAGCTTCGAGCAGGGTCTCGAAAAGCCGGCCGTTCAGGTACTCGTCCCGGAGCCTTCCGTTGAACGACTCGATCCAGGCGTTCTGCCAGGGTGAGCCGGGGTCGATGAACACGGTGTCGGTTCCGTTGAACCGGCACCAGTCTCGGACGGCGTAGGCGATGAACTCGGGACCGTTGTCGAACCGCACGTAGACGGGTGCGCCTCGCTCGTTGGCCAAGCGGTCGAGGCAGCGCACGACCCCGTCGGCGTCGATCGAGCGCTCGGTGTCGATGGCCAGGCACTCGCGGGTGTACTCGTCGATGACGTTCAAGAGTTTGAGCATCCGCCCGTCGGTGGTCTGGTCGAACTGGAAGTCGAGCGCCCACACCACGTTGGGTCGGATCGGGCACATCGCCCCGACGACTGCTCCGATGCCCCGGAGGGGCTTCTTGCGCTTCTTGTAGGGCACACGCAGGCCCTCGTCCCGCCACAGGCGGTGGATCCGCTTGTTGTTGACCACCCAGCCAGCGTCCCGCGCTGCCTTGGCAGCTCGTCGCCACCCCCACCGGGGACGACGCCGGGAGAAGCCCCGGAGGAACGCACGCAGGGCCAGCTCCTCGTCGGTGGGTACGGGAGCTGGCAGGCGTTGGGTGGACCGGGGCTGGTCGACGAGACGACAAGCACGGCGTTCGGAGACCCCGAACTGCTCACAGAGGGCCACGACGGCCCTCCGGCGGCGGTCCGGGGCTAGAAGTTTCCCCGGTTCAGCTCCTTCAACATGTCGATGTCGAGTGCCTGGTCGGCCACGATCTTCTTCAGGCGCTGGTTCTCCTTCTCCAGCTCCTTCAGGTGCTTGGCGTCGTTGGCCTTCATGCCGCCATACTGGTTCCGCCACCGATGCCAGGTCGACTCGGTGATCTCGAGATGGCGAGAAACCTCCTCGATGGTCTTGCCCTCACCGAGGAGCTTGTCGCCCTCGGCCAGCTTGCGGATGATCTGCTCGGGCGTGTGCCGGCGTCGTTTCATGTTGTGTGGTCCTCCTTCCCCCATGATGGGGATTGGACTCGCACAACGGGTGGATCAGCTCACGGGGACCCGGCCACCATCCTTCCCGCGAGGACTGGCCTCGCGAAAGTGATGTCAACCAAACCTGGGGCAAACCCACCCGACCCGGCGCACCCTACGAAGAGCTCCGCCCAACTGCGTGGATCCCTCGCAACAACGCTAAATATCCCCGAACTCCGGGACCGGGGCTGTCTGCCTTCCGTCAGCAAGCCGACCGGGAACGGACTCTTGGGACATCGGGGCGGTACCTTGGTTACCTAAACACGGAGGACTCGCTTGAAGACGAACCGCTCTGTACCTAACGCAACTGTGATTCCAGTGTTGACTTACTCAGACGTTCGGGAGGCAGTGCGTTGGCTGGCTGATGCATTCGGATTTGCCGAACGAGTACAGATCGGCGAGGACCACCGTTCGCAGCTTCAGTTCGGAGATGGCGCACTCATTGTCGGAGACGCGCATGGGGACCGCAGGCCACCGCGATCTGATGGGGTCACACACTCTGTCCTCGTGAGGGTGGAGGATTGCCGCGCCCACTGTGAACGGGCTCGATTAGTCGGGGCGCGGGTTCTTACAGAGCCAACTGATATGCCTTTCGGTGAGCGCCAGTACACCGTCGAGGACCTTGAAGGCCACCACTGGACCTTCTCTGAGACAATGACAGATATGGCTCCCGAAGAATGGGGTGGGAAGACGATCGCACCGTAGGTAGGTGCCTCCAAACGCCGGTTCGCAGCTACGCCCGCCGACCGAAATAGGCAAGAAGTTTGGTCTGGTCATCCGCATCGGCGGAGACCTCGATTGGCGGGCCGAACATGCCGTCGGCCCTAAGGGCCTCCTCCGGCATCGCTCCCATGCCTGCAATCATCCGCTGAACCTGCTCTGGGTCGAGCGTCTCGTCCTGTCCGGTTGCGCGGGCGAGATCCCAGGTATGCGTGAATACGTCACCGATGACGATCATGTCGACGGTCTCGGACAGCGACTGGGTGCTGAACGGGGTCTCGACGGTCCTTGCGGCGAGCACCGGATCTGCGAGTGCCTGGGCGAGCGTCACCCGCACCGTCTCCCATGCGGCAACAGGATCATCCTGGACCGACGGCACCTGTGGAAACTTCAGGCCGTAGGTGCCGAAGAATGCGGGAATCCAGCTCGTGAGGTGACCAACCACATCACGAGCTCTCCAGCCCTCGCAGGGTGACGGATTGTCCCACGCGCCCAAAGGCACCGCACGGACACGGGCTGTGAAATCACCTGTGACGCGCCGGTATCGCTCGTCGATCTCGCTCATCGCTGAGCGACGGTAGAGCGCCTGCCTCCGCATGGCAAGTGCCCCATCCGCAAGGCGCACCGGCCGAGTGCAGCGAGCGGCGGTGCAAATCGGTGGGTGTCCCACGACACCGGCTCCGGGACGCGAGACGCCACGAGGTCAGTTTCTCGGTTGCGCCCATCGAGGGTCGCGGCCCGTCCAGGCGATGAAGCTCTCACTTTCGCTGGATAAGGCCGGTGGAGCCAGTGCCTCTCCGAACACCCGTGGGCTACGCATCTGGTCCTCGGGGATTGGCTCAAAGATGACGCTGGCAAAGTCGATTGCCTCTGTAGGAATCTCGACATCCCGACCGGCGCTACGAGCCAAGTCCCAGGCGTGGATGAAGAGGTCCAACGCCGGGAAGCTCAAGCCGTCGGCGACAGAGCGTCGGCCGCCTGGCGAATCCACCATCAGCCTCAGGTCAGTCCTCGCAACGGCCCTACGAGCGGGAGCTACGAGCGCACTCCACCAGGAGTGCGGATCGCCATCGACAGCGGCACCTGGCGGATCGGTGGGCGACCACTCGGGCTGTCCCCCGGATAGTAGGTCGGTGCCAAACCGAACGGCAGTGCCGACATGGCCCAGAACATCCAAGGCCGTCCACTCCGAGCATGGCGAGGGTCTGCTCCAGTCGAGGTCGTGAAGTAATTCTACGGATGCCGAGAAGAAATCCAATCCCTCGACAAAAACGGTATCCGGTGTCCATGGCATTTGCCTACTTTTTCACCGGGGGTAAGCACGAGCAATCGGTGGCCATCGCATGGGTTGGGGTGCCCCCGATCGCCGGCTGCGCGACTGCCGCCGAATTGGTGCGATAGCTCATCAGCTATCATGAGTCCATGGCAACGGCATCTCCCTCGACGGCCGGCAATCTTCTGTTGCTTGCTCGCCAGCAAGCAGGGCTCTCCCAGCGCGAACTGGCCGAGCGTGCAGGGGTGACCCAATCGGAAATCGCCCGTATCGAGTCGGGCAAGCGCGAGCCGAGCATCCCGACGATTCAGCGAATCCTGGCCGGAGCCGGATTGGAGCTCCGGTTCCGGCTCATGCCCCGCGATGATCACGACCAGGTGCTGAACGCAGGGGAGGAGCACCGTTCCTCAGCGGAGCGAGCCGGCGAGCTCGCCCGCCATCGCCGCAACATGGCAGCCGTGGCTGCGAACGCCAAGTCGAGGTGAGCCTCGAACCCGCCCCATTCGAGCACCTACTCGAAGTGCTCAATCGCCACGGTGTCCGCTATGTCGTGATCGGTGCCTTCGCGGCCATCGCGCAAGGGGCGCCACTGGGTGCCACCTGCGACATTGACTTCACGCCGAGCCGCACTGCCGAGAACTTGACCCGGCTCTCCTCGGCCCTTCGAGAACTCGACGCCCACATACGGGTCGCCGACATTCCCGAAGGTCTGGCCTTCTCCCACGATGCCGATTTCTTGGCCAACGTGGACATGCTCAACTTGGTGTCATCGGACGGCGCCTTCGACTTGGTATTCAAACCTGCCGCGATGCCCGCCGGTTTCGAGGATCTGGCGCCGCACGCTGTCGAGATCCACATTGGGAACCAAGTCGCCCAGGCTGCCGGTCTCTCCGATGTCATCCGCTCCAAGGAAGAAGCCGGACGTGAAAAGGATGGATCGCCGGAGCTCCCGGACCTCCTTGCGGAGCTGCTTCAGCTCGGCCCGCTCTTCGGCGGTGAGGCCCGCTCGCTCGCCGCCCTCGACCTCGGCCTGGGCCACCCAGGTCCGCAACGACTGGTCGCCGATCCCGAGTTGTCGGGCCACCCGGCCGATCACGCCGTGGCGCTCTCCGGTCTCGGCGATGGTCTCGAAGACCATCCTGACGGCCCGCTCCTTCGACTCAGGCGGGTACCTCTTCTGGGATCCCTGGTTCGCTGGCATGGCACCATCCATTCCAAGCGGAAAGGTCTCCACGCGGACCAGGGCGGTTCAAGTAGCTCCAGGAGCACGACCGCATGTGCCCATCGACCGAAACGCACCGTTGGACGAGTTTGAGCGCATTGCTCCTCAGTTCCCAGTCTTCAAGATCTCCCGTCGGTCATAGCCGGCGGATTCGCTGGCTGCAGTGACCACCGACCCGGCGTTATCAGGGGCACCTCGAATCGTCGATTCGAGGGATCTACGGTCGGTCAGATTGAGTTCGGGCTCCGATTGGAACCCGAGAACTTCCAGTCGTTCCTTCGCAGTGAGATGACCAGATTGATACCCAGCCCAATCATCAGCGGCACGAACGTGGCCGCCAGACGGGCAGCACTGTGCTCGGGATGGAGGAAGCTCCAGACAAAAGCGAAAAGAGCCCAACCCAACGCGATCATGCCGATCGCCCAGAGTCCCCAGTAGCCCTTGGGCAACTCGCGTAACGAATGCATCCCCAATATTTAAGCATGAACTTCCGGCATGGCCCCAGGGACCAGTCGGCGAGCGACTGACCCGCTCCCCGGCGATTGGGGGCACAGCCTCAGTGCCGCAGGCGGATTTCGGAAGGCAAAACAGAGGACAGGCCTTCGATGTTCGAACTGAGCATGAGCATGAGCCATTCGAATTGAAACGCTTGGATCTCTGCGGTCAACCCACAAATCCGCGAGGATGATCTCGTGACCAATCGGGCTCCGAAGTCAGCGGCCCCTGCGGTCCGCGTAGCGCATCTGACGGTCGAACGTGGTCGTACATGTGCCGTGGACAATGTGAGCTTCGAGCTGGCAGCGGGGACACTGGTCGGACTGCTGGGCCCGAGTGGGTGCGGGAAGACGACGCTCATGCGATCTCTTGTGGGCACGCAGGTGGTCACCTCAGGAAGCATTTTGTTGCTCGGCGAGCCGGCAGGGTCGCAACAGCTGCGTGACCGGGTGGGCTATGTCACCCAAGTGCCGTCGGTCTACGGGGACCTGACCGTGAGGGAAAACCTGTCCTACTTCGCCACCATCCTGGGTGCGTCGTCGGAGGCCGTCGAGTCCGTGCTGACCGATGTCGATCTCCGCCACCATGCCGCCTCGATGGTCGGACGACTATCTGGTGGCGAACGAGCGCGGGTGTCGCTGGCCACTGCACTCTTGGGTTCACCGAGCGTCCTAGTCCTTGACGAGCCAACCGTCGGCCTCGATCCCCTACTGCGCCGAAGTCTGTGGTCGCTGTTCCACCGGTTGGCGGCTGCAGGGACGACGCTGCTCGTCTCCAGTCACGTCATGGACGAAGCGGAACGCTGTGAGCGCCTGCTGCTGATGCGCGACGGGCGGATCTTGGCGGACACAACCCCTTCGGGTCTGCTGTCGAGCACGGGCAGCGAGGACTTCGAGTCGGCCTTCGTGGCGCTGATTGAGAACAACGTTCCTGGACTGGTTGATAACAACGTTCCTGGAGAGGGCGACGTCCCGACACGCGATGAGGGGAACCTTTGAGCTGGCGGCGGACCCGTGCCACGGCTGGGCGAGTGCTCCGGCAGCTTCGCCACGACCCGCGAACCGTTGCATTGCTTGTGGCGGTTCCGGCCGTGCTGATGGGATTGCTGGCCTGGATCCTCCACGGCCGTGACCACGAATTCGACACCTTCGGGCCACAGTTGCTCGGCATTTTTCCGCTGATTGTGATGTTCCTTGTCACCTCAGTGGCGACCTTGCGAGAACGCACAGGCGGGACGCTCGAGCGCCTGCTCACAATGCCCATGGGGAAAGCGGACTTTGTGCTCGGATATGCGATCGCATTCGGATTGGCGGCGATCTTCCAAGCCCTGGTGGTCTCCGGACTGTGTTTCGGGCCCTACGGCATGACAGTGCGGGGCGCAGCGTGGCTGGTCGTCGTGGTTGCGGTGCTCGACGCGCTGCTAGGCACAGCGCTGGGCCTGTCGGTGAGCGCTCTCGCCACAAATGAGTTCCAGGCTGTGCAGTTCATGCCCGCCTTCATCCTCCCGCAGCTGCTGTTGTGCGGGATTATTGTGCCGCGAGTCGAGCTGCCCACCGTGCTCCATTGGATTTCTTATCTGTTGCCGATGTCCTATGCCGTCGACGCCACGCAACAGCTCAGTACCCACGCTGCCGTCACAACCCAGTTCCTCGTGGACGTGACCGTGGTCGGGGGATTCCTCGTCGCGGCATTGGCTCTGGGGGCAACAACCCTTCGCCGGAGGACTCCCTGACCGGCTCAGGCATTTCTGATGCCGGCGCGATGAATAGATTCGACCCGGGGCCGTGATCGCCCTGAACGCACTTCGCCTGGCAATAGCGCCCCCACACCCGGCGATGTGGGATACCCAATCAGCCATCGAGAGGAACCCACCCCGAAGGTGCTGAGGCGAACGCCAGGCGCGCTGGCACGCACGGGTTGCGCCAGTGCCTACTGATGTCGCTCGTTGCGTCACGACAGAAGGCCAGCTCTCCGATGGTCATCGGGTCGGATGGCCCTGGTCGCAGTGGGCGCAACCGTCCGACAATGGGGGCGTGGGCACTTCGAGTGTGAACTCCACCGGTGCCGTCCTCTCGGTCGAACGGGATGATTCTGACGGTGAACCGCTGCTCCTCCTGCACGGTGGGCCCGGAGTGCCTGACTACATGCGGGGCTCCAACGCTCCCCTGCTTCCCGAGTTCCAGTGCATTACCTTCGACCAGCGTGGTGTCGGACGGTCGACGTGCAGTGACGGTCGCTTCGATCTGGGTGTCTATCTCGATGATCTCGAGAGCATTCGGGTTTCGTTCGGTCATGAGACCTGGCACGTCCTCGGGCACTCATGGGGTGGCCTGCTCGCCCAGGCGTACACCTGGGCCTTCCCGCACCGGGTCAGAAGTCTGGCTCTGTCCAGTTCGTCGCTCGGCGTGGGCCATGAATGGAAGCGAACGAAGCGAGAGTCCTTCCAGATCGAGCGTGGCCGGGCGGGCGTGGTGGGTACTGCCCGGTTCTACGCCTACGGATCCGGTCTCGTCATCCCCGGTCCGATCGGTGCCTGGGCGATGCGTCACGTGATGACCGAGACCTGGCACAACTATTTCGTGGATCCTCGGTCTGCCCCGGATCCTGATCCGACGTGGATCGCGGGCTGTTCTCCAACCGCGATGATGAAGACCGACAGAGCCATTTCGAAGGAAGACTCTGGCGTCCTGGGAAGCGTCTCGACATACCAAGGCCCTGTGCTCGTGCTCTACGGAGAATGGGACATCTTCGCTTCCGGACGCGAGATCGTCAGGTCCCGGTACCCAAACGCGACGCAGGTGACGCTTCGGGACTCCGGACATGTCCACTGGTTGCAGAATCCATCGGGTTATGCCGGGGCGCTGAAACAGTTCTACGAGCTTGCATCCCACCAGAGCTAGGTGTCGACTCCAGAGCCGCGACGGCAAGGGCCGACATGCCCCACCCATGCGCCGGAGTGTGACAC